>NZ_JAIQDE010000049.1 GCF_020037015.1 Corallococcus sp. AS-1-6 | reverse complement strand
AAGACCGCCACCAACTACCTGGCGGTCCTCCATCTGGCCTGCATGATGCTCTGGCTTAATTAGGGACACCCCCTAGGGGGCAGCCCCCTCCCGGGGCGCCGGTTGTCCGGGCCCGCCCGGCGTGCTACCCGGAAGGCCGTCCCATGGGCCCATCCGTTCGCTTCCCATCCCGGCCGTGACGTCCCGCTTGAAAGCCCGGCGGCCCGGCACCACCGTGGACGGCCCCCCGTCCCCTCCCCCGAGGCCTCCGCGCATGCGTCCCGCTTCCTTCCGCGCCTCCCCGATGCCGTGGTCCGCCGTCCTGAGCCTGGGCCTCGCCCTCGGCGTGCTGGGGCTGACGGGCTGCCGGCCGCAGGCCCAGGAGGGGCCGGACCCCACGGTGGTGGCCACCGTGAACGGCGAGTCGCTCAGCCGGGCGGACTTCGAGCAGGAGCTGGCGCGGGAGCTGGCCACCACGGAGGGGCCCGAGCCCACGCCCGAGGAGGTGGAGCCCTTCAAGCGGGCGCTCGTGGACACGCTCGTGAAGCGGATGCTGCTCCTGCAGGCGGCGAAGCAGAACAACATCGCCGTCACGCCGGAGGAGGTGGACCGCGGCGTGCTGCGGCTGTCCGGCGACTACCCGGCGGGCAACTTCAATGAAGTGCTCGCCCAGGGGCAGTTGTCCATGGCGGAGCTGCGCGCCCGCGAGGCGAGCCGGCTCACCATCGAGAAGCTCTTCACCCACCACGTCTATTCGCGCGTGGCGGTGACGGAGGAGGAGCTGCGCGCGTACTACGCGGCGCACGAGGCGGACTTCCAGGAGCCGGAGGAGGTCCACGCCGCGCAGATGGTGGTGAAGGGCCTGGACGAGGCGCGCCGGCTCCAGGTGCAGCTCAAGGCGGGCAAGAAGTTCTCCGACCTCGCCCGGCGCTATTCGCTCAGCGCGGACGCCAAGGTGGGGGGCGACCTGGGCTTCTTCCCCCGGGGACAGATGCCGCCGGCCTTCGACGAGGTGGTATTCAAGCTGGGGGTGGGGCAGGTTTCGGACGTGGTGTCCACGGAGTACGGCTACCACCTGTTCAAGGTGCTGGAGCGCAGGCCGGCGAGGAAGCGGGAGCTGGCGGAGGTGCGCGCGAAGGTGGAGGGGCGCCTCCTGGAGGCCAAGCGGGCGGCGGCGCAGGAGTCCTTCGAGAAGGACCTTCGCGACAAGGCCCAGGTGGTGGTGAACGAGGCCACGCTGCAGACCATCCGCGGGCGGCCGGCGCCGCAGGCGGCGAAGTGAAGGACTTTTCCGGGGGCCGGGCGGTTGGGCTCGCCGGTGTCATGGCGTTCAAGAGGGTCGTTGCGATGAAGAACCTGGTGGCGTTCCTGGCGGCGGTGATGCTCTTCACGGGGGCCACGTCCGCCCGCGCGGAGCTGGTGGACAAGGTGGCGGCGGTGGTGAACCGCGACATCATCCCGCTGTCGGAGGTGCAGCAGCGCGCCGCGCCGGAGCTCCAGCGCGTGAACTCCGAAATCGACCCGCACCGGCGCGCCGAGGCCCGCGCGCAGTTGATGAAGACCGCGCTGGACACGCTCATCGGCGAGAAGCTGATGGAGGCGGAGGTCCAGCAGTTGGGCATCACCACCACCGAGGCGGAGGTGGATGAGCTGGTGCAGGACGTGCTCAAGCAGAACAACGTCAGCGACATGAGCCAGTTCGAGCAGTTGCTCAAGAACGAGGGCTTCACGCTCGCCAGCTACAAGGACATGCTGCGCAAGCGTGTGGTGCGCGACAAGCTCTTGCGCATGAAGGTGGGCCCCAAGGTGAAGGTCACCGAGGAGGACCTGAAGGCCGCGTACACGCAGTACACGCGCCTGGAGACCGAGGACGTGGAGGTGCACGCCCGCCACATCCTGGTGCAGGTGGACCCCAAGGCCACGCCGGAGCAGGTGGCCGCCGCGAAGCAGAAGGCGGAGGGCATCGCGCAGGAGGCCCGCCGGCCGGGCATGGACTTCGCGGCCCTGGCGCGCGCCCGCAGCGAGGGCCCCAGCGCGGCGGACGGCGGCGACCTGGGCTACTTCAAGCGCGGCGTGATGGTGCCCGCCTTCGAGAAGGCCGCCTTCAACCTCAAGGAGGGCGAGGTCAGCGAGCCCATCCGCACCAACTTCGGCTGGCACATCCTCAAGGTGGAGGAGCGCCGCAACGTGGCCGTGGCCTCCTTCGAGGAGATGAAGCCCAAGCTGGAGTCCAAGCTCCTCAACGAGAAGACGGAGAAGTTCCTGGACCAGTACGTCCAGGAGCTGCGCTCGAAGGCCAACGTCGAAGTGAAGATGTGAGCGCGGTGGCCACGGCGGACGCGCGGCCCCGCGTGGGCATCTCGCTGGGGGACGTGTCCGGCATCGGGCCGGAGGTGACGGCCCTGGCGCTGGCGAAGCCCGCGGTGCGCCGCGCGCTGGTGCCCGTGGTGTTCGGTGACGGGCCCACGCTGGACGGCTTCCCCCTCTTCCGCCGCTTCCCGCGCGTGGCCCTGGAAGCGCTGGGCCGCACGACAGGGCCCGCGGTGGTGGAGGTCACGCACCTGCCGGCGAAGCACCGCGTGCCGGGCAAGCCCACGCGCGAGGGCGGCAAGGCACAGTACGCGTACGTGCGCGCCGCCATCGACGCGATGCGCGCCGGGACGGTGGACGCGCTGTGCACCGCGCCCGTGTCGAAGGAGGAGATCTCGCGCGCGGGCATCCCCTTCATGGGCCACACGGAGGTGCTGGCGGACGCGTTCGGCGTGGACGTGTTGATGATGATGGACGGGCCTCGCGTGCGCATCGCGCTGGCGACGAACCACGTCCCCATTTCCGCGCTGCCGAAGCTGCTGACGGTGGAGAAGCTGGTGGCGCAGCTCCAGTTGCTCTCGCGCAGCCTCCAGCCGGTGGTGGGCCGCAAGCCGCGCATCGCCGTGCTGGGGCTCAACCCGCATGCGGGCGAAGGCGGGATGCTGGGGCGCGAGGAGGTGGAGGTGATCGGGCCCGCCATCCGCCTCGCGCGGGCGAAGCGGGTGGATGCGCACGGGCCCATCCCCGCGGACGGCCTGTTCGCCCGGCCCGATGAGGTCGGCGCGAAGTACGACGCGGTGCTGGCCATGTACCACGACCAGGGGCTCATCCCGGCCAAGGCGCTGGACTTCGAGCGCACGGTGAACGTGACGCTGGGCCTGCCGGTGCCGCGCACGTCCCCGGACCACGGCACCGCCTATGCGATCGCCGGCACGGGGACCGCGAGCTGCGTGCCCATGATGGAGGCCCTGCTCAAGGCGGCCCGGCTTTCGGCGCGAGCCGGTCGCACAGGTGCCTCGCGAGGTCCTCGCCGTCCTCCTTCGGGTCGATGAGCTTCGCGTGCGTGCCCCGCGCCGTGGCGTCGGGGACCACGAGCACGGTGACCTTCCCCGTGGGGCAGTGACCCAGGCAGGACGCCGGGATGAGCTGCGTCTTGTCCGCCAGGCCGTGGGCCTTGAGCGCTTCACGCACCCGGCGCGGAAGGTCCACCCCGCCCGCGTCCACCGGCAGCCGCATCAGGCAACGGTGACACAGGTGCAACTCGATGGGGTCTTCTTCCTCCCGCGCGGCCATGCGCCAATCTAACCAGCGCCCACACCTCGTCGAGCGTCGCGGGGGAAGTAGGAGGGTTAGAAGACGAAGGGGTAGTGCACGGGGGCGTTCATGGCGACGCGGTGCACGGGGAACTTCCAGCCGCGCACCTGGTCCTCGATGCAGCCGGCGAGCGGGGAGCCCTGCAGGGCCTCGGTCTCCATGGCGACGCCGGAGACGGTGCCGGCGGTGTCCACGGACCAGCGCAGTTGGAAGCGTCCGCCGTTCTCCAGCGCGGTGCCGGCCTTGAAGTTCTGGACGCAGGCGGCGATGGCGGGCTGGTTCGTGACGACCACGTTGGTGATGTCCGAGGGCGCGAGCTGCTCGCGCTCGGAGGTCGGGGCCGGCGGGATGTAGACGGTCTTCTCCTGGGTCTGCTTCGGGGCGGAGGCCTCCGCGTCGTCGGTGAAGCCGAGCTCGCGGGCGAAGTCCTCGTCGATTTCGGATTCGGGCTGCGCGGCTTCCTCGGCCTCGGCTTCGGCGGCGGCCTGACGGGCCCGGGCCAGCTCCTCCTCGGAGATTTCGCCGCCGAAGGACATCTCGCGGACATCGCCGGTGTCCTCGGGCGCTTCGAGCGTGGCGGCGCGCTGGGCCACGGGGGCCTTCTTCGGCGCCGCCGGAGCGGGCTGCTGGGACGGCGTGGGGTCCGGGGCCAGCGTGTGCAGGCCGGTGGTCAGGCCCGCGCTCGCGGGGCCCGCGAGGACGGGCGTGTTCGGGGTGAGGGCCTGCGCGGCGCGCTGCGCGTCCGTGAGTGCGGGGGTGTTCACGCCGCCCGCGATGGACTGGGAGAGGTCCGGCGTGCCCGCCTGGATGCCGGGGACACCGTAGAAGCCCTGCGCGGGCATGGCGCCCTGGGTGGCCAGGGTGTTCGGCTGAGTCGTCGCGAAGCCCTGCGTTCCCGGAGCGCCGGCTCGCGCGGCGACGGTGCCAGTCAGGACCTGCGCTTGCGGCATGGACCGCGCCTCATCCTTCGACGTGAGCCGCAGGCCCGCGACGACGAGGAGCCCCGCGGCGAGCGCGCCCATCGCCACGGCGCTGACGAAGGACATGGGGCTCATGCCGAGGATGTGCGTGGAGGCGTCGGCGATGACGGGCGGCGGAGGCTCGGGCGCCACGGGGGCGTACGGCATCCACGGCTGCGGCGCGTAGGCCTCGGCGGGAGAGCCGGGCGTGGCCCAGGCGGGCGACGGCGGCGGGGCATCCCACGACGTCACGGCGCCGCAGGAGCGCTGCTGGGAGGTGCTGGACGCGGACTCCTCCGCGCGCAGCCACTCCGGGATGACGACGTTCGCGGCCTCGGCGGACAGCGTGAGCTGGGGCTCCACGTTGTCGTTGGAGGACGGCGGCAGCGACTGGAGCCAGGACTCCTCCGTGGAGGCCAGGTCGAGCAGCGTGCGCAGCGGGCCGGTCGCGAAGGACTCCGGCACGAGCTCCTCTTCTTCGGAGGACACGGAGGAGAGGGCGCGTTCGAGGCACGCATCCAGCTCTGCTTCGAAGGTCTCGGGGTCGCGGGAGAAGTCCGGACCACCCGCCTGCGCCCGCGAAGACACATCACCCGTCAGTCGCTCGCTCACGCCACCCTCCCCGCCGCCCGTACCGCGCCAGACCGCCCGACCACCGACTCACTGCCAGGGGGCCGATGTTAGGAACGCCCCCCGTTCGCGCTACCGCCAGCGTCCGCCCGTGAACGTTCCAGCGGCCCTTTGCCCCCACCCGAGCCCCGAAACGTAAGGCCCCGCACTCCACACTGTGCGCCGGTGTGCCGACAGGGTTCGGCTTTCCACTGCCAACCCGCCATGTCAGGAGGGGCAGGTAGACACTCGGGGGCCACCCGCCCCGAATGAGCACGAAGCCCTCCGCCATCTATACGGTCGAGTTCCTCCAGGCCGCCGTGAAGCAGCTCGCGGCGGTGGATCCGGTCCATCAGCGCCGCATCGCGAAGCGGATCGACGCCCTGGCCACGGAGCCCCGGCCCGTGGGCGCGGAGAAGCTCAAGGGCAGCGACTACCTGCGGATCCGCATCGGTGACTACCGCGTCATCTACCAGGTCGAGGACGGCCGGCTCGTGGTGTTGATCGTCGAGCTGGGCCACCGGCGGGAGATCTACCGCTAGCCGGTTTCTTCGCCTTCTTCTTCGTGAGCCCCAGCTCCGCCTTCACCTGCTTCCACGCGACGCGCGGCTGGCCCTCGGACTCCCGGCGCGCGGCGTCCGCCTTCTGGATGTCCCGCCGGTCCTCCAGCGCCTCCAGCGCCTGGAGGTCCTCGAAGGGAATCACCGCGACCAGCTTCTTGCCGTGCCGGGTCAGGACGAGCCGCTCCTTCCCGTAGGCCGCCCGGTTGAGCAGCTCCGCCAGGTCGTCGCGCGCTTCGGTGATGCTGACTTCCATCATGGCCGTTCCTCGGGAAACGTACGTTCTGTACGTATCATACAGAATGCCCCGACACGGCGTTCCACCTCAGTACCGGGGGGTGCCTGCCTTGGGCGTCAGGTTGCTGGGCGGGGCCTGGACTCCGTTCACGCGCAGGCCCGCGTGCATGAAGGACGGCGCGCCCTGGAGGAAGGCCGCCGGGAAGTTGAGCGTGGGCTGGGATTCGTCGTCCAGCGCCTTCACCTGCGCGGGCGTGAGCTTCACGTCCAGCGCGCCCAGGTTGTTGTCCAACTGCTCCAGCGTGCGCGCGCCCAGGATGGTGGACGCCACGCCCGGCCGGCCCTGCACCCAGGCCAGCGCCACGCGCGCCACCGTGGAGGCCTGCTCCTTCGCCACGCGCTGGAGCACGTCGATGAGCTTGTAGGTCTTCTCGTTGAGCGACGCCTCCGCCCACGCGCCCCGGTCCGCCTTCTGCCTGCCCGCGTTCTCCCGCGTGTACTTGCCGCTCAGCACCCCGCTGCGCAGCGGCGACCACGGCGTCACGCCCAGCCCCAGCTCTCGCGCCATCGGGATGAGCTCGCCCTCCACCGTGCGCTCCAGCAGCGAGTACTCGATCTGCAACGCCACCAGCGGCGCCCAGCCCCGGAAGAAGGCCGTCACCTGCGCCTGCGACACCTTCCACGCGGGCGTGTCGGAGAAGCCCACGTAGCGGACCTTGCCCGAGCGCACCAGGTCGTCCAGCGCCCGCATCGTCTCCTCGATGGGCGTGTTCGCGTCCCAGGCGTGCATCCAGTACAGGTCGATGTAGTCCGTCTGAAGCCGGCGCAGCGATTCGTCGCATGCCGCCATCACCGACTTGCGGCCCGCGCCGCCGCCATTCGGGTCCTTCTCGAACAGGTTGGAGAAGAACTTCGTCGCGATGACCACCCGGTCGCGCTTCGCCGGGTGCCTCCCGATGTGGTCCCCGATGATCTTCTCCGAGTGCCCGAACGTGTACGCGTTCGCCGTGTCGATGAAGTTCCCGCCCCGCTCGATGAAGCGGTCCAGGATGGCGTTGGACGTCTCCACGCTGCTGCCCCAGCCCAGGTCCTCGCCGAACGTCATGGCCCCCAGGCAGAAGGGGCTGACGCGCAGGCCGGAGCGGCCCAGGGTGACGTAGTGGTCGAGCGACATGGACTGGATTCCCCCGCGGATGAACGTGGCACGGCCGCCAGAAGCGCGCGGAGCCAATCCCAGACGCCTCCACCGCGCCAACCGCCCTCCCCCCCGGGACGTCCAAAGCCAGACACGCTCCCGCGCCCATTCGACCAGCGCAGGACATCCGCGCGCCTCAGCGCCCCTCCGGCGTCTCCAGCGCGCAGCCATACACCGGGGTGCCGCCGCCCTCGCCGTCCTCGCGCAGCACGCGCTCCAGCGCCTCGCGTCCCGGGCTGTCGCCCACGTGCCCGCGCGCCACCGTGATGCCTCCGCTGAAGCGCAGGCGCCCGTCCGCGCCGTAGAGCACCACGTGCCCGGAGGTCGTCGCGCCGAAGCGCTTCGCCTCCACGCCGTCCGGGTCACGCAGCGCCGTGACGCCCGGGATGCTCGCGGCCGTGCGCCACAGGTCGCCTTGCTCCCAGCCGTCCTCCAGTCCCTCCGGACGCAGGAACAGCACGAACGCCTCCGCGCGCCCGCCCGCGTGCGCCATCACCTGCGCCAGCTCCGCCAGGCTCGCCCGCGTGCAGACGCACTTCGGATGCGCCAGCATCACCAGCACCGGACGTCCGGCCTGGCGCACCAGCCGCGTTCCCTCCGGCCACGTCGCCGCCGTCGCGGGCGCGGCGCCCGGCGTCATCGCGTACCGGGCCAGCGCCACGATGCCCGTGACGATTCCGCCCAACCACAGCGCCCCCGCGAGCATCAGCCAGCCCCGGGTAGAAGACCCGCTCATTCCGAACGACTCCTGGGAGATGTCCGTCCACCGTGACGCTACCGGCACACGCCCCGGCGGCGTCGCGCCCTCCAGGGCCGGGTCAATGTCCGGTGCCTGTATTTCCCGGCCTCCCCCTGCGCTAGGAGGGGGTTCCATGCGAATCCTCTTCCCTGCCCTGCTGGGCATGACGCTGGCCGCCGTGGGTTGCTCGTCGTCCCCCGAAGTGCCCGGCCCCTCGGAGAACCCCGTCATCGAGCGGGGCCCCAAGACCATCGCGTTGGACGGCGACCCCAACGGCCTCTGGTGGGACGCGGAGAGCGCGACCCTCTACATGGCCGACGACCAGAACAACCGCGTGCTGAGCTACCGCGACGGCGAGGGCATCGCGAAGGTGGCGGACCTGCCCGCGGCGCCCGCGAACGGCCCGGGCCTGGGTGACCTGGTGCGGCTGCCGGACGGCACGCTGGTGGTGGTGCGCTTCGGAGGCGGCACCGCAGGCGACGTCGTCTACGTCCGGCCGGATGGCACGTCCGCCATCGTCCCCAACCTGCCTGCGGTGCGCCGCCGCATCGGCATCACCGTCACCGAGGACGGGCAGCTCTACGACGGCTACTTCGTGCGCAACAACAACGTGAACGTGGGCAGCGTGGCCCGCCTCACGCTGGACGGCACCGAGACGGAGGTGGTGGGCGCGCTCCAGAAGCCCGTGGGCGTGCTCGCGGTGAAGGACTCGCTCTTCATCAGCGACCAGCTCGCGGGCAAGGTGTACCGCGCGCCGCTGTCCGCGCCGTCGCAACTGGTGGCCTTCGCCACGCTGAACAGCCCGGACCTGCTGGCCGTGGGCCCCAACGACACGCTGCTCACCGGCAGCCGCGACGGCACCGTGCTGAGCATCCGCCAGACGGGCGAGGTGAGCGTGGTGGCCGGCGGCTTCCAGGAGCCGCACGGCCTGGCCTGGGATGCGAAGAACAAGCGCCTCTTCATCGCCGACCATGACGGCACTCCGGAAGACGGCACGAACCACACCCTGCGCATCATCCCGCTCGAATGAAGTCCGCTTCCCTGTTCACGCTGGCCCTGCTCGCGTCAGCGACCGCCCTGGCCGGGGAGGAGAACTTCCCGCGCTTCACCCCTACCTTCGTGGGGGAGGTGGACTACCGCGTCCACGCGGACGACATCGAGGGGCACAACGGCTTCAACCTGGCGCGCCTGCGCCTGGGCGGACGAGGCCAGCCCGTGCCCTGGCTGGTGGCCGTGGGCACGGCGGAGTGGGCGCAGGAGAAGCCCGCGCTACTGGACGCGTACGTGGACTTCCTCGTCATCGACGGGCTGCGCTTCTCCGTGGGCTACGCGAAGACGCCGCTGTTCCCCGCCGGGCGCGACCAGAGCATCGAGACGCTGCCCATCCCGGAGCTGCCGCTGGTGACGGCGGCGTTCTGGGCCCGGCGCGACCTGGGCGCGGAGGTGCAGTGGACGCCCGCGTCGCTGCCCCTGGAGGGCTGGCTGCGGCTGGGCAACGGCTCCGGCAGCCCCTTGGGCAACGACAACGCCCAGCCCTCCGTGGACGTGCGGATGGACGTGCGCCACGGCGGCGTCCGCGTGGGCGCGGGCGCGCACGTGGAGGACGCCTTCGACCGGCCCGGCATCGGCGGGCGCGGGGCACAGAACTTCCTCTTCTACCGGCCGCCTCCGGTGTCCGGCTACCGCACCGTGACGGAGGCGCACGGGCGGCTGGACGCGGGGCCGGTGCGCGTGGACGTGCAGGCCGCCGCCGCGTGGGAGCACCGCTCGCGCGACACGGACGGCAACCCGGCCACGCCTCGCGAAGCCCTGCCCACGATGAGCAGCCAGGGCCTGGGCGTGGAGGCGTCCTGGGTCATCCGGGGCATGCCGCGCCAGGGGGCGCGGTGGCCGGAAGCGCTCGCGGGCGTGGGCTCGGAGGGCATCCCCTCCGGCTCACTGGAGCTGGCCGCGCGCGTGGAGCGGCTGTGGCTGGGCCGGGGCGCGCCGGACGTGGAGCCCGGAGGCACCACGGGCGGCGCGCTGGCGTTGCGCTGGTGGGTCACGCGCTTCCTGGGCTTCGGCGTCGCGGGCTACGTGAACCACTACGACACGCCGCCCGTGGAGATGCCCACGCGCGACTGGTCGTACCTGGCGCTCCTGCGCACCACGGTCAGCCTGCAATGACTAGCGGTGGTGCGCGTGCTGGCGGTCCGCGTGGTGTTGCAGTTGGCGCCGCGCGGCCTCGAAGGCGTCGGTGACGGCCTGGTAGGCGTCCGCGTGGGCCGCGAGCTCCGCCGGCTCCCGGTCCGCGACGATGTCCCTGCCCGGCACGTGCAGCTCCACGCGCACGTGGAAGCGGTGCCCCTGGGCGTGGTGGCGGTGCGGCTCCTCCACCACCACGTTGCAGCCGGTGATGCCGTCGTAGAACTGCTCCAGCTTGTCCGCCTGGTCGCGGATGTGCTCGTTGAGGGTGTCGCTCGTCTCCATGCCCCGGTAGGTGATTCGCAGTGCGCGCTTCATCGTCCGCCTCGGGTTGGGCTCCGTGCTCTGGAGCCGGTGTGGATTCAAGGCATTTGCATGAGCCCTGCCAACGTCCCGGGCCCACGGAAATACCTATAACGGCCCCCATCCAACGGGGCATGACGGGACACGCGCCCCGGTGCGTGGGGCACGTTGACTCACGGCAGCTTGCGCAGGCGAGGCAGCAGCTCCGCGACGGGCCGGCCCAGGTCCTCCGCGTCCAGGTACACCTGCACGGCGTGTCCCACGCCCTCCACGGGGTCGGCGAAAAAATTGCGCTTGGTGGGCACCACCCACGCGAAACCCGTGCGCGGCAGCACGAAGCTCGGCGCGTTGCCGTAGGTGAGCAAGCCCGCCGTCCTCTCCCCCACCATTGGCGCCCCCGTGGCGCGGTGCAGGGCGTAGGCTCCGCTCTCTCCCGAGGACGCGGAGTTCCGGTCCACCAGCACCACGATGCGCCCCGTGAAGGGCGTCTTCGCGTGGCCCTCCACGCGGCCGCTGTCGAACACGGGGCGCGAGGGCTCCGGCGTCACGGGCCACTTCGCCCGGATGGCGTCACGCTCCGCCTTCGCCTCCGGCGTGTCCAGCCGTCCATCCATGGCCTGACGCTGCACGCGCGAGTTCCATTCGAAGCACGGATAGAAGGCGCCGTGCATCCACACCTCTCCGGAGGCGAACCACGGCCCGCGCACCAGGGTGTCCAGCCATTCATACACATAGCCGTCGTTGCCGCCGCTGTTGCCCCGGAGGTCGAACACCAGCAGCTTGTGCTTGCGGTGCTTCGGCGCGTCCGCGACGAACTGGCGCAGCCCGGCTTCGGCCTCGGGCGGTCCGGAGAAGCGGCGGATCGTGATGATGCCCACGTCGCCCTTCGGCTCGTATGTATAGGTGTCCTTCGGCGCGAACTCCCGGCCCGGACGCGAGGGGCGCACCGTGAGCGGCAGCGACGTGTCACCGCACCGGAGCGTCCGCGCGTCGCCTCCGCCTCGCGCGGACACGGTGAGCCGCTGCGCGCGGGAGCCATCCTGCTTCAGCACCGGCGCCACCCGCAGCGTGTCCGTCTGCGCGCCCGCCACGGTGCTCGCGTCACAGGACGCGAGCTGAAGTCCCGGAGGCGCGTCGGCCTGGTACTCGCGGAAGGCGAGCCGTGGCTCCTCGCGCAGCGTGCTCAAGAGGCCGGATGGGCCGAAGTGGTTGTCCGTCAGCGCCTCGCGGATGGCGAGGGTGGGCGTGAGCACGCCATCCTGGAAGGACACGGTGGGCCCGGACGCGGCCAGCTTCGCGCTCCAGTCCTGGAAGAAGGCATCCGGGTCGAACGTGCGGTGCGCGAGCAGCTCCGGCCAGCCGGAGTACGTGGTGCGCAGGAGCTGGTGCAGGAAGCGCACGTCCTCCGCCAGCGCGGCGCTGTCCATGCGCGTGTCGGGCGTGGGCTTCGGGCGGCGGAAGGCCTCGCGCAGCACGGGGCTCTCCGGGTCGTAGCAGTACGCGGCGCCGGTGGTCCGCGAGTCCAGGTACGGAGAGGACGGAGAGGGGGCCGCCGCGGTCAGCAGGGCGCCCACGAGCAGGGGAAGAGACATGCCCCTATTACGGCGCGGTCCGCGCGGTCATTGCCTGCGAATGCGCCTCAGCGACTCGCGGTGAAGCGGCCTCGCGCCAGGAAGACGTGCCCGTCGTCGAGGAGCACCTGGGTGTCCGGCCCCGAGCGCCACGCGCCGATGAGCTCCTCCATGCGTCCGGGAGGCAGCGGCCAGACGCTGCCAGCGGGCGGCTGCTCCACCAGCACCAGGTCGTAGACGAGGTCATCGGACTGCGGCCCGCCCACCGCGAAGACGTCGTCCCGCGCCCCCACCTCCGCGACGAGGTGGCCCTCCAGCAGCACCCGTCCGCCCGGATTCGCGGCGAGGACGTCCAGCGCGTGCCGGACGCTCGCGAGGCGAGGGCCCGTGGCGGGACAGTGCGCGGGGAAGGCCTCCGGGGTGAAGACGGTGCGCCACGCGGCGCGCGCGGTGTTGTCGTTGGTCGTGTAGAGCAGCAGCCCCGTCGTCAGCAGCACCCAGGCCGGTGGGCGGTGCTGGCGCAAGAGCGGCAGGAACACCATCACCGCGGCGGCCATCAGGGGCGCGCCGTACTGGAACCGCCACGCCATGCCCGTGAAGCGGATGGCCAGCATGGGCAGGAGCAGCGCCAGCCACAGCGGATCCGGCCTCCACTTGCGGCGCCACGCCCAGAGGCTCAAGGGGACGAAGCCCACCAGCAGCGTGCCGATGCGCGACACCTGCTTTCCGGCCAGCCGCTCCCGCAGGTACGCGCCCCACCCCTGCCCCTGCTCCGGCAGCAGCCGCGAGCGGTAGTCCACCGTCTGCCCCAGCCACCCCGAGCGCCCCACGAACACGAACGCGAGCCACGCCGCCGACAGCGCGAACACCGCCAGCGCGGCCCGCCGCTCACCGCGCAGCCACAGGCCTCCGGCGAGCACCAGGCCCACGAAGGGGAACTCCTCCTTGCACGCGAACAGCACCACCAGCGCGCCCAGCATCCACCCCGTGCGCTTGAGTCCATACGCCACCGCGAGCCACGTCCACGGCAGCATGGCCCACGTGGTGGGATGGATGGGAAAGGTGAGCGCGGCCGTCGTCCCGGGGTTGAACAGCAGCAGCGCGCCCAGCAGCGCGGTGGAGGCCCGGTCCAGCAGCCCCCGCGCCTGGAGCCACGCGAGCGGCGCGAGCGACAGCAGGACGAAGGCCCCTTCCGCCACGAGCCCCACCCACTTCGCGGGCAGCACCGCGACGAGCGGCCGGGCCAGCCACAGCACCGGGTCGAAGTGGTCCGCGAACAGGTGGACCTGCCGGACGCTGAGCCAGGGATTCGGCTCCTGGAATGACAGACGCGCCAGGGCCTGGGTGTAGATGCCCAGGTCATAGCTCGCGAAGCAGAAGCGGGCGGCCTGGAGCCACACCGGCGCCACCATCAAAACCAGCCACGCCAACACCAGCCCCGGCAGCAGGAGCATTTCCCACAATCGCTGTCGGACGGCGCCAGTCATCACGGACGGGCGGCATCCAAACGCCAAACACTCTCGCGGTCCACCTTCCGCAGGTCAGCTCGGGGACGGGATGGGCGCGCGGCCCGGCTCCACCACCTGCGGCCCCCGGCCGGGGAGCTGCACGTCGGCGTCGGCCTCGCGCTGCTGCCGCTTCGCCAGCATCTGCGCCTGCGAACGGGTGCGGTGCAGGCTCTCGCCCAGCCATTCATAGGCCCGGTGGAGGTAGAAGGACGCGCCGCTCAGCGCGAAGATGGAGGCCACGAACCGCGTCTGACGGGGACGCAGCGTGGCGGACATGAGGAAGGACGCGGCCACCCACGGGCTCAGGCAGAAGGGGCAGTCCAGCAGCTCGCCCATCACGCGACGGAACCCCGTGCCACGGGCCTGCTCACTCACCTCGCCCGCGCTGGCGTTGCCCTTGAACCGCGTGAACGGGGCGCGCACCACCGCCGTGACCTTGTCCGCCGCCACCACCCGGGTGACGACATGCGTGGCGACGCCAAGCAGCGCGAGGTCAGGGCCGCTGAACCGCTCGGGGAGGCTCCGCCCCGACGCCCCCATCCAGCCCAGGAAGCCCAGCACGGTCGTGCTGAAGGTCCCCAGCAAGATGGCGTACGAGCCCAGCGGGTGCGTCTCCTCCAGGTCATACCCTTCGAATGGTCCCGTCTCCTGAATCGCTTTCATGGGGTGCACAGCCTCCGTGCCGCCAAAGCTGTGCACTCCCCCTGCCCCCAAGCATCCGGGCAGCCAGGCGCGCGGGCACTCGCTCCAGCGCGGCCCTACTCCGCCAGCGACATGTCCAGGACCGCGGCCCCTCGCACCCGGCCTTCACGCAGGGCCTGGAGCGCCTTGTTCGCGGCGGACAGGGGGAACGCCTGGACCTCCGTGCGCACCGGCACTCGCGGCGCCAACGCCAGGAAGTCCATGGCGTCCTGACGCGTGAGGTTCGCCACCGAGCGCACCCCGCGCTCCTCCCACAGGATGGAGTAGGGGAACGACGGGATGTCGCTCATGTGGATGCCGCCGCACACCACCACGCCGCCCTTGTCCACGGCCCTCAGCGCCGCGGGCACCAGCGCCCCCACGGGAGCGAAGAGGATGGCCGCGTCCAGGGGCTCCGGCGGCGGCGTCTCCGAGCCCCCCGCCCACACCGCGCCCAGCTCCCGCGCGAACGCCTGGCCCTTCGCGTCGCCCTCGCGCGTGAAGGCATGCACGCGGCGCCCCTGGTGCCGCGCCACCTGGATGAGGATGTGCGCGGCGGCGCCAAAGCCATACAGCCCCAGCCGGGGGCCCTCTCCCGCCATGCGCAGGCAGCGAAAGCCGATGAGCCCCGCGCACATCAGCGGCGCGGCCTCCACGTCCCGGTACGACGGCGGCAACGGGAAGCAGAAGCGCGCATCCGCGACGGTGTACTCCGCGAAGCCCCCGTCCAGGTCGTAGCCGGTGAAGCGCGCCGTGTCGCAGAGGTTCTCCCGCCCGGAGCGGCAGAAGCGGCACTGCCCGCAGCTCCACCCCAGCCACGGCACGCCCACGCGCAGCCCGGGGGCGAAGCCCTCCACCCGCGCGCCCGCCTCCACCACCGTGGCCACGATTTCGTGGCCCGGCACCAGCGGCAGCTTCGGGCGCGTCAACTCTCCGTCCACCACGTGCAGGTCCGTGCGGCACACCGCGCAGGCGTGCACCTTCAACAGCACCTGCTCCGGCCCGGGCTCCGGAATGGGCCGCTCCTCCTGCCGCAGGCGCTGTCCCGGTGCGTGGAGCACCATCGCCCGCATCGTCCCTGCCATGGCCCGCCTGCCTCCCCACCCGTGCCCTCCACGGGTGTCGAGGACAAGCTAGTCAGTGCCAGACGACGCGACCGCTGCCGTTGACCCGGAGCTGGGTCGACAGCGCATGGCCATACAGGTCCACGTTCCCCGACGAGTCGAGCACGATGCTCGCCCCGCCCCCGTCCACGTACGCGGCCACCGGGCCGGAGCCTCGCGACGAGATGTTCACGTCCACCGCCCGGAGGCCCGGGGCGCCAATGCCACCGCTGCCGTCCAGCCAGGCGTCGAGCCGGTTGGTGACGCCCTGGAGGGTCATGAAGCCGGAGCCGTCCACCCGGGCGCGCACGTGCTTCGCGGCCCCCTCGAACTTCAGGTCGCCGGAGCCGGACTGCGACAGGTCCACCCACTCGGCCAGGCCCTCGCCCGCCGCGCACAGCTCCATGCTCCCGGAGCCGCTGAGCTTCGCCTCCAGGGTGCGCACCCCGCCGCAGAAGCGCAGCGAACCGGAGCCCTTCGCCAGCAGCTTCACGTCCTCCTTCACGTGCTCGAAGCCCTCCACGCGCAGGGAGCCGGAGCCGTCCTGCGTCGCCCCCACCATGCGCGGGACGAGGACCTCCACGCGCGCCGGGCCCCGGGGCGCGAACGAGCCGTCCGTCTCGATGACCAGCGTGTTGCCGGGCGACACGAAGGTGCGCACGCGGTGCTGGAGGTTCTCATCCAGCGTGACCTTCACGTCCGGCGCCTCGCCCTCGCGAATCACCACCTCCATCGAGCCCCGGTTCTCCACGGTGGAGAAGCCGGTCGCCATGCGCGACTCCGTGACGGTGTTGCCGTCGCCCTGGAGCTCGTCGGTGAAGTAGCAGCCGGACATCAGCCCCGCCGCGAGCGCGGCCCATCCCAAGCGCTTCCACATGTTCCCCTCCCGTCCTTCGAATCAGATGCCGCGTCAGATCTGCACGCCCAGCAGGACGCCCGGCCACACGCGCACGGTGGTGCGCCCCCCGTCGGAGACGCTGCGCCACTCCGGCCCGATGCCCAGCTCCTCCCAACGGTCCCCGTTGTCCCAGGTCACGAGCGTGTTGCCGGTGACGCCGCCGATGAGCGCGAACCGCTTCGCCACCTGCCAGCCCGCCACCAGCCTCAACTGTCCCAGCACGTTCAAGCCGTCGCCATCGCGAAAGAGGTTGTCCGTGTGGACGCCGCTGCCAATGACATCCAGGTCGAAGAACAATGGCCCCGCGGGGATGTGCGCGCCAAAGCCCATGCCTCCCACGTAACGGCGCCGGTGCGTGTCCGTGCCCGGGTTGAAGCCCAGCGTGAGCAGCGTGTGGAAGTGCCGGCCGCCGAACTTCACCGCGACGTTGGTGTACGCGATGTCGCTGGCCCACAACTGCAGGTTCGCCTGGCCGTTGCCGATGAAGCTGAGCAGGCCCAGCGCCTCGCCCTGGGACTCGCGCGCCACGTTGATCAACCCCAACTGGAGGCCGTCCACCTTGCCCGCGACGTTGATCAACCCCACCTGCGCGCCGGACACGTCCCCGCCCACGTTGAGGAGCGACACCTGCGCGCCCTCCATCCGGCCCGCGTAGTTGAAGCCCGAGGAGGCCTGGAGGCCCGACAGCGTCTGGGCGATGTTCGCGCCCGCCGCGGCCTGCATGCCCTTGAACGGCGCGGACGCGATGTTCGCGCCCACCGTGAACTGGCCCCCCACGCCGCCCGAGCCCGCGATGTTGGCGCCCACGGAGAACTGGCCGCCGGACAGCGCGCCGGCGGCCACGTTGCCGCCCACGGAGAACTGGCCGGCCACCGCCGCGCCCTTCACCACGTTGAGGCCCACTGCGGCCTGGAGGCCGTCCAGGTCGCCCGTGACGATGTTGCCGCCCACGGAGAACTGCGCGCCGGACGCCGTGCCTCGCACCACGTTGGCCCCGAGCGTGAGCTGCACGCCGGACAGGTCCTCGCCCACCCAGTTCGCGCCCAGCGACATGGCCGCGCCGTCCACCCGCTTCGCATGCGTCGCGAGCGCCCCCAGCGCGAACGTGGTCACCAGCCGCTCCGTGGCCGTGCCCGCCGTGCTCACGTGCGGCAGGGCCATCAGCACCACCGGGACGTGAAGCTCCTCCGCGTCCGAGCGCTGCCGGGCCACGGTGGCGGGCTCACCGCCCGTCGCCGCCTCCACGAGGGGCGCGGGCGACAGCGCGGAGACCGGGACCGCGACGGCCGTGGGCGCCGGTGCCTCCTGCGCCGGAGCAGCGTGTGACTCCGGAGCGGCGGTCCCCTCCGTCCGCTCCTCGGCCCCGGCCGCTCCCGCCGCCACCGCGACCATCACCCCGACACACACCGCGACCTTCCGCTTCATCGCCTGGACCTTCCTCGAAAGGGATTCGGCGAAGGGAACACCGCGGCCCTCCAGAACTGTCACCTGCCCGTCTTCGCGCCTCACGAAGCCCGGTGCCCGGCGCCTCCGGCCGCTACGCTCCCCCCATGTCCCGCCCCCCTCCCCCGTCCCGCAGAGAGGTCCTGGTGGCGGGCATCGGCGCAGCTCCACGCCTCCCTCCAGAAGATGGGCCACGGCCGCATGGACCTGATGCAGGTGCACAACCTGCTGGACGTGGACGTGCACCTGCCCGTGCTGCGGGAGCTGAAGGCCGCGAAGAAGATCCGCTACGTGGGCGTCACCCACTACCTGCGCGGCGCCTTCGACGACCTGGAGAAGCACATCAAAAGCAGCAAGCTGGACTTCGTGCAGTTGCCCTACTCGCTCGCGATGCGCGACGCGGAGGCGCGCCTGCTGCCCGCGGCGAGGGAGCACGGCGTGGCCGTGCTCGTCATGGAGCCCTTCGACAAGGGCCACCTCTTCCGCAAGATGAAGGGGAAGCCCCTGCCGGACTGGGCCTCGGAGTTCGACTGCTCCAGTTGGGCCCAGTTCTTCCTCAAGTTCATCCTGGGCCACCCGGCCGTGAACTGCCCCATCCCCGCCACGTCCGACCCCGCCCACCTGGAGGACAACGTGAAGGCAGGCTTCGGACGGCTGCCGGACGACAAGCTGCGCGCGCGGATGGTGAAGCTCTTCGAATCCTGACTACAGGTCCGCCAGCTCGGGGGAAGGCGCGTAGCGCAGCTCCCCGCCCGGCTCCAGCACCAGCCCGGTGCCAGGCTCGCCGGCCTCGTCGTCACGCCCCACCTCCAGCACGCCCTCCTCCGCGTCCCACTGGCCCAGGTAGTACTCGCCGCCCGCGGCCATGCACGCGCGCCCCTCGGACACCACCGTCTCCACCACTTCCTTCTTGTCGCTGGTGAGGCGGTAGAGCGTCCACGTCTTGCCGTCCTCGCGGAAGCCCTTCACCAGGTCCGCCAGCTCCTCGTCGCGAGGCACCCCGCCCGCCTTCTCCTCGCGCGTCCACTGGCGCGGCTCCTTCGCGGGCTGCGTCTTCTGCCACGCCCGCGCCAGCTCCAGCAGCTTCTGCTGGGCGGCGTCCTGGAGCGCGTGCATCGCGTCCGGCAGCTCGATCTCCTCCAGCGCCAGCAGGGCCGTCTCCAGTTGCAGCGCCTTCAGGCTCCACTCGTTCCACGCGGTCTTCAGCATCCCTTGTCGCTCCCGGCCGTCACGCCTCGTTCCGAAGGACGAAACAAGCGAGTGGGCCCGCAACGCCCCCTATCACACGCCCGGCTGCCCGGGTGCCGACCCGGCGGCGCGGACGATGTTCGCCGCCCGACCGCTGCCTACCTTCAACCGCCAAGGGAGGCGAGCACATGACGACGACGAAGAGTCCGCAGGACGTGGTGGAGCACCTGGGCAAGCTCATCCACGGCATCAAGGTCGCGATGATGACGACGGTGGACACCGACGGCAGCCTTCGCAGCCGGCCGATGTGGACCTACGACAAGGACTTCGACGGGGAGCTGTGGTTCTTCACCAACGACCACACCCACAAGGTGGACGAGGTGCGGAAGGACCACCACGTCAGCCTCGCCTACGCCGACCCCACCCGGGACCGGTACGTGTCCGTCAGCGGCCGCTGCACGCTGATCCACGACAAGGCCAAGGCGAAGGAGCTGTGGAACCCCGCCCTCAAGGCCTGGTTCCCCCAGGGGCTGGATGATCCGAACCTGGCCCTGCTGCGCGTCTCCGTCGAGAAGGCCGAGTACTGGGACACGCCCAACAGCAAGATGGTCCAACTGGTCGGCTTCGTGAAAGCCGTCCTCACCGGCGACAGGTACCACCCCGGTGACAACCAGAAGCTCGACCGGGGCGCCCCCCGCCACAACTGACGGGAACCCGGACAGGGCCGCCGGAAGACCGGCGGCTCCCACCCTCTTGAAACCTGACACGTGTGTCAGGGGGTGTGTGAAAGCAGGACAGGCTCAGACCCGTACCACTCCGGCCCACCCGGCAGGCGCACCCGAGTGAGCCTGCCGTGGTGGGTGAGACTTTTGTCCCGTGGTTGCTGTTTCTCTGACAGCGCCGTTCGTCCTGGCTTGTAACCCAGCCCCGGCCCGAGTCATGCAGCCGGGCGCCGCCGTGGTACGAGCCGGGCACCGTCCCGCACATCACGTTGAAGTGACAGACGGTTTAGAGTATCAACCATCCGCTTTCGAGATTTTCCACCTTCCGTCCGGCATTCCTGCCGGCGCCGGATGGACGGACTCGGAGACGCTCATTGGGCGGAGCGATTTCCCGCCTTTCGAAGGAATCAGGACGATGGAGAACAAGAAGAAGGTCGCGAAGCCCGAGGGCAAGCTGGCGGTGCTCATCCCGGGCCTGGGCGCTGTTTCCACCACGCTGATGGCGGGTGTGGAGCTGGCGCGGCAGGGCAAGGGCGCCCCCATCGGCTCGCTCACGCAGATGGGCACGGCCCGTCTGGGCAAGCGCACCGACGGCCGCACCGTGAAGCTCAACGAGCTGGTGCCGCTGGCCACGCTGGATGACGTCGTCTTCGGCGCGTGGGACATCATCAGCGAGGACGCCTACCAGGTGGCCGTGCGCTCGGGCGTGCTGACGGACAAGCACCTGGAGCAGGTGAAGCCCTTCCTCCAGGGCATCAAGCCGAAGCCGGGCGTGCATGATCCGGAGTTCGTGCGCCGGATCGCCGCGAACCACGTCAAGGCGACCAAGACGCACCGCGAGAGCATCGAGGCGCTGCGCCAGGACATCCGGGACTTCAAGAAGGAGCTCAACGCCAAGCGCGCCGTGATGGTGGTGTGCAGCAGCGTGGAGACCTTCCGCCCGCTGCCGGAGGCCTTCCAGACGCTGGCCAACTTCGAGAAGGCGCTGGACGCGAACAGCCCGGACATCAACCCCACGGCGCTCTACACCTACGCGGCCATCAAGGAAGGCGTGCCGTTCGCCAACGCGACGCCGAACGCCAGCGTGGACACGCCGGCGCTGCAGGAGCTGGCGAAGCAGGAGGCCGTGCCCGTGGCGGGCCGTGACCTCAAGAGCGGCCAGACGATGATGAAGACGGTCATCGCGCCCGCGCTCAAGGCGCGCATGCTGGGCCTGGAGGGTTGGTTCTCCACCAACATCCTGGGCAACCGCGACGGCGAGGTGCTGGATGATCCGCAGGCCTTCAAGGCCAAGGAAGTGACCAAGTCGAGCGTGCTCGACACCATCCTGCAGCCGGACCTGTACCCGGAGCTGTACAACAAGTACTCGCACAAGGTGTCGATCCACTACTACCCGCCCCGCGGCGACGCGAAGGAGGGTTGGGACAACATCGACATCACCGGGTGGCTGGGCTACCCGATGCAGATCAAGGTCAACTTCCTCTGCCGCGACTCCATCCTGGCGGCGCCGCTCGTCCTGGACATCGCGCTGTTCATGGACCTGGCCAAGCGGCTGGAGTGGCGGGGCATCCAGGAGTGGATGTCCTTCTACTTCAAGAGCCCCATGGCCCACCCGGGCCTGCCGGTGGAGCACGACCTGTTCATCCAGCTCACCAAGCTGAAGAACACGCTGCGCGTCGTCGCGGGCGAAGAGCCCATCACGCACCTGGGGATGGACTACTACGGGGATGACCTCCCGCTCTCCCGCTAAGAAGGACTCCGCGTTCAAGTGGCTCGTCACCGTCATGGCGGCGGGCCACTTCGCGCTGGTCGTCTCCACCGGAAGGGTCCGGTGGGAGCACGTCGCGGCGGACCTGCTGCTGGTGGTGCTGGCCTGGGCCGGCGCCGGCCCGCGGCGGTTCCTCCGCGGCGCGTTTCCGCTGTGGCTCACCGGCATGATTCTGGACAGCCAGGCGCTGTGGCTGGGGGTGCGCGGCACCATCCACACGGGCGACCTGTGGAACCTGGAGAAGCTGCTGTTCCCCGCCCCGGGCGGCACGCACTGGCCCGAGTGGTGGTCGCGTCACCCGAACACGCCGCTGGACCTGCTGTGCGGCTGGGCCTACGCGGCCTACATCTACGAGGTCTTCCTCGTGGCGCTGTGGTTCTTCTTCAAGAAGGACGCACGCTTCGAACAGTTGTGCTGGGCCTTCTTCGTGGTGAACGCCATCGGCGTGGTCACCTACGTCATCTACCCCGCGGCTCCCCCCTGGTACATCCTGAAGTACGGGCCGGGGCTCGCGGACCTGGCGGCGCCACCCAGTCCGGCGGGCACCGCGCGCTTCGACGCCTTCTTCGGCATCCAGTACTTCGCGAACTTCTACGGGCGCAACCCCAACGTCTTCGGCGCCATGCCGTCGCTGCACGCGGCCTACCCGCTGATGATGGTGCTCGTGATGTGGCACAAGGGCCCCGCTTGGCGGGTGGGGACCGGGCTGTTCGCGCTGCTCGTCGCTTTTTCCGCCGTGTATCTCACGCACCACTACGTCCTCGACGTGCTCGCGGGAGCCACCGCGGCGGTCGTGGCCTACGTCGTCGTGAGGGCTGTCTTCGCAAGACGGGCCGTGGAAGCGCCGGGAGTGGCGCCCATGACCCTGCCGTCTGGAGGGAACACCCGTGCATGACAACGTGCTGGCCTTGCTGAGTGGAGACCTGTCCCCCTCGGCGCGCATCTGGACCGCGCTGGCGCCCGCGCTGTTCGCGGTCGCGTACTTCCTCGTGGGCCTGGTGCTCTTCTGTATCCGGTGTGCCATCAAGGGCATCCCCCGGGACGCGGAGACGCTGACGCGCGGCAAGTCGGTGCTGGTGGGCTTCTTCCTGCGCCACTACTTCTTCTGGGTCATCCAGCCGCTGTGGACGGTGCTGTTGCGCTCGGGCCTGCCGGCCAACGCGCTGTCCATGCTGTCGGGCCTGCTGGGCGTGTCCTCCGGCGTGGCGGTGGCGGCGGGCCGCTTCGCGCTGGGCGGCTGGCTGTTCCTCTTCGCGGGCGTGCTGGACGTGATGGACGGCCGCGTGGCGCGCACCCGCAAGGAGGCGAACCCCGCGGGCGCGGCGCTGGACTCCGTGCTGGACCGGTACGTGGACTCCGCCATCCTGATGGGCCTGGCCTGGTACTACCGGGACACCTGGGTGCTGCTGCCCGCGCTGGGGGCGCTGATGGGCTCCTCGCTGGTGCCGTACGTGCGCGCCAAGGGGGAAGGCCTGGGCGTGAGCGTGCGCGACGGCGCGATGCAGCGGCTGGAGCGGGTGCTGTTCCTGGGCGTGGGCACGGCGCTGTCGCCCATCCTGGAGGCGCTGTTCTGGCCGGAGCAGAAGCACCCCATGCACTGGCTGGCGGTGGCGGGCCTGGTGTTCGTGGCCATCCTGAGCAACGTCACGGCGGTGTCGCGCTTCCGCACGCTGGTGCGGGCCCTGACGCCCAAGAAGCCGGTGACGCAGCGCTCGGGCGTGGCGCTGTTCGGCTTCAACGCGGCGGCGGGCGCCATCGCCACGGCGGTGGACTTCGTGGCGGTGCTGGGCATGGTGGAGTGGGGAGGCATCTCCCCGGTGTGGGCCACGGTGGCCGGCTGCGTGCTGGGCGGCGTGGTGAACTACTCCATCAACCGGGTCATCACCTTCCGCAGCCAGGGGGCGGTGGCGCCGCAGTTGGCGCGCTACACGCTGGTGAGCGCCACCAGCGCGCTGCTCAACGCGGGCGGCGTGGCGCTGCTCACGCTGCACCCGCAACTGGCGTACACGCTGGGCTGGTGGGTGGTGCGCGGCGTCGTGTACTTCGCGTGGAACCTGCCGCTGCAGCGCGACTACGTCTTCAACGACACCTCGGACGAGCTCCTGGAGCAGCGGCCCCATGCGGCGTGACACGCTCGCCCGCGGCTTGAGGGCCCTGCTGGTGGGGGCCCTGCTTTCGCTCCCGGGGGTGGCGGCGGCGGGTGGCGTGCTGAAGGTGTCCTTCGACTCCAGCGACCGGTACGGCGAGAGCTTCACCTTCGTGGCGGACGCGGACGACGGCACCTACGTGTCGGTGAACCTGACGGTGACGAACATCGGCCCGGGGTCGCGCACGGGCATCTGCCGCGCCACGGTCCTGCGGCCGGGCAAGCGCGCCTGGGCGCCGCAGAAGCGCCTGGGGGCGAACGACTGGAGCTACAACGCGGCCCTGGACCAGTTGACCCTGGGGGAGTGCACCGCCCGGGTCTCGGACACGGGCCTGACGGTGGACGCGGCCCTGGACAACGGCCGGGTGCAGTTGGAGTACGCGCGCAAGCCGGAGCCGTGGTCGCCGGACGGCTCCGTGGTGGAGAGCGGCAAGGACCGCTACCGCCATGAGGTCGTGCTGGCCGGCAGCCCGGTGACGGTGAAGCTGCGCGTGCCACAGCAAGAGGCGGTGACGCTGAAGGGCGGCGGGTACGTGGACCACTCGCGCAGCACGGTGGCGCCGGCGAAGGTGGCGAAGCGCTGGGTGCGCTTCCGCGCGCTCAAGGGGCCGCCCTACGCGGTGGTGCTGGGGCGCGAGGGCCAGGGCGGCGACTACGCGCCGGTGTACCTCTGGGAGGACCAGGGGGACGCGCGGCTGTTGGAGTCCTTCACGCTCAACCAGACGGGGACGAAGGACAAGAGCACCTGGCGGGCGGAGTTCACCGACCGCGACGGCAAGCCGGCCGTGACGCTCAAGGGCACGTCGCTGCTCCAGCGCAGCGCGCCGGTGGAGTCGCTGGGCGTGCTGAGCGGGCTGGTGCGGCCGATGGTGGGCTCGCCGGTGACGTACCTGCTGCGGGGCGTGATGGAGCGCCCGGGCAAGGCGCCGGTGGACGGCCTGATGGAAGTGACGTTGGAAGGCGAGTAGCGGAGCAGGGGTTCTCAGCGTGAGCGAGTCGTTGCTGCGGTCGGTGCATCACGTCCCCGGGGTCCGGGGGTTCGTGCGCAAGCAGGTGCTGCGGGTGGTGGCGCGCGGGGTGGAGTGGACCACCAAGCTGCCCGGCAAGCGCGCCCTCAACGTGTCCCAGGTGAACCCGTGGCTGCACGTGGGCGGCAGCGTGTCCCGCGCGCGCTACGGCGAGTTGAAGGCCCGGGGCATCACCTGTGTCATCGACCTGCGCGCGGAGCGCTGGGACGACCGCGAGGCGCTGGCGGCGCTGGGCATCGAGCTGCTCCACCTGCCGGTGACGGACCGCTACCCGCCGTCCGTGGAGCAGTTGTCGCAAGGGGTGAACTGGGCGCTGCCCCGGCTGGACGCGGGCGGCGTGCTGTACGCGCACTGCGAGCACGGCGTGGGGCGCGGCCCGCTGATGGGCCTGGCGGTCATGGTGGCGCGCGGCTGGGATGCGCCGGAGGCGTACCGGGCGGTGCGCCACGCGCGCTGGCAGGCCACGCTCAACGACCGGCAGTTGCGCGGTCTGGCGGACTTCGTGGCCGCGTGGACGGGCGTTCCGGAGAAGGCGGCCTAGTATGCACGGGGGCTCTAGCATCCCTGAATTGAACAAAGGCCCCAGTGTCCTCCACTGAGGCCCATTGTTCTTATCACTGTCAGCGCCTCACACGCCGGGGGCGGGATGTCATCAGTTCAAGCGAGGCGGCTACTCGTAAGAAGATTCACGAAGATCGACCACGCCGTTTCAACGAATGCGGCAAGTACGACCCGACACGTGAACAACGACTTGATGACTCCCATGGTGACCTCCGGCTGATTTAGACTCACGACGACGCTTGCGAACGCCTTCAAACCGACGAGCGCGACAACAGCGACGGCGATAGCCGACCATGCGAACCACTTACAGTAGCTACTACCTGCCCGAACCGTCTGAACTCCATGGGCGACAGCTCGCTTCAACTGACGACGGTCCCAGCGTCCTTGTTTAACCAGGGAAAAGGCACCGGCAACTCTAAGTGCAAAATGATTCGCTCTTTGGTGAGCCCGAGAAGCTCATGAACTTCGTGCGCATACTCTGCGACGTGGCCGCATGAGCACTTACTCTCTCAGGTGCACCTTCATGACGGACGCGAAGCACTTCGCTCCCCTTTGACCGTTCATGGAGGTACAGCCACGGCCCAGGCATGCCCACGCCCGCACCTCCGCGTACATCGCACGTTACTTCCACCTCCCTCGCCATCCGGGTCTATGTGCCCGCACATCCAGGGGACGAGCGTTGTCTCGTGGCCGCGGCGCATGGACTGGAGCACGTGGTTCCCGGCCTTCGGCTGGGGTGGACCGTCTCGGATGAGCAGGAACTCGTGCCCCTCCCTGAGCGGGATGAGTGGCTCGCCCGGATCCGCAGGGACGGGGGAATCCCCTTCATCTGCAACAACGATGAAGGCGCGCCCGTGACGATGTCCGCACTGGATGGACCTGGCCCCACGCCACTGCTCGACGTCCACGCCAAGCTCCCAATGGACGCGGAGAGCCTTGCGGTAGCCTCGAAGGCTCTGGAGGCCATGGGCGAAGGAGCGCACGCGCTGTGGGGTCATGCCACGCCCTTTGAGGCGGCGGCGGAACTCTCACGCCAGACAGTCCACCCCGTGCGCAAACCCCAGGTGCCTCCGCGGGGCCTGCCCGCACTCAAGTTCCCCCAAGAGCTCCGCTCGCCAGAGATTCCCCATCGGCTGGGCTGGTTGAACTACTGGTCCGCCGCAGCCGCACGAACCATCGGGTTCCCGGCTCCAGAGCACGACGCGGACCTGCTCTCGCGCTCGAGGAGGCTCCCATCCGGCGGGTGGCTGGTCCAGCTCACGGACGCGCCGCTCACCCTCGACAATCCTGCCCACCTGGACGCGCTCCTGCGGGCCTACGACCGGTTCCCGGTGATTGGCGGGCGTATGGACCCCTGACGCCGCGCCTCAGGGCCCCACGCCGGCGCCCTGCTTGGGAGGTGCCTCGCCGCGTGATGCTTCCTTCGCGGGGCGCCGCCCTCCGCTCCCCATCAGCGCGTCCATCCACCGGTTGCTGATGGCGAAGTTGCGGTCCGGCGTCGCGAAGTGGTGCGCCATGTGGTGCGCGCGCAGCGCCTTGCCCCAGGCCGTGCGCGGCGTGCGGTGGTGCGTGGCCCAGTGGAGCGTGTCGTAGGTCACGTAGCCCCAGACGATGCCCACGAAGTACGGGAGCATCTCCGCCGGGCGGCCCACCCACCACAGCGACACCCCGATGAGCGAGGACAGCGGCACGGTGACGATGAGCGGCATCACCAGGCGCTGCGAGTCGTCCGGGTACTTGTGGTGGTAGCCGTGCGCAATCTCATGCACCCGCCGGCTGAGCGGGCCCTTGCCCTCCCAGTGGAAGAAGAACCGGTGGATGCAGTACTCCATGAGGATCCACGTCAGCAGGCCCAGCGGGATGAACAGCAGGGCCCGCCCCACCGTCGTCCGTCCCCCTGACAGCCCCCACCCGAGCAGGCCCAGCGTGAGCGGGCCGTAGAGCAGGACCGGCACCGCGGGGTGTAGCTTCGAGGCCGCCTCGAGGAAGGCGTTCTCGAACATCCGGCCAGATTGATACCTGAAGTATGAGCGCCCCATACAGGACGAAGGTGGGGCCGGGGACCGCCGGGTGCCCATGCCCGTTCGTCCCTCCGCGGTGTTGCCTTGCGGACCGGCCCCGCCATCCCCGGGCGCCTCAGCTCTCCGCGGGGCGCTGGCCCTCGTCGCCGCCGGCCGCCGGGGTGGACGTGGCGCTGCTGTGCTTGTTGCGCCAGCGGTCCACGAGCAGCAGGAGCGCCGGGAAGCCCACCAGCACGACCACCATGTTCACCGCGAAGCCCAGGTTGGCCAGGTCGCCAATGGAGTTGAGGCCCGGGTGCTTGGCGAACACCAGCGCCAGGAAGCCGATGGCGCTCGTGAGCAGGCCGCCCGTGATGGCCCGGCCCGTCTCCGCGTAGACGGTCACGAAGTCCGCGCCCGGCTCGCCCAGGCGCTCAATCAGGTGCACGCCCGCATCCACCGTCGTGCCGATGAGCACCGGGATGACCACGATGTTCAGGTAGTTGAACTGCAGGCCCATGAGGGACATCAGGCCCACCAGCGCCGCGATGGACAGCAGCGTGGGCAGCATGCAGATGACCGCGTTGCGCAGCGAGCCCAGCGTCAGCCACATGGCCAGGAAGACGCTGACCACCGCGGCCACCAGGATGCGCGGGCCCTCGGAGGCCACCATGTCCAGGATGTCCGCCAGGATGAGCGCCTCGCCCGCCGCGGACACCTGGCTGCCGTCCGGCATCTGGAGGTTGCGCACCTCCTTGGTGAAGCGCCGCGTGCCCGCGCCGTCCGACAGGCTCACGTTCGCGTAGACCAGCACCACGCCGCCCTTCTGGCCGGCCGCGGGCTCGAACTGGCGGCGCAGGCTCACCGGCAGGTCCTCGCGCGTGAAGGGCTTCGCGCCCGTCATCTTCACCGCGCGCACCAGGTCGTCACGCTGGGCCTTGTCCACGCGCTCCGGATCGATGCGCTGGAGCTTCTGGTGGATGGACTGGAGCAGCGCGTGCTTCTCCTCCTGGTGCTGGGGCACCAGGTCCTCCAGCGCGCCCACGAAGTCGATGGTGGAGTCCTTGCCGTACTTCTCCTTGCGCGCCTGGAGCTGCTTCACCACCTCGCGCTCCATCGGCTCCGAGTCCGTCAGCACCACCACCGGCGTCGCCGAGTAGCCCAGGATGTGGTCGATGCGCCGGTCCAACCGCACGCTCGGCAGCGACACGTCATCCAGCTTCGTGGAGTCGTAGTTGAAGCTCACCCGGTACGCCTGGCTGATGAGCCCCACCAGCGCCACGCCGATGACGATGGCCACCGCGCGGTAGCGGCGCGGCAGGAAGCGCGCCAGCATCGCCATGGGCCCGGACTGCGACTGGTGCTCACGCGGCACCCAGCCCCAGCGCGACACCAGCCCCAGCAGCGCCGGCAGGATGAGCAGGTACGACGCCACGCTCACCATCATGCCCACCGCCGCGATGACGCCGAACTCGTGGAACGCCCTGAACTCCGACCACGACAGGCTGAGGAACGTGAGCGCCGCCACCAGCGCGGAGATGAGCGCGGAGAAGCCCGTGTGCCGGAACGTCTCCCGCACCGCCTCCTCCGACGTCATGCCCTCCGAGCGCAGCGTGCCCCAGCGCCCCAGCAGGTGGATGCCGTGCTCCACGCCCAGGCCGCCCAGCACCGCCGCGAGGAAGCCCGTCAGCAGGTTCACCTGCCCGTACGCCACGCCCACGAAGCCGTAGGTCCACGACAGGCCCGCGACCACCGGCACCATGGTGAGGCCCACGGACAGGCCGCTGCGGAAGTGGAAGATGAGGTAGGCCAGCAGCAGCACCAGCGCAAGCGTGGACGCGCGCGCCAGGTCCCCGGTGATGACCGCCTGCTGGTCGATCTTCTTCTTGAACGTGCCGGTGATCTCCGTGCGGAAGCCGGGGCCGTACTTCGACAGGTCCTGCTTCGCCAGGTAGTCCTCCACCTGGGCGATGACCGTCTTGGAGTAGCCCAGGTCCGCGGAGGAGCCCCGGGCCTTCAGGAGCATCACCACCATGCGCTCCTGCGGATCCAGGTAGTACAGGCCGCCCTGCCCCGCGAGCCGCATGTTCGCGCCGCCGGTGTACTTCTTCTGGATGTCGCTGAAGTCCAGGGACGGGGGCGCCTCTTCCTCCAGGCGCACGAAGAGCGGGTTGGCCTGCGCCTTCTCCCAGGCGAAGCGCGCGTCGATGCGCTCCTCGATGGTCTTCAGGTCCGGCAGGTCCACGTAGTAGAGGCCGTGCTCGTCGAAGAACTGGCTGGGCCGCTGCGCGTTGACGAAGCGGATCTCCGACAGCGTCGCCAGCTTCGGCGCCATGTCATCCACGAACTGCTTGAGCTGTTCGGGCTCCGCGCCGATGCCGGCCACCACCACGTTGCCCTGGCCGCCGAAGCGCGTGCGCAGCTTCTCCAGGTCCTGCACGGACTGGAACGACTTGGGCAGCAGGTTGGCCAGGTCCGCGTTGAGGCGCAGGTCGCGCGCGAAGAAGGTGCCGAGGCCCGTCAGGACCAGCGTCACGAACAGCGCCACCCAGGGCCTCTGGTGGCTGCGGGCCGCCAGGGAGCCCATCGCCGCCTCGAACCGTCCGGACCACCGCGTCTCACTCATGGATGTGATTTCCTGCTGAAAGCCCGCGCCTGACGGCCGGGGACAACCTTGAGCCCGAACGAACCGGGCCGCTCACGCGTATATGCCTCGGGCCACCGTGCGTCCAGGCATCGGCCCGGGGCCTCCACTGGCCGCATGCCTGGCCTGGGGAACAAGAGGCGCATCAACGAACGCCGCCATGTATGCCGCCCGGGCGCGAAGCCCGCCAGGGGATCCGCTTCTCCTCTGGGGATTGAGGCATTTTGCCCCACCCTTCCAGACGTGGCGGACGGGCGGAGCGACCCCTCGCGCCGTCGTGTCGGAGGATCGCGGCGTGGCCAGCTTCTGCTTCGACATGGGCCCTGCCAGGAGGCAGGCGCCGCTGGGGGGCATGGTCGATGGCCTCGAACCCGTCTTCAGCAGCGGAGCGCGCGTGGATGCACCGGGTGGAGCGCGCGATGGGTGCGCTGGCTGCGCACAACCACCGCCGCCCCTTCACGGCGCTCGTCTGCGCGCTGGTGCTGTCCGTGCTGGGGCTGCTGTCCGCGCGCCACCTGACCCTCAACGCGAACCTGGTGGACCTGCTGCCCCGGTCCTTCGAAAGCGTGCAGGCCATCCACACCCTGGAGCAGCGCTTCGGCGCCCAGGGGTGGGTGGTGGTGGTGGGAGAGAACGGGGACCCGGCGCAGCTCCAGAAATTCGCGGAGGACGTGGCGCCGAAGCTGGAGGCGCTGCCGGGCATCCGCTACGTGGAGATCACCCGCCCCAGCAGCTTCTTCCGCGCCCACGCGCTCTACTTCCTGTCACCCGAGGACCTGCGGGAGGTGGAGCGCCGCATCGACGCGCGCCTCACCTGGGAGAAGGCGCGGGCCAACCCGCTCTTCGTGTCGCTGGACGATGAGCCGCCCCCGCCGCTGGACTTCTCCGACCTGGAGCAGAAGTACGGCGGCGGCGCGGTGACGCGCCTGTCCAGCCACCCCAGCGACTACTACCTGGACCCGGACGCGCGCCGCGTGGTGGTGCTGGCCAAGCCGGAGGTGTCGTCCGCGGACCTCACCTTCTCCACGAACATCATCCAGGAGGTGCGGGGCGTCCTGCGGCGCGAGGACCTGTCGAAGTACGGCCCCGGCTTCCACACGTCCATCACCGGCTCGTTCCAGAAGAAGATGGATCAGCAGGCGCAGATCACCCGCGACGTGGCGGTGTCCTCCACGGTGGCCACGGTGCTGGTGCTGCTCTACCTGTTCCTGCACTTCCGCAGCGTGCTCGCGGTGGGGATGGTGCTGGCGCCGGTGGGCGCGGGCCTGGCGTGGACCTACGGCCTGGTGGGCGTGGCGTACGGCCGCGTCAACCTGCTCACGGCGTTCCTGGGCGCCATCCTGGGCGGCCTGGGCGTGGAGCACGGCATCCACCTCTTGGGCCGCTACCTCACGCTGCGCGGAGAGGGGTGCTCCTCCGAACAGGCCACGCGCGAGTCCTTCATGCACACGGGCGGCGCGGCGCTGGTGTCCGCGCTGGTGGCGGCGCTCACCTTCTTCGTGCTGGGCACGTCCAGGCTCACGGCGTTCCGCGAGTTCGGCGTCATCGCGGGCGTGGGCATGCTGGTGCTCATCCTGGCGTACGTGCTGGTGCTGCCGGCGGTGCTGGGGCTGGGGGCGCGCTGGGGCTGGAGGCCTCGCGCGAAGGCGACGGAGATGACGGAGGCGCCGCTGGGCCGCGTCATCACCCGCCGGCGCGGGCTGCTCACGGCGGTGTCCGCGCTCGTCGTGGCGGGCCTGCTCACGCAGATTCCGCGCCTGCGGTTCGACTACGACATCGGCTCGCTGCAGGACCAGCGCCTGGACTCGTTCGTGCTGGACCGCGCCGTCAACCAGCTCATCGGCTACTCGCAGGTCCCGCTGGTGGTGCTCACGCGCTCCCGCGCGGAGGAGGCCGCGGTCGTGCGGGAGCTCCAGGAGCGCAAGCGGCGGCTGGGCGCGAACTCCACGGTGGACTTCGTCGCGGCGCTCGCGAGCCTGGTGCCGGAGCGGCAGGCGGAGAAGCAGGCCATCCTGAAGGACATCGGGAGGCTGGTGGAGGACGTGCCCGAAGGGCAGCTCACCCCGGAGCAGCGCGGGCAGTTGGCGGAGCTGCGCAGGCAGGTGCGGGCGAAGCCCTTCACGGAGGCGGACCTGCCCTCCAGCGTGCGTCAGCAGTTCCAGGGGCGCGGCGGCCCGGGGACCGGCTTCGTGCTGGTGTACCCCTCCGCGGACCAGTCCGACGGCCGGGCCATGCGCCGGATGGCGAAGGAGGTCCGCGGGATGACGCTGCCGGACGGCCGGCCCGCGGTGGTGGCCGGCGAGGCGATGGTGCAGGCGGACATCTTCAACCTGGTGTCGCACGAGGCGCCGTTCATCCTGCTGGGCTCCACGCTCATGGTGCTGCTGGCCATGTGGGTGACGCTGGGCGGCCTGCGCCTCGCGCTGCTGTGCCTGATGCCCACGGTGGTGTCGCTGTTCGCGGTGCTGGGGGTGATGCCGCTGCTGCGCATGGAGTTCAACTACCTCAACATCCTGGTCATCCCGGTGCTCATCGGGACGACGGTGGACGCGGGCGTGCACCTCATCACGCGGCTCGCGTCGCCGCGCAGCGACTTCGTGCGGGTGTACTCGGAGACGGGGAAGGCCATCTGCGGCGGCCTGCTCACGAGCGCGGTGGGGTTCGGCGCGCTGCTGCTCGCGGACCACCCGGGCCTCAACTCGATTGGCGCCCTGGCGAACGTGGGGTTCGGGATGAACCTGCTCATCATGCTGGTGACCTTCCCGGCGTTGCTGCTGGTCCTCTCCGACCGCAAGCGCCGCCACCGTGCGGTTCCCCCGAGGCTCCGGGGTGAGCACTTCATGAAGGAGGGCCAGGGTCCTCAGCGGCCCACGCCCTCCCATCAGGCCGGGGTGTCGCCCGTCTGGCCCCATACCCGCGAGGAGTAGAGCGATGTCCCAACAATGGATCTGGATGAGCGTGGCGGCGGGCACCCTGGCGCTGGGCTCCGCGCACGCACAGGTGGATCCGAACTCCGCGGGCGCCATCACCACCAGCCAGCCGAACCCCGGAGCACCGGCGGGCACCCCCGCCCCCATCAGCGGCGTGTCGGCCAGTCCGGTGACCCAGCCCATTGGAGACCTCACCGGCGCGAACACGGGCACCGGCGGCGCCGGCACGAGCACGGGCGCGGTGATTCCGCAGCCGTACAGCGCCCAGCCGTCCCTCTCCGGCACCGGGCCGTCCAGCCCCGGCAACGCCACCACCGTGACGGGCGGAGGCACCGTGGTGGCGCCCGGCTCGGCCACCACCGTGACGGGCACCGGCGCGGTGCTGGCCCCCGGCACCAGCTCCACCGTGGCGGGCTCCACGGGCTCCACCGCCACCACGGGCGCGCTGATGCCGCCCGCCACGACGACCCCCGGCACCCTGGCGCCGGGCGCCTCCACCAGCGTCGTCACGCCGGGGACCCCGACGGGCACCATGTCCAGCACGGGCGCGGTGCTGCCGCCGGCCACCGGCCTCACGCCGCCCACCATCACGGGCTCCCAGCCCACCACCACGCTGTCTCCAGGCGGCAACACGCTGACGCCGGACAGCAACACGTCCAGCAACTCCGTGACGCCGATTGGCGGCGGCAACGTGACCCAGCCTCCGAGCCCCTGAGCCCCCGAGGCCCGGGCTCGCCGGCTCGCACTCCAGGCCACCGGGCCTGACGCGCGCAGGACACCCCCCTTCCGCGCAACCCACCCCTCGCGTCCGCCCCTGCCGTCCCCCGAGCAGGCAGGCGGATGAGCCACCCCTGCACACACCCCCGGGCCTGCTCACCTTCGGTCCTGCAGGCAGCCAGGACCTTTCAAGCAGTCAGACTCCTATCGGGGGAATCCACATGAAGAAGTTCCTGAAGACCCAGCTCACGGTGGCGGCGGTTCTCGCGGGTGCTCTCGCGCTCGGCACGGGCTGTAAGTCGGACCAGTCCGCGACGCGCGGCACCGAGCCGGCGCCGGCCTCCGACTCCACCATGGGCACGGACTCCAGCGGCACGGGGACGGACACGACCGGCTCCGGCAACACCACCACGCCGCCGCCCAGCAGCGGCGGCTCCGGCTACGACACAGGCAGTACGTCGCAGGACCCGACGATGCCTCCGTCGGACATGGACACCGGCGGCTCCGGCACGACGGATGACTCCACGCTGCCGCCCGCGAACGACGACGGCATGATGGATCCGGGCACGGGCGGCGCGGGCACCGGCGAGGCCGAGCCCGGCGTGCACGACGGCGAGATGACCGAGCCGGGCACGGGCGGCTCCGGCATGGACACGGACGACAGCGCCATCCCGGACGACAGCGACCTGCCCAACGACTCCACGCTGGACCCGAACAGCTCCGGCGCCAAGGGCAACATGACCACGCCGGTGCCGGACTCCACCGGCACGATGGCGCCCAACAACGGCACCACGCGCTAGGGGGTGTCCCTAATTAGCTGAAGAAAGGTGCTGGAGGCCGAGCGGCCGCCAGCACCGTGGTCAGGGCTGAGCT
>NZ_JAIQDE010000048.1 GCF_020037015.1 Corallococcus sp. AS-1-6 | reverse complement strand
CTCAGCCCTGACCACGGTGCTGGCGGCCGCTCGGCCTCCAGCACCTTTCTTCAGCTAATTAGGGACACCCCCTAGAGTGCGGCCATGGTTCCCGCCCGCCTCGTGCGTTCCTGCTGTGTCCTGGTGCTGTTGTTCTTCGCGATGCCTGGGGTGGCGCAGGAGACGCCTGCCCCGGATGCGAAGGCGTGGCTCGCGGAGCACAACGCGGAGGCGGTGCGCGTGAACCGGACCGCGATGGGCATCCTGTTCGGCTGGGCGGTGCTGAACATCGGCACGGGCGTCGCAGGACACTTCGCCAGCGAAGGCGAGACGCGGGCCTTCTTCCAGGCGAACGCGGCCTGGAACGTGGTGAACCTGGTCATCGCGGGGCTCGGCTATCACGGACAGGCGACGGCGGATCCGGCCTCATGGGACCTGGCGCGCAGCCTGTCCGAAGGACAGCGGATGGAGAAGCTGCTGCTCTTCAACGCGGGCCTGGACGTGGGCTACATCGCCTTCGGCGGGCTCCTGTGGGAGCGAGGGCTGCGCAAGGACTCGGAGCGCTTGAGGGGCTGGGGCAAGAGCGTGCTCATGCAGGGCGCGTTCCTGCTCGTGTTCGACGGCGTGCTGACGTTCCTCAACGCGAAGCTGAACGGGCAGCTCACGGCGCATCTGGTGCCCGCGCCGGACGGCGTGGGCTTGATGCTGACGTGGCCGTGAGCCTGCCCGTTGAGCTCAGGCCGCCACCGGCTCGCGGCGGTGGCGGGCCCGGGCGGAGACGTCCTTGCGGCGGCCCTTGCGCAGCACGTCCAGGTGCACCTCCTCCTCGGTGGCGAGCGCCATCAGCCGCTGCAGGTCGTCCACGCTGTTGACCGGCCGGCTGTTGATGCCGAGCAGCAGGTCGTCCGGCTGGAGCCCCGCGTCGTCCGCGGGCGTGCCCTCCTGCACCTTCAACACGCGCACCGCTCGCGGCTGGCCGGTGTCCTTCGCGAGCGCGGGCTCCAGGTTCACCGCCGTGGCGGCGATGCCCAGGAACTTCCGGTCCACCCGGCCGCGCTGGATGAGCAGGCTCGCGACCCAGGCCGCCGTGGTGGCGCTCACCGCGAAGCCAATCCCCTGCGCGAACGGCAACACCAGCGTGTTGAGCCCCACCACGCGCCCTCGCGTGTCGAGCAGCGGCCCGCCGGAGTTGCCCGGGTTGATGGCCGCGTCCGTCTGGAGCATCCCCTCCAGGATGACCCCGTCCGGCAGCGTGATGGAGCGGTTGATGGCGCTCACCACGCCCAGCGACACCGACTGCTCCAGGCGGAAGGGATTGCCAATGGCCATCACCAACTGCCCCACCCGCACCGTCTCCGGATCCGCGAGCGGCAGCGTGGGGAAGTCCTCGCCCTCCGCGCGCACCACCGCGAGGTCCGTGGGCGCATCCCCGCCCACCAGCGTGGCCCGGCGCTCCTCGCCGTTGTGGAGCTGCACGGTGAGGCGCTTGGGCGTGCGCATCACCACGTGCCGGTTGGTGAGCACGTAGCCATCCGGCGTGAGGAACAGGCCCGTGCCGTGGCCGCGCGCGTGCTCCACGCCCACCACCGCCGGAGCCGCGCCGGCCACGAGCCCTTCCAGGTCATCCGAGAGTTGCTGCAACAGTTTCATCGCCGGCTCCTTTCAAGAACGCTTGCCCACGGTGATGGGCACCTCGCGCAGCTCGCCCGCGCGCAACACCTTCGCCTGGATGGACGCGCCCACCTTCTCGTCGCCCAGGTAGCCCAGCAGGTCCTCCACGCCGTGCAGCGACTGGCCGCCCAGGCTCACCAGCACGTCGCCCAGCAGCAGCCCGGCCTTCTGCGCGGGCCCTTCCGGATCCACGGACAGCAGGATGAGCCCCGCCTTCGTGCCGTCGATTTCACGCGGCAGGCGCACCGGGTAGGCGCCCACGCCCAGGTAGCCGCGGCGGATGCCGCCGTGCTCGCGCAGCGAGTTCGCCACGCGCGTCAGCGTGCCGCCGGGCAGCACGACCGCGGCGGTGCGCGAGAAGGCCGCCGTGGGGATGCCCAGGAAGCGGCCCTGCGCGTCCACCAGCGCGCCGCCGGAGAAGCCCGGAGGCAGGTCCGCGTCGGTCTCCAGGTAGCGGTCCACCTGCCCGCCCGCGTGCGTGCGCCAGTCGCCCCCGAACGCGCTGACGATGCCCAGCGTGGCCCGCGCGGTGCGGCCGGGACGGCCGATGGCCAGGACGATGTGGCCGACCTTCACGTCGTCGAGCGGCGCGGGCGCGAGCGCGGTCAGTCCACTCGCGTCGGCCTTGAGGAGCGCGAGGTCGGTGCTCGGGTCGCGGCCGACGAGCTCGGCGGACACCGAGCGGCCGTCCGCGAGGCCCACCTGGATGGAGCCCTCGTGTTCGACGGCGTGGCTGGTGGTGAGGATGTGACCGTCGGCGTCCCAGACGACGCCGCTGGCGCCCCGGCGACGGCGGGCCTCGACGCGGACGAGGGAGGGAGCGATGCGCTCGACGACGGTGGAGATGGACTGCGAGAGGGACTGGAGGGTGTCGGTGGACATGGCGTGTTCCTTTCGAGTCTGAAACTAAAGGGCTCGAAATCGCGCCACATCGGCGGACCGGGCAGGACGGCGACCTGCCCATTCAGGCAGGACACCTCTCCTTCCGGTCAGGAGGTCTCAGCCCACCTGGCGGAAGCGCTCGTAGCGCTCTTCCAGGTAGAGCGTCCTGGGCCGCAGCTCCTTCGCGCGCGGCAGGTGGAGCGTCTTGCCCACGAAGCCCTTCAGCGCGTGCTCCAGCGTGGGGCCGTCCCGGGTGGCGAGCAGGCTGGGCGCCAGCTCGATGACGCCGTCGGGACGGAAGCCCATCAGGTTCGTGTCGAAGGCGCCGTGGTGGAGCCGGCAGAGCGCCAGTCCGTTGGGGACCTCCGCGTGGCCACGTTCGTCGCGGTCCGGGAGGATGTGGGCGCCGTCCAGCAGCTCCGTGCGAGGGAACGCGCAGACCGCGCAGCGGCGTTCGTATGCGTTCAGGACGTGCTGACGGAAGGCGGCCTGATGCAGCCGCTTCTTGGCCTGCACCGTCGTGTATCGCCGTTCCCAGGTCAGAGCCTTCGCGTCCGCCACGAAGTGCTGTTTCACCGTCTCGGGCTCGGAGACCATGACGTGGAAGGAGTGCGAGGCGAGGTCCACGTCGGAGATGTAGACGGGCCACAGGGGCCGGTAGAAGCCGGGCTCGATGCCGTAGAAGTAGACGAGCGGTGCGTCCAGTTGCTGCGCGCGCACGAGCCGGCGGTTGTCTCGCGCTTCCACGTCCGTGCCCTGGAACTTGTAGAGGAAGGCTCCGTCCGAGGCGATGTTGTCATCGTCGTAACGGGCGACGCGGGAGCCTCGCGGGACGGTGGTCTTGATGGACAGCGCGGTCTCCTGCATCTGCCGGGGCCAGAAGATGCCGCGCGTCCGGTTGGCGAACAGATGCTGCTCGCCGTGGAGCTGGAAGCCCTCCGCGATGACCTCCCACGGCAGCACCTCTCCGTGCCGCTCCACCAGCGCCTGCAAGGCCTTGAAGGCCGCCAGCCGGATGGCCTGGTCGTTGTCGGAGGGCGTGGGCACGGTCCACGACCAGGTTACCAGGCTCAGCCGCGTTCGAGCAGGGCACCCCCCGGGCCGAAGCCCAGGGACAGGCACAGCACGCGGCGCCCCTTCACCTGGGGGGCCCGCCGCGCGGACTCGGCCGCCAGCTCCGCGTCGTTGAGCACCAGCACGGGGCCTCCCGTGTCCGGCAGGCCCGCGTGGGCGAGGATGTCCGGGACCAGGGACGCCGTGCCCTCGAAGCCGTAGGTGCAACCCCCGGGCATCAGGGCCTCATCCAGCGGACACGGCAATGCCAGACACAGCGCGTCCGGAGGCTCGCGGCTGTCCTCCGCGAGGAACGTCCGCAGCGCTCCCGCGATGAACGCCACCGTGTCCCGGATGTGATGGCCGTCCGCGGGACGCGGCTGGCCGATGAACAGCGGGGGCAGGGTGGAGAGGTTCCGCTCCACGACGCGCGTGGCGCCAGCGCGCGCGAGCTTGATGCTCGTCTGGCCCACGTCCACGCAGAGCGGGCTTCGCGCACCCTGGGCCTCCAGCATGCGCAGCCCCGCGCGCACGGGGGCGAAGCGCGGTGACAGCGCGATGTGCACCGGGCGGCGCAGCGACGCCGTGGCGTCCCTCAACGCGGCGGGAAAGCCGTCCAGCTCCGCCAGGCCTCCACTCAGATACGCCGCGTCCGGCGCGTGCTGCTTCACCAGCAACGCGAGCGCCTCCCCCAGCGGAAGCATCATGCGGGCCGCGAGCGTGGCTCCAGGGACTCCCGCGCGCCGGTCGTCCTCCACCCACGGAGAGCCCAGCAGCTCCCACAGCTCGCGGCCGAACACGGGCAGGTTCCACACCTCCAGCGGTGAAACCCCCTCGGGGTGATGGCGGCGAGGGCTCCACTTCGAGCGACTCATGACACGAGCCCGGCGATGCGTTCCGCGGCGGTCCTCGCGCCATCGTGCGCGCGGTAGGAGCGGGAGATCTCCGCCACGCGGTCGCGCAGCGGTGACTCCGGCGCCAGCAGTCGCGCGATGGCCTCGCGGCACGACTCCACCGTGAGGGTCCTCGGGTCCCTGGCGAGCCCTGCTCCGGCCTTCTCCAGGAAGTGCGCCTGCACGGGCTGGTCGTTGCACACCGGGAGCAGCAGCATGGGCACTCCCGCCGTCATCGCCTCCATCACGGAGTTGGCGCCGCCGTGCGAGATGAACGCCGCCGCGCGCTCCAGCACCTGCCGCTGCGGCGTGTAGCGCACCGCCACCACGTCACCGGGCAGCGTGCCCGGGAAGTCCGTGTCCGCCAGCTCGCCCGCGCACAACACCAGCGTCACACCGAACGGCTTCGCGGCCTCCGCGATGAGGCGGAACAGCTCCGGCTGATACGAAATCTGACTTCCGAAGGACACGTACAGCACCGGCTTGTCGCCCAGGCGCTCCCAGGGGAAGGGCACCTCGTCGCCCCGGGCTTCCGGCGGAATGGAGGGGCCCACCAGCAGCGTGTCCGGGGGCACTCCCGCGTCCGGGCCCAGGAAGGCCTCGGTGGCGAAGATGATGTTGAGCCGGGGCGACAGGCACTCGCAGGTGCGGAAGCGCGCGTCGAAGCCGTGACGGCGGAACAGGGCCTGACGGTCGTCCTTCAACGCCCGCACGTTGCGCAGCAGGGGAATCTCCGGCCGCGGCTCCAGCAGCGTGAGCGCGGAGGACACGCCCGCCCACGGGATCCCCTCCGTGTGCGCCGCGAGCACCGCCGCGTACTGCATCCCGTCCAGCGCCATCACGTCGGGGCGGAAGGCGCGCACTACCTCCCGCACGGGCTCCAGCATCGCGGGGACGGAGTCCAGCAACAGCCCCCGGATCCACCTCCCCAGCGCCACGTCGTCGAGCACCAGCTTCGCCAGCGCTTCGCCTCCGGTCTCGATGCCCGGCGGCGCGGCTTCGACGTGCGGCAGGCGCAGCACCTCCACGCCCAGGGCTTCGAGCTGCGGCGCGGGTTCGGGGATGCACAGCCAGCCGACGGTGTGTCCCAGGCGGCGCAGCCATTGGGCCACGCCGACCATCGGGTTGAGGTGGCCCTTCTCAGGAGAGGTGGCGATGAGGACTCGGGACATTCAGGGGGGCGCCTCGGTGTGGGCCTGGAGCATGGCCAGGGACATGAGGCGCATCAACAGCCGATCCATCGGTCCGGCCCTCGGGTCGTCCGGCGACAGGCGGATGTAGCGCTCCAGCAATCCCAGCACCGCTCGCGAGTCGATGACCTGGAGGGGCTCCAGCCGCGCCGGAGACAGCCAGGCGCGATACAGCTCCAGCCAGCGTGAGCGCACCGGGCTGGAGAGGGCGGTGTGCCCATACCGGGGCGTCTTGCGCGCGAGGCGGACCTCCTCCGGCACCAGGGACCGCACCGCGTGCCGGAACAGCCACTTGCCGAACCCGTCCCGCAGCAGCACGGACTCCGGCAGGGCCAGCGCCACCCGCGCGAAGCCCTCATCCAGGTACGGCGTGCGGACCGTGAGCCCGTGGGCCCGGGCGCCCCGCAGTTCGGGCGGGAGGACGAGCTCGGAGAGCACCCACTTCGCGTACCGCAGCTCCTCGGACGGGAGCGCGTCTTCCGATGGCAGCTCCCACGGCGCGGCGAGCCCGGTCCCCAGGTTGTCCACAGGGAGGGCGCGCGGGGCGTGATCGTCGCTTCCGCCCTCGGAAACAGTCCTCAAGTTGTCCACAGGTGTGGGGTCTTCACGCGGGCCCACGGCTTGATCGGAGCCGAGATTCCCAGAGGGGATGGATGGCTTTGATTCCTGATCGCCTTCCAGGGCTTCGGACCGCGCCCTTCCCGAGTTGTCCACAGCCCTCCGTGCCGCCCCATGATCGCGCGAGCCGGCTCGGAGCGACGTCCACGAGTTGTCCACAGCCACCAGGACCCGCGCGGCCAGGGCCCGGTCCTCGTCCACGCGGGCCTTCGCGGAGCCGAGCACTCCCGGCGTGCCCTGGAGCACCTCATCCGCTCCCGCGCCGCTCAGGAGGACGGGGCCCGCGCCCTGCCGCCGGGCCTCCCGATAGAACACGTAGCTGGCCACGGCGCGGGCGTTGAGGATGACCGTCTGGTTGGCGAGGACCGCGTGCTCGAACAGGTCCGGGAGTACGGCGTCCGGGATGAGCACGTCCACCAGCTCCGCGCCCGTCACCTTCGCCATCCGCCGCGCGTTGCTCCGCTCCACCGCGTCCGCGAAGTGCACGTCCATGGTCCACGCGCGCACCTTCCCCGGTGCGCGCCGTGCGGCCATCGCGCACAGGGCCGCGCTGTCCACGCCGCCGCTCAGGCTCACTTCGTGGGTGCCCGCGTCCACGTGCGCCCGCACGGTGTCGGACCATGAGGACAGCAGCCGCGCCGCGAGTGCTTCTTCGTCCCGCGCCCCGGCCTCGCGGAGGACCCCGGGCAGCGTCACGCCGATGGGCGCTGTCCCCGGCCGCAAGTCCGTGCTGGAGGCGCGGGCATGCAGCAGCAGGTCGCTCACCGCCCGAGGAGACAGGCCGCGCGCGGGAGCCTTTCCTGTGGGGGACACCGTGGGAGCGCGGGGCGGCATGCGGTCCGCATCATAGGGTTCGTCTCCGCGCAGCCGTAGCGCCCGTGTCCGCCCGCTCAGGAAGCGGGCCGAGGCGTCGCCAGGACGAGCGCCGCCAGACGGTCGCCCTGATTCATCCCTCCCGGGCCTTTCGGAGGGTGCGATAACCCTCCAGGACAGCGTGAACACGGAAGGGCGGGACATGCGGGCGGATGCGATGGAGGTCGTGTTGCGGGAGCGCTTCGGGCTGGAGTCCTTCCGGCCCGGACAGCGCGAGGTGCTCGCGAAGCTGCTCGAGCCCCACGGCTCCGCGCTCGCGGTGTTCCCCACGGGCGGCGGCAAGTCGCTGTGCTACCAGCTCCCGGCGCTGCTCCTCGAAGGGCTCACGGTGGTGGTGTCACCGCTCATCGCGTTGATGAAGGATCAAATCGACGCGCTGGAGCGGCGGGGCATCCGCGCCGCGCGGTTGGACTCCTCCCTGTCGCTGGAGGAGTCGCGCGAGGTGACGGAGTCCCTGCGCGACGGAACGCTGAAGCTCCTCTACGTGGCCCCGGAGCGCTTCAACAACGAGCGCTTCATGGGGCTCTTGAGCGAGCTGCCCATCTCCCTCTTCGCGGTGGACGAAGCGCACTGCGTCTCCGAGTGGGGCCACAACTTCCGGCCGGACTACCTCAAGCTCGCGCAGGCGGCGCGCACGCTCCGGGCCGAGCGCATCCTGGCGCTCACCGCTACGGCCACGCCGCAGGTGGTGCACGACATCTGCGAGGGCTTCGGCATCCCGGAGTCGCACGCGGTCGTCACCGGCTTCTACCGGAACAACCTCACGTTGGAGACCACGCCCACGGGGCCGGAGGCGCGCGATGCGCTGCTGGTGGAGCGGCTCCGGTCGCGCCCGCCCGGCTCCACCATCGTCTACGTCACGCTGCAGAAGACCGCGGAGCGCGTGGCGGCGCTCTTGCGCGCGGAGGGCCTGCCCGCCAGCGCCTACCACGCGGGCCTGGAAGCCGAGGAGCGCGAGCGGGTGCAGGAGGCGTGGACCCACTCCGCGAAGGGCATCGTCGTGGCGACCATCGCGTTCGGGATGGGCATCGACAAGGCGGACGTGCGCGCCGTGTATCACTACAACCTGCCCAAGGGCCTGGAGAGCTACAGCCAGGAGATTGGCCGCGCCGGCCGTGATGGCAGGCCGTCCGTCGTGGAGCTGCTCGCGTGCCCGGACGACGTGCCCACGCTGGAGAACTTCGCGCTCGGGGACACGCCGCTGCCGGAGGCGCTGACGGCGCTGGTGGAGGAGCTGGTGTCCTCGGGGCCGGAGCTGCACCTGGACCTGTACGTGCTGGGAAACCGCCACGACCTGCGGCCCCTGGTGCTGCGCACGGCGCTGACGTACCTGGAGCTGGAGGGCGTGCTGCGCCAGGGCACGCCGTTCTACGCGGGCTACAAGGTGCAGCCGGCGGGCTCGGTGGAGGCGCTCATCGGGAAGTTCCAGGGGGAGCGCGCGCGCTTCGTGAAGGACCTGTTCGCGCACGCGAAGAAGGGGCGCACCTGGTACACGTTCGACCCCGCCGAAGTCGCGAAGGCGCTGGGGCAGCCGCGAGACCGGGTGGTGAAGGCGCTCGACTACTTCCAGGAGCAGGGCTACGCGGAGGTGCAGGTGGCGGAGCCGCGCCAGCGCTACACGCGGCTGCGCGAGCGCGAGGACGCGAAGGCGCTCGTGGCCCTGTTGCAGGAGCGCTTCCAGAAGCGAGAGGTCCAGGAGGTGTCACGGGTGCGAGACGTGCTCCGGCTGGTCACGCACGACGGCTGTCAGAGCAACGCGCTGGTGGCCCATTTCGGTGAGCAGCGTGAAGCCCCGTGCGGCCACTGCACCTTCTGCCGGACGGGCGTGGCGCGAGTGCTGCCGCCGCCGCACCCACGGCCGGACCTGCACGAGCAGTTGGACGTGACCGTGTTCCAGGCGCTCGTCGCGAAGCACAAGGAGGCGCTGGGCCATCCCAGGCAGGCGGCGCGCTTCCTCTGCGGCCTGAGTAGCCCCGCGCTCTCCAAGGCGAAGCTCAACGGCCACAAACTCTTCGGCGTCCTGGCGGAGTATCCCTTCGCCCAGGTGCTGGCGTTCAGTGAAGCGAGCTAATCGATCGCGGCCCTCAGGCTCGGTGAAAACGGGGGGAGGGTGGCCAGGGCGCGGGCCTTGAGCGCCTGACGGTCCCTTCCGGCGCCTTCCTGGAGCGCACGCCGGAAGGGGGCATCGGTGAGCGCCCAGAACCGCAGCTCGCGCCCGTACTCCGCGTCGAGCCGTGCCGCCTTCTGTTCGTCGACCCCGAGCGTGGTCGCGAGGCCCTTCAGGACGTCGGCTTCCGGCAGGCCGCTGAAGGTGGAGGCCACGGTCTCCGAGGACTCCTGGCGGAGCGCCCTCTCCGTGAACGACTCCAGCTCCGTCGCGTCCGGGAGCGGGGCTTCGAGGCACGCCTTCGCGTTGACGAGCCCGGCGCCCCATGCGAGCTGGCTCTGGGGCCAACTGTCGCAGCTTGCGCGGAGCACATGGCGGAAGACCTGCGCGAGCGGGGGGCCTCCCTGGTACCGCGCGAGCAGGTTGTCCCGGCCATGGTACGCCAGCCAGAGCGCGGCGATGCCCGCGACGGTGGCGGTCGCATAGGACGTGCCGCTGCTCTGCCCGACCTTGTCGGCGGGCTGCGCCACCCAGACGTCCTCGCCCGGCCCGGTGGCGTCGACCGCCTTGCCCCAGGCGGAGTGGGCCCAGGGCTGCGCGCTCGCGTTGCACGCGGCCATCGCGACGACCTCGTCGTACGCGCCCGGCCAGACGACGATGGGGCCCGTGTAGTTGCCCGCGGCGGCGATGACGATGATGTTCTCGCTCACCGCCTGCTGGATGATCCGGTGCAGCCCCGCGTTGGGCAGCCACCCCAGGCTGATGCTGATGACATGGACCCGCCGCTGGATGGCGAACCCGATGGCGTCTCGCAGCCGGTCCGCGCCCACGGTGAACAGCACGGGCGCGGGGATGAAGAGCGTGGGCTTCGCGACGCGCAGCGGGATGACCTCCGCCTTCGGCGCGACGCCATCCACGAACAGCTTCGGTCCGTCCGCGCCCGGGCTGTTGTACGGGCTCGACATGACGCTCGCGGTGCCCAGCCCGTGGCCTCCGCCCGGGTTCTCCGTCGTGGGGTCATCGTCGATGAAGTCCCAGCCCAGCCTCGGCGTGAAGTTCTGTCCCAGCTCGGGGTGGGGCAGGTAGCCGCTGTCCGGATGGCCGATGACGATGCCCTCGCCCTGGCTCGCGCCGCCGGGCAGCATCCACGCCTCGTCCGCCCTGACGAAGCGCGGGCTCCAGTCGCAATCACCCTCGTTGAACGCCCCGGGCTCCGCCGGCCGCGCCTTGAGGAGCGTGGGCGCCGCGTCCCTGGCGGCGCCCGGCTCCGCGTAGACCGCCTCGAAGGCCGGATCCGCGTCCTCCACACCCGGGTCCGCCTGGAGGCGGCGCGCCAGCTCCCACGCCTCCGCCGGCTTGACGATGCCGGGCGGCAGGAGGTCGAACGAGCGGCCGGTGGAATCGAACGGCACCGGGCGGATGATCCACGGCTCCGCCCCGACGAGCGCGGCCACGGTCTTCTCCAGGGAGGCCCGGTCGAAACCCTCGCGCAGGAGGACGTCGAGGGTGCGGAGCTTCGAGGACTCGAACTGCTCGGGCGGCGCCATGGTGAGCGCACCTGTACCCCTGGGACTTCGTGAAGGGCTACAGGCCCCCAGGGCGGTGACTACGTGAACAGCTCGACGTGGCTATGTTCCTCTTGCGCGAATACCTCTGACGGAGAGGTCAGTGTGTACCCATTGGAGACGTGACTCCGTGAGGCAGAAGGCTGACTTTTCCACTCCAACTTGAATGATAGACTCCTCCGAGGATTGGAGTTCTTTCGACTTCAGGCGGGGGAAACAGGGTCATGGCCGCGTGGGTGCGGGAGGTGCCAATCGTGATGGCTGCCTCCCAGTCGGGTGATGCGAGCAGCATCCTGTGTGTACTTGTCATGCTGGGACTCGCCTTTTGGGGACTTGAGTCTGCTCGCAAGCGACACAAGGCGGGTCTCAAGGAAAAGAGTGCGCAAGCACATGGCCGGGCAGGCCTTGCTGTCCCCTCCGCGCCACGCTTTCCGCCGAGCCTCTCAGCTCCAAAACAGGAAGAGGTTCCTCCTCAGCGGATCTCGCAGGTTCCACCTCGGCCAGATTCAGTCCTGCCAGAGCCGCGCTCCGCTGCTCCCGCTCGCACGCCAGAGCGAATCGAGCCTTCCCCCAAGCTCGTGGAAACCCGAGGTACGACCTGGATTCCGCCCGGCCAATCGGTCGAGGTGGCGGGTCGGAGGATTCCGGGGGGCATGGTGTACGTCGGAGACAAGCTCGCGGCGGTGAACGTCCCGAGTCCTGAACCCGCCCTCATCAATCCACGCCTCCAGGTTGCATCCAGGCCGGACCGCAGCGGCGAGGGCATGAACTACTGGCCCTCCTACTCAACCATTTCTCCCGCTTGTCGCGCTGGCTACCTGGAGTGGCTTGAGGAGGGGAGACGCAGGCCTGACGCCTATATCGGTTACGTCTTCCTGTTCTTCTATGGCTTGGAGCGGCGGACCCTCATCGATCTGGCAAAGGGTCCTGTGGCCTCGGCGGAAGTACGCGCTATGGAGGAAGAGGTTCAAGGTCTGTTGCGTGTCTATGGGGCCAACGGCTCGTTCCGTCGGTATGCAACCCAGTTGCTCGATGTCCTTCGCGTCCGGAGGGTAGGGGAAGAGGGACTGTTGAGAGAACTGCCTCAGTTCGCGCTTCGGAGTGAGGGCGAGGCGTCGTTCGATGTGCGCGTCGCGGTGGGGACCGCTGCGTCCAGGCAACTGCCGCTGCCTGCGGACTGGGCCCTGGCATGGGCGATCGAAGCAAGTGACACACGTCTTCGTACGCCCGCGACCCGCTGCCCGGAAGAGTTCAAGACCCTGTTTCGCGCGCGATACGCTCGCGACCATGGTCAGGGGCTCGTGCCCCGTGCCCGGAGGACGCAGGTGAAGGCCCAGTACCAGCCTGCGAGTGCCTCGTTCGGGGGCATGGTGCCGCTCGCCTCTGCGACCGTCTTCGAGGCTTCCGAGTCCTCTCTCAAGCCTCTGCACTCGCTCATCGAAGACTGCTGTGCCGAGCTTGAACCCTTCAGCCGCTGGATTGGGAAGAACCCGGAGGGGCGCGAAAGCCTGGCTGCGCTGGCGCTACTCCCCCCGGAACTGGCTGCGGTGCAGGGCGGAAAAGAAGTACAGGCGCTTCGGTCCATCCTTGAGGGCGCGCTCGCGGGACGCGGTGTGGCCGCTCTTGAGGCTCGCACGCTCATGACGAACTGGCCCACTGCGGCCCCCGCCAAGATGTCCAAGGCCGAGGCCGTAGGACTTGCTCAGACATTGGAGAAACTGGGTTACGGCATGGAGCCGGATCCCCGGTTCAGTGGTCCTGTGCTGGCCACGGACGAGGCCGCTGTTGTCTTTGTCCTTCCGCCGGAGTCTCCGAGTGCTCCGGCTCCGACCTACCTCGCGGCACTGGCAACCTTGCATCTGGCCGCCGCCGTTGCGACCGCGGATGGCACGGTCAGTCCCGAAGAAAAGGCGCGGTTGGAATCCATGCTCGAAAACTCACAGGACTTGTCGCCGCCAGAAAAGGTTCGTCTCAAGGCGCACCTGGACTGGCTGCTCAAGCGTCCCGCCTCCACCGCGGGCCTCAAGAAGCGGGTGGACTCGCTGACTCCGGCGGCACGTGCCGCGCTGGGCCGTTTGCTTGTGGAGGTTGCCGTGGCGGACGGGAGCGTGGCGCTTCAGGAGCTCAAGACCCTGTCCAAGCTCTATCCTCTATTGGGGCTCGACGAGGCGCGTGTCCACGCAGACATCCACACGGTGGTTGCCGCACGAGCCGCACCTGCTGTGGAACCTGTGGCCATGCAGCTCGCCGGTGCTCCCGCGAAGGGGTTCACGCTGCCTGCCCCTCCTGCCGAGCCTCCGCCGCAACAACCCGAGGCGAAGAAGAAGACCGGTGTTGCCCTCGATATGCGGAGCGTGCAGGCGAAATTGGTCGAAACCGCGGCGGTTTCCAGCCTGCTGGGCAGCATCTTCGCGGAGGAGGAGCCCGCACCGCCGGCGCCTGCCGCTCCGGCCGTGGGAGAAGCTCACGTCGCGGGACTGGACGCAGCCCACTCCGCATTGCTCCGAGCCTTGGTGGCCAAGGCCGAGTGGCCCCGTGCCGAAGTCGAGCAGCTCGCAAGTGGGTTGGGGCTGCTCACCGATGGGGCGCTGGACGTCATCAATGACGCAGCCTTCGAGGTTTGCGGCGAGCCCGTCCTCGAAGGAGACGAAGTTCTTCAGCTCAACGAACAGGCAGCTCAGGAGATGGTGGCATGACGGACGTGACGCAGGGACGCATCAGGCCGAAAGACCGGGATGCCATCATCCAGTCATTGAGAGCGGGCGTCGTCCCGAGAGTCGGCCAGCAACACATCCAGGTCGGCCGGGTTGAAGAGGTGAAGGCGCTGGTCCGCGACGTGGCTCGCATCGCGGAGGGGGGCAGTGGCATCCGTTTCGTGATTGGGGAGTACGGTTCAGGAAAGACCTTCTTCCTCAATCTCATCCGCTCCATCGCCCTGGAGAAGCGATTGGTCACGGTGCACGCGGACCTCAATCCGGATCGAAGGATTCATGCGACGGATGGCAAGGCGCGCAACCTGTATGCCGAACTCATGCGCAACCTGGCGACGCGGGCCAAGCCTGAGGGGGGCGCGCTCCCAAGTGTCGTGGAGCGCTTCGTTTCCAGCGCCCTCACGGATGCCCGCACCCGTGGCATCCAGCCCGAGGCAGTCATCCGCGAGAAGCTCGCGGCGCTGTCAGAACTCGTGGGCGGATATGATTTCGCGGAGGTCATCGCGGCCTACTGGCGCGGTCACGACACGGGCAATGAAGCCCTCAAGGCCGACGCGATTCGTTGGCTTCGGGGCGAGTTCTCCACGCGTACGGATGCGAAGCGGGCACTGGGGGTCCGTTCCATCATTGATGACGCGGACGTCTACGACCAGATGAAGCTCCTGGGGCGCTTCGTCCGCCTCGCGGGCTACGACGGTCTGCTTGTCTGCCTGGACGAACTCGTCAACCTCTACAAGCTGGCGAACACGAAGGCCAGGGCCTCCAACTACGAGCAGATTCTTCGCATCCTCAATGATTGCTTGCAGGGGACCGCGGAAGGACTCGGATTCCTGCTGGGAGGCACTCCGGAGTTCCTCACGGACACTCGCAAGGGGCTCTACAGCTATGAGGCGCTGCAGTCCCGCCTGGCGCAGAATGCCTTCGCGGTGGGCGGGCTCGTTGACTACTCATCGCCCGTGCTCCGGTTGGCGAACCTGACGCCAGAGGACCTCTACGTCCTGCTTACCAAGCTGAGGCATGTCTTTTCCGCTGGCGAAGGGGGAGCCCGGTTGCTGCCGGATGAGGGGCTTCAGGGCTTCATGAGCCATTGCTCGGAGCGTATTGGGGAGGCCTACTTCCGTACTCCGCGAAGCACGGTGACGGCCTTCATCAACCTGTTGGCCGTGCTCGAACAGAATCCCACCGCTGACTGGAAGGAGCTGTTGGGCGGTATCTCGCTTGCCGCTGAACCCAATCCCGACCTTGCTCCGCTGACCGAGACCGATTCGGAGACGCAGCCTGTCGCCGCGGTCAAGGCCTCCAGCCCCCAGAAGGAATCCGCGGACGATGAGCTTGCCTCCTTCAAGCTCTGACGGAGGGGGCGCATCGTCCTCGTTCTCCCTGCTGCATCCACGGGTGCAGCGCTGGATCTGGGCACAAGGCTGGAAGGAGCTGCGAGACATCCAGGAGGCCGCCATCTCGCCTGTCCAGGCCGGGGTATCTGATGTCATCCTCTCGGCATCGACGGCCAGCGGGAAAACGGAAGCCGCCTTTCTGCCCATCTGCAGCAGGCTGGCGGATGGTGCTGAAGGCAGCGTGAGGGCCATCTACGTGGGGCCACTCAAAGCGCTGATCAACGACCAGTTCCAGCGCCTGGAAGGTCTTTGCGAAGGCTTGGGGATTCCCGTGCACCGCTGGCACGGTGATGTGTCCCAGGGGCACAAGGGCCGGCTGCTCAAGTCGCCGGGGGGCATCCTCCTCATCACCCCCGAGTCCCTGGAAGCCCTCTTCGTGCGACAAGGGCCCGCGCTAAAACGGCTGCTGTCGGGGTTGGAGCACATCGTCATTGATGAGCTCCATGCCTTCATCGGCACCGAGCGGGGATGTCAGCTCCAATCCCTGCTCCATCGCATGGAGCTGCTGTTGCGCCGGAAGGTGCCCCGCATAGGGCTCAGCGCCACGCTGGGGGACATGTCCCTGGCCGCAGACTTCCTTCGGCCGGGTGCTGGACGGGACGTGCTGCTGCTCGCATCCCCCTCTGGAGGAGGTGAGCTGCGGCTACAACTGCGGGGATACCGGACACGGGCGCCTGATGCCCAGCGCCTCAGCGCCGCGGCCAGTGAGGGCGATTCCCTGGAAGCGGAGGATGAGTGGACCGAGGATGTCCACGCCATCGGGGCGCATCTCTTCCAGGCGCTCCGGGGGACGCACAATCTCGTCTTCGCCAACAGCCGGAAGAATGTCGAGGGCTTCGCGGATCTGCTGCGGCAGATGTGCGAGCAGTCTCAGTTGCCCAATGAGTTCTTCCCCCACCACGGAAACCTTTCCAAGGAGCTTCGTGAGGAGGCAGAGGCGGCTCTCAAGGCCCGTCAGCGTCCGGTCAGTCTGGTGTGCACCACGACGTTGGAGATGGGCATCGATGTGGGCTCGGTGCAGAGTGTTGCCCAGATTGGGGTTGCCCCTTCCGTGGCAAGCCTGCGCCAGCGATTGGGCCGCAGTGGCCGCAAGGGCGGCCCCGCGACGCTGCGCATCTACCATCAAGAGTCGGAACTGACCGAAAACAGCCCGCTGCCGGATCAACTGCGGGTTCGTCTGGTTCAGTCCGTGGCCATGGTGGAGTTGCTGCTTGCGGGATGGTGCGAGCCACCCTCGTCAACGGCCTTCCACTTCTCCACGCTGGTTCAGCAGGTGCTGTCCCTCATCGCCCAGTACGGAGGCGTCAAGGCCGCCGAGGTTTTCTCTGCGCTTTGCCAACAAGGCCCATTTGCCCGGGTCTCACCGGAAGACTTCGTCCGCTTCCTGCGGGAGCTGGGACGGGCGGGGCTGTTGGAGCAATCCAACGATGGGACCTTGTTGCTGGGGCGCGTGGGTGAGCGGATCGTCAATCACTACAGCTTCTATGCGGCCTTCGCATCGCCCGAGGAGTTTCGGCTCGTGACCGCGGGGCGAACGCTGGGAAGCATGCCCATCGACCAGCCTCTCTTTGCCGGCATGTTCCTCATCTTCGGGGGAAGACGCTGGAAGGTGCTTTCGGTCCATGTCGAGGAGAAGGTCGTCGAACTCGAGCCTGCTCCGATGGGGCGGGTGCCGCAATTCGAGCCCGGAACCGTGGGAAGCGTCCATGACCAGGTTCGTGAACGGATGCGCCTGCTTTATGCCTCGGAGCTGGTTCCCCGATACCTGGATGCACGTGCCCAGGACTTGATGAAGGAGGGACGGGACACCTTCGTGCGGTGGCGACTCGCCGAGCGGAACGTAGTCTCGTCCGGTATGCACGTGTATCTCTTCCCCTGGATGGGAGATGCAGTGCTCCACACGCTGGAGCTTCAATTCCACGCGCTCGACATGGCTGCCGAGGTTCAAGGGCCGGTGATTCAGGTGCAGGGAGCCCAGGCGGAAGTCGAGGCGGCCTTGCGAGGCTTCGTTGCTGCCGGCCCCGCGAGGGCGGAAGCCCTCACCGCGGAAGTCGAGAACCTGGTCATCGAGAAGCACGATGCCTTTGTCGAGAAGTCCCTGCTCGCGCGCGATTACGCCTCACGGCATCTCGATGTGCAGGGGGCATGGCAGGCCGCACAGCGCTTGACCCGAAGTGGGGGAGGGAATGCCGCCTCTCTCCCACCAGGATAGGCTTGCAACATGGCGACGCTGATTCCCTCACTGAACCAGTGCCTTGGCCGGATGCAGGCCGGGGAGAAGCGGTTTGCTCGCCGGTTGGAGGAGAAGCTCGAGGACGATTACCTGCTCTGGTACGACGTCCCCATCGGGGGAACAGGTCACCACCCGGACTTCATCATCCTGCATCCGCGCCGGGGCCTGCTGGTCCTCGAGGTGAAGGACTGGAAGCGCGACACCCTCCGGAGCATCGACAAGGCGCGCGCGGTCCTGATGACGCAGACGGGCCTCAAGGAGGTGGCCAACCCCTTCGAGCAGTCCCGTGTCTACGCCCAGGAGATCGCGACGCTGCTTCAGCGCGATCCCATGCTCGTGAATCCTGAAGGTCCGCACCGGGGCCGGCTCGTCCTGCCCTGGAGCCATGGCGTCGTGCTCTCGAACATCACCCGGAAGCAGTTCGACGAGGGCGACCTGGGAAAGGTGCTGCCTCCCTCACGCGTCATCTGCCGGGATGAAATGGGGGAAGACGTTGACCCCGAGCGGTTCCAGAAGCGGCTCTGGGACATGTTTCCGTGGTCGCCCTCGCAGCCCATCTCACTGCCTCAACTGGACCGGATCCGCTGGCACGTCTTCCCCGAGCTGCGGATTGGCAGCGGCCCGCTCGCCCGTTCCGCGCCGGTCCAGGCGGAGCTGGAGCTTTCGGTTCCAGACCTCATCCGCATCATGGACCTCCAGCAGGAGCAACTGGCTCGCAGCCTGGGAGAAGGCCATCGCGTCATCCACGGGGTCGCTGGCTCCGGCAAGACGATGATCCTGGGCTACCGCTGCCTGCAACTGGCCCGGACGCTCCATCGCCCCATCCTCGTGCTCTGCTACGGGAAGCCGCTCTATGGCTGGCTGGAACAGATGCTGCGAGCCCAGGGGCTTTCTGTGCAGGTGGTCATCCAGACCTTTCATGCCTGGTGCCATGCCCAGCTTCGCCACTTCCACGTGGGTCTTCCTCCCCAGGGGCTGTCTTCCGGTGACTTCTCCGAGCAACTCGTCCAGCGAGTCATCGCAGCCGTGGACCGCGGACTCATTCCCAGGGCGCAGTATGGAGCGGTGCTCATCGACGAAGGGCACGACTTCCATCCGGAGTGGTTCAAGCTCATCTCTCAGATGGTGGACCCGGGGACGAATTCGCTCCTGCTGCTCTATGACGACGCCCAGTCCATCTACCCGCACAAACGGTTCAGCTTCCGGAGCGTGGGCATCCAGGCCCAGGGCCGCACCACCATCCTGCGGCTGAACTACCGCAACACCGCGGACATCCTCCAGTTCGCCGCTGACTTCGCGCGCGAGGTGCTGACACCCAGTGACGCGGACGAAGATGGCGTTCCGCTCGTCCAACCCCAATCCGCGGGGCGCCGTGGGCCTGCGCCGAAGGTCGTCACACTTCCCAACCTGCATGAGGAGCTGAGCTACATCGGAGGACGCTTCCAACAGCTCCACGCGGAAGGCCACGCCTGGAATGAGATGGCGCTGCTCTATCGCAGCTCGGATATCGGCCAGCGTGCTGTCCGGCATCTGAACCACATGGGCATTCCATTGCAGTGGGTAGGCAAGAGTCCTGGCCAATCCGCCTTCAAGTCTTCCGAGGCCAGCGTGAAGGTCCTGACGTTCCACTCCAGCAAGGGACTGGAGTTCCCCGTCGTCGCCATTCCCCGCCTCAAGCGCCCGGCACCCGAGCGGCCCGATGCCAGGGAGGAAGCCCGGTTGCTCTATGTGGCGATGACCCGTGCCATGGATCAGCTCGTCCTGACCGAGAGCTGACGGCCAGCCGCATCAGCCCTTCTTCCTGATTCACGGGTTAGACTCCCGCGCCGTGCGCTACGAACTTCACGACCGCCGCGTCCTCACCTGGTCCCTGGAGACGCACGTCACCACGCACTGCAACCTGCGCTGCGCGCAGTGCTGCCCGCTGTCGCCGCACCTGCCCGCGTGGGCCGTGTCCCCCCATGCGCTGGCCGAGGACCTGCGCCGGCTCTCGCGCGTGCTCAAGCCCAACGTCTTCAAGCTCACCGGCGGGGAGCCCTTCCTCCACCCGGACCTGCCCGCCGTGCTGGACGGGGTGCGCGCCTCCGGGCTCACCGACCAGGTGTCCGTCACCACCAACGGCTTCCTCGCCCAGAGCGCTCCGGACGCCGTGTACGAACGGCTCGACCGGATGACCCTGTCGTTCTACACGTCCGCGCCCCTGCCCGAGCGCTCCATCGCCCGCATCACCGAGAGATGCGACCAGCACGGCGTCCACCTCACCGTGAAGGCCATCGACCGCTTCCAGCGCATCACCCCGGACGCGCCCCTCACGTCCGACGCGGAGGTCCAGGACGTCTTCGACAGGTGCTGGCTCAAGCAGCGCTGCCACCTGGTCCACCAGGGCCGCTTCTACACCTGCACCCGGCCCCCCCACGTCGCCACCGTCTTCGCCGCGGAGCACCCGCACCTGCCCGCGCTCGTCGAACACGACGGCGTGCCGCTCGATGACCCGGATCTGCTCACGCGCCTTCTGGCCTACCTGGAGCGGGACACGCCGCTCGCCACCTGCCGCCACTGCCTGGGCTCCAGCGGCCCCTGGGAACCCCACGCGCAGTTGCCTCGGGCCCGCGCCGCTTCCTGATCAGGGCGCCGGGGCCTCCACCTCCGCCGGCGGCGCGGGCAGCGGCAGCTCCACCGTGAAGACGGAGCCCTGGCCCAGGTGGCTCTCCACGCGCACCGTGCCGCCCATGGCCTCCACCAGCGTGCGGGTGATGTAGAGGCCCAGGCCCAGGCCGCCGTAGTGCCGGTCGCTCACCGCGCGCTCGAAGCGGCCGAAGAGGCGCGGCAGGGACTCCTCCGAGATGCCGATGCCCTGGTCCCGCACCGTCAGCGCCGCCCTGCCGCCGCGCGTCTCCAGCCGGACGTGGATGGGGCGCCCCTGGCCGTACTTGATGGCGTTGTCCACCAGGTTCACCACCACCTGCTCCAGCCTCGGCCGGTCCCACACGCCCACCGTCACCGCGTCCGCGCACTCCAACTGGAGCACGGAGCCGGAGCGCGCGGCGGGGCCCTCGTAGGCGGCCACCACGTCGCGCACCAGCTCCACCAGGTCCATGGGCACGCACTCCAGCGACAGCCGCCCGGCCGCGATGCGCGACACGTCCAGCAGGTCGTTCACCAGCTCCGCCAGCTTCTTCAACTGACGCGTGCCCACGTCCAGGTAGCGCTCCACCAGCTCGCGCGGCACCGGGCCCGGGTGGCGCTCCATCTCCCGCCGCAGCGCCTGGAGCTTGAGGTTGAGCGGCGTGAGCGGCGTCTTCAACTCATGGCTGGCGATGGACAGGAACTCGTCGCGCAGGCGCACCGCCTCGCGCGCCTCGCGGTACAGCCTGGCGTTCTCCATGGAGAGCGCGGCGCGGTTGGCCAGCTCCTGGAGGAAGGGCAGGTCCGCGGCCGTGTAGCGCCGGCCGGAGCGGTGCGTGGTGACGAAGCTGAGCAGCCCCAGCGAGCGCTCCCCGGCCACCAGCGGCACCACCACCAGCGAGCGGACGCGCAGTTGCTTCAGCAGCGCGATGCGCTCGGGGTCGTCCGTGAACCCCGGGAGGAGGTCGTCGGTGAAGTCCTCGACGAGGAAGGGCTGCCCGTGCTGGATGGACCCGGGGCCGGCCATCCTGGGGAGGCCCGTCACGTACGTCGTGCGGGACCGCAGCGGCTCCGCGAGCGACTCCGGCTCCGTGGTCGCGTGCTCCACCTCCATGCGCTGGAAGGTGCCGTCCTCCCGCGCGCCGTCGATGAGGCACCAGTCCGCCAGCGTGGGGACCGCCAAGCGCACCACGTTGCGCAGCGTGGCCTTGTCGTCCAGCGACGTGGCCAGGAAGGAGCTGGCCCCCGCCAGCAGGCGCAGGTGCTCCTCGTTGTGGGACAGCTCGCGCGCCAGCCGCTCCGCCCGGGCGCGGGCGCGCACCAGGTCCGTCACGTCGAAGCCGAAGCCCGCGATGCCGTCCACCTGCCCGTGCGTGTCGTGCGTGGGCGTGTACGTGACGTCGAAGATGTACTCCCGCAGGGTGCCATCCGACTGTGGCAGCTTGATGGACACCTCCCGGCCCACGAAGGGTTCGCCCGTCGCGTAGACATGGTCGAGCATCCGCCCCACGCGCTCGGCCTCCTCCTTCGGGCCCACCTCGCGCGCGGGCAGGCCCAGCAGCCTGGGCGGGTTGCCCAGCAGCGCGGAGTTGAGGGGGTTGGACAGCTCGAAGATGTGCTGGGGCCCGCGGAAGATGACCAGGTGCGCGGGCGCGTGCATGAACAGCTCGTGCAGGCGCGCGCGTTCGTACTCGGCGGCGGCGCGGGAGGCGCGCTCGCGCTCCAGCAGGTCCGCGCGCTCCGCGTTGGCCCGGCGCAGGCGCACGTTGAGCAACGTCACGAACATGGACAGCGCGAGGAAGAACCCCAGCGCGATGACGTTGCCGGGGTGGATCATCCAGTTCCCCAGCGGGGACAGGAAGAAGTAGTCCACCGTCACCAGCGAGACGAGCGTCGCGACCAGCCCCGGCCCCCAGCCTCCCCGCCAGCCCGCGAACGCGACGGCGGCGAAGAAGGCCAGGAACGGGGCGCTGGACATGTAGGGCCACAGCAGCCGCTGGGCGGAGAACGCCACCAGGACGGCCGCCAGCGCCAGCCCGTAGTTCAACAGCGCGGAGCCCCCCTCCTTGCGGAACGGCCCGGGCGCGCGCGGAGGCGAGGAGGAGGGATGCACCGGCGGATACCGCGGGGAGGACGGAGCGGGCGCGGTCATGGAGGCGCGGGGCGGACGGGCCTGGGGCCGGCCGTCAGCGTGTCTCCTTCCGGGTGTCCGCCTGGAGGAAGCCCTGCATGGTGGTGGGGTAGCGCTCGCCCGCGGCCACACCCGGCGGCGCGATGGACTCGATGGCCGCCAGGTCCTCCTGGGTGAGCGTCACGTCCAGGGCGCCCAGGTTGTCGTCCAGGTACTTGCGGCGCTTGGTGCCGGGGATGGGCACCACGTCCTGTCCGCGCGACAGCACCCAGGCGAGCGCGAGCTGCGCGGGCGTGCACTGCTTCTGGCTCGCGAGCCGGTCCAGGTGCTCCACCAGCTTGAGGTTGCGCTGGAAGTTCTCCCCCTGGAAGCGGGGCGAGTGGCGGCGGTAGTCGTCCTCCGGCAGGTCCTCGAAGCGCTTGAACTGGCCGGTGAGGAAGCCGCGGCCCAGCGGGCTGTAGGGGACGAAGCCCACGCCCAGCTCACGGCACGTCTGGAGGACGCCGTCCTCCGGGTCCCGGCTCCACAGCGAGTACTCCGACTGGAGCGCGGTGATGGGATGCACGGCGCACGCGCGGCGCAGCGTCTCCGAGTTCACCTCCGACAGCCCCAGGAAGCGCACCTTGCCGGCCTTCACCAGCTCCGCCATCGCGCCCACGGTGTCCTCGATGGGCGTCTTCGGATCCACCCGGTGCAGGTAGTAGAGGTCGATGACGTCCATTCCCAGGCGCTTCAGGCTCGCGTCGCACGCCTGCTTCACGTAGTCCGGCCGGCCGTTGACGCCGCGCGACTGGGGGTTCGCCGGGTCCCGCACCAGGCCGAACTTCGTGGCCAGGACGATGCGCTGGCGGTGCGGCCCCAGCACCCGGCCCACCAGCTCCTCGTTGCGGCCGGGCCCGTAGGCGTCCGCCGTGTCGAAGAAGGTGATGCCCCGCTCCAGCGCGTGGAGCAGCGTGGCCTCCGACTCCGCGTCGTCACGGCCCGCGTAGAAGTCCGACATGCCCATGCAGCCCAGGCCCAGCGCCGAAACGGTGAGGCCCTGCCTGCCCAGCTTCCGAGTCTCCATGTGTCCTCCGTGCGGGTGCACCCTCCCTGTGAGAATCTTCACCCGAGGCGCGGGAATCCAGGGCAAACGACCGGGCGAAGGCCCGGCTCACCCCTGAAGCGGCAGCTCGCAACGGAAGGGGAGCGGCTTGGCGGGCGCCGCCAGCCCTTGCGCCCCGCGCGCTTCCATCACCAGGGCGGCCTCGACCCTCGGCGCCGCCCAGCCCAGGTTGCGCAGCGCCGCGGTGAGCCGCTCGCACAGCGCCGCCACGCTGTCCGCGGGCGCGCCGGAGAGCTCCAGCGTGAAGCGCTCCAGCGCCACCTGGGTCAGCCGGAACGCGCGCAGCGGGTGGTGCTTGAACACCCACGCCAGCGACCACGCGTCCACCGCGCGGCCCCCGGGCGTGTGGAACGCGCAGGCTCCGCGTCCACCGAAGCCCGTCAGCGTCCAGCCGTGGAAGCCGCAGGCGCAGGCGTCGCGCCGCACGGTGCCCGTGTCCCCGGGCCGGTAGCGCAACAGCGGCAGCACGCTGGGGCGCAGCCGCGTCACCACCACCTCGTCCCCGTCCGGCTCCAGCCAGACGTCCGGCGTGAGCACGTGGAAGCGGCCCCGGTTCGCGTCGTCCAGGCACTCCCACGCGAGCGGCCCCGTCTCCGTGGCCGCGTAGTAGTTGAGGACCGGCGCGCCGCGCTCCTGCCTCCACGCGTCGCGCAGCGCGTGCGGCAGGTGCTGCGCGGAGGTGAGCACCAGCCGGGGGGACGGCACCTCCGGGTGGGCCAGCAGCCAGCGCAGCCCCTCCGGGTCGGAGAAGACGACGGAGGCCTTCACCCGCCGCAGGCGCGCCACCGCGTCGTCGCGCAGCACGGAGACGCGGTGCAGGGCGCCGTCGTGGAACAGCGGCAGGCGCACCGAGTACTCCAGCCCGCCCGGCAGCGCGTCCAGCAGCACCACGCGCGGACGCGGCGGGGGCGCGGCGTTGGCGCGCCCGGTGAAGAAGCGCAGCACGGCCCACATGAGCAGGCAGTCGCGCCGGTCGCGCAGCACGTTCACCGGGTCGCCGGTGGTGCCGGAGCTCCTCACCACCACGCACTCGTCGGACGCGGCGGGCAGCGTGGGCACGTCCTCCCAGTGGCGCGCGAGCGTGGCGCGGTCCAGCGCGGGGAAGTGCCGCAGGTCCTCCAGGCGGCGCAGGTCGCCCGGGTGCAGGCCCGACTCGCGCAGCACGCGCACGTAGTAGGGCGAGCCCAGGAGCGCGTCACGCAAGGCAGGCAGGCGCGCCTCCAGCTCCGCGCGGGCGGCGGCCTCGTCCACCGTGGCCGCGCCGCGCGCCAGTCCCTCCGCCACGCCCAGCGCCCACGGCAGGTGCGGGCGCTGCGTGTGGCTGTCGCGGCGGATGCGGGCCCTGGGCGCGACCCCGAGCGTCACTCGCGCCAGCCCCGGGCCTCGGCTTCCTTGCGCTGGGCCTCCTGGAGCATCTCCTGGCGCCGGTCCGCCTCCTTCTTGCGCGCCTCCTCCACCTTGCGCAGGTCCGTCACCGCCTGCCGGTAGTCCAGGTCCTTGAGGCGGCGCTTCGACTCGGCCTCCGTCTCGCCCTCGACGTCCGCGCCCACCGCCGCCAGCCACTTGCGCAGGAACTCCTCCTGGCGGAAGGCGTTGGAGCGGATCATCTCCGCGGTGAGGGGGTGCACCTCCTCGAAGAACTGCTGGAGCCGCGCCTGCGGCGTGCGGTCCGGGGTGAGGTAGAGCACCGTCTTCTTGCGCAGGTCGGACGCCACCAGCGCGTGCGCGAGCATGCCCACCTGCTCCTGGAACAGCGGGTTCTTCAGGCGCTGCTCCAGCTTCGCCCACTCGGCCTGGGACGGGGGCCGCTGGCTGGCCAGCCGGAAGGTGTCGCAGACGATGGCCACCGCCAGGTCGTGCGGATACGGCGACACGAGGGGCATGGCCGCCAACTGCTCACGGAGGTGGGGAATCGAGACCGCCATCATTTCTCCAACAGGGCATCGGCCAGCGCCGCGGCGGCACGGCCAAAGTCAGACATCCATTGCACGGTCGCCAGCCGGAAGCGCGGGCTGCCCAGCAGCGGCGCCAGCACCGGCCGCGCGGGCGCGTCGTCCGGCAGCGCGAGGAAGGCCACCACGCGGCGCGAGCGCTCCATCGCGCGGGCGAAGCGGGGCAGGGCGCCCTCCTGCCGCAGGTTGTGGAGGAAGTCGCTGTCCGAGATGACGACGCGCAGCGCGTCCGGCCGCTCCTGGGACAACTGCTCCATCACCTCCACGGGGAACCACGTCCCTCCGCCGATGTAGTGCAGGAAGAAGTCGCGCGCCGTCTCCTCGTCGTACATCCACGGGGACACGACGGGGTTGTCCGCGGAGTAGACGATGCCGCGCACCGTGGCGCCCTTGCGCAGCGCGGAGGCGGACAGCACCTGCGCGGCCAGCGTCATCGCGTTGAGGTCCTGCCGCGGGTCGGGCATGGAGCCGCTGGTGTCCAGGTAGATTTCCAGCGCGGGCACGCCCAGGTCGGACGGGGGCGGCAGGTCCGCCTCCAGCTCGCGGCGCAGCGGGGCCACGGCCGCCAGGTGTCCCTGGGAAATCACCGTGAGCGTCCAGTCGATGGTGGACGGGTCGTCGCCGTACTCCCACGCCTCCGGAATCGTGCGCAGGTACGGCTCCGGCTTCGAGGGCGAGGCGGGCAGCTTGAGGATGTACCGGTCCACGAGCCGCCGGTAGTACCGGGCCACCAGCGCGCGCCGCAGCCTGCCGCCGTCGTTGCCGGGCAGGTGCGCCGTCACGCGGCGGATGGTGTCCAGCGGCTCCGACTCCTTCGTGTCGTGCGAGTCGTCCAGCCAGCCGTTCGCGCGGGCCTGGTCCAGCGCGTCCTCCCACCGGCCGCCGGACTGCACCGCCGCGTCCAGGTCGCCCTCGTCCGGCGTGCCGAGGTCTCCGGCCAGCGGGATGCGGAAGCCCACGTCGGAGGGCAGGTCGATGAAGCGGATGAACGCGGCGCAGAAGTAGAGGAATTGCAGGCGGGGGTCGGGCAGCGCGTAGAACGTCTGCACGAACATGCGCGCCTGGGCGCGGAAGCCCGGGTAGGCCTCCTCCAGCTTCGGCAGCAGGGCCTCGGGCACCAGGTGTCCGGGCTCGCGGCGCCAGAGTTCTTCGTAGAGGGCCAGGTAGAAGCAGAACAGCGGAGACGGCCCGCCCGGGTCTCCGTCCTTCTGCTTCTTGCGCCCCTCCGGCGTGCGCAGGAAGCCCCGGTACACCTGGCACAGCGCGTCCGCGTGGGTGCGCCCCACGAACTCGTTCACCTGGAGGTCGAAGAACAGGTTGGTGAGCGACTGGCCCAGGCCCGGGATGAGGCGCTGCTCCAGCACGCGCAGCTCCGCGTCCCACCCCAGCGTGTGCGGGAAGCGCACGTGGTGGCCGATTTCATGGGCCAGCACGGCGGTGAGGCTGTCACGCGCGCCCATGCGGACGAGCAGGTCGAAGTGGACGAACACCTGCCGGCGCGCCAGGTCGATGTACGCGAGCGGTTCGTCCGGCGCGGCCTCACCGGGCCGGAAGGGCTGGTGCGGTTCGGGCGGGCTCAACTGCACGTGCACGTCCCACAGCGCCAGCGCGTCGCGCCAGCACCGCTCCACCTCCTCCGGGGTGAAGGCCGCGCCCGCGCTCATGCCGGCAGGATGACCGCCAGCCACTGGGACGTGTGCATCGTGGCCACCGCGCGCCACTCGTTGTGCTGGGTGCTGTACCAGTCCCCCGCGCGAGGGTCGCGCTGCGCCAGCGAGGTGAGCGGCTTGGGGGGCTTGCCCGTCGCGGGCTCCAGCCGCTCGTTGCAGCCCATGGGCCCCAGCAGCACGGGCTTCTTCACCAGCCACACGCCCTGCGTGGCGGCGTCGCGTCCGCCCGCGGCGGTGGCGCGGTGACGGTCGTGCACGCAGACGACGGCGGGGGCCAGGAAGTGCATCTCCCCGGGCATGAAGCGCGCGTCCTCCTGGGACAGGTCCACCCACTGCGCGGTGGACGTGTCGCCCAGGGGCTGGGAGGGCGGCTCCATGGCCTCGTTGGCGATGGTGTGCAGGTGGCCCTCCAGGTCCGCCAGCGAGGACAGGTTCGCGCCCAGGCGGCAGAACAGCCGCTGCACCCACGGCGGCGCGGACTCCAGGTTCTCGCTGAGGTTCCACACGCGCGCGAGCGCCGGGGCCTGCTCCTCCTGACGCAGGTCCGGCAACAGGCGCGGCAGCAGGTCCGTCCACGCGAGCGTGAAGAAGTTCTCCCGGCCCGCGGACGTCGGGTACAGGTAGCCCAGGCCGATGCCCTCGGCGCCCAGGCGCAGGTAGGCGCGCAGGGTCTCCTCTCCCGCCGCGGCGTCACCGCTCGCGAGCGCCCGGCCCATGCGGGCCACCGGGCCCTCAAGGAACGCGCTCCACAGCGCGCGGTCCCAGCGCACGAACCGGCCGCGGGCCTCCTTCTCCAGGTCTTCGACGAACGTGCTCATGGCTGCCCCTGACCGCCCGGGTTCTCCTTCAGCCACGTCGCGTAGTTGCGGTAGCGGCTGTAGAGGGACTTCAAGTGGATGAGGTCCTCGTACACCGGACCGGACAGCTCCTGGCGGGTCATCAGGTCGTTCATCAGCGCGGTGACGGCGGACAGGCGCCGCTCCGTGGTGCGCAGGTCCACGCCGGACAGGCCCAGGTCCAGCTCCGCGCGCAGGGCGGCGACCTTCTGGCGCACGGGCGCGTGCGTGCCGTAGCGGGCCATGGCCATGTCGAACATGTTGCGGATCCACGCCACGCGGTCCTGGAGCAGCAGCCTGTTGCCCTTCGCCTCGAAGAAGGGGCTGCGCGCGTTGGGGGTGAGCTTCTCGTGCAGCACCCAGGGGATGATCTGCCGGAAGTCCTCCAGCTCCGTCACGCGGTGGCCGCGGAAGAACGCGAGCGCCTTCGCGAAGTGGAGGATGGTCTGGTACGCGCGCACGCTGGTGCCGTTCTCCGTCTGCGTGCAGAGGTGCACCTTCTTGTCCAGCGGGCACTGCTCGTTGCACACGGCGGACACGGTCTGGCCGGCGAGCTTCAGCGTGTCCTTGTGCTTGAACTCGAAGCGCGGGGACGCCATGCGGCAGAAGTCGAGCTGGCCCAGGAAGAAGGCCACGCGCTCCAGCACGCCCCTGGGCACCTCCACGGCGAGGATGGAGGTGTAGGCCTTCTCCAGCTCGCCGGGGGTGAAGACGATGTCCTTGGGGAGCAGTTCCTCCGGGGACTTGTCGGACTCGATGCGCTGGAGCAGCGTGTCCACGAAGCCGGAGTTGAAGGGCACGGCGCGCACGACGACGTCCAGGCGGTCCTTGAGCGCTTCGATGACCTGGAACGTGCCGCCGCCCTGGTCGTCGTTGGCGGTGAGGAACCAGGACGAGCGGCCGGTGTAGACGTACTGGTCCATCATCTCCGCGTAGCCCTCGCCCAGCAGCGACAGCAGGGCGGACTGCGTCTTGGTGGGGATGCGGTTGTACTCGTCGATGATCTTCACGCGCTGGCCAATCCACTTGCGCCAACTGACCTTCACGGCGGACAGGTCCTCCGCCTTGAGCATGTCGGACGGCAGGGGCGCGCCGAGCAGGTCCGCGATGGACAACTGCGGGTGGCCGCGCTGGATGCCCCGGTGGACGTCCTCGCGGCCCATGCCGGAGAGCAGGGCCATGAGGATGGCGGACGTGGTTTTTCCGCGGCCCGGGCCGCCCACGAGCAGGGCGCGGCGGCAGGTGAAGAGGGTGAGCAGCGGGATGAGGACGAAGGAGCTGTAGCTCATGTCCTCCGGGAGGTGGACCTCGTCCCCGGCGGTGTTCTTGAGGGCGGCGGTGCCGCCGAACTCGATGTCGTAGTAGGGGCAGATGACGGCGTTGTTGGTGATCCACCAGTACGCCTGCCGCATCTTGTCGTGGAGGCTGCCGCCGTCGCGCTCGGAGAGGTGGACGCTGAGGCCCTTGTCCGCCGACGCACGCCCGGTGAGCAGGCGCGAGACCCAATCCTGGTTGGCCATGGAGGCAGGGGAGTGTAGCAGCGCGGCTGGCCGCCGCGGTGCCCGGAAGGCGCAGGCCCCCTGGATGAGACGGAGGCGCTGCGTCGAGTCAGAGCGTCACCAGCCCCATCCGCGCCGCCCTCACCACGGCCTCCGTGCGGCGCTGCACGCCCAGCTTGGCCAGCACCGCGTTCACATGGAACTTGGCCGTGTGCTCGCTGATGGCCAGCCGGTCCGCGATGGCCTTGTTCGACAGGCCCTCCGCCAACAGCCCCAGCACCTCGCGCTCGCGCGGCGTCAGCGTGTCCGGCCCCGGGGCTCCCGTGGGCGCCGTGCTCCTGGGCGCGGCGCGCACCTGGGACAGGCCCGGCTCGAACACCGTGAGGCCTCGCGCGACCGCGTGCAGCGCGGCGCCCAGCATCCCCGGCGCCACGTCGCGGAACAGCAGGCCCCGCGCGCCCGCGCCCAGCGCCAGCTCCCCCGCCGCCTCGTCCGCCACCAGCGCCAGCACCGGCGCGCCCAGGTCCGGCGCCGCGCCCTCCTCCAGCCGCAGGCCCGTGTCCCAGAGCACCACGTCGGGCGGCTCGCCCCGCGCCGCCTCCAACTCCTCCTGCGTGCCCGCCGCCACCACCGTCCAGGCCTCCGCCTGGTCGCTCAGCGCCCGTGCGAGCGCACCCCGGGCCAGGGGGTCCTCCGACACGAGCGCGAGCCTGGGCGATGAAGAAGGCGCATCCAACATGAGCCCCTCATCCCTAACCGCGCCCGCCGCGTTCGCCACCCCGCGAGGCGCCAGGACGCCCTGGCTTCCCTCTGGGGCGCGCCCCTGTGAAGAATCGTGAAGTCCTCCCGGGAGGGGCACGCATGGCGTTCCGGACAACGCGGTGGTGGGTGTCGTTGCTGCTCCTCGCGGGCAGCGTCCAGGCGGCGACGGCCCCTTACGAGAAGCGGGGGGACGAGATCGTCACCCTCGTGCGCACCCGCTTCCTGGACGCGGCGAAGGGCACCGCCTGGGCGGACGCGCACCAGGGCTACGCCGCCGGCGCGAAGGACGCGGAGGACTTCACCCGGCGCACGAACGCGGCGCTCGCGGAGCTGAAGGCCTCGCACACGGCCTATTACCCGAAGGAGAGCCCCGGCCACGCGGAGGTGTCCGCCATCTTCCAGGCCTTCCTCGAACTGAAGAAGGTGGAGGCCACCGGCATCGGCGTGGACGTGGTGGAGACCCCGGAGGGCTTCTTCGTCCGTCACGTCTTCACGGACGGCCCTGGCGCGAAGGCGGGCCTGCTGCGTGGAGACCGGCTCGTCACCGTGGAGGGCAAGCCGTTCCACCCATGGCACGCCTTCACGAACCGCGCGGGCAGGGCCACGCGCCTCACCGTGGAGCGCATGAAGGGCGCGGAGCCCCTGTCGCTCACCGTCACGCCGCACCGGGTGAATCCGCGCCAGGAGTGGCTCGCGTTCCAGAAGGCCAGCGGACAGGTCGTGGAGCGCCAGGGCCGCCGCGTCGCCTACCAGCACGTCTACGCGTGCACCGGCGAGGAGTACCAGCAGGCCCTGGAGGAGTCGCTCCAGGATGCCTTCGCGGACGCGGACGCGCTCGTCGTCGACTTCCGCGATGGCTGGGGCGGCTGCAATCCCGCCTTCGTGAACCTCTTCAACCCCCAGGTCCCCCGGCTCGTCAGCACCGGCCGCGATGGCAAGACGCGTCCCTTCGCGCCGTCCTGGCGCAAGCCCGTGGTGCTGCTCGTCAACGGCAACTCGCGCAGCGGCAAGGAGCTGGTGGCCTTCACGATGAAGCGTCACCGCCTGGCGACGCTCGTGGGCCAGCGCACCGCGGGCGCCGTGCTGGGCGGCGGGCCGCGGAAGCTGTCCAATGGGGACCTGCTCTACCTCGCCGTCATGGACGTGACCGTGGACGGCGAGCGGCTGGAGGGCGTGGGCGTCCCGGTGGACGTGGAGGTCCCGGACGCGCTGCCGTACGCGGCCGGCGCGGACCCGCAGAGGGAGAAGGCGCTGGACGTGGCCGCCTCCCTGGTGAAGGGCTGAAGCTCAGCGCAGCGTGACGCCGTGCCCCACCGCGTCCGGGTCCAACGTCAGGCGCCCGCCCGCGTACTGGCCGCCGCCCTGGAACGGGTGGTTCGCGATGAACAGCGGCGTGTCCAGGTCCGCGTAGGTGAAGCCGCCCAGCCCCGCCGCCAGGTGCGCGGACGCGGTCATGGCCAGCACGCTCTCCACCATGCCGCCCACCATCAGCTCCAGCCCCGCCGCGCGGGCCAGGCTCCACATGGTCACCGCGTCCACCATCCCGCACTTCATCGTCTTGATGTTGATGCCGTGGCACGCGTTCTCGCGGATGAGCCGCAGCACGTCCTTCACCGAGCGCGCTGACTCGTCCGCGCACACCGCGACCCGCGAGCGGCGCGTCACCTCCGCGAGCCCCGCGACGTCCGCCACCGGCTGCTCGAACAGCGACAGCGGCACCTCCGCGCGCTCCAGCTCCTTGAGGAACGCCAGCGCCTCCGCCACGTCATAGCCCCCGTTCGCGTCCGCGATGAGCCGCGCCTTCGGGGCCTCCTGGTGGATGGCCACGAGCCGCGCCGCGTCCGCGTCCGGGTCCAGCGCGCCGACCTTCACCTTCAACGTGTCGATGCCCCGCCCCAGGATGGCCCGCGTGGACGCCACCGCGTGCGACAGGTCTCCGGCGGTGACCGTCATGTCGATGTCCAGCGACGTCCCCGCCCCGCCGAAGAAGGCGTACATCGGGATGCGGTGGTGCCGCGTGAGCGCGTCCAAAAGCGCGATCTCCACGCCACACCGCGCGGCCGGCGCCAGCGCCATCGCGTCCCCCAGCGCCTCCGACGCCGGCCGCCACTCCTGGGCGTCGCGGCCCACGAGCAGCTCGCGCACCGGCTCCAACGACGCGAGCGTGCTGGCCTGCGTCTCTCCGCTCACCGCCGTGAAGGGCGCCGCCTCGCCCAACCCCACCGTGCCGTCCGCGAGCGTCACGCGCACGAGCACGTTCTCCGCCGCCAACTGCGCGCCGGTGGCGATGGCGAACGGCTCCGTCAGGGACAGGTGCAGCGCTTCGAACGCGACGTGCGTGATGAGGGTAGGGCGCATGGGCAGGCGGCAGTGTGGCCGACGTTCCGGTCCGGAGGGGAGTCTTTCCCTTCCTTCCGGCTCTCCACCCTCAAGCGTCTGTAATTCAAGAAGGTTAAGAAAGATACGAAGACTGGGGCTGGCTTGAGCCGCCGTGCGATTCGTGGCGACATGCGGGCTCCCCGGGGGTTGGGCAGTGCCTGGGCCGCGAGGAGCCGGATGTCCGCGACCGATACGACCGTGGCCCTTCCGCTCCCGGATGCGCTCCTGGCCGCGTTGGAGGAGGCCGAGCGCGAACTCCCGGAGGCGTGCATGGTGCTGCGCGCCGTGCGCTCGCCGGGCGGCGCCATCCTGGACTTCGAGTGGCTGTGGGCGAACCCCGCCGCGTCGCGCGCGCTGGGCCGGGACCCGGAGTTCCTGCGCGGCCGGCGCCTGGGCGAGGTGTCCTCCAAGGACGGCATCGCCGGCCGCCTGGACCTCCTGCGCCAGGTGGTGGAGTCCGGCCGGCCGCACGCGGACCACTTCTGCGAGGGGGAAGTGCTCCTGCAGGGCACGGCGGTGCCGCTGCGGGACGGGGTGCTGTTGCGCCTGCGTGACATCACCAGCGACCAGCGGGTGGAGGAGGGGCTGCGCGAGACGCTGGACTGGGTGCGCGACGTGCTGGAGAGCATGCCGGACGCCTTCTTCACCGTGGACACGGACTGGCGCCTCACCTACGTGAACCGCAACGCCGCCGCGCTCACCGGCCGCTCGCAGGAGACGCTCTTCCGCCGCGTGCTGTGGGAGGCGTGCCCGGAGCTGTGCGGCACCCCGTTCGAGCGCACGCTGCGCGAGGTGGCCGCCGAGGAGAGCTACCGCCTCTTCGAGCTGCGCACCGGGCGCGACCGCTGGCACGAGGTGCACGCCTGGTCCAGCGGCCGCAACATCTCCACCTACGCGCGCGACATCACCGACAAGAAGCGCGTGCAGGCGGAGCGCGACGCGCTGCTCGCCCGCGAGCACTCCGGCCGCCTGGAGGCGGAGGCCCTGGCCCAGCGCCGCACGCACGAGCTGATGGCCGCGCGCGAGCGGCTGGTGCAGTCGGAGAAGCTGGCCATGGCGGGCCAGCTCGCCGCGGGCGTGGGCCACGAAATCAACAACCCCCTGTCCTACGTCACCGGCAACCTCCAGTTCGCGGTGGAGCAGCTCACGCCGCTCGTCCGCGGCCCGGGGCTCCAGGGCGCGGTGGGCGAGGCGCTGGAGGCGCTGCGCGAGGCGAAGGAGGGCGCGGAGCGGATCCGCGTCATCGTGCGCGACCTGCAGACCTTCGCCCGCGCGGACGAGCTGCGCCTGGGGCCCGTGGACGTGCACGCGGCGCTGGAGTTCGGCGTCTCCATGGCCATGACCCACCTGCGCAGCCGCGCCCAGGTGGAGCGCCACTACGGCCAGGTGCCGCCCGCGCTGGCGCACGAGGCGCGCCTGGGGCAGGTGTTCCTCCACCTGCTCATCAACGCCTCGAACGCCATCCCCTCCGGCGCCTACGAGCGGCACCGCGTGACGCTCACCACCCGCCGCGAGGGTGCGTGGGTGCTGGCGGAGGTGTCCGACACCGGCCTGGGCATGACGCCGGAGGTGCTCCAGCGCGCCTTCGAGCCGTTCTTCACCACGCGCCCCGTGGGCGAGGGCAGCGGCCTGGGGCTGTCCATCTGCCTGGGGCTCGTGCGCAGCATGCACGGCGAGCTGACGGCGACCAGCATCCCCGGCCTGGGCAGCACCTTCCAGGTGCGGCTGCCCGTCTCGGAGCCCATCGTCCACCCGGGCCTCCCCGCGGTGCGCGCGGACGAGGGCCCCTCGCGCAAGCGCGTGCTGGTGGTGGACGACGAGCCGCAGCTCACCTCGGTGCTCCGGCGCATCCTCGGCCGGCAGCACGACGTGGTGGTGGCGCACAGCGGCCGGGAGGCGCTGGCGCTGCTGGAGCAGGACGACGCGTTCGACCGCGTCTTCTGCGACCTGATGATGGCGGACCTCACCGGCATGGACGTGCACGCGGAGCTGTCGCGGCGCCGGCCGGAGCTCCTGTCGCGCTTCGTGTTCATGACGGGCGGCAGCTTCACGGAGCGCGCCCGCGCCTTCCTGCAGGCCGTGCCGCTGCCGCGCATCGAGAAGCCCTTCGAGCCGGGCCTCCTGCACTCGCTGGTGGAGTCCTCGCCGCCGCGCACCGGAGCGCGCGGCGGCCAGGCGGTGTGACTACAGCTTCACCTCGTCGCGCTCCGGGCGCGTGATGTACGCGGTGGTGGGGTTCGCGGGGTCGGCCAGCTTCTTCATCAGGCTGTCCATGCCGTTGGAGCGCGCGAAGGCCATCTCGTTCTTCGTCACGCCCACCAGCGTGAGCAGCTCCACCTGGCCGCTGGGCAGGGTGAAGTGGCTGGGGCGGTTGGCGTCCTTCACGAACACGAAGCCCGCGAGCTTCGTCTCACCGCCGGTGAGCGTGCCGTCCACCGGGTAGCGGTGCCCCATGGCGAACAGCCGCGCGCACACGAGGTTGTAGGCCATCATGTCCAGCAGGCGCAGGATGGGCCAGCGCTCCTCCTCGGGCGTGTGGATGACCATCTCGTAGCCCAGGCCGCTGCGGGCGTCGTCCGGCAGGTCCTCGCCGGGGGCCACCGTGAAGGGGTTGGACAGGCCGCTCGTCACGTAGGTCCAGTACGGGTGCTCCGGGCTGGGAGGCGCCACGCGCACGCCCATGGGCAGCCAGTTGGGGTCCATCTCCGTGCCCTGGGCCAGCTCGCTCTCCAGCCACCCCTCCAGCACGCCCGTGCCCTCCAGCAGGTCCACCTCCTCGCGGATGGCACCGAACAGCTTCGGGTACTCCACCTCGTCGCGGTCCGCCCAGCAGTCTTCGTACCACTGGATGAAGTCTTCCTCTGTCTCCGGGACTTTCATGGGGGCGGACTCTAGAGGTTCACCCCGATTTCACAACTTGAACCGAGCCCGGATGCCCACTGACCGGTGGGTTGGCGGACAGACGTTCAGGTTTTTCAGGTGCCGGTGGACCCGGGGGCAGGGGTCCCCCACGGTTTCAGGCCGCAGATGCGCTCCGCCTCCTCCACGGCGGGCGCCAGCCGCGCGTGCTCCATGCGCAGGAAGCTGCGCACGGCCTTGTCCAGGCGCTGGTCGAAAATCAGGTGGGCGCTGTGCACGGCGGTGGGCTCGAAGCCCCGGGACACCTTGTGCTCGCCGCCGGCGCCGGGCTCGAAGACCTTGCGCCCCGCGCGGATGCAGTCGTCCACGGAGTGATACAGGCAGACGTTGAAGTGCAGGAAGGGGTGCTCCTCCGTGCAGCCCCAGTAGCGGCCGTAGAGCCGCTCGGGCGTGGCCAGGTTGAAGGCCCCGGCGATGACCCTCCCGTCCTTCACCGCCTCCACCATCTCCACCGTGTCGGGCAGGTCGCGGAAGACGCGCTCGAAGAAGCCCGGGGTGAGTTGCACCTGGCCCCAGGCGTGGCGCTCGCAGGTGGACGTGTAGAAGGTGTACGCGCGCCGGGCGTGCTCCGGCGTCAGGTCCGCCCCGCGCACGGTGCGCAGGTGGATGCCCTGGGGGGCCGCGGCGCCGCGCTCGCGCTTGAGCTGGTTGCGGCGCTTGGAGTCGAAGCGGGCCAGGTAGTCGTCGTAGCTCCGGTAGCCCGGGTTCTTCCAATGGAACTGGAGGGTCATCCGGCGCGCGAGCCCGGCCTCCTCCAGGAAGTCCGCCTCTTCGTCCGTGGGGTAGAGCACGTGCACGCCGGAGCAGTCCTGCGCCTGGGCGCTGTCCACGGCGGCCTGGAGGAGCGCCCGGCGCAAGGCGGCGGCGTCTTCTCCGGGGGCGGTGAGGAAGCGCGGCACGGTGGCGGGGGACAGGGGGCCGCCCACGAGCAGCTTCGGGTAGTACTCCACGCCCAGTTGGGCGGCGGCGTTGGCCCAGCCGAAGTCGTAGATGTACTCGCCCATGCTGTGGAACTTGAGGTAGGCGGGCGCGGCGGCGACCAGCTTCTTCCCGCGCCACAGCGTCAGGTGGTGCGGCGCCCAGCCGGTGTCCTCGGTGGCGCTGCCGCTCTCTTCCATGGCGGACAGCCACGCGTGGCGCACGAAGGGGGGCGCGCCGTCAGCGACCAGGGCATCCCACTGGGCGGCCGGGACGTCACGGATGGCATCGAGAATGCGGACCTGGAGCGGGGTGTCGGCGGGCACGGGAGCAGTCTTAACGCGGGCCTGTCCCCTTCGCTCCCGTTCGTCCCGCTGGAGGGCACCCGGCCAGGGGAGCCCGGGGCCTCTCAGGAGGCCTTCTTGCGGGGCGGCGCCTTGGTACGGGCGGACATCACCCGGGGGAGGTTGTCTTCAATCCAGGAGGTCAGCGCCTCCACGTGGACGGCGACCTCCTCGCCCAGGGGCGTGAGGCGGTAGTCCACGTGGGGGGGAATCACGGGGTGGGCCTCGCGGTGCACGAAGCCGTCCTGCTCCAGGGCCTGGAGCGTCTGGGCGAGCATCTTCTCGCTGACCCCGCCGACCTTGCGGCGCAGCTCGCTGAAGCGGTGGGTGCCCTCCTCCTTGAGCGCGACGAGCACCAGCACGCCCCACTGGCTGGTGACGTGCTCCAGGACCCCGCGCGAGGGGCACGCCGCCGCGTACAGGTCCCCGCGCTGCTTCACCTTCTCCAGCAGTGGACTGCGCTTGCCTGCCTTCATGATGGGACACTTACCACGAGGTGCGTACTTACGAAAAGTGAGTACCGCCGTTACGGTAAGCCCCGGTTCGATTTCGCGCCTGGAGCGCGGGAAGGAAAGGGCGAAGCCATGTTCGTTGTCACGGGAGCCACGGGGAAGCTGGGGCACTTCGTCGTCGAGGGTTTGCTGAAGAAGGTGCCGGCGAGCCAGGTGGCGGTGGCGGTGCGAAATCCGGACAAGGCCGCGGAGTGGGCCGCGCGCGGGGTGCAGGTGCGCAAGGTGGACTACGACCACCCGGAGACGCTGAACGGGGTGTTCGGGAAGGGGGACACGGTGCTGCTCATCTCCGCGAACGAGGTGGGGAAGCGCTTCCCGCAGCACGCGGCGGTGATTGAGGCGGCGAAGAAGGCGGGCGTGAAGCTGCTGGCGTACACGAGCATCCTGCGCGCGGACACGAGCGGCCTGTCGCTGGCGGGGGAGCACCGGGCGACGGAGGAGGCGATCCGGGCGTCGGGCATCCCGTACGTGTTCCTGCGCAATGGCTGGTACGTGGAGAACTACACGGAGCACATTGGGCCGGCGCTCCAGTACGGCGTGGTGCAGGGCAGCGCGAAGGAGGGCCGGGTGGCGACGGCGACGCGTCAGGAGTACGCGGACGCGGCGGTGGCGGTGCTGACGGGCACGGGCCACGAGAACCAGGTGTACGAGCTGGCGGGGGACGCGAGCTTCAGCCTGCCGGAGTACGTGGCGGAGCTGTCGCGTCAGTCGGGCAAGCCGGTGAAGTACGTGGACCTGCCGGTGGCGGAGTTCTCCGCGGCGCTCCAGCAGGTGGGGGTGCCCAAGCCCTTCGCGGACACGCTGGCGGACGCGGACGCGGGCCTGTCTCGCGGGGAGTTGAATGACACGAGCCGCACGCTGAGCCGGCTCATCGGCCGGCCGACGGCGCCGTTCGGGAACGCGATTGGCGCGGCGCTGAAGCAGGGTTGAGTTCCAGGGGGCCTCTGGCCCGCGAGGTCACGTCGCGGGTCAGGCTTCCTCGTCGGGAAGGAGCGTGCGGAGAAGTTCGTCGTCGGGCCCGAGCGGTTTCCAGCCTGCGGGCGGCGGATTGGCGCGGAGCGCAGCTCGAGCCTGCTTTACGCGCTCCGCATGAGTCTCGGGGGTGTAGCTACTCCAACGAGCGAGCACCTGGGCCACATCGAATCGGTTTGTGTCGTCCAGCACGGGGGGCCATCCATTTGGAAGATGCTGGAACAATTCGCGCACGAACTGCCCTCGAACCAAGCGTGTCACCTGCTTGCGCTGTTCCGCTTCCGCCACCAACCCGCTGAACACCTGCACCCCGGCGATGTCATCCGCCCCAAGTTCCTCGGCCAACGCCACCAGTGATGCGGTAGGACGTGCTTCGGCGAAGGCAGTCAGTGAGTCGTAGCCGCGTTCGCGGACCCGCTCGTATAGGCGGACCTTCCAGTTCCCCTGCCACGAACGTCCGTCGGTCATCGCCTCCTCCCGGAGATGAAGCTCATCGGGATGTCGTACTCCTTCAGATATCCCGCGACGAGCTTCAAGATCTCGCTCCGTGTCAGCCGCTGGCCGATTTCGGCCTCCGCGTCGCGTAGTACCTTCATGATCATCCGGTTCCATTCACCGGGCCATGTGCGCCCCAGGCGCCAGCTCCCGCCACCGTGAATCGCTTCGTGGTGAGCCTGCTCCAACCGGACGCAGAACTGGTCGATGTCCATGTCGCCCTTGAAGCCGCGCTGTTCGAACCATTTGCGGTGCTCTTGCGGCAGCACATGGTGCTTCGGGGCGTCCGACATGCCCGCTCCTGCTCTACCCGTTACCCGCATGCCGCGCACCTCCGGGCTGTCCCCCAGCGCGTCGCGCACGCCCTTGGGGAGGCCCTGATGCGCCTGGGCCATCATGACCTGTCCGCCCTGGATGAGGATGGCCGCGCTGGCGGCGGAGCCGGAGATGACGCCCGCCTGCACGAGCCTTCGCATCATCTCCACCCACTCGGCGGAGACCACCATCCGCGAGCCCATCATGACTCCGCCCGAGCTCATCACGAGGCCCACTCCGAGCGTCGCGGGGGCCGCGGGTGGCACGCGTGGCATGGCCAGCTTCATCGTGGAGATCATGGTGACCATCTCCACCGCCTGCATCGCCGCGATGACCTGCCCGCCGAGCTTCATGGTCGCGCGGGTGTCCCGCTGGAGCGTGTCGAACTCGCGGGTCAGCTTGCCCATCAGCTCGGGCATCGCGGTCGTCGCCGCTTCCACCCGCTCCGGGTCCAGTGAAGCCAGGTCCGTCAGTGTGGGCTCCATCAGTCCCTGCACGCGATGCAGGTCCGTGAAGAGCTTCTCGGCGCTGCACATGGGGCAGTGACGGAGCACGGCGTCCGCGAGGTGCAGGAAGTCCACCCAGGTAGCCAGGAGGAGGGTTCCGAATTGGGCGGCCTGAAGCTTCGGCCCTGTCATGCGCAGCAGGCCCAGCTCCATGTCCGTGTCGCCGACTTCCGAGGCCACCTCCGTCAACGTGGTGGCGCGCCCAAGCGCGCCATGGAGCCACGTCACTTGTCTGGAGCCCTGGTCGACGTAGCGCGTGAAGACGCCGGTGAGACTCCAGCCCCAGGGGTCTGGAGGACGGGCCGCCAGCTTGGTGAACGCGGCCTCGATTCTGCGCAGGGAACCCTTCACTTCGTCCGTTGCGTCGAGGACCGCCTGCCGCGTCGATGCAGCGCTGTGGGCGTCACCCCCGACAGCGCTGTCGCCCACGGTGGTCACGTCGTCACGCGGTGGCTGGCGACGCAGGAGCCGCTGCCCGGAACCAGAGAAGGCGCGTGGGCGGAAGTCCCGGGTGCGCGGGGGCTCATCGCTCGGAGTCTCCACCCACGCGGGCGAGGAGTCCTCTCGCGGCGCGTAGCTCAAGCTCAGGCCACGCCCGGAGGCGCATCCCATGGTCAGCAGCACCAGGGCCAGCAAGAGGGCGTCAGCGCGCATTGTCCATCCCCAGGCCCACCGAGGCGAACGCCCCTGGACGAAGCGTTCCTTCTGGCGCGGGGAATAACAGCGTGCCGCCCGTCCCCATCGCGTAGAGCTTCCCGCCCAAGAATCGCCAGCGGACCTCGGCGGACCCCAGGTAGCGCGCCCCTGGCTGTCCCATGCCCACGCCCAGCC
>NZ_JAIQDE010000047.1 GCF_020037015.1 Corallococcus sp. AS-1-6 | reverse complement strand
CCGCCAAAGGAAGAGGCAACATCATCGTCGTCGCAGCCACTCCCGCTAACACAGGTGTTTTGATGCCAGTTCCGGCAATGACCACAGCAGCAGGTACACCGTGACCGAGGCCGTCACGGTGGCCAGGACCGCTTGCGGATTCACCACACCCCGCAGCGCCTCCGCTGTCTCCTCCCACACCGAGTCCATCGCCAACGCCAGGGCCAGCGCATACCGCCCGTCGCTTCCGAGCAGCGGCCCCTCTTCCAGCAACGACAAACAGTCCCGCCCCTGCCGCTTGCGCTCGCACCAGCGTCCATATGCGCGCGTCAACTCCGCCGACGCATCGTCCAGCAGGTGCAGCTCCCGCGCTTCCTCCTCCCCCAGGGGATGGATCCGATGCGTACGCGCTTCGTAGCCGAACACGCCGCTGCGCTCCGGCATGCCGAACAACGTCCGCGCGTCCCGCAGCGGATGCGCGAACGGACGGACCTCCCGCGCGAGCTCCGAAATGGACCGCTTGAACTCGCCCTTCGTCAGCTCCGCGTCCTCCAACGGAGCCTCTTCCTCCACCTGAGGCGTCACGACGACCGGGTCCGCACGCCCCGTGTCCAACCGCACCACCCGGGCAGTCCCACAGCCCGTCAGGAAGACCAGCAACAGCAGGCAATGCCACCCACGACGCATGCCTACGGGCACTTCACCACGCCACCATCCGGCGCCGCCGAGGCCACGCGGGCGCACGCGGCCTGCACGGTGGCCGTGTCCTTCAGGTCACGCGCGAGCCTCGCGGTGGACAACTGCAAGTCCATGTTCTTCGCATGCCCCGGCTCCAAGCCCAGGCTCGTCAGGATGCGCAGGGCGTCCTGCTTGCGCCCCATCGCGGACAGCAGGTCCGCCAGCTCCTGCATCTCTCCCACGTCCGCGCCCGACACCGTGTCCAGGGCCTTCTGAAGCTCCCCTTCCGCCGCCGCCCGGTCGTCCACCGTCAGGTGCGCCTTCGCGAGCGCCACGTGCACGACGGCGCGGTCCTTCACCTTCAGCGACTCGCCGTAGGCCTTCAGCGCTTCCTCGCGCTTGTTCAACTTGAGCTGGATCTCCGCCACGAGTTCCCAGAGCGTCGGATCCTTGGGCGACTTCTTCGCGGCCTCCTCGTACGCCGCCGCCGCTTCCGGCAACCGGCCCGCGCGCACCTCCGCGTCTCCCAGCGCCGTCAGCACCTCCGGCGTGCGCACGCCCTGCCCCGTCACCTTGCGCAACAGCCCGAGCACCTCGTCCTGCCGCCCCTGCTTCGTCAGCACGTCCACCGCCCGCACCAGCAGGTCGGCCTTCGATGCGTCCGGCGCGGCCTCCGCCGCCTGCGTGAAGTCGCGCACCGCCTCGTCGTGGTCGCCGCGCTCCTCGGCCAGCTCGCCCAGTTGCTCCAGCGCGTTGAAGTCCTTCGGATGCAGCGCCAGCGCCTTCTGCAGCGACTGCCGCGCCTCGTCCTTCTTGCCCAACTGCGCCTGGATGAACCCCAGCCGGCTCCAGTTGGTGGAGCGCTTCGCGTCCAGCCGCAGCGCCACCTCGAACTCCTTCGCGGCCTCCTCCAGCCGGCTCATCGACAGGAGCACCTCGCCCCTCGCGGCGGGCAGGCGCGGGTCGGCCGGCGTCAACGTCTTCATCTCGTCGAAGGACTTGAGCGCGGCGTCGAAGTTTCCCTTGAGGTACTCGGAGTTGCCCTGGAGGTAGAGCCCCTCCGCCTGGTCCTTCGGGTCGAGCTTCGGCGTTTCGGTGCAGGCCCCGGAGGCCAGCAGGGCGATGAGCGGCAGGGCACGCAGACGCGAGGTCATGAAAGGCTCCGGAAGACTCAGAAGTGATACGCGATGCCGGCGTTGACGTCGAAGTTGAGGCCGTCGCCCGCGCCGTCGTCCGCGAGCCCCAGCACCGCCTGCGCGATGTTCGTCCCCAGCTCCAACTGGAAGCCCACGTGGCCCACCAGCAGGTACTCCAACCCCACGAACCCCACGACGGACGGCAGCGGCCCCGTGCTCTGGAAGATGCCGTAGTCGCCGAACGACAACTGCACGCCCAGACCGAAGCCCCAGTACGGCCGCAGGTCCTTCTCCAGGCGGTGATAGTGCCGGGCCCCCACGATGCTGGGCAGCACGTTGAGCTCGCCCTCCACGTTGCCGCCGGCATGCACCCAGGTGAAGCCGACCTGGACGAAGCCCTGCCACTCCGGGTGGAACCAGTAGCCCAGCTCCAGGTCCAGGCCCGGGTTCAGGGACGACAGCTTGTCGATGAAGCTGTTGTTGAAGCGCAGCCCCAGCGTGAGCCCGCCCCCCGGCGACGACGCGACCGCGCCGCCCAGGAGCGGCCGGGCCGGAACGACCTCGCCGGGCGACTCCAGCGCGATGCTCAGCTCGTCGGACACGGCGACCACCGTGCGCAACAGCTCGCCGTCCTCCGAGGCCTCCGCGCGCGGCCGGGCGAGGGTGCGGCCATCCTGGGTGTCCACGAGGCTCGCGGCCAGGAGGTACTGCCCACCGAAGCGGTCCAACCGGCCCGTAAGCACGTAGCGCGCCCCCGTCAGCGAGGACAGCGCCTGGACGCACTCGCCCTTCTCGCAAGGGCCGTCACCCACCAGCTCCAACTGGCGCTCGGCGCCGACCCGCTGTTGGAGCTCCCGCTGGGACAGCACACGCAGCCGGGGTGACTCCGCGAGCCGGCCCGAGATGAGCGACGTGATGCCCTGCGCGGCGTCCTTCCCCGCCGCGTTGGCCGCCAGGGGCAGCACCGCCACCGTGAAGGACTCGGCGACGGCCGCCCCTTCCTGGGCGAAGACAGGCGACGCCAGCGACATGAAACAGACCAGGAGAAGCCAGGGGAGGCGGGACACGGCCGACACTCTACCCTCCTCCCGGCCCGCGCCCAGGCCTTCCGTGGCCGCTTCCCTGCCCGCTCACTCCTGCTGGTTGAGCTTCGCCGCGATGGAACGCACCACGACGCGGGGGCTGATCCGCACCGAGAAGGCCGCCAGCCAGTTGAGCACGCCGTGGATGGCGACCACCCGCCCCTTCATCATCGCCGCGTAGGCGTGGCCCGCGACCTCGGGCGCCTCCGCCACGCCCGGCCGCTTGAACAGGCGCGACTCCGCGTTGCCGGCGCGCCCGGCGAACTCCGTCTTCGTCGCGCCCGGGCAGTGGCAGGTCACCGTCACGCCCGTGCCCTCCAGCTCGACCGCGAGCGCCTCCGTGAAGGACAGCACGAAGGCCTTCGTCGCGTAGTACGTGGCCATGTACGGCCCCGGCTGGAAGCCCGCGGTGGACGCGATGTTGAGGATGCGCCCCTGCTTGCGCTCGCGCATGGGCCGCGCGAACAGGTGCGTGAGCTTGAGCAGCGCGGCGCAGTTGACCTCCACCATCTCCGCCTCGCGCCCCAGGTCCTGATCCAGGAACGGCCCGGAGGAACCGAACCCCGCGTTGTTGACGAGGAAGTCCACCGCGAGCCCCAGCTCCCGCACGCGAGCGAAGAGCTGCTCCGGCGCGGAGGGCAGTCCCAGGTCCGCCGGCAGCACGTGCGCCTTCACGCCATGCGCCTGTTCCAACTTCCGGGCCAGCTCCTCCAGCTTCGCCACGCCGCGCGCGACGAGGATGACGTCGTGCCCATCCTTCGCGAACTGCTCCGCGAACCGCTCTCCGAGCCCCGCCGACGCGCCGGTGATGAGCGCCACTTTCCGCGACATGGTGATGCCTCCCGGAGGGCCGATATAGCAGCCCCCCTGGGACTCGCGCACAGGAGGCCCGGCCCCGAGCACAAAGCGGTTGCCCCGGGGGATCCCCGGCCATATTCGGAAGGGAACCCCGAGGACGTGGAGCCCGGCATGGAGCGGATGGACACCCTCGAAGCGCTGCTCGCACACGGACGGACGGAGGACGTGGCGCTCGGTGCGCCCGGCAGGCAGGGCATGACATACGGCGCGCTGCGGGAGCTCATCGCCAGGGTCCGTGAGCAACTGAATGCGTGGGGCCTGGGACAGGGGGACCGCGTCGCGCTCGTGCTCCCCAACGGGCCGGAGATGGCGGCGGCCTTCCTCGCCGTGGCCGGTGCCGCGACGACCGCGCCGCTCAACCCCGCCTACCGCGCGGACGAGCTCACGTTCTACCTGGATGACCTCCAGGCCCGCGCCCTCGTCGTGCTCGAAGGTGCGGAGGGACCGGCCCGCGAGGTCGCGCGCGCACGCGGACTCCCGCTCATCGAGCTGCGTCCGGCGCAGCAGGGGCCCGCGGGGCACTTCACGCTCGTGGCCGGGCAGCCATTCGCGGGCACGGCGCTCCGTCCCGGGCCGGCGAGCGCGGAGGACGTCGCGCTGGTGCTGCACACGTCGGGCACGACCGCTCGGCCCAAGCAGGTGCCGCTGACGCACGCGAACCTGTGCGCCTCCGCGCGGCATATCGGCGCGATGTTGGGCCTGGGCCCCACGGATGCGTGCCTCAACATCATGCCGCTGTTCCACATCCACGGGCTCGTGGCGGCGGTGCTGTCCAGCCTGGGGGCCGGAGGCCGCGTGGTGTGCACTCCCGGCTTCAACGCCCTGCGCTTCTTCTCCTGGTTCGAGGAGGTCCGCCCCACCTGGTACACGGCCGTCCCCACCATGCACCAGGCGCTGCTGGAGCGCGCCCGCCGCAACGCGGACGGCCTCAAGGACCACCGCCTGCGCTTCATCCGGTCCTCCTCCGCGTCGCTGCCGCCGCAGGTGATGGAGGAGCTGGAGCGCGTCTTCGGCGTGCCCGTCATCGAGAGCTACGGCATGACGGAGGCCGCGCACCAGATGGCCTCCAACCCGCTGCCGCCGCGTCCCCGGTACGCGGGCTCGGTGGGGGTCGCCGCCGGGCCGGAGGTCGCCATCATGGACGACGCGGGCACGCTGCTGCCTCCAGGCGCGCCAGGCGAAGTGGTCATCCGCGGCCCCAACGTCATGTCCGGCTACGTGAACAACCCCGAGGCCAACGCGCGCGCCTTCACCCACGGGTGGTTCCGCACGGGCGACCAGGGGACGCTCGACGCGCGGGGCTACCTGCGGCTCACCGGACGGCTGAAGGAGCTGATCAATCGCGGCGGGGAGAAGGTGAGCCCGCTGGAGGTGGACACCGTGCTGTTGGATCACCCCGCCGTGCAGCAGGCCGTGACGTTCGCCCTGCCCCACCCCAAGCTCGGCGAGGACGTGGCCGCCGCCGTCGTCCCTCGCGAGGGCCACACGCCCACCGAGCGCGAGCTGCGCGACTTCGTGGCCTCACGCGTGGCGGACTTCAAGGTGCCCCGCCGCATCGTCTTCCTCACGGAGCTGCCCAAGGGCCCCACCGGCAAGGTGCAGCGCATCGGGCTCGCGGAGCGGCTGGGGCTCACGTCATGAGGATCGCCATCTTCGGCGCGGGCGCCATCGGCGGCTTCCTGGGCGTCAAGCTGCTCCAGGCCGGCGCGGACGTGACCTTCATCGCGCGAGGCGCCCACCTGGACGCGATGCGCGCCCACGGCGTCACGCTCACCAGCGGCGGCGAGACCGTGACGGTGCGCCCGCATTGCACGGACTCGCCCGACGACGCGGGCCCGCAGGACTACGTCTTCCTCACGCTCAAGGCCCACGCCCTGCCCGCCGCCGCGCCCCAAGTCGCCCGGCTGCTGGGCCCGGAGACGGCGCTCGTCACCGGCATCAACGGCGTGCCCTACTGGTACTTCCACGGACTCGAAGGCCCGTACGAGGGCCGCCACGTCGAGAGCGTGGACCCTGGCGGCGTCATCCTGCGCACCCTGCCCCCCGATCGCGTCATCGCCACCGTGGTGTACCCGGCCGCGGAGGTCGTCTCGCCCGGCGTCATCGTGCACACGTCCAACGACCGCGTGACGCTGGGGGAACCCGACGGCAGCAAGAGCCCGCGCGCGCAGGCCCTGTCGCGGCTCATGACGAAGGCCGGGCTCAAGTCGCCCGTGCGCCCCCGCATCCGCGATGAAATCTGGGTGAAGCTCTGGGGCAACCTCGCCTTCAACCCGCTGTCCGCGCTCACCGGCGCGACGCTCGACGTCCTCGCCCGCCAGCCGGACCTGCGCGCCGTGGCCCGCACGATGATGCTGGAGGCCCAGGCGGTGGCGGAGACGCTGGGCACGCGCTTCCTCATCGACGTGGACCAGCGCATCCAGGGCGCGGCCCAGGTCGGCGCGCACAAGACGTCCATGCTCCAGGACCTGGAGCGCGGGCGCCCCATGGAGATCGACGCGCTGCTGGGCGCCGTCGTGGAGCTGGGGCAGCTCACCGGCAAGCCCATGCCCACCTGCGAGAACATCCTCGCCCTGGTGCGCGAGCGTGCGCGTCACGCCGGAGGCTACCCGCCCCGCGCGATGCCTCCTGAGCCCGAAGCGACCTAATCCGACGCGGACGGCATCACGCCCAGGTACTCCAGCGGATCCGCCGGCTTGCCGTCCACGCGCACCTCGAAGTGCACGTGCGGGCCGGACGTGCGGCCGGACTCGCCCACCGTGGCGATGACCTGCCCGCGCCGGACCTTCTGCCCCGTCTTCACGCGCAGGTCGCGGTTGTGCGCGTAGAGGGTAATCAGCGGCGCCGCGTGCTCCACGATGACGATGAGGCCGTAGCCCTTCTGCTCGCCCGCGTAGAGGACCGTGCCCTCCTGCGCCGTCTTGACGGGGGTGCCCGCGGGCGCCGCCAGGTCGATGCCGTCGTGCGGCTCCTTGCCCTTCTTGCCGAAGCGGCCGTACAGCACGCCCCGCAGCGGCCAGTCGAGCATCCCCTGCGTCGCGAGCCTCGGACGCGACGGCGCTCCCGGACGCCCTGACACCACGCGCGCACGCGGCGGGTCCTCGCGGCGCGACACCGCCGGCACCGAGCGGCGCGGCGTGGACACCGGCGCCTGCCCCGGCTTGGAGAGCACCAGCTCCGGCTCCTCGTCGGACAGCGGCCCCGGGTCGCCGTACTTCGGCGGCTCACTGCCCGGGATGAGCAGCTCCCGGCCCACCGCCAGCTCGCGCGGATCCTTGATGCCGTTGGCCTGGGCCAGCTCCTCCACCGTGATGCCGTACGTCTTGGCGATGCGGTACATCGTCTCGCCCGCGGCCACGCGGTGGCGCACCGCCACCAGCTCCGGCTCCTCGTGCGTGGGCCTCAGCGCGAAGGACAGCGGCTTGCCGTTGCTCGTCGACTCGGGCCGCACGCCCGCCGTGTCCAACTGGGAGGAGGAGGCGGCCTGGGTGCCCACGCAGCCGCTCAACAGCGCGGCCGCGAGCAACACCCAGAGCGCCCTGCCCGCTCGGCTGGAGCCGCCCGGCCCCAACCTCAGGCACCGCCGCCCGAACCGTGCCGCTTGAAGCCCTGCAGGTTCCACCCCGAGAGCTCGGGGATGCGACCGTGGTCGGTCATCTCGAAGTGCAGCGGCGTCACCGACACGCGCTTCTCGTCGATGACGGTGTTGCAGTCGCTGCCCGGGATGTCGTCGTGCGCGTACTCCGTGCCGCCAATCCAGTAGTACTTGCGGCCGCGCGGGTCCTCCTTCTCCACGACCTTGTTGCCGTAGGAGTGCCGCCCCTGCCGGGTGATGACGTAGCCGTCCGGCTCCACCCCGCCCGGGATGTTCACGTTGAGGAGCATCCGGGGCGGCAGGGGCCGCGACAGCGCCTCCGTCACCAGCGCCCGCGCGAAGCGGCCCGCCGGCCCGAAGTCGAACGGCCCCCGCGACACCAGGCTGAACGCGATGGCCGGGATGCCCAGGAACGCGGCCTCCATGGCCGCCGCCACCGTCCCGGAGTAGGTGACGTCGTCCGCCAGGTTCGCGCCGTGATTGATGCCGGAGACCATGAGCTGGGGACGATTGTCCTTCAGCAGGTGGTTCACCGCCAGATACGAGCAATCCGTGGGGGTGCCGTCCACGGCGAACCACCGCTCGCGCACCTCCTTGAGGCGCAGCGGCCGGTGCAGGCTGATGGCATGGGAGGCGGCGCTCTGCTCGCGGTCAGGCGCCACCACCCACACCTCGCCCAGGGGGCTCACCGCCTCCACCAACGTCTGCAGCCCTTCGGAGAAGTAGCCGTCGTCGTTGGAGACGAGGATGCGGGGACGAGAGGTGCTCACGGTCACTGCTTCTTCGCGAGCGAGCGGAAGGCGGTGCGGCCCGCGTACCGCGCACCGACGCCCAGCTCCTCTTCGATGCGCAGCAACTGGTTGTACTTGGCCACGCGGTCGGAGCGCGACGCCGAGCCCGTCTTGATCTGCCCGCAGTCCAGCGCCACCGCCAGGTCCGCGATGGTGGTGTCCTCGGACTCGCCGGAGCGGTGGCTCATGATGGACGTCATGCCCGCCTTGTGCGCCATGCGCACCGCGTCGAACGTCTCCGTGAGCGAACCAATCTGGTTCACCTTCACCAGGATGGAGTTCGCCGTGCCCGTCTCGATGCCCTTCGACAGGCGCTCCACGTTGGTGACGAAGAGGTCGTCGCCCACCAACTGGACCTTGTCACCCAGCGCGTCGGTGAGCTTCTTCCAACCCTCCCAGTCATCCTCCGCCATGCCGTCTTCAATGGAGATGATGGGGTACTTCTGGGTGAGGCCCCGGTAGTACTCCAGCAGGCCCTGCGAGTCGTACTCCTTGCCCTCGCCCTTGAGCTTGTACTTCTTGGAGCCCTTGTCGAAGAACTCGCTCGCGGCCACGTCCAGCGCCAGGAACAACTGCTCGCCCGCCTTGAAGCCCGCGGCGTCGATGGCCTCCATGATGAGCTTGAGCGCCTCCTCATTGGCCGGCAGGTCCGGGGCGTAGCCGCCCTCGTCGCCCACGCCCGTGGCCAGCTTGCGGCCCTTCAAAATCTTCTTGAGCGCGTGGAACACCTCCGCGCCCCAGCGGAGCCCTTCCGCGAACGTCTTCGCGCCGGCGGGCACCACCATGAACTCCTGCACGTCCACGCGGGTGTCCGCGTGCGCGCCGCCGTTGAGGATGTTCATCAGCGGCACAGGCAGCGTGCGCGCCTGCAGGCCGCCCACGTAGCGGTACAGCGGCAGGCCGTGCGCGTCCGCGGCGGCGCGCGCGGTGGCCATGGAGACGGCGAGGATGGCGTTGGCGCCCAGCTTGGACTTGGTGGACGTGCCGTCCAGCTCAATCATCCGCTGGTCCACGGCCACCTGCTCCACGGCGTCCATGCCGATGAGCGCGGGCCCGATGGTGTCGCGCACGTGGTCCACGGCCTTCCTCACGCCCTTGCCCAGGTAGCGGCCCTTGTCGCCGTCACGCAGCTCGTGCGCCTCGTGCTCGCCGGTGGAGGCGCCGGAGGGCACCGTCGCGCGGCCACGCGAGCCGCCCACGAGGAGCACCTCGGCCTCCACGGTCGGATTGCCACGGGAATCGAGCACTTCACGCGCCAGGATTTGAGCGATCTCGGTCATAGGGCGCCGGTTGTACGAAGCACGGGCGGAACGGGCAAGCACGCTCGCACCGGCTGCCTGCTACAGTGTCCAGCCGTCGAATGCCTCCTCCTCCCAAGCGCCGCGCCACCGGCCCCGACCCGCTCCCCGGGCAGCGCGCCCGAGGCGCCCTCCTGGGCCTCGCCATCGGCAACGCCCTCGCCGTCCCCACCGCGGGGAGGCCCTTCTACGCGCCGGCCTTCCCCCAGCTCGCCGAGGGGCCCTACCAGGGCATGCACGGAGGCGGCCCGCATGACCTGCGCAAGGGGCAGGTCACGGAGCCCACCCAGCTCGCGGTGGCGCTGGCCCTGAGCCTGCGGGACCTGAAGCGCTACGACGCGGGGGACGCCCTCAAGCGCTACCGGGCCTGGCAGCCGCACGCCATCTCCGTCAGCGAGCCCATGCGGGAGCTGTTCCAGGAGTGCGACGCGAGCCTCCCGCCCGTGGTGAAGGACGCCGGCAAGCGCGTGTGGCAGAGGAACCACCGGCGCCTGGCCCCTGCGGGCGCCCTGCCGCGCGTGGTGCCCCTGGGCGTGCACCTGGCGAAGGACTCCTTCGCCCTGGCGAAGGCGGCGCTGGAGGACACCGCCCTCACCCACTTCGACCCGCGCAGCCAGCTTGCCGGCGCCGGGCTGTGCGCGGCCATCGCCAAGGCGGTGACGGGCGGCCCGAACCTGAAGGCCGCGGACCTGCTGCCCGCCGCGGAGGTGGGCATCTCCCTGGCCGCCGCCGCCCTGGGGAAGCAGGAGAAGGACTACGTCCAGGAGGTGACCTTCGCCGCGAAGCTCCTGCGCGAGGACCTGGCCTTGGCCGCCCAGGACGACCCGCAGCTCTACGGCCCGGAGCTGCACATGCACCGGCCCGGCAATAACGCGGTGCGTGCCGCGTTCCGGCTGGCCTTCTGGGAGCTGCTCCACGTCCCCACCGCGGAAGCGGCGCTCCTGGACGTCGTCCACCGGGGCGGCGACACGGAGGTCCACGGCTCCGTCACCGGGGCGCTGGTGGGCGCCTTCCACGGCGAGGGCGCGCTGCCGGAGGAGTGGCGCGAGAAGGTCCTCCTGGCCCTGCAGCCCTACAACCCCCTCCAGAAGGGGACGGTCCTGTGGGAGGTGTACCACCCCCGGCACCTGCTGCTCCTGGCCCCGGCCTAGAGGAAGCCCGCAAATGCGAAGCCCGCGGGGGTCGTCCGGTGAGGGACGGCCCGACCGCGGGCCTGGCGCTACGCCGTGGCTCCGGGGCCACGGGTGGGATGGGTCATCAGCCGAGCAGGTCGATGACGACGACGCCTCGTGACGGCTTCTCTTCCTCGGTGTCCGTCCTCCGGTGGGGACGGTCATCGGGTGCAGGCAGTGGGAGCTCCACCACCGGCCGCTCGTAATCCTCGCGGCGGAGCCGCTCGCGGCGCTTGATCTCTTCAATGATGAACGCGTCGAGCATGGGTTCGGTTTCTCCCTCAGCCTACGTACCCCAATGTACGCCCGCCGTCCCGCCCCCTTACCACTTCCACATCTCTTTGATGCAAATTAAGAACCCCGGTTTCTTTCTGGCGACGCGACCCTGATTCCGCATGGCTGCTCGTCCAGCTCCCGACATCCGGGACAGGGCAACCGTGCCACGGATGTCAGGGGAGCGTCCGTGGACGTTCAAAATTCGCCTGATCCTAATGCGCCCACCGCGCGCCGCAACACGACTCATTTCAGGTGGCCCCCCGCCCCTCGCGTGGCACGGCTCCAGCCGAAAAGGGCCCGCCCGCCCTCCTGCTCCCTTGCACGGCACGGGCCGTACGGGATGACAGGCAGGCGGGCGGAGAACTGACGCGCGACGTCAGTGGTGACGGAGGGCGGCGACGAAAGCCGTCAGGGGGCTTCCGCGCGGCGCTTGAAGGCCTCCAGCATCTTGGGGAGCTGGGTCTCCGTCAGGGTGTTGATGATGGCCTTGGGGATGAGGGCGCCCAGGGCCATCTCCACGTTGTAGGTCGCGCGCGTCTTGCCCTCGCCCTCGGGCTCCAGCGTCCAACTGCCCTTGTTGTCCTTCATCACCTCGCCCTCGACGAAGGTCCAGGACATGCGCTTGGGGCGCTCCTCGGTGACGCGGATGGTGTAGCGGATGCGCTTCACCACATCGACCTCGTAGTGCACCTGGACGGTGTTCCCCTGGCGCTGGGAGGTGGAGATCTTCTTCACCTCCGGGAGGAACTCGCCGTAGCGGTCGTAGTTGGTGATGACGTCGAAGACCTTCTCGACGGGGGCGTTGATGGTGATGGTGCGCGTGGCGCCGGCCATGGCGGTGTCTCCGGGAGGCGTGGGGAACGGACGAGGCTGACGGACAGCTTACGGCGCGTAGCCCGGCTTCTTGTCGAACTTGTGGACGGACTGGATGAAGCGGACGGTGCCCGTCTTGCTGCGCATGACGACGGAGTGCGTCTCGCAGCCGCCGCCGAAGAAGCGCACGCCCTTGAGGAAGTCGCCGCTCGTCACGCCGGTGGCCGCGAACATCACCTCGCCGCGGGCCAGCTCCTCCGCGGTGTAGATCTTGTGGATGTCGGTGACGCCCATCTTCTTGGCGCGCTCGATTTCGCCCTGGTTGCGAGGCACCAGCCGCCCCTGCAGGTCGCCGCCGGTGGCGCGGATGGCGGCCGCGGCGATGACGCCCTCGGGCGCTCCGCCGATGCCCATGAGCACGTCCACGCCGGAGCCCTCGAAGCAGGTGGCGATGGCGCCCGCCACGTCACCGTCCTCGATGAGGCGCACGCGCGCGCCCGCGGCGCGGACCTCCTTGATGAGGTCGGCGTGGCGCTCGCGGTCGAGGATCATGACCGTGAGGTCCTCCACGTAGAGCTTCATGCGCTCCGCGATGGAGTGCAGGTTCTCCGTGGGGGACTTGCGCAGGTCGATGGCGCCCCTGGCGCGCGGGCCCACGGCCAGCTTCTCCATGTACGTGTCGGGCGCGTTGAGCAGGCCGCCCTGGCTGGACATGGCCACGACGGAGATGGAGCCCGGGCGGCCGTAGGCGCACAGGTTGGTGCCCTCCAGCGGGTCCAGGGCGATGTCCACCGCGGGGGCGCCGTCGTCGCGGCGGCCGACCTTCTCACCGATGTAGAGCATGGGCGCCTCGTCGCGCTCGCCCTCGCCGATGACGACCGTGCCGTCGATGTTCAGCGCGTCGAAGGCGCGGCGCATCGCGTCCACGGCGGCCTGGTCGGACTCGTCCTTGTTGCCGCGGCCCATGAGGCGGGCGGAGGCGATGGCCGCCATCTCGGTGACGCGCACGACCTCCATTGCCAGGTTGCGATCCATTTGTCGGGTGCTCCTCGTTCGGGATTTCGGGAAGGGAAAAAGCGTCAGGTGTCGGAGTCGTCCGCGGCCTTCAGGCGGGCGATGGCTTCGGGCAGCCGCTGGGGTTTGCCGTCGCGCCCCACGCAGGCGTGGAGGGTGCGGCCGGTGCACAGCAGCGTGGGGGAGTCACCGTCGCGCAGCAGCTCGTAGGTGAACACGAGTGACGCGCGGCGCAACCCGCCCAGGGTGGTGCGGATGAGGAGCATGTCGTCGTAGCGCGCGGACGCCTTGTAGTTGGCGCTGGCCTCCACCACGGGCAGCAGGAGCCCGGTGCTCTCCAGTTCGCGGTAGCTGCCTCCGTGGGCACGGAAGAACTCGCTGCGGGCGAACTCGAAGTAGCGGAAGTAGTTCGCGTAGTAGACGACCCCCATCTGATCCGTGTCGCCGTAGATGACGCGCAGCCGTGCCTCGACCATTGAGGCGCCCATATCAGGGCGGGGTGACGTGTCCAAGCGGCGGGCGCGCATGTTGGTTGCTTCTGTGCATCCGGCCGGAGAGGCTGCCGCACCATGTCGCGCCTGATTGCCGCCCTCCTCGTCCTGTTCGCCCTGCCCGCCTCCGCCAAGGCTCCGAAGCTCACGCTGTTCATCAGCGTGGACGCCATGGGCAGCGACGTCCTGCTGCGAAACCGTCCGCGCCTCACGGGGGGGCTGGGCCGGCTGCTCTCCACGGGCGCGTACTACCCCTACGCCCGGTACGCCTACGCGGAGGCCCGGACGGCCCCGGGGCACGCCACGCTGGCCACGGGCGCGAACCCCTGGCGCCACGGCATCGTGGACAACGACATCTACGACCGCGCGGCAGGGCAGGCGGTGCAGGTCTACACGGACCCGACGCATCCGGTGCTCAATGGGGAGACGCCCCCGGGGTCGGACACCAGCCCGGTGAACCTGATGGCGGAGACGCTGGCGGACCGGCTGCGCGTGTCCACGCAGGGCCGGGGCAAGGTGGTGGCGCTGTCCTACAAGTCGCGGGCGGCCATCCCGCTGGCCGGCCGCCAGGGCCAGGCCTGGTGGTTCGACGAGGCGACGGGGCGGATGGTGACAAGCACCTGGTACGCCCAGACGGAGCCCGCGTGGATGCAGGCGTTCAACGCGCGAAAGCTGGCGGACGCGGGGTTCAGCAAGACGTGGGAGCTGCTGCGCCCGCGCTCCGAGTACGTGGGCGAGGACGACCGCCCCATGGAGCCGGAGGCCTACGGCATGGGGCGCGTGTTCCCCCATGCGCTGAAGGGCGGGCAGCCGGCGCCCGGGCCGGCGTCGTACCGGGCGTTCGCGGTGTCGGGGTACTCGCACGACCTGCTGGTGCAGGCGGCGAAGGCGGCGCTGGAGGGCGAGGGGCTGGGCAAGGACGACGTGCCGGACATCCTGGCGGTGAGCTTCAGCGGGACGGACGCGGTGTTCCACGCGTTCGGGCCGTACTCGTGGGAGATGCAGGACACGATGCTGCGGTTGGACCAGGCGATGGGAGAGCTCATCGCCGCCGCCGAGCGCGCGGCCGGGGGCAAGGCGAACCTGGTCATCATGCTGTCGGCGGACCACGGCGGCGCGGAGATCCCGGAGGCGTGGGCGCAGGCGAGCGTGCCGGCGGCGCGGCTCAATCCGGTGGAGGCGGCGAAGGGGCTGGCGCAGGAGCTGAAGGCGAAGTTCAACGTGGACGTGACGGTGAAGCTGCTGGAGCTGGACGTGTACCTGGGCGGCAAGGCGCTGGAGGACGGCAAGGTGGACGCGGTGGCCGTGCGGCGCGCGGCGGCGGCGTGGCTGGCGAAGCAGCCCTATGCCGTCTGGGCGGTGGCCAAGGACGACCTGGACACGGCGCCGGACCCGGGAGGCCTCATGGCTGCGACGCGCCGTGGCTACTACCCGGTGCGCAGCGGTGACGTGCTGTTCATGGCGAAGCCGTTCCAGGTCGTCAGCGACTACCCGCGCGGCACGAACCACGGCACGCCGTACTCGTATGACACGCAGGTGCCGGTGGTGTTCGCGGGCAAGGGCGTGAAGCCGGGGCTGTACCTGGAGGAGATCAACCCCGTGGACGTGGCCCCTACCCTGTCCGCGCTGCTGGAGATGGGGATGCCCGCGTCGGCGGAGGGCAAGCCTCGCGTGGAGGCGCTCACGGGCGCGCGATGAGCGGCCCCCGGGGCTGAAAAGCAGAGGGCAGGCCGAGCCGGCTTTCACCGGCCCGCCTGCCCGTCTTCCGCGCGTTCGCCTCAGCCCTGCGCGGAGCGGGGCTTGCGCGCGGACTTCTTCGTCGTCGCGATCTCCAGCGACAGGTCCATGGCCCGCGCCGAGTGCGTCAGCGCGCCCATCGACACGAAGTCCACGCCCAGCTTCGCCAGCCGCGGCAGCCGGTCCAGCGTGACGCCGCCCGAGACTTCGATGGGCACGCGGTTCGCCGTCAGCTTCACCGCTTCGCGGATCTGCGCGTCGTCCATGTTGTCCAACATGATGACGTCCGCGCCCGCGGCGATGGCCTCCTCCAGTTGCTTGAAGTTGGTGACCTCCACTTCAATCTTCACCAGCCGGGGGCCGTTGAGCTTCGCGCGGCGCACCGCTTCGGTGATGTCTCCGCCCACCGCCGCGATGTGGTTGTCCTTGATGAGGATGCCGTCGAAGAGGCCGAAGCGGTGGTTGGACGCGCCGCCCATGCGCACCGCGTGCTTCGCGAGCCCCCGCATGCCCGGCGGCGTCTTGCGCGTGTCCAGCACCCGCAGCTTCGAGCCTCGCACGGAGGTCATCGCCTGCTGGGCCAGCGTCGCGATGCCGGCGGCGCGCTGCACCAGGTTGAGCGCCGTGCGCTCCGCGGCCAGCAGCGAGCGCAGCTTGCCGTGGACGCGCGCGGCGACCACCTTCGGTTTGATCTCCTCGCCGTCGCGCTTGAGGACCTCCACCTCCACCTCCGCGTCCACCATGTGGAAGACGCGGACGAAGGCGTCCAGGCCGGCGACGATCATCTGCTCCTTCGCGACCAGCTCACCGCTGCCCTCCGCCTCGGCGGGGACCACCGCCAGCGAGGTGACGTCCCCCGCGGCACCCAGGTCCTCGTCGAGGGACAGCGCGATGAGCCGATCGAGATAATCCTGCTGCACTTCCGCCTCCTACCGGCGCGCCTTGCGAGCCGGCTTGCCCCGAGTGGTCTTCTTCGCCGCGGCCTTCTTCGCGGCGGACTTCTTGCCCGCCGCCTTCTTCGCCGAAGCCTTCTTCGCAGGGGCCTTCTTCACCGCCGCCTTCTTCGCGGCCGTCTTCTTGCCCGCCGCCTTCTTCGCCGGAGCCTTCTTCGCCGGAGCCTTCTTCGCGGCGGACTTCTTCCCCGCCGCCTTCTTCGCGGAGGCCTTCTTCGCCGGAGCCTTCTTCGCGGCCGTCTTCCTGCCCGCCGCCTTCTTCGCGGAGGCCTTCTTCGCGGAGGCCTTCTTCGCCGGGGTCTTCTTCACCGCCCTGGCCGCACCCTCCGGCGCCTCGCGGGTGTCGCCGCCCTCCTTGGCCCGGTCGAACTCGCGCATCGCGTCGTCCACGAGGCCCATGCTCATGTACGCGACGCCGAGGTCGTGGTGGTCCGCCGCGGACAGGCCTTCCTTCGTGCCCTCGCGCAGCTTGTTGAGCGCCTCCTCCACCACCGGATCCGCGGCCTGGGGCTCCTGCGCGGCCTCCTCGGCTTCAATCTCGCCCTTCAGCTCCTGGCCCAGGTTCACCGCATCGTCCTTCGGTGCCTGCGGCTCGGCGGCCACCTTCACCTGGGCGGTCTCGGGCGCGACGGACTCGGACGCTTCAGGGGCTTCGGACTCGGTGCTGCCCGGTAACGGTGACGGCGTCTCGGACATGGGGGGCTCCGGGGCGATGCGCTGGAGGTGATCCTGCAGCTTGACCGTGCGCTCCTGGAGCTCCGCCACCCGGGCCTTGTCCTTCTCCACCACGTCCGGCGGAGCACGGGCCACGAAGTTCGGGTTGTCCAGCTTGCGCTGCAAACCGGCGAGTTCCTGCTCGGCGCGGGCGATCTCCTTCTTCAGGCGGTCGCGCTCCGCGTCCAGGTCCACCAGGCCCGCCAGGGGCACGTAGATCTCCAGGTTGCCGCTCACGAACGCCGCCGCCTGCGGAGGCTTGGCGCCCGGGGGGCCCACCACCACCTCGGACAGGCCCGCGAGCGGCAGCAGGTACGCGCGCCAACGCTCCAAGAGCTCGCGCGTCGTCGCGTCCGGGCTCTGCACCACCGCCTTCACCTTGGCGGACGGCGGCAGGTTGCTCTCGCCGCGCAGCGTGCGCACGCCCTCGATGGCCGCGATGACCGGCGCCATCTCGCCTTCCGCGGCCGCGTCCACCCGCGCCGCCTCCGGCTCCGGGTACGCCGCGATGCAGATGCTCTCCGTGGGCCGGGACATCGGCAGCTTCTGCCAGATCTCCTCGGTGATGAACGGCATGAACGGGTGCATCAGCCGCAGGATGCGGTCCAGGCACGTCACCAGCACCGCGCGCGTGGTGTCCTTGGCCTCCGCGTCGTCGCCGTACAGCGAGCCCTTCGCCAGCTCGATGTACCAGTCGCAGAACTCCGCCCACAGGAACTGGTACAGCGTGGACGCGGCCTCCGCGAAGCCGAACGCCTCCAGCGACGCGCGCGTCTCCTCCGTGGCCTTCTGCAGCCGGGAGAGGATCCACCGGTCCGCCAGCGTCAGCTTGCGGCCCTCCAGCGGCGTCTTATCCAGGTTGAAGTCGCCCATGTTCATCAGGGCGAAGCGGCTGGCGTTCCACAGCTTGTTGCAGAACGCCTTGTAGCCACCCAGGCGGTCCATCGACAGCTTGATGTCACGGCCCTGCTGCGTGAGCGACGCCAGCGTGAAGCGCAGCGCGTCCGCGCCGTGCGCGGGCATTCCCTGCGGGAAGCGGTTGCGCAGGGACGGCTGCAGCGACTCCGCCTTCGCGCCGAGGATGACGTCCAGGGGATCGATGACGTTCCCCTTCGTCTTGGACATCTTCTCGCCCTTCTCGTCGCGCACCATCGCGTGCAGGTACACGGTGCGGAAGGGCACGTCGTTCATGAAGTGCAGGCCCATCATCATCATCCGGGCGACCCAGAAGAAGATGATGTCGTGGCCCGTCTCCATCACGGACGTCGGGTAGAAGGTCTGGAGGTCCGCCGTCTGCTTCGGCCAGCCCAGCGTGGAGAACGGCCACAGCGCGGACGAGAACCAGGTGTCCAGCACGTCCGGGTCCTGCGTCAGCTCCTTGCCGCCGCACTTGGGGCAGGACTCCGGCGCCGTGCGCGACACGATGACGTCCGCCGTGTCCTTCGAGCGCTCCTCCGCCGGGGTGCACGCCGCGCAGTACCACGCGGGGATCTGGTGGCCCCACCACAACTGGCGGCTCACGCACCAGTCGTGGATGTTGTTCATCCAGTGGAAGTACGTGTTCGTCCAGGACTCGGGGACGAACTTCGTGCGGCCCTCCTCCACCGCCTGGATGGCCGGCTTGGCCAGCGGTTCGATCTTGATGAACCACTGCGGCGACAGGCGCGGCTCCACCACCGTGGCGCAGCGCTGGCAGGTGCCCACGCTCAGCTTGTGCGGCTCCTCCTTCTCCAGCAGGCCCTGCTCGGTCAGGTCCGCCAGCACCTGCTTGCGCGCCTCCGCGCGATCCAGGCCCGCGTACTTGCCGGTGTCCTTCGTCATCCGCGCCGCTTCGTCCAGGATGGACAGCATCGGCAGCTTGTGGCGCAGGCCCGTCTGGTAGTCGTTGAAGTCGTGCGCGGGCGTGACCTTCACCACGCCGGTGCCGAACTCCATGTTCACCAGCTCGGCGTCCGCGATGACCGGAATCTCGCGGTCGGTGAGCGGCAGCGCCACGCTCTTGCCGATGAGGTCCTGGTAGCGCGGATCCTCCGGGTGCACGGCGACGGCCGTGTCGCCCAGCAGCGTCTCCGGGCGCGTCGTGGCCACGGTGAGGAAGCGCTCCGTGCCCTTCACCGGGTAGCGGATGTGCCAGAGCGAGCCGTTCTTCTCCTCGTGCTCCACTTCCAGGTCGGAGAGGGCCGTGCGGCAGGACGGGCACCAGTTGATGAGCTTCTGGGCCCGGTACATCAGGCCCTCTTCGTACAGCCGGACGAACACCTCGCGCACCGCGGCCGAGGACTGCTCGTCCATGGTGAAGCGCTCGCGGCTCCAGTCCAGCGACGCGCCCAGGTAGCGGTGCTGCTCGCCGATGCGCGCGCCGAACTTGCCCTTCCACGTCCAGACGCGCTCGAGGAACGCCTCGCGGCCCAGGTCGTGGCGGCTCTTGCCCTCCGTCTTCTTGAGCTCCTTCTCCACCACCATCTGCGTGGCGATGCCCGCGTGGTCCGTGCCCGGCAGCCAGAGCGCGTTGAAGCCGCTCATCCGCTTCCAGCGCGTGAGGATGTCCTGGATGGTCGCGGTGAGCGCGTGGCCGATGTGCAGGCTGCCCGTCACGTTGGGCGGCGGCAGCACGATGCTGAACGGCGGCTTGGAGGAAGGGGCTTCGGCGCGGAAGTAGTCACGCTCCAGCCAGTGGTTGTACCACCGCGCCTCCACCTCGGAGGGCTCGTAGGCCTTGGACAGTTCAGTCGTGTCAGTCATTGCAAGCGGCCGGCCCCCGACGGGGCCGGCGGGGAATCAGGGGGGACTGCGAATCAATGCTGGGTCTCGCGGTCCTTGATGAGCCGCTCCAGCTCTTCCCGGATGATGGTCTCCGCCAGTTGCGGAACGACCTCCCAGGCGATCTTCTCGATGACCTCGCGGGACGCCTTCGACAGCGCCTCGCGCAGCAGCGCCTCGCCGCCGTCCGCGGCCGGACGGGCGCGCGCGGGCGGAGTCGCCGGCGAGGGACCGCCGATGTCCAGGGAGATCTCCTCCGCGCCGCTGGGCTCGGGCAGCGAGTCCTCGATGCGGATGCTCTCCGTGCGGGCCTGCGCGGCGGGCGCGGCCGGAGCGCCCAACCCGAACGGATCCCGCGCCCGGGCGGCCGGAGGCACCGCGGCGGGCGGAGGGGCGGACGGCAGCGGCGCGGCGCCCGGAGGACGCGGGAAGCCGCCCGGGATGTTCGGGGCGCCAGGGCCCGGAGGACGCGCGGCCATGCCCGGCGGCGGCGCACCCGGAGGACGCGCGCCCGGAGGCACGGCGCCCGGCGGAGGACGCGCGCCCGGAGGCATGGCGCCCGGCGGCGGCGCACCGGGAGGACGCGCGCCCGGAGGCACGGCGCCCGGCAGGGGACGCGCGGCGCCCGGAGGCGGCGGCACCCCAGCGCCCGGGGGACGCGCGCCCGGAGGCACGGCACCCGGCGGAGGACGCGCGCCCGGAGGCGGCGCACCCGCGGGACGCGCCCCAGGAGGCGCGGCGGCGGCGGGCGGCGGGGCGGCCGGGGCCACCGGAGCGGCGGTCTGGGGCAACACGCGCGTCGCGGCGGACGCGGGCATCGTGTTGGACTTCTGGCCCACCAGGGCCTTCACCTTGTCCAGGAGGATCTGGCTCTCGAAGGGCTTGGTGATGTGATCATCCGCCCGGGCGGCCTTCGCGCGGTTCTCGTCGAACGCCTCGAAGGTGCCGGCCAGCAGCAGCACCGGGATGCCCTGCGTGGCGGGGTCGCTCTTGAGGGCCTCGCAGACCTCGTAGCCGCTCTTGCCCGGCATCATCACGTCGGCGAGCACCACGTCCGGACGCAGCTCGCGCGTGCGGGAGATGGCGTCCAGCCCGTTGTCCACCGCGGTCACCTGGAAGTCTTCCGTCGCGAAGATCATCCCGATCACCTTGCGGATGGTGAGCGAGTCGTCGGCGATCAGTAGATTCTTGGGCATCGGCTCCGGCCTCGGGGGGCGCATACCCCCCTGAATTCGTTTGAGATTTCGGGCGAGCAAGCCTGCCTGCACGCCCTGTGTCAATCGGAGAAGCTTAGGATTCGCGCTTTGGGCCGATCAAGAAAACATGCGCTGCAGGTCCAGTAACATCACCGGATCCGGCAGCCCGGGCGCCCGGAACGTCCCGGGCAGCTCGGCCGGCTTGAACTTCTGCAGCACACCGAGCACCCGGGTGGCCGCCAGCCCCACGTTCCGCCCCGCCAGCTCCGTGAGGACGAACAGCTCCTCCACCCGGGCCGGCGCCCCCAGCAGCGCTGGAATCGAACAGATGGGCCACAGCGCCTGCGCGTGCGGATAGACGCCCGCCACCGGCCCGCTCTGTACCGGGAGCACGCTGAACGCCTCGCCCCGGGGCACCACCTGGGAGACGCACCCCAGCGGGACGCCGAACAGCACCCCCTGGGACTCCAGCACCAGCGCCCGCTCCGGGGGCTCGTCCGCCCAGTGCACGGGCCGGGGCTCCGGAGGGACCGCGCGGGGGCCCGCCCGGTGCGGCAGCGCCTCGACGATCAGCTCCAGGTACAGCCGGTCCTTGTGCAGCACCGCGCCCCGGCTCAACGGCGCCAGCGAGTCCGCCAGGCCCGGAGGCAAGAGGAAGAACGGATCCCTCGCGACATCCGCGACCTCCACCACGGCGCGCACCCGCACCGCGAGCGTGGGGCTGACGTCCAGGACCACGACCATGCCCGGCACGTCCTCCGGCAGGCCGCCGAGCAGCGTGGAGAGGTCCTTCACTTCCAGTACGCCGCGCAGGCTCGCACCGCGCGCGCCCGGCATCGCGACCTCGATGACGGACGTGGCCTCCACCGCGTAGCGCGTCTCACCGGCCTCCACCAGCAGGCAGAGCCGCCGTCCGCTTTCAAAGGGCACGGCCGGGGACCCTAGCAGCCTTCCAGCGTTGGGTGCTAAGCCCTGAACAGTCATGGCGCGACTGCTCCTCGTCGACGACGAAAAGATCGCCCGCAACCTCTACGGCGACTACCTCACGGCCGCGGGACACCTCGTCACGGCGGTCCCCACCGTGGCGGACGCCAAGGCCGCCCTCTCCGCGGAGCGGTTCGACGCGGTGGTGACCGACCTCATCCTCCCCGGCGGCGACGGCATGGAGATCCTCCGCCACGTGCGCGAGCGCTACCCCGGCGTGGAGGTGCTGGTCATCACCGGCCTGGACAAGGTGGCCCCCGCGGTGCGCGCCATCAAGAGCGGCGCGGCGGAGTACCTGGTCAAGCCCGTGGCGCCGGAGGCCCTGGAGCACGCGCTGCGCCGCGCGCTCACCACGCGCGACCTGATGCGCGAGAACGCGTCCCTGCGCCAGCACGTCGCGCTCCTGGAGGCGGGCCAGCGCATCGCCACCACGCTCGATCGCGAGCGGCTGTCCACGGCCGCCGCGGACGCGCTGGAGTCCATGGCCAACGCCTCCGCGGTGATGCTCCTGGAGCGCGACCCCAACGGCACGGGCTTCCGCTCGCACGGCATGCGCGGGCTGCCGGTGGACCTGCACGAGGCCCTGGTGCCGCAGCTCATCGAGCGGCTCTCCGGCACGCGCGCGCCCGTGGCGCTCGACGGACTCCAGGTCCCCTGGCCGCGCACCCTCTCCTTCCCCGCCGTGGACGGCGACCTGGTGCTGGGCCACGCGGTGCTCTTCCACGACAGCGCGCCCGCGGAGCACCACGCGGAGACGGTGGGCTTCCTCGTGCGCAACTGGGCGCTGGCCCTGCGCAACCTGGGCCGCTTCGCCGCCGTGGAGGACCTGGCCTACGTCGACGACCTCACGCGCCTGTTCAACACGCGCTACCTGCACCTGGTGCTGGACCGCGAGGTGAACGAGGCCCTCCAGACGGAGCGCCCCTTCTCCCTGCTGTTCCTGGACCTGGACCGCTTCAAGGCCATCAACGACACGCACGGGCACCTGGTGGGCTCGCGCGTGCTGGTGGAGGCCGCGCGCGTGCTCAAGGGCTGCGTGCGCGACCCGGACGTGGTGGCGCGCTTCGGCGGCGACGAATACGTGGTGCTCCTGCGCGGCACGGACTCCGGCGGGGCCCTGAAGGTCGCCGAGCGCATCCGCCGCACCATGGAGACCCACCAGTTCCTGGGCCGCGAGGGGCTGGCGCTCAAGCTCACCACCTGCATCGGCGTGGCCAGCTTCCCGGAGCACGCCCAGGACAAGGACCACCTGCTGGACCTGTCCGACCGGGCCATGTACCGGGGCAAGCGGGGCACCCGGAACGTCGTCTACATGGCGGCGCAGGACCTGGAAGCCACCCCGGCCGAGCGCCGTCAGAATCCCCCGCCCCCGCAGGGCCAGGGCTGAGGAGCGGGCCGCGCGCTACTTGCGCAGGCTGCCCACGGTGAGGCGCTTGGGCAGCTCCACCTCCGCGGGCGCGCTGCCACCGCCCTCACCCACCGCCTCCACCTCCTCGTGGGACGCGCCGGTGGTGATGAGGCGGTACTTCTGGGACGCCTCGCGGTCGTGCTGGGCCTGCTCCGGATCCAACCGCGCGATGAGCTGCCAGAAGAGGGCCGCGTGCTCGCGCTCCTCGTCCATGACGTGCCGCAGGATGGCCTTCGCCTCCTCGTTGTCCGTCGCGTCCAGGTGCGCGGCGTAGAGGTTGATGGCGTCCAGCTCCGCCTCGATGTTGAGCCGGATGGAGCGGGCCAGTTCGGAGTCCGTCAGCTTCCGGGGCACCAGCGAGTGGAACGGGTTCGTCTGCGGCATGAGGACCTCGGCGACCAGGGCCGGGCTGGAGGGCGTGCGTGAGCATCCGTTCGGCCGCGAGCGCGGTCAACCGAATCCCGCGGGGGGTGCGTTGCGCGTGAACACCCGCCTCCGTCATGCTCCCGCGCATGGAGACCCCCTCGCCGCTCGCGCAACTGCTCCAGGCCCTGGACGCGGGGGACCTGGAGAAGGCACGGCTCGCGGCCGTGGCGCTGCAACGCGCCAACGCCCACACCCACCAGGTCGCCGCGGAGGTCCTCCACGAGCTGCGCCAGCCCCTCCTGGGCGCGAAGGCCTACGCCCAGTTGCTGGCCGAGGAGGGAGGCTCCAGCGGCCCGCTGAAGCTGCTGCTCGCGCAGGTGGAGCGGATGGAGCAGATCGTCTCCGACTTCATCCGCCTGGCCAGCGAGCGGCCGGCCCCGCAGCAGCGGCTGTCCCTGGCCGCGCCCATCTGGGCGGCGGCGAAGGTGTTCAGCGTCAACCCGGACTCGGCGCGCATCTCCCTGGAGGTGGAGGCCCCCGAGGACCTCACCATCCAGGGCAACGCGCGGCTGATTGAGCAGCTCACGCTCAACCTGCTCAACAACGCCCGCGACGCCATGTCCGGCCGGGGCCGCGTGAAGGTGACGCTCGCGCGCGAGGGCGACTCCGCGGCCCTCTACGTGGCCGACTGGGGACCGGGCATCCCGGACGAGCTCAAGACGCGCATCTTCGAGCCCTACGTCTCCGCCAGCAAGCGCGGCACGGGCCTGGGGCTCGCCGTCTGCCGGCGCATCGCGCAGGAGCACCAGGCGCAGATTGCGCTGGTGCCGCCCACGACGCTGCGCGAGGTGCCGCCCCCGGCCACGGTGTTCCGCGTGCTCTTCCCGCCCACGGACGCGCCGCGCCCGCCGCGCAAGCGCCTGCTGGTGGTGGACGACGAGGGCATCATCCGGATGGTCTTCAAGGACCTGATGGTGAAGGAGTGCGAGGTCATCGAAGCGGCCACGGGCGAGGCCGCGCTCGAAATCCTCCGCGCGTCGCGCGTGGACCTCATCGTCACGGACAAGAACCTGCCCGGCATCTCCGGCCTGGAGCTGGCCCAGCACGCGCGCAAGCTGGACCCCGCGTCGCGCGTCATCCTGATGACGGGCTACCCCTCGCTGGTGACGACGCAGCAGGCGCTCCAGTTGGGCGTGGTGGACTACCTGCTCAAGCCCTTCGACGACATCCGCCAGGTGCGCGCGCTGCTGCGGCAGGCGCTGTACACACCGTCCGCGCCGCCTGTCCCCGCCCCCAGCGCTGGCGTGCGCCGGGTGGACGTGCTGGAGGACAACCCGGCCACCGCGCGGCTGATTTCAGAGGCGCTGTCGCTGCTGGGGCTGGAGGCGCGCATCATCGCGGGCGCGGAGGTGGCCACCCTGGAGCCGCCCGTGGGTGTGGTGGTGTCGTGGGACTTCGCGCCGGCCTACGGCAAGAAGGCGCTGGAGCTGGCCCGGGGCCTGAGCCAGGGCGCGCCCTTCGTCGTCCTGGCGGAGCACCTCACCATGGAGACGGCGCTGGCGTCGCTGCGCGCCGGGGCCGCCGCGTGCCTGCCCAAGCTGCTCTCCGACACCCCGGCGCTCAGCCGCGAGCTGGCCCTGGCCTTCAAGAAGACCGCCTCCTGAAAAGACTCCGGCCCCGGGCGCCCCGCTCTCGCGAGGCCCACCGGGGCCGGAAAAACCCTACGGCACTACGGAGCCTGGATGCCGGCTCAGTAGTCCATGTCGTCGCCGCCGTACTCCGGCATGGCGCCGCCGCCCGCGCCGCCCTTGGCCTTCTTCTTGGGGCGCTCGGCGATCATCGCCTCGGTGGTGAGCAGCAGGGACGCCACGGAGGCGGCGTTCTGCAGCGCGGTGCGCTCGACCTTCGTCGGGTCGATGACGCCGGCCTTCTCCAGGTCCTCGTAGACCTCCGTGCGCGCGTTGAAGCCGAACGCGCCCGTGCCTTCCTTCACCTTGTTGATGACGACGGCGCCCTCGATGCCGGCGTTGCTGGAGATCTTGCGCAGCGGCTCCTGCAGCGCCTTGCGGATGATCTCCACGCCGAAGTCCTGCTCGCCGCCCAGCTTCAGGCCGTCCAGCGCCTTGAGGCTGCGGATGTAGGCCACGCCGCCGCCAGGGACGATGCCCTCTTCGACGGCCGCGCGGGTCGCGTGCAGCGCGTCCTCCACGCGGGCCTTCTTCTCCTTCATCTCCACTTCGGTCGCCGCGCCGACGTTGATGACCGCCACGCCGCCCACGAGCTTCGCCATGCGCTCCTGGAGCTTCTCGCGGTCGTAGTCGCTGGTGACCGTCTCAATCTGGGTGCGGATGAGCTTGATGCGGCCCTCGATGTCCGCCTTCTGGCCGGCGCCGTCCACGATGGTGGTGTTGTCCTTGTCCACCGTGATGCGCTTGGCGCGGCCCAGGTCCGTGAGGGTCAGGTTCTCGTACTTGTGACCCAGCTCCTCGCTCACCACCATGCCGCCCGTCAGCGTGGCGATGTCCTTGAGCATCTCCTTGCGGCGGTCGCCGAAGCCCGGCGCCTTCACCGCGGCCACGTTCAGCACGCCGCGGATCTTGTTCACCACCAGGGTGGCCAGGGCCTCGCCCTCGATGTCGTCCGCGATGATGAGCAGCGGCTTGCCCGAGCGCGCCACCTGCTCCAGCACGGGGATCATGTCCTGCATCGACGAGACCTTCTTCTCGCTGATGAGGATGTAGGGGTCGTCCATGACGACCTCCATGCGGTCGCGGTTCGTGACGAAGTACGGCGACACGTAGCCACGATCGAACTGCATGCCCTCCACCACGTCGAGCGTCGTCTCCAGGCCCTTGGCCTCCTCGACGGTGATGACGCCCTCCTTGCCGACCTTCTCCATCGCGTCCGCGATGGTCTGGCCGATGGTCTCGTCTCCGTTGGCGGAGATGGTGCCCACCTGCGCGATGGCCTGCTTGTCCGTGGTCGTCTTGGACATCTTCTTCAGCTCGGCGACCACCACCTCCACGGCCTTGTCGATGCCGCGCTTGAGGTCCATCGGGCTGTGGCCCGCGGCCACCAGCTTCAGGCCCTCCTCATAGATGGCGCGCGCGAGCACGGTCGCCGTCGTGGTGCCGTCGCCGGCCTTGTCGGAGGTCTTGGACGCGACCTCCTTCACCATCTGCGCGCCCATGTTCTCGAAGCGGTTCTCGAGATCGATCTCCTTGGCGACGGTGACGCCGTCCTTGGTGATGGTGGGCGAGCCGAAGCTCTTCTCGATGACGACGTTGCGGCCCTTGGGACCGAGCGTCACCGCGACCGCATCCGCGAGGACCCGGACGCCGCGCAGGATGGAATCGCGCGCCGACTGATGGAAGAAGATTTCCTTCGCTGCCATCGTAACCTCCGATAATACTTGGGGAATTTCTACAAATGGGGATGGCCGTTAGCACTCGGCCATGTCGAGCGCCAACATAAGGGTCGCATCGACGATGTCAACGGAAAGGGGCAGGCGTGTGGGCCTGAGGACGCCTTCCGGCCCGCCCGGGTGGGGGGCCCGGGACGCCCGGGAAGGACCTACTCCGCGAAGCGCACGAGGTTGAGCAGTTGCCCCATGTCCAGGGGCTTCTGCAGGGTGATGGCGACGCCCTTGCGCAGGCCCCGGTCGGAGATGTTGGCGTCCGTGCTGGCGGTCATCATCAGGACGGAGATGTTCTGGAAGCGGGGGTCCGCCTTCAGCATCTCCGTGAAGTGGATGCCGTCCAGGTGGGGCATCAGGTAGTCGGTGATGACCAGCCCCACGGGGTGGCGCTCCATGATGTCCAGGGCCTGGAGCGCGTCCGACGCCGAGAACACGGTGTAGCCATGCATCTCCAGGTAGCGAGAGAGCATGGTGCACAGCTCGTAATCGTCGTCGACGACCAGGATGTTCACGGGGTTTGGGCCGAAACGGGGCGCTGGAAGGTAACAGCGACGCCGGTCGTTGACAACGCGAAGGGCGGCTTCTTAGCTGCCTGCCCGAATGGCGAAGCGCACGGCGAAGCAAGGGGAGGCGCGGGACGTGGACGCGCGGCTGGAGGGGGTGGCGGACGCCTTCGAGGCGAGGGACTTCGAGGCCGCGCTCGCCAGCGCTGACGCCCTGCTCCGGGACGTTCCGGATTCACCAGAAGCCCTGCACTACCGGGCCGCCGCGCTGGTGGAGGTGGGCCGCCTGGAGGACGCCGGCAAGGCCTACGGCGCGGCCCTCAAGGTGGCCCCGGAAGACCTGGAGATCCTCTTTGGCGCGGCGGAGTTCCTCGTGTGCCGCACCGGCGAGGACCGCGAGGCGGTGGAGGAGGGGCTGGAGTGGTGCGGCCGGGGGCGGAAGCTGGCGCAGCGCGCCGACGACGTGGAGCTCGTCTACGAGTTCCTCCTCCTGGAGGGCATGGGCCTCAACCAGTTGGGGGAATGCGAGTCCGCGCTGAAGATATTGGACCAGGCGCTGACGCACATGCCGCGCTCTCCGGACGCGCAGTTGGAGCGGGGCATCGCGCTGTTCGAGTTGTGCCGCTTCCCGCCCGCGCAGGAGGCCTTCGAGCGGGTGCTGAAGGACGCGCCGGACGAGGCCTGGGCGCACCACTACCTGGGGCTCATCGCGGAGCGGCGCGGGGACGCGAAGGAGGCGAAGCGGCGCTTCCTGCGGGCGCAGGCGCTGGCGCCGGAGGAGCTGCCGCCGCCGGTGGCCCTGGAGGAGGCGGCGTTCGACCGCGCGGTGGAGGACGCGATGCGCGCCCTGCCCTCGCAGGTGAAGCAGTACATGGACAATGTGACGCTGGCGGTGGAGGACCTGCCGTCGGATGAGGACCTGCTGGGTCAGCAGCCGCCGCTGTCGCCGTGCATCCTGGGGGTGTTCCGGGGCACGCCGGTGGGCGAGCGCAGCGTGATGGACGCGGCGGATCACTTCCCGCCCTCCATCGTGCTGTACCAGCGGAACCTGGAGCGTTTCGCGCGCACCCGCGAGGAGCTGATCGAACAGATTGGCATCACGGTGATGCACGAGGTCGGGCACCTGATGGGTCTGGATGAAGACGACCTGTGGGAGCGGGGGCTGGACTAGCGCCGTTCTCCCCTGCCCTGATGCGCGCCATGCATGCATGGACGAAGCTGGGGCTGATGGCGGTGCTGGGCCTGACGGGCTGCCTGGGCGGCGGCGACGACGAAGGGCCGCGCACATGTCCGCAGGTGGTGGTGTTCGCGCGCTCGGACACCGAGACGTGCAAGTCCTTCCCCACGCCGTGTGACGTGCCGGAGGGGTACGTGGAGTGCTGCGGCGGGCTCTTCGGGGGCTGCGCGGGGAACGTGTCCGGGAACACCTGCGTGGATGATCCGACCGACACGTGCCAGCCCGGGGGCAGCGCGGACTGCCCGGGCATCTGCCAGTAGGCGTCAGGCGGCGCGCGAGCCCTTGTCCTCGAAGTAGGCGCGGCGCGCTCGGGCGCAGGCGGGGCACTGCCACTGAACCAGGGTGAGGTGGCGGTCGCCCAGGATGATGGCCTCGTGGCGGAGCGAGTCCCGTGGGGCCTCGCGGGTGGCGCCACAGGGGCAGCGCAGCCGGCCCAGCGTGGACAGCAGCTCCTGCGGGCTGGTGATGGGGATGGCGGACCCTGCGCTGTCGCCCCGGTGGTCGGCGTCGAACTTGCGCGCGAAGGCGCGGCGCCGGCCCCAGGCGCGGCCCTTGCGCCAGAGCTCCAGCGGACTGCCCTTCACGACGGCGAACATGAGCAGGACGCAGGTGGCGATGACGCCCAGGAGGATGGCGCCGGAGGCACCGGCCGGATCATGCCGGGCCCGGCGGACGGGACGGCTCCCGAGTTGGACGTAATAGCCGCGATGCTCCTCGGTGGAGCGCACGGCCTTCACGTACTCCGCGATGCGCTCTGGCGGGACGGAGTCCGCGAGGCTGCGGTAGCGGTAGTCGAGCACCACCGTCTTGCCGTTGGCGCCCGTGTCGGACTCGAAGTGGAAGGCCGGATCGTCCACGGTGCTGTGCTCCTTGCCACCGGGAAGGGACCCATCGGCCTTCAGCGTGATGCGGTGACGGGCGAAGACGGGGTGCTGCACCTCCAGCGGAAAGGCGCGGCGGGAGTAGCTCGGCTCCTTGAGGTACTCGCGCAAGCCGTGCGCGGCGAAGTCCCGTTGGCCGTCGGCGGACCAGAAGTCCTCGATGCGGTAGTGCTCGCGCACGACGAGCACGTTCTTCGCGGGGTCGTCATCCACCGTCATGGGCTTCTCGACGGCGATCTTCGCGTCCGTCTTCGCGTAGTAGTTGACGTAGTAGCGGGACAGCTCGGACAGGGACGTGCTCGCGAGCATGCGGCGCATGGCGTTGGCGGACTCGCCCGTGCGGGTGGTGACCACCTCGAGCGTCGCCGGCCTGTCGCGGTTCGTCGCGACGTATGTCTCGTCCACGAAGACGGAGGGCTCCGTCAGCGTGGGCGCGGGGATGACGGAGAGCTCCGTGGTGCCAGGGGCGACGATGAGGGCCCGGCCGTAGGCAGGCGGCTCGTAGCGGTCCAGTCCGCCGCGCGCCAGCGTCGCCGTGGGGTCCACCCACAGCTCACGGCCATCCACGGTGGCGCGGACGATGGCGTGGTCGAACGCGGTGGAGGTGGGACGCAAGCCGTCCAGCAGCCGCGTGAGGTTCGTGTTCACGAGCGCCGGCTGCGCGTCGATGCCCAGCCCCTTGAGCAGCGCCACCAGCAGCAGGGACTTGTCCTTGCAGTCGCCGAAGCGGCGCTGGAGCACCTCGTCGGGCGGATGGGGCTGGTGGGAGTTGGGGCCCATCTCGATGCCCAGGTAGCGGACCTCGTCCTGGACGAAGCGCAGCGCGGCGAGGAAGCGCGCCTCGGGCGTGGGCTCCTTCGCGAGCCGGCGGACCTCCTCCTCCAGCGCCTTCGAGCGCGCGGGCACCTGGAAGAGCGAGGAGGCCCAGCGCGCCACGTCGTTCCAGTCCTTGTATTCGCTCAACTGGACCCACGGGTAGACGGGCTGCCATCCGGGGACCTGGTCCTCGGAGCGGACGGCGGGCACGTCGCGGCGCTCCAGGAGGATCTCCCGTTCGCCGTCCAGCATCGACTCCGAGCGCGTCAACCCCGGCGCGGCGAAGTCCCGGACGAAGAGCGTGCGCCCCCTCCCCTCCGGCCACAGCAGGCGGTAGGAGAAGTGGACCACGGGGAAGGGCTGGCCCGCGACGACCGTGTCGGAGAAGCGGCCCCCGAAGACGGGGTTGGCCCCGTTGATGGAGTACGCCATCTCCACCGTGTCGCCGACGCGCACGTCGCGAAGGAAGGGCACCACGGAGAGGGTGCCGTTGTAGAGCCGGTTCTGGAGCTCGGCCTCCTGCTGGATGACGCGGGCTTCGGAGGCCTGGAAGACGTCCTCGCGGTGGCCCTCGCGGATGCGCCAGATGCCGTGGACGGTGAGCTTCTGGTAGGTCGGATCGAAGCGGAGCTGGATGTCCGTGACGCGGTCGATGCCTCGCGGCGCGAGGACCTTCAAGGCCGCGTGCACGTACTGCTCGCGCGAATGGCCAGACACGCGCACCTGTTTATCTATCAGCAGCGAGGCGACGCTCGTCTCGTCGTCACCCGCGATCTTCGAGCCGGACTCCGGGGGAATGGGAAGCGGCTTCACCCATCTGGCGGGAGGGCCCACCCGGAAGGGCAACGCCGCCGTCGCCGCATGCGCGCTCAAGGACAGACACAACAGCAGGACGGACACGGGGAGAAAGCCCGGTGTCGGGAGGACGGAGCGGAAGATTCGGCGCATGGCGGAAGGGCGCTCATCATGGAGCCCGGGTGACGCGCCGGGCAAGACGCCCCCTGGGCCGCCGGGCGAGCGGCCCTGTTCCTTTCACCAGTGAAAACCGCCATGCACGCCAGGTCTGGAATTGCCGTGACACGGGTTAGGGTCCCGGCCACTGGATGGACGGCCAAGGAGGCTTGGGATGGTCAACGTGAGGCAGGTCGCGACGCGGCTGAAGAGTGCGTTCCTGGCGGACCCGGAGCGCTTCTACACGAACGAGACGGGGGCCTGGGTGGCGGGGCTGCCGGCGCCGCGGGACATCCGGGTGACGACGGGCCGGGAGCCCTTCTGGATCAACCTGGGCTACTGGAAGCACGTGGAGAAGGTGGACGACACCAACGTGGAGCGCGTGGGGGAGCTGTTCCGGTCCGCCCAGGCGGAGATGGCGCGCCTGTTGGCGAGGACGGCGAAGCTGGGGCCCGGGGATGCCGTCTTGGACTGCGGCTTCGGGTACGCGGACCAGGACCTGCTGTGGGCGGAGGAGTTCAAGCCCGCGAGCATCCTCGGGGTGAACATCACGCCGAACCAGGTGAAGGTGGGCCGGGAGCGCGTGAAGCTGACGGGGCTGGAGGGCGTGGTCCGTCTGGAGGTGGGGTCCGCCACGGCGTTGCCGGGGCCCGCGGGCGCGTTCGACGTGGTGTTCGCGCTGGAGTCCGCGATGCACTTCCGGACGCGGCAGGACTTCCTGCGCGAGGCCTTCCGGGTGTTGAAGCCGGGAGGCAGGCTGGTGATGGCGGACATGGCGCAGAAGACGGACCGTGAAGCTGGAGCAGGACTCCGCGCGCGGCTGCGCTACCGCTACTGGCGGGGGCGGATTGCCTTCCCGGAGGAGAACGTCTGGTCGACGGAGCGCTACCTGTCGGAGCTGCGGCGGGTGGGGTTCCAGGACGCGAAGGTGGAGTCCATCGCGGACGACGTGTACCCGGCGGTGAACACGGCGCTGGTGGCGCTGCGGGGCATGACGCAGTTGGAGCAGAAGCCGGGGAGCACCTCCCTGCACCAGGTGCGAGCGGATGTGCACAAGGCGATGCGCATGACGACGGAGCAGCTCCAGTGGCCCGCGCTGTTCAACTGCGATGAATACGCCGTGGTGTTCGCGCGCAAGCCGTGACGGTGGTTGACGGACTGGCACGGAGCGGCGGTAATCGGAAGCGGTAGGGCCTCCGGACCTGGTGGCCGGCCCGGTCTTCAAAACCGGTGAGGGGCTGCGAGAGCAGTCCCTGGCGAGTTCGATTCCCGTGCCCTACCGCCACCGCGCCTCGCGCGTCACGCCACCTTGCTGCGGGGCAGGACGTGGAGCAGCGCTTCGTGCGCGCCGTACAGCATCTTCTCGGTGGTCTTCCAGTCCACGCAGGCATCCGTGACCGAGCAGCCGTAGCGCAACTGCATCAGGTCCGCGGGGATGGGCTGGTTGCCGGCCTGGAGGAAGCTCTCCACCATCAGCCCCACCACCGAACGGTTGCCCTCGCGAATCTGTTGCAGCACGTCCCGCATCACCAGCGGCTGGAGCTCCGGATTCTTCCAGGAGTTCGCGTGGGAGCAGTCCACCACCACGTTGAGCGGCAGCTTCGCCTTGGCGAGCGTCTTCTCCGCGAGCGCCACCGACGCCGCGTCGTAGTTGGGCCGCCCTCCCCCGCCTCGCAGCACCAGGTGGCCGTAGGTGTTGCCCCGCGTGCGGATGATGGCGCACGCACCATTGTCGCTCAGCCCCAGGAAGCTGTGCGGGTGCGATGCGGAGACGATGCCGTTGACCGCTGCGTCCAGGGAGCCATCCGTGCCGTTCTTGAACCCGACGGGCGTGGAGAGGCCGGACGCCATCTCGCGGTGCGTCTGCGATTCGGCGGTGCGCGCGCCAATCGCCGTCCAGGAGATGAGGTCGCCGTAGTACTGCGGCGCGATGGGGTCCAGCGCCTCGGTGGCGGTGGGCAGGCCCAGTTCCGCCACGTCTCGCAGGAAGTGGCGGCCCCGCTCCATGCCCTCCTCGATGTGGAAGGAGTCGTCCAGGCGCGGGTCGTTGATGAAGCCCTTCCAGCCCGTGGTGGTGCGCGGCTTCTCGAAATACACGCGCATCACCACGAACAGGGTCTCCTGAACGTCATCCGCGAGCTTCCGCAGCCGCCTCGCGTAGTCCAGCCCCGCCACCGGGTCGTGCATGGAGCAGGGCCCCACGATGACGAAGAGGCGCGGGTCCTTGCGGTCCAGGATGTCCATCAAGCCTTTGCGTCCGGCGAAGACGACCGCCGCGGCACGCTCCGTCTGCGGAACGCGCCGCTTGATCTCCTCCGGGGAAGGCATCCAGTCGAATCCCAGCACGTTGAGGTTCTCGGTGCGAGTGGACATGGCAGTGGGCTCTACAGGCGTCTTGCCTGACGGGGCTCCGTCAAAGGCTCGCTTGGGAAGTTCTTGCGGAGCGCGGCTCCGGGACGCGTCGCGACGTCACTCACGGCCGGGGCTCCTGGGGGGCGGGCGCCGGAATGAACGCCGCCCCCGGTCCCGCGATCTTCAAGGCCAGCGCGGAGGCGGCCACCACCAGGAACGCGCCGACGAAGAAGAGCGAGGTGTGATTGAACGACCGCCTGAAGGCGTCCTGCACGTGGCTGCCCAGAGACTCCCTCGGCCCGACCTGCGAGAAGAAGATCGCTGACACCAGGGCCACTCCCAGCGCGCCGCCAACCTGCTGGATGACCTGCACCGCGCCGGAGCCGGAGCCGGCGTCCTTCAGCGGCACGGTCCGCATGACCGTCTGGAACAAGGACGCAATGCACATCCCCGCGCCCAGCCCTCCGAGGAACAAGGGCACCGCGAAGCCCTGTGAGCCGACGTGGCCGCCCCCGTTCTCCACGATGAGGGGGAGCGCCCCGAACGCCCCCACCAGCAACAGCGCTCCACCCAGGATCTTCGCCTTGAGGCTCGCGATCCGCCCGGAGACGATCGTCGCGGCGAGCACTCCCACCGGGAACGGCGCCGTCGCCAGGCCCGCCTGCAGCGGCGTGAACTGGAGCCCCACCTGCAAGAAGATGGCGAAGATCACGAAGAAGCCCTGCAGCGCGGCGCAGTAGACCAGGATGGCTCCAGCGCCAATCAGGTAGTCCCGGTTGGACATCAGGTAGACGGGCAACAGCGCCGAGCCGCCGCGCCTCGCCAGGAAGCGCTGCCACGCCACGAAGGCCACCAGCAGCGGAGCGAAGGCCGCCATCGCCAGGAAGCACCAGAGCGGCCACCCGTGGGTCCTGCCTTCCACCAGCGGGAAGATGAGACACAGGATCGCGGCCGCCGCGAGGCCAATCCCCAACCAGTCGTTGCGAAGCCCCTCGTGCTGCGGCGACCGGGGCACGAGCACCAGGGCCGCCGCGATGGTCAGCAGCCCGATGGGCAGGTTCACCAGGAAGATGAGCCGCCAGCCGAGGTCGAAGAAGTTCGCGTGAAGCAGGAGACCGCTCGCGAGCGGCCCGGAGATCGCCGCCAGCCCCGCCGTCAATCCGAACAGGGGGAACGCTCGCGCCCGGTCCTTGGGAGGGAACATCGTCTGCGCGATGGCCATCACCTGCGGCGACATCATGGCCGCCCCCAGCCCTTGCAGGCCGCGCGCGGCGATGAGTGCGTCGGCGCTCGGGGCGGCTCCACAGAGGACCGACGCGGCGGTGAAGACCCCGACGCCCGTGGCGAACATCCCCTTGCGGCCCACGATGTCTCCCAGCCGGCCAAAGGGGAGCAGGCACAGGGCATAGGTCAGGATGTAGATCTCCAGCACCCACTGGATGGCGCTGTCGCTGGCCTGTAGCCCCGCCTGGAGGCTGGGGAGCGCGACGTTCATGATGCTCACGTCCAGCAGGTTCATGAACCACGCCGCCAGGAGCACGAACAGGGCGGGCCAGCGTTTCGCGTAGGGGACCTGGGTGCTGCCCGGGCCCGCTCCGGCTGTTGCGTTGATGGGATTCATAGAGTCTTCCGGGCCCTCAGGTGTTCAGCTTCGCGAGCTCGGACCGCATCAGCTTCCCGCTGGAGGTCCGGGGAAGCGTCTGGAGGGTCGCGAACAGGTGCGGGTAGTGGTCCTTGCCGAGCTTCTCCTTCGACAGGGCGCGCAGCTCGCTCCACAAGCGCTCGAGCTCCGTCCTGGAGAGCTCCTGCTCACCGGTGACGATGAAGGCCTTGGGCCTTGGCAGTCCGAAGTCGTCGCGGACGACGCAGACGGCGCACTCCTTCACCCGGGGATGGGTCTGAAGGACAGACTCCATCATCTCCGGTGAGAACCAGCAGGAGTTGATCTTGATGACCGAACCGGCCCTGCCCACGTTGTAGAGCCGGTACTCGGCGTCCATGAAGAACATGTCCTGGGTGTTGAACCAGCCGTCCACGAACTGGGCCCCGGTCAGGGCGGGGGCGTTCACATAGCCCCGGGTCAGGGCTCCGCCTCGCACCCAGAGGACGCCGACCTCACCCACCCGACAGGGCTCGCCGCGCGGGTTCACCAGCTTGACCTCGAACCCCGGGACCACCACGCCCGTGCACCCGGGCGCGACCTCGCTCTCCCGGTTCGAGATGAACGTCGAGACGGCTTCGGTGCACCCGATCCCGTCCAGCACGTTCACGCCGAAGAAGCTCCGCGCCTCCTGGTACAGCTTCCAGGGCAGCTTCTCTCCAGCGGAGATGCACACCCTCAGCTTCGGAAACCGCGCGCTCCCGTCGCGCTTGGAGAGGAGCAGCTTGTAGATGGCGGGGACCGCGAAGAGCACGGTCACTTCGTGCCGCGCGAGCACCTCCGCGACGCCCACCCCACTGTCACGAGGCGCCGCGATGACATGCGTGGCCCCTGCGTTGAGCGACAACAGCAGGTTGTTCAAGCCATAGGCGAAGAAGGTGGGGGACGGCGTGTAGACGCGGTCGTCCGGCCCGAGATCGACGACGTAGGGCGCGTAGTTACGACTGCAGGTGATGAAGTCGGCGTGGGAGTGCAGCACCGCCTTCGGCACTCCCGTGGACCCCGAGGTGAACAGCATGACGGCGGGGGCCTCCGGCGACACGGGCACCGGCGAGACCGCTCCTTCCCCATCGTCCAGCGCGTCTGGCGGCAGGAAGGACGCGAGATCCTCGCACCGCAGCGTGTGCAAGGTCGGCAGGTGTCGCTCGACGGTCGACGCGACATGGAGCACCAACCGGGGGCTGGCCGCGCTCAACATCGCCTCGAAGTTCGCGGCCGAAGCGGTGTGGTTGAGCGGCGCGAAGATCCACCCTCCCAGGAAGCACCCCAGCATCACCGCGACGGTCGGAATCCCGTCCGGCGCCGCGAGCGCCACGACCTCTCCCTGCCGGAGCCCCAAGGCCTTGAACCGTCGCGCATAGGCCGCCGCCAGTCGCCGCAACCCGGCGTAGGTCACCGACCGACCGCTCCGCGGCTCGATGAGCTGCGAACCGGAGCGAAGGTGTGCGTCCCGGAAGATGAACTCGCAGAGGTTCGTTGCCCTGGCCTCCACGTCGGCGAGCGCCGGGTTGGCGGCGGTCACCTGGTCCGAAGGCTGGAACCGCGCCAGCTCGCCCCGGCGGCGCGCGTGGAAGGCGTCCCACTCCGCACGGCGGAGCTCGCCCCAGAATCCGCGCACCCCCTCGATCTCGATGCGCGGCTCGTGGACGCCCCCCTCTTCCGCTTCGAGTTCACGGAGGAGCGCTTCGAGGAGCGCCGGCTCCATCCGCCCTGGCGCGAAGGAAGGGGTCGAGACGACGGCCGCGCCCCCGAGGCGGACCGAGGCCCCTCGCACGTAGACGATGTTCTTCGCGAGGACCTCGGGGCGCGGTCTCAGGTTCCAGGTGCCAAAGAGATCGATGACGACGCTGTCCGGCCGAAGCTCGAGCGCGCTTGCACGTGCCTGTGGAAACAGGATGACGACGTGGACGGGCGATGCGGCGGGGCCTTCCCCCTGCCACGAAGCCCGGGCCCGGAACGCGGCCTCGGTTCGTGGGTCGGCGCCAACCAGTTCGAGCGTAAGGCGCTGGTCCTTCAGCCCCCCGCTCTCGATGAGCGCGTCCAGCACCCGTTGCACCAGCAGGCTCACCGTCGACGTGCCATCGCAGAGCGGGCCGCTTGAGAGCGATGGCGTGTTCCCCTTCCCCAGGCGGCGGGCGGTGTGCTGGCACAACGCAATGACGTGCCGGCCGGGCTTCTTCGCCAGGTGGACGGCGGCCGCCTCCATGGCGTTGCTGTCGGAGACCCACAAGCCGGGCACGCAGAGGTGGTCGATCCTCACCGCGGTTCGCCCCACGGTCATCCCCGCGGACTCGAGGAGGAACGGCTGGAGGAGCGTCCCCAAGACGTGGCCTACCGCTTCGGCGTCGGCGTCGTCATATGCGAGGAGGCTCGCGTCCAGCCTCGCCAGGCTCGGGAGGTCGGCCGGTTGGAACAGGACGGAGATCACGGTATCGGCCTCGACCTGCGGGGCCTCGCGCTCCTCGCAGTCCTCCACGAAGGGGATCTCGTCAGGCGGCGGCCGGCCCGTGAGGTGCCGCAAGAGGAGGTCGCTGCGCCCGTGGGCCAGGATCTCCAGGACGGCGTCCAGGCCGTTCAGGAACCGGTCGAGCCCGGAGGGTGTTGTCGCGGCAGAGACCACGACCTCCAGCGCCTCCGCGCAGGGCTCTTGAACACTGACTCGAACGTGATGCACGGCCGACAGGTACGAGGCGACCAGGGTGTGGAGCTTTCCCTGGCGGTCCAGCTCCCCGAGCCAGAGGCCGAAGCGCGCCGACCGGGCACCGCGCGGGCACGTCAGCGGGATGGCGAACCGCGAGCCCGTCTGGCGGATCATCCTCACGACATCCGGGTGCTTCTCCGCAGCGAGCCGCAGCCGCCGCGCCAGCGCTTCGACGCTCGGGCTGGGAGGCGCTTCCGGCGCGCCGACGCGGAGGTCGACGTCCGCGTCCGCCGCGTCATCGTGGGTGCCGGAGGATTGCCTGGCGAGCGCGTTCATTGTTCCCCCAGCGTCGCGCACATGAACTCGATGACCTTCTGGTGCCGCTGCATCAGGCGCCGGACGGTCACCTCGGAGAAGAGCTGCGCGGGGAACTCGACGACGGCGTGCAGGTAGGTGTCGTCACCGAAGAACTGGAGGTCCAGCTCATTGGGCGTCGTGCGTTCGTCGCGCTCGATGACCTCCATGTCCACCCCCTCGGCCCACTTGCCTGTCATCGCCGTCGGGAAGTTCTGGTGGCGCAACATGACGGGGACCAGCGGGATGTGGCTGCTGTCGCGCTTCTTGTTGAGGGCGCTGAGCAGGAGTTCGAAGGGCAGTGCCTGGTGCTCGAAGGCGCCCAGGACGCTCTGCTTTGCTCGCAGCATCAGCTCGCCAATGTCTGGGTCACCCGCCAGGTTGATGCGCAAAGGCAGGATGTTGATGAAGAAGCCGACGAGGTTCTCCAGCTCCAGGTGGGTGCGCCCCGCCGTGGTCGTTCCGATGCAGATGTCGTTCCTGCCGGTGTACTGCCGGAGCACGATGGCGAAGCTGGTCATCAACCCCATGAACAGCGTCGACTGATGCGCCTGATTGAACCGGGCGAACGCGCGCGCCAGGGCATCCGGATACCGGAAGGTGAACCGGGTCGCGTGCCACGTCCGGTCAGGCGGCCGCGGATAGTCGTACGGCAGCTCGAGGTCATCCTTGTAGTCATCCAGCGTGGACTTCCAGTAGGCCAGGTGGCGACTGAAGTCCTGCTGCCGCTGCCACACCGCGAAGTCGGCGTACTGGATGGGCAGCGGGGGCAGCCGTGCCTCGGTTCCCGTCACGTGCGCCGCGTAGAGCAGGTTGATGTCGCGGCTCATCACATTGAACTGCGACCAGGCGTCGTAGACGATGTGATGCATGCCCATCAGGAGGACGTGGGAGTCCTCGGCCAGCCGCAGCATGCGGACCTTGAACAGCGGACCGTTCTCCAGGTCGTAGATATGCCCCGCCAGCTCATCCATGCCGGGGATGATGTCGGCCGTGGTCGCGTCACGGACCGGGATGTCCAGCGCCACCGAATCCAGGATCACCTGCACCGGCGTGGTGTGGCCCCTGGGAACCCGGAAGACGGTGCGCAGGCTTTCGTGACGGGCGACCAGATCACGGAAGGCGGCCCTGAGCGCGGGGATTGACAGCGGCCCTTGGAGCCGGAGGCCGATCGTCCCGTTGTAGCTGGTTCGCTGCTCCTTCATGTGCTCGTGCACGAACCACAGCCGCTCCTGCAGGAAGGAGAGCGGAATCGCCTGCGTCCGCTCGACCGGCACGACGTTGGAGAGCTGGACCCGGGATGTGTCCTTGAGCTTCTCCTCGATGTGGCGGGCGAGCGGCTCCACCATGGGAGACTCGAAGACGGCGGCCATCGCTACTTCCACGCGGAATGCCGCCCGGATGCGCGAGATCAGTTGCGACGCCAGCAGGGAGTGCCCGCCGAGGTTGAAGAAGTTGTCGTGGATGCCGACGTGCTCGAGGCCGAGGACATCGCTGAAGAGTGCCGCCAGCTTCTGCTCGAGCGCGCTGCGTGGCGCGACGTGCTCCTCGCGGCTGCTCGTCAGGTCCGGTGCGGGCAGGGACAGCCGGTCCAGCTTCCCGTTGGGCAGCCGTGGCAGCGCCTCCAGCACCGTGTACAGCGTCGGCACCATGTACGTTGGCAGCAGCTCCGTCAGGTACTCGCGCACCTGCTTCGGCTCCACCGCCATGCCCGGCCGCGCCACCAGGTAGGCCGTCAGTTGCGCGTTGCTCGCGCCCAACGGCCACCCCGCCACCACCACCTGCCGAATCGCCGGGTGCGCGCTGGCCGCCTTCTCCACCTGGCGCACGTCCACCCGGTGCCCTCGCACCTTCAACTCGTAGTCGCGCCGCCCCAGGTACTCCAGTGAGCCGTCCGCCAGCACCCGCACCATGTCTCCCGTGCGGTAGAGGCGGCTGCCGGGCTCTCCGAACGCGTTCGGGATGAAGCGCTCCGCCGTCAGCGCTGGCTGGCCCCAGTACCCTCGGGCCAGTCCCACGCTGTCCACGTGCAGCTCGCCCATCACTCCTACGGGGACTTGCCGCAACTGCTCGTCCAGCACGTACACCCGCGTGTTCGCGATGGGACGGCCGATGGGCACGAAGACGCTGTCTCCACCCTCCTGGCTCGCTGGGTGGTACGTCACGTCGTTCAGCTCCGTGCACCCGTAGTTGTTCCAGAGCTGGGCGCCCGGCAGCCTCCGCTTCGCCTCTTCCCGCACGCCTTGAGGCAGGGCCTCGCCCGCGGTGATGACGTGCTTCAGTGTCGTCAGTGCGTTTTCGCCTGCGGCCTCCATCAGCGCGCTCAGGTGTGACGGCACCAGGTGGATTCGCGTCACCCGCCAGCGCTCAATCAGCCCCGCCAGCGCCGCGCTGTCCTTCACCAGCGCCTCGGGCACCATCACCTGCGCCACTCCGGCCAGCAGCCCGCCCAGCAACTCCTTCACCGACACCGCGAACGCGATGGCCGTCTTCTGCAGCACCACTTCGCCCGGCTCGTAGGCGGAGCGCCGCTGGCCCGCCTCCAGCCAGTTGTGCAACTGACTGAACGGCACCATCACTCCCTTCGGCTTGCCCGTGGAGCCCGACGTGTACATCAGGCACGCCAACTGACGGCTCGCGGGCCGCGCGGCCTCCTCCCCGTCGGCCTCCTCCAACGGCTCGTCCAGCCACACGTCCACGCGGGTGCCTTCCGCGTGGCCCCTGCGGCCCAGCACCACCTGCGGCGTCGCATCCGTCAGGATCTGCTCGATGTAGTTGCGGGGGTACGCGGGGTCCACCGGCACGTAGCAGCCGCCTGCCTTGAAGATGGCCAGCATCGCTACCAACAACTCCGGCGAGCGCTCACTCAGGACCGCAACGCGCGTCTCCGCGCCCACTCCCAGCGCTCGCAGCCGCCGGGCCACCTGGTTCGCTCGCGCATTCAGTTGCCGGTACGTCAGTTGCCGGTGCCCGCCACCCGCGTCCACGCCGATGCATGCCACCGCGTCCGGTGTCGCTCGCACCTGGTGCTCGAACGTCTCCACCAAGCTCCACGTCTCCTCCAGCGGCAACGACGTGTCATTGAGCTTCTCGTAGAGCCCCTCCTCCTCCTCCGTCAGCAGCCTCACTTCGGGCTGCCCTTCCACCAGCGCCTCCAGCACCCGCTGGTGGTGCTCCACCATCCTCCGCACTGTCTTCTCGCTGAAGAGGTCCGCCGC
>NZ_JAIQDE010000046.1 GCF_020037015.1 Corallococcus sp. AS-1-6 | reverse complement strand
CGCCAGCGCTCAATCAGCCCCGCCAGCGCCGCGCTGTCCTTCACCAGCGCCTCGGGCACCATCACCTGCGCCACTCCCGCCAGCAGCCCGCCCAGCAGCTCCTTCACCGACACCGCGAACGCGATGGCTGTCTTCTGCAGCACCACCTCGCCCGGCTCGTAGGCGGAGCGCCGGTGCCCCGCCTCCAGCCAGTTGTGCAACTGGCTGAACGGCACCATCACGCCCTTCGGCTTGCCCGTGGAGCCCGACGTGTACATCAGGCACGCCAACTGCCGGCTCGCGGGCCGCGCGGCCTCCTCCCCGTCGGCCTCCTCGAGTGGCTCGTCCAGACACACGTCCACGCGCATGCTTTCCGCATGGCCCCTGCGGCCCAGCACCACCTGCGGCGTCGCATCCGCCAGGATCTGCTCGATGTAGTTGCGCGGGTACGCGGGGTCCACCGGCACGTAGCAGCCGCCCGCCTTGAAGATGGCCAGCATCGCCACCAACAACTCCGGCGAGCGCTCACTCAGGACCGCAACGCGCGTCTCCGCGCCCACTCCCAGCGCCCGCAGCCTCCGGGCCACTTGGTTGGCTCGCGCATTCAGTTGCCGGTACGTCAGTTGCCGGTGCCCGCCACCCGCATCCACGCCGATGCACGCCACCGCGTCCGGTGTCGCTCGCACCTGGTGCTCGAACGTCTCCGCCAGGCTCCACGTCTCATCCAGCGGCAACGACGTGTCATTGAGCTTCTCGTAGAGCCCCTCCTCCTCCTCCGTCAGCAGCCGCACCTCGGGCTGCCCCTCCACCAGCGCCTCCAGCACCCGCTGGTGGTGCTCCACCATCCTCCGCACTGTCTTCTCGCTGAAGAGGTCCGCCGCGTACTCCAGCACCAGCTCCAGCGAGGACCCGTCTCCGTAGAACTGCCAGTCCTGCTCGCTCGCTGTCGTCCGCTCTCCCGAGCGCTCACCCTCCGACGTCGGGGAGCGCTGGTGCCTCACGACGATGGCCCCGAAGGCCGTCTGGCTGTTGTCCCGCTGCCGCCTCGGCGCTTGCTCGGACGGGGTCGTCTGGCGCTCCACCACCGCCTTCGTCCGCCGCAGCACCTCGCCCAGGCTGGGCGCTCCCGACAGGTCCAGTCGCAATGGCAGGATGTCGGCGGAGGTCCCATTCAGGCCCCCCAATGCCCCCTCTTGTCCGGGGCTCGCCATTGTCGTCCCGACGCACACGTCCTCTCGGCCCGTGTACCGGTTCAGCACCACCGCGAGGCCCGCCACCAGGCTCGTGAACAGCGTCGACGGGTGCTCCCAGCCGAGCTCCGCCACACCCCTCACCAGCGATGACGGATAGCGGTAGTGGAACGTCGCCGCACGCCAGGTCTGGCTCGACGTCCGCAGGTAGTCGGACGGCAGCTCCAGCCCGTCCGCATACCCGTCCAGCCTGGCCTTCAGCAGCGTCGAAACTCTGGACAAGGAACTCCTCCAACTGTTTGCGCAACGCCGACAGCGACGCCACCACCCGGGCCGGCCCTAGAAGCTCGCCGCCCTCGCGGAAGCGCGCTGCTGGAGCTCCGAATACGGCTCCGCCATGCAGACCAACACCCGCCGGCTGCCTTCGAACGGATCCCTCCCGTGCGACACCAGCATGTTGTCGATCAACAAGACGTCGTCCTTCCGCCACTCGAAGGAGACCTTGTTCCGGTCGAAGGCGGAGCGGATGGGTTCGAGCACGTCGCTCCCGATGGGCGACCCGTCTCCGAAGTACGAGTTGCGCGGCAGCCCGCTCTCCCCGAAGAACGACAGCATCATCTTCTGGGAGCCCGGGTCCAAGGCGGAGAGATGGAACAGGTGGGCCTGGTTGAACCAGATCCTCTCTCCGGTGAGCGGATGCGCCGCGAAGGCCTGGCAGACCTGGATCGTCCTCAGGCCCCCCTCGGTCCACTGGCATTCCATGTCGTGGTCGGCGCAGAACTTCTCGACCTCGGCCTTGCTGCTCGTTCCGAAGACCTCCTGCCAGGGCAGGTCCACGCCCGCACGGTAGTTGCGCACGTACCGGACCTGCTTGCGCTCGAACTCCTCCTGGATTTCGGCGGGGATCATCGCCGTCACCCGGCTCATGTCCGCCAGGGGCGTCCGGCCTCCCCGGCTCGCCGGCTCCACGCAGTTGAACAACAGCCGCATCGGCCAGTCGCGCTGGTAGGCGTTCTCGCAGTGCTGCGGGATGGGCAACTGCTTCGGGTACTCCGTCGCCGTGTAGAGGTTCTGCCCCAGGTCCGTCCGCGGCGTTGACCGGTAGGTGTAGTTGAGGCGCCGGTCGAAGAAGCTGTTGGCGATGCTCTCGAAGCCATTCCTGCTGCCGAAGCCTCGGAAGAGCAGGGCCTTGTGCTCGGTCAGCCGCCGCTCCAGCCCGTCACGGTTGGCCGCGACCCAGTCCTCCAGCAGCATTGACTGCTCGCCGGGCGTGATGACCACGGGCCACGTCGCGTTATCCAGGTTGCCGGTCATTGCGTCCTCCACGGAGTCTCAAGAGGGGCGGGCGGCCTCAAGGTCCGAGGTCGCCACCGCCCAACTGCATCGCGAGCGCGCTGATGGTGGGGGACTGCGAGAACTCCACGATGCTGATCGTCTTCTGGAACTGACTGTCGATCTTGTAGAGCAGCATGAGCGCGGGGAGCGAGTGCCCGCCCAGCGCGAAGAAGTTGTCGTGGACCCCGACCTTGTCGATCTGCAGCACTTCCTTCCAGAGCTCCGCCAACTGCTGCTCCACGGGCGTCCGGGGCTCCGCGTGCGCGCCGGTGTCCGCCGTCCGTTGCAGGTCGGGCTTGGGCAGGGCCTGACGGTTGACCTTGCCATTGGGCGTCAGCGGAAGGCTGTCCAGTTGGACGAACGCCCGGGGCACCATGTAGTCCGGCAGGCGCTCCGCCAGGAACCGCCGCAGGTCGGCCGCGGGGATCTCCTCGTCCGAAACGCAGTACGCGACGAGCTGCGCTTCCGCCGAGCCCACCACCTGGTCGTTCAGCTCGTAGCCGAGGTCGTGGATGATGCCTTCGACCTTCGCGATCTCGATGTCCGCCGAGTCGTCGAGCTCCCGCATCGCCTCTTCCCGGCTGATGTGGCCCATCCGCACGTCCCAGCTATAGGGCAACGAGTAGTTGTGGTACCGGCGCTCCTTGTTGTGGACGTAGATGCCCACGTCGTTGAGGAGGCAGTTCGTCGACCGCCCGGTGTCCGCCGGCCTGGACCACTCGACCGTCTTCTCGATGTAGTCGTACATCTCCTGCCGGCTGGCGTGGCAGTACCGGTAGAAGTCGACGAAGCGGATGTTCTCGATGACCTTGTCGTCCTTGACGTGGGTCGTGTCGAGCAGGCGGCTCACGGCGTCGTCGATGCGGTGGTAGATCTTCCGCGCATCCACCAGGCTCTTCTCGAAGGCGTCGTTGGCGAAGGTCGACGCGCGGAACAGGGCCGACAGGCGCGTCTCGAACAACTGGCCCTTGGACAACCCCATCACCACGTGCCTGACGCCGAGCTCCTGCGCCAGGTTGATGGCGAACGTGTAGATGGTCTTGAAGCAGCCGTTGCACACGTTGCTGTGGCGCTTCAGGCTGTCGACGAAGATCTCGTTCATGTGGCGGGTGGAGAGGTAGCGGTGCTCCACTCCCAGCCTGGCCACGACCCGGTTGATGTTCTGCTTCGCCTCTTCCGAGATGTAGCCGTTGTCCAACGTGAAGGCGTACACCCGGGCGCCGAGGTCGATCATCCGGCAGAGGGCGTACGTGCTGTCCTTGCCGCCGCTGAGCGCCACGATGCAGTCGTACTTCGCGTGGCCGCGGTCCTTCATCTCGGTGACGATCGCCTTCAGCTCATCCATGGTGCTGAAGTAGTCGTCGACGACGCCGCGATACCTGTCGAAGGCCTCGCAGTGGTTGCAGACGCCCTCGGCGGAGTACGTCGTGTTGGGGAAGTTCGACGCGAGCCCACACCGGGTGCAGTAGGTGAGCTGGGCGGCGGCGGGGTTCTGCGCCGTCTTCGTCGAATCGACGGTGCACTCCTTGACGCCCGGATAGGCGAGGAGCGCGCTCTCGATCTCTCCCAGCTCGATCCGGTATCCCCGCAGCTTGATCTGCAGATCCTTCCGGCCCAGGAAGACGAGGTCGCCGCGCTCGTTCACCCGGCCCAGGTCTCCGCTGACGTACAGGCGCTCCCCCACCACGAACGGACTGGGGATGAAGTGCTCCTCGGTGACCTGGGGCTTGCCCTTGTAGCCCAGCGTCACCCCGGCGCCGCCGATGTAGAGCTCCCCGATCTCCCCCGGCTTGACGGGACGCCGGCGCCCGTCGAGCAGGTAGATGCGGACGTTGTCGATGCCCGTTCCAATCGGCACCGACCCGTGCAGGTCCACCGCGGGGTCGTAGCGGTGGATCATGCACCCCACGACGGTCTCCGTGGGGCCGTACTCGTTGTAGAGCACCGCCCGTCCCTCCAGCCGCTTGTGGACGTCCCCCGCCACCTCCGCCCGGAGGTCCTCTCCTCCCAGGATGAGCACCTTCAGCCGGCTTCGCGACAGGTCCGTGTTCCGCAGCAACGCGAGGTGGGCCGGCGTGAGCTTCACGACGTCGACCTGGTTGTCCTCCAGGACCCGGTGGATGACGGGCACGTCGTCCCCCAGGTCCGGGTACACCTGGATGCAGCGCCCGGAGATCAACGGCACGAAGATGGAGGTGACCGTGAGGTCGAACGACAGCGAGGAGTAGAGGGCGAAGCTTTCGACCGCGTCGGTGACGTACTGCTTCTTCGCCCACCAGACGTAGTTCATCAGCGCGCGGTGCTGGACCATCACGCCCTTGGGCAGCCCCGTCGAGCCCGAGGTGTAGATGCAGTAGACCTGCTGGTCGGGTGCGACCGGGAGCCCCAGGTCGTGGCCCTCCCCCGCATAAAGGGCGGGGTCATCCACGTCGATGACGCGCGCCGAAGCCGACCGCGCCGCGTCCAGGCGGGAGCGCGATTCCCGGTCGGTCAGCACGCACGTGGCGCCGCTGTCCGTCAGGATGTAGTCCACCCGCATGGCGGGCAGTCCCACGTCCACCGGCACGTACGCCGCGCCTGCCTTGAGGATGGCGAGCAGCGAAACCAGACACGCGGGGGTCCGGTTCATCAGCACGGCCACCGTCCCCCCCGGGACCACGCCGCTCGCCACGAGGTGGCGGGCGAGCTGATTGGCCCGGCGGTTGAGCTCGCGGTAGGTGAGGGATTCGGCCCCCGACCTCACGGCGACGGCCTCCGGGAGCCGGTCCGCCTGCTGCTCGAACAACTGGTGCACGCCGACGTCCGACGGGAACTCGGCCTTGACCTGGGGGACCGCCGCATACGCATCACGCATGCGCGCCGGCGGGTTGGATGCGAACGCTCGATTGTCCATCTGCGCGGAGTTCCTTTTGCCGGTGGGTTGCGGAAGGGTCACGAAGCCCGGGTCCTCGCCGCCGCCGCGCTGCCGGGCGCGGCCAGGACCTCGGAGATCCGCCCCGCCAGTCGCAGCGCGTTCTCCCCCTGCAGGACGGTGTAGTGATTGCCCGGCACCTGCACGACGTTCGCCCGCGGCGCCCTCCACCCGCTCGCGCCGTCGTTCGAGGGAAGCGCGGCCCGCTCCGCCGCCTCATAGAGGTAGAGGTCCGTCTTCGGCCCGAGCGTCTGCGGCGTGAAGCCAGCGAACAGCGACAGGTAGTATTTCGCGGTCTCGAGGCGGGCCAGGAGGTACTCCGACGAGCCCTCGGAGAGGGAGATGCCGAAGTGACGCGCCAGCTCCTCCAGCGCCTCGGGTCCCTCCTCCGAGACGAAGACCTCCTCGCTCCAGCCGCGCGACTCGAGGAACGTCCGGGCGGCGTCGACCTCCGGGATGGAGAAGCCGCGGCCCCGCGTCGTGCCCAGGATGTGGGTCGCCGCGATCAACGGCGCCCAGCCACGCTCACCCGCCAGCTTCGGGATGGGCGCTGAATCCACCAGGCCCACGTACTCCACGGCGCAGCCCCGGTGCTCCAGTTCGCGGGCAATCGCCAGCGCGATGAGCCCGCCGGAAGACCACCCGAGGAGCCGGTAGCCGCCGTCGGGCTGGGCCTTGAGGATCGCGTCCGCGTAGAAGCGCGCCAGGGGCTCGATGGCGCTGAACTCACGGGCCCCCTCCGACTGGAGCGCGTACACCCGCGCGTGCTTCCCCATCGCCAGGGCCAGCTCGCGGTAGGCCGTGACCTGCCCGCCCACGGGGTGGACGCAGAACAGGTTCGGCAGCGTCCCGAGGGTGGCGAGCGGCACGATGACGGAGTCCTCCGCGCCGGCCTCGTGCACGACACCCGCGCCGTCCCCTTCCGGCGATTCGGGCGCGAGCGCCTTGTCCACGGTCGCCGCGAAGTCCTTCAGCACCGGCGAGTCGAACAGCGACTGGATGCCCAGGTTGACGCCGAAATGCCGGTGCACCTGCGACAGGACCCGGTGCGCCAGCAGCGAGTGCCCACCGAGGTTGAAGAAGTTGTGCAAGCGGCCCACCTGCGGCGCGGGCATGTCGCCCTGCTTGAGGCACTCGGACCACAGGCCCGAAAGTGTCTTCTCCGTCGGCGTCTGGGGGGCGACGTAGTCACCGCCCTCCTCGATGCTCTTGGGCTCCGGCAGCCCCAGCCGGTCGAGCTTGCCGTTGGGCAGCCGCGGCAGGGCCGGCAGGAACAGGTAGAGCGTAGGCACCATGTACGTCGGCAGCCGGGCCGACAGGTACTCCCGCATGTCCTCGATGGACAGGGTGTGCCCCGGCTTCGTGACGATGTACGCGAGCAGTTGGGGCGTCTTCGCGCCCCGGGGCCAGCCGAGCGCCGCCGACTCGAGCACCTCCGGGTGGCCCGCCATGCACTTCTCCACCTGGCGGACGTCCACGCGGTGGCCGCGGATCTTCACCTCGTAGTCCCGGCGCCCCAGGAACTCCAGCGAGCCGTCCTCGAGGACCCGCGCCATGTCGCCGGTGCGGTAGAGGCGGCTGCCGGGCTCGCCGAACGGGTTCGGGATGAACCGCTCGGCCGTCAGCTCCGGCTGCCCCCAATAGCCCCGCGCCGTCCCCGGGCTCTCGACGTGGAGCTCGCCCATGATGCCCACCGGCAGCGACCGCAGCTCGTCGTCGAGCACCATCGCCCGGGTGTGCTGGATGGGCCGGCCAATGGGCACGAAACCGGAGCTGTGGAACTGCTCGTTCGGGGCGCAGTAGGTGATGTCGTTGACCTCGGTGCAGCCGTAGTTGAGCCACGCCGTGCACGACGGCAGCGTCTCCCGCAGCTTCTCCACCAGCTCCACGGGGCACGGCTCGCCCGCGAGGATGACGTGCCGCAGGGAGCCCAGGCGCTCCGCCACGCCGTGGACGTGGGACAGGATGGACTCCAGGTGCGACGGGAGCGTGAACAGCCGGGTGACGCGCCACCGCTGCAGGTGGCTCACGAAGGCCTCCGCGTCCTTGACCACCGCCCCGTCGATGAACGCCAGGGGCACGCCCGCCAGGAGCCCCGAGAACAGCTCCTTCATCGAGACCGCGAAGGCCGTGGACGTCTTCTGCGCCACGACCTCGTCCTCCCCGAAGGGCACCCGCTTCCACAGGGGGTACAGCCAGTTCAGGATCTGCCGGTGGGGAACGAGCACCCCCTTCGGGAGGCCCGTGGAGCCGGACGTGTACATGACGTACATGAGCTGCTCCGGGTCGGTGGCCTCCGGGAGCTCGCTGACGTCCGTGGACGCGGCCAGGACGTCATCGAGGTACAGCCGCTGCCCGGCCGCCCTGGACAGGCGCTCCCCCAACGCGCGGCCCGACAGCACCAGGTGCGGCCGCGCGTCCGCGACGATGGTGTCGAGGTACTCCTGCGGGTAGCCGGGATCGAGCGGGACGAAGCAGCCCCCGGCCTTGAGGATGCCCAGGAGCGCGACCAGCAGGTCCGGCGAGCGCTCGAACAACAGCCCCACCCGCGTCTCCCGCTTCACCCCGCGCGCCCGCAGGTGGTGGGCGACCTGGTTGGACCTCCGGTCCAGCTCCCGGTAGGTCAGGCTCCCCTCCACGCCCATGCACGCGACCGCGTCCGGCGAGGCCTTCACCCGCTCGTTGAAGAGCGCGATGGGGCTCTTGGACAGGTCGAGCCTGCCGCCCTTCGCCCCGGACGCGCCGCCCTGATGCACGTCCTCGGTCACCAGCGGGAAGTCCGTCAGCCGGCAGTCCGGCTTGTCCACGAGCGTCTGCAGCACCTGCTGCAGGTGCGTGATGAGCCGCTGGACGGTCCGCTCGGAGAACAGGTCCTTCGCGTACTCGACGACCACCTCCAGCGAGCTGCCGTCGCCAGCGAACTGGAGGTCGAGCTCGTTGGGCGTCGTCCGGTCCCCGAACTCGATCTCCCCCGCCCCCAGGTCGCGCCCCAGGTCCCGCGAGGTGACCGTGGGGAAGTTCTGGTGGCGCATCACCACCGGCACCAGCGGAATCTGGCTGCTGTCGCGCTGCTTCTGCAGCGCCGCGAGGATGTGCTCGAACGGCAGCTCGCGGTGCTTCATGCCCTCCAGCATCTGGGCCCGCACCCGCTGGAGCACCGTCTCCGCGGTGGGGTTGCCGCGCAGGTCGACCCGGATGGCGAGGATGTTGACGAAGAAGCCGATCAGGTTCTCGAGCTCGAGGTGATCACGCCCCGCCACCGTGGTCCCCACGCACAGGTCCTCGCGGCCCGAGTACCGGTTGAGCAGGATGGCCGTGCTGGCCATCAACGTCATGAACAACGTCGCCTGGTGGCTCTTGCTCACCTCCGACAGGCGGGCGGCGAGCTCGGCCGGGAACGCGTGCCGCACGCTCGCGGCGCGCCAGGCCCTGTTGGGCGGGCGGGCGTAGTCGTACGGAAGCGACAGGCCCTCCTGATAGCCCTCGAGCGTCCTCTTCCAGTAGTCGAGCTGGCCGCCGAGGTCCTGCTTGCGCTGCCACACGGCGTAGTCCGCGTACTGGAGCGGCAGGGGCGGCAGGTTCGGCTGCGAGCCCGTCTCCGCCGCCATGTAGAACTCGTAGAGGTCCCGCAGCAGCAGGTCGATGGACCACCCATCACAGATGAGGTGGTGCATGTTCAGCATGAACACGTGGTGCTCGGGCGTCACCCGCAGCACCGAGACCTTGAGCAGCGGCCCCTTCGCGAGGTCGAACACATGGCCCGCGTGGGCCGCCATGCGGGCCGCGACGCCTGACGCCTCGACCTCGATGAGGGGGACTTCGATCCAGAGCGAGTCGGCGATCCGCTGGACGGGGTATCCGCCGCCCTCGGGCACGACGAACGTCGTCCGGAAGGTCTCGTGGCGCGCCACCAGCCCGTTGATGGCGGCGCGCAGCGCGGGCAGCGACAGCCCCTTGCCGCGCATGTGACAGGCGAAGGCGACGTTGTAGCTGGTCCGCTGCTCGACCATGTGCTCGTGGATAAACCAGAGCCGCTCCTGGACGTACGACAGCGGGAGCGCCTCGCCCCGGTCCGTCATGCTGATCAACCCCTGGGTGGGGCCGTTGCGCCCGGCGAGCGCCGCGTCCACCGCGCTCGCGAAGCCCTCCAGCACGGGCGTCTCGAACAGGGTGTTGATGGGCAGCTCCAGGTCGAACTTCTGCCGGATGCGAGAGAACATCTGCGCGGCGAGCAGCGAGTGGCCGCCCAGCTCGAAGAAGTTGTGCGTGACGCCCACCTCCACCGGGGCCCGGCCCTGGCTGAGGACGTCGCTCCAGATCTCCGCCAGCGCCTTCTCCGTGGCCGTCCGGGGCGGGACGTACCCTTCGCCCTGCGGCTCCACCTTCGGCTCCGGCAGGCTCAGCCGGTCCACCTTGTCATTGGGCAGCCGTGGCAGCGCCTCCAGGACCTGGAAGAGCGTGGGCACCATGTAGGCCGGCAGCGAGGCCGACAGGTAGTCGCGGATCTCCTGGATGGGAGCCGCCCCCTTCACCCTCGGCACGACGTAGGCGACCAACTGCGGCTGGGTCCCCCCGAGCGGCCAGCCCACCACCGCCACCTCGTGGAGGTCGGGATGCGAGCCGAGGACCTTCTCCACCTGGCGCACGTCCACGCGGTAGCCGCGGATCTTCACCTCGTAGTCCCGGCGCCCGAGGAACTCCAGGGAGCCATCCGGCAGGTAGCGGGCGAGGTCGCCCGTCTTGTAGAGGCGCGAGCCGTCGTTGGCGTGAGGGTTCGCGATGAACCGCTCCGCGGTCAGCTCGGGCAGGCCCCAGTAGCCCCGCGCGAGGCTGAGGCTCTCCACGTACATCTCACCCATCGCGCCGACGGGCACCTTCCGCAGCTCTTCGTCGAGCACGAACACCCGCGTGTTGCGGATGGGCCGCCCGATGGGCACGAAGCCCGTGTTGCTCGTCTGGTCCGCCGGGTCGCAGTACGTGACGTCGTTGATCTCCGTGCAGCCGAAGATGTACCAGGGCGTGACCCACGGCATGGCGGCCCGGACCTTCGCCAGCAGCTCCGTCGGGCAGGGCTCGATGGAGATGTAAAGGTGGCGCAGCGAGCGCAGGCGCTCGTAGGCGCCATGGACGCTCGAGAGCAGCTCGGCGAGCTGCGAGGGGAAGGTGTACAGCCGCGTGACGCGCGACTGCTCCAGCTCCCGGATGAAGCCGGCGACGTCGCGGACCGTGGCATCGTCGATGAAGACCTGGGGCACCCCCACCACCAACCCGGCGAACAGCTCCTTCACGGAGATGGCGAACGACGTGGAGGTCTTCTGGGCCACGACCTCGTCCTCGCCGAACGGCACCCGCGCCAGGACCGCGTGCAGCCAGTTGAGGATCTGGCGGTGCGGCACCATGACGCCCTTGGGCAACCCGGCCGAGCCCGACGTGTACATCACGTACGCGAGCTGCTCCGGCGACACCCGCACCCCGGGGTCGTGGGACCCGCGCGCCAGGAGCTGGGCGTCATCCAGGTGGATGCGCTGGTCCACGCCCCAGAGCATGCGCTCGCCGAGCCGCCGGTCCGCCACCACCATCCGGGGCCGGGCGTCCGTCAGGACCTGCTGCACGTAGTCGGAGGGATACTGCGGATCCAGCGGGACGTAGCACCCGCCCGCCTTGAGGATTCCCAGGATGGCGATGAGCTGCTCGGCGGAGCGCTCGAACAGGACCCCCACGGGGACATCCGGCCCGACGCCCAGCGACAGCAGGTGATGCGCGACCTGGTTCGCCCGCCGGTTCAGCTCCGCGTACGTCACGCGCCCCTGGCGGCCGAGACACGCCGCGGCTTCAGGCGTCTTCCCGGCCTGGAGGTTGAACAGGTCCACCACGCTCCTGGACAGGTCCAGCGACATCCCCGTCTCGTTCGAGCGGGAGATGACATCAGCGTCTTCGGAGTCGAGGAGGGCGAAGTCAGACAGTTTGGTGGCCATTCGAGATTCCCAGGAGGTCCTGTTACGAGATGTGGCTCGGAGCTACGCCTTGCCCTTCGTCGAGACGACGACCTTCTCCATCGCGGGAGGGATTGCCCTCAGCTCGACCTGGCCGTAGCCCGTGTTCTTGAACATCCGCTCCAGGTCGGAATAGGCATACGCCTCACCTCCCGGCGTGGTGCCGAGCATCATCATGCTGAACGTGGAGGCGAGCGGCGGCGACGTCCGGTCCTCGTTCGCGATGAACTCGAACGTCAGCACCCGGCCGCCCTCCTTCAGCGCGGCGTGGGCCTTCCGGAGGATCGCCTCACAGCCCGCCTCGTCGAAGTGGTGCAGGAAGTTCGTGAGGAGGATGACGTCCAATCCCTCGCCGAAGTCCACGGTGAAGGCATTCCCGGGGCGGAACTCCACCCGGTCGAGCACCCCGGCCTTCGCCGCGTTCTCCCGCGCGACCTGGAGCACGTTCTCCCAGTCGAGGAACGTCACGTGCGCCTTGGGATTGCGCTGCGCGATGGCCAGGCCGAAGAGGCCGTGGCCGGCGGCGACGTCCAGCACCTTGAGCGGCTGGTGGGCCTGGCGGTCCGCCAGCTCCGCGAGGAGGTACGACGGCAGGGCCATCATCGGCGCCATCGCGCGCGCGAACTTCACCCACTGCGGATGGTCCGGCGCCACCACCCCCTGCTCCGGGAGGGTCAGCTCCCCCGTCCGCACCACGGACGCCAGGTCCTTGAAGCCATCCATGATGTACGGAGACAGCAGGAAGTCGATGCTGCCGCCCAGATAGCCGGGCGACTTCTTGTCCAGGAAGAGGCCCATCTCCCGCGTGAGGAAGAAGAGCTCACCGGCGTTCTTGAGGAAGCCGATGGACACGAGGAACCGGCAGAGGATGCGGATGCCACGCGGCGACGCGTTGCAGGCCTTCGCGATCTCCGCCAGGGTCTTTCCCTTCTCACCGACGACGTCGAACACGCCGAGCTCGATGGCGGCCTTGACCGCGGCGGTCCGGTAGTACGCGTTGACCGTCGTGTAGAAGAGATCGAAAGAAAACGCGGGGGCTGGATTCTGGGCGTTCATCTGGCAGTCCGGGGTCTTGGCTACGGATCAGGAAGCGACCGCGGTCCCCTGGCCACGGAGGACCCTTCGCGGCTGCTCCTCCAGGCGCAGGAGCCGGTCGTGCAACTGGGGTTCGAAGGAGACGCCGGGCTCGCTGATGTACTGCCAGATGGGCCGCAGGATGGACTCCGCCTTGAGCAGGATCTCCTGAAACTCCCCCTCTGACTGTGACAGGTAGGTGATGGCACCGCCCGCGCCGAACCGCACGGTGGTGCCGTCATAGGACAGCGTGCGGATGGCGATGTTCAGGTCCGCGACCCGGTTGTACCCGAGGTACCCGATCGAGCCGCAGTAGATGCCACGGGGGCTCTTCTCCAGCCGGTCGATGATCTCCATGGTGCGGATCTTCGGAGCCCCGGTGATGGAGCCTCCCGGGAAGACCGCGCGCAGCAGGTCGACGAGGCTGCACTCGGGCGTCAACGTCGACTCGACGGTGCTGACCATCTGGTGGACCGTCTTGAAGCTCTCGATGTCCATCAGCTTGGACACATGCACGCTGCCCGGCACGGACACCCGCCCCAGGTCGTTGCGCATCAGGTCCACGATCATCAGGTTCTCCGCGCGGTCCTTCTCCGACGCGGCCAGGTGGGCGGCGTTCGCGCGGTCGGTCGCGGGGTCCTCGGAGCGCGCGCAGGTCCCCTTGATGGGCTTCGTCTGGACGCGCCCGTCCTCGTCCACCTTCAGGAAGCGCTCCGGCGAGGTGCTGAGGACGCACGTCCGCCCCGTCTTGATGAAGGCGCCGAACGGCGCGGGGTTGCCCCGGCGCATCGCCAGGTACAGCTCCACGGGGTCGAGCTTCAGGTCGAACGAGAAGCCGTTCGTGAGGCAGACCTCGTAGGACTCCCCGTCGACGATCTTCTCCTTGCAGCGCGCGATGGCGGCGAAATAGTCCTCGCGGCCGCGGTCCATCGCGACCGAGATGGACTTGCGCCCCAGGGCCTGGGGCGGACGGACGCCCGGCCCCAGCGACCTCACGGCCTCCGCGGTCTCGTCCATCCAGCCCTGGACGCTCTCGCGCGACTCGGGCTCCGCGACGGCGACCAGCCACACCTCCCGCGTCACGTGGTCGAACGCCAGGAAGCGCTCCACGTGCATCCACAGGGAGTCGGGGATGGTGTTCTTGTGCGTCGTCGCGGCCCCGAACGCGGCCTTCATCTCGTAGGTCATGAAGCCGATGTGGCCGCCCAGGAACTCGAACGGCAGTCCCTCCACGGGGGGCACCACGGTGCGGCTCTCCAGCGTCCGCTCCAGCTCCGCCAGGTGCCGCTCGGCGCCGCGGTCCACCGGCGCCTCGCAGATGCTGTACGTCAGCAGGGCCCTCTCCGGCACGCTGCCCATGAAGGAGAAGCGCGACATGCCTTCCCTCACGGCCTGGCTGTCCAACCAGAAGCAGTGCTCCTGGCCGGCGTACAGCCCCAGGAAGAGCGTCTCGGCTTCGAGCGAGGTCGCCAGCCGCCGGGTGAAGGTCTGGAGCTCCCGCTTGCCGTCCTGCGCGCGCCTGGCGTCGCCGGTGCCGGCGGAGACCTGGGGACGGCGGGCCGGGACGTCCTTCCCCGCGTGGCGGTACGCCTCGTCACGGAAGTTGGAGATGAGCTGCATCCCGTGCGCGGTCAGGATCGATTCGGGATGGAACTGCACGCCCCACTTCGGGCGGCTCACATGGCGCAGCCCCATGATGAGGCCACACTCCGTCCGGGCGGTGACGCGCAGGCTCGCGGGGAGCGACTCCGGACGGACCACCAGCGAGTGGTAGCGCACCGCGGAGAAGCTCGGCGGCAGGCCCTTGAACACGCCCGTGCCGTCATGGTGGACGGGGGTCGTCCTGCCGTGGAAGGGGACCGGGGCGTGCGTGATTTCTCCCCCGTAGACGTAGGCCAGCCCCTGATGCCCCAGGCAGACGCCGAGCACCGGGAACGCATCCTGCTCCAGCGCGTCCCGGGAGACATTGAAGTCCTCCGGCCGGGTCACCGAGCCCGGGCCCGGTGAAACCACGATGCACCCGAAGGAGCCCAGGGCCTTGAGCTGCGCCCAGGTGTACTGGTCGTTGCGGACGACCAGCGGCTCGCTCCCGAACGTCTGCGCAACGTAGTCCGCCAGGTTCCAGGTGAACGAATCGTAGTTGTCAATGATGAGGCAACGCATGTGATGAGGCCTCTCCCCAGGCGTCGGCTGCGTGAACCCACAACAGTCACCCTGCTCCGGCTCAGTCCGCGCCCCGGCCCTGGACCCGCGAGCTCAGCCGCGTCGCCGACGGGGAGATCCACGAGGAGAACTGGCCGGGCGTCAGCTCCCGCTGCATCAGCGAGCGGACGTTCGCGAGCTCGCGAGACGTCGGGAAGTGCTCCGAGACCTTCGACGCCGAGCCGCGAGGCAGGAGCTTCCCATCGATGTCGAAGGGCAGACCGGCGCACGGGCCGTAGGCCCTGTTGAAGCGCTCGTGGGGCAGGTGCAGTTGGAAGTCGATGCCCAGCGCTCTCAGGCTGGCATTCCAGCGGTCGACCTGCGTCTGGACCTCGGCGACGAACTGCCGCCGCATGATGGCGTTGGTCGCCCACTCTCCGGCGACCTCCGTGGTGGCCACCCGGTCGCCCACCCGGGCGTCGATGGGGACGATCTGCGATTCGCCCCCCGCGAAGTTCCTCGGCCGCCGGAGCCCCGCCCGGAACAGCTCGTGGGAGCGTTCGGAGTCGTCATTGCCGAAGAGGTCGTAGACCTTGGGCGCCCAGTAGTTGAGGTACTTCTGGAAGACGGGGAGGGGGATCGCCCCCGCGGGGAACGTCTCCAGCGTTCCCTCGCGAAGGGTGACCTCGGCGGTCCTGGCCAGCACGCGGTCCAGGCCCACGGCGCCGAAGGAGATGTGGAGGGGCTCCTCGAACATCATGAACCTCGCCGCCCGGGCCAGCGGGGCGAACGAGGACTCGGTCACGGCCTGGATCTGGTACTTGCCTACGCGGTCGGCCAGGAAGCACCACATGAAGTGGGACAGCCAGTCCTCGGTCGGGTAGTTGAACGCCTCCAGCAGGCGGGGGTTCTTGGGATCGCCGCTCATCCGCTCCAGCAGCGCTTCGGCTTCCACGACCCCGTCCTCGCCGAAGTGGGCCAGCAGGAGGTGGACCATGGACCAGGTGTGGCGCCCCTCCTCGAGGAAGAACTGGAAGACGTTCTCCAGGTCCGGGTCGCTCGGCGCCGTCTGCGTCAGCGTCCGGCTCTGCTCCACGGCGGCGTTCTCCACGTCCGCCTGCACGCAGATGTGCTGCAGCAGCAGCGTGCGGTACTCGCCGGGGACCTCCTCCCACACCTTCTTGCCCTGGTGGTCACCGAAGGCGATCGCGTCCTGCCCCGTGGGCACCATGAAGATGCCCCAGCGATACTCGTCGGGACGCATGGCGCTGTACTCGGCCCAGTCCACGCCGTTGACCGACCCGGTGGGCCGGCGGATGCGCATCTGGCGATCGAGGAACTCGGTGGGTCCCCGCTCGCGCCACCACTTGTAGAACTTCGTCTGGTAGGAGGCGATCTGCCGTGCGAGCAGCGACTGCTCGTCGAGGCCGATGTTGTTGGGCAGTGGCATGGTGTCTCCTACCCGCCCATCGCCGGGGAGAGGGCGCGCTGTGACGCCCTGGCGTCCATGAAGCCAAGAACGTGCTCCGCCAGCGTGGCGGGTTCGTTGAAGACCTGCAGGTGGCCGCCCTGTCCGAGCAGGCGGAGCTCGAGGGACGGGTGCCGCTTCGCGAGCTGGACCGACTCCGAGAAGTGGCTGTAGGTGTCGTCCCGGCAGTGGATGGAGAGCGTCGGAACCGCCTCGAGCGCGGGCGAGACGAACTCCCCGGCGATGCGCCGGTGGTCGTCGTACGCCTTCATGTACCTGGAGAAGACGTGCGTCATCTCCGGGTCGGAGAGGTGGACCATGGTCAGCTTCTCCGCCGCGTTCTTCGGCGTCGCGGGGACCCCGTTGTATTTGTTCAGGATTTTGCCGAGCTTCCCGGCGTGCGCCACGCCATGCCTTGCAATCTCCAGGTAGATGGGCAGCGCGCAGCGATCGAACTCGGACTTGACCAGCGAGTACCCCAGCCCCGCCGGCGCGATCCACGACAGGGTCCGCGGCTTGATGAGCCCATGGGCGGTGGCATGGACGGCCAACTGCGCGGCCTGACACCAGCCGACGAAGTGGAAGGATTCAATGCCCGCCTGCGCGAGGACCTCGGAGAAGTGCCGCGACTGGTCGGCGAGTTCGAAGTCCGTGTCGCGCACCGGCGTGGCCGGGTCCGGGCACGCCCGTGACTCCCAGATCAAGACACGGAAGCGCCGCGCGAGGAGCCGCGCGAGCCGCGCCACCGTCAGGAAGGTCATCCCATAGGGCGGCAGGAGGACGACCGGCTCCGCGTCCTTCTGGCCAAACTCATAGAGGGTGGACTGGCGTCCGTCGCCGCACCCCACCGTGAGGTAGCGAACCTCCTCCAGCTCGGGTTCGACCATCACCGTCTCAATGCCTGCCAGATAGGACGGCTTCGCGCCCGCGGTGCTCGTGCTCATGGTGGGGACTCGCGGTCAGCGGTCGTTACGCGCCAGGGCATCTCGCAGCGATTTCGGCCGCATGTCCGTCCAGACCTCCTTGAGATAGGCCTGACACGCTTCCTTGCTGCCCCTGGGACCCACCTGCTTCCAGCCTCCGGGGATGTCGCGGTGCGCGGACCAGAGCGAGTACTGCTCCTCGCCGTTGATCAAGACGACGTAGTCGGCTTCGTCCCCATGGATGCTCATCGTCGTCCCTCCCCCACCTGATCCACGATTACCTTTTAGGCGGATCTATCCTGTACTTGACCATGATTGGCGACGAAAGGTCAATATACAGTTCATACGGTCAGTCAAGACCCGCCGGCGGCCCTGCTCCAAATCGTCACGCGGATTTGACGTCCGCGCGTCTGTCTGAATCCGATGACGCAGGCAGACTCGCCGTATGAGGTGTCCATCATGACTTTGCAATGGACATCCGACCTTCGCACCGGCAGATCAGTCCGCTCTGACGTCCATCCCCAGCGGTTGAGAGGTGAAGTGGAATGAAGCAGTTCTTCCGGCTCCAGTTGCGCACCACCAACGTTCCCGCGGCACGCGATTTCTACACGGCGCTGCTCGGCGAGGGCGCGGCCAACGCGGACATCGTGCCGCTCCCCGAGCAGGCGGCGGCCCGCGGCGCCCCCGCCCACTGGCTGGGCTACGTCGGCGTCGAGGACGTGGATCAAGCGGTGCGCGCGTTCACGGAGCGCGGGGCGGTCCAGTTGGGTCCGACCCACCCGGCGCCGGGCGGCGGACGGGTCGCCATCCTGCGGGATCCGGGCGGGGCCATCATCGGCGTGGCGACCGCGCCCGTCCCGGAGCGGGCGCCGCAGCCGGAGGTCGCCTGGCAGCAGCTCTACGCGGCGAACGCGCAACAGGCGGCCACCACCTATTGCGACCTGTTCGGATGGCGGCTCGCGGACCGCCGCGACCTCGGCGGCCTGGGCGTCCACCAGGAGTTCGTCTGCCGCCCTGACGCGGGGAGCACCGGCTCGGTCGTGGACGTGGCGGGGCTCACGGGGGTGCACTCCCACTGGCTGTTCCACTTCCGCGTCGCCGCGCTCGCCCCCGCGCTGGAGGTCGTCCGCAAGGCGGGAGGGACCGTGGTGGGACCCATGGAGCTGCCGAACGGCGATCGCATCGCGGTGTGTGAGGATCCGCAGCGGGCGGCGTTCGCGCTGCGCGAAGGGAATGCCCGCTAGGCGTTGCAATTTTGTCGTGGGACTTCACGGGCCGCACCCTTGATTGGCTTCACGGCGAGTGTTATCCACGAGCGCAATGCAAGAAATTGGCGAAACGGCACTGTGGGTGGCAGGAATGCGCGCGCTCGAGACCGAGCGCCCCAATCCGCTGTTCCGGGATCCCTTCGCCCGCCGTCTTGCCGGTGACTCACTGGTCGAGGAATTGAAGCGGCGCAACGTCGGTGAGAATGCGATGCCGCCCGCCATCGAGGTGCGCACGCGCTGGCTGGATGACCAGATCAACCTGGGGTTGGGACGCGGCATCCGGCAGATCGTCATCCTCGCCGCGGGAATGGATGCCCGCGCCTACCGGCTGGCCTGGCCGGGAGACACGCGGCTCTTCGAGCTCGACCATGGCGCCGTGCTCGAGGACAAGGAGGCCAAGCTCTCAGGCATCACGCCGAAGTGCCAGCGGCACGCCGTGGCGGTGGATCTGGCGGAGGACTGGCCCGCGGCGCTGAAGAAGAGCGGCTTCAATCCCGAGGCGCCCACGCTGTGGCTCATCGAGGGATTGCTCGTCTACCTCACCGAGGAGCAGGTCGCGCTGCTCATGGCCCGGGTCAACGCCTTGAGCGCCCCGGAGAGCGTCGCCCTGATCGACGTGGTGGGCCGCTCCATCCTGGACTCCTCGCGCGTCAAGCTGATGCACAACCTCGCCCGCCAGTTCGGCACCGACGAGCCGGAGGCCCTCCTGCAGCCGATTGGCTGGGCGCCCCACGTCTACACCACCGCGGCCGTTGGCAAGCAGTTGGGACGCTGGCCCTTCCCCGTGGCGCCGCGCGGCACCCCTGGCGTGCCCCAGGGATATCTGGTGCATGGGGTCAAACGCTGAGCGGCCGTGTGCTTCGCGAGGTCGGGGGCTCCGCGAAGGACTGTTTTGCCTGATTTACAATATTGTACTGTTTGAGATAGGCTATAGCGGCGTGGCTGGGACCTGGGGAGGACCCTGTTGATGGCTGAGCGGCCGAGCGCGATTTCTCCGAGGGATTACAAGACCAGGGAGCTGGTTTGGAATTCGCTCGCCGCCACGCGCAGCAAGCCGCGGCGTGTGCTGCCAGAGGGCGACGTGGTGGGCCATCTGTATCCCCCGGCCAAGGCGGCGCTGCTCACCCACCCGCTGATGAAGAACCTTCCGCCCGACAAGCTGCGGCTGTTCTTCATCCACTCCGCCTACAAGTTCATGGGGGATATCGCCATCTTCGAGACGGAGACCGTCAACGAGGTGGCGATGAAGATCTCCAACGGGCACACGCCCATCGCCTTCCCTGACGACATCCGCCACGACGCGCTCACCATCATCATCGACGAGGCCTACCACGCCTACGTGGCGCGCGACTTCATGCGGCAGATCGAGCAGCGCACGGGGGTCAAGCCGCTGCCCATGGGCACGGAGACGGACCTGTCCAGGTCGATGGCTTTCGGCAAGCAGCGGCTGCCCGAGTCGCTGCACGGGCTCTGGGAGATCATCGCCGTCTGCCTGGGTGAGAACACGCTCACCAAGGATCTGCTGAACCTGACGGCCGAGAAGACCTTCAACGAGGTGCTGCACCTGGTGATGGAGGACCACGTCCGCGACGAGGGCCGCCACGCGGTCCTCTTCATGAACGTGCTCAAGCTGGTGTGGAGTGAGATGGACGAGAGCGCACGGCTCGCCATCGGCCAGGTGCTGCCCGGGTTCATCCGCGAGTACCTCGACCCGAAGGCGCTGGCGGGCTACGAGCGCGTGGTGCTGGAGCAGCTCGGGCTTCCGGCGGAGCACATCGAGCGGATCCTCTCCGAGACGTACGTGGAGCCGGCGCTGGAGGACTTCCGGGCGCGGTATCCGCTCTCCGGGTACCTCGTCTATGTCCTGATGCAGTGCGACGTCCTGGCGCACGCGCCGACGCGCGAAGCGCTCCGCCGCTTCAAGCTGCTCCCCCAGTGAGTCTGGGAGGCAGCCGGGGGGAGCTGTCAGCCAGCCTGTCTGCCGTCACGTTGACGCTGTACCACCACAACCAACGCGCAAGATGGGTGCCATGGTCAACCGACGGGTCGCTTTCATTGAATTGACGGTCTTCGCGGGCGTGTATCCGTTGGCCTCTGGCTACATGCGTGGCGTGGCCGAGCAGAACGCCGCCATCAAGGATTCGTGCAGCTTCGAGATCCACTCCATCTGCATCAACGACAATCGGTTCGAGGACCGGCTCAACGCCATTGACGCCGACGTCTACGCGATCTCCTGCTATGTGTGGAACATGGGGTTCGTGAAGCGGTGGCTCCCCACCCTCACCGCCCGAAAGCCCCATGCGCACGTCATCCTGGGCGGCCCGCAGGTGATGAACCACGGGGCGAAGTACCTGGACCCGGGCAACGAGCGGGTGGTGCTCTGCAACGGTGAAGGCGAGTACACCTTCGCGAACTACCTGGCGGAGCTCTGCTCCGAGCAGCCCGACCTGGGCAAGGTCAAGGGGCTGACCTTCTACCGGAACGGAGAGCTCATCACGAGCGCGCCCCAGGAGCGCATCCAGGACCTGAACGCGATCCCGTCTCCGTACCTGGAGGGCTACTTCGACAGCGAGAAGTACGTCTGGGCGCCCATCGAGACGAACCGGGGTTGTCCCTACCAGTGCACCTATTGCTTCTGGGGGGCGGCGACCAACTCGCGCGTCTTCAAGACGGACATGGACCGGGTGAAGGCGGAGATCACCTGGCTCAGCCAGCGCCGGGCGTTCTACATCTTCATCACCGACGCGAACTTCGGGATGCTGACGCGGGACATCGAGATCGCCCAGCACATCGCCGAGTGCAAGCGGAAGTACGGCTACCCGCTCACGGTGTGGTTGAGCGCGGCGAAGAACTCCCCGGACCGCGTGACGCAGATCACGCGCATCCTGAGCCAGGAGGGCTTGATCTCCACCCAGCCCGTCTCGCTCCAGACGATGGACGCGAACACGCTGAAGAGCGTGAAGCGCGGCAACATCAAGGAGAGCGCCTACCTGAACCTCCAGGAGGAGCTGCGGCGCAGCAAGCTCTCCTCGTTCGTGGAGATGATCTGGCCGCTGCCCGGCGAGACGCTGGAGACGTTCAAGGAAGGCATCGGGAAGCTCTGCAGCTATGAGGCCGACGCGATCCTCATCCACCACCTGCTGCTCATCAACAACGTCCCGATGAACAGCCAGCGCGAGGAGTTCAACCTGGAGGTGTCGAACGACGAGGACCCGAACAGCGAGGCCCAGGTCGTCGTCGCGACGAGGGACGTCACCCGCGAGGAGTACAAGGAGGGCGTTCGGTTCGGGTACCACCTCACGAGCCTGTACAGCCTGCGCGCGCTCCAGTTCGTCGGGAAGTACCTCGACAAGCAGGGGCTGCTGGCCTTCAAGGACCTGATCTCCTCGTTCTCCGAGTACTGCAAGCGGTTCCCCGACCACCCCTACACGCAGTACATCAGCAGCATCATCGACGGGAGCAGCCAGTCGAAGTTCAGCGCCAACGGCGGCATCTTCCACGTCACCCTGCACGAGTTCCGCAGGGAGTTCGACCAGTTGCTCGCCGGGTTCATGCAGTCGCTGGGCATGATGAACACCGACCCGCTGGAGTTCCTGTTCGACCTGGACCTGCTCAACCGCCCGCACGTGTACAGCAACACGCCCGTCACCAACGGCGAGGGGTTGCTGAAGCACGTGACGGTGGTGTCGAAGGAGAAGGATGCCCTGGTCGTGCACATCCCGGAGAAGTACGCGCAGCTCGCGTGGGAGATGCTCCGGCTGGACGGCGCCCCCAGCACGCGCATGCGCGTGAAGTACCGCGGGGCGCAGATGCCGTTCATGGCGAACAAGCCGTACGAGGACAACCTGTCCTACTGCGAGGCGAAGCTCCACAAGATGGGGAGCATCCTCCCGGTCTGGGAGCCGGCCCTCCCATCCATCGCCCCCGTCCGGCGCCCCCAGGTGGCCGTGGCGAGCTGAGCAGCCGCCTGCCGCCGCCGTGCCCGAGCGCCCCTCCCGTGGCGCGGACGAGACGCGCTGGCCACCTCTGGGGAGCCCGGGGCAGCCAAAGTGGCACCTGTGGGCCCTGGCCAGCGCGCACGCCGTCGTCTACCGCGTGGCGGACACCCGCGGCGCCGAGGCCGCCAGGCAACTCCTGAAGGACTTCTCGGGCGTCCTCGTAACGGACGGCTACGCCGTCTACGCGGCGGTGGCGAAGCAACGCTGGTGTCCCGCCTGCACGCGTGGGCCCTCGAGGTGCGCGCGCGCTGCCCGAGTCCGCGCTGGGCAAGGCCCTGGGCTACCTGGGAAGCCTCTGGCCAGGGCTGACGCGCTTTTTGGACGAGGCCCTCGTGCCCCTGGACAACAACGCCACCGAGAGGCCCTGCGCGGGCCGGTGGTGGGCCGAAAGAATCACTACGGCAGCCGCAGCACGGGGCCGTTCACGATCAAGCTGTGGGGACGGGCTGACCGCGCACGATCTCGCTCCCGGGCGTGACGTTCCAGCAGGCACGCCGTCGGCCCCCACACGCCTCCTGCCGACCCTCAATCCCTCCGGACACCTCGCGGATCGGGGGGGCGGGGCTTCAAAACCGGTGGGGGGCCGCGAGAGCGGTCCCTGGCGAGTTCGATTCCCGTGCCCTACCGCCACACTCCACTGCCCAGTTCAGGCATGGCGAGCACGAGCCCCACTGGCAGGAACCGCTCCCCCAGGACCGCCGCGTAGCGTACCAGCATCGCGGGGTTCCTCACCGCGAGCGACAGACACTCCCCCCAGCGTCCGGCGTGCAAGGGCTCACGGAAGCTCGCATCCCCCAGTTCGTCCCGCTTGCGCCGCCGGTAGCCTTCCAGCGCTTCGACAATCTCCGCGTGCGTCTTCGCATCCACTTCACGGATGAGCGCGTCTGTCATTTCAAGGATTCGCGAAAGACAGTACACGGGGCTGGCGATGAGCGAGTCCCTTCGAGCCCTGTAGAAATACATGGCCTCGTGTGACACCACCATCCTGCCGGAGGCCAGCAGGCAGCGGAGCAGCATCTCGAAGTCCTCACCCGCCCGGGACGCGGGGTTGTAACGCACGCCACTTGTCACCAGGAACTCACGCCGGAAGAGAGGCTTCAGGATGCCATAGTCATCCATCACCATCTTCAGCGCCGAGACCTCGAACGGACCGTCCATCCGTCCCAACCGCGCGGCGTGTACCGTGAACAACGTGGACTCCGGCTCATGCGTGCCCTCCGGGACCAGGAGCAGGTCATCACAGACGATGTCGGCGCGGCGCTCCTCCGCCAATGCCAACAGCCGCTCCAGCCGGTCCTCCTTCCACCAGTCATCCGCGTCGAGGATGGCGATCCACTCCCCCCTCGCCTGCTCGATGGCCACGTTCCGGCTCCAGGAAGGCCCCTGGTTGCGCGCGTTCTCGAAGACCCGCACCCGGGCGTCGCCATGGCCCCTGGCCACCGCCACCGTGCCGTCCGTCGAGCCGTCGTCCACCACGACGACCTCCACGTCCTCCACCGTCTGCCCCAACGCCGAGTCCAGGGCGGCCCCCAGATAGCGCTCCACATTGAAGGCAGGAATGACCACGGAGACTCGGGGCCTCATTGGATCCATATTCCTCATCTTGCGGGGCTTCCTATTCTGCCTGTCTGATAACGTTCCAGGCCATGGCGAAAATCGTCTTTCTTCCGCTTCCGGAGGCGGGACACATCCACGCAACGTTCGGCCTGGCCAGGCAGCTTGCGTCGCGCGGGCATGAGATTGGTTACATGGCGCCCCCGGACGGCGAGGCCTACCTGCGCCGCCAGCCGTGGCCCTTCACGCCCATCCTCGAGGACGTGCTTCCCCGGGGATATCAGGCGGAGCTGCACTCGCGGCTGGCCGACCCGGACCTCACCTCCGCCGCCCACCGGGAGCTGACGCGGGAGTTCATCCGCAGACGCGGTGAGCGCAACCGGGAGATCCTCTTCGGCTCCGCCTTCGAGTCACGGTTGCGTGACAGCGGGGCCGACCTGCTGCTCGTGGATGCCACGTTCACGCTTCCGGCGCTCGCGGCCCACAAGGTGGGCATCCCCGCGTTCCAGCTCTGCACCAACCTGGCGCTCCATCGCGACGCGGCCGTGCCTCCGCTGACGTCCCACCACATTCCCACGGGCAGCCTGCGCTCGCGGCTCCGCATCCGCGCCGCCTGGGAGTGGCTCTACCTGCACACGTTCATGCCCGGCGGGGAACGGATGCGCGCCCCGGTGCGCGAGTTCTACCGCCGCCACCCCGACGCGAGCCCCGGCGACTTCCACGCCCACCTGCAGATTGGCCCGCATCTGAAGGTGCCGACCCTGGTGACGTGCACCCCCGGGTTCGACTTCCCCCGGGCGTCCGGCGGCATCCACTACCTGGGGCCCTGCGTCGACCGCGAGCGCACCGAAGCGCCCCTCCCTCCGGAGATCGCCTCCGGGACGGAGCCCCTCATCCTGTGTTCGCTGGGCAGCCATGGCGACCGCGTCCGCGCGCACCGCCCCTTCTTCCAGGCCGTCATCGACACCGTCGCGCGCCGGCCCCAATGGCGGCTGCTCATGGCGGTGGGCGGACAGGTGGGCTCGGAGGGCTTCGGCCCCCTGCCCCCCAACGTCACCGTGGTGGAGCGGGTGCCCCAGCTCTCCGCCCTGAAACGCGCCTCGGTGATGATCACCCATGGCGGCCTCAACAGCGTCAAGGAATGCATCTGCCTGGGCGTCCCGATGATTGTCCATCCGCTCGTGTTCGATCAGCCGGGCAACGCCGCCCGCGTCGTGCATCACGGACTGGGACTGCGTGGCGACATCCGCCAAGCCTCGGTGCAGTCCCTGAGCGCCCAGCTCGATGCGGTGCTGGGCGACGACGCCTACCGCTCCCGCGTCCAGGCCCTCCAGCGGGACTTCCTGGCCGCCGACGACTCCGGGCTCGGAGCCCGGACCATCGAGCAGCTCCTTCAGCCCTTCGAATCCCGCGCCACCCCTCAGCCCAAGCGAGCCATCCCATGACCCGTCGCGCGACCCTGCTCATGGAGGCGGCGCCGTACGCGAACGCCTCGGGCTACATCAACGCCCTGCTGGCGGAGGAGCTGGCCCGGTTGGGCTACACCCCCGAGGCGCACTTCGGGCAACACCCCGTCGCGGGCGACATCGTCACGCCCCTGGCCACCGCGGACAGGCTCCGGCGCATGCGGGCGGCCGCGAAGGCCGACCTCGCCGTCTACTGCGACCGCGCGCTCGCCATGCGGCTGCCGACCCGCGAACAGGCTCGCAAGACGCTGGTGCTGTTCCACGGGCTGATGGGCGCGCCGTCCACGTGGCTCGAGTCCCCGGTCATCGACGGACACTGGGTGCTCTCTCCTTATATGGAGCGCGCGCTGACGTCCCTGCTCGCGCTGCCGGACTGGCGCCGGCGCCAGTGCCTGCACCCCCGGGCGTTCCAGACCGTGTCCCTCCTCACGCCTCCCCTGCCCTGTGTCGATGAAGCCCGGGGCCACCCCGAGCTGAAGGGCGCGGAGCTTCCGCCGCATCTTCGCGAGGCCTTGGAGTCCGGGGACGTCATCGGCCATGCCGTCCAACCCGGCAAGCCGGACTGGGGCGCCGTCACCGCCATCATGCTCAACCTCAATGCGCTGGCGCAGGAACATGGCCAGCGGCGCCGCTTCCGGCTCGTCATCGAGGCGGAGGACTTCGCGCTCGTGCGCCACGCGTTCGCCCGGGGCGACGGGAGCGCCGAGGCCGCGCGGATGGGCCTGGACGCGCTCGGGCTCACCCTGGAGGACGTGCTCGTCCCGGTGGAGAAGCTCAGCCAGCCGGCCCTGTTCCAGGTGTTCCGCGCTGCCCGCTTCGGCCTGGCCTACAACGGCTTCCCGGAGCCCTTCGGCTTCTACGTGCTCGAATCCGTGTTCAACGGCTGCCCCGTCTACACCAATGGCAGCGGGAACAACCGGTTCGCCCTGCCCCCGGACCACGGCATCCACGTCCACGAGACGCCGGGCATGGCCTGGGGGGATGTGGGCGCGTACGCGGAGGTGGCCTCGCGCATCTTCGCGGACCTGGATGCCCCCGAAAGGCAGGCCGCGGCCTGCCTCCGCGGCCGCGAGCACATCCAGCGGACCTTCACCCGCGCCGCCTTCGCCCGCTCCGTGGAGACGTGCCTCCTGCGGCTGGAGGGCCCCGCCGCCGACCCCATTCCCTTCGAGGCCCTGGAGGTCGCGCCCGGCCCGCTCGTGCGCTGCATGGACGAGGAGGGGCAGGTCGTCTCCGACTTCGAGCCCACCGCCCTGGAGCCCGACGCGCTCCAGCTCATGCGGGAGCTGACGGGGTGCCGTGCCGGGGAGGCCGCGGCCAGGCTTCCGCCAGAGAAGACAGACATGTTTCAGGAACTCTTCTCACGCGGGGTGCTGACCCTGCGGGCCCCGGGCTTGTGACATTTCAGGCTACAGCCCTTCTCAAACACCGAGAATCGCAGCCGACTTGTTTCTCAGGTTTGACCAAAAATCCTTGACCCGAAACAGTTCACTGGCGGTAAATCCCCCGGAGGAATGGCGACCTTCGTACTCTCACCGCTGGATGACCATGGGCATGTCAATCCGACGTTCGGGATTGCCAGGACCCTGCGGTCGAGGGGGCACCGGGTCGTCTATTGCGGCATTCCGGACCTGGAGACGCTGGTCGAGCCCGAAGGCTTCGAGTTCCTTCCCGTCCTGGAGGAGCTCTGTCCCAAGGGGTTCCAGGCGGAGATGCTGGCCCGCGCCAGCGAGCTGCGTGGACTGAAGCTGCTGCGCTTCCTGCGGGAGGTTCAGCGCCACGAAGATCGCTACCACGCGGCCGTGCTGGCGGGCGCCTTCGACAAGCCATTCGCCCTGCTGCGCCCGGACCTGCTGCTGTGTGACGTGCTGCTGCCGGAACCGCCGCTGGCCGCGTACGGGGCCGGCGTGCCGTGCCTGCTCCTGAATACGACGCTGCCGCTGCGGCAGGAGGCGGGACAGCCCCCGCTGACGTCGCCGCTGGTGCCTGACGAAGGAGCCGTCTCCCGCGTCCGCCTGCGGCTCGCGTGGTGGCGCGCGACGTACCGCCACCGGCTGGGGCGCTGGTTCCGCTCCCGTTCGGTCACCCACCTGCTGCGGCTGGCCCGGCACCATGGCTTTCCCCGCGAGCGGCTGGACTTCGACGGCATCACGATCAAGCCATGGGGGCCGGAGCTGGTGCTCTGCCCGCGCGAGTTCGCGGAGCTGACGCCCGCGCGGGGAAAGCCTCGCGGCGAGTACCTCTACGCGGGCCCTTCCGTGGACCTGGAGCGCCAGGAGCCGGACTTCCCCTGGGAGCGGCTGCGCGACGGCCGGCCGCTCGTGCTCGCGTACCTGGGGACCCTGCCCTACGTGACGGACCTGGACGCGCGCCTGTTCCGCGCCGTGCGCGACGCGGCGGCCCGCAGGCCCGACTGGCAGTTCGTGCTGGGCGTGGGCCGCAAGCTGGATCCGGCCGCCTTCGACGCCAGCGCTCCCAACGTCATCGCCGTGCGGCGCGCGCCCGTCGTGTCGCTCTTGCGGCGGGCCACCGCGATGATCACCCACGGCGGCTTCAACAGCGTGAAGGAGTGCATCAGCCTGGAAGTGCCGATGGTGGTCCTCCCCATCCAGTACGACCAGCCCGGCATCTCCGCCCGCGTGGTGCGCCATGGCCTGGGCGTGCGCGCTTCTCCCGCGAGCGTCACCGCGGAGACCCTGCTGTCCCTCCTGGACGAGGTCGTCACCGTCCCCCGCTACCGCGAGAGCCTCCGCCGGTTCCGTGCCCGCTTCGAAGCGGCCGAGCGGGAGCGGCCCGCGGCCGACGTCATCGAGGACTTCCTTCACCCATCACGTCCGGCCGCGCTGTCCGCCGGAGCGCCTTCCCCTTCTTCCGTCCCCACCGCCCGAGCCCTGCCATGAGCCCCCAGCCCGCCGCCTCCACCGACGCCGCCACGACGGTGTTCGAACAGCGTGAGTCCAACGTCCGCCTGTACTGCCATTCCTTCCCGGCGGTCTTCACCCGCGCCAAGGGCTCCACCCTCTTCGACACGCAGGGCAAGCGCTACCTGGACTTCTTCGCGGGCGCGGGCGCGCTCAACTACGGCCACAACCCGGAGCCCATCAAGCGCAAGGTGATGGAATACCTGGAGTCCGACGGCATCGTGCACGCGCTGGACGCGTACACGGCGGCCAAGCGCGACTTCCTGACGCACTTCGAGAAGACGGTGCTCGCCCCGCGCGCACTGGAGCACAAGGTCCAGTTCTGCGGCCCCACGGGCACCAACGCGGTGGAGGCCGCGCTCAAGCTGGCGCGCAAGGTGACGAAGCGCACCGGCCTCTTCGCCTTCACCGGCGCGTACCACGGCATGACGCTGGGCAGCAGCGCGGTGACGTCCAGCCGGGGCGTGCGCGCGGCCGCGGGCGTTCCGCTGGGCCACACCACCTTCATCCCCTACCCGGAGGGGCCCAAGGGCGCCTTCGACTCGCTGGCCTTCATGGAGCGGATGCTGGAGGACAACTGCTCGGGCGTGGACGTGCCCGCCGCCGTCATCGTCGAGAGCGCGCAGATGGACGGTGGCATCTACGTGGCCAGCGCCGAGTGGCTGCGCGGCCTGCGCAAGCTGACGGAGAAGCACGGCATCCTGCTCATCGTCGACGACATCCAGGCGGGCTGCGGCCGCTCCGGGCAGTTCTTCTCCTTCGAGCGCGCGGGCATCGTCCCGGACCTGGTGACGCTGTCCAAGTCCATTGGCGGCTACGGCTTCCCCATGTCCCTGTTGCTCATGAAACCCGCGCTGGATCAGTGGCGGCCGGGCGAGCACACGGGCACCTTCCGCGGCAACCAGGTGGCCTTCGTCGCGGCCACCGCGGCGCTCGACTACTGGACGCAGGAGGACTTCACGCACGGCCTGACGGCGAAGTCCCAGTTGCTGGGAGAGCTCACGCGCCAGGCGGCCCCGGGGCTGGAGGTGCGCGGACTCGGCATGGCGTACGGCATCGACCTGAACGGCCACGGCGGCCATGAGCGCGGCCAGCGCGTCCAGCAGCGCTGCTTCCAGCGCGGGCTCATCCTGGAGCTGTGTGGCCGCGACGACACGGTCATCAAGCTGCTGCCGCCCCTCACCACCTCCGTGGACGAGCTGCGCGAAGGCACCGCCATCCTGGCGGGGGCCCTCTCGGAAGCCTGAGGCCGCTCTTCTTCGCGCGGTCCCACCCGCGAAGCGCATGGCCAGGGGGCCTTCCTCCCGTGGGAGGCCCCGAGGCTGGCGCCATGTCCGTTCTCACGCGAGCGCGCCGGTCCTCCCGGCGGCTTCGCGCTCCATTCCCCGGCGGCGCGCTCCCAGCGCCCCGGCGCACTTCTTCGCGGTCCCCCCGGAAGGTCCCCAATGGCACCGGCCCCGTCCAGCGGCTCCCTGGAAATCCCCACGCTGATCGACATGCTCCAGCAGCGCGGCGAGCAGCGCTTCGGGGAGGAGGCGTACATCTTCCTGGAGGACGACGGCCCGCTGCCGGTGACCTTCGGGGAGCTGGACCGGCGCGCCCGGGCCGTGGGCGCCATGCTCCAGCAGCAGTCCGCCGTGGGCGAGCGCGCCATGCTCCTGTACCCGCCGGGGCTGGACTACGTGGCGGGCTTCTTCGGGTGCCTCTACGGCGGCGTCATCGCCGTGCCCGCGTACCCGCCGGATCCCTCGCGCCTGGAGCGCACGCTGCCCCGGCTGATGGCCATCGTGCGCGACTCGCAGGCCACGGTGGTGCTCACGACGTCCTTCATCCTCTCCATGGCGGAGGGGCTGTTCGAGCTGGCCCCGGAGCTCGCGAAGCTGCGCTGGGTGGCCACCGACGACGTGGCGGCGGGCATCGAGTCCGCCTGGAGCAAGCCCGGCGTGGGCCCGGACTCGCTGGCCTTCCTGCAGTACACGTCCGGCTCCACTGGCACGCCCAAGGGCGTGATGCTCAGCCACGCCAACCTGATGCACAACCTGGAGGCGGCCCGGCAGAAGATGGGCGGCCACGCGGGAACGCGGTTCGTGTCCTGGCTGCCGCCCTACCACGACATGGGGCTCATCGGCGGCATCCTGTCCCCCATCCGGTGGGGCTGCGAACGCGCCGCCGTGATGATGTCCCCCTTCACGTTCCTCAAGCGGCCCCTGCGCTGGCTGGAGGCCATCTCCGAGTACAAGGCGACGCTGTCGGGCGCGCCCAACTTCGCCTTCGACCTGTGCGTGCGCAAGAGCACGCCCGAGCAGCGGCGGGCGCTGGACCTGAGCACCTGGGAGGTGGCGTTCAGTGGCGCGGAGCCCATCCGCGCGGAGACGCTGGAGCGCTTCGAGGAGGCCTTCGCGCCCTCGGGCTTCCGGCGCGAGGCCTTCTACCCCTGCTACGGGCTGGCGGAGAACACGCTCATCGCCGCGGGCGGCGTGAACGTGGAGGCCCCCATCGAGCGGACGGTGGAGGTGGAGCCCCTGGAGCGCGGGCACGCGGTGGCCTCCAGCGCGCAGGGGCCCGGGACCCGGCGCCTGGTCAGTTCCGGACGCACCCTGGCCGATCAGCGGCTGCTCATCGTGGATCCCGAGTCGCTGACGGCTCGCGCCGACGGCGAGGTCGGGGAGATCTGGCTGAAGAGCCCCAGCGTGGCCAACGGGTACTGGCGGCGGCCGGAGGAGAGCGAGCGCACCTTCCAGGCCCGCGTCGCGGGCACCGGCGAGGGGCCCTTCCTGCGCACCGGAGACCTGGGCTTCGTCCTGGACGGGGAGCTCTTCATCTCCGCGCGGCTCAAGGACCTGGTCATCCTGCACGGGCGCAACCACTACCCGCAGGACCTGGAGGCCAGCGTCGAGCAGAGCCACCCGGCGCTGAGGCCCGGCTGCAACGCCGCCTTCTCCGTGGAGGAGGCGGGCCAGGAGCGGCTGGTCGTGGTGCAGGAGATGGACACGCGCCACGCCTTCGACGTGGAGGAGGTCGTCCAGGCCGTGCGCGCCGCCGTGGCGGAGCGTCACTCGGTGCAGTTGCACGGGCTGGCGCTCATCCCCGCGGGCAGCATCCACAAGACGACCAGCGGGAAGATCCAGCGCCGCGCCACCAAGGCGGCCTGGCTGGAGGGGACGCTGGAGCCCCTGCACCAGTGGCGCGCGGAGGCCGTCACGGAAGCGCCTCCGGCGCCGGTCGCGCCCACGCCCACCCCCGTGGCGCCTCCGGCCGCCGGGGCGACGCGCGTCTCCGCTTCCGTGCGACAACTGGAGGCGTGGATCCTGGACGCGCTCGCGCGGGCCATGAACGTCCCGGTGGATCGCCTGGACGTGGCCGCGCCCTTCGCCCAGCTCGGCGTGGACTCCGTGGCGGGCGTGCAACTGGCGGGTGAGCTGGAGGCGAAGCTGGGACGCAAGCTGCCTCCCACGCTGGTGTGGGACTTCCCGTCCATCGACGCGCTGGCGCGGCACCTGGCGGACGCGGTCCCGGAAGCGATGGACGCGGGCGCACCGGCCACGCCCCGGGAGCTCGCCGCCGAGGAGCCCATCGCCATCATCGGCCTGGGGTGCCGCTTCCCGGGGGCGGAGAACCCCCAGGCCTTCTGGCGCCTGCTCCTGGAGGGCCAGGACGCCATCCGCGAGGTGCCCGCGGATCGCTGGGACCTGCGCGAGTACTACGATCCGGACCCCACGGCCGAAGGGAAGATGACCACGCGCTGGGGCGGGTTCCTGGAGCAGGTGGACCGCTTCGACCGGAGCTTCTTCGGGCTGTCGCCGCGCGAGGCCTCACGCATGGATCCGCAGCAGCGGCTGCTGCTGGAGGTGGCGTGGGAGGCGCTGGAGGACGCGGGCCTGCCGGCCGAGCGGCTCGCGGGGAGCCGGACGGGCGTGTTCGTCGGCATCTCCACCAGCGACTTCGGCGCGATGCAGCTCAGCCGCCGCGGGCTCGCGGACGCCTACGCGGGGACGGGCGGCGCGCTGAGCATCGCGGCCAACCGCATCTCGTACGTGATGGACCTGCGCGGCCCCAGCATCGCGGTGGACACCGCGTGCTCGTCGTCGCTGGTGGCGACGCACCTGGCGTGCCGCAGCCTGCGCGCCGGTGAGTCCACGGTGGCCCTGGTGGGCGGCGTCAACGTGATGCTGTCCCCCGCGCTCACCGTCAACTTCAGCAAGGCCGGCTTCATGGCGCCGGATGGCCGCTGCAAGGCCTTTGACGCCAGCGCCAACGGCTACGTGCGCGGCGAGGGCGCGGGCGTCATCGTGCTCAAGCCGCTGTCGCGCGCGCTGGCGGACGGCGACACCATCCACGCGGTCATCCGGGGCAGCGCGGTGAACCAGGATGGCCGCTCCAACGGCCTCACCGCGCCCAACCGCTTCGCGCAGGAGGCCGTGCTGCGCGCCGCCTACCGCGACGCGGGCGTGGCGCCGTCCCAGGTCCAGTACGTCGAAGCGCACGGCACCGGCACGTCGCTGGGCGACCCCATCGAGGCGCAGGCCCTGGGGGCCGTGCTGGCCGAGGGCCGGGCGGCGGACGCCCCGTGCGCGCTCGGCTCGGTGAAGAGCAACATCGGCCACCTGGAGGCCGCGGCGGGCATCGCCGGCATCATCAAGGTCGCGCTGTCGCTGCGCCACGGCATGGTGCCGGCCAGCCTCCACTTCCAGACGCCCAACCCGCACATCCCCTTCTCCGAGCTGCCGCTGCGCGTGCAGGACCGGCTGCTGCCGTGGCCCGTGACCGCCGGTCCGCGGCTCGCGGGCGTGAGCTCCTTCGGCTTCGGCGGCACCAACGCCCACGTCGTGCTGCAGGGCCACGAGGCGGGGAGCGCCCGCCGTGAGCCGCCCCCCGCTCGCGCGCAGCTCGTGCCCCTCTCCGCCCGAAGCCCGGAGGCCCTGCGGGCCCTGGCTCGCGGCCACCTCGCGCTGTCTCCCCGGGGGGAGTCGCCCCTGGAGTCGCTCGGGTTCTCCGCGGCCACCCGGCGCGGCCACCAGTCCCACCGCGCGGCCGTGCTGGCCTCCACCTGGGAAGAGCTCCAGGCCCGGCTCCAGGCGCTGGCGGACGGACAGCCCCACCCCGGCGTGCTCACGGGCCCGGCCGTTCCCGGGGCACGTGCGCGCATCGCGTTCGTGTTCTCCGGCCAGGGCCCCCAGTGGTTCGGCATGGCCCGTTCACTGCTGGCCCGGGAGCCCGTGTTCCGCCAGGTCGTGGAGCAGTGCGACGCGCTCCTGAAGCCCCTGGCGGGCTGGTCCATCCTGGAGGAGCTGGCGGCGGAGGAGGGCCGCTCGCGCCTGGCGCAGACGGAGTTCGCGCAGCCGGTGATGTTCTCGCTCCAGGTGGGGCTCGCCGCGCTCTGGCGCTCGCTGGGCGTCGAGCCGGATCAGCTCGCCGGCCACAGCGCCGGCGAGGTGGCCGCCGCGTGCGTCGCGGGGGCCCTGTCGCTGCCCCAGGCCCTGGAGGTCATCCTCCACCGGGGCCGCGTCACGCAGCAGGCCTCCGGGCGGGGTCGCATGGCCCTGCTGGAGATGGCGCCGGACGAGGCCGCGCGAGTGCTCACGGCCTATGAGGGCCGGCTGGCCATCGCCGCCCGCAACGGGCCCACGTCCACCATCGTCTCCGGTGATGTGGACGCGCTCACGGAGCTGCTGGGCTCGCTGGAGCAGCGGCAGGTCCACGCGCGGCTGCTCGCCGTCAACTTCGCGTCGCACTGCCACCACATGGAGCCCGCGCGCGACGCCATGCGCGCGGCGCTCGCCCACCTGCGGCCCACCGCGCCGGGCGTGCCCATGATGTCCACCGTCACCGCCCTGCCCGTGGAGGGCGCGGTGCTGGACGGCGAATACTGGGCCCGGCAGTTGCGCGAGCCCGTGCGCTTCGCGGACACGATGGAGCGCCTGGTCGATGCGGGCTGCGGCCTCTTCGTGGAGGTGGCGCCCCACCCGCTGCTGCTGGCGGACATCGCCCAGTTGCTGCGCGTGCGCGGCGTCGCCGGCGTGGCCGTGCCCTCCATGCGCCGGGGCGAGGACGAGCGCTCGGTGCTGCTCGGCTCGCTGGGGGCGCTCTACGCCCAGGGCGTGGACGTGCGCTGGAGCGAGCTGTTCGCGAAGGACACGCCGGCCGTGCCGCTGCCCACGTACCCGTGGCAGCGGGAGCGGTGCTGGATTGCCCTGCCCCAGGGGGGCGCGGCCCCGGCCGCCGAAGCCCCCGAGCTGTCCGAGGACTGGTTCTACGGCACGCGCTGGGAGCCCGCTGGCGAGGCCACCGCCGCGCCGGAGTCCGCGCGCTGGCTGCTGTTGGGTGACGCCGGCGGCACGGGCGCCGCGCTCGCGGAGCGCCTGCGCGCGCAGGGCCAGCCCGTGGTGCTCGTGGAGCCGGGCGAAGGTGGCCTGGACATCGCCCATGCGCCGGAAGAAGCGCTGACGCGGGCGCTGGAGCCGGTGCTGGGGCAGGCCCCCGGGACGCCCCTGCGCGTCGTCTACCTGCGCGCGCTGGACGGCGTGCTCCCGGAGAGCTCGGACCTGGACGCGGTGGGCGCGGCGCTGGCGCTGGGCTGCGTGCCGGTGGTGTCCGTGCTGCGGGCCCTGCTGGCGCGGTCCGTGGACGCGCGGCTGTGGCTCGTCACCCGTGGCGCGCAGCCCGTGGGCGAGGGCCCCCATGCGCTGGAGGCCGCGCAGGCCACGCTCTGGGGTCTGAGCAGCACGCTCGCCGCGGAGCACCCCGAGCTCTGGGGTGGGCTGGTGGACCTGGACCCCACCGCGTCCCTGGAGGCGTCCTCGGCGGCGCTGTGCGGGGCGCTCCAGGCCGGTGACGGCGAGGACCGGGTGGCGCTGCGCCAGGGCCGCCGCTTCGTGGAGCGCATGGTGCGCCGCCAGGAGCTGGCTTCGTCGCGCGCGCCGCTTCGCGTGCGGGCGGACGGGACGTACCTGGTCACCGGCGGTCTGGGCGGCCTGGGCGCGCACGTGGCGCGCTGGCTGGTCCAGCAGGGCGCGCGCCGGCTCATCCTCCTGGGCCGCACGCCGCTGCCTCCGCGCTCGAAGTGGAAGCGCCTGGAGCCGGATGCCCCGCAGGCCCGGCAGGTGGGCCTGGTGCGTGAGCTGGAGGCGCTGGGCGCCAGCGTTCACGTCGCCTCCGTGGACGTGGGCGACGCGGCGGCGCTGGGTGGATACCTGGAGTCCTTCCGCGACGAGGGCTGGCCGGAGCTGCGCGGCGTCATCCACGCGGCGGGCGTGCTGCTGCCGCGGGAGATGCCCGTGGCCCGGATGGACGCGCGGCCATTCGACACGCTGCTGCGGCCCAAGGCGCTGGGCGGCTGGCTGCTGCACCGGCTGCTGCGCGACGCGCCGTTGGACTTCTTCGTGTCGTTCTCCTCGGTGTCGGCCTACATCGGTTCGCCGGGCCAAGCGCCCTACTCCGCGGCCAACGCCTTCCTCGCCGCCATGGCCCACCTCCGCCAGTCTGCGGGGCTGCCGGCGCTCACCATCGACTGGGGCACCTTCGCGGAGGCCGGCATGGCCGCGCGGCTGGAGCAGGGCCGGAAGATCACCGGACGCGGCCTGCGGCTGATGGAGCCCGAGCAGGCGCTGCCCGCCATCGCACCGCTGCTGGCGTCCGGCACGCCCCAGGCCGGTGTGATGGACATCCGCTGGTCCGTGCTGCGCCAGGTGCTGGAGACGCGCGGTGAGCGCAAGGTGCTCGCGCGCCTCACGGATGCAGGCTCCGACGCGGCGCTCCCGGGCACGTCCTCCGGCCACCCGCTGCGCGCCACGCTGCTCGCGCTGGACGCGGCGGCGCGCGCCGAAGCGTTGATGGCCTTCCTGCGGGGTGAGGCCGGCGCGGTGCTGGGCATCGCTCCGGAGAAGCTGGACGGAGGGCAGCCCCTGGGCACGCTGGGGTTCGACTCCATCATGTCGGTGGACCTGCGAAACCGCATCCAGGCCCGCCTCCAGGTCACCCTCCCCATCGTCGAGCTGGTCAAGGGTCCCAGCCTCACGGCGCTGACCGCGCGCCTGCTCACGCTGCTCGCCACCGACCCGGGCGCCGCGCAGGGGCCGGGCTCCGGGGCGCCGCCGCTGCGGCGGCTGCCGGACGAAGGGCGGACCCACCCGCTCTCCTACGCGCAGGAGCGCATGTGGTTCATCCAGCAGTTGGAGCCGGGCAACATCGCCCTCAACGTGCCCCTGCTGGCGCGCTTCCGGGGCCTGCTGGAGCCCGAGCCGCTGGGCCGCGTCTTCACGGAGCTCTTGCGCCGTCACGAAGCGCTGCGCACCACGTTCGCCACCGTGGACGGCCGGCCGCTCCAGGTGGTCGCGGAGCCCTTCGACGTCCAGGTGCCCTGCTTCGATCTGCGCTCCCTGCCCCCCGAGGCCCGCGAGGCCGCCGCGCATGAGCGGGTGATGGAGCTGTCGCGCCAGACGTTCGACCTGGAGAAGGGCCCCATCCTGCGGCTGGCCCTCTTCCAGTTGGCGGACGACACGTCGCACGTGCTGATGGTGATGCACCACATCATGACCGACGGCTGGTCCCTGGTGGTGCTCGCGAGCGAGCTGGGCGCGAGCGTGGAGGCCGCCACCGGAGGCCGCGTCGCGCCGCTGCCCGAGCTGCCGGTGCGCTACTCCGACTTCGCCCGCTGGCAGCGGCAGTGGTTGCAGGGGGAGGCGCTGGAGTCGCAGCTCGCGTGGTGGAAGACGCGGCTCGCGGGCGTCCCGGACGTGCTGGAGCTGCCGACGGACCGGCCCCGGCCCACCGTCCCCTCGCGCCGGGGTGAGCGCTACGCACTGCGCCTGCCGCGCCCGCTCACGCAGGGCCTCAAGGCGCTCAGCCAGCAGGAGGGCGCCACGCTCTTCATGACGCTGCTGGCGGGCTTCCAGGTGTTGCTGCACCGCTACTCCGGGCAGGACGACTTCTGCGTGGGCTCGCCCACCGCGGGCCGCAGCCGTTCCGAGCTGGAGGGGCTGGTCGGCTTCTTCCTCAACACGCTGGTGCTGCGCGCCAGCTTCCACCCGGCGCTCACCTTCCGCGAGCTCGTGGCCCAGGTGCGCGAGGTGGCCCTGGGGGCCTACGCCCACCAGGACGTCCCGTTCGACCGGCTGGTGGAGGCGCTCAAGCCCACGCGCACGCTCAGCCACGCGCCGCTCTTCCAGGTGCTCTTCATCCTGCACCGGGCGCATGACGCCTCCATCCTCACGGGCGCGCTCACGGACGTGGAGGACATCCACTTCGGCGCCACGCTGTACGACCTCAACCTCTCCTTCATGGAGGACGAGCACGGCCTGAAGGGCTGGCTGGAGTACAGCACCGACCTCTTCGACGAGGGGACCATCGCCCGCATGGCGGCGCACCTCCAGGTGGTGCTGGAGGGCGCGGTGGCGGACCCGGGCCAGCGCATCACCCACCTGCCGCTGCTCACGCCGCCCGAGCACCAGCAGTTGCTCGTGGACTGGAACGCCACGCGCGTGGACTACCCCACCGCCGCGTGCTTCCCGCGGCTCTTCGAGCAGCAGGCCGCCCGCGTGCCGGACGCCGTGGCGCTGGTCTGTGAGGAGCAACAGCTCACCTACCGCGAGCTGAACGCACGGGCCAACCGGCTGGCGCACCGGCTGGTGGCCGAAGGCGTGGGCCCGGACATGCCCGTGGGCCTGCTGGCGCCCCGGAGCATCGACTTCGTCACCGCGATGCTGGCCATCCTCAAGGCGGGCGGCACGTACCTGCCCATGGACCCTTCGCACCCGCCGCACCGCATCGCGCAGGTGCTGGAGCAGAGCCTGGCGCCGCGCGTGCTCGTGGCCTCGGAGCTGGCCTCCACGCTGGAGCGCGCGGGTGAGCTGCTGCCGTCCTCCGTGGCGAAGCCCCGGGGGCTCGTGCTGGAGGAGGCGCTCGCCGCTCCGGGCTCCGGAGCGGACCTGCCCGCGCGCGCGGGGCCGGGACACCTGGCGTACATCATCTACACGTCGGGCTCCACGGGCGTGCCCAAGGGCGCGATGCTCGAACACGCGGGCCTGCTCAACCACCTGTACGTCCTCATCCAGGAGATGTCGCTGGGTGAAGGCGACGTGGTGGCCCAGACGGCGTCCCAGTCCTTCGACATCTCCGTCTGGCAGTTCCTCACCGCGCTGATGATGGGAGGCCGGACGCACCTGCTGCTCGACGACGTGGTGCGCAGCCCCCCGCGCCTGCTGCGGGAGATGCAGACGCAGGGGCTCACCATCGTCCAGGTGGTGCCCTCCGTGCTGCGCGTGATGCTGGAGGAAGCCGAGGCGCTGGGCCCTTCGCGTCCGTCACTCGAGGCCCTGCGCTGGATGATCCCCACCGGGGAAGCCCTGCCTCCGGAGGTCAGCCGCAAGTGGTTCTCGCTGTACCCGCGCATCCCGCTGCTCAACGCGTACGGCCCGGCGGAGTGCTCGGATGACGTGACGCTCCACGTGCTGCGCCAGCCGTCCACCACGGTCAACACGCCCATCGGGCGCGTGGTGCCGAACCTCCAGTTGTACCTGCTGGACCGCGCGGGCCAGCCGGTGCCCATGGGCGTGCCCGGTGAAATCCACATCGGCGGCGTGGGCGTGGGCCGCGGCTACCTGAACGACCCCCGTCGCACGGCGGAGAGCTTCGTGCCGGATGCGTTCCGCGGCGTTCCGGGCGCGCGCCTCTACCGGACGGGCGACCTGGGGCGCTTCCTGCGCGACGGCACCATCGAGTTCCTCGGCCGCGTGGACCACCAGGTCAAGGTGCGCGGCTTCCGCATCGAGCTGGGGGAGATTGAACTGGCGCTGGAGCGGCACGCGGCGGTGCTGGAGGCCGTCGTCGTCGCGCGCGAGGACGTGCCCGGCGGCGCGCGGCTGGTGGGCTACGTGGCGCCGCGCGCCGGGCAGACGCTGGACTCCGGCGAGGTGCGCGCGTTCATCAAGGAACGGCTGCCGGAGTACATGGTGCCGCCCGTGCTGGTGGTGCTGGAGGCGCTGCCGCGCTCGCCCAATGGCAAGGTGGACCGCAAGAACCTGCCCGCCCCCACGGCCGGCGCCGTCCGCGAGCGTGAGTTCGTCGCGCCGCGCACGGAGCTGGAGCAGCAGGTCGCCGGGATGTGGGCGGAGGTCCTGCGCGTGGAGCGCGTGGGGCTGCATGACGACTTCTTCGAGCTGGGGGGCCACTCGCTGCTCACCACCCAGGTGCTGTCGCGCATCCGCAAGGCGTTCCAGGTGGAGCTGCCCCTGCGGGAGCTTTTCGATGCGTCCACGGTCGCGGCGCTCGCGGCCCGGCTCGAAGGGGCGGTGCGCGACGCGCGGACGTCGAGCCCGACGCCGCTCACGCCGGTGTCCCGCGAGGGGCGCCTCACGCCGTCCTTCGCCCAGCAGCGGCTGCTCTTCATCGACCAGCTCCAGCCGGAGAGCCCGCTCTACAACATCCCCTCCGCGGTGCTGCTGGAGGGCCCGCTGGACGCGGACGCCCTGACGCGGGCGCTCGCGGAGGTGCGCCGCCGCCATGAGTCGCTGCGCACCACCTTCCACGTGGACGACGCGGGGCCGTACCTGCGCATCGTCCCTGGCGCGGACCTGGTGCCCGAGCGGCGGGACCTGCGGCACCTGCCCCCTTCCGAGCGCATGTCGGAGGCGCTGCGGCTGGCGTCCCGCGAGGCCCAGCGCCCCTTCGCGCTGGACCAGGGCCCGCTGGTGCGCGCCGCGCTCCTCCAACTGGAGCCCGAATGCCACGTGCTGACCGTGACGATGCACCACATCGTCTCCGACGGCTGGTCCATGGGGCTGCTCGTGCGGGAGGTGGCGGCGCTCTACGAGGCGTTCCGCGCGGGCCAGCCTTCGCCCCTGCCGGAGCTTGCCGTCCACATGGCGGACTTCGCGCACTGGCAGCGGCAGTGGCTGCGGGGCGGCGCGCTGGAGTCCCAGCTCGACTGGTGGCGCCAGGAGCTCAAGGGCGTGCCCCAGTCGCTGGAGCTGCCGACCGACCGGCCCCGGCCCGCGACCCAATCCTTCCGGGGCGCGGCCATGCCCATCCACTACCCGCGCGCGCTGTCGGAGTCCGTGCGGGCCTTCAGCCAGCGCGAGGGCGTGACGCCCTTCATGCTGCTCATGGCCGCGTTCCAGGTGCTGCTGCACCGGTACTCGGGCCAGGATGACTTCTGCGTGGGGTCCCCCACCGCGGGACGCAACGTGGCGGAGACCGAAGGGCTCATCGGCTTCTTCGTCAACAACCTGGTGGTGCGCGCGCGGCTGGGCGGTGACCCCACCTTCCGCGAGCTGCTGGCCCAGGTGCGGGAGACGACGCTCGGCGCGTTCGCCCACCAGGAGCTGCCCTTCGAGCGGCTGGTGGAGGCGCTCCAGCCCGTGCGCGACCTCACGCGCTCGCCGCTCTTCCAGACCGTCTTCGTCCTCCAGCAGGACGTGCTGCCGGAGCTCAAGCTCCCGGGCCTGACGCTGCGCCCGCTGACGCTGGAGCAGCACACCGCCCGGTTCGACCTGCTGCTGTCGCTGACGGACACGGCGGACGGGCTGGTGGGCTCGCTGGAGTACGGCACGGACCTGTTCGACGGCGCCACCATCGCGCGCATGGTGGAGCACCTGCACCACCTGCTGCTGGGCATCGTCGCGGACCCGTCACGGCGCATCTCGCGGCTGCCCCTGTTGTCCCAGGCCGAGCGCCACCGGCTGCTGCGCGAGTGGAGCGGGCCGCGCGCCTCGCATCCGGCCACCGCCTGCGTCCACCACCAGTTCGAGGCGCAGGCCGCCCGGACGCCGGACGCCGTCGCCGTCACCTTCGAGGACAGCCACCTCACCTACGGCGAGCTCAACACGCGCGCCAACCGGCTCGCGTGGCGGCTGCGCGGCCTGGGCGTGGGCCCGGAGACGCTCGTCGGCCTGTGCGTGGAGCGCTCCCTGGAGATGGTGGTGGGCATCCTGGCCATCCTCAAGGCCGGAGGCGCCTACGTGCCGCTGGACCCGGCCTACCCCCGCGAGCGCCTGGCCTTCATGCTGGAGGATTCGCGGGTGCCCGTGCTGCTCACGCAGCAGTCCCTGGCCAGGACCCTGCCGGAGCACGACGCCGCGGTGGTGTGCCTGGACCTCGCGCCGGAGCCCGCGTCCGGACGGCAGGACAACCCGGACCCGGGCGTCACCTCCGAGCACCTCGCCTACGTCATCTACACGTCCGGCTCCACGGGCAAGCCCAAGGGCGCGCAGCTCACGCACGGGCGCATCACCCGCCTGTTCTCCGCCACGCAGCACTGGTTCCACTTCGGCGCGAACGACGTGTGGACGCTGTTCCACTCGTACGCGTTCGACTTCTCCGTCTGGGAGCTGTGGGGCGCGCTCATCCACGGCGGCAGGCTGGTGGTGGTGCCCTACTGGGTGAGCCGTTCCCCGGAGGCCTTCCACGCGCTGCTGCGCAAGGAGCGCGTCACGGTGCTCAACCAGACGCCGTCCGCCTTCCGGCAACTGGTGCAGGTGGATTCGGACGTGCAGGGCCCCAGCGGCCTGTCGCTGCGCACCGTCGTCTTCGGCGGCGAGGCGCTGGAGTTCGCCAGCCTGCGCCCGTGGTTCGCCCGGCATCCGGACACCCGGCCCCGGCTGGTCAACATGTACGGCATCACCGAGACCACGGTGCATGTCACCTACCGTCCCCTGCGCGCCGAGGATGCCCAGGGAAATGCTGGCAGCATCATCGGCGTCCCCATCCCGGACCTGCAGCTCTACGTGCTGGACGCGCGGCTGCAGCCTTCGCCCATGGGCGTTCCCGGCGAGCTGTACGTCGGCGGCATGGGCCTGGCCCGCGGCTACCTGTCGCGGCCGGCGCTCACGGCGGAGCGCTTCATTCCGGATCCCTTCAGCGACACGCCGGGGGCCCGGCTCTACAAGTCGGGGGACCGGGCGCGCTTCCGGGCCGACGGCAGCCTGGAGTACCTGGGCCGCGGCGACTTCCAGGTGAAGCTGCGCGGCTTCCGCATCGAACTGGGAGAGATTGAAGCGGCGCTCGCGCAGCACGGCTCGCTGCGCCAGAGCGCGGTGCTGGTGCGCGAGGACACGCCGGGCCACAAGCGGCTGGTCGCCTACGTCGTCCCGTCCAGCGGGGAGTCGCCGGACGTGGAGGCGCTGCGCGTCCACCTCAAGGCGCGCCTCCCCGAGTACATGGTGCCCGCCGCCTTCGTCTCGATGGCGGAGCTGCCCCTCACGGACAACGGCAAGCTGGACCGGCGCGCGCTGCCCGCGCCCGAGCAGTCCGTCGCGGAGGCGGCCTTCGTCGCGCCCGTCACCCCGGTGGAGCAGACCCTGGCCGCGCTGTGGGCCCAGGTGCTGGGCGCGCCGCGCGTGGGCCTCTCGGACAACTTCTTCGCGCTCGGCGGCGACTCCATCCTCAGCCTCCAGGTCATCGCCCGCGCCCAGCGCGCCGGGCTGCGGCTCACGCCCCGCCAGCTCTTCCAGCACCAGACGGTGGCGGAGCTGGCGCGGGTGGTGGAGACCACGGCCGCGCCCGGGGCCGAGCAGGGGCTCGTCACGGGCGAGGTGCCGCCCACGCCCATCCAGCGCGCCTTCCTCGACGCGGAGCTCCCGGAGCCCCACCACTACAACCAGGCCGTGCTGCTGGAGGCCCACGAGCCGCTGGACGCCGAGGTGCTGGAGCGCGCTTTGAACGCGCTGGTGGAGCACCACGACGCCCTGCGGACGCGGGCCACCCGCGACGGCCAGGGCTGGACGCTGTCGCAGGTGGGGCTGGAGTGCCCGGTGCGGCTGGAGCGCCTGCCCCCTGGCGCCCCGCTCGCGCGCGAGGCGGCCCGGGCGCAGGCCCGCCTGTCCCTGGAGTCGGGCCTGCTGCTGGGCGCCGCCCTCTTCGATCCGGACGCGGGACAGCCCCAGCGGCTGCTGCTGTACGTCCACCACCTCGCCGTGGATGGCGTGTCGTGGCGCGTGCTCCTGGAGGACCTGGAGGCCGCCTACGGCCAGCTCGCGCGCGGTGAGCGCGTGGCCCTGCCTCCGAAGACGACGCCCTTCGTGGAATGGGCCCGGCGGCTTCAGCGGCACGCGCGGACGCCCGCCGTGGAGCAGGAGCTCGCCTTCTGGCTCACGGAGGGCCGTCGCGCCGTGCCGGCCCTCCCGGTGGACCACGAGGGGACGGGGAACAACACACAAGCCACCGCGCGGCGCGTGGCGGTGAGGCTGGACGCGGCGGAGACGCGGGCGCTCCTGCAGGAGGTGCCCGCCGCCTACCGCTCGCGCATCGACGAGGTGTTGCTGGGGGCGCTGGCCCGCGTGCTCACGCGCTGGACGGGCTCCGAGAGCCTCCGGGTGGACCTGGAGGGCCATGGCCGCGAGGACCTCTTCGAGGACGTGGACCTGTCGCGCACCGTGGGCTGGTTCACCGCGCTCTACCCGGTGGTGCTCCAGGTGCCCGCGAGCGCCAGCCCCGGCACGGCGCTGCGGGCCGTGCGGGACTCGCTGCGGCGCGTCCCGGGACGCGGCCTGGGCCATGGGCTGCTGCGCCACCTGGGTTCGGACGCGGCGCGGGAACACCTGCGGGCCCTGCCCGCGGCGCCGGTGGCCTTCAACTACCTGGGCCAGTTCGACGCGGTGGCCTCCGGTGCGGCTCGCATGCGGGCCTCGCGCGAGTCCGCCGGGCCCACGCGCTCCGGGCTCGGACAGCGCAGCCACCTGCTGGAGGTGAACGGGCTGGTGCTGGGCGGCGAGCTGGAGCTGGAGTGGCTCTACAGCGAGGCCGTGCACACGCACGCCACGGTGGAGGCGCTGGCCGGGGAGCTTTTGACGGCGCTGCGCGAGCTCATCGCCGGCCGCGACTCCGAGGACGCGCGGCGCTACACGCCGGGGGACTTCCCGCTGGCGGACGTGAGCCCGTCGGTGCTGAGCGCCGTGCTGCCGCCGGGAGAGCCGGTGGAGGACGTCTACCGCCTCACGCCCATGCAGCAGGGCATGTTGTTCCAGACGCTGCTGGAGCCGGGAGCCGGCGCGTACGTCGAACAGCTCTCGTGGTCCCTCCACTCGGGGCTGGACGTCGCGGCCTTCCGTGAAGCGTGGCAGGCGGTGGTGGACCGGCACCCGGCGCTGCGCACCCGCTTCCACTGGGAGGGGCTCGCGGAGCCGTTGCAGGTGGTGCTCCCCCGCGCGGAGCTGCCCTGGAGCGAGGTGGACCTGCGGGGCCTGCCTCCCGGAGAGCAGCAGGCCCGGCTCGCGGCGTGGCTGGAGGCGGACAGCGCGCGCGGGTTCGAGCTGTCGCGCGCGCCGCTCCTGCGGCTGACGCTGCTGCGCCTGGACGAGCAGGTGTACCGCTGCGTCTGGAGCTTCCACCACCTCATCCAGGACGGGTGGAGCATGGGGCTGCTGCTCCAGGACGTGTTCGCCGCCTACGCGTCGCGCCTCGCGGGCCAGCCGCCCCGGTGGGGCCGCGCGCCGGCCTTCCGCGACTACGTGGAGTGGCTGGGCCGCCAGGACCTGGCGCGCACCGAGTCCTTCTGGAAGAAGACGTTCGCCGGTGTCGCGGCCCCCACCCCGCTGCCCGGCGATGAGCGCGCGAGCGCCCTCCGGGACTCGCGCCAGGGCAGGAGCGGCAGGGTGGAGCTGGTGCTCCCGGCCGCGCTGACGGAGGCCCTGCAGGGCTTCGCGCGGCAGCACCAGCTCACGCTCAACACGCTGGTGCAGGGCGCATGGGCGCTGCTGCTGGGCCGGCACACGCACCTGACGGACGTGGTGTTCGGCGCCACCGTCGCGGGCCGGCCTCCGGGCCTGTCCACCGCGGCGGACACGGTGGGCCTGTTCATCAACACGGTGCCCGTGCGCGTGACTATGCCTCCGGAGGAGCGGCTGCTGCCGTGGCTGCGGCGCATCCAGGCCTGGCAGGCCGAAGCGCAGGAGCACGAGCACAGCCCGCTGGTGCGGGTGCAGGGATGGAGCGGCGTGCCCCGGGGCACGCCCCTCTTCGAGACGCTCCTTGTCTTCGAGAACTACCCGGTGGACGACTCCGTGCGCGCGCGGGCCGGCGGCCTGGACGTGCGCGACGTGCGCTTCGACGAGCGGCCCCAGTACGCCCTCAACGTCACCGTCATCCCGGACGGGCCACTGCGGCTGACGCTGGCCCACGACACCTCGCGCCTGCGGCGCGCCACCGTGGAGCGGCTGGCGGGCCACTGGCGCACGCTGCTGGAGGGCATGGTGGCGCGCCCCTCGCAGCGGCTGGGCGACCTGCCCCTGCTCACCGACGGCGAGCGCCGGCAACTGCTCACCACCTGGAACGACACCCACGCCCCCGTCCCGCCGGGCTGCATCCACCACCTCTTCGAGGCGCAGGTGGAGCGCACCCCCGGCGCGGAGGCCGTGCGCCAGGGCGACACGCGGCTGACGTTCCACGAGCTGGAGCGCCGGGCCAACCAGCTCGCGCACCACCTGCGCGCGCGGGGCGTGAAGCCGGGCGTGCTGGTGGGCCTGTACGTGGAGCGCACGGTGGAGATGGCCGTGGGCCTCCTGGGCATCCTCAAGGCGGGCGGCGCCTACGTGCCGTTGGATCCGGGCTACCCGGTGGCGCGGCTGGCCTCCATGCTGGAGGACTCGGCGGTCCCGGTGCTCGTCACGCAGGAGCGGCTGGCGGACGAGCTGCCCGCGGGCGCGTTCCTGACCGTGTGCCTGGACGCGGACCACGCGCTCATCTCGCGTGAGCGCGACGCGCGGCCCGTCAGCGGCGTCACCGCGGACGACCTGGCGTACGTCATCTACACCTCCGGCTCCACGGGGCGCCCCAAGGGCGTGCTCATCGAGCACCGGGGCGTGGTCAACTACCTGGCGTGGTGCGCCCGGGCCTACCCGGCCGCCGGGGGCGCCGCGCCCGTGCACTCGTCGCTCGCGTTCGACCTGACGGTGACGAGCCTGCTGCTGCCGCTGACGGTGGGACGCGCGGTGGTGCTGGTGGAGGAAGGCGGCGGCGTGGAGGGGCTGGCGCGGGTGATGCGCGAAGGCGGCGGCCACGGCCTGGTCAAGCTGACGCCCTCCCACCTCCAGTTGCTGGCGCGCCAGTTGAGCCCGGCCGAGGCCCGCGGCGGCACGCGCGCCTTCGTCATCGGCGGCGAGGCGCTCACCGCGGAGCACCTGACGTTCTGGCGCGAGCACGCGCCGGACACGCGGCTCATCAACGAGTACGGCCCCACGGAGACGGTGGTGGGCTGCTGCGTGCACGAGGTGACGGGCGACGAGGCCCCGGGGAGCGTCGTCTCCATTGGCCGGCCCATCGCCAACGTGGACCTGCACGTGCTGGACGCGGACCTGCGGCTGGTGCCGGTGGGCGTCACCGGAGAGCTCTACATCGGCGGCGTGCAGTTGGCCCGGGGCTACTGGCGCAGGCCGGAGCTCACGGCGGAGCGCTTCATCCCGCACCCCTTCAGTTGGAAGCCCGGCGCGCGCCTGTACCGCACGGGAGACCGGGTGCGGCGCAACGCGGACGGCACGCTGGAGTTCCTCGGCCGCCTCGACTCGCAGGTGAAGGTGCGCGGCTACCGCATCGAGCTGGGGGAAGTGGAGGCGCTCATCGCGGCCTGCGCGGGCGTCCGCGAGGTGGCGGTGCTGACGCGCGAGGACACCTCCGGCGCGGCGCAACTGGTGGCGTACGTCACGGGTGACGTGGACCCGGCGGGCCTGCGCCGGACGCTCACGGAGCAGGTGCCCGGCTACATGGTGCCCGCCGCGTTCATCGCGCTGGACGCCCTGCCCCTCACGCCCAACGGCAAGGTGGACACCCGGGCGCTCGCCGCGCTGGGGCTGGAAGCGGGAGGAGCCCGCGAGCCCGCGGACACGTTCCGCGCGCCGCGCACGCCCACCGAGCAGTTGCTCGCCGGCATCTGGGAGCAGGTGCTGCGCGTGGAGCGCGTGGGCCTGGCGGATGACTTCTTCGAGCTGGGCGGCCACTCCCTGCTGGCCACGCAGCTCGTCTCGCGCGTCCAGGGCACCTTCCAGGTGGACCTGCCGCTCGGTGACATCTTCGAGGCTTCGTCCCTGTCGGCGCTGGCGGAGCGCATCGACGCCCGGGCCCACGGCGTCCGGCCCCCCGCGATGGAGCCCCTGCCGCGCACGGGCGACCTGCCGCTGTCCTTCGCGCAGCAGCGGCTGTGGTTCCTGGACCAGTTGGAGCCGGGCAGCGCCGCGTACAACATCTCCAGCGCGCTGCTGCTGGAAGGCACGCTGGACACGGCCGCGCTCGGCAAGGCCCTGGGGGCCGTGCTGGCGCGCCATGAAGCCCTGCGCGGGGCGTTCCCCGAGTCCGACGGCCGGCCGGTCCTCCGGCTCTCCCCGTCGACGCTGGCCTTGCGCGAGGAGGACCTGGGACACCTGCCCGCCGACGCGCGGATGGAGGCGGCGCTCCGCCGGGCCGCGGATGACGCGCGCCGTCCCTTCGTGCTCGCCGAGGCGCCGCTGCTGCGCGCGCTGCTGCTGCGGCTGGAGGGCGGACGTCAGGTGCTGGCCCTCACCGTCCACCACATCGTCGCGGACGGCGCGTCCATGGCGGTGCTGGTGCGGGAGCTGTCCGAGCTCTACCAGGCCTTCCGCGAGGAGCGGGCCCCGGTGCTGCCCGGGCTGCCCGTGCAGTACGCGGACTTCGCGCACTGGCAGCGCCAGTGGCTCCAGGGCCCTGTCCTGGAGGCGCAGCTTGGCTGGTGGCGTGAGCAGCTCCACGACCTGCCCCCGGCGCTGGAGCTGCCCACCGACCGGCCCCGGCCCGCGGTCCAGTCCTTCCGGGGCGCGGCCGTGCCGGTCCGCCTGCCGGTGGAGCTGACGCGGGAGCTGCACGCCTTCTGCCGGCGCGAGGGCGTCACCCCCTTCATGGTGATGCTGGCCGCCTTCCAGGTGCTGCTGCACCGCCACTCCGGCCAGGACGACGTGGGCGTCGGTTCGCCCATCGCGGGACGCACGCGCGCGGAGACCGAGGGCCTCATCGGCTTCTTCGCCAACACGCTGGTGCTGCGCGCGCGGATGGGCGCGGACCCCACCTTCCGCGAGCTGCTGGCCCAGGTGCGGCGCACCGCGCTGGGGGCGTACTCGCACCAGGACCTGCCCTTCGAGCAACTGGTGGACGCGCTGCGGCCGGAGCGGGACCTGAGCCGCTCCCCGCTCTTCCAGGTGATGTTCGTCCTGGACCAGGACGCGCTCGCGGACGTGGCGCTGCCGGGCCTGTCCCTCAAGCCGCTGGTCCTCGAACGGGACACGGCGAAGTTCGACCTCACGCTCGCGCTGGCGGACACGGCCGAGGGACTGGTGGGCTCGCTGGAGTACAGCACCGACCTGTTCGACGCGGCGACCGTCACGCGGCTGGGGCAGCACCTGGAGACGCTGCTGAGGGGCAGCCTCGCCACGCCGGACGAGCGCCTCTCCCGGCTGCCGCTGCTGTCCCAGGCCGAGCGGCACCAGCTCGTCTCGGAGTGGAACGACACGCGCCTTGCGCGCGAGGCGTCCCTCACGCTGCACGGGCTCATCGAGGCCCAGGCCGAGCGCACGCCCGACGCGGTGGCGGTGACGTTCGACGAGGAGGCCCTCACCTACCGGGAGCTGGACGCGCGGGCCAACCAGGTCGCGCACGCGCTGCGCGAGCGCGGCGTGGTCCCCGATTCGCGCGTGGCCGTGCTGATGGAGCGCTCCGTGGAGCTGGTGGTGGGCCTGCTGGGCATCCTCAAGGCCGGCGGCGCCTACGTCCCGCTGGAACCCACGCTGCCCCAGGAGCGGCTGCGGTCCATGCTCCGTGACAGCGAGGCGCGGTGGGTGCTCACCCAGGCGCGGCATGCCTCGCTGCTCCCGGCGGAGGCGCCCGAGGCGCTGAGCCTGGACGCGGACTGGCGCACGTTCGCGAAGCACACGCGGGCCCGTCCAGACGTGACGGTGCACGGCGGCGGGCTCGCCTACGTCATCTTCACGTCCGGCTCCACGGGTCAGCCCAAGGGGGCGATGAACACCCACGAGGCCATCTGCAACCGCCTGCTGTGGATGCAGGACGCCTACGGGCTGACGGCGGACGACCGCGTCCTGCAGAAGACGCCCTACGGCTTCGACGTGTCCGTGTGGGAGTTCTTCTGGCCGTTGATGACCGGAGCGCGGCTGGTGGTCGCGCGGCCCGGTGGCCACCAGGACAGCGCGTACCTGACGCGCACGCTCGTCGAGCAGGGCATCACCACCCTGCACTTCGTGCCGTCCATGCTGCGCGCCTTCCTGGACGAGCCGGGCGTCGAGTCCTGCACCGGCCTCCAGCGGATCATCTGCAGCGGCGAGGCGCTGCCCGCCGACCTCCAGGCGCGCTGCCTGGCGCTGCTCCCGGCGGAGCTGCACAACCTGTACGGCCCCACCGAGGCGGCCGTGGACGTCACCGCATGGGCCTGCGCCCGGGGCGACACCCGGGCCAGCGTCCCCATTGGCCGGCCCATCCACAACGTGTACCTGCGCGTGCTCGGGCCGCGTCTGGAGCTGGTGCCCGCGGGGGCCGTGGGCGAGCTGTACCTGGGCGGCATCGCGCTGGCGCGGGGGTACGCGGGCCGTCCCGGCCTCACCGCGGAGCGCTTCGTGCCGGATCCGTTCGGTGACGCACCGGGGGCCCGCCTCTACAAGACGGGCGACCGGGTCCGCTACCTCGCGGACGGCAGCCTGGAGTACCTGGGCCGCGGCGACTTCCAGGTGAAGCTGCGCGGCTTGCGCATCGAGCTGGGGGAGATCGAAGCCGTCCTGGCCTCGCACGCCTCCGTGCACGAGTCCGCCGTGGTGGTGCGCGAGGACGCCCCGGGCCAGAAGCGGCTCGTCGCCTACGTCGTCGCCGCCAGCGGCGCGGTGGTGGACGAGGACGCCCTGCGCGCCGTGCTCAAGGCGCGGCTGCCCGAATACATGGTGCCCTCGGCCTTCGTGAGCCTGCCGGCGCTGCCGCTGTCCTCCAACGGCAAGCTGGACCGGCGCGCGCTTCCCGCCCCCGGACGCCTGGCTTCCGGCGAGGGCTTCATCGCGCCGCGCACGTCCGTGGAGCGCACGCTCGCGGACATCTGGGCCCAGGTGCTGGGCCTGGAGCGCGTGGGCACGGCAGACAACTTCTTCACGCTCGGCGGTGACTCCATCCTGGGCCTCCAGGTCGTCTCGCGTGCGCGGCGCGCGGGGCTGCGGCTCACGGCCCGGCAGCTCTTCCAGCACCAGACGGTGGCGGAGCTGGCTCGCGCCGCGGGCGACGCGCCGGTGCTCCCGTCCGAGCAGGGCCCCGTCACCGGCGAGGTGCCGCTCACGCCCATCCAGCACTGGTTCCTGGAGCAGCCCCGCTCCAGGCCCCAGCACTTCAACCAGTCGGTGCTGCTGGAGGTCCTCCAGCCGCTGGACACCGGGCTGCTGGAGCGCGCCCTGGGACACCTGCTGCTGCACCACGACGCCCTGCGCATGCGCTTCGAGTCCCGGCAGGGGCGTTGGACGCAGCACCTGGGAGGCGCGGAGTCCGCGACGCCCGCGCTGAAGCACGAGGACCTGTCCGCGGTGCCTCCCGAGGCACAGCACGCGGCCCTGGAGCGCATCGCGGCCGAAGCGCAGGCCCGTCTGGACCTCACCCACGGTCCGCTGCTGCGCGCCGTCCGCTTCGACCTGGGCCCCTCGCGGCCCGGCTACCTGCTGCTCGTCATCCACCACCTCGTGGTGGACGGCGTCTCCTGGCGGGTGCTGCTGGAGGACCTGGACGCCGTGTGCTCGCGGCTTCGCGAGGGTCTGGAGCCCGCGCTGCCGCCCAAGAGCACGTCCTTCAAGGCGTGGGCGGAGCGGCTGCACGCGCATGCCCGGACCGACGCCTTCGCCCGGCTTCCGGCCTGGCTGGACCTGCCTTCGCCCACGCCGCTGCCCGTGGACATGGCCGGGGGGAGCAACACGCTCGACTCGGAGAAGCGCGTCCTGGCGTCTCTCGGCGCCGAGGAGACCCGGTTGCTGCTCCAGGAGGTGCCCGGCGCGTACGGGGCACGGCTGGAGGAGGTGCTGCTCGCGGCCCTGACGCACACGCTCGCGCGGTGGTCCGGCGCTTCCCACCTCATGGTGGACCTGGAGGGCCACGGCCGCGAGGACCTCTTCGAGGACGTGGACCTGTCGCGCACCGTGGGGTGGTTCACCACGCTGTTCCCGCTGCTCGTGAACGTGGATGCGTCCCTCGCTCCGGCATCAGCGGTGCGGCAGGTGCGGCACGCCCTGCGCGCGGTGCCCGACAAGGGCCTGGGCTACGGACTGCTGCGCTACCTGCGCCCGGAGCACGGCTCCCGTCCGCGCTCCTCCGCGTCGGGGGCGCCCGTGCTGTTCAACTACCTGGGACAGCTCGACTCGGCCCTGCCCGCGTCGTCCCGGTTCCGCCTCTCGCGCCTGCCCACCGGGCCCGTGCAGGGCGGCGAGGGTCCGCGCACGCACGTGCTGGAGGTCAACGCCTTCATCCTCGGGGGGCGCCTGGAGGTCGCGTTCGCGTACAGCCAGAACCTGCACCACGAGGCCACCCTCCAGGGCCTGGGCCAGCGCTTCACGGAGGCCCTGCGCGCGCTCATCACCGGGCGCCACTCGCCCCAGGCGCTCGCGCGGACCGCCGCGGACTTCCCGCTCGCTGGCGTGCCCGCGCATTTCCTGGACGCCCTGCTCCAGGACCAGCCCGCGCTGGAGGACGTCTATCCGCTGGCGCCCATGCAGCGCGGCCTGCTCTTCCACGCGCTGCTGTCACCGGGCTCCAGCTCCTACTTCGAGCAGCTCTCCTGGGCGTTCTTCCACACCCAGCTCGATCCGGTCGCCCTGCACCGCGCCTGGGAACACGTGGTGGCCCGGCACCCGGTGCTGCGCACGGGCTTCCTCTGGGAGGGCCTGGAGCAGCCCGTCCAACTGGTGCACGCCCGGAGCGAGCTGCCCTGGCAGGAGCTCGACTGGTGCACGCTCCCGGAGACGGAGCGGGAGGCCCGCTTCCAGGCGTTCCTCGCGGAGGACCGCGCCCTGGGCTTCGACCTCACCCGGCCGCCGCTGATGCGGCTCACGCTCATCCAGTTGGGACAGGACGCCTGGCGGCTGGTGTGGAGCTTCCACCACCTGCTGGTGGACGGCTGGAGCATCGCGCTGCTCCTCAAGGAGCTGTTCGCGACGTACACCCGGCTCGCCTCGGGTCAGCCGCTCGCGGCCGTCACGCTGTCGCATGGCTACCGCGACTACGTGGCGTGGCTCCAGGGCCAGGAGCCCTCCAGGACGGAGGCCTTCTGGCGTGCCTCGCTCGCGGGGGTGAGGGCGCCCACCGCCCTGCCGGAGCCGCTCGCGGGTGAAGCCGCCAGCGACTCCGCCGAGGGCAGCGAACGCGAGGTGACCCTGTCCGAGCAGGACACCACCGCGATGCAGTCCTTCGCGCGCCAGCACCAGCTCACGCTCAACACGCTGGTGCAGGCCGCGTGGGCGCTGGTGCTCGCCCGGCACGCGGGCGAGGACGAGGCCGTCTTCGGGGCCACGCGCTCCGGCCGTCCCGCCGGGCTCGCGAACGTCGAGTCCGCGGTGGGCCTGTTCATCAACACCCTGCCCGTCCGCGTCCGGCTGCCCGCGCATGCCCGGGTGGCCACGTGGCTGAAGGAGCTGCAGGCGAACCAGCTCGAGCTGGCCGACCACGAGCACACGCTCCTGTCCGACATCCAGGCCTGGAGCGAGGTGCCGCGCGGCACCTCGCTCTTCGAGAGCATCCTCGTCTTCGAGAACTACCCCGTGGACGCGGCGCTGAAGGAGGGCGCGCGGCACCTGGACATCCGCGATCCCCAGAGCTTCTCGCGCACCCACTACCCGCTCACGGCGGTCGCCATCCCGCGGCAGGAGCTGCGGCTGCGGCTGGTCTCCGGCGTCCAGCGCCTGGGGCCCGCCACGCTGGAGCGGTTGCTCGCGCAGTGGCGCGCCGCCCTGTCCGGCCTCATGGCCGCGGCCGACGGCCGCCTGTCCGACGTCACCGGACTCTCGCCCGGCGAGCGCCAGCGCATGCTGGTCGACTGGAACGACTCGCACGCCGCCTTCGTCCAGGACACCTGCGCGCACCACCTCTTCGAGGCCCAGGCCGCGCGCACCCCGGACGCTCCCGCGCTGGAGTGCCAGGGCACCACGCTCACCTACCGGGAGCTGGACGCTCGCGCCAACCAGCTCGCGCACCACCTGCGCCTTTCGGGCGTGGGGCCGGACGTGCGTGTCGCGCTGTGCTGCGAGCGTTCGCCGGAGCTGATCATCGGCATGCTCGGCATCCTCAAGGCCGGCGGCGCCTTCGTTCCGCTGGAGCCGTCGCATCCGGCCGAGCGGCTCGCCTTCGTGGTGGAGGACAGCGGCGCTTGCGTGCTGCTCACGCAGAAGGCCCTGGCACCTCCAGGGGCCGCACCGCGGCTCACGCGGGTCCTGCTGGATGAGGACTGGGGCGTCATCGCCCGTCAGCCCACGCACGCGCCCGCCACGCGCGTGCTGCCGGACCACCTGGCCTACGTCATCTACACCTCCG
>NZ_JAIQDE010000045.1 GCF_020037015.1 Corallococcus sp. AS-1-6 | reverse complement strand
GGGCCTGCCTGCTCGGCTGCACCTATGTCTTTGATTCTGCTTTGCTTTTCGCCGCCGCGTTAAACGGACGCGGATGCTCCCGCTATACACCCGCCGCCCGCGGACCCTCTGCGGAAACTTCAATGTCTGGAATTCACTGGCATCCCCCAGGAACCTGGACATGGGGGTCCGCATGACCTGGTTGTCCGTGGAGACGTCGCTGTCCACCGAGGTGAAGTGAACCACTTCATCCCCACCGATATACACGCCGTAATGCCAGAAGCCTGTTCGTCCTACCCGGAGGATCGTCCCAGGGCGGAGCTTTCGGTCGGTGCTGACCCCATCCAGGTCTCGCAGGTGTGAGTCTTGAAACACATCCGTCTTGATGGAATTGGAGAACCGCTCGTGGGCGGGCGTGCCCGCGAGCGCATCAATGACGTCCGTCACCACCGAAACAGGCGACGTCAACAGCTCAACCAGGGTGCTGGCCCAATCTCTCGCCATGTTCTGCCCTCACGGTCTCCCTCTGCACGGTCACGCGCCCCCCCTGCGACGCGACGGGCGCTACTCGATGGTGGAGTTCGTTACCCGGATGGGCGTGTCCGCGTGGTTGGAGATCTGCGGATAGGTCACGTACCAGGAGCCGCCCTTGTTGTTCTGGATGACCGACCGGTCGATGCGGATGTCGCCCGAGTGGTCATTGCTCACGAAGAAGATGGCGCTGCCGTGCGCGTTGACCTCGTTGTTTTCGATCCGCGTGCCACAGAGCGACAGCGTCATCGTGTTGCCGTCGTTGTAGATGGCCCCACCGCTGCCACCGCCCGGCGTGCCCGGCTGCGCGGGATTGGCGCCGTTGCCGATGGCCCGGTTGTGGGAGAACAGGCTGTTGATGATGGTCCACGACACCCCGATGCTGCTGATGCCGCCGCCGTTGGAGCAGACCCCGCCGTAGCCCTCCTTGCCGCCGAAGGTCGTGTTCACCACGTAGACGGGCTGGTCGTCGTGCTGGTCGAACACCCGCAGCGCGGCGCCTCCGACGTCCGGCCCGGTGTCCGCGCACACGTTGTTGAAGAAGCGGGAGTTGATGACCTTCACCCGCCCGCCGCGCACCCAGACCGCGCCGCCGCCGTCGTACTCCTTCTCCCCCTTGGAGCTGGCGTCCACGAAGGTGAGGTTCTGGAGCGTCAGCCGGGGGTGGTCCTGGTCCTGGCAGTGGGAGGTCGTCCACACCTGGGCCTGGTCGCAGGTGTTCATGTACAGGATGCGGTGCTTGCCCGCCCCGCTGAGCGTCACCAGCCCCTTGCCGTCGATGACGATCTCCGGCCCCTTGTCATTGAAGACCTTCGCCGTCCGGTCCAGCGTGATGACCACCGGCTCCGGGCCGCAGTCGAAGGTGATGACCCCACCCTTCGCCACGGCATCGACGAACGCACCCGAGGTGCAACTGGCCGGCGTCCCCGTCCCGACGACGGTGGTGGGCCGGGACACGTCCGCGAGCCCCGCCTCGGCGGGCACGGTGCACGTCGCCTCGGCGTTCGGGTTGCCGGCCGGGGGCCCGTCCTTCGGGTCGGTCAGCGGGTTGGGGACGTCCACGCCCTCATCGTCCGAGCAGCCAGCGGCGCACACCAGCGCGACCCCCGCGGCCAGGGAGCGCAGCGTGGACACGGGGAACCGGTGCAGTCTCTTCGGGTGCATTCAGCCTCCAGGAGGGAGGCAGTCTAGGGCGGCACGCTTGCGACAGGCGCGGTTTTGGGGCACGAGACGCGCCCGTGATCGTCCGACCCCGCCCTGGCTTCTTCAAACTCCTGTTCGTCGTGCGCGGCACCATCCTGCCGCGCGTCCTGCCTCACGTGCTGGGGGTCGCGGCGCTCGCCTCGCTCGTCGTCGTGACGCTCAAGCTGGGCCACCTGCGGCTTCCGGTCACGTCGCCCGCGCCGCTGTCACTGCTCGGCATCGCGCTCTCCATCTTCCTCGGGTTCCGCAACAACGCCTGCTACGACCGCTGGTGGGAGGGACGCAAGCAGTGGGGCGCGCTCATCATCGAGGTGCGCGCCTTCACCCAAGCGGCCATCGCGCTGCTGGACGACGGGCGCGCCGAGCTGCCGGAAGCCGGGCGGCAAGCGGCGAGGAGGCTGGTACACCGCACCATCGCCTTCCCCTACGCGCTCGCCGCGCACCTGCGAGGCCAGGACGCCACGGAGGCCCTCAGCCGCCACCTCGAGGAGCCCGAGCGCTCGCGCGTCCTGGGCAGCGGCAACCGCCCCAATGCCCTCCTGCGTGAGCACCAGTTGGAGCTGGCCCGCCTGCTCCGGGAGGGCCGGCTCACCGACATCACCTGGGGCGCCCTGAACGAACGGGTGCACGCCATGATGAGCATCTTCACCGCCTGCGAGCGCATCCGCCTCACGCCCCTTCCCTTCGCCTACACGGTGCTCCTGCACCGCACGGCCTACCTCTTCTGCCTGCTGCTGCCCTTCGGCCTCGCCGAGTCCATGGGTTGGTTCACGCCGGTGCTCACGGCCATGATCGCCTACACCTTCTTCGGCCTGGACCTCCTGAGCGAGGAGCTGGAGGAGCCCTTCGGAGAAGCCCCCAACGACCTCCCCCTGCTCGCGATGTCCCGCACGGCGGAGATCAACATGCTGGAGTCGCTGGGAGAGCCCCAGCCGGAGCCGCTGCGTCCCAAGGACTTCGTCCTCGGCTGACAGAAACATACCCGTGGATGCCTATGCGCACTTCCGGCCCGGTGAAGAGCGGCTGGCCGCGCGCAACTCCATCGCCATCTCCTGGCGCAAGAGCAAGTTCGAGAAGACGGGCGACGGATCCCGGCTCACGCACGAAGGTGAGGCCGGGGTGACGCCCGCGCGCTTCGTGAACTGGGTGGTGCTGAAGAACCTCGCGACGGGCGAGAAGCTGGCGTTCATCAACACGCACTACATCTCCGGCGCCTGGAACGGCGAACACCCGGAGCGCCAGGAGCGCTGGCGCACGCACAACGCCGTGGTGCGCGAGGTCGTCGCGGAGCTGCTCGGCCGGGGGCTGCGCGTCGTCCTGGTGGGCGACTTCAACCGCGCGCTGTCCCAGGACATCCCCGGGATGAACCACCTGAGCACGGCGGGCGTCAGCGGCGTGCCGATTGATCAGATCTACGTCACCCGTGGCATCGGCACCGGCCCCGCCCGCGCTACCAGCAGGTGAACTGGAGGTTGTCGTAGCGGACCGACGCGGTGCGGAAGACCAGGGTGCGCAGGTCGCCCTGGGCGAAGCCGCTCTCACCGCAGGCGCAGGTCGCCCCGGTGCCCGTGCACGTCGTCCAGGCGGTGGTGTCCCCGCCGGAGTCCACGCGGTACTCGGCGTTGAAGACCGCCTTGTTCTTGTCCGTGAACCCCGTCTTGTAGGCGCCGCACTCGTTGTACTTCTGGCACTCCTCGTTGATGGCGAAGTCGAAGGAGTCCGCGAGCGCGGGGACCTGGTCCACGTCGTTCTTGAGCGCGATGCCCAGGCACAGGGAGTGGGCGGTGGTGGCCAGCCAGCGGTTGTAGTCGAGCTGGTTCGCCGCCGTGAGACCCCAGCAGGCCTGGTCGGTGCAGGAAATCTCGTCGTCGTGCGAATAGCCGTCGATGTTGTCCGGCTCCACCGCGTCGCAGCCCTTGTCCTTCGCCAACTGCATGCGCGTCGCCATCACCGTGCGCACCGCCGGCTTGCGGTGGTCCAGCCACCACTCACAGCCGCCGCCGCTCGTGCACCAGTCGCCCATGATGTGCACGGACTGCGCGCAGTCCTCCCCGGGGGTGCAGTACGTGTCCTGCGGGAACTGGTTCGCGTCGTCCCGCCAGTCCTCATAGGAGCCCGCGCTGAAGTAGCAGACCACCTTCTTGCCGGCGGCCTTGTACTCCTGGATCTTCGCGGGGGTCGTGTTGAAGAGGTCGACGACGTAGACCTGGGCGTTGAGGTTGGTGGGAATGGACGCATGCTCCAGGTCCCACATCCAGGTGGTGCCCTTGGGGAAGGCTGGCAGCGTGCAGGCCGGGCCCTCGCCTCCTGTGTCCCACGACACCTGGAGCCGGAGGCTGTCGAGCTGCGCCGCGTCCGTCCCCGCCCCCTTGATGAGGCGCGCCCGGATTTCGCCGGTGCTCGACACGAAGTTCGAAGCGACCTCGGTGGTGGGGAGCGTGAGCGTCAGGGCCGGCGTCCACACCCAGTCACCGCGCCCCTGCGAGTTGGCGATGCTGACCCAACTGGAGGTGGAGAACCGGTAGAGCTGCCACTGGTAGTAGGACGTGGCGACCCCGGGCCCCTGGTACTTCGTCAGCAGGCTGAGCTGGGTGACTTGAGCCGGGGTGGGCGCGGCCTGGGTGAGGCTGGAGAGGTTGAAGGACAGATAGCCCGTGTAGCTGGGGCTGAACTCGATGTACTGCGCATAGCAGTCCGCGTACGCGCCGACCGTGCAGTTCGAGCTGTTCGTCTTGAGCACGGTCATGCCGCCGCTCTTCCCCGACGCGTCCGTGTTCGCCAGCGTGCTCGCGGAAGCGAAGTCGATGACCTCCGAGGCAGGCAGGGCCTGCTGCTGGTCCACCGGCGCCAGCGCGGACTCCCCTTCCGATGACAGACATGCGGACAGCAGCAAGGACAGACAGGCACTCCATTTTGACATTGCGCCTCCTGGGTTTGCCCCCGGCTATCACAAATGGCCTGTCATTCACGCGGCCAGGACCGCGCGCCGGACCAGTTCACGGAAATACCGCGCCGCCGGGTCGGCATGGGTGCGGTCATGCCAGCACAGGGCCAGCTTGACGGTGTGCGCGGGAATCTGCGCGTTGACGACACGCACCCCCAGGCGCGCGCCCTGCGCGGCGACGAGTGACTCCGGCAACGTGGCGACAAGGTCGGTCGCGGCCACGATCGCCGCGGCGGTCAGGAAGGAGGGCACCGTCATGGCGACCTCCCGGCGGATGCCCGCGCGCGAGTACGCGGCGCCAACGAGATCCCGGAAGCCCTTGCCCGGCACCATCTCCACGCCCACGTGGCGGAGCGCGCCGAGCGCACGCGGGGACAGGCGCTTCGCGAGCGCGGGGTGGCCTTCGCGGGCCACGAGGACGGTGCGCTCGTCCAGCAGCGGTTCGACGTGCAGGCCCGCGCCCCGCCCGGCGAGTCCGATGTGCAGGTCGACCTGGGACGAGGTCAGGTCCCCGAGCGCCACGAGCGAGGCGATCCCGACCACGGAGAGGCGCGCGTTCGGCAGCTCCTCGGCCATCCGGGCGGCGATTCGCGGGCCCCACGTCACCTGCCCCGCATCGGCGACGGCGAGCGTGAAGGTGCGCGTGCAGCGGGCCGGCTCGAAGGGGGCCTCGTGAAGTCCGGACTCCAGCTCGCGCAGGCCTCGGGCGATGGCGGGGGCCAGCGCGAGCGCTCGGGGCGTGGGGACGATGCCACGGCCCTTGCGCGTGACCAGCGGGTCACCCAACACGGACCTGAGGCGCGCCAGGCTGTTGCTGATGGCGGAGGGCGTGACGTGGAGCCGCTCGGCCGCGCGCACCACGCTGCGCTCGGTGAGGACGGTGTGGAGCACCAGGAGGAGATTGAGGTCGAGCGCCGCGATCGAAATGCTCACGGCTGGTGAGCCTAGACCTCACGAACCATCACTACCAGCGAGGTGTCTCCTTCCCCATCATGGGTGCATGCACGGATTTCCACCCATGGTTCGGCGGGTCCACGTCCTGGACTCTTTCATCTCCTACCGCGAGGCCGGGACGGGCTCGCCCATCGTGTTCCTGCACGGCAACCCCACGTCCTCATACGTGTGGCGCAACGTCATTCCGCGGCTCGCCGACCGGGGACGCTGCCTCGCGCCCGACCTCATTGGCATGGGGGATTCGGGCAAGCCGGACCTCCCGTACCGGTTCGCGGACCACGCGAGGTACCTCGACGCGTGGTTCGACACGCTCGGACTGCGGGACGTCGTGCTCGTCGGCTACGACTGGGGCGGAGTGCTGGCCCTGGATTGGGCACGGCGGCATCCGGACCGCGTGCGCGGCGTGGCCGTGTTCGAGACGTTCCTCCGTCCCATGCACTGGAGCGACTGGCCTCCCCAGGGCGAGCAACTGTTCCGCGCCCTGCGCACCCCGGGGGTCGGTGAGGGGCTCGTGCTCGAACAGAACGCGTTCCTGGAGAGGTCCTTCGCGAACGGCGTCCACCGTGGCCTCACGGAGGAGGAGCGGGCCATCTACCAGGCCCCGTATCCAGACGCGGCGTCGCGACGCCCGGTGCTCCAGTGGCCCCGGGAGATCCCAATCGATGGCGAGCCCGCGGACGTCGCCGCGGCGATCGAACGCTACGACGCGTGGCTCGCGCAGCCGTCCGCGAAGCCGGCGCTCCTGCTGACGTTCGGCGACACCGGGCTCAACGCGCCGCGCATCATCGAGTGGGCGCGAGCCAACCTCCCGGCCCTCGAAATCGTGCCGTTGGGACGCGCGGGGCACCATGCGCCGGAAGACGCGCCGGAGGACATCGCCCGCGCCCTCCGGGGATGGCTGGATCGCCATTCGGGGTGAACCCACGGCCCAGGGGCCCTCCTCCGAGCGTCGGCGCCCGCCGCCTCAGCGCCGCCGCCTGCCTCCTCGCGGTCCTCCGTTCCTGGGCGGCTTGCCGTGGTGGCCCCGGTGGCCCCCAGGCCTGGGGGCGCCGCGTTCGCGCTCCTGCACCGGGGGCGGACGCTCGCGGGTGGCCTCGGCGATCTCGTCCGGCATCCAGGGCTGGTCGAGCCGGTCCTGGAGCTCGAGGAGCGACCGGGCCTGGAGCACTCCCCGCCGGCCCCGGGCCACGCTGAAGCGCTGGGGGCGATCCAACAGCGGCAGCTCCTCCTCCACCAACGTGCGGGCGAGCTTCTCCGGCAGGTGCAAGCGCACCACGCCCCGCGGAGCCCCGTCCGACAGCTCCTCCACGTCGTATTCGAGCGGCACCGCCTGGTCGCGGACCTCCACCGTGTCCGGGAGCGCCAGGAGGGCCCGCCGCGTCGCGGGCGGAACGAGTGCGTCCAGGTCCAGCCGCAGCGGGCGCGCCCGGAAGTCGTCGAGGCTGTCCACCCCCTCGAGCTGCGCCTCGTAGAGCGCGGTGAGCTCCGGTTCTCCCAGCGGCGCGGTGATGCCGCCCGAGCGCCGCCACAGCTCGCGGACCTCGGCGATGGCGACCCGGTGCCGGTCCACCGCGGGATGCGGCGCTTCGCCCCGCGCCAGCGCCTCCGCGAGCGCGTGCCGTGCCGCCCTGGCGAGCTCCGGTCCCCAGGCGCGCAGGACTTCCACTTCCTGCTCCAGCGCGAAGCCGAAGAACTCCAGCCGCGTGACGAGCACGACCGAGCGGAAGCGCGCGTCGTACGCGGGCGCCGCCGAGTGACGCCGGGCATGGCGGCGCAGCAGCGCCTGGGGCAGTTGCGTACCTTCGATGGCGGCCTGTGACTCACCGTTGCGGTCGGCGAAGTAGCGCAGCGAGCCCACCACCGCGCCCAGGTTGCCGCAGACGCTCGTCTTCGACACGCGCGCGAGCTCGCCCCAGGCCGTGCGCTCGTCGATGACCAGGTCGAAGGGCATGAGGCGCGCGAGCAGGTCGCAGAAGCGCTGGTAGACGCCGGAGTTCGCGAAGGGCATGCGCGAGGGCAGCGCCAGCCCCACGCTCCGGTACACGCTCGCCATCGCGAGCGCCGCGTCCTCCAGGGCCTTCACCAGCACCCCGCGCGCCTCGGCCCACGCCGCGAGCTTCTCCGGGTCGAAGACGTGGCGCGGCAGCCCCTGCACCTCCCCCACCGTGCCCGCCACGCGGAAGGCCTCGGCGTACAGGTTGTACGCGGTCAGGTGGTCGCTGCCGGGGACGAGCGCCTCCTCCAGGTTCCGCTCCTCGCGCGTCATCCGGTGCAGGGACTCCACCGCGCTGCACACCGCGAGGAACGGCAGGAGCGCGTCCTCCGCGTTGACGATGAGCTCCGCCCACGGGCGCTCCACGGGCAGGGCCTCCACCGCGCGGCCGTAGTCGGACAGCCGCCCGTCCGCGTCCACGATGCCGCGCGCCTCCAGCTTCGCGAGCGCCCGGCGGTAGGCGACGCGGTCCAACGGCACGGGCAGGTCCAGCTCATCCGCCCGCACGCCCAGCGCCGCCGCGGTGAGCGCCACCCGCTCCGGTTCGCCCGCGAGCTGGAACTCCGGCTCGGTGGGCCGCAGCGAGGCGAAGTGGATGGGCCGGTCGCTGAGGATGAAGACGCGCCCGCCCGCCACCCGCCCGTGCACGCGCCCCGCCATCTGCAAGAGCTCGTTGTTGCCCAGGTGCACGCGCGTGAGCACGTTGCGGCCGCCCTCCACCACGTTGGAGAAGCGCAGGTCGTCGATGACGACGGTGTCCAGTCCGGGCACGTTGAGCGCGCTCTGCCCCGCCGCCGTCATCGCGAGCACGAAGGGCCGGGGCGCCGTGCCGTCCAGGAAGGGGCGGATGGCGCGCAGCGGCTCGCCGCCGTGGTAGTGCGCCGCGTGCACCTCCGGCGCGTTCGCGCGCACGCGGGCCGCGACCTCCTCCACGCCCGCGCGCGTGGCCAGGAACACGCCCACGCCTCGCCCCCGCCGCTGCACGTCCCGCAGGAAGGCGTCGTCGAGGAAGGACAGCGGCTGCCGGCGCTCCACCTCCACCGTCGCCGCCTTGCCCGGGTCGAAGGTGGACACCTGGAGCACGTCCGCGCTGTCCAGGTAGCGCGCGTAGAAGGCCGGGTCCACCGTGGCGGACAGCCAGATGAAGCGGCAGCCCACGCGCTTGCCCAGCGCCAGGCACAGCTCCAGCTCCGCGGAGGTCTGGTGGATTTCATCCACGATGAGCGTGTCCTCGCGCCGGATGACGCCGCCCTGGAACCAGCGCCGCGCGATGCCGGTGGTGACGATGGCCACGTCCGCGAGCGGCGTCTCCGCGGTGGCCTCCCGCTCCCGGTTGACCACCGCCACCCGCAGGGGCCGCTGGCCCGTGAGCACCTCCGCGATGGGGCGGATGGCCAGCGTCTTGCCCGTGCCGGTGCCCGCGACGATGCCGAACCCCTGCCCGCTCCGCGCCAGCGCATGGAGCCGCTCGCCGTGGTGCTCCTCCAGGTGCGTGCGCAGCTCCAGCCCGAGCGCCAGCTCGATGGTCTCGCACGCGGCCCGCGTGGGCGCGATGACCACCACCCGCCCGCGCTGGGGCGCCGTGGAGGGGGAAGCGTCGGTGCGGGGCGGCAGGAAGCGGTCGGTGGGCGTGCGCACGAAGGCCAGTGATACGCACGAGGGACGGCCAGTGGAAGCAATTCAAACCGGCGAGCCCGGAAGGACGCGGGCCGGACTAGAATGCGTCCGGCTGTTCAACCCGGGAGGTCGTACATGCGCAAGGGAATCGCGAAGTTCGTGTTCATGCTGGGCGTCGTGGCCGGTGGCGCCGTCGGGGCGCTGATGCCCACCAACTCGGAGGCCATTGGCCTCTGCTCCAACCTCTGCATGAACGAAGACTGCTCGTGCTTCCGCCAGTGTGCCGGCGTGGGCGGTGGGCAGTGCGTGTGTTCGCCCGAGACCATCTGCCAGTAGGCGGCGGGTGAATCGCGGCCGGGCCCCCGTCGTGGGCCCGGCCGTTCCAGTCACGCCGGGGCCTGCTCAGAGCCGGCCTAGGATCTCCGCCCGCTTCCTCGCGAACTCCTCCTCCGAGACGAGGCCCGCGTCGGCCATCCGCTGGAGGTCCGCCAGGGCCTTCACGGGGTCACCCTGCGCCGGCGGTCCCTTCGTCATCGCGCCCATTCCCTGGAGGAGGAACCCGGTCAGGTCCTGCTCGACGACCGGCCCCAGGACGACGACGCGCTGTGGATCCTTCGGGTCGACCTTGACCTTGAGCCGCAGCCCCACGTCCATCACCTGCACGTTCCAGTCTTGTATCGTGCTGCTCAACGACACCGGGTACGGCGCCTGACCGGGCAGCCGCACCTCGAGCACGAACTCGAAGATCTGCCTGCGGTTGATGTACATCCGCGTGGGCGTGAACCTCCGCACCGTGGCCTCGCCCGGCAGCCCGTGTTGACGGACCTGGGACTGCTTCCATACCCGGCGGGCAAAGTACGCGACGAGCGCGCCAATCCCGAGCAGCGTCAGGGCCCAGCTCGCCGCCACCAACGCCATGATCATCGCATCCTTGCTCATCACCCCACCTCGAAGCGCCCCTCGCGACCTTTAAGCGGCCGGGGACCCGTATGAAAACAGCAGCGGCCGTGCACCGCCACGCCTTGTCGCGAGGGCTCCCCGGAAAACTCCTCGCGCTTCCTCCGGCGCGGCGCGTGGGTAGCATGCGCGCCCATGATCCTGTCCCAGAATGAATTCGTCCCGCGCGCGGTGGCCGTGCGCGCCCGGCTCGAAGGCGCCGTCCTCGAAGCGCTCTCCCATCACGGTGAGCCTTCGGTCCCGGACCTCGCCGGTGTCTTCCGCAAGAGCGCGCAGCGGTCGCCAGCGCAGGTCGCGAAGGCGCTGTGTCCCGGCCCCCTGTCGCCCATCGGCTTCGCGGCCCTGGTCATGCGTGAGCTGCTGGCGCCCGAGGACGCGGTGCTCGAAGGGACCGTCTCCGAGGCCCGGGTCATCACGGGCAACGCGAGGGCCGCCGGCTCGCTGCGGGTCACCGCGCCCCTCGTCGTCCTCGGGGACCTGGAGGTGGCGGGCGTGCTGGAGGACTGCGGGCCGGACTCGACGGTCGTGGTCGTGGGCCGTTGCTCGGCGTGGGGACTCCAGACGTCGGGGAACTTCCTGGTGCTCGGCGACCTCGTGGTCCGGGACGTCATCCAGGGCATCTACAACGACGACAGCCTCGTCGTGGCCGGCGACCTCACCACGCGCTTCCTCGACGAGAATGATCACGACGTCGCCTGCTACGGCGAGGTCCACGCCGAGCACCATCTGAAGAACGGCCGCTCCGGCGACAAGGCCGCCTCGCTCGCGTCCACCTTCCTCCTCCCGGAGCTGTGGGACGTCGACCTGGGTGAGCTGCACCACGACGCCCTGTTCGAGCGCATCCAGAAGGGCCAGCCCGTCTTCACCGACACGCTCCAGCCCCCGCGGGTCCGCGAGCCGGATGCGCCCACGGCCGAGGAGCTCCAGGGCCTGGACATCGAAGGCATCGCGGCCCGGGCGTCGGAGAACGCGCGCGCGAAGGACGTCGTCTACGCGCAGCGCAAGACAGGCGAGGTGTGGCTGATGCGCCCGGGGAGCCTGCCGCTGCAGATCTTCGACGGGGAGCAGTTCCTCGGGAAGGAGCCGCCCCCGGAGCTCGACGTGAAGCAGCGGGCCTCCGAGCGCGTCACGTTCTGGCGCAAGCGGGGCGACCTGTTCCTGGAGATTGAACGCTTCGGCGCCGTCGTGCAGTTGCACGCGGGCTACAACAACGGGTCGATGCGCACGTTCCGCTTCGCCTTCGAGACGCCCGACGCCGCCGCACGGGAGGTGAGGCGGCTGGAGGCCCGCTACGAGGGAGACTTCCTGCGCGTCACGTCCGGGGTCCCCGGCCGGGGTCCGCTCGAGCGCGAGCTCGCGAACTACGGAGGTCCCAAGACGGAGTACACGTCAGCCATCGTGGACGGCACCACGCTGGTCACCCGCGACGGCGAGCGCCAGCGCTTCGATGACGAGGCCTCCGCGCTGAGCGCCCTCGAGGATTGGATCGCCGGGAAACGACAGGCGGGGTTCGACCTGAAGATCCTGGAGTGGAAGCCCTTCGGCCTCCTGGGCGGACGGTAGGCGGACTCAGGCGATCTCGCGGTCGCCACGGCCCTCGTCGTAATGCGTGGCGAACTGCTGCCGGAGCACGAACTTCTGGGCCTTGCCGGTGCTGGTCTGCGGCATGGCCTGGAGCAGGACGATGGCCTTGGGCACCTCGAACCCACCCAGGTGCTGGCGGCAGTGGGCGTTGATCTCCGCCTCCGTCGCGGAGGCGCCGGGCTTGAGCACGACGAAGCCTGTCACCGCCTCCGTCCAGCGCGCGTGCGGCAGGCCCACCACCGCGACCTGGAGCACGGCCGGGTGACGCAGGAGGACCTCCTCGACCTTGATGGACGGGACGTTCTCTCCGCCCGTCTTGATCATGTCCTTCTTGCGGTCCACGAAGAGGAGCTGGCCGTCCGCGTCGAACATGCCCAGGTCGCCGGTGTGGTGCCAGCCGAAGGCGCTCGCCTTCGCGGTGGCCTCCGGGTCCTTGTAGTAGCCGAGCATCACGTTCGGTCCGCGGTGGACGATCTCCCCCACCTCGCCGCGTCCGAGCAGCCGGCCCTCGTCGTCCATGATGGCCGTCTCGTTCGTCACCACCGAGTCGCCCCAGTACGAGCCGAACCGCTTGAGCTGCTGCTCCGGCTTGAACATCGTCGTCGCCGGGTACATCTCCGTCTGCCCTGACGCGAGCGCGAAGCCGCCCGGGCAGAAGTGCTCGATGAGCTCCACGAGCATCGTGCGCGCCATGGGCGCCATCACGTAGAGGCACAGGCGCAGACTGGACAGCTTCGTGGCCGGCCGCGCCGGGTGCGCCAGCATCGCGCCGTACATCACCGGCAGGCCCATCAGGAACGTGATGCCGCGCTGCTCGACGGTCGCGAGCATCGCGCCCGGGTCGAACGCCCGCCGCACGACGATGGTCGCCCCGGCCAGCAGGAACGTCATCACGATGGCGTGCTGCGCGCAGTGGAACATCGGGAGCACGCAGATGGTGGAGTCCGACGGGCGCATGCCCAGCTCGAACAGGTTCCCGCTCAGCGCCGCCTGCACCGACGCATGCGAGTGCATGACGCCCTTCTGCTGGCCGGTGGTGCCGCTGGTGTACATGATCTGCGCCAACTGGCCGCTCTGGATGTCCACGTCCGGCAGCGTGCCGTGCTGCCCCTTGAGCGTGTCCAGGAAGGCGACCGTGTCCCCGCCCGGCGCCGCCTGTCCCTCCGGCACGCAGACGATGACGCGGGTGCCCAGCGCGTCGAGCATCGCCCGCAGGCCGGGCTTCGCGAGGAGCTCGGCGTCGACGACGGCGTGCGTCGCCTCGGCGTGTTCGAGGATGTACCGGACCGCCTCCACGGAGAGGCCGGTGTTGATGGGCACCCAGACGAACCCCGACTTGTAGATGCCCACGAACGCGGTAAGCATCTGCGCCGAGTTGCCGCAGAGCATCGCGATGCGCGCGCCCTGGGGCAGCCCCTGCGCGAGCAGGTAATGCGCGAACGCGTTCGAGCGCCGGTCGAGCTCCGCGTAGGAGAACTCGAGGTCCCCATCGACGAGCGCCGTCCGCTCCGGCCAGCGCAACGCCGACCGGTGGACGATGTCTCCCAGCGAGACGCGGCTGATGCGCGGGGACCGGGGTGCCTGGATCGCGGTCATCATGTGCTCCATTCCGCCCGTTCGGGCGTCGGGTCGAACCAGCTACCCCCGCAGCCTATTTCGGCGCGGCCCACGCGGGAGGCCGGCGCTCCAGGAAGGCGAGCATCCCCTCCTGGGCCTCCTCGGAAGCGAACAGCCGGCCGGAGAGCGCGACCATCTCGGCGCCCCCGGAGTCGATGCGCGCGCGCAGCCCGGCGGACACCAGTTGCTTCGTCTCACGCAGGCCCTGCGGAGACGACACCCGGAACGTCTCCAGGACCTGCTCGACGGCGCCCTCCAGCGACGCGTCCGGCACCGCGGAGGTGATGAGCCCGATGCGCGCGGCCTCGGTCGCGTCGAAGGCCTCACCGGTGAGGAAGTAGCGGCTCGCCGCCCGGCTGGTCAGGTGCGGCAGCGTGGTGAGGGAGATGACCGCGGGCGTCACGCCGATGCGCGCCTCCGTGAAGGCGAACTTCACGGACTCCGCGACGACCGCCACGTCGCACGCGCCCACGATGCCGATGCCGCCCGCCCTCACCTGCCCGGCGACCTTCGCCACGACAGGCTGGGGCAGCGTCACGATCGTGCGCAGCACGTCGAGCAGCACGGCCGGCGCCTTCGCGGCGCCTCCGTCCGCCATCTCCGACAGGTCCGCCCCCGCGCAGAACGCCGGCCCCGTGGCCGCGAGCACGACCGCGCGCACGCCCGGGTCGGAGCCCACGGCGTTCAGCCGCTCCATCAACTGCGTGACGAGCGCCCGCGACAGCGCGTTGCGGTTGCGCGGCGAGTCGAGCGTCAGGGTCGCGACGCCACGAGAGACTTCGTACCGGACGAGCGGTGCTTCACTCATGCTGCCTCCTTCGCTGCGGGGGAGACGACCGCGACGACGTGCCGCGCGGGCACCTGCGCCCCGACCGTGACGTTCACCGCCGTGACCACGCCATCCGTGGGCGCGATGAGGGACGACTCCATCTTCATCGCTTCGAGCACCACCAGCACGTCGCCCTTCTTCACGGTCGCGCCGGCCTCGGTGCTCACCCGGATGATGCGGCCATCCATGGGCGCGCGCAGGCGGCCGTCGCTGGCGCGCTCGCGTTCGGAGGGCAGCCGGAAGGACACGTCGCGAAGCTGGCGCGTGACGCCGTCGAGCGTGCACCACAGCATGCCACCCGCCCGGCGGTAGCGGACCGCGCGGCGGCGCCCCGCCACCTCCACCTCCACCTCGGCGCGTTCGGCGGAGAGGGCGCGCAAGGACAGCGGGACCCGGGTGTCGCCCACGTGGACTTCATAGGCCTCCGGCGCGACCGGACGCACCGAAGCGCGGAACTCCGAGGCACCGTCATGCAGGCTGACCGGCACCGCCAGGGCGTAGGAGCTGCTCCAGCCCGTGAGCGTCGCGTCGAAGCCGCCCTTCCGGGCCAGCGCCTGCGCGTCGTCGTGGAAGAGCAAAGCGGCCAGGATGGCCTGGTCCTCCGGGGACGCCTTCCCCAGCGCTTGCAGCGTCTCCGGCGGCGTGTGCGCGCCGACGAAGCCCGTGTCGTACCGGCCGGAGCGGAACGCCTCGTGCCCGAGGACGTGCTGGATGAACACGCTGTTCGTCGTGACGCCGAACACCGTCAGCTCGCGCAGCGCCGCGGCCAGCCGCTCGCGCGCCGTCTCGCGGTCCGGCCCGTACGCGATGAGCTTCGCCTGCATGGAGTCATAGAAGGGCGTGATGTCCTGCCCCTCCCGCACGCCATGGTCCACGCGGATGCCCTCCCCCGCCGGAGGCTCCCACGCGAGGAGCCGGCCCGTCTGCGGGAGGAAGCCCCTGGCCGGGTCCTCCGCGCACAGGCGCGCCTCGATGGCGTGCCCGCGCCAGGCAATCTCCGGCTGCGTCAGCGGGAGCCGCTCGCCGTCCGCGACGCGAAGCTGCCACTCGACCAGGTCGAGCCCGGTGATGAGCTCCGTCACCGGGTGCTCCACCTGAAGCCGCGTGTTCATCTCCATGAAGAAGAAGTCGCCGTTGGGCGCCAGGAGGAACTCGATGGTGCCCGCGCCGCGATACCCGATGGCGCGGATGGCCTGCACCGCCACGGCCCCCATGCGCTCGCGCAGCTCGGGCGTCACGGCCGGTGACGGGCTCTCTTCAATCACCTTCTGGTGCCGGCGCTGCACGGAGCAGTCGCGCTCGCCCAGGTGCACGGCGTTCCCATGTTCGTCCGCGAAGACCTGCACCTCCACGTGACGCGCGCCTTCGATGGCCCGCTCCAGGATGAGCTCGCCGCTGCCAAAGGCGTTCGTCGCCTCCGAGCGCGCCGAGCGGATGGCGTCGAGCAGCGCGCCCGGCTCGCGGACGAGCCGCATGCCGCGCCCGCCACCGCCCGCCGCCGCCTTCACCATGAGGGGGAACCCGACGCGCTGGCCCTCGCGGACCAGGGCCTCGTCCTCCAGGGACTCACCCGGGCGCGCCGCCTCGTAGCCGGGGATGCAGGGCACGTCCGCGGCCTGCATGCGCAGCTTCGCCTGCCGCTTGTTCCCCATCAGCTCGATGGCCTCCGCCGGAGGCCCCACGAACACGAAGCCCGCGTCCGCGCACGCGCGCGCGAAGTCCTCGTTCTCCGACAGGAAGCCGTAGCCCGGATGGATGGCGTCCGCGCCGGACGCCTTCGCCGCGGCGAGCACCCGCTCGATGGACAGGTAGGACTCCCGAGCGGGCGGCGGCCCCAGGTGAATGGCCTCGTCCGCGAGCCGCACGTGCGGGGCGTCCCGGTCCGCGTCGGAGAAGACCGCGACCGTGCGCAGGCCCAGCCGGCGGCACGTGCGCAGCACGCGCACGGCGATCTCACCCCGGTTCGCCACCAGCACCTTGTGGATGCGTTTCATGATTCCCCTCGCTACAGCCGGGCGACGCCAAAGGAGTTGGGCGACAGCGTGCGGCGCGAAGCCTCGTCGCACGTGGCCAGGATGAACCCGAGCACCCGCCGCGTGTCCCGGGGGTCGATGACGCCGTCGTCGAACAGCCGCGCGCTGCACTGGAAGGCATCCGACTCGCGGTCGAACTGCTCGATGAGCGGCTTCGCCATGCCGTCCAGGAACTCCTGGTCGGGCGGCAGCCCCGCGCGCCGGGCCTTCTCCGTGGCGACGATGGTGAGCACCTTCGCCGCCTGCTCACCGCCCATCACCGCCGTGCGAGCGTTGGGCCAGGCGAAGATGAAGCGCGGGTGGAACGCACGGCCGCACATGCCGTAGTTGCCCGCGCCGAACGCACCGCCCAGCAGGAGGGTCATCTGCGGCACGGTCGCGTTGGCCACCGCCTGGAGCATCTTCGCGCCGTGCTTCACGATGCCGCCCTGCTCCGACTGCGTGCCCACCATGTAGCCCGTGGTGTTCTGCAGGTAGACGATGGGCGTGCGCGCCTGGCAGCAGAGCTGGATGAACTGCCCCGCCTTCGTCGCGCCCTTCGCGGTGATGGGCCCGTTGTTGCCGATGAGCCCCACCGCCCGGCCCTCGATGCGCGCCCAGCCGCACACGGTGAGCGCGTCGTAGTCGTCCTTGAACGGCGAGAAGTCCGAGCCGTCCACGATACGCGCAATCACCTCCCGGCAGTCATAGGGCTTGCGGTGGTCCATGGGCACGACGCCGCACAGCTCCTCCACCGGGTAGCGCGGCGGCTCGAAGGCGGGACGCGCGGACGCCGGCAGGGCGTCATTCCACCCGAGCGACGCGACGATCTCCCGCGCGATGCGGATGCCGTCGGCGTCGTCCTCGGCGAGGTGGTCCGAGGTGCCGGCCACGGTGGTGTGCATCTCCGCGCCGCCCAGGTCCTCGTCCGTGGCGACCTCGCCCGTGGCCGCGAGCAACAGCGGCGGGCCGGCGAGGAACACCTTCGCTTTGCCGCGCACCATGACGACGTGGTCGGACAGGCCCGGGATGTACGCGCCGCCCGCCGTGCTGGAGCCGTGGACGACGGTGACCTGGGGGATGCCGGCCGCGGACAGCTTCGCCTGGTTGTAGAAGGTCTCCCCGCCCGGGATGAAGATCTCCTGCTGATAGAGCAGGTTCGCCCCGCCGCTCTCCACGAGCGACACCACGGGCAGCCGGTTCTGGAGGGCGATCTCCTGCGCGCGCAGCGCCTTCTGGACGCCCCAGGGCGTCGCGGTGCCGCCCTTCACGGCGGAGTTGCTCACGAACACCAGGCAGCGCACACCGGACACGAAGCCGATGCCGATGAGGGTGTTCCCGCCCGCCAGCGAGCCGTCGGTGTCGTCGTGGTGCTTGTAGCCACAGAGCGTGGAGAGCTCCAGGAAGGGCGAGCCCCGGTCGAGCAGCAACGCCAGCCGCTCCCGCGGCAGCAACTGCCCGCGCTGCTTGAACTTGTCCCGGGCCAGTTGCTCGGTGTCGCGCGACTTCTGCTCGATGGCGCGCAGCTCCGCGACGCGCGCGAGCATCTCCTGGCGCTGCGTGGTGAAGGTGGCGGAGGCGGGTTCGACCTGGGAGACGAGCGTGGGCACGTCACTTCTCCTTCGGGCCGTCGAGGATGGCGGGCCCCTTGGCCAGGTGGAACCCGTCGTAGGGCTTCGAGTTGGAGTGCTCCGACAGCGGGAAGGCCTTGGTGTTGCAGGACGCGCCGCCGTCGATGCGGATGACCTCGCCGGTGATGAACGCCGCCACGTCGGAGAGCAGGAACACGATGGCGCCGCTCACCTCCGCCTCGGTGGCCAGCCGGTGCAGGGGCACCTGCTTGCGCAGGAAGGGGATCATCTCCCGCACGAAGGGGTCCTCGTAGGTGTCCAGGCCGCTGGAGGCGACCCACCCGGGCGCGACGGCGTTGACGCGGACCCCGGAGGCCGCCCACTCGACGGCGGCCGTCTGCGTCAGGTTGAACATGCCGGCGCGCGCCGCGCCCGAGTGCCCCATGCCCGGCATGCCGTTCCAGGCGTCCGCGAGCATGTTCACGATGGCGCCGCCGTGCTCGCTCATGGACTGGGTGAACACCTCGCGCGCGACCAGGAAGCCGCCGGTGAGGTTCGTGGAGACGACCGCCTCGAAGCCCTTCTTGGAGATCTGCGACAGCGGCGACGGGAACTGCCCGCCCGCGTTGTTCACGAGCCCGTGGATGCGGCCGTGCGCCTGGACGACGGCGGCGACCATGTCGCGCACCGCGGCCTCGTCCCGGATGTCCACGGCGTGCTGCGTGGACGCGTAGCCCTCGGCGGCAAGCTCCCCGGCCACCTTCGCCAGCTTCTCCGGCTTGCGGCCCACGAGGACGATGTGCGCGCCGAGCGACGCGAGCTCGTGCGCGGTGCACCGGCCAATGCCGCTGCCGGCGCCGGTGACGATGATGGTGCGGCCCGCGAAGGAGTTCGGGGCGAAGACTGAACGGTATCCCATCGTGTTGCTCCTCAGCCGCGCGCCTTGCGGGGCAGCGTTCCCATGGCCTTGCTGATGATTCCGAGCATCACCTCGTCGGCGCCGCCGCCAATGGACCCCAGGCGCAGGTCCCGGTAGGCGCGGGCGACGGGGTTGTCCCAGGTGAAGCCCATGCCGCCCCAGTACTGGAGGCAGCCGTCAACGAGCTCGCGGGCCAGCCGGCCCGACTTGAGCTTGCACATCGAGGCGAGCTTCACGACCTCCGGGTCGTCCTTGTTCTCGATGTACAGGCCCACCGTCCGGTAGATGAGCGCCCGGAGCGCCTCCACCTCCGTCTGCAGCTCCGCGAGCCGGAAGTGCACGCTCTGATTGTCGAGGATGGACTGGCCAAAGGCCTTGCGCTGCCGCGTGTACTCCGCCGTCTGCGCGATGAGCCGGTCGAAGGTGACCAGCGTGCTCGCCGACACGAACAGCCGCTCCTCCTGGAACTGCTGCATCTGCATCGCGAAGCCGCGCCCCTCGTCGCCGATGCGGAAGCGCGCCGGGACGCGCACGCCGTCGAAGAAGAGCTGCGCCGTGTCGGACGCCCACATGCCGAGCTTGCGGATCTTCGAGCGCGTGATGCCGGGGCGGTCCATGGGCACGAGGATGAGCGACTTGTTCGCGTGCGCGGGCCCGTCCCCCGTGTTCGCGAGCAGGCAGACCCAGTCCGCCTGCATGCCGTTGGTGATCCACATCTTGCTGCCGTCGATGACGTAGTCGTCGCCGTCGCGGCGCGCGGTGGTCGTCACGCTCGCCACGTCGGAGCCGGCGCCCGGCTCGCTCACCGCGATGGAGCAGACGCGCTCGCCCGTGAGCGTGGGCGCCAGGAACTCCCGCCGCAGCTCGTCGCTGCCGAAGCGCGCCAGCGCGGGCGTGGCCATGTCCGTCACGACGCCGATGGCCATGGGCAGCGCGCCGCAGGTGCAGTGGCCCAGCTCCTCCGCGAAGGCGACGGAGAACGACGCGTCCAGCCCCAGCCCGCCGAACTCGGTGGGCTTGGTGATGCCCAGCAGCCCGAGCCCGCCCAGCTTCTGGAAGACCTCCCGGGCCGGGAAGATCTCCGCGGCCTCCCAGGCGTCGATGTGCGGGTTCAGCTCCTGCTCCACGAACTTGCGGACGGTCTGGCGGATGGCGCGGTGTTCCTGGGTCTGCTGCATGGGCTTCCTCGGTGGACTCGGGCGCGTGCGAAGGCGCTACAGAAGCGATTCAGGGACGTCGACGTGGCGCGAGCGCAGCCACTCGCCAAGCGCCTTGGCCTGTTGATCGAAGCGGGTGGACGACGAGACGCCCTCGCCCAGCAGGCCCTCGATGACGAAGTTCAGGGCGCGCAGGTTCGGGAGCACGTGCCGCTGGACCTTGAGCTCGCGCGCCTCCGGCAGCAGCGCGCGCAGCCGCTCCTCCGTGAGCGTGTGCACCAGCCAGCGCCATGCCTCGTCAGTGCGGACCCAGACGCCGATGTTCGCGTCCCCGCCCTTGTCTCCGCTGCGGGCCAGGGCCACCTGCCCGAGCGGCACGCGCCGGGTGGGGCCCGCCAGCAGCATCGCGGGCAGCGGCGGCACGGGGACCGCTTCGAGCCGCCGCGTCTGCTCCGTGGGATGCACGTCGATCTGCCGGCCATCCGGGAGCACCGCGACGTGCGGCACCTTGCGCGCATCCACATAGCCCGGGGTGTAGACGCCGAAGGGCGAAGCGTCGCCGGGCAGCGCGGGCAGGAAGAAGCCGGGGTAGCTGGACAGGGCCAGCTCCACCACGGCGCCGCTGAAGGACCGGCCCGCGACCTTCGGGTCGGAGTCCTTCACGGCGACCCGCAGCGTCGCCGACGCCTGCTCCTCGCTCGGAGCGTCGGCGTGGTCGGTGCGCGCGAGCGTGTAGAGGACCTCCGCGGGCCGGGGCTTGAGCGTCGCGTCGAGCTGCGCCCGCACGAGCGCGGCCTTCTCCTCGATGTCCAGGCCGACCAGCATGAACGAGGCCTCGTTGCGGAAGCCGCCCAGGCGGTTGAGGCACACCTTCACGTCCGGAGGAGGCGGCTCGCCGCGCACGCCCGACAGGCGCACCCGGTCCGTGCCGTCGGCCTCCACCACGATGGTGTCGAAGCGCGCCGTCGCGTCCGGGCCGGCGTAGCGGGCCCCGCCAATCTCATAGACGAGCTGGGCCTTCACGGTGTCGACGGTGACGGCGCCGCCGGTGTGCGGATGCTTGGTGATGATGCTGGAGCCGTCCGCGAAGATCTCCGCGAGCGGGAAGCCGGGCCGGCGCACGTCGATTTCACCGAAGCGCGCGAAGTTGCCGCCGGTCGCCTGCGCGCCGCACTCCAGGACGTGGCCCGCGACCATGGCGCCCGCGAGGCGGTCCCAGTCGTCGCGCTTCCAGCCGAAGTGGGCCGCCGCGGGGCCGACCACGAGCGAGGCGTCCGTCACGCGCCCGGTGACGACGATGTCCGCGCCCGCGTCCAGGCACGCGGCGATGCCCCAGCCGCCCAGGTACGCGTTCGCCGTGAGAGGCTGGTCGAAGCCCAGCTCATCCGCGCGCCCCACCAGGTCATCGCCTTCGACGTGCGCGATGTGGACGGTCAGCCCCAGCTTCGTGGCGAGCGCGCGCAGGTCGTGCGCGAGCCCCGCGGGGTTGAGGCCCCCGGCGTTCGCGACGATGCGCACCTTGCGCTCCACCGCGATGCCGAGCGTCTCCTCCAACTGGCGCAGGAACGTCTTCGCGTACCCGCCCGCCGGGTTCTTCATCCGATCCCGGCCGAGGATGAGCAGCGTCAGCTCCGCCAGGTAGTCGCCGGTGAGGACGTCCAGGGGACCGCCCTCCAGCATCTCCCGGAACGCGGAGAAGCGGTCGCCGTAGAAGCCGGATGCATTGCCGATACGCAGCGAACGCGCGTCCATCGCACCTCCTGAGCCAGGGAGCCGCGAGTCTGTCCCCCATGTCCAAATAAAGCAATCACGATTGCTTTTTTCTTCCCGCCGCAACAGTGTGCTCGCATGAGCGGCACGGCGAGCGGAACGACACGGCAGGAGCAGGAGCGCAGCCGGGTGACGCGGCAGAAGCTGATGACGGCCGCCATCGAGGTGCTGGTGGAGAGGGGCTGGGCGGGGGCGACCATGGGCGCCATCGCGGAGCGCGCGGGGGTGTCACGCGGCGCCTGCCAGCACCACTTCCCCACCCGCGCGGCCCTGGTCGCGGCCGCCGTCGAGCACGTCTTCCGCCAGCAGGTCGAGGAGCTGGTGCGGCGCGCGAAGGGCCTGCCGGAGAGCCGGCGGCGCGTCGAGCCGCTGTTGAACCTGCTCCATGACGTCTACGCCGGCCCGCTCTTCACCGCCGCGACCCACCTGTGGGTGGCGGCCGTGGCGGACGAGGAACTGAAGGCGCTCCTGCTGCCACTGGAGACGCAGGTCGGCCGCGAGGTGCACCGGCTCACCGTCGAGCTGCTGGGGCTCGATGAGCGCGACCGCGACGTGCGCGACGCCGTGCGCGCGACGCTGGACCTGCTCCGCGGCCTGGCGCTGGCGAACTTCCTCCACGACGACACGGCCCGGCGCCGCAAGGTGCTGGCCCACTGGGCGCGGACGCTCGAAGCGCAGCTCACGCCCAAGCGCGCGACGCCGCCGGACTCGAGCCCTCAGCAGCGGTAGAGGTACGTCAGCGCGGTGACGTCCGTGCTGGTGAACTCTCTCCTCGGTCTGGCTTCAGCGCGCGACGATGTCGGCGTCCACCAGGTACGGCGACGCCGCGACAATCGCTTCCGTCGTCCAACCCCGGTTGGCGCCGCGGCCGGTCGTGTCGCAATCGCCGTCGGTGTGGACGCCGACCAGGTGGCCCTGGCGGTTGAGCACGCCCGCGCCGGAGCTCCCGACCAGGGTGTCCAGGTCCACGTAGTAGATCAGCGAGTCGCAGGCATCCAGGTAGTCGCCCACGGCGATGGACTTGGGCTTGCCCCGGGGGTGCTGGATGATGGCCAGCCGCTCGCCAGGCACGGCCGACAGCAGGACCGGCGTGACCTGGGGGAGCACGTCCAGTTGGATGAGGGCGTAGTCGGGCTCGAGCGATTGCTCGATGACGGTGCCCTCGGTGATGAGCGGGTCCCCGTCCGACTCTGCCTCGAAGTTGAAGACGAGCAGCGGCCGGTCACCGAGCGCGACACAGTGCCCCGCCGTCACCACCACGGGACCCGCGCTCGCTTCAATCAGTGTTCCGGTGCAGCGCCCGTCAATCAGGACGACCGCGTCCTCGGCCGTCTGCGCGACGTCCGCGAACTCGCCCTGGTAGCTGTTGATGGGGGTGAAGTCCTCGGTCGGGCCACACTGCGTCTGGCCGCGAACCTCCGGAGGCGGGCGCACCCGCGACGCCGCGGGGCTTTCACACACCAACGGATGGGAAACAGCGGGCACCTCCTCCTTTCCACAGGCCACAAGGCCCAGGAGGATGAAGGTGCCCGCGAGGATGCGACCCCTCGGACTCATGAAGGACTCAAGGGGTCGCGACGCCATCGCTTAGTAGAGGGCGTTCAGCGCGGTGATGTCCGTGCTGGTGAACTCACCGGACTCCGTCGAGCGGAAGCAGGAGTTCATGATGGAGCCGCCCACCGTCGCGGTGCTCGGCGTGCCGCTGATGAGGATGGCGCCCACGCCCGCGGTGCCCTCGTTGGTGGCGGAGCCGCCGCAGCTGATGGAGCGGTTGTAGTAGTCCGAGTGACGGAAGCCGATGCAGTGGCCGAGCTCGTGCGTGATGACGTGCTCGTTCACGTCCACGCTGTAGCTCTGCAGGCCGGTGCCGATGTTGATGGTGCCGTAGGGGTTGCCGCCCGACGGGAAGCCCGCGGAGCCGCCGGCGCCGGACATGACCGTCGCGGTGATGTTCGCGCTGCAGCCCGTGGTGGGGCCACGCGCCATCGTGAAGCTCAGACCGCGCTGGTTGTAGTTCTGGATCGCCAGATCCAGACCCTGGCTCAGGCGGCTGTAGCTGTTGAACGTCGACGTGGGGTTGATGCAGATCTTCGTCTTGGTGGAGCTGACGAGGTTCGTCGTGCGGTACTGCTCCTGGGTGTCCTTCGTCGCCGGCTGGAGCATCTCGCGCGAGGCCTCCAGGCTCACGTGCGCGTCACGGCCCACGTACACCTGGCCGTCAGCGACCATGATGTCGTCCGCAGGGAAGCCGGCCTCGATCAGGTTCGAGACGATCTCCTGGTTCTCGGCCTCGACGTCGTTACCGCAGCCAGACAGCAACGCACCACAGCTCGCCACGAGGACTGCCGCCTTCTTGAACATTCGTCGTTCCTCTGGTTCGGGGGAGATCCGCCGCCGCCTGACCTTCCCGTCAGCCGCGGACAGCTTGCCCAGCCACTGAGCAACTGCCGGGCCAGCCGCGCTCCAGAGGGAATAACCGGGTTTTGTTGATTTGCTTGGAGCACCAGCACTCCAGCTTCCAAGAATGTAAGCGTAACAAAACGTAACGGTTTGTGCCGCAAGTGCCTGTTGTGACGTGGTTTTTACCCGGCACCCCGCGACCCACTGATTTTCGGACAGGGGTGTCTTCTCATCAGTCACCCTCCCCAGGGTCGGATTTACTCCCACAATCCTGGAAATACACGGAGAGCGCGCGATAACTGCGAATTGAATCCACTCTCGGTATTTCCCGTCCCCATGTCCATGCGCCCTTCCCTTCCCCTTGCCGCGCTGTTGGGTGCGGCCCTGTCGTTCCTCCCCGGCTGCGAGAGCACGAAGTCGAGCGGCCCGTCTGCTTCCGACACGCGCTCCCAGGACGCGGCGTCCGTGAAGGCCTCCGAAGCCTGGGCGCGGGCCCGGGTGGGAGACCGCGTCACCTACTCCTTCAACGCGACGCGGGGCCCCGAGCCTCGCGGTGGCGGCACCGCGCGCACGCTCCAGGGACAACTGACGCTGGAGGTGGTGGCCGTGCAGCAACCCTGGGTCTGGGTGCGCGCGGCCTACAGTGATGAAAGCGGCAAGCCGCTGTCACAGGCGCGGCTGGCGCGGGATCTGATCATCCCCGTGCGCGCGGACACGTCGCGCCCGCTCGACGTGCCGCACGGAGGCACGGCCACCGCCGAGGTCGCGTCCAGCGCGGGCCGCACCTGGGAGGCCATGCGCTACGTCAGCGATCAGCGCTCCTTCGACGGCCCCCTGCGCACGCGCGTGTACGCCAACGCGCCGGGCCCGCTGTACCTCGCCCGTGGCCTGATTGAAGCGAGCACGGAGTCCGCCGGCTTCCGCGTGCCGGGCGGATACCAACTGAAGCTGCGAGAGGTCCGGGAGGGCTCGGCCGAGGCCAGCGCTCCGGTGCCCGCGCTGGAGCGGCCGCTGGGCCCGGGGGCGTACTACGAGCGCTTCGTGGACGTCGGCCCCTCGCCCGGCGTGCAGCGCGTGTGCTTCACCGCCGAGCGCGGCTACCTCCTGCGCGCCGAGGGCCCCGTCGACGCCAACGCGGCCCCCTGCTCCGACTTCTCCCAGGCCGAGCCGGAGCCCCTGGAGGAGCTGCTGATGGGGCTGCCCTCGGAGGTGGTGTTCACGGAGGACTGGCCGCCCGCCGCGGCGGCCAACGGCACCCGGGGCACGTTCAGCGCGGAGGGCCGCGACGTGCCGGCCCTCATCACCCAGAGCAACGAGGACGTCGAAGGCACCCAGCGCGTCTTCTCCGATACCTACGCGGCCGACCCGTGGGCGCCGGGGCTCGCGGGCCTGCCGTATGAAGCGCGCTTCCAGCCGCTCGCCAACAGCACCGAGCGCGTGGTGACGGGAGGCAAGCGCGAGCCCGAGGGCGGCACGCGGCTCGTGCGCTGGGGCTCGTGGCTCGCGGGAGCGAAGTAACGCGCGAGGCTTCACGAAACGGGTGCGTCGTCCCGTGCGTGGTCATCGCCACGCGCTCAGTCGATCTGGAGCACCGCGCCAGGAGGGCGGTGCGTCCACTCCTGGAAGGACGCGCGGAACGCCTCCACGGCCGCGAACAGGGGACCCGAGGGCCGCCATGACAACGCGGCCATGTCCCGCGCCTCGCGCACCTCCAGGCCGATGAGCAGCGCACCTCCCGCCCGTGGAGGTTGGAGCGGACGCACGGAGAGCCGCCGGTCCCCTTCCAGCCGGTACACCAGCGCCGTGACGTGACCGAGGATCCACCCCTCGACGACCTCGCGCGCCTCGGCGGTGGGAGCATCGGCGGACAGGCGCAGCGAGAGCGTTGGAACCTCGTTGGCGGTCAGGGGCTGGAAGAGCTCCGCCCACGCGCCGGGCGTGCGTGAAGCACGGGCCCTGGCCACGAGCTCGCGGGCACGGAGGAGCTCCTCGCGGATGATGCGGAACGTGGAGCGCGACACGTTGCGCGCGGTGTTGCGAGCCGGGAGCGCGGGGGCAATGACGGGCAGGAGGTCGCGCTTGCCTTCAGGCCGATAGCGCGCGGTCTCGGCCGTGAGCGTCACGGGCTGGGGCCACGGCCACGAGGCGAAGGTGCCGAAGAAGTGCACGAGCAGTGACGCCTCGGACCGCAGGGCGTCCGAGGGTGCTCGCGTGCAGGCCCAGGCCGCGAGCAGCGTCCACGACAGCCCACCCAGGTATCCCAGCGCGTGCGAGTAGATGCCCCGGGCCCGGGCCCAGGCCTTCACCGCGTGCAGCAGGGTCCGGAACCTCGCGGCCCGTTCGGCGTCACGGGTGACGGCGTCCATCAGGCCCAACGTGTCCGCCAGCCCCAACACGGCGCGGAGGCCCGCGGGGTCGAGCCGCTCGCCGTGCCGCGCGAGCAGCGTCAGCGGTTCCTCCGGAGGCACGCCCTCCGGGCGGCTCGCATAGGCCAGGTCGAAGCTCACGCCTCCGAGGGACAGCTTCACCAGCGGGATGGCGGCGTCCGCCACATAGCGGGCCGTGCCCGGTGCCAACTCCTGGAGGAGCGCTCGCGCGAAGTCATCGCGGGACAGGTTCGCCGGTCCGATGGCGACCGCGTCCACGTCACTGCCCGCACCATCCGTGCCCAGGAGATAGGAGCCATACGGGTGCAGCGTGGTGCCGATCCGTTCGCAATGCTGGCGCAGTTGCTCCACCGCCGCGGTCCTGGCTGCGTGTCCTTCGTGTGACGCGATGGCGCCGATGGAGGCCAGAGCCTCGCGAAGCGGAGCATCCTCGTGCTCCGGGGTCGCCCGGGGAGCCTGTGCCAGGGGGATGCGCCGGATGACTTCGAAGGGCGTGTCCCCCTTCCTCCGGATGAGACAGAGCTCGCCCACGTGGAACTTCAGGGGCCGCCATGCGCGCTGCCACTCGGCGAGCGTGCGGGCGATGTCCGCGGAGAGCGGGAGCTGTCCCACGGAGAGGTGGGGCGTGAGGCCGCCGTGCGCGGACGAGGCACACTCCGGAAGGGCCGCCACGAGCTTCGCGTGCAGGGCCGACAGCGCGCCGGAGGGCTGATCATCGGGGCGGAGCCACGCTGTCGCGTTGGCGCGGTGCTCGAAGTGGCCGAACGCGGAGAGCGTCACGTCGAAGGGTTCAACGCCCTGGAGGGCATCCACGAGGATGGCCTCCGCCGTCTCGAAGTCCTCCTCCGGAACGAACGGATACAGCAGCGTGATGTGAGGCATCCACCGCTGGAACTTCGCGTCGTGTTTCTTGCGAAGTGCCTGGATGGGCCCCCAGACGTCATCCGGAGGGATGAGCACCAGGGCCGTGTGGTGGACCAGCGCCGTGGAGGCGCGCGCGGAGGGCGCCTCGCGAGACGCGACGGCCTCACGGCGCAGGACGCAGCGCAGGCCGAAGTGATCCGAAGCGAAGAGGGCCTGTCCGGTGGGCCCGGGCGGTCCCGACAGGGGCGCTTCGCCGAAGAGCTCCACGGCCTCGGGAGCGAGCCGGCCTGAAGGAGACGCCACCAGCACCCGGTCCAACCGCCGGAGCGCGCCCGAGACGGTGGTGACCGCCGCCAGGCTGTTCAACCGGGGGTTGAACGTCTCCCCTGCTTCCGAAGGTCTCAGCGTGGGCCACGCATCCACGAAGCCGGCGCGCGCGAAGGACTCGGCTTCCGGCGCACCGTCGCCGAAGTTGAAGTCACCGGCCAGCACCAGGTCCGGCGCCTCGGCATCGCGCTCGGAACCAAGCACGCGAGCCCATTCGAGGAGGGCCTCGACCTGCACGGCGCGCGCGGAGGCGCCGGACGCGTCCCGGTCGCTCGTCAGGTGCGGAGTGGCCACCCACAGCGTGCCGCCCGGGAGGTGCAGCTCGGCTGTGATGATGCGCTTGTCGCGGGAGAAGACGCGCTGCCACACAGAGGCGAGCGGCACACGCGACAGGAGCACCTGCCCATAGGGCGTCACCGTCCGTGAGCTGGGGCCATCCGAGAGCCAGCACTGCTCACGCACCCAGGGCTCCGCGAGCAGGGCCTTGAGAAACGACGGGGTGACTTCCTGAAGAGCGATGACGTCCGCGTGGGTTTCACGGAGCAGCGCGAGGGCCGCGGGCGTCCTCCGCTCCGTCGCCAGCAAGTGCGCGTCGTACAGGTCGAAGAGGACGTTGAAGGTGGCGACGGTGAGCGCCGTCGCGGCGGGAAGCGGGCGCTCCGGCTCCAGGGAGGCCTGGGTCCACGAGCCCAAGCCCGCGTCATACCGCCACGCGGGCAAGGGGGTGAAGCCCGGCACCGCGACAGGCGGAGCTGGCGCGGGCTCCTCCGAGGGCCGGGTGTTGCTCAGCAGGTCGATGCGCGCCTTGCGGTCCCACACCACCTGGGGTCCGCGCTTGAAGTACCAGACGCGGTGCCACGGAATCTCGCCGTCGGGGATGAACGCCTCGAAGGGCATCTCCTCCAGCGCGCCACGGTGCGCGTCGTAGCCGACGACGAACTCGCGGGCGTCATGCCGCGAGTCCCACCGGATCCGGTGATACACCTCGCGGCTGGTCGTGAAGCGTTCCTGGGACATGGCGGGGCTCGTGGCGAAGGGAACGGGAAGGCACGCCAGGATGGGCCGCGCACGCGCCGCGTTGACGCAAGGGATTGAACGAGCCTGACGCGAAACCCGCTGGCCCGTGTCTTGCCATGAAGCCCTCATGGAGGAAGACACGGAATGGGTATTCGCGCAGGCGTGGTGGGGACGGGGTTGGTGGTCATCTCTTTGTTGTCGGCGGGTTGCAGCGACCAGTCTCCGACAGTCGATCAGCAGGACGGGCCCATCACGGATCCGTCCGATGGAAACGAAGTTCCCTCGCTTCCCCCTCCGGGTTCCATTCCGGACGCCGGCACGCCCCCTCCGGGTGAAGATGGCGGGACACCCGATGCCGGCGACACCCCGGACGCGGGGACGCCACCGGACTCCGATGCCGGCACGGGTCAGACGCCCGACGCAGGGCCCTGGCCCACGGACGCGGTGCTCGACTACACGCGCGTGTTCGGCGTCGACAAACCCCAGAGCGTCGGGCTCGATGAAGGACTCAACCTCTGGCTCCTCGACGGCCGCCGCATCGGCGTGCTGCGCCCGGGCGACACCCAGCCCACGTGGAGCACCAACGTCGGGCAGGCGGCCGAGCCGTTCGGCCCGGACGCGCTCGCGACCGGCTCCACGGTCATCTGCGGCGGTGAGGCCGGACGCGCGTACGTGGGCTACTCCGCCAACGAGATGAAGCGCGCGGAGGGCATCGAGCAGCGCACGTACATCCCCTGGCGGGGAGAGGCGGGCTACTCCCCCGAGCGCTTCGCCGAGTACCGGAAGGGAGACCTGGACGCGGTCCGCCTCCAGCCGGACGGCAGCGTCAAACTCGAGGAGCACCTCTGGCGCACCACCGGCGCGTCGAACGCGGGCCGCCAGGCGGGCATCCACAACACCAATGACTTCCACTACGAGGAGGACCGCACCGTCCTCAACTGCGCCCGCGTGACGCGCGGCCGCGACCGCGGCGACCTCTACATCACCACCAACCACGGCGTGACGCGCATCCAGGGGCTCACCTACAACAGCCACCGCCACCCGGGCTGGTACCTCTACGAGGACGGCTCGGAGTGGGGCTCGCTGCAGTGCCCGTACATGCACGGCCTGGGCATCGGGCAGAACGGAGACGTCCTCGTCGCCAACGAGCAGATGGTCGGCGTGCTCGTGCCCAGCCCCAAGCTGGAGGAGTGGGACCGCGAGTTCACCTGGGAGGGCCCCACGCCCTGGTCGTTCAAGAGCTACAACGACGCGCTCAACGGCCAGGCCACCGACGACTACTGGCGTGCCTTCGAGCAGGTCCGCTCGGGCCGCTACTACCTGGGCAGCGAGCGCTACGGCGTCTGGGCGCTGACGCCGAAGAACCGCTCCACGGGGAACTGGTCGAAGCTCGCGGGGCTGCCGTCCAGCCGCATCCTCTCGCTCAAGGCGACCGACGACGGGGCGCTCTACATCGGCACGGACGGCGCCGGCCTCTGGCGGCTGGAAGCGGACGGCACCACGCTGGCCCAGGTGCGTGAGGTGTCCGGCCAGCAGGTGAAGCAGCTCGTCTACGAGCCCACCGTGACGCCGAGCATGCTGCTCGTCCTCACCGACAAGGGGCTCACGGTCCTCCGGGGACCGTAGGCCCGGCCCTCAGACGAGCTTCGCCAGGGTGGGCAGCACCTGCCCGCTCATCCCCTGGACGAAGTGGTGGAAACGCTCCGTGTTCGCGGCGGACTCGTAGTTCACGAGCCACGTGTCCCCGCGCACGGAGCGCACCTCGTCCACGATGCCCGCCGCGGGCCACACCGCTCCGGACGTGCCCGCGGCCAGGAACACCAGCCGCGTGCCGTCCTTGCGCGTGATGAACTCGCCAATGCGCGCCAGGTCGTTGGGGTCCAGCATCTCCCCGAACCAGACGATGTCCGGCCGCAGCCGGCCTCCGCAAGCGTCGCACTTCGGCACCGTGCCCGACGGGTGCACGGTGGTGTCGGCGAAGGGCGCGCGCTGGCAGTCCGCGCACTTCGTGCGGAAGAGGTTGCCGTGCATGTCCACCACGCGCTGGCTGCCCGCCTTCGTGTGCAGGCCGTCCACGTTCTGCGTGGCCAGGAGGAAGCGGTCCCCCAGGTGCTGCTCCCAGCGCACCAGCGCGTCGTGGCCCGGGTTGGGCCTCACGTCCGCCGCTCCCGTCCGCCGCTGCGAATAGAAGCGCCAGACGAGCGCGGGGTCCGCCTCGAAGCCCTGCGGGGACGCCACCGCCTCCACGGGGTGGTTCTCCCACAGCCCGTTCATGCCCCGGAAGGTGGGCACCCCGCTCTCCGCGGAGACTCCGGCGCCGGTGAGCACGAGCAGGCGGGTTTTCGAATCCAGGACGAGCGGTTCCACACGACCTCCCGAGTGCCAGCCGGCACGAGGGTTGTTAGAAGGGGCGGGACTGAATTCCTGACAGAGGACCCCATCATGGCCGAAGTCACCCTGGATCTGCGCGGTCAGCCCAAGACCGAGGCATACGCCGAGCTGAAGACGCACGCGCTCGCCATCCTCGAAGGCGTGGATGACGACATCTGCGCGATGGCGACGATGAGCTGCCTGCTGCACCACGCATTCGGCCACCTGTGGACCGGCTTCTACCGGGTGGTGACGCCCGGGAAGCTGCTGCGCGTGGGCCCCTACCAGGGGACGCTCGGGTGCCTGGAGATCACCTTCGGCAAGGGCGTGTGCGGCACCTCCGCGGCCAAGGGCGAGACGGTGGTGGTGCCGGACGTGCACGCGTTCCCGGGCCACATCACCTGCGACGGGCGCTCCGCGTCTGAAATCGTGGTGCCGGTGTACGGGCGCGACCGCGAGCTCATCGCGGTGCTCGACATCGACTCCGAGCACAAGAACACCTTCGACGACGTGGACCGCGCGGCGCTGGAGGACCTGATGTCCTGGTTCCAGCACCGCACGGCCTGAGCGCCGTCCTCGTCGCTCAGCGCTTCGCGAGGCGGGCGTAGGCCACGGCCAGCGCCCCCGCGAAGCGCGCGTTGTTCTCCAGGAGCGCCAGGTTCGTCTTGAGGGTCTTGCCCCCGGTGCGCTTCGCCATCTCGCCCAGGAGGAACGGCGTCACGGCCTTGCCGCGCACGCCCTGCCGGTCCGCGTCCGCCAGCGCCGACGCGATGTGCAGCTCCACGTCGTTGCGAGCCAGCGCGGCCTCCACCGGAGGCGGCACCGTGTAGAGCACGCCGCCCTGCCCCAGCAGCTCGAAGCGGGCGTGGGCGATGCGCGCGGCGGTCTCCGCGTCGTCCGCGCGGTGCTCCAGGGAGAGGCCGGACTCGCGGCTGTAGAAGGACGGCAGCTCGTTCGTGCCCACGCCGATGACGGGCACGCCCGCGGTCTCCAGCAGCTCCATCGTCTTGGGCAGGTCCAGCACGGACTTGGCGCCCGCGCACACCACGGCGACCGGGTAGCGCGACAGGGCCGCGATGTCCTGCGAGATGTCCCAGTGCTCGGAGGCGCCCCGGTGCACGCCGCCGATGCCGCCGGTGGAGAAGACGCGGATGCCCGCCGCAGCGGCCAGCTCACACGTGGCGCTCACGGTGGTGCCGCCGCTGGCCCGGGTGGCCACCGCCACGGCCAGGTCGCGCGAGCCCACCTTGAGGAGCTTCTCCTTGCCCTCGGCCAGGCGGCGCAGCGTGGCGTCCTCCAGGCCAATCCACACCTCGCCGTCCACGAGCGCGATGGGCGCGGGCACGGCGCCGGCGCGGCGCACGGCCTCCTCGCACGCGCGAGCGGCGGCCAGGTTGTCAGGGTACGGCAGGCCCTGCGCGACCACGCTCGTCTCCAGCGCCACCAGCGGCTGCCCGGAGTCCTTCGCGCGCCGCACCTCGTCCGAATAGCGGAAGTCCATGGGCGGGCATTTACGCCATGGCCGGGGCGGCCGGACAAGCACGGGCGTGGGGAAACGTCGGCCCGGTGCCGCCGCCCCCTGGGAGAGCACCGCGCGTGCGTGTCGCCTGCCAGGGAAGCGGCGCGGGCCCGCGTGTTCGTTGCAGCCCCGTCGGTTGCATCCGGACCCGCGCCGCCCTATGCCCCGCCGCCGTGAGCACCTCGTCGCCCGCGGTCGCAGCGCCTGCCCGTCTCCTCTCCGCCTCCGACCTGGCGATGATCGCCGTCGTCGTGGTCTGGGGGACGAACTACACCCTGGTGAAGGACGCGCTGGAGGGCATGCCGGCGCGGGCCTTCATGTCGCTGCGCTTCGGGCTCGCGGCGCTCGCGATGGGGCTCGTGTTGCTCGCGGTGGAAGGCCGCAAGCCGATGCCGTGGAAGACGTTCCTGCGGCTCACCGCGCTGGGGTTCGTGGGCAACACGCTGTACCAGTTGTGCTTCATCGAAGGCCTCGCGCGCACCACGGCCGCCAACAGCGGCATGCTCACGGCGGTGAGCCCTGTGGTGACGGCGGCGCTGGGCGCGGCGCTGGGCATCGAGAAGCTGCGGCGCCCGGTCGTCGCGGGGCTCTCGCTCGCGGTGGTGGGCACGCTGCTGGTCGTGGGTGCGCGAAGCCCGGACCTGGGCGCGGCGACGTGGACGGGCGACGCGCTGATTGTCGGCAGCTCGCTGTGCTGGTCCATCTACACGGTGGGCACGCGCGCGGTGGGAGAAGGCGTGTCCGCGCTGCGCGTCACCGCCATCACCATGCTCACGGGCGCCCCGGGCGTCGTGCTGGCCGGCGCGTCCCAGGTCATCGAAATGGACGCGTCGCGCGTGGGCGCCGCGGGCTGGGTGGCGCTCGTGTACTCGGCGCTGGTGCCGCTGGTGCTCGCCTACTTCGTCTGGTTCCGCAGCGTGCAGCAGGTGGGCACCAACCGCACGACGCTCTATGGCACCGGCATCCCCGTGGTCGCCGCCCTCACCGCCTGGGCCGTCCGCGGCGAGCGCCCCACCCTCTTCCAGACGCTCGGCGCGGCGCTCATCCTCACGGGCGTGTTGATCAGCCGCCGCAAGGACAGCGCCATCACGAAGGCCTGAGCGCGCTCAGCCGCGAGTCCCCCGCTCCAGCGTCAGCCCGTACTCCTCCATCTTCCGGTCGAGCGTGGGCCGGCTGATGCCCAGCAGCTCCGCCGCGCGGACCTTCTTCCAGCCGGACTCGCGGAGCGCCTCCGCGATGGCGTCGCGCTCCAGCCGGGCCACCTGCTCCTGCAACGTGCGAGGCGCGTGCCCCACCGCGCCCTCGCGCACCTCGGGAGGCAACTGCGGGATGCCCACGTGGCCCGCCGCGTACACGCGCCCCAGCCGCTCCGCGACCAGCTCCAGCTCGCGCACGTTCTGCGGCCACGGATACTCGGCCAGGAGGCGCCGGGCCTCCGGTCCCAGCACCGGAGCCTCCCGCCCGCCGTGCCGGGCGCCGCGCAGCACGAAGTGCTCCAGCAGCACCGGCACGTCCCCCCGCCGCTCGCGCAGGGGAGGGACCTCCAGCTCGAAGCCCGTGAGCCCCCGGGCCAGCGCCGCGTCGAACTCGCCCCGGGACGCGAGCCGCGACACCGGCGAAGCACAGGTGGCGACGATGCGCACGTCCACGGGCTCCTCGCCGCCCTGCCGGGCCGGAGCCGCGCGCCGGGCCAGCATCCGCGCCAGCCGCTCCGCCGCCGGCCGGGGCAGCGCCTCCACATGGCGAAGCAGCAGCGTGCCCGCGTCCGCGCGCAGCACCGCGGACGTCACCGGAGGCTGGCCGGGCGCGCCCGCACGGCCGAAGAGCGCCACCTCCACCGCCTCCAGGGACTGACGGCACTCCACCGTCACCCACGGCCCCAGCGCGCGCGGGGACTTCCCATGAAGGAAGTGCGCGAGCAGCGCCTTGCCCGTGCCCGGCTCGCCGAACAGCACCACCGGAGCGGCGCTGCCCGCCGCACGCCGCGCCTCCTCCACCACGCCCCGGAACGCCCGCGACGTCCCCAGCGGCGTCACCCACGGCGTCTCCGCGGCCTCCGCCTCGCCGCGCGAGCGCACCGCCGTATAGGCCTCGCCGCCCAGCCGCCCCAGCGACGCGAGCAGTTGGCCCTCGCCCTCGGTGAACGGCGACTCCTCGCGCTCCACGTACAGCACGCCGAAGGGCATCCCGCCCGAAGCCACCAGCGGCGAGCACAGCGCCGTGTCCGTCCGCCCCAACTCCTTGCGCTCCAGCGCCGCCTGCACCAGCGCGCGAGGCACCTCCACGGACGCCGCGCCAGACACCGCCGCCGTGCGAAGCCCCTCTGGCCCGCTGAGGAGCGCCGCGGCGCGGTCCGCGTTGAGGGCGTGCGCCGTCTCCTCCGACAGCCGCCGCAGCACCATGGCCTCGCTGGTGGCCCCCAAGAGCGCCGTCCCCGCCGAGTACATCGCCGCGGCCGCGCCCACGTGCGGCAGCACCTCCTCGATGGGCACGTGCTCCGGCTCCGGCGCCACGACGCCCGAGGGCTCGTCGACGATGGACACCGGCGGCGGCTCGTACACCGCGATGGTGGCGCCCACGCGCATCCGGTCGCCAGGCCGCAGCACCGCCTCTTCCTGGAGCGCCAGGCGCTGCCCGTTGAGCAGCGTGCCGTTGGTGGAGCCCAGGTCGCGCAGCCGCACCTGTCCCGCGACGGTGTCCAGGAAGAGCTGCGCGTGGCGGCGCGACACCTGGTCGTCTTCCAGCGGGATGTCGCAGGAGGGGCTGCGGCCGAGGGTGAGCTGGGAGACGACCTCGTACCGGCGCCCCGCCGAGGGGCCCGTGAGCAGCAGCAATGCCGGCATGCGGACGGGCAGCCTAGCAGTGCCCCTCGGGGCGCTCGCAAGACGCGTCGGGTTGGACGCGCGGCGCTACATGGGGCGTTCGGCGTTCAAGAGCGCGCGCAGCTCGGACTCGTTGAGCGCGCGGCCCTCCCGGGCGATGGCCAGGGCGTTGATCTGCTTCTCCTCCACCTCCACATGGGCCCCCTTGCGCCACTCCGTGGTGTGCACCGCGCCATCCACCAGCCGGCCCACGACGGAGCCCTCGTCCCGGGCCACCGCCTCCAGCCACAGGTTCTCCACCACCACCTCGCCCTCCGGGTGCGTCTCGAAGGGGGCCCGCACCAGGAACGTGAGGGGCTCCATCAACCCCTTGCGCTGGAAGCGCGCCAGGAACGCCGGCAGCAGCGCCTGCGCCTCCTCGTGCATGGCCTGGGTCTGCTCGGCCGGCTCCTTGGCGAAGCGCTCCCGGTACGTCGCCAGCAGCTCCGCCGTGTTGTGCCGGCCCAGGGGCGACACCACCGTGAGGAACAGCCCCTCGTGGCCCTCGAAGGCGTCCAGCGGCACCCCCAGCAGGTTCGCGCGGGCCTCCTCCGACGGCACCAGGGTGAAGCTCTGGCCCTCGCTGGTGGCTACCTCCGAGCGCAGCGCGGGCCCCTGCGCGAACGCCAGGTCCGTGCACAGCTCGTGGAGGAAGCTCTCCGCGGCCAGCAGGTCGCCCTCGCCCAGGTGGAAGATTTCCACGTCGCGCGCGCCGAACTTCTCCATCCCGTGCGAGTGCACCCACAGCGGCGTGTCCCCTTCCGCCAGCTCGATGGCGTGCAGGTGCACGTGGTCGCGGATGTCGAAGTCCAGCTCGGTGATCTCGACCACGTCCTCGGGCTCGTGCAGCTTGAACGCCGTCAGGTCCACGAGCACGCCCGGCGCCTGCTCCATCAGCGTGCGCACGGTCCACAGCGCCTCGAAGACGGGCAGCGTGGGCTGCGCGCCGCCCGGCTCCAGGAGGAATGCGTAGCAGGCCTGCGACTTCTCCACGCGCGCGAAGGCCTCCGGGCTGCCGCTGAACAGCTCCTGGGGGACGCGGGGACGGCCGTCGCTCAGGGGCTTGAGCACCACCTTCACCTCCGAGCCGTCCGCGCGCACGGTGAAGCCCCAGTCGCCCTCGTGCGGCACGAACTCCACCTCGTCCGTGGCGAACGCCGCGCGCAGCGCGTCAAGAGAGGGCGGCACGGACTGCTCGGTGGCCAGGACGTAGACCTCCTTCACAGGTGCTTCTCAATCTGTCGGAAGAGGTCCACGCGGTCCACCAGGTTGGTGAGGTAGTCCAGCTTGTCCGTCCCCAGCACCAGCACCGGTGACAGCGAGTAGCCCTCGAACCACTCCTCGTAGAGGGCGTTGAGGCGCTTCAGGTAGGCGGTCGGGATGTCCTTCTCCATGGCCCGCCCGCGCAGGCGGATGCGCTCCTTCAGCGTCACCACCGGGCAGCGCAGGTAGATCATCAGGTCGGGCGGCCGGAGCGACTGGGAGATGGTCTGGTACAGCTCCCAGTAGGTGGACCAGTCGCGCTTGTCGATGAGCCGCTGCCGGTGGAGGTTCTTGGCGAAGATTTCCGCGTCTTCGTAGAGGGTCCGGTCCTGGAGCACGGTGCCCGGCGTGCGCTCCAGCTCCCGGTGCAGACGGAACTTGTGCGTGAGGAAGAAGAGCTGCGAGCGGAACGCCCACGTCTTCATGTCCTTGTAGAAATCCGCGAGGTAGGGGTTCTGGTCATTGGGCTCGAAGGACGGCGTGAGGCCGTACTTCCGGCACAGGAAGGACGTGAGCTCCGTCTTTCCGGCTCCGATGTTGCCCGCGATGGCGATGAACTTTTTCCTGGCCACGCCACCCTTGCTTGTAACCCCAGCGAGCGGCATTCACCAGAAACAATGGCGAGGGGAGCCATGGTAGATAAAGTGCATGCCCCCGCCCCGTTCCGCACGTCCAGGAGCCCGAGCCGGCGCCCATGCCGCGCCGCCTGCCTGCACGACGGGGGAGCGGCACCCCCGGGGTCCTTCCGGCACTCAGGTCCCCCGGTAGGAGGAAAGGCGACGCATGCTGCGCAAGCTGTGGTGCATCTTCGTGGTCACGGTCTGGTCCATGGTCTGCTTCCCGGTGGCCTGCCTCGCCATGCTGGTGACGCTCAACCCGTCGCGTTCGGTCGCCGTCGCCCGCAGGCTCTGGTCGCCCGTGCTCCTCTGGGCCGGGGGCGCGAAGCTGGAGGTCCTTGGCGGGGAGAACGTGGACCCGAAGCGGCCCACCATCTACGTCGGCAACCACCTGTCCACGCTCGACATCCCGGCCCACTTCCTCGCCGTGCCGGTGGACTTCCGTTTCGTCGCCAAGTCGCAGTTGCGCTTCGTGCCGTTCATCGGCTGGTACCTCTGGCTCGCGGGCCACATCTTCATCGACCGCGGGGACCGCGCGTCCGCCATCGCGTCATTGGAGAAGGCCGCCCGGAAGATCCGCGCGGGCACCAGCATCTTCCTGTACCCGGAGGGCACCCGCTCCCCGGACGGCCGCGTGCTGCCCTTCAAGAAGGGCCCCTTCGCGCTCGCGCTGAAGGCCCGCGTGCCCATCTGCCCCGTCACCATCGAGGGCACCGACAACGTGATGCCCAAGAACTCGTGGAACATCACCCCGGGTGTGGTGCGCGTGAAGGTCGGCCGCCCCATCGACACCACCGGCTTCGCGGACAACGACCGCGAGGGCCTGGCCCGCGCGGTGCGCGCGCAGATCATCGCCGACAGCCTCTCCCTGGGTGGCAAGGGCGGTGACCCCGACACGGCCGTCGCCCCGCCGAACCGCGAGGGCGTCGCGCAGCGTGCCGCCTCCGTCACCTCCAAGGCCTCCTGAGCTCCCCGTGCCCCTGACGCTTCCCTCGAACCGCCTCCGCACGCTCCGCTGGCCCGCCGCCCTCCTGGGGTTGGGGCTCCTCGCCACCGGCTGCGGCCACGGCCAGGCCCAGGCCCCCGCGCTGTCCCCCAAAGCCCAGGCGCGCGCGTACCTGGACGGCAACCAGCCGGATGAGGCGGTGAAGCTCCTGAGGGAGCTGCACACGCGCACGCCGGACGACGTGGACGTGGCCCGCGCCCTCACGGAGGCCCAGGTGAAGGCGGGCCGCGCGGACGCCTGGGCGGAGGAGCTGCGCCAGGCCATCGCGAAGAACGAGCGCGCCGTGGACCAGTACATGCTGGGCCTGACGCTCTTCTCGCGGGCCCGGGACGCGGGCGCCCCCACCGTGGCCGCCTTCGAGCGCGCCATCACGCTGTCCCCCACGACCGCGGAGTTCCATTACCGCCTGGGCGTGGCGCGCCTGGAGTCGGAGCAGTACACCGCCGCGCTGGGCCCGCTGCGCAAGGCCGTGGAGCTGGCCCCGGAGCGCGCGGGCTGGAAGCTGCCCCTGGCCAAGGCCCTGGCTCGCACGGGCGACACGGCGGGCGCCGTGGCGGCCCTGGGCACCGTCGTGCGCGGCAACCCCACGCCGGCGGAGGTCGCCACCGCGCGGGCGCTGATGAACCCGCTGGCGGACCCGTTCCAGAACTTCCCCAAGGCGGCGGAGGCGAAGCTCGAGGAGGGCATGCGCTACCTGCACGAGCTGGACGCGCCCCAGCACGCCCTCATCGCCTTCGAGGAGATCCTCCACGACTACCCGGACCTGGCCGTGGTGCACGCCCTGCTGGGGCTGGCCTACCAGCGCCTGGATGACGCCGGCCGCGCCGTGGACGAGTTCAAGCAGGCCATCGAGCGCGCCCCCCAGGACGGCAAGAACCAGCTCTACCTGGGGGAGCTGTACCTGACGCGCCAGCGCACGGACGCGGCGCGCACCGCCTTCGAGAAGGCCGTGGCGCTCAACCCGCTGCTGGACCTGGCCTGGTTCCGCCTGGGCGACCTGCGCCTGGAGGCCAGGGACCTGGACACCGCGAAGGAGGCCTTCCAGGTGGCGGTGACGCTGGCGCCGGACTCGGCGGCCGCGCGCGGCAAGCTGTCGCTCGTGTACCAGTTGCAGGGGGACTACGCGGCCGCGCAGCGCGAGCTGAAGGTCGTGGCGGACAAGGACCCGGAGAACACCGAGTTCGCCCTGCGCCTGGGCCTGCTCTACACCGAGGAGGCCCAGAAGGCCCGCCGCCCCGAGGACCGCCAGAAGGCCGCGAGCGAAGCGGAGCGCTGGCTGGGGAAGGTACTGGAGACCCAGCCCGACAACGCGGTGGCCAGCAAGGCCCTGCAGGTGCTCAAGGGCCAGTAGCCACCGGCGCACCGCGCCCTCTACACTCGACCTTCGATGAGCGACGCGCGCAAACCCGCCCCTCCCAGCCCCCCTCCGCCCCGGACGCCGTCCAACCCCGGCACCCAGCCCCGGGCGGCCACCAGCTCCGGCATGCGCGCCGTGAGCGCCGCCCGCGCGGCCCCCCTGGAGAAGGCGAAGCCGGAAGGCCCCCTGGGCAAGCGCGTCGCCGCGGAGACGTCCAACGTCGTCCTCAACGCCTTCTCCATCCTGAAGGAGCAGTTCGCGGACTTCCGCGCGAGCGACCGCTTCTTCAAGTACAAGGCCGGCATCGTCGCGGGCTGGCTCGTGCTGTCCATCGCCAGCCTCGGCATCGCGTGCCCGGGCCGCTCGATGGACACGGGTGACATGGACGCGCGCCTGGTGCTCAGCGACAAGCTGGACCGGCCCTCCGTCACCATCTGGAACGAGAGCAAGGACGTCTGGCGCGACGTCATCATCACCGTGAACAACGAGTACAAGGCGGTGGTGGCGGAGGTGCAGCCCGGCAACTTCATCACCATCACGCCCAAGCAACTCCTGGGGAAGACCGGCGGCGCCGCGCCCGCGGACCTGCGCTTCCAGGCGCTGACGATGAAGAGCGCGGACGACAAGGCCGACCTCACGCCCTCGCTCCAGGAGGAGTGGCAGCGCCTCCTCGCGCCGAAGAAGTAGCCCGGCCGCGAGGCAGGGCCCCGCCAGACGCCGGAAACACGAAGGGCGCCCTCCTGAAGCAGGAAGGCGCCCTTTGTGCTGCTTCAGCCCGTCCGGGCCTCACTCACGTGAGACCCGGGCACGGGGAACGGCTCAACCCTCGGTCTTCGCCTCGGCGGGAGCCTCGGTCGTCTCGGCGGCGGCCGGGGCCTTCGCGGGACGATCCACCAGCTCGATGAGGGCCATCTCCGCGGCGTCGCCCCGGCGGAAGCCCAGGCGCACGATGCGGGTGTAGCCACCCGGACGGGAGGCGTAACGCTCCTTGTACTCGCTGAACACCTTCTGGAGGACCGCGCGGTCCTTCACGGTGCGGGCAGCAAGGCGCACGTTGGACAGGCCACCGCGCTTGGCGAGCGTGATGATGCGCTCGGCCAGCGGACGGACTTCCTTCGCCTTGGGAACGGTGGTGCGGATGGCCCCGTGCTCCAGCAGGGACGTGACCATGTTGTTCAGCATCGCGAGACGGTGGCTCGTGGTGCGGTGCAGCTTCCTCTGTCCGACCTTATGGCGCATGCGCGTGCTCCGGGGCCTCTTCTGGAGTGCCCCACCACTCCGGCCGTATCAGGTACCGGGTGGGAAGGACGGCCCCGACACCGGGGGCCGCCATTGAATCGGGCCCTGTGTACCAGGGCCCCCTGCCTTCGCGCCACCGTGAAGCCGTGTCGGCGGGGAGCCAAGGCAGGTGCTTCAGGAAACGACGGCGCTTCAGGCCTTGGGGGCCGCGGGAGCCGGCGCGTTCTTCGGCGGCCAGTTCTCCAGCTTCATGCCCAGCGACAGGCCCATCTCCGCGAGGATCTCCTTGATCTCCTTCAAGGACTTGCGGCCGAAGTTCTTCGTCTTGAGCATCTCCGCCTCGGTGCGCTGGACCAGGTCACCGATGGACTTGATGTTCGCCTGCTGCAGGCAGTTGGCCGAGCGCACCGACAGCTCCAGCTCATCCACCGAGCGGAACAGGTTCTCGTTGAGCTTGGCCTCTTCCTTCGGCGCCTCGGCGACGACCGGCTCCTCGGTCTCGTCGAAGTTCACGAAGACCGTGAGCTGCTCCTTGATGATCTTCGCCGCGTACGCCACCGCGTCCTGCGGCACCACGGAGCCGTCCGTCCAGACCTCGAGCGACAGCTTGTCGTAGTCCGTGACCTGACCGACGCGCGCGTTGGTGACCTGGTAGTTCACCTTGCGGATGGGCGAGAAGAGCGAGTCGATGGGGATGGTCCCGATGGGCGCGCCCGGCACCTTGTTGGTGGACGCCGGCACGTAGCCCCGGCCCCGGCGGCACGTCAGCTCCATGCGCACCTTGCCACCCTCGGACACGGTGCAGATGTGGTGACCCGGGTTCAGGATCTCCACGTCCTGGTCCGCGATGAGGTCGCCCGCCTTCACTTCCTTGGGGCCCTCCACCTCGATGCGCAGCGTCTTCGTCTCGTTCGTGTGCATCCGGAGGAGGACCTCCTTCAGGTTCAACACGACGTCCGTGACGTCCTCGGCCACCTCGGGGATGGTCGTGAACTCGTGGTCCACGCCTTCAATCTTCACGGAGGTGATGGCCGCGCCCTGCAGAGACGACAGCAGCACCCGCCGCAGCGAGTTGCCCAGCGTCGTCCCGAAGCCGCGCTCCAGCGGCTCCGCCACGAACTTGCCGTACGTGGGGCTCAGCGAGTCCTGGTCCACTTCCATGCGGCGCGGCTTGATGAGGTCGCGCCAGTTCTTCGCAACAAACGTGTCGGCCATGGGGACTGCTCCTCTGGTCGTGCGCCATCACCCACTTCCCCGTCAGGGTGACGGGAGGACGGGCACGCGGGGGGACTGCTAACAACCTCGCCTGGCGCACGCAGGACGCGCCCTCCAGGCGGAGAAACGACAGGCGACAAAGCCCCGGCCTCGTCGGCCAGGGCGTCCACCGCGGGAGGGGCCCACCGGAAGGCGGGCCCGGCACCCCTGCTTACTTCGAGTACAGTTCGACGATGAGCTGCTCCTGGATGGGCATCGTCAGGTCCTCGCGGTTCGGGACCGTCTTGACGGTGCCCTTGAACGCCTTCTTGTCCAGGTCGATCCACTGCGGAACGCCACGGCGGTCCACCGTCTCCAGCGCCTCGGAGATGCGGAGCACCTTGCGGCTCTTCTCCGCCACTTCCACCGCGCTGCCCGGCTTCACGGCGAACGACGGGATGTTCACCCGGCGGCCGTTGACCTGGAAGTGACCGTGACGCACCAACTGGCGCGCCTCGTTGCGCGTGTCCGCGAAGCCCATGCGGAACACCACGTTGTCCAGGCGGAGCTCAAGCTGCTGCAGCAGGTTCTCACCCGTCTTGCCCTTGGCCGCGGACGCGCGGTGGTAGTACCCGCGGAACTGGTTCTCGAGCAGGCCGTACATGCGCTTGACCTTCTGCTTCTCGCGCAGCTGCACGCCGTAGCCGGAGAACTTCACGCGGCCCTGGCCGTGCTGACCGGGGGGATAGGGGCGGCGCTCGATGGCGCACTTGTCCGTGTAGCAACGGTCGCCCTTGAGGTACATCTTCAGGTTCTCGCGCCGGCAGATACGGCAGGCGCTCGCGGTATAACGAGCCACGGAAACTCTCCTTGCAGATGGTCTGGAGCCGGGCCCGCCGCGAGGCGGGTCCCCGGCCCGAAGCGGTGATTAGACGCGGCGGCGCTTGGGCTGACGGCAGCCGTTGTGCGGGATGGGCGTCACGTCGCGGATGAGGCTGATCTTCAGGCCGGCGGCGGCCAGCGCGCGCAGCGCCGACTCACGGCCCGCGCCCGGGCCCTTCACGAACACCGTCACGGTCTTCAGGCCGTGCTCCATCGCCTTCGCCGCGGCGTCGCCAGCGGCCACCTGCGCCGCGAACGGCGTGGACTTGCGGCTGCCCTTGAAGCCGCGCGCTCCGGCGGACGACCAGGAGATCACGTTCCCGGACACGTCCGTAATCGTGATGATGGTGTTGTTGAACGTGGACTGGATGTGGACCACGCCGTTGAGGATGTTCTTCTTGCCCTTGCGCTTGCTCTTCTTCGCCGCAGGGGTCTCGCCACCCTCGGCACCGGCCGGCGCGGCGGCGGTATTGATCTCGTCAGCCATGTGAATCGCTGCTCCTGGGAGTAGGTGATCAACGCCCGCGCCTCACACGAAGCGAGGCAGCGGGCGCCAGAGGGTTTAGCGGGCCGGAGCGGCCGGCTTCGCGCGAACGATGCCGCGCTTGGGGCCCTTGCGGGTGCGCGCGTTGGTGTGGGTGCGCTGGCCGCGGACCGGAAGACCCTTGCGGTGACGCAGACCCCGGTAGCAACCCAGGTCCATCAGCCGCTTGATGTTCATGGTCACCTCGCGCCGGAGGTCACCCTCGACCTTGTAGTTGGCCTCGATGATCTCGCGGATCTTTCGAGCCTGGTCCTCGGTGAGGTCCTTGGTCCGGGTGGTGAGATCGATGCCCGCCGCCTCGATGATGTCGTGCGCGGTCTTGTTACCGATCCCGTAGATGTACTGAAGCGAGATCACCGCACGCTTGTTGGGCGGCAGATCGATGCCGGCGATACGAGCCATCTTCGGTCTTCCTTCGTTGTGGAGTTGGTCTGAGGCAAGAGTCCCTGGGGACTCTTAGCCCTGGCGCTGCTTGTGCCGGGGGTTGGAGGCGCAGATGACGCGCACGATGCCCTTGCGGCGAACGACCTTGCACTTGTCGCAGATCTTCTTGACGGACGCCCGAACCTTCATGGAGCGAACTTCCTTCCTTCAGCGGTGAAAAGCACAACAGCCGGTCCGCACAGGCGGCCGGCGCGAATTACTTGGCCCGGTACGTGATCCGTCCACGGGTCAGGTCATACGGCGACAACTCGACCTTCACCTTGTCGCCCGGGAGGATACGGATGAAGTGCATCCGCATCTTGCCCGAGATGTGCGCGAGCACCTTGTGGCCGTTGTCCAGCACCACGCGGAACATCGCGTTCGGTAGGGGTTCCATAACGGTCCCCTCGACTTCGATGGAATCATCCTTCGGCAAGCGTCAACCTTCTTCCCGGACCACGAACCTTCTGGAAGCGCGGCGGGATAACACTTTGGTCCGTAAGTAGCAAGCGCCGCGCGATCTGAAATCTGGACCTCTATCAACACCTTCTGACATCACCCTATTTCACCCGGGGTCCGGGGGCCCTCATCGACGCCGGGTCAGCACTTCCGGCCCCCGCTCCGAGATCAGGATGGTGTGCTCGAAGTGGGCGGACAACTTGCCGTCCACGGTGACGGCCGTCCACTCGTCCCCCAGGACCTCCACGTCGGGCGTCCCCTGGTTCACCATCGGTTCCACCGCCAGGACCATGCCTGGCCGCAGCTTCATCCCGGACCCCGCCTGCCCGTAGTTGGGCACCTGCGGTGGCTCGTGTAGCTTCCTGCCAATCCCGTGTCCCGTGAAATCCCGGACCACGGAGAACCCCCGCGCCTCCACGTGACTCTGCACCGCGTGGCCAATGTCGCCAATCCGGTTGCCCGGCTGCATCACCTGGATGGCCTTCTCCAGGGACTGCCGGGTGGTGTCCACCAGGGCCTGGGCTTCTGGCGTCACCTTCCCCACCGCCACCGTGCGCGCCGAGTCCCCGAAGAAGCCCCGGTAGACCACCCCGAAGTCCAGCTTCATCAGGTCCCCGGCCTCCAACCGCCGCTTGCGGCTTGGGATGCCGTGGACGACCTCCTGATTCACGGAGGCGCAGAGGACGCCCGGAAAGCCGTGGTAGCCCTTGAACGCCGACCGGGCGCCCTTCTTGGCGATGAGCTGCTCCGCCAGGGCGTCCAGGTCCCAGGTGGAGACACCGGGAGCCACGGCCTTCTCCAACTCGTCCAGGATCTCACAGACGATCCGCCCCGCCTCCCGCATCAGGGCGATCTCATCCGGGCTCTTGAGCTCCACCGGGTTCATGCGCCCCTTTCCCTACCGGCCTGCGGCTCTGTCGGGAACCCGGGACCGGTGGGGCGGCAGTCCAGACCGGCCCTGCCCTCGACCTGCTGGCTGCCCCACGCTCAGGCGGGACGGCCCGCGGCCTTCTTGATCTCCTCGTAGATGCCCTCTGGGGAGCCGACCCCGTCCACGCTCTTGAGCAGCCCCTTCTTCGCGTAGAAGTCCTTCAGGGGGGACGTCTCCGCGTCGTACTTCTGCAGGCGCTTCTCGATGACCTCCGGCGTGTCATCCGGACGCTGCACGAGCTCCGTGCCGCACTTGTCGCACAGGCCCGCCCGCTTCGGCGGGCTCTGGGTGACGTGGTAGACGGCTCCGTCATTGGGGCACACGCGCCGGCCGGAGCCACGCTCGACCAGGGTCGAGTGCGGGACCTCGAGCGACACAACGGCGTTCAACTGCTTGCCCAGCCGCTCCAGCATCCGGTCCAGCGCGTCCGCCTGTCCCGGGGTGCGGGGGAAGCCGTCGAGCACGAAGCCCTTGGCCACGTCCGGCTCCTTCAGCCGCTCCTCGACGATGCCGATGACGACATCGTCCGGGACGTACTGCCCCGCGGCCATCAGCGGCCCAGCCACCTGGCCCAGCGGCGTGCCATCCTTGACGGCCTTGCGCAGGATGTCGCCGGTGGAGATCTGCGGGATCTGGAAGTCCGCGTAGAGCTTCTTCGCCTGGGTTCCCTTCCCGGCGTTCGGCGGCCCCAAGAGGATGAGGTTCATGTCGCTCCTTTGCACCAGCGTCCACCCTTGAACGACGAGGCGCCCCTCCCCACCATTGGGGAGAGGCGCCCGGAACACAACGGACCGCTGTCAGGCCGCCACGCGGACCCGACCACGGATGCGCGGACCGCGCGGACCCGCGAAGCCTTCGTAGTTGCGGCTGATGAGGTGACCCTCGATCTGCTGCACCGTGTCCAGCGCCACGCCCACCACGATGAGGAGCGCCGTGCCGCCGAAGGTGAAGCGCACCCCGAGCACGCTGCTGATGACGGACGGAATCACGCAGATGATGGCCAGGTAGATGGCGCCACCGAACGTGAGGCGGTTGAGCGTGCGCTCGATGAACTCCGCCGTCTGACGGCCCGGGCGGATGCCGGGGATGTAGCCGCCCTGCTTCTTGATGTTGTCCGCCACGTCATCCGGCCGGAACGTGAGCGCCGTGTAGAAGTAGGAGAAGAACACCACCAGCAGCACGAACAGGCCGTTGTAGACCCAGAGGTTGCCCTCGATGCTGCGCTGGAAGCCCTGCAGGAAGGGGAACCACGCACCCAGCGTCGCGGGGAAGGACAGCACCGCGCCGGCGAAGATGGGGGGAATCACGCCCGAGGCGTTCACCTTCATGGGGAAGTACGTGGCCTGGCCCGCGAACATGCGCCGGCCCGCCATGCGCTTGGCGTACTGGATGGGCACGCGCCGCATGCCCCGCTCCACGTAGACCACCACGCCGATGATGAGGAGCATGAAGAAGAGCAGGCCCAGCACCGCGGCCACGTTCACCACTTCCTGCGTCGTCAGGTCCAGCAGCGTCTTCGCGCCGGGCAGCACGCGCGCCACGATGCCCGCGAAGATGATGAGCGAGATGCCGTTGCCGATTCCGCGCTCGGTGATGCGCTCGCCCAGCCACATGATGAAGGCCGTGCCCGCCGTGAGGCTCACCACCGTCATGAAGGTGAACCAGAGGTTGTCGTTGGGCACCACCACCTGGTTGAAGCCGCCCTGCCCCGCGTCGGAGCGGCCCAGCGAGGCCAGCCACCGCGAGATGCCCACGCCCTGCACGATGGACAGCGCGATGCTGCCGTAGCGCGTGTACTGGTTGATCTTCTGGCGGCCCGCGGCGCCTTCCTTCTGCAGGCGCTCCAGGCTGGGCACCACCACCGCCAGGAGCTGGATGATGATGGAGGCGCTCACGTACGGCATGATGCCCAGGCCGAAGATGGACATCTGCTCCAGCGCGCCGCCGGAGAAGAGGTTGAACAGCGACACCAGACCGCCCGATTGTTTCTGGGCGTCCATGAACGCGTTCATCGCGGAGCGGTCCACGCCCGGCGTGTTGATGAAGATGCCGATGCGGTAGACGGACAGCAGCACGAGCGTGTACGCAAGCCGGCTGCGCAGCTCCGCGATGCGGAAGACGTTGGCGAAGGCGTTCAGGGCCACGGTAATGCCATCCTCTTCAAGAGGTTCTGCCAGCAACAACAAACGCCCCTCTCCGGTTCCGGAAAGGGGCGCGGAAGCCTACACAAGGCTGGGGGCGCGCACCACATCACCGTGATGCGCGCCGGTCACGCCTACGCCCGGGGCTGGCGAGGAGCCTTGACGCCCTTGCCGGCGTGGGCCTTGGCGGCCGACTCCGGCTTGTGCGCCATCAGGGGGAGCTCCTCCACGGAGCCGCCCGCCTTCTCGATGTTCTCGCGAGCCGCCGCGGACACCTTGTTCACCTTCACGGTGAGCTTCTTGGCGAGCTCGCCGTGCGCCAGGACCTTGATGCCGTCATAACGGCCCTTGACCAGGCCCGCCTGCTTCAGCGCGGCCTCGTCCACCGTGGCGCCCGCGTCGAACACGTGCTCCAGGTCACCCAGGTTCACGATGGCGTACGCGGTGCGGTTGGGCGGGTTGAAGCCGAACTTCGGCAGACGGCGCTGCAGCGGGCTCTGGCCGCCTTCGAAGCCCTCGAACCGCATGTTGCCGGAGCGGGCCTTCTGGCCCTTGCCGCCGCGGCCGGCCGTCTTGCCCAGGCCGCTACCCTGGCCACGGCCCACGCGCTTCTTGCGGTGCCAGGAGCCCTCAGGGCGCTTCAGATTGGTCAGGATGCTCATGTTGGGTCCTCAGTTCTCAGGCCTTGGCCGTGGCGGCCAGGCGCTCCAGGGCGCGGTCCCGGGCGACAATCTTCCGGGGCTTGCGGCGCTTGGGCGCCGGGGCCTCCTGGCTGACCGTCTCCAGGGAGACCAGGTGCTTCACCTTGAACACCATGCCGCGCACCGCCGGGGTGTCCTTCAACAGCCGCTCGTCGCCGAACTTCTTCAGACCGAGGCCCTTGATGGTGGCCAGCATGTCCTCGGAAGACCCCGAGAAGCTCTTCGTCAGCTTAACCTTGAGCGCCATGACTAGCCCCTCGCCTCGCCCGCGAGCTTCTGGGTCTCGACGTCCTTGCCACGCAGCCGCGCGACCTGCTCCGCGCTGCGCAGCAGCTTCAGGCCAGCGACCGTGGCCTTCAGCACGTTGTGCGGATTCCGCGAACCCTGGCTCTTGGTCAGGATGTTGCGGATGCCCGCCGCCTCCAGCACCGCGCGCACCGCGCCACCGGCGATGACGCCCGTACCTTCGGAGGCCGGCTTCAGGAGCACCCAGCCGGCACCGAAGTGCCCCAGGATCTCGTGAGGGATGGTGTGGCCCATGCGCGGAACGCGGAACAGGTTCTTCTTCGCGTTCTCGCCGCCCTTGCGGATGGCCTCGGGGACTTCGTTGGCCTTGCCCAGGCCCACGCCCACGTGCCCGTTGCCATCGCCCACCACGACGAGCGCGGCGAACGAGAAACGGCGGCCACCCTTCACCACCTTGGCCACGCGGTTGATATTCACCACGCGGTCGGTCAGGTCCAGATCGTTCGGATTGATCGGAGTTGCCACTTGAGGAATTCCTTTCTGGTACCTAGAACTTCAGGCCGGCCTCGCGCGCGGCGTCAGCCACGGCGGCGATGCGCCCATGGTAAGGGAAGCCGTTGCGGTCGAACACCACCGCATCGACGTTGGCGGCCTTGCACTTCTCCGCGATGAGGGAGCCCACGCGCTTCGCGTCGGCCTTCTTGTCGCCCTCGTCCTTGCCCTTCAGCTCCTTGGACAGGGACGACGCGAACGCCAGCGTGCGACCGGTGGAGTCGTCCACCACCTGCGCGTAGATGTGCTTGAGGCTCTTGTAGACCGACAGCCGCGGACGCTCCGTGGTTCCGGAGAGCTTCTTGCGGATGCGGTTCTTCCTCTTGAGGCGCTGATCGACAGTCTTGGACATGGCTGCTTCCTTTTCCGTCCGGCGGCGATGCGGCCTTCCGCCGCCGGATGATTCCGCCAGACCTCAAGGTCCGGCGGGGTTGAATGCTCGGCGAAGACGCGGCGACGACTAGGTCGTACCGGTCTTGCCCTCCTTGCGACGGATGCGCTCCTCGGCGTACTTGATGCCCTTGCCCTTGTAGGGCTCCGGCGGACGCAGCGAGCGGATGTTGACCGCCGTGGCGCCCAGGACTTCCTTGTCCGCCGAGCGGAGCGTGAGCCCCACCGTGGGAAGGCTGTCCTCGGTGCGGGAGGTCTTGTCGACTTCCGCCGTCACACCCTCCGGCAGGTTGAACACGACCGGGTGGGAGTAGCCGAGCGAGAAGTGGATGGCCTTGCCCTTCACTTCCGCGCGGAAACCGACGCCGCGGATGTCCAAACGCTTCTCGAAGCCCGTGGACACGCCCTTCGCCGCGTTGGCGAGGATGGTCCGCGTCAGGCCGTGCAGGCTGCGGGCCTCGCGCGAGTCATCCGCGCGCTGCACCGTCACCTGGCCGTCCTTCACCTCCACCTTCACCTTGGCGGGGAGCTTGACGGACAGCTTGCCCTTGGGGCCTTCGAAGTTGACCTGCTGGTTGGCGACGTTGACCTTCGTCTTGTCGCCGAGCTTGATCGCCAGTTTTCCAATCCGACTCATGATTGCCTCGTGCTGTCGTCGCCCGGGGCGCGCTCCTCGCGGGGCGCCTCACCCAGGCTCCTGGCTAGTAGACCGTGCAGAGCAGCTCGCCGCCGACCTTCTGCTTCCGGGCCTCGGTGTCCACCAGGATGCCGCGCGAGGTGGAGAGGATGGAGATGCCCATGCCGCCGAGCACCGGCTGGATGTCGCGCACCGCGACATAGCGGCGCAGGCCAGGCTTGGACACGCGGCGGATGCCGGTGATGACCGGGCTGCGATCCGGGCCGTACTTCAACTGGACGGTGATCTCGTTCTGCGGCGCGACCTCGTGGATGGTGAAATCCCCGATGTAGCCCTCGTCCTTGAGGACCTTGACGATCTCCACCTTGAGCTTCGAGTGGGGGATGACGACCTTGTCGTGCCGCGCACGCGAGGCGTTGCGCAGGCGGGTCAGCATGTCGCCGACGGGATCATTGACCGGCATGAAGCACCTTCAAGCAAAGCAGCGGTCCCCTGGGGACTCACCGCATTTGCGGCCACCGCGCCTGCCGGGCCCATCCCGGGGGTTCGCGACGACCGCCACTTCCCTTCTACTTCAACCGGGCACCGCCCTGCCCTCTTCAGGGCAGGGACGATGTTCCGGGTCCAGCGCCTACCAGGACGACTTGGTGACGCCGGTGATCTCACCGCGCAGGGCGCGGTGACGCAGGCAGATACGGCACATCTTGAACTTGCGCAGGAAGGCGCGAGGACGACCGCAGAGACCGCAGCGGTTGTACTGACGCACGGGGAACTTCAGCTTGCGCTTCGCCTGGGCAATCTTGGAGAGCTTGGCCATGATCGATGGGAGTCCTGGGCTCGGTTACTGACGGAACGGCATGCCGAAGTGACGCATCAGCGCGAGGCCCTGCTCGTCGTTCCGGGCGGTGGTGACGAAGCTGATGTTGAGCCCCTTCACCTTTTCGATCTGATCGTAGTTGATTTCCGGGAAGATGATCTGCTCGCGCACGCCGAGCGTGTAGTTGCCCTTCCCGTCGAAGGCCTTCGGGGACACGCCCTTGAAGTCACGCACGCGCGGCAGCGCGACGGTGATGAGGCGGTCCATGAACTCGAACATGCGGTCGCCGCGCAGCGTGACGGCGGCACCGATGGCCTGGCCCTGGCGCAGCTTGAAGTTCGCGATGGACTTGCGCGCGCGGGTCACGACCGGCTTCTGACCGGTGATGGCCGCCAACTGGTCCACCGCCGACTCCAGGATCTTGTTGTTGGCGAGCGCCTCGCCCAGACCCATGTTGACGACGATCTTCTCCAGCCGCGGCACTTCCATGGGGTTCTTGAGCCCCAGCTCCTTCATCAGCGAAGGAACGCCTTCCGCGCGGAAGCGGTCCTTGAGCCGCGCCGAGCGCGCCTTCAGGCCCTCCTCGATGTTCGCGGCGAAGCCGACCTTCTTGGCTTCTTCCTTGCCGCGCTTCTTGCTCTTCTTTTCCTTCGAGTCGGCCTTCTTCTCGTCAGCCATCTTTCAGTCCTCTGCTTCGGAACGCCGTCATGACCCAGCGCGCCCGATCAGTCCTGCGTCTAGAACGTGGAAACACCCAGAAGGCACAACGATTTCAGCCCTCTGGACGTGCACGCCCGCTTGCCTCACCACCGGGTGAGGCAAGGGGCGCGCATACATGCCCGAACAACGACCCCTAGTCAATCAGGGCGTCACACTGCTTGCAGAACCGCTTGGAGGTCTCCCCCTCCTTGCGGATGCCGACTCGGGTCGGCTTGTCGCACTTGGCGCAGACCACCTGGACGTTCGAGAGCGCGATGGTACCCGGCTTCTCGATGATGCCGCCCTCGGGGGACTGCGGCGTCTTGCGCAGGTGGCGCTTGACCAGGCGCAGGCCCTCGACCGTCACGCGGCCCGCCTCCCGGTCAACCTTCAGCACCTTGCCGCGCTTGGTCGCCGGCGTCTTCTCCGAGCGCTCGGACCCGGAGATGACCTGGATGGTGTCACCGACTTTCAGCTTCTGCATGGCTTCCTCACTCTGGCTGTTCGCCGTCAGGCCTGCGTCCTCTTAGAGGACCTCGGGCGCCAGCGAGATGATCTTCATGAACTTGCGGGCACGCAGCTCACGGGCGACCGGCCCAAAGATGCGCGTCCCGATGGGCTCCAGGTCCTTGTTGATGAGGACCGCCGAGTTGCCGTCGAACTTGATGTAGCTGCCATCCGCACGACCCACCTCGCGACGGGTGCGGACGATGACGGCCTTGGCCACGTCACCCTTCTTCACCTTGGAGTTGGGCAGGGCCTCGCGGATCGACACGACGATGACGTCGCCGATGGAGGCGTACTTGCGCTTGGAGCCGCCGAGAACCTTGATGCAAAACACCTTCTTGGCGCCCGAGTTGTCGGCCACATCGAGCACACTCTGCATCTGAATCATGTGAAGTCTCCTCTTGCTCGAACCCGTCCACGCGCTTCATGGCGCACGGACGTGGTGTGGCCTACCTAGACGTTCTTGCTCTTCTCCAACACCTCGACCACGCGCCAACGCTTGTCCTTCGAAGCGGGCTTGGTCTCGGCGATGCGCACCCGGTCACCCTCGTTGATGGTGACCTTCTTCGGGTAGTCGTGATCCTCGACGTGCGCCTTGTACTTCTCGCGCAGGCTCATGATCTTCCCGTACTTCGGGTGGGGAGCACGACGCTGGACGGTGACGACCACCGTCTTCTGCATCTTGTTGGAGGTGACGATGCCCACGCGGGTCTTGGGACGACCCCGGGTGGAGGTCTCGGCAGCGGGCGTTTCGGTCGCTTCAGCCATGTTGGTTCTCACTGTCTGTCATGCACCCGGGCCCTCTGCCCGGATGGCCACGGACACCCGGGTGAGCCCGGATGCCCGCGGATGCACTGCTACTACTACCCCGCCTTCGCGGCCCGGGCCTTCTGGCCCAGGACGGTGAGGATGCGGGCCAGATCACGGCGGTGCTGCACGCCCTCAGCGGGGCTGTCCAGCGAGCCGGTCCGACGCTTGAGCCGATCCTGGACCAGCGTGTCGCGCAGTTCCTTCGCGCGGTTCTGCAGGTCGTCCGTCGACAGGTCCTTCAGTTCCTTCGCAGTCGCCATCTTGGTCTCCTCGGCGCGGGATGCGGGCGCCCTCCCCTGTCACCAGGTTGAGCGCCCGTCCCGGCGGTGCGTGACTACAGCGAGAGCTCGCTGCGGCGCACGATCTTGGTGAGCACCGGCAGCTTCGCCTGCGCCAGCTTCAGCGCACCGGTGGCGATCTCCTGCGTCATGCCCTCCATCTCGTAGAGGACGCGTCCCGGCTTGACGACCGCGACGTAGTACTCCACGCCACCCTTACCGGTACCCATACGGGTTTCGGCGGGCTTCTTCGTGATGGGCTTGTCCGGGAAGATCCGGATCCAGATCTTGCCGCCGCGCTTCACGTGGCGGGTCATCGCGATACGGGCCGCCTCGATCTGGCGCGAGGTGATCCATCCCGGCTGGAGGCTCACCAGGCCGAACTCACCGTAGGTGAGGTCGCTGCCGCGGTGGGCCGAGCCGAACATGCGGCCCTTCTGCATCTTGCGGTACTTGGTTCGAGCAGGCTGAAGCATGGTCGATGTCCTTCGTGCCTCGCGTGCAGGGCGGGCTTCTTAGGGCCCGCCCCACAGGGGCGTCTTACCGGTTGGTGGCCTGGGGGGCCTGGCCACCCTTGCCGGGGAGGACCTCGCCCTTGCAGATCCAGACCTTGCAGCCAATCTTGCCGTAGGTCGTCTTGGCCTCGGCGAAGCCGAAGTCGATGTCCGCACGGAGGGTGTGCAGGGGCACGCGGCCCTCGCGGTACCACTCGTAGCGGGCCATCTCGGCGCCACCCAGGCGGCCCGAGCAGGCCACGCGGATGCCCTTGGCCCCGAACTTCATCGCGGTCTGCAGCGCCTTCTTCATGGCGCGGCGGAAGGCGATGCGGCGCTCGAGCTGCGTGGCGATGTTCTCCGCCACGAGCTGCGCGTCGGTCTCGGCCTTGCGGACCTCGACGATGTTCAGGAAGACCTCGTTCTTGGTGAACTGCTGGAGGTCCTTCTTGACGGTCTCGATGCCAGCGCCGCGCTTGCCGATGACGATGCCCGGACGCGCGGTGTGGACGTTGACCTTCACCTTGTTGGCGGCGCGCTCAATCTCCACCTTGGACACGCCCGCGTGGTTCAGCGACTTCTTCACGAACTCGCGGATGCGGATGTCCTCGTGGAGCCACTGGGCGTAGTTCTTGTGCTCGAACCACTTGGAGTCCCAGGTCTTGATGACGCCGAGCCGGAACCCGATCGGATGTACTTTCTGTCCCAAACTGAATCTCCTTGGTGCGTCCGGGCGGGGCCCGACGGGTCCTACTTCTTGGCCTCGGCCAGCACGACGTGGACGTGGGCAGACTTCTTCTGGATGGGCGTCGCGCGACCCATGGCGCGCGGCATGAAGCGGCGCTGGGTGGCGGCCTGGTCCACGGAGATGGTCTTGACGTAGAGGGTATCCACGTCGACCTGACCCTTGGACAGGTCCGTCGCGTTCGCGACGGCGCTCTTGATGAGCTTCTCCACCGGCCGCGCGGCGGCGCGCGGGGTGAACTTCAGGATGTTCAGGGCGGCCTCGACAGGCTTGCCCCGGACGAGCGCCGCGACGAGGGACAGCTTGCGCGGGCTCATGCGCAGGTGACGCAGATGTGCAGTCGACTCCATGGTCATCTCCTCAGGCTCTCAGGCGTAGGTACGGGCTACTTGCCCGGGGCCTTGGCGACCTTCTTCTCCGCCGAGTGCCCGCCGAAGGTGCGCGTGGGAGCGAACTCGCCGAGCTTGTGGCCCACCATGTTCTCCGTCACGAACACCGGAATGAACTTCTTGCCGTTGTGCACGGCGAAGGTGTGACCCACGAACTCAGGGAGAATCGTGGAGCGCCGGGACCAGGTCTTGACGACCGCCTTCTTGTTCGCGGCAATCATCCCCTCGATCTTCTTGAGGAGGTGATCGTCGACGAACGGACCCTTCTTGATCGAACGAGCCATGTTTCAAATCCTCTTACTGGCTGCGCGCGCCCTGGCGGCGGCCGCTCACGATGAACTTGTCGGTGCGCTTGTTGGTGCGCGTGGTGAGGCCCTTGGTCTTCTTGCCCCACGGAGACACCGGGTGCGGATTACCCTGGCCGGACTTACCCTCACCACCACCGTGCGGGTGGTCGACAGGGTTCATGGCCAGACCGCGGACGGTGGGCCGGATGCCCAGCCAACGGCTCTTACCCGCCTTACCGATGCGAATGATTTCGTGCTCGATGTTGCCCACCTGGCCGACGGTGGCGCGGCACTCGATGAGCACCTTGCGCACGGCGCCGGAAGGCATGCGGACCTGGGCGTAACGGTCTTCCTTGGCCATGAGCTGGCCAGAGGTCCCCGCGGAGCGGATGACCTGGGCGCCACGGCCCGGCTTCAGCTCCACGTTGTGGATGATGGTGCCCACCGGGATGTTCTGCAGCGGCAGGCTGTTGCCCGGCCGGATGTCGGCGGTGGAGCCGGCGAACACGGTGTCGCCCACGCTCAGGCCCACGGGGGCCAGGATGTAGCGCTTGTCACCGTCCGCGTAGTGCAGGAGGGCGATGTTGGCGGTGCGGTTCGGGTCGTACTCGACCGCGACGACCTTGGCCGGCACGCCGTCCTTGTCCCGACGCTTGAAGTCGATGACGCGGTAGCGGCGCTTGTGACCGCCACCCTGGTGGCGGCGGGTGATGTGCCCGTGGACGTTGCGGCCACCGGAGCGCTTGATGGGCTCGGTGAGCGACTTCTCCGGGGAGTCCTTGGTGATGTCCGCGAAGTCGGACACCGTCATCAGACGGCGGGCGGCGCTGGTCGGCTTGTACTTCTTGATGCCCATGGTGTGTTCCTCTCAGGCGGATCCGGACGCCAGTGGCGTCAGACCGCTCCCCCTTCGAAGAGTTCGATCTTGTCACCCTCCTTGAGGGTGACGACCGCCTTCTTGAAGTTGGGGCGCTGGCCGATGCTCTTGCCCACCCGCTTCGTCTTGCCACGCACGATGTTGGTGCGAACACCCTCCACCGTGACCTTGAACAGGGACTGGACCGCGCGGGACACGTCGTGCTTCGTGGCCTTGCGGTCCACGATGAACGAGTACTGGCGGAACTTCTCCCGGGCCTTGTCCAGCTTCTCCGTGATGAGCGGGCCCTTGATGACGTCGTTCAGGTTCATGACAGGGACCCCTCGAGCGCCTTCGCGGCGGCGGAAGTCAGGACGATGTGCGAGTGCTTGAGCACGGACTCGAGGTTGAGACCCTCGGGCGGCAGCACGTCGAACTTCGCCAGGTTGCGCACGCTGCGGTGCAGGTTGGTGTTGCCACGCTCGTCGATGACCAGCGCGTTCTGGAGCTTCATCCGGCGCGTGAGCACCTCGAAGGCCTGCTTGGACTTCGGGGCGTCCAGCTTGAAGCCGTCCAGGATGATGAGCTGCTTCTCCCGGGCGCGCAGGGACAGCACGGCGCGCAGGGCACCGCGGCGGACCTTGCGGGGAGGCCGGTAGAAGTAGTCACGGGCCTTGGGGGCCATCGCCTTGCCGCCGCCCACCCAGTGGGAGGCGCGGATCGAGCCCTGGCGGGCGCGGCCGGTGCCCTTCTGCTTCCAGGGCTTCTTGCCGCCGCCGCTGACGAGCGAGGTGTTCTTCACCCCGACCGTGCCGCGGCGCCGGTTGATCTGCTGCATCTTCGCCACCTCGTAGAACAGGTGGGTGTTCGGCTCGGCGCCGAAGATCTCGTCGGAGAGCTCGATCTCCGACACCTTCTTCAAATCCAGGTCGACTACGTCAAACTTCGCCATGGCACTTTCCTCGGGGGTCAGAGTGAAACCACTCCGACGCCATCCCGCTTCCTAGGACTTGATCTCGACGTCAACGCCGGCAGACAGATCCAGCTTCATCAGCGCGTCCAGCGTCTGCTGGGTCGGCTCGAGGATATCGAGCAGGCGCTTGTGCGTGCGGATCTCGAACTGCTCGCGGCTCTTCTTGTCCACGTGCGGCGAACGCAACACGGTGAACTTGTTGATGCGCGTCGGCAGGGGGATCGGACCGGCCACCTTGGCGCCCGTGCGCTTGGCCGTCTCGACGATCTCCCCAGCACTCTGGTCCAGGAGCTTCGAGTCGTACGCCTTCAGCCGGATGCGGATCTTCTGTGTCGCCATTCGCAAGAACCTCTTTGAACGACCTCTGGGAACCGTGAGGCGGTACGCCCGTCAACGCCTGGATTTCAGAGAACCGTTTCTTCGGAACGAAGGGGCGCGGTGTGTACCACCACACCCCATGGGTTGCAACTGGATTTCCACCGGCTCCCCGGAACGGCCCACCAGGGGCGTACCGGAGAGCTGGTGGCGTGGGAACTACGCGATGATTTCCGCCACGACGCCCGCGCCCACCGTACGACCGCCTTCACGAACCGCGAACCGGAGCTCCTTCTCCATCGCGACCGGGGTGATGAGCTCCACCTCGATGGCGATGTTGTCGCCCGGCATGAC
>NZ_JAIQDE010000044.1 GCF_020037015.1 Corallococcus sp. AS-1-6 | reverse complement strand
CAGGTGAATGAATCGATGTCCGACCGCGCCCGCGACTATCAGGCTCAGGTGACGGGAGCCCCGAAGGGCTCCGCGTACCGGGTCAAGCGAGGGGACGAGGAGGTCGACTTCGACGGCTACGACCCGGAGGAGAACCTCCTGCTGGAGGCCAAGGGACCGGGCTACGAGAAGTTCTTTGGTACCGACCTGAAGGCAAAAGAGTTCTTCAAGAAAGAGAATGCCCTGGTTGATCAGGCGCAGCGGCAGTTGAGGGTATCTGGAGGAATGCGCGTTCGATGGGTGGTCGCTGAGGAGAAATTCGCGGATGCATTGCGCGCTCTATTCAGGCGTCGAAACGTCAGAGTGGAAGTACGCTCCCTTGCGCCAAACCAATGAGCTGCATCGACTGAATGACTGACTACTACTACGTAGGGGGCTACTGGCTGGGGCGATCCGAGGATGCGGGGGCCTGCGCCACTCGAGCGTCAAACCTGTTCAACGAACTGGGCCGCCTTGAGCCTGAGTGGCGGGTGTGGCACGAGGCAGGACGCACGTTCAAAGAGGCCAGTGCACGTACGTTCTCGACCGACCGTGCGAACTTCCTGAAGTTGTTCGCGCGGAAGAAGAACCGGCTGGGGGATGCCTTTCGTTATTGGCTGTGGACGGGAACACATCCGGAGCAGACAAGCCTGGTCGATGGCTACTGCGGCTCCGCAGATGATGTGCCGACTTCGATCTGCCTGGTCAGCCCGCCTCGCAAGGGCACGGTGGCCGGACGCGTGCTGACAGCACCCGTCTTGCGCGAGGTGCTCCGTTCAGTGGTGCGCTGTTGGGAGCCGGCGTGGGGCGTTGTTGCATCCGAGAAGTATCGGGATGAGGTGTCGCCTTCCTCGTCAGGGGACGTGGGCACCTTCGTGGGCTGGATGACCTACTTCTCCCGGCAGTGGGGCGAGGTTCCGCCGCTCCCTGCCCCTGTGCGCGTCGAGCCCGTGGAGGACCTGGGCACCCTGGTGATCCTCACGGAGGAACGCTTCACGGTGACGAACCCGGAGCACGTCCGGCTGGCCACGGAGGTGCACCAGGTTCTCGATGCCGCCGGTCTACTGCGCCCCTTGTGACAGGAACACCTCCGCGGCTCCTGGCTGACCGCGTGCCTGCGCTTCCTGCCGGTGGAACGCCGTGAGCGTCCGCGCCAGGTCGTCCACTCCGCCGAACTGGAAGCCGAGCTGCGTGCCGTAACGGATGCAGCCCTCCACCTTCTTCGGCAGGTGCTCCGTGATGTCCACCGCCAGCGGGCGCAGGCCCTGCGGCACCGCGGCGTCCGGGTGGGCCTGCGGCTGGCGCACGGCGTAGGGCGTGTCCCGGTAGTAGAGGAGCCGGGTCGTCGGGATGCCCAGCCCCTTCACGGCCCGCACCACCTGCACGTGGTCCACGTGGCTCCCCAACGCCTGCGGCACGAAGACCCGGTCCGGCTTCAGGTCCCACAACACCGGCTTCAAACACCCCGCCACCTTCGCTTCGATGACGTCTTCCGCTCGCGGTGGCTGGAACAGCGCCTCCGGGCTCGCGTAGCCCCGGTGCGGTGCCTCCTCCAGGTCTCCCCACCACAGATGGTCCACGCCCATGCAGGCGGCGAAGGCGCGGTCCTCGTCCCGCCGCAGGGCCATGTAGTCCACCTCCGGCGCCAGCCCCTTGGAGGTCTGACAGTGCAGCGCGAAGCCCTTCGGCCCCGGCACCGACCGCGTGAAGACGGTGACGAGCGCCACCGTCCACCCCTTCGCCTTCAACGCCGCCAACGTGCCGCCACAGGAGAAGGCGACGTCGTCCAGGTGCGGCGACACGAACAGGGCCGTGCTCATAACAGGTGCGGCGCCGCCCGGAACCGGCACGTGGGGTCCGCGCGCTCCTCCGTCATCGTCGGGTCATAGAGGTGCGTCCACCGCGTGTCCGGCCGCGTGCCGGTCAGGTTCCGGTAGACGCCCTGAATCCGCCGCCCCACCGCGCGCCATGAGTACAGCTCCCGCACCTCGCGCAGCGCCGTCGCCGCCAGCCGCTTGCGCAGCGGCGCGTCGTCCATCAGCCGGCCCATCGCATCCGCCAGCGCGTCGCTGTCCTTCGGCGGCACCAGCAGGCCGTCCCGCCCGTCCTCCAGGCAGTCCACCACCCCCACCGCTCGCGTCGACACGATGGGCAGCCCGGACGCCATCGCCTCCAGCAGCGTGTTGGAGAAGCCCTCGGAATACGTGGGCGACACGAACAGGTCCCCGCTCCGGTACAGGTCCGGCGCCTCCGCGTAGCTGGACACCCCCGGCAGCTCCACCACGCCCTGGAGCCCGTCCGCCTTCACCCTCGCGCGCACCGCCTCCAGGTCCGGTCCAATCCCAGACACCCGCAGCTTGAACTTGCGCCCGTCCGCCACCAGCCGCCGCACGGCGTCCAGCAGCTCCATCACCCCTTTCCGGGCGTCCACCCGGCCGTGGTACAGCCACACCGGCACGTCCCGCGTCTCCCCCAGCGCCGGCTCGCTGCGCGGATGGAAGCGCTGCGTGTCCGTGGCGCCGGGGACGATGGTGAAGCGCTCCAGCGGGGTCCCGTGGTGCCCGCTCACCTCCCGCGCGAAGGACAGGCTCCCAATCAGCAGCGCCCCCGCGTGGCCCAGCACCGCGAGCATGGCCTGCTTGTGCGTCCCGCAGCAGGTCCCCACCCAGTGCCCGTCCCCGCCCTGGATGGAGACGACGTTGGGCAATCCCAGCAGCCTCGCAGCCTGCAGCGCCGCCAGTCCGCACGGATAGCCGTACTGCGCATGGATGAGGTCGAAGGGGCGGCGCCGGTGCTCGCGCACCACCGTGTCCACCATCACCTCCAGGTCGTGCTCGAAGCTGGCCGGCTGCCCCTGGTTGATGCGCTGCTCACCCACCGACTCACAGCCCAGCACGTGCGCGCCCGGGATGCCCGGCGGCGGACCGCCCCCGTACACCGCCATGCCCGCGGGGTCGCTGCGGTACTGGCTCACCATCGTCACGTCGTGCCCGCACGTCACCAATTCCCGCACCAGGTTCAACGCATAGACGCTCATCCCGGAGATGGCCGGGAAGAACCTCCGGGAGATGAAGCAGATCCGCAGTCCGTTCACGCTGTTCACGCCGCCACCTCCGCGCCCGTCGGCAGGCGCTCCCGCAACCATTCCAGCGCCCGGGGCACCAGCTCGTGGGCCCGGTGCGCGTCCCGCGACAGCTCCACGCACACCAGCCGGTCGTAGCGGGCGCGCGTCAGCTCTCGGAGGACCGACGGCACGTCCACGTCCCCTTCGCCGAACGGCAGGTGCTCGTGCACGCCGCGCTTCATGTCCTCCAGCGCCACCGTGCCCAGCACCGGCGCGAACTCGCGCACGGCCTCCGCGGGCGTGCGCTCCTGCGTCACCAGCAGGTGCCCCACGTCCAATGCCAGACGCACGCCGGGCACCTGGGCCTGCAGCCGGCGCCAGCCGTCCACCGTCTCCACCAGCATCCCCGGCTCCGGCTCCACCGCCAGCACCACGCCGCGCGCCGCCGCGTACTCGAAGAGCCGCTTCAGGCCGTCCACCAGCCACGGCCACGCGGCCTCCTCCGTCACGCCCGTGCGGGGCACGCCCGCCCAGAAGGACACCGCCTCTCCCCGGCACGTGCCGCACACGTCCACCGCGCGCTTCAGGAACTCCAGCCGCCGCGCGCGGCCCTCCGCCTCCGGGGTGATAAGCGTGGGCTCGTGCTTCCTCCGGGGGTCCAACAGGAAGCGCGCCCCCGTCTCCACCACCAGCCCCAGGCCCAGCCGCTCCAGCCGCGTGGCGAGCTTCACCGTGCGCCGCTCGAAGTCCGGCGCGAACGGGTCGAAGTGGTGGTGGTCCAGCGTCAGCGCCACGCCGTCGTAGCCGCTGTCCGCGATGAGGCCCAGCGCGTCCTCGAAGCGGTGGTTCGACACGCCGTTGGTGTTGTACGCGAAGCGCAGGGCCATGGCTCACTGCCCCCCGAAGCGGCGGCTCGCGAGCACCTTCGGCACCGCGTGGCGGTCCGGCTCCCGGTAGAGCGCGTACAGCCGCCCCACGCGCGCCTCCGCCAGCCGCACGTTGAACCAGACCGGCCCGCCCAGCCGCGCCTCGGCCTCCGGCGTCAGCCGCACCGGCTGCGCGCCCGGCGGCGGCGCTCCCAGGCCCACCAGCGGGTCCTTGCGCTCCAGCAGCCGCGCCGCGTTGCGCTCGCCCAGGCGGTTGTACGTCATCGTCTCCACCTCCAGGCCCGGCACCAGCGCCTTCACCACGTGCACGTGGTGGCCCGGCGGGGACAGGTCCGAGACCAGGACGTCGAAGCCCGCCGCGTGCAACTGCCTCACCACGTGGTCGCAGCGGAGCGACGGGTCCTCCACGGAGGGCGTCCGGGGCAGGTCCTCGAAGCGCACCTTCTGGCGGACCGTCAGCGTGCACGCCGTCAGCTCGCGCAGCGCCTGGGCCGGCATCCGCGCCCACTCCACCATCGCGTTCAGCGCGCGCGGCTCCTCCGCGTCCAGGTCCACCTGGGGCACGAAGCGGTCCATGTATTCCGGCGGCGCCACCCGGGCCACCTCGCTCAGCGGCCCGTGCATGAACGCCTTGCGCGCGCGCGAACAGGCGTACTCCAGCAGCGCCTTGCGCAGCGCCCGGTCCCGGTCCGGATCCGCCGCCTCTCCGCACGCCGTCACCATCAGCGGCTGGTCCCCCACGGACAGGTCGCGGCCCACCACGTACAGGTTCACCATGCCGAAGTCCGTGCCGGCCAGCTTCGCCATCACCTCCACGCCCGCGCGGCGGTAGCGCTCCAGCAGCTCGCGCACGTCCGGCGCCAGGTCCGTGCCCTCCAGGTCCAGCACCACGCCCTGGTCCATGGCCCGGTACATCAGCCCGTTGCCGTCGCGCTGGATGAGCTCCAGCAGGCCGTGCGCCAGCGCCTGGGGCCGCGTCAGCCCCGCGCCCTGGCCGTTGGTGATGGGGGTGATGAGCGGGGTCCGCCCCTGCAACTGCCCGGGGTGGATGGCGACGTACTCCTCCGGCACCAGCACCCGCTCCCCGGTGGACAGCCGCTGCATCTCCACCCAGACGAGCGGCAGGTCCGGTTGGTACGGACTGCCCGCGGGCAGCCCCAGCGTGAGCGGATCCGCCACCGCCGTGGGGCCTCGCGCGCGCACCAGCGCCGCGTAGCTGCCGTGCACGCGCGGCATGCGCTGCATGGCGAGCTCACAGAAGGTCTCCTCCACCAGCTCGCCCAGCGCGCCCACCCGCGCCTCTTCGTCCGTGCGGCCATATCCGTTGCCGTGCAGCACGGAGCCCGGCCCGCCCCCCAGCGCCAGGCTGGCGGAGGCCACCGGAATCCCCAGCCGGTCGATGGGGTCGATGCGGAACATCTGCAGGGCGCCGGTGGACACGGCGTGGTGATACGCGTCGATGGCTCGGGCAATGCTCATGACAGTTCCTCCAGGGGAAGGGGACGGGTGTGCGGCATGCCCGAGAGCAGCCGGTCGAACAGCGCCAGCGCGTGCCGGCGGGTGACGCCGCGCGCGAACTCGAACGAGGTGAAGACGTTCTCGAACGGGAGCTCCTTGAGCACCGCGCGGTAGCGGCGCAGCTCGCCGTGGCTCAGCGGGATCGCGGCGTGGAAGCCCTTGTGGCACGACAGGCCCGTGGGCCTGCCCCGCGCGTCCAGGTCCACCTTCAGCGCGTCGCCGCAGAACAGCGAGCGGGTGCGCGCGTCGTACAGCACCATCTGGCCCTCGTAGTGGCCCCCCACGCAGTGCAGCGTCAGGCCCGTCGCCAGCTCGTGCTCGTCATCCACCGGCCAGCGCACCTGGAAGGCCTTGCTGTAGGGCACCGCGTCCCGGTGCAGCACGAGCAGCGGGTCGAAGTGCTCCTGCAACTGCCACAGCGCCCCGAAGCCGTGCGGGTGTGACGCGGACAGCCTGTGGATGCCGCCCATCACGTCGATGAACTCCAGCGCGGGCCGCGAGTACCAGGGCGCGCCCTCGAAGCAGACGTTGCCCTCCGGCCTGCGCAGCAGCCAGCCCGTGGGGCCCAGGCCGAAGGTCGGCGTGCAGGTGAAGCCCCAGACGCCGGGCAGCGTCTCCTCCCAGCGCGTGGTGAGCCGCTCCGACACCTGGCCCGCGGTCTGGAAGTCCCAGCCGTCGCGCGGCAGCGCGTTGCGCACGTCCAGGCAGGTGGGACAGCCCGTGGGCCGCTCGCGCGGGAAGCCCGGCTGCCACGTGCCGCAGTGGGTGCAGGCGTAGCGGGTCAGTGGCATGACGGAAACGCCCTCCCTGCCTGCGTCGCCTGCGTGAGCAGCCCCACCAGCCGCACGTCGCGCTCCGGCGCGAACGGCTGCGGGCGGCCCTCCAGCACGCACGCGGAGAAGTTCTCCACCTGGTGGAGGAAGGGGCTCCGGTCCTCCTCTGGCGACAGGGGGACCCACGTCTCCTCGCCCGTCTTCGCGTCGGTGAGCGACAGGGAGCCGCCGGGCGTCTGGCCCATCGTCTTGTACGCCAGCGCTCGCGCCCGGGTGCCGATGAGCTCCAGCGTGCGCCGGGGGTACGCGTCCGGGCAGTTGTAGGCCACCTGCAAGAGGCCCAGCGTGCCGCTCTTGAACTGGCCCATCAGCACCGCGCCGTCGTCCACGGCGTAGCGGTGCACGCGCCGCTGGGTCAGGGCGATGAGCGACTCCCACTCGTCGCCGAGCACCACCTCCAGCAGGTCCAGGCCGTGCGGCGCCAGGTCGATCATCGCGCCGCCGCCGGCCTGCTCCGGGTCGATGCGCCAGTTGTCCGGGGCCCAGTCCTCGGGCAGCCAGCAGGCGTAGTGGATGCGCGCCTGGGTGACGGTGCCCAGCACGCCCTCCTTCACCAGCGTGCGCAGCTTGCGGTGCGCCGCGTGGTGGCGCTGGTCGAACGCGGTGGCGTAGTGCACGCCCGCGCGCTGGCACGCGGACACCATGCGCAGGCCGTCCCGGGGCGTGACGGCCATGGGCTTCTCGCACAGCACGTGCTTGCCCGCGGCGGCGCACGCCTCCGTCATCGCCGCGTGCAGGTGGTTGGGCGTGGCGATGTAGACGGCCTGCACGTCCTTGTCCGCCAGCACCGACCCCAGCGCGGTGTAGCGCTTCACGTCGTCCGCCGGGATGCGCATCAGCGCCTCCGCGTTCGCGTCACACAGCGCCACCAGCCGCGCGTTGCTCGCGCCCTGGAGCGCCGGGATGACGTAGTCCCGCGCCACCCAGCCACACCCCACCACCGCCCAGCCCAGCCTCCGGGCCTTCGGCTTCGCCTCGAACATGGTCACCGCCTGTTGGGAAGGTTCAGGAATGGCCGCCCGCTCATGGCCACACCGCCGCGTCGCGCAGGACTGCGTTGCCGAACGTCTGGAGCGGGCCGGGGTGGATGAGCTCCAGGTCCTCCATCGCCTGGCGCAGGGTGAAGCCCGCCGCGCGGGCGTGGGCGTCCAGCTCCAGCACCCGGTCCAGCGCGTCCGCGGCGTTGAAGGCGCGCGCCTCCGCCGAGTCCACGTTGCCGGTGAGCGCCAGCGCCTGCCGCACGACCCCGGCCAGCCGCTCCGGCAGCGACGCCAGGGCCTTCTCCGTGAGGCGCTTCATGACGGGCTCCAGCAGGTCCCCCAGCAGCGCCTCGCCGCCGTAGCCCGCGTCCGGCAGCGCCGCGTTGAAGAGGTGGTGGGAGAGCCCCGCCACGAAGGGCAGGGCCGGGGACGCGCCGAAGCAGGGCGCGACGAGCACCGCGCCCACCGCCACCGCGTAGCAGTGGTCCGCGTGGCCCTCCTGCGGGGACACGAGGATGCGCGGCCGGCCGGGGAACGTGGCCCCGGCGCGGGGCTGGCGCACCAGCCGGTCCACGAACGCGGGCGGAGGCACGTGACAGGCCTCCTCCCGCGTCTGGGAGAGCGCCACGGCCAGCCGCTCCCGCAGGCCGGGGTCCAGCGGCCCGGCGACCGCCTCCAGCCCCCGGTGCAGCACCCGCGTCGCGTCCAGCGGGGACAGCCCCGCCCGCTGGAGGACGTCCATGTCCAGGCCGCCCAGCCGCACCGCCGCCAGCGCGCGCGCCGTCTCCTGCAGCGCCACGCCGCGAGGGTCCATGCCGGAGGCCAGCGCGGCCCACGCCCGGCGGAAGCCGTGCGCCGCCAGTCCGTCCGGATGGTCCGGGGTGCGCAGGCGCTTGAGGTCCATCAACTCCGACAGGAGCGGGCGGAGCTCCGCCAGACGGCTCGGGGCGGCCGTGTCACGCGCGGGTGCGTTCATGGCTTCAGCCCCTGATGCGTTCCGGCTGGCGCTCCACCTGCCGAGCGCGGCCCGCGCCAAGCCACGTCATCAGGCGGCGCTGCTGCTCCGGCATGGCGTGCTCCACGGGCTGGCCGTCCTGCGACATGGGGGCCTTGAAGAAGCAGCCCAGCGCGTCGATGACGCCGCACTCGCCCCGGCGCTTCGCCAGGTCCAGCGTGCGCGCCAGCTCCACGACGAGCGGCGCGGCGAGGATGGAGTCCTTGCAGAGGAAGTTGAGCTTCAACTGCATGGGCTGCCCCAGGAAGCCCGTCACGTCGATGTTGTCCCAGGCCTCCTTGTTGTCCCCGCGCGGGCGGTAGTACTGGATTTGAACGACGTGGTCCTGGACCTTGTAGCCGAGGATGCTGTCCAGCGCGGCGCCCTTGGTGTCGAGCTTGTTCTGCCGCGAGGCCGGGTCGTTGAGGGCCTCTCCGTCGCGGTTGCCCAGGATGTTGGTGGAGTACCAGCCGTCCACGTGCAGCGCGCGGTCGCGCAGCGCGGGGGCGAGCACCGTCTTGAGCAGCGTCTGCCCCGTCTTGCCGTCCTTGCCGGCGACGGGCGCGCCCGTGCGCTTGGCCAGCAGGAGCAGCGCGGGCACGTCCGCGGCGACGCTGGGCGTGAAGTTGGCGAACGGGATGCCGTCCACGATGGCCGCGTACGCGTAGAGCATCGCGGGGCCGATGTCCGGGTCGTTCGCGTCCAGGGCCTTCTCGAAGGCCTCCGGCGTGGCGAACTCCGGGCGGGTGAGGTCCACGGCCTTCTCCGTGGAGGCCAGGTTCACCACCACCACGCGCTCCAGCCGCTCCCGCTCCTTGAAGCGGGCCAGGTCGTCACGGATGGCCCGCACCTGGTCGCGCAGGGTGCGCGCCTTCTTCTCCGCGGTGCCCACGACGTTCTTGCAGAACTTCGCGTTGGAGGCCGCGGGCCACGGCCGCATGCGGCCCAGCGTGGGCGCCACCGCCTCCAACTGTCCTTCCGTCAGCACGGCGTGGTTGCGCGCCGCGTGCGCCAGGTCGTCCTCGAACAGGTCCCAGCCGCCGAACGTCAGCGCGCCGTACTCCACCAGCCCCATGCCCTGGGCGTCCGCCAGCGGCAGGCCCCGGGTGTCCACCCGTCCCCGGCGCAAGAGCTCCATGCCCGCCACCGCCGTGGTCGCCACCGCGCCACCCAGTCCCACCACCGCCACGCCCAACCGCTCATTGCCCGCCATGTGTGAAGCCCCTCCCCCACCGTTGTGCCCCGTGCTCTCGCGATGACACCTTGGCGGCGCCCCGGGGTGACGGGAGCCCCGTGGCTGGAAGCGCTTCCTGCGCCCACCCGCTGCGAGAGTTTCGGGAAAGTCCGCACTCCCGGAGGGCTTTCAACTCAGCCCCCGGACGGTGCGAACTGTCGGCTGGAGGAGGGTCGTCTCAGACGTGGCGCAGCTTCCAGCCGCCGCGCCGGAAGAGGGCGGCGCTCGCCAGCCCGAGCGCGCCGTAGGTGACGGCGATGGCGATGAACGCGCCCGAGGGCCCCAGGCCCAGGGGATGGGAGAGGACCCACGCGAGCGGCAACTGGAGGCCCCAGGAGAAGAGGGCGTTCACCACGGTGGGGGTGGTGGTGTCGCCCGCGCCGTTGAAGGCGTGGGGCAGCACGGTGACGAAGGCGTAGAGGGCCAGGCTGCAACTGACGATGCGCAGGCAGCGCACGGCGTGCAGGCCCACCTCCGGCTCGGTGGTGAAGCGGTGGATGAGGGGCTCCGCGAAGAGGAGGAAGCCCACCGCCACCACGCCCAGGAACGCGAGCGTGTAGAAGCTGGCGCGCCACGCGGCCCGCTCCGCGCGGTCGGTGTCGCCCGCGCCCAGGCTCTGGCCCACCAGCGTGCCCGCCGCGTGGGACAGGCCCCAGGACGGCTGCTGCGCGAAGAGCAGCACGCGCATGGCCAGCGTGTAGCCCGCGAGCGCGGTGCTGCCGAAGGTGGCGACGATGCGCATCAGCACCAGCCAACTGGACATGCCCAGCAGCGACTGGAGCGTGGCGCCTCCCGACAGCCTCAGCAGCGAGCGCAGCGCGGACGGCTCCACGCGCAGGTGGCGGCGGCGCAACTCCAGACGTCCGCTGCCCTTGAGCAGGCGGTACACCTGATACAGCACGCCGGTGGAGCGGCCCAGGGTGGTGGCCAGCGCGGCGCCGGTGACGCCCATGGCGGGCACGGGGCCCAGGCCGAAGATGAACAGCGGCGCGAGCACGATGTTCACGGAGTTGGCCAGCCACAGCGCGCGCATGGACGTGGCCGCGTCCCCCGCGCCGCGCAGGATGGCGCTGATGAGGAACAGCAGCATGATGATGGGGAAGCTGGCCAGCATCAGCCGCGTGTAGCCCGCGCCGTGCTCGACCACGCCGGGCGCGGCGCCCAGCGCCAGGAGCAGCGGACGCGCGAAGTAGCTGCCCGCGAACGCCAGCGGCACGGCCAGCGCGAGCCCCAGGCCCAGGGCCTGCACCGCGGCGCTCGCGGCGCGCTCCGGGTCCTTCTGCCCGATGCGCCGCGCGATGAGCGCGGTGGCGCCGATGGACAGGCCCAGCGGCAGGGTCTGCAGCAGCGTGAGCATGGACTCGGTGAGGCCCACGGTGGCGATGGCGTCCGCGCCCAGGCGCGACACGAAGAGCACGTCCACCAGGGCGAAGACGGACTCCATCACCATCTCCAGCACCATGGGCACGGACAAGAGCAGGAAGGCGCGGTCCACGGGCCCGGTGGCCAGGTCCTCGGTGGAGCCCTTCAGCGCAAGCCACAGGGAGGCGAGGAGGCCCCTGGCTCCAGCGGCAGGAGGGGCGGCGTCCCGGGCGAAGGTTTCAGGCGGGGGTTGCGTCATGGATTGCGCGTTGCAACGGGACACCTTCCGGCTTTCATCCCTCGCGGTTCCCCGCCTGCCGGCGCGCGCGGGCGGGTAGATTCAGGGCATGGCTTCCGGTCCCCGCGTCCTCCTCCTCGCCGAGCGCTTTCCCCCTGACATCGGAGGGCTCGCGCGCAGCGGGGCGCGCACCGCGGGCTCGCTCGTGCGGCTGGGCGCACGCGTGGACGTGGTGGCCTGGACGCGCACGGCGCGGCCGGGGGCGCTGGAGACGGCGCCGGACGCGGGGGACGTGTCGCCGTTCGCGAAGGGCGTCACGCTGCACCGGCTGGGGTTGTTCGGCAGCGCGGACCTGTCCATGCAGCACACGCTCGACGTGCTCGGCCACCTGCACTCGCGGCGCAAGTACGACCTGGTGTGGGGGCACTACCTGTACCCGCCGGGCTTCCTCGCGGTGGTGTTCGCGCAGAGCGCGGGGCTGCGCTCCATCCTCAGCGCGCGGGGCAATGACGTGGACCAACTGATGTTCCCGCCGGGGGACTTCGCCCGCCTGCTCTGGACGCTCCAGCGGGCGGACGTGCTCACCGCGGCCTCCGCGGACCTGGGCCGGAAGATGGCGATGCTGCTGGGCCGCGACCCGGGCGTGGAGGTCATCCCCAACGCGGTGGACACGGCGCTGTTCTCACCGGGCCCGGCGGACGCGGCCCTGCGGGAGCGGTTGGGCATCCAGCCGGGCGAGGCGGTGCTCGGCTTCTCCGGGGAGCTGCGCCACAAGAAGGGGCTGCCGTTCCTGCTGTCCGCGCTCACGGAGGTGCGGCGCGTGCGGCCCGCGTGCCTGCTGGTGATTGGCGAGGTGCGCGCCCGGGACGCGGAGCACCTGGTCGCCTACCGGGCGGAGCACCCGGAGGACGCGGCGCGCGTCCTCATCTCCGGCGCGCTGGAGTCCCCGGAGCTCATCGCGGAGCACCTGCGGCTGTGTGATGTGTATTTGCAGCCGTCGCTGTGGGAGGGCATGCCCAACGCGCTGCTGGAGGCGATGGCGTGCGCGCGGCCGGTCATCGCCAGCGACGCGGGTGGCATCCCGGAGGCGGTGGAGTCCGGGGTGAATGGCTTCATCGTGGAGAAGGCGCTGCTCAACCACCTGGGGCAGGCGTGCCTGGACGTGCTGGGCCTGCCCGAGGCGAAGCGCGCGGCGCTGGGGGCGGCGGCGCGCGCGCGGGTCGAGGCGGGCTTTCAGGCGGACGCGGAGGCCGCGGTGTTGTCGCGCGTGCTGACGCGCGCGATGCCCAGGTCGTCCGCGTAGGCGTTCACCAGCGCCTCCTGCGCGCGGCCCCAGGGGAAGTCCCGCTCCACGCGGGCGCGGGCGTTGGCGCTCAGTGAGGCGCCGAGCGCGGGATGGGCGATGAGGTCCCTCATGGCCTCGGCGATGGCCTTGGGGGAGCCGGGGCGGATGCGGTAGGCCTCGGTGGCCTCCGCGAGCGCGCGGGTCACGGGCAGGTCGCTGACGACGACGGGCGTGCCGGTGGCCATGGCTTCGAGGAGCTTCAGCGGGCAGCAGCCCTGCACGCAGTTGCGGTCGTTCACGGGCAGCGGCACGAGCACGACGTCGCAGGCGTGGTGCAGCCGGGCGAGTTCTTCCTGGGGCAGGGGTTCGAGGATTTCGACGGCGCCCTGGAGCACGAGGTCGCCGCAGCGGTCCAGGAGGGCGCGGCGCGCGTGCTTGCGCAGGGGGCCCACGAGGGTGAGGGTCACCGGCAGGTCGCGGCGCAGGAGGCGGCAGGCCTCGATGGCGTGGTGCACGCCCTGCCACGCGGTCATGGTGCCGCTGTAGAGCATGCGAAAGGGGCGGCCCGCTTCGGGGGGGCGTGGAGGCGCGTGGCGGAACACGTCCAGGTCCACGCCGTTGGGGATGACGCGCAGGCGCTTCGGGTCCGCGCCGCGGGAGCGCAGGTACTCGGCGGTGACGGCGCTGGGCGTGACGAGGAGGTCCGCGGCCTGGAGGCAGGCCTCTTCCTGGGCGAGCAGCTTGCGCATCAGCTCCGCGTCATCCGCGACGTCGGGGTGGTGGTACTTGAGCTCGATGGAGGGCAGGCCGTTGACCTCGTAGACGAGCGCGTCGGTGAGGGCGGCCTTGCGCCGGGCGATGGGGTAGCCCTCGAAGATGGAGCGGACGTGGACGACCTTCGCGCGCGGCCGACCCCGCCACCACGCACCCAGGTGCGAGCGGAACGTCAGCGCCTGGGCGACCAGGTCTTTCCCGCGGGCACCCAGCGGGTGGTAGGTGACGAGGGGGCCCAGGGCAGGCGGGGGAGCCCCCGGCGCATCGCCGATGGCCACCAGGTCCACCGGGCCGAACGCGGCGCCCAGGGCCTCCACGAAGGCGCGGATGTGCACGGCGGCGCCCTTGGGCGCGGGGAAGCGGTCGAAGGACGCGTAGACGATGCCGGAGGTGCCCACGGCCCGGTGCTACCGCGACACAGGGCCGGCGGCAAACGGGGCACGTCCGCCGATTTCAGGGAAGCGAGCGTAGGCGCGCAGCAGGGCGTCGAGGTGGGCGGGGTCGTCCAGGTCGAGCGGTGCCTCCGTGAGCTGGACGAGCCACCCTCCGCTCGCGGTGCGCCGTGAACGGGTCAGCAGCTCCGCGTCACGCGTCGCATCCGGGAACCCGAGCAGCCGCGCGGTGGCGGCGGACCAGTAGTTGAGCCAGCCGAGATAATGCGGAACGTCCGGGGAGCGGAGCTCCCAGGGGAGCTTGAGCGATGGCAGGCCCCGAGGGGGGGAATGTGGCTCATCCCCGAGGTGGTGGAACTGCCGCGCCACGATGAGGGCGAGACCTTCGGGGAGCACCCGTGCCCAGAATGCGTGGGCCGCCTCCGATACCGAAACCAGCGCGTCCCGTAGCGATGAGGTGGTTGCGATGGCCGGCGGGACCTCGGCGTGGATCTCAAAGACGGGGAGGCCTCCCGGTGAGCTGCCCGCGGATGTATCCAAACCGTAGAATGTAACGAGGGCGTCCTCGTCCCCATTGCAGAGCATGGGGAGCTCCATGCGCGCGGCGGCATCCGTGAGCCACGCATCGCGCTGGGGAAGGGCGAGGACCGTCCCGTCATCGGAAATCGTCCGGTCCAGGCGCAGTCCAGGAACCGCTCGCTCCATGGCATGGGTCGCGGCGAGCGTCCGACGGTCATCCCTCACGAGCGCGGGCGCATAGGCAATCAAGACGAAGGTCTTCCGCGGATCCGCCATCTCAGCACCAGTCCATGACCACGATATCGAGAGAAGCATCTTGTTCGAGAAGCGCGGCCGCATGCGCGGCGCTCCGAACACCGACCCGAAAGTCAAATCCGCAAGCCTTCGCGATATCGCGTTCCCGGCGCAGTTCGAGCAGTTGCTTCCCTACGACGATCTTCCGCAGCGCGGACGTGAACGTGTCGAAGTTGTCAGTCTTGATCTCCCACAGCACGCGCGCGCGGAGCTGCATCGCGTCGAAGCGCTTGCCGTTGATGAGCACATCCGAGCCGGCGAAGTCGTTCGAGGGCACCCGGTCCGCGCACTGGTTGTGCAGGGCATCACCGCCCAGGTGCGCCAAGGGCTGAGGCCGGCACTCCGGGCGTCGCTCATGCGGGTCTCCCGAACTGGGAGGCCCTGGCGGAGGAAACCAGTCTCGTCCGGAGGCGCTCCCCTGGGGTTCCGGGCTGTGCTCCGCCACGGGCTGCCGCGCGAGAGGCCGTGTCCGGGGTGCATCTTCATCCGGATACGCGTGCCGCAGTTCATACGCCTCCAGCGCATCCGCGATGGCGACCGCCACGGCCACCGCGCCAATGACGACCACGGCGCCCACGACGATCTCCGGCTGCGTCAGCAGGCAGACGCCCACCACCATCTGGAGACTCGCTGCGTCCGCCGTGGCCACGGGACATCGCTGCTCGACGTCCCGGAACCGGACCCGCCGCGTGTCCAGCGCGGGAAAGCACTGCTCCACCACTTCGGACCAGGGCCGGGATGCCTCCCGCACCACGCACCGCCCTTCGTCCCTCCAGGGCAGCGCCGCCGCGCGCTGGAGGTTGGCGAGCCTTGGGCTCCGGGACTCGGGCGGCTGCGTCGTCGCGCAGGCCGTGGCGACGAGGAGCAGCAGTGCGACGCAGGTGCGGAAACACATGGCCTGTCTGCCATAGCATGGCGCGCATGCTCATGAGCTCCGTGGTGATGGCGGCGCTGTTCACGGCGGCGCCTGCTCCGAAGTCCCAGCCGCTCACGTGGAAGGTGACCGGCACGGACGTCACGTTCGAGATGTCGTCCAAGGACCTGCGTGCCCTGCGCGGCGGCAAGGAGGTCTTCGGCCTCCAGTCGCGCAAGAAGGAGTTCCTCGCCAGCGTCACGGAGGGCGTGGACGCCACGCGGGACACGTCCGACTGGGAGGCGTCCCAGTCCTTCACCGTGCTGTCCGTGGTGGGGCCGTACGTGAGCTACGAGGAGTCCAACGGCGGTTACACCGGCGGCGCGCACCCGTACGCGAGCCGCATCTACGTCACCCGGGACGTGACCAGGGGCAAGGACGCCTTCAACCTGCTGGACCTGTTCCCGGAGAAGGACGTCCTCAAGGCCCTCAAGGCGGACGGCTACGTGCGCAAGTTCATGGGCGACCCCAAGGCCTTCGAGGCCGCGAAGACCGTGGAGGCGCTGCTCCAGGGGCTGGAGGCCGGCGAGGACTGCGTGGGCTTCGAGTACGGCCTGGACAACGTGAAGCGCTCCGTCGCGTTCCACCACGTCGAAGGGGACAAGGTCGCCGTGCGCATCTCCTTCGGCTACGCGGCGGAGATGTGCCGCGGGAACATGTTCGTGGTGGGCGTGCTGCTGCCCATCCCCGCCTCCCTGAAGCCCGCCCTGGAGCGCGCCCGCACGCGCCAGGAGGGCTTCCTCATGAAGGACGCCAAATCCGTCAAGGCGCCCTCCATCCAGTTCGACTGGGAGGGCCACGCGCCCGACAAGCCCTGACTCAGGCCGGCCGCTCCACCTTGCCGTCCGCGTGCCGCGCGAAGCGGCCTTCCTCCCGCGCGTGCACCGGGTCGTGGCTGGGCCACGGCCAGCCGCCGAAGCCCGTGCGCTGGTAGTCCGCGAAGGCCTGTTGGATCTCCTGCCGCGAGTTCATCACGAACGGGCCGTACTGCACGACCGGCTCGCCAATGGGCTTGCCCTGGAGCAGGAGCAGCTCCGCCGTCTCCGGCCCGTTCTCCAGCACCACGTCCACGTCCGCGCGCAGCTCGACGGCGCTCCTCGCCGGCACCGCCCGGCCGCCCACCTTCATCCCCGCGCCCAGGAAGAAGTAGAGCATCCGGTTCGTGCCGCGCTTCGCGGCCGGCAGCGTCCAGCGCGCGCCCGGCTCCATCTTCAGCGTCCAGATGGCCACGTCCGCGTCCGGGTTCGCGGCCCACGACCGGGGCGGCGACGGCGGCGCCTGGAGGTCCCCCAGGTTGCCCGCCACCACGGTGACGTTCGTGACGCGGCCCGCGTCGTCCTTCGCCACGTGGCGCGGGATGACGTGGTTCCACAGCATGGAGAAGTGCGCGGGCACCATCTTGTTGGCGCGCGGCAGGTTGAGCCAGATTTGAAACAGCTCGATGTGGTTGCCCTGGTCCTGCTTGAGCAGCGGGAACATCTCCGAGTGGTTGATGCCGCCGCCCGCGGTGAGCCACTGCACGTCGCCCTCGCCGAAGCGCGCCGCCGCGCCCAGCGAGTCCGAGTGGTCCAACAGCCCGTTGCGCACGATGGTCACCGTCTCGAAGCCCCGGTGCGGGTGCTGCGGGAAGCCCGGCACCACGGTGCCGTGGTACATGTTCCAGCCGTCCCGCCCCGCGAAGTCCTGGCCGATGTCCCGGCCCGCGAGCGACGCCCTGGGCCCCAGTTGCTCGTTGCCCTGGGGGTAGCGGTCGTCATGGTGCACGCAGAAGAGGAACGGATCCGGCGTGCGCCACGGGGTGGGGGACGGCCCCAGCGCGTCCACGCGGACCACGGCCTCCGGTTGCTGTGCCTGCTGCTGACCCATCTTCGACTCCTCCGCCTTTCCCGAGCCGCGTGAACACCCCGCGACGGTGGTGACACCCGCCGCCGCGATGAGCTTCAGCGCTGCCCTCCGGCTCACTTCATCCACGGTCCACCTCGCGCTCCATGCCGTTGGGGCCGCCCATTCTACCTAACGTCGCCGCCTTCCCGGCGCCCGGCCTGCCTGCATGGCCGGCGGTTCACCCCTGGTGGGACGACCCGGAGGCCCCTACGCTCCCGCGCGGGTCCGCCCGACGGGCATCGCACGGAGTCCACCGCCTTGGCGGTCAACGTCAGCCGCTTCCACGAGGTCTTCCGCTACCAGTCCCGCGCGCCGGTGCCGGCGCTGCTCGAGGACCTGGAGGTCCTTGCCCACCTGGACGCCCGCGCGGAAGGGCAGCGGCGCGCGCTGGCGTGGGCCGGGAGGTTCACCGTGATTCCGGGCGCGGTGATGGCCGTCCTGACCTACGGCGTGTGGTCGGGCACCGTGGAGCGGGACGAAATCACCGAGGCGGGCGCCCGGCTCCTCCAGCTCACGGGCGGGGTGGGCGTGGCGCTGCTCGTCGTGGGGCTCCTCCTCTTCCTGTGGCGCTACACCCTCAGGCCGCGCGACCTGGACAACCGGCGCTACGGCCTGGCCCAGGTGCTGCTCCGGCGCCTGGAGCTGGACCTGGCCCCGGACGCGCCGGTGCGGCTCAAGCTGGACCTGCGCCCGCCGGACGCGCTCGACAAGCGCGTGAAGCAGGACCTGGTGGGCTGGTGGAGCACGGACTTCTTCGTGGACCCGTGGTTCATGCTGGAGACCCGGTTGGCGGACGGCGCCTTCGTGCAGGTCCGCATGGTGGAGTGGCTCCAGAAGCGCGAGCGCTCCAAGACGAGCGCCAGCGGCAAGACGAAGACGAAGACGAAGCGCAAGGGCTTCGCCCGGCTGGAGGTGTCCGTGCGCGTGAAGCCGGAGCGCTACCCCGGTCTGGAGCGGCTCAAGGTGCGCGCCACCGCCGCCACGCGCCTGCCCCGGAAGGTCGAATTGGAGCGGGTGCGCGTCGCCGCGGGCCGGCTGTCCCTGCGCGCCCGGCTGTCCGACCAGTGGGTGGCGCGGGCCGGCCGCGAGCCGGGCTCGCCGGAGACGCCCGCCGTCTGGAAGCAGGCGCTGGAGCAGGACGACGCGTCCCGCACCGCGACGATGATGCTCCTGAGCATCTACCAGGTGCTGGGCTCCACCCGCGGACGCGCGAAGCAGCGGGCCGTGCTCCGCCGCCGCGAGACGGTTTGACCCGCCCGGGAGCGCCTCCTACGCTCGCGCGCGGCTTTCCCTGAACAAGGCTCCTCTCCCGTGGCGTTCGACCCCTCCGCGTTCCAGAAGACGTATGTGTACGAAGCCCGCGCCACGGTGCCGGAGGTGCTGGCCGACCTGAAGGCCCTGGGGGAGCTGGACGCGCGAGCGGAAGGGAAGCGGCGCACGCTGTGGATCGCCGCCTGGGGCCTGCTGGCCTTCAGCGTCGCCGGCTGCGCGCTGCTGTCCGCCGTGGTGGGACAGCTCTCGTTCGCCCGGCAGGACGCGCTGGCGGGGATGCCGTGGCTCGTGGGCGTGGCGAGCTTCGTCGCGGGCATCGTCCTCTTCATCGTCCGGGGCAGCACGAGCCGCACGGACCTGGACAACCGGCGCTATGGATTGCTGGCCACGCTGCTGAAGCGCTTCCAGGTGGACCTGGACGCGAGCGCGCCCGTGGACGTGAAGCTGGACCTGGCGCCCGTGGACGACGCGCGCAAGTGCGTGGGCAAGCGCAAGCGGGGCCGGTGGGACAGCGAGGACTTCACGGACACGTGGCTGTCTTTGCACGGGCGCTTCGCGGACGGCACGCACCTGCACCTGTCCGCCGTGGAGCACCTGCAGAAGCGCAGGCGCACCGGCCGCGGCAGCAGCGGCAAGACGAAGCTCAAGACCAAGCGCAAGGGCAAGACGCTGCTCCAGGTGGGGCTGCGCGTGAAGCCGGAGCGCTTCCCCGGGCTGGCGGAGCAGCGCGCGAACGCGAAGAAGGCCGCGAAGCTGCCCCCGGGCGTCGCGCTGTCGCGGCTGGACGTGGCGCAAGACCGGGTGGCGATGCGCGCGGTGCTGGATCAGGAGTGGACCGTCCTGACGACGAAGCCCGCCCCTCCCGCCGGCACGACGCCCCAGGCGGGGAGGCTTCCGGCGCGCCAGGACGCGGCGCGCGCCGCTACGATGATGCTCTTGAGCCTCTACCAGGTGCTCAACCACTCCCGCTCCCGGGGCCAGCCCGGGAAATCGAGGTCCACGCCGTGAAGCTTCGTGTCCTGTTCCTCGTGGGCCTGGGTGTGCTCGGGGTCTCGGCGTGCCAGCAGGGAAGTGCCCCCGCGCCCGCGCCGCACACCCAGGCGATCCCCGCCAACGCCGCCGCCGCCGAGCCGAAGGAGGCGGGCGCCAAGCTCAAGTTCAAGGATGGCGACGACCGCGAGCGCTTCTCGCTCAAGCCCAAGGACGACGGCGCGAAGCTCGTCGACGGCTCGGACCAGGAGGTCGCCCGCTACAAGTGGAAGGGCGGCGAGCTCAAGGTGTCCGGTCCGGACGACACGGTGCTGGCCTATGTGACGGGCGGCCCGGACGCGTACCAGGTGAAGGACGCCGCGCGCTCGGCGGTGCGCTACACGCTCGCGCGCGAGGGCGCCGGGTGGAAGCTCACGGATGCGCAGGGCGCGGTGCTCTACACCGTGGCCCCGGACGGCGGCGGCGCGTCCGTGAAGGGCGCTTCCGGCGCGGAGGCGGTCCACGTGAAGGTGCGCGACGGCAAGCTGTCCCTGCGCGACCCCTCCGGCAAGACGGTGCTCGCCACCAAGCAGCCGGTGTCGCCGGAGGCCGCCGCGTGCCTCGGCTTCGATTCGCTGGACCTGCCCCTGCGCATGGCCCTGCTGTTCCGCCTCCAGACCCCCGCGGGCGCCGCGTCGCCCTGAGCCTCCCAAGCCATGTCCCCTTCCTTCGCATCCGCAGAGCAGTGCCAGGAGACCTCCGGCTTCCTCTTCTCCCACCCGTGTGAGCGGGGGGCGACCACGCAGTGCATGCGCTGCCAGAAGGCCATCTGCCTGCTGCACATGCGCACGCTCGACGGCGAGGAGACGGTCTGCGTGACGTGCGCGCGCGCCGCCGACAACGGCGACGAGAACCGCGACCCGTCCGACACCTCCGACTACGACGAGGACGACCCCAGCTACTACTACGAGGACTACGGCTACTACGGCCGCGACGCGTGGCGCGGCTCCGGGTCCTCGTCCTCCGGCAGCGACCCCAACGACTTCACCGAGGCCGACGGCGAGAGCGTGCGGCGCGAGGACGACGCCTCCTTCGAGGAGGACCTGGGCGGGAGCTGAGCGTGGCCGCGCGACGCCGGCACTGGCGCCTCTACGCGCTCGGCGGAGGCCTGGGGCACCTGACGCGCGCCGCGGCCCTGGCCCGCGCGGCCGTGGCCCGGGGCCACGCGGTGGACCTGCTCACCAACAGCCCGTTCGCCCCCGGCCTGCCCCTGGAGTCGTGGCTGGGCCCCGGCGCCACCGTGCACCGCGTGGACGCGCGGCTGGACAAGGCCGCCACCGTGGCGGCGGTGGGCGCGTGGCTCGCGGAGTCCACGCCGGACGTGCTGGTGGTGGACACCTTTCCCCGAGGGCTCGCCGGGGAGCTGGTGGCGCTGCTGCCCACGGTGCGCGCGCCGCGCGTGTTGGTGCACCGCGACCTGAACCCCGTCTACGTGGAGCGCTTCGACGTGGCCCGCGCCGTGGACGCGTTCGACCTGCTCGTCGTGCCCGGTGAGGACGCGCCCTTCATGCACCACCCGCGCGCGGTGCGCACGGCGCCGTGGCTGCTCCTGGACGCGGACGCGTGCCTGTCCCAGGTGGAGGCCCGGCGGCGGCTGGGGCTGGATGACGGGGACTCGCGGCCCCTGGTGGCGGTGATGGGCTGTGGGCGCCCGGAGGAGGTGGCGGAGGCCGGGGAGACGGTGGCCCGGCTGCGCGCGTCGCTCACCCCCCATGCGGAGGTGCTGTGGCTCGTCCCCACTCCCCACGAAGGCGGGCTGACGGTCTGGCCCGCGCTCGAGGTGCTGCGAGGCGTGGACGTGCTGGTGGGCGCGGGGGGCTACAACACCGTGCAGGAGGCCCGGGCCACCGGGACGCCGCTGGTGGCCTGGGCGCGGCCCCGGCTCTATGACCGGCAGGCCCTGCGGTTGAAGGCGGCGGAGCGGGTGGAGGACGCGGCGGAGCTGGAGGCGAAGGTCTCGTCCCTGCTCCTGCACCAGGCCGGGCCCCCGCGCCCCTCGACCTGGGTCAACGGCGTCCACGCGGCGGTGGAGGCCATCGAGCGCGTCGCGCGCTAGTGCTTGAAGCCCTGGTGGCCGGTGGCCGGCTCGATGCCGTGGGCCATGATGAAGTGGTACATCACCTGCGGGTCCTCCTTGGGGCCGCCCATCAGCTCCACCAGGAAGTGGCCCGCCTGCGGATCCGCGTCCGGATCCGGGGAGATGGTGACCTCGGAGACCTCGCGGCCCACCATCACCATCTCGCCCACCAGGGACTTGCCCTTGATGAGCTGGAGGACGTGCTGGCGCTCCTCTTCCATCAGCATCCAGTGGAAGTCGTCATGGTCGAACAGGGTCATGTCGGGGGAGCCACACCGCAGGATGCAGTTGGTGTGCTCCTGGAGCCAGCGCCAGAAGGCATCGAAGTTCAGGGTGCGGGCCGGTGGTGCGAGCAGATCCATCGGGTGACCTCATCGAGAAGAGCAGGCGCCCGAGCGCCGGGTGCGCATCGGGCCGCGTGTCCGTGCTGACTAACATGGCCGGGCCTCGGGAGGCCGGCTCCTTTTGGGGGCCCCGTCCGGGGGCGGCGGCCCGCCAGCAGCCGGGGCGCGAATCCACGAAATCGGACGCTTGTTGCTTTCCTGGGAAGAGGGCGGCGACCAACTGGGTTGGCGCGGCCCGGAGGGAGGATGCGCGACCATGACGAAGCGGGACGCCAGCCGGAGGTTCGCGCGGAGGCCGCGATGAGCCTTCGCGCCTTCTTTTCCACCGTGGTGGGTGGGTTGGTCCTGCTCACGACGGTGTCCGCCACCCTGCTCGTGGTGCTGACGACCGCCCTGGAGCACATGGCTTCCACGCTGAGTGAATCCGTGGAAGGCGTCCGGCAGGCCGAGGAGCTGGAGGTGGACCTGCTCGTCCACTCGCGGCTGCTGGCGTCGCCGGGGACCCCCATGGTGGCGGACCCGTCGCGCGGGCGCTCGCCTCCCCAAATCGAGTCCGACCTGCGCCGCCAGATGGTGGAGATGCACGCCATCGCGTCCACGGACGAGGAGCGCCAGACCGTGACGGAGGTGCAGCGGCAGGTCTACGCCTACCTGGCCGCGCAGCATGCGCCGCTCGGTCCGGGGGTGACCGCGGCCCAGCACGACGCGTCCGCCATGGCCTCGCTGGACGCGGCGCTGCGCTCGCTGGAGCGCCTCATCGAGATCAACGTGGACCAGGCGCAGGAGGCCCGGCAGAGCGCGGCGCGCTGGAGCGAGATGGCCGACGTGCTGGGCCTGGTGCTGGGCCTGCTGGTCCTGTCGACGCTGGGCCTGGTGGTCTTCTGGCTGAGGCGCTTCGCGCTGCGCCCGGTGACGGCGCTGCGCAGCGCGATGGCCGGCTTCGGCCGGGGCGGGAGGCACCTGCGCGCGCCCGAGGAGGGCCCGCTGGAGATCCGCGACATGGCCCACACCTTCAACGAGATGGCGGACAGCCTGACCCACCAGCAGGAGCAGCAGTTGGCGTTCCTGGCGGGCGTGGCGCACGACCTGCGCAACCCCCTGTCCGCGCTGAAGCTGTCCACCGCGCTGACGGGCCGCGGAGAGGTCACCCCGGAGCGGATGCAGCGCACGCTGGCGCTGGTGCGCCGTCAGGTGGCGCGCCTGGACCGGATGGTGGGGGACCTGCTGGACGCGACCCGCATCGAGGCCGGCAAGCTGGAGCTCCAGCCGGAGGTGCGCGACACGCGCGAGCTGGCGCGCTCCGTGGTGGAGCTGTACCAGTCCAACGACTCCGGGCACACGCTGGAGCTGGTGGTGCCGGACAGCCCGGTGCTGGTGCGCGCGGACCCCGCCCGGCTGGAGCAGGTGCTGAACAACCTGGTGAGCAACGCGCTCAAGTACTCCCCGTCCGGCAGCCGCGTGGAGGTGTCCGTGCGCGGAGAAGCGGAGCACGTGGTGCTGGCCGTGGAGGACCAGGGCATCGGCATGTCGCCGGACGAACTCCAGGGGCTCTTCATCCCGTTCCAGCGCGCGGGCAACGCGAAGCAGCGCGCCCCGGGCGTGGGGCTGGGGCTGTCGGTGTCGCGGCGGATCATCGAGGCGCACGGCGGCCGCATCGAGGTGCAGAGCCAGCCCGGCCAGGGCTCCGTGTTCCGCGTCCACATGGCCCGGGTGTCCGCCGGCCCGCCGATGTCGCCCGCGCCCTCCGACGAGGAGGAGCCCGCCAGCGAGGGCCCTGGCGCGATGCACTGAAGGCCAGGGCAACCGTTGCCTGAAGCGGGCCCGGGTGAAGTGGAGGGATGCGCCCGGGCGGGGCAGGGCGTACCTTGCGGCCCCATGTCAGGAGCCGTCTGGATGATGAAGCGTTCCTACCGGGCCGTGCCGCTGGCCGCCGCCCTGCTGGTGCTGGGAGGGTGCGCGGGGCGCACGCGGACCGAGCCCCCCGTGTCCCCCGCCGCGCCCGTGCGGGAGGCGCCGTCCTCCGTCGTCCAGTCCCAGGAGGGTGGCTTCAGCGTGACGTTCCCCGGCCCCGTCACCGAGGAGCGGCGCGTGCAGCCCACGGACGTGGGCGAGGTGACGTTGCACACGTTCATCGCCGCGCGCACGCAGGAGGACACCGCCTACTACGTCTCCTATACGGACTTCCCGCTCGCGGCGGTGGCGCAGGTGCGCCCGCGCGACGTGGTGGACCGCGCCAGCCAGGGCGCGCTGGAGGCCCTGGGGGCGACGGCCATCAGCGCGAAGCCGCTGGAGATGGAGGGCGGCTTCCCGGGCCAGGAGGTGGGCGGCGTGTCCGGTTCGCGCCGCCTCCGGGGCCGCTTCTTCATGGTGGGCCCGCGCCTGTACCAGCAGCTCCTGCTGCACCCGGAGGGACGCGCGCCCGAGGACGCGGACCGCTTCTTCGACTCGTTCCGCCTGGACCCGGCCGTGGTGGGCCAGTTGAGTCAGCGCACCACCGGCGGCTGAGGGGCTCGCGTTTCTTCAGTGCAGCGGGTGCACGAAGCGGCGCACCCCGGCGAGCAGGGCCTCGCGGTCGAAGGGCTTGGAGAGCACCTCGCGGATGGCGGGGTGGCGCTCCTCGCTGGAGCTGATGGCCATCACGGGGAGGTCCGCGAAGCGGGGCTCGCGGCGCAGCGTGTCCAGCAGCCGCCAACTGTCCTTGCGCGGCGTCCACATGTCCACCAGCACCAGCGCGGGGCTCGGGTGCGCTCCCAGCCACGCGAGCGCCTGGTCGCCGTTCTCCGTGGCCGCGACGGTGTGCCCTTCGGCGAGGAGGATCTCCACGAGCGCGTCGCGCAGGTCGCTGTCTTCCTCGACGAGGAGGAGGGTGGGGGGCGCGCGGCTCATGGGCCCGACGCATAGGGCAATCGCGCGGGGAGTGACAGGGAACATCTGCCGGGTGTGACCGGCAGCGCACGGCGCGTGCTTCAGCGCTCGTCGAACATGGCCTGGAGCACGCGCCAGGCGAGCTTCAACTCGGAGCCGGAGCGGCACGCGAGGAAGTCGCAGATCTCCGCCACGCCGTCCGTGCGCTCCAGGTCGAACGAGTGGAAGAGCGTCTTGAGCGACACGTCCAGCCCCACGGACAGCTTGCCCAGCGTGTCGAGCGATGGAGAGAAGGCGCCCCGCTCGATGCGGCGGATGGCGTCCACCGACAGGTCACTGCGCTCGGCGAGGGCTTCCTGGGTGAGCGCACGGCTGTTGCGCATGCGGCGCACGTGGTCGCCAAATCGCCGGTGGAGCTTCGTCCACGTTGTGAGCCTGTTCTTCGCCATATTCGCGGCGGATAATTTGGGGGCGCGCCGCGCCATGTGAAGGGAGCATGTTCGCGGCCTGACCCTGCATTTGCACTGGGGTACGGGAAACCGGTTCTTCCACCGGGGGGGCTGGCCAGGACGTGCGCTCCCGGACGGATTCAATGTCCGGGAGGTCACGCCGGGGCGGCTCGCGAGGCGGCCAGGCGTGGGGTCCAGAACATGCGTGTCCCCGGGCTTTCGTCTACGCTCCCGGGCCACATGACGGTTCTCGATGTCTCGCGCGGGCGCTGGCGGGCGGGGTTGCTCGCTGTCCTGGCGGGGGCCCTGCTCCCCGGGTGCGAGTCCCGCACACCCCCTCACCGCTTCCCCCTGACGACGCCGCCCGCGACGGACTCCGTGCCGCCGCCAGGAGCGGGTGTCTCGCGGCCCGCCTCCGAGGAGGCGCGACCTTCCGAAGCTCCCGGGTCCCCGGTGACGGGTGTGGCTTCGCCCCAGGTGGTGCCCGCTTCCGCGAGCCTGCCCGCGCAGGCGCCCAGCAAGGCGCGGCCGGTGGCGCGCTCCGCGTTCCGCGCGCTGCCGCCCACCACCGAGCGCGCCGGACACCTGCACGCGCTGGCCACGCGGCTGAAGGCCCCGGGGGGCGCGGTGGAGGACCCCTGTCTGGAGCAGGGTGACGCCGGCTGCGCGCGGTCCGCGCTGACGCCGTTCTTCACCGCGCTGGACGGGCTCGTCCAGGCTCCGGGGGCGGCGCCCACGGTCATCGCCGCGTTCGGCAACTCGCTCATCGCGGGGGACCGCATCGTGGACGTGGTCCGCGAGGAGCTGGCGGCGGGCTTCGGCGGCGCGGGCCGGGGTGTGCTGCTGGTGGACCGCATGGCCCCGTACGGCGGACGGGGGCGCACGGCCGCCGTGAGCCACGGCTGGCAGCCGCGCACGCTGGGCGAGCTGAAGGCGCCGCCGCACCCGTTCGGCATCACCGGCGTGTATCACCTGGCCACGGAGGACCGCGCCCGGGGCCGCTTCAAGCTGGAGGGCGAGCCGCGCGGGACGCTGTGGTGGAAGGACGTGAAGGGCGCGGGCCGCCTCGTCGTGTCCGTGGATGGCGCGGTGCTGACGCGCACGGAGCCCCAGGAGGACGGGAAGAGCCGCACCACGTCCTTCGATTTGCCCGCGGGCGCGAAGTGGCTGGACATCACCGCGGAGGGCAGGGGCGCCATCGTGCAGGGCGTGGTGCTCCAGAAGGACGGGCCCGGCATCGTGCTGGACATGCTCGGCGTGCCGTCCGCGGATGCCACGCTGTATGCCCGGCTGGAGGAGGACGCGCTGAAGGCGCAGATTGCCCAGCGCGACCCGAAGCTGCTGCTCTTCTTCCTGGGCGGCAACGAGTCCAAGCGCCTGGAGTGGAAGCGCACGGACCTGCCCACCGTGCGCCAGGACCTGGCCGCGCTGCTGCGCCGCGCCCGCGCCGCCGCGCCCGGCAGCGCGTGCCTGGTGGTGGGCCCCATGGACGCGGTGCGGGACGGGCACGCGAAGGGCAAGCCCCTGACGCAGCGGCCGTTCCTGGTGGCCGCCATCCAGGCCGAGCGCGAGGTGGCGCTCGCCGAGGGCTGCGGCTTCTTCGACCTCTACGCGGCGATGGGCGGCGCGGGGTCGCTCGAGCGCTTCAACCAGGCGGGGTTCATGCACGATGATTTGGTGCATCCGCGGGGGCAGGGATTGGACCTGCTGGGGCAGGTGGTCTCGGACGCGCTGCTCGCGGGCTGGGTGAACGAGGGCGCGGTGCCGGCGCTCACGAGCTCGCGTGAAGAGGCCGCGGACACCGGGGCGAGCAGCGAGACCGCGGAGGTGGTGCCATGAAGCGGCTCTTCGTCGCGCTGTGGGTGTTGCTGGAGGCGGGGCCCGCGTTCGCGCAGGCGACCGCCGTGAAGCCCCCGCTGGAGGCCAGCGCGAAGGCCGCGCCGGAGCCGGATGCGAAGGCCTCCGAGTTCCCTCCGGAGGTGCAGCGCGCGCTGGACGCGCTGGTGCGCGCGGACCTGAAGCAGGGCCCCACCGCGGGCCTGTCCGTGGGCGTGATGCGGGGCGGCCAGCGGTGGATGAACGGCTACGGCTACCGCGACCTGGCGAAGAAGCTGCCGGCCACGGTGCGCACCACGTACCGCATGGCGTCCATCACCAAGTCCTTCACGGCGGTGGCCGTGATGCAGTTGGCGCAGGCGGGCAAGCTGGACCTGGACGCGGACATCCACACGCTGGTGCCCGAGTACCCGGTGAAGCAGTGGCCGGTGACGGTGCGGCAGTTGCTGGGCCACCTGGGCGGGGTGCCCACCTACGACAGCCCGAGCGCCGGCAACAACACGAAGCCGGTGACGACGAAGGAGGCCATCGGGCTGTTCGCGGACCGGCCGCTCGTGTCGGAGCCGGGCACGCGCTACCTGTACACGACGTGGGGCTTCAACCTGCTGGGCGCGGCGGTGGAGACGGCCTCCGGCCAGTCCTACCGCGAGTACCTGCGCGACCACGTCTTCGGCCCCGCGAACATGAGCCACGCGGACGTGGACGAGATCAGCACGCGCGACGCGCAGCAGGCGGTGGGCTACCGGGTGTCGGGCGCCACGCTGAAGCCCTCGCGCTTCCTGGACGTCACCAGCCGCTTCGCGGGCGGCGGCACGCGCGCGACGGTGGAGGACCTGCTGGGCTTCGCGCGCGCGGTGCTGGACCACACGCTGGTGTCGCGCGAGACGATGGGCCGCATGCAGGCGACGATGGTGACGCGCGACGGGCACATCACCGACTACGGCATGGGCTTCGCGACCTATCCGCTGCGCGGCCACTACATCGTCGCGCACGCGGGCGGGCAGCCGGAGACGACGACGCTGCTGGTGCTGCTGCCGGCGGAGGACACGGCCATCGCGCTCGCCACCAACGTGGAGGACGAGGCGAAGCGGCTGCGCCGGCTGTCCATCCGGTTGATGGAGACGGTGCTGGACGAGGGCGCGCCGGCCCGGGGCGGACACTTCACGGACCCGGTGGACGCGGTCGTCTACGAGGGCATGGGGCGGCTGGCGAGCTACGGGCTCGCGTACCACGACTGGGCCACGCGCGGGCCGGGCACGCTGCCGCCGGAGACGGACCTGGCGGGAGCGTTCGCGAAGGTGTCGTCGCTCTTCGACCGGGCGGCGATCGCCCGGGACGGCCGGGGCGCGATGGAGCGGATCCGCGGCGCGCACGAGCCGCGCGCGGAGTCGCTCTTCATCCGCGTGGGCGCGCACATGGCGGCCACGGTGGAGAAGGCGATGGGCGCGGAGCGGCTGCGCGCGTACCGGACGCAGGGCGCGGCGGGCTTCTTCGCGGACTACCTGTCGGCGTGTGAGACGCTGAAGTGTCCGGAGGCGGAGCGTTTCAGTCCGTCCGTGCGGAGCGACGTGGCGCGCTTCGTCGCGGGGTGGAGGCGCGCGGAGGTGCCGGCGCTGAAGCGCACGCGCCTGGAGGCGATGAAGGATCCGGAGCGGCTGTGGCCGGCGCTGAAGGAGGCGGCGGTGCGCGCCCCCGCCGTGCGGCCCGACTACACGGACGAGCTGCTGACGCTGGCGGACCGCGCGAAGCGCAAGCCGGTGGACCGGATGCGCTGGTTGGAGCGAGCGACGGAGCTGCATCCGGAGTCGATGGACGCGCATCTGGCGCGGGCGGTGGGGTTGATGGAGGCGGACCGGGAGCCGGAGGCGATTCCCCACGTGCGTGAGGCGTTCGAGACGCCGGAGGGGTCGCTGGTGCTGTCGCCCACGGGGTTCCTGAAGCGGCTGTTGGACACGCGTTCGCCGAAGGTGGCGCGGGGCCTGTTGCGCGCGGCGGTGACGCTGCATCCGGACGCGCCGGAGCTGTGGGACGCGCTGGCGAAGCGCGAGCGTGCCCTGGGTGACGCGGGCGCGGCGAAGGCGGCCCTGGCCCAGGCGAAGCGGGCCCGTCAGGTCCGGGCCGCGCAGGAGGCCCGGGCCCCGAAAGCGCAGCCGGGCGTCGTGGCACCCGCGGGCAGCGCGCCGGCACAGGACAAGGCCGGGAGCACGTCCCCCACGGTGCCGGTGGATCCGGAGTCCGCGCCAGAGCCGTAGCGCCCGCGACCGGGCATCCCGGGAAGGCACGGCTCCCAAGCCTCCGGACACGGAGGTTGTCCCTGGCGCTGAGAAGGTGAGAGCCCTGCCGCGTCCACCCGGCGGAGGCGGGCCGTGGAAACCTGTCCGACAGTCGGACAGGTTTTGAGACCGCGCGGCCGGGAGCTCCGCTCCATCGGCTGTGCTCATGACGGGGTCCGAGCCGTGCGAGGATGCGCGGCGATGACGCCTTCCTGTCCTTCCTGTCAGGCCCCCTTCACCCCCGGCGCGGAGACGTGCGCGCGGTGCGGGGCCTCGCTGCTGGTGGCCCCGGCTCCCGGCGGCGCCGAGCCCGTCTGCGCCGTGCACCCTGAGTGGCTCAGCGTGGCCACCTGCCCTCGCTGTGGCGTGTTCGCCTGCGCCCGCTGCATTCGACAGGGGCCCGAGGGCACCGTCTGCGCCACCTGCCTTGACCGTGAACCCTTGGGCCAACTGCCCTGGGACCAGCGCGCGGAGCTGGGGACGCTCAAGGCCTTCTGGCGGACGTGCTTCGGCATGCTGATGCGGCCCACGGAGACCCTCCGGGGCGTCAACCCCGACGCGCCCGTGAGCAGCTCCATGGGCTTCGTGATGCTGTCGGCGATCGCCGGCTTCCTGTCGACAGGCCTCGTCTACACCGCGCTCATCGGCGTCATCATGGGCTTCATCCCGGAGACGGAGACGGGCGGGAGCGGCGCGGATCCAAAGACCGTCAAGCTCTGGATGACCGTCGGCATGGCGGCCTGGACCGTGCTCATGCCCGTGTTCAGCACCGGCATGACCCTGGTGAACGCGGGCCTGGACCACCTCATCCTCCGCATGGGCGGCGTGGAGCGCGGCTTCTCCGTGACCCTGCGCGCTCACGCCATGTCCCAGGCTCCGTACATCGTCGGCATCATTCCCTTTGTCGCCGTGTACGCCGCGCCCTTCTGGGCCATGGGCCTGCGCGCCTTCACCTACCGCACGCTGCACCGCACCAGTTGGGGCACGGCGCTCGCGGGCGCGCTCCTGGTGCCCGTGCTCTCCTGCTGCCTCTGCGGTGGCGTCTACGGCGCCATCGTGCTCGCGGCCCTCAAGAGCACGGGGCAGATGTGAGGAGCGGCTCGCGCGCCTACGGTTGACCGGACGCCGCCGTGGCTCCGCGCGGCACCCTCGAGCCCGGCTCCGGCCAGAAGCGCACGCTCCGGAAGCCGTCGAAGGACGCCGCCAGGCGCCGCGAGCCCAGGTCGTAGACGCGCGCCTGCGTCTCGCCCGCGAGCAGCAGCAGGTCCCCGCGCGCCAGCGCCCGCACGGGGCTGTGGGCGGGCAGGGCGAGTCCCTCGGGCTCGCCCAGGTGGCCGTCCTCCACCTCCCAGCGCACCGGCATCATCAGCGCGGTCTGCTCACCCGCGGTCTGCCACGCGAACAGCGGACCGCCGCGCGACTCCACGCGCGCCCAGCCGCCGAACACGTCGTGCCCCCGCTCGGGCACCACCGCGTCCAGCCGGGCCGCGTCCTGACTGCCCTCATCCAGGCCCTGCGCCGCCAGCGCGTCCACGTCCCCGGCCACCGTGGACGACACCAGCATCTCCGTGGTCGCGAGCGCGAACACCGCGTCCGCGTCACCGCGCGTGGCCACCGTCTCGATGCGCTTCCACGCCCCCGCCTCCAGCCGGTACGCGTGCGCGAGCCCCGCGCCCTCGTCCAGCTCCGGGATGGGGATGCGCCGGCCCTCGAAGAGGAAGACGTCGTCGCGCCGCACCAGCTCGCCCGTGTGCGCCGTCAACGCCACCAGCCGCCCCACCGAATCAAACCCCACCGCGCCCGTCAGCCCCTCCTCCGGCAGGAGCTGCGCCGAGCCCTGTCCGGACGACAGGTCCACCGTCCACACCCGCCCGGGCCCCCGAGCGCTGCCGGCCGGGTCGCGCACCGCCGCGTGCCTGCCGTCCGGGCTCCACGCGAGCTGCAACCCGTCACACGCCGCGTCCACCGTGACGAGCGCCCTGCGGCTGCCGTCTGACTCCAGCCGCAGCCAGGTACAGCCCGACGACGCCTCGTCCCGCAGCACCGACAGCGAGAACGGCGCCACCTTCACCGGCGCGGCAGCGGGCACGGTCAGGGAGGACTCCGCGGGCTTCTGGCAGGCGCTCAGGAGGAGCAGGGCGCTGAAGAGGCTCGAGGTGCGGACCATGTTGAACTCCTCCCGGAAAAAGATGACCTCCATGGAATATGCCAGAACCCCGGGTGCATGCGGAAGGCACCCACGGCCCTCACCGTGAGGTCCGGCGTGAACCCATCAATCCCTCTCCAGCCCGGGGCTCCTCCCCGCAATCCCTCACCAGACGGCGTGGAATGGGGCCGTGTGACACCGGGTCTGGATTGACGTTGGCGGGTCCGGGCGGATGTGACTGACGCGGGCCGACAATTCCTTGCGTCAATCCAGCATTTCCCCTGTTTGAGTATATCTCATGGCTGTTATTGACTTGTGATTTGATGAGACTATTCTCGATATCGGCACGGCGCCATCGTGGCCCGAAAGCCAATCCAGGAGAGTCTCATGAACAGCACTTCGACGCAGCCGGCGATGAAGAAGTTCACCATCCGCGAGATGGAGACCGTGAAGACGACCGCCGCCTACTACGACATCTGGTGCATCCTGACGGGCGCCGGCGCCAACTAGTCTCTTCTGTGACCGGGATGGAAGGGTGGACCCCCATTCCTTCCATGCCGGGTTGGAGTTCCCTTTCGCGCTGCTCCACGGGGGCCGGGTGTGAGCCACTACGCCGCGACGTCGACGTTCATCGTGGCTGCCTTTACCCGGCAGCAGGAGGGCGGAGAGGTCATCATCGGCCTGCCGGCGCAGGGCGTCTTCCTGGCGCTTCCTCCGGATGCCGTGGAGCTCCTCGACCAGTTGCGCGAAGGAAGGACGCTGGCGGAGGCGGAGGCCTTCTACGTCTCGAAGTACGGCGAAGTGCCTGATGCGCAGGGGTTGATTGAAGCGCTGGAGCCGCGGGGCTTCCTGCGCGACGCGACGCGCGCCGTGACGGCGCAGCCGCCTCCGGAGTCCGCGCCGCGGACGGATCCGGTGCGCTACCACTTCGCGGGCTTTCCCCGGGGGCTCGCGCAGGCGCTCTTCGGACCGTGGGCGCTCGGGGCCTATGGCGCGCTCATCATGGCGGCGGTGGCCGCGGTGGTGCTGCGGCCTTCCATCCTCCCCGGCTGGTCGTCCCTGGCCGTGTCCCAGCACATGACGGTCACCCTGCTGGTGCTGCTGGCCCTGAACTACGGGATGCTCTTCCTGCATGAGATGGCGCACCTGGTGGCCGCGCGTGCCGTGGGCGTGCCGTGCCGGCTGGGCATCAGCCACCGGCTGTGGATCCTGGTGGCGGAGACGGACATGACCGGGGTCTGGGGCATCCCCCGGCGCCAGCGCTACCTGCCCTTCCTGGCGGGCCCGCTGCTGGACCTGGTCCTCATGGCCCTGTCGTTGCTGACGCTCTTCGCGCAGGCGCAGGGCTGGGTGTCCCTGGCCTTGCAGACGCAGTGGCTGCTGCGCGCGTCGCTCCTGATGCTGGCGTTCCGCGTGCTGTGGCAGTTCCAGTTCTTCCTCCGCACGGACATGTATTGCGTCTTCGTCAACCTGTTCGGGTGCAAGAACCTGATGGGGGACACGGAGGCGCTGCTCAAGCACCGGGTGCGCGGGCTGCTGCGCTCCCGCCCTCCAGAGGGGGACCCCCTGGAGGCGGTGCCCCCGGCTGAGCGCCGGGTCATCCATGTCTACGCGGGCTTCTGGGTGCTGGGGCGGCTGCTGGCCTTCGCCCTGCTGTTCGGCGTCCAGCTCCCCGTCGCCCTGGCCTACGTCCGCTCCATCCACCACGCGCTGGCTTCACCGGGGGACCACGTCTACGCGGTGGTGGACGCCCTGGTGCTGGGCACGGTGGGCCTGGGCACGCTGGGCGTGGGCCTCTTCCTGTGGCTGCGCGGCATCGCGCGGGACCGCTCCGGCCGCAAGCGCGCCGCGGCGGCGCTTTCCCAGACAGTGGCGCTGGAGTGACCATGACACGAGCGAACGACGTCTTCCCGGTGGTGATGGAGTCCCCGTCCGTGCTGCTGCTGGAGTGCGAGCCCGGTGCCCGGCGACAGGCGCTGCTGGCCCGGTGGGCCGACGAGGCCGGGCGCGGCGGCGCCCGCGTCTGGTCCACCAACGGCGACATGGCCTGGGGCGGCCCGTGGGCGGGCCTGCGGGACCTGCTGGCCGCGAGCATCCCCGCGCTCCGCGAGGAGGCGCCCGGGCTGCTCGTCCAGCACGACTACGAGCTGCTCGCGGTGCTGCCCTCCCTGCGCCGGGAGATGAAGGCGCGCCACACCACGCTGACGGACGGCGCGCTCAGCCACGAGAAGGTCCGCAACTTCCCGGCGGACCGCGTCTTCCGCATCTCCCACGGGCTCATCGACCTGATGGCCGCCTGGAAGCGGCACGCGCCGCCGGCGCCCTGGGTCATCCTGTGTGATGCGTTCGACCAGGCGGGGAAGCTGGTCCAGCACTTCTACCTGGAGCTGCTGCGCCGCCGCGCCCAACCGCTGGGCCTGCGGCTGGTGCTCGCGGTGGCGCCGGGGCAGGCGGAGCCGCTGATGGCGCGGCTGCCGCGCACGGTCCCCATCCACCACGTGCGCGAGGACTTCCCTCGGGAAGCGGCGCCGGCCGCGCTGGCGCCGGACGAGGCCTCCCGGCGCGCGGAGGCGCTGGAGGCCGAGCTGCGGGAGGACCCCATCGCGCTGGAGATGCGCCTGCCGGAGCTGCTGCGGCTGTGGGAGGCGAGCGGCCGTGAGGCGCCGTTGTTCGAGGCCCGCGTGACGGCGTTCCGGCTGGCCAGCCACTACGGGCTGTACTCGGACGCGCTGCACTACGGCGAGCCCCTGCGCGAGCAGGCGGAGCGGATGGCGGAGGACGCGCCGGGGTCGTACTGGACGGTGACTGGCCTCTTGTTCAACAGCTACTCGGCCCACCGGAACACGGATGCCATCCTGGCCCTGGCGACGCGCGTGGGCGCCCAGCGGACCTCCCCGCTCATCCGCACCAAGCTCCACTACACGCTGGGCATGCTGCATGGGCGGTTCCTGGCCCGGCCGGACCTGGAGCGCGCCGAGCACTACCTGGACCTGGGCCTGGAGGACATCGACGCCGCGGACATCCCGGAGGAGGAGCGCATCTTCCTGCGCGTCTTCAACCGCAACGCGCTGGCGTTCGTCCGCCACCGGCAGGGCCGCTCCGAGGAGGCCATCGAGCTGTGCAGGGCCGGCTTCCAGCAACTGGAGTCGCACCTGCACCCGGAGCGCCACCGGCTCCACCGCTCCGTGCTGCTCTACAACATCGCGCAGGTGCTGGCGGGGCTCGGCTCGGACGCGCAGGCCATTGAGTACTACACCGCGGCCATCCAGATGGACCCGGACTACTCCGAGTACTTCAACGAGCGCGGGAGCCTGCTGATGCGCGGGCGCCGCTACGCGGAGGCGCTGGAGGACTTCCAGCGGGCGCTCCAGTTGAGCCCGCCGTACGCGGAGGTCCACATCAACCGGGGCCAGTGCCTGCGGGCCATGGGGCGCATGGAGGAGGCCGCGGAGGCGTACTCCACCGCGCTCGACCTGGAGCCCTCCCGGCTGCTCGCCCTGCTGGGCCGTGCCCAGGCCCACGAGGAGCTGGGGCGCGTCGAGGCGGCCATCGCCGACTACTCAGGGGCGCTCGCGCTCCAGCCGTCCCAGCCGACGGTGCTCGCCAACCGCTCCCTGCTCCACTACTCCCAGCAGCGGCTGCCGGAGGCGCTGGCGGACCTCAACGCGGCCATCGCCCTGGCCCCGACCGTCGCGGACTTCTATACGAACCGGGCCATCGTGCTCGCGGAGCTGAAGCGGCGCGACGAGGCGGCGTCCGACCTGCGCGCCTACCTGGACATGGCGCCGGAGGCGGAGGACCGGGCCAGCGTGCAGGAGCGGCTGGCGGCCCTGACGGCGTAGCGGGGGCGCGAGGCCCGGGGCCCGCGGCGCCTCACAGCGCCATGTACGCGCGGGCCGCGGGCACGGAGTAGAACCGCCCCTCCGGCAGGACGTACGCGGTGAGCTTGCCGCCGTAGACGCAGCCGGAGTCCAGGCCCACCGCGAAGGGGTGCCGCTGCAGGCCGCGCATGGCGTCGTGGCCGAAGATGACCAGCTCCGGGCCCTGCCACAGGCTGCCCCACGGCTCGCCCGCCTCCAGCCGCTTCGACGGTGTCCCGTCCGCCGCGATGCTGCGCAGGTTGAAGAGGAACTCCTCCCGCTGCTCCTCCAGCGGCACCCCCGGCACCAGCCCCGCGTGCACCGCCAGCGCGTTCAGGTCCGGGAAGCGCAGGTAGGAGGGCAGCGTCCCCATCCAGGCCCAGTCCGCCGCCGTCAGCGTGTCCAGCACCTGCCGGTGCTCCGGCTTGAGCTTCTTGCCCTTGGACGCGTGGCCCCCGTGCCAGCGCAGCACGTGCGCGTCGTGGTTGCCCTTCACCGCCTGGAAGCCGTGCTCGCGCGCCCGCCGCACCACGCCCGCGGAGTCCGGCCCCTTCGCCACCAGGTCGCCCACCAGCACCACCCGGTCGCCGGGCGTCCAGTCACACGCCTTCAGGAGCGCGTCCAGCTCGCTGGAACAGCCGTGCACATCTCCGATGAAGAGCGTTCGCATCTCTCCCCTCTTTAACGCACTGGCCCCGGATGCCCCGCCGGGATTCTCGGACGCCTCGCCGGGGGACGGGGCGTCGCGCGCCGCGTTACTCGGAGGGCGTGCGCAACAGCCGGCTCAGGCTCACATCCAACTGGCTGGAGATGAGCCGCAGCACGCTGTCCAACTGGGAGCGCGTCAGCCGCAGCCGCTCCGTCAGCCGCTGCCGCGTCCCGTCCAGCAGCTCCTCCTGCGCGCCCACCACCCACCGCGCCGCCGTGGAGCGGTGCACGCCGTACAGCGCGCCCAACTGGTCGATGCCCAGCCCGTCCAGGTACTTCAGCCGCAGGAAGTTGCGCTGCCGCGCGGACAGGGCCGCCAGCGCCGCCTGGAACGACGCGCTGAACTCCGCGCGGTACGTCTGCTTGAGGTACGCCAGCTCCGGGTCGTCCCCCGGCGCCACCAGCATGGACAGGTCGCCGTCCTCCGACTGCGCCTGCCCGGAGCGCTGCCGCTGCCAGTCCAGCGCCAGCCACAGCGCCGCCGCGCGCACCCAGCCCGCCAGCGGCCCCGTGCCCGGGTACGCCGCCAGCCGCGCCGGGGCCTCCGCGCTGCCCACCAGCATCCGCTGCCGCAGCGCCTGCCGGACCTCGTCCAGCCCGGCCGGGGGGAGCTTCAGCCGCGCCACCGCCGCGTCCACCTCCGGCATCAGGCGCTCCTCGAACGTGGCCAGCGCCGCCGGCACCCCGTCCGCCGCCGCCCGGGCCAGGTACACGTCCGCCATGTGCAGCCGGCCCCAGGCGTCCTCGTGGCCGTCCGCGGGCACCAGCCGCGCCAGGTGCGCCGCGAAGCGCGGCCCCTCCAGGGGGATGTCCGGCCACGATTGACGGGCCGCGTCCAGGGCCTGGGCCAGCCGCTCCTGGAGGACGGAGAGGGCGCCTGCCGGCTCCGTCTTTCCTCGGGCGGTCATGAAAGCCTGGGCTAGGGGCAATTCAGGTGCGGCCACGGGAGGGAACACTACCACCGGCCCCTGTCGCGCCGCCGGGTCACCCGACATGTCGCGCGGAGGCTCCCACCCGTCAGGTGTCCCCCGGGACACGCTCCCTCGCCGCGCGTGTCCACCCGTGCACGCCCCCCTGGCCGTGCGGGGTGGCCCTCCTTTTCCCGCCCTCGTCCGCCCGAGTGGCATGCGGCCCCCGTGGCCCGCCGGCCACGGCCGCCCATGGCCCGCGCTTTGCTGGTAGAGGCGTCAGACAACGTTGGCAGGCGCGGAGGTGTGAACGTGGGAGAAGTCGGTGTGGGGCTCGGGGCCGGGCCTGGTGACGCGGTGTACTCCTCGTGGCTGGAGGTGAGCGCGTCCCACCTCCGGCACAACGTGGCGGCGTTCCGCGCGCTGGAGTCCACCGGCCCCACTCCCCGTGCGCTGGGCGCGGTGCTCAAGGGCAACGCCTACGGCCACGGCCTGGCCCAGGTGCTGCCCGTGGTGCACGCGGGCGTGGACGTCCTCTACTTCATCGCGCCGCAGGACGCGCTCACGGTGCGCGCGCACGAGTCCGCGCACGGCCTGCCCGCGCGGCAGGTGGTGGTGCTGGGCGCGGTGGCCCCGGAGGAGGCCGTCGTGCTGGCGCGCCAGGGCATCGACGTGGTGGTGGCGGACCGCTCCTGGGCGGACACGGTGCCGGCCCTGCGCGCGGCGAACCTGCCGCGCCCCCTGCGCGTGCACGTGCACATCGACACGGGCCTGGGCCGCGAGGGCTTCACGTTGGATCAACTGCCGCGCGAGACGGCGTTCCTCGCGGAGGCGCCGGACGTGTTCGAGCCGGTGGGCGTGCTCAGCCACTTCGCCAACACGGAGGACGTGACGGAGCAGGCGTACGCGCTGGCGCAGTTGGACGCGTTCGAGACGGCGCTGGGGCACCTGGCCGCGCAGTTGAGGCCCGCGAAGCCGTTGCAGCGGCACATCGCCGCGAGCGCCGCGGCGCTGGTGCTGCCCCGGGCGCGCTACGAGGCGGCGCGCGTGGGCATCTCGCTGTACGGCCTGTGGCCCTCGCCGGAGACGCGGCTGTCCGCGCGGCTGGTGCTGGGCGAGCTGCCGGTGCTCAAGCCGGTGCTGTCGTGGCGGTGCAAGAGCCAGGTGGTGAAGTGGCTGCCGGCGGGCGCGTACGTGGGCTACGGCTGCACGTACCGGACCTCGGAGCCCACGCGCATCGCCGTACTGCCGGTGGGCTACTACGACGGCTATCCGCGCCTCGCGTCCGGCAAGGCGCACGTGCTGGTGAACGGGCGGCGGTGCGCGGTGCTGGGCCGCGTGATGATGAACCACCTGATGGTGGACGTGACGCGCGCCACCGCCGACGAGCGCCCGGTGACGGCCACGCTCCTGGGGCGCGACGGTGAGGAGTCCGTGTCCGCCGAGTCCCTGGCCGGCTGGGCGCAGACCATCCACTACGAGCTGGTGACGCGCCTGGGCGCGCACCTGCGCCGCGTCGTCGTGGAGTAGCGCGGGCTACTTCGGCGCAGTGCCTTCCGTGAGGCCGGGCGACGGCGCCGTCGCGAGCGCCGGGGGCTGCACCTTCCAGCGGCGGTGCAGCCACAGCCACTGCTCCGGGTGACGGCGGATGGCGCGCTCCAGCGCGGCGGTGACCCGCGCGGTGTGCTCGGTGATGGGGTCCGCGCACTCGCCGGGCGTGGGCGGGAGGATGGGGCCCTCCACCTCCAGCTTGTAGCGCGCGCCGGGGCCCGGAGGCCGCACGCCCATCACCACGAACACTGGCACGCCCGTGCGCTCGGCGGCCACCGCCATGGCGGGCGTCGTGGACGCGAGCCGGCCGAAGAAGGGCACGAACACCGCGGACTTCGCGGGCAGCGCCTGGTCCAGCAGCATGTACGCGGACTCGCCTCGGTTCACCGCGTCCGTAATCTCCTGGATCGCGCCCTTCGGGTAGATGAGCCCCGCGCCCGCGCCCAGCCGGTTCTCCGCGATGCGCGTGTTCAGCGCGCCCTTGAGCGGACGCACCAGCGCGTTGAGCGGGATGCCCCAGCGGATCAGCATCTGGCCCACCAGCTCCCAGTTGCCGAAGTGCGCCGTCACCAGCAGCGCGCCCTTGCCCGTGGCCACGTGCGCCTTCAGCGCCGCGAACGCCTCCTCGCCCTCGATGCCCTGCTGGTCCCAGTCCGGCGTCATCCGGTCCCCGGACGGCAGGGACTCCACCACCACGCGCGCCATGGTGAGGTACGCGCCCCGCGCGATGGCGTGGCGCTCGGCTTCGCTCTTCTCCGGCATCGCGTGCGCCAGGTTGTCCAGCGCCACCTCGCGGCGGATGCCCAGCGTGTAGGCCAGGTTCGCCACGAAGCGAGCGAGCGCGTCCCGCGCCTTCGGTGACAGCGCGGTGAGCAGCGCCCAGACGCCGCGCGTCAGGAACGCCACGACGGGGCCCGGCGGCGAGCCGATGATGCGGCGCAGGTGCTCCGGCGGCCTTTTCCCCTCGGGAGGGGTGTTCGTTTGCGGTGGCAGCGGATGCGAGGAGAGGGGAGCGGACACGGCCGCGCACTCCACCGCGAACACGACCTGACAGCAAGGCCACGCACCGCGCGCGCGTCGCTACCTTGCCAGGCTGCTCTGGTCCACACTGCGCGGCCATGCCCAACCTGCTCCGTCCGGTGGCCCTGGCCACCGCAACCTTCCTTGCGGCATGTGGTGCCCGACAGGGCAACGCTCCCGCTCCCGGTGCCGTTGAAACGCCCCCCGTTGTCTCCGAGCTCAGTGAAGCCACCGCGCCCAAGCCTCCCGAACTGCGGCTGCCGGACGACGTGCGGCCCACGAAGTACGCCATCGTCCTGAAGATGGATCCGAAGGCGGAGGCCTTCGAGGGCACCGTCGACGTGACGCTGGAGGTGGCCCGGGCCACGAACGTCATCTGGATGCACGGCAAGGACCTGGCCGTGAAGGAGGCCACGCTGGAGCAGGGGGGCGTCACCCAGAAACTCAAGGCGTCCTCCGCCGGTGAGGACCTCCTGGGCCTGACGCTGGAGAAGCCGCTGGCCGTGGGCGGCGCGAAGCTGCGCCTCGCGTACACGGGCACCGCGTCCGAGCGCGAGAACTCCGGCGCCTTCCGCGTCAACGAGGGCGGCGACTGGTACATCTACACGCACTTCGAGCCGTTGGACGCGCGCCGCGCCTTCCCGTCCTTCGACGAGCCCGGCTTCAAGGTGCCGTGGCAGCTCACCTTCCACGTGCCGGAAGGCAACGTGGCCGTCACCAACACGCCGCAGTTGGCGGAGGAGAAGGGCGCGGACGGCTGGCGCATCTTCCGCTTCGCCCCCACGCAGCCGCTGCCCAGCTACCTCATCGCCTTCGGCGTGGGCCCGTTCGACTTCCTGCCCGCGCGCGACGCGGGGCAGAAGCAGGTGAAGACGCGCATCATCACGCCGCGCGGCCGGGCGAGCGAGGCGGCGTGGGCCGCGAAGGTGACGCCGGACATCCTGGAGCGCCTGGAGGCGTACTTCGGCATCCCGTACGCGTACGAGAAGCTGGACGTGCTCGCGGTGCCGCTGATGCCCGGCGCCATGGAGAACCCGGGCCTGGTGACGTTCAACTCGCGCCTGGCCCTGGCGAAGCCGGAGGAGGACGCCGTCTGGCGCCAGCGCGCGTTCGCCAACGTGCAGGTGCACGAGCTGGCGCACCAGTGGTTCGGCGACCTGGTCACCCTGGCGTGGTGGGACGACCTGTGGCTCAACGAGTCCTTCGCGTCGTGGATGACCCCGCGCATCGTGGAGTCCTGGCAGCCCACGTGGGACGCGCCGGTGGAGCGCGTGCAGGACCGCAACGGCGCGCTGGACGCGGACAGCCTGGTCGCCGCGCGCTTCATCCGCCAGCCCATCCAGGACGCGGGTGACATCGAGAACGCCTTCGACGGCATCACCTACGGCAAGGGCAGCGCGGTGCTGGCCATGGCGGAGACGTGGCTGGGCCGGGACGTCTTCCAGAAGGGCATCCAGCGCTACATCCGCGCGCACGCGGGGAAGAACGCCACCGCGAAGGACTTCCTGGACGCGCTGGCCGCCGAGTCCGGCAAGGACGTGGCCCAGGTGATGAACAGCTTCCTGGACCAGACGGGCGCGCCCTTCATCACCGCGACCCTGCTGTGTGACGGCGGCAAGCCGCGCGTGGCGCTCGCCCAGGAGCGCTACGTGCGCCTGGGCTCCAAGGCCCCGGGGGCGCAGTCGTGGAAGGTGCCGGTGTGCGTGAAGTACCCGGGCGCGGGCAAGGACGCCACCGCGTGCACGCTGATGACGGAGGCGAAGGCGGAGGTCGCCCTGACGGAGGCGAAGGCGTGCCCGGCGTGGGTGTTCCCCAACGCGGACGGCGCGGGCTACTACCGCCTGCGCCTGGCGGACGACACGCGGGCCCGGCTGATGAAGTCCGGCCTGTCGAAGCTGTCGCGCGCGGAGCGGGTGGTGCTCTTGAGTGACTCGCTGGCGCTCGCGCAGGCGGGGCTGATGCCCGCGGCGGACGCGCTGCCGCTGCTCACCGGCGTGGCGCAGGACCCGGACCGGCAGGTGCTGGAGGCGGGCCTGGAGCTGATGGACCTGGTGTCGTCGCGGCTGCTCACGCAGGCGCAGGAAGCGGACCGCGCCCGCTACGTGCGCGACACCTTCGGGCCGCGCGCGCGCAAGCTGGGCTTCAAGCCGCGCGCCGGTGAGAGCGAGGACATGCGCCTGTTGCGCCCCCGCCTGCTGGAGCTCGCCGGCAACGAGGGCAACGACCCGAAGCTCGTCGCGGAGGCGCGCACGCTGGCGGAGGCGTGGCTCAAGGACCGCAAGGCGGTGGCGCCGGACGTCGTGAGCGCGGTGCTGGCCATCGCCGTGGAGCACGGGGACGCGGCCCTGCACGGCAAGCTGATGGAGGCCCTGCGCGCGGAGCAGAGCCGCTACCAGCGCCAGCAGTTGCTGGGCGGCCTGTCCCACACCACGGACCCGGAGCTCGTGAAGGTGAACCTGGCGCTGCTGCTCGACCCGAAGCAGGACCTGCGGGAGAACCTGTGGCTCCTGATGGGCGCGTCGCGCGACTCGCGCACCCGCGACACCGCGGTGGAGTTCCTGAAGGCGCACTACGACACGCTGGTGGGCACCGACGGCAAGCCGGGCCTGCTGCCGGACGGCATGGCGTCCCGGCTGCCGTACCTGGGCGCCGGCTACTGCGACGCGTCCAGGCGCCAGGAGGTGGCCGCCTTCTTCGAGCCGCGCGTGGCCCGGGAGCCCGGCGCCGACCGCGTGCTGCGGCAGGTGCTGGAGATCGTCGACCAGTGCATCGCGCTGAAGGAGGCCCAGGGCGCGAGCATCGGGGCCTTCCTTTCCGGCAAGCCGGCCCAGACGCCGCAGGCGCCGCCCGCGCCCCGGTAGTCCGTCCCTGGAACGACACCGGGTCCGCGTGGCAGGCACGCGGACCCGGGAGGGAGGCCTTCGTCGCGGCGGGGAGGGCTACTTCCGGCCGCGCGACATGAAGGACATGAAGGCCTCCCTGGCCTCGTCGGAGCCGAGGCGCTGGACGAACTCGGCGCCCTCGCGCTTGAGGGCGGCGTCCACCTGCTCGCGCAGCGGGCCGCGGATGAGCGCCTTGGTCACCTTCAGCGCCTGGGCGGGGCGCTGGGCCAGGGCGCGGGCGCGCTCGGTGGCCACGTCCTTCAACTGCGCCTCCGGGACGGCCTTGTTGATGATGCCGGCGCGCAGCGCGGTGGCCGCGTCGAACGGGTCCCCGAAGAGCAGCAGCTCCGACGCCAGCGCGAAGCCCGCCGCGCGCGGCAGGAGCAGGCTGCTGGCGCCTTCCGCGCACAGGCCCAGGTTGACGAAGGGCATGCTGAAGCGCGCCTTCTCCCCGGCCACCACGTAGTCGCAGTGCAGGAGCATGGTGGTGCCGATTCCCACCGCCGCGCCCTCCACCGCCGCGAGCACGGGCTTGCTCAGCCCGGCCAGGGCGCGCAGGTAGCGGAACACCGCGCTGTCCTCGCCCGTGGGCGGGTGCTCCAGGAAGTCGCCAATGTCGTTGCCCGCCGTGAACGCGCCGCCCGCGCCGGACAGGAGCACCACCCGCACGTCGTCGCGGCGCTCCGCCTCCTGGAGGGCGGCGGTGGCGGCCTCGTACATGGCGTGGGTGAAGGCGTTCTTCTTCTCCGGCCGGTTGAAGGTGACGGAGAAGACCCCTGCGTCGAGCTGCGTCAGAAGCGTGTCGGACATGGCCGGGCAGACTAACGCGCGTCGGGCCTCAGTGCGCGCAAGAGCAGCGGGGCCAGCGTCACCACCTGGTGGGGGAAGGGCAGGTCCTCCCGGTGCTCCACACTGTCCGTGCTGAACAGCCGCTTCACGGGCACGCCGCGCAGGCGCTCCAGCGCGGGGCCCACCAGCAGGGCGTGCGTGGTGGCGAGGATGAAGTCGTCCACGCAGCCCTCGCCCTTCAGCTCCTTCGCCGCCGCGGCCAGCGTGCCGCCGGTGGACACCATGTCGTCCACCAGGATGGGGCGCATGCCGCGCACCTGGCCCAGCAGGCCCAGCGTCTCCACGTCCTTGCCGCTCAGCCGCGCCTTGTGCACCACCGCCCACGGGCGGCCGAGCAGCTTCGCCAGCGCCTCCGCCCGCTTCACCGCGCCCAGGTCCGGCGCCACCACCACGGTCGTGTCGGTGACGTGGGGGCGCAGCGCGTCCGCCAGCAGCGGCAGCGCGGACAGGTGCTCCAGCGGGGCGCCGAAGCAGCCCTCCAGCGCCGGGTTGTGCAGGTCCACGGTGAACACGCGCGTGAAGCGGCCGTGGGACACCATGTCGGCCACCAGACGTCCGCCCAGGGGCTCGCCCGGCCGCGCCCGCCGGTCCTGGCGCGCGTAGCCCACGTAGGGAATCACCGCCTCCAGCGAGGCCGCGCCCGCCCGCCAGCACGCGTCCGCGAGCAGCAGCAGCTCCATCAGGTTCTCCCCCACGGGCGGGGCGGAGGACTGGAGGATGACGACGCGGCGGCCGCGCACCTCCTCCGGGGGCACCTCGATGTGCAGCTCTCCATCCGGAAAGCGCTCCCGCTTCACTCCCACCGGCTCCGCGCCGAACGCCTGGGCGAGCGCACGGCCGAGGTGGGGACTGGCACTGCCGACGACGAGGGCGATGGGCGTCATGGGGGACACCCTAGCGCGGGAGGTGCTCGCGGTGCCCTGGCCCCCCGGGCATGCCGACAGGAGAGCCACTGAACGTGCCTCCGCCGACACACTCCGGAGGGAAGACCACCTTCCGGGGGTGGAGGCTGGCCAATGCGTTTCCGGGACAGGGCGGAGGCGGGACAGAAGCTCGCGGGGGTGTTGACGCCCTACCGCTCCGGGGACGTGTGCGTCCTGGGGCTGACACGCGGCGGGCTGCGCGTGGCGTACGAGGTGGCCCGGGGGTTGAGGGCCCCCCTGGACCTGTGGGTGGCGCGCCGGCTGCGCGTGCCGGGGGGCCGCCTCACGCTGGGCGCGGTGACGGAGGGCGGCGGGCTGTACCTGGACCCCCAGGCCGTGCTCCAGGCGAAGCTGTCCGGGGAGATGCTCCAGCGCTTCGTGCGCGACGAGGTGGACGACGTGGAGCGGCAGGCGCGGCAGTTGCGCGGCGGCCTCACGCCGAGGATCCGCGGGTGCCTGGCGCTGCTGGTGGACGACGGGATGGTGACGGGCGCGACCATGGCCGCGGCGCTCCTGGCGCTCAAGCAGCAGGGCGCGCGCCAGCGCGTCGTGGCGGTGGGCGTGGCGACGCCGCGCTCGCTGGAGCTCATCCGGAGCCGCGCGGACGCGGTGCACGCGCTGACGCTGGACCCCGCGCTGCGCGAGGTCTCCGAGGCCTACGACAATTTCCCCGCGCTCAGCCAGGACGAGCTGCGGCGCTGGCTCACCCGCGCCCGGGAGGCCAGCCCCGCCCGGGCGCAGGGCCCGGCGCCGGACGTGGCGGGCGGGTGGTGGTTCTGACGCGGGGGCGGGGATTGGGAAGCAGGCGACGACGAGGACAGGAGGAGGACGTATGGACGTGGAGACCGTGCACGCGGAAGACCGCAGGCCCCGGACGCACTGGGAGCACTTCACGCGCGATGAGCTGCTCGGGGTGCGGGGCGTGGGCCGCTCCATGGAGCAGGCCTTCGAGATGGCGGCGCTGGGACTCTGCGCGCTGGTGACGGACCCGCGCAGCGTGGAGGCGCACGAGGAGCTGGAGGTGGACTGCCAGTCCGCGGACCACGACCAGTTGCTCGCGGACTGGCTGCGGGCGGTGGTGGGCGCGATGGCCGGCGGACGGCGCCTGCGCTTCCAGTGCTTCGTGGTGCGCCTGGACGGGCTGAACCTCTTCGGCCACGGCTTCGGCGAGCGCGCGGGACAGGCGCGCCACGGCACCCACGTGGCGCTGACGGGCGCGTCGTTCACCCAGGTGTCCGTGCGCCAGGGGCCGGAGGGCGTGTGGACCGCCGAGGCGCTGGTGGACTTCTAGGGAGGCAGGCGGGCGCGGCGGGCGGATTCGTCCACGCGAGGGATGCACCGGGGCTCCGGGCTGCTATAGGGACGTTTCCCTCTTCGCGACCAGGACCCTTCCGGACATGGCTTCCCGTGACATCCGCTTCGTGTGGCTCGACCTGGAGATGACCGGGCTGGACCCCAATACCTGCGGCATCATCGAGGTGGGCATCATCGTCACCGGCCCGGACCTGCGGCCGCTGGGCGAGTTCGAGCGCGTCGTCTGGCAGCCGGAGGAGATGCTCCAGCGCATGGAGCCCGTCGTGCGGGAGATGCACACGAAGAACGGCCTGCTGGAGAAGGTGCGCGCGTCCACGTCGTCCCTGCGCGTGGTGGAGCGCGAGGTGACGTCCTTCATCGCGGACTACTGCGACCTGGGCGAGGGCATCCTCGCGGGCAACTCCATCCACACGGACCGGCGCTTCCTCATCGACCACATGCCCATGGTGGACCGCTACCTGCACTACCGCATGGTGGACGTGACCAGCCTCAAGGTGATTACGCGCGCCTGGTACCCGGCGCTGGTGGAGCCGCGCAAGCCGCCCAGCGGGCACACCGCGCTCGCGGACCTGCGCTCCAGCATCAGCGAGCTGCAGTACTACCGGGACGTCCTCTTCCGCGCGACGCCAGGCTGAGCGCCGTTCAGGCGCGGGCCTCGTCCGCGGGCAGTTGCTTCTGGAGGGTGCCCAGCAGGTCGTCCAGCTCGAAGGGCTTGGCGAGGAAGTGGGAGCTGGCGCGGCGCTCCTCGTCCGTGAGGCGGCCCGCGCTCATCACCACCACGGGCAGGTCGCACAGGTCCGGGTGGGCGCGGATGCGGCGCAGCAGCTCTCCTCCGTCCATCACCGGCATCATCAAGTCCAGCAGCACCAGGTCCGGCTTGGAGGCCAGGAGCCGCTGGAGGCCCTCGTCGCCGTTGTACGCGGTGACGATGTCGTAGCCCTCCAGGGACAGGATGTCCTCGAGCGCCTCCACGATGGCGAGCTCGTCGTCCACGATGAGCAACCGCTTCATGCGCGGCCCCCCTCCACCGCTCGCACGGGCCCCGGGACCCCCGTCGGCCCGGAGGCCCGGGGTGGGAGGGACGGGATGCGGGCGGGGTGGGACTTCACGCGGTGGCTCCATTTTCTCTCGCCGCAGAAGGTAGGTCCGCGCGCCAGTTCGGCCAGGGGCCGGTGTGGGTTCTGTTGGTCAGGTGGCGGTGGATGTGTCCTGGGCGCCAGCCAGGCGCTCCTTGAGGATGTGCTTCTGGACCTTTCCCAGGGCGTTGCGGGGAAGGGCGTCGGTGAAGACGACGCGGCGGGGCTTCTTGAAGGCGGCGAGCCGTTCGCGGCACCAGTCCACCAGGGCCTGGGCGTCGGAGGGGGCGCCGGGGTGGGGGACGACGACGGCGACGACCTGCTCCCCGAAGTCCGGGTCGGGGAGGCCCAGGACGGCGGCCTCGGCGACGGCGGGGTGCGCGGTGAGGACCTCTTCGACTTCGCGGGGATAGATGTTGAAGCCACCGCTGATGATGAGCTCCCGGGCCCGGCCGGTGATGCGCAGGAAGCCGTCCGGGTCCCATTCGCCCAGGTCGCCGGTGCGGAACCAGCCGTCGGCGTCGAAGGCCTCGGCGGTGGCGTCCGGGCGGCGCCAGTAGCCGGTGAAGACGTGGGGGCCGCGGACCTCGATTTCGCCTGTCTCGCCGCGGGGCAGGGGCTGGCGGGAGCGCACGTCCACGACGCGGGCCTCCTGGCCGGGGAAGGGCATGCCCACGGTGCCGGGGCGGCGCTCGCCGTCGTAGGGCTGGGTGGTGTTCATGAGGGTCTCGGTCATCCCGTAGCGCTCCAGGATGCGGGCGCCGAAGCGCGCCTCGATGTCCAGGCAGAGCTGGGGGCTCAAGGGGGCGGAGCCGGAGACCCACAGACGCAGCGGGTGCGGCGTCACGCCGGTGCGGCGGGACTCCTCCAGGAGGCGGCCGTACATGGTGGGCACGCCGAAGAAGAGGGTGAGGGACGCGTCGTCATGCAGGGCGGTGAGCGCCTCGGAGGCGACGAAGCGGCGGCGCAGGTCCACGCTGGCGCCGGTGAAGAGGGTGCCGTGCAGGCCCACCATGAGGCCGTGGGTGTGGAAGAGCGGGAGGGTGAGCAGGAGCCGATCCGCGTCGGTCCAGCGCCACGCCTCGGTGACGGCGCGCACGTTGGCGAGCAGTTGCCGGTGCTGGAGCATGGCGCCCTTGGAGCGGCCGGTGGTGCCGGACGTGTAGCCCAGCACGGCCAGGTCCTCCGCGCGGGGCAGGGGCAGGGGCAGGGACGCGGTGGACGCGGCGCCCTGTGCGAGCACGTCCGCGAAGGCCACGGAGGGCAGTCCGGGAGGCGGCGGCTCCACTGTGATGAGCCATTGCAGCGAGGGGAGTTGGTCGCGCAGCGGCACCAGCTCCGAGGCACCGGAGGTCCCGGTGACGCAGACCTTCACCTCCGCGTCGGAGAGGATGTGGGCCAGCTCGACCTGGCGGTAGGCGGTGTTGACGAGCACGGCGACGCAGCCCGCGGCCTGGACGCCCAGCCAGGTGACGACGAACGCGTCGCTGTTCTCCAAAAAGAGCGCGACGCGGTCGCCAGGAGCCAATCCCCGGGCCTTGAGCCCGCGAGCGAACGCGGTGACCCGCTCCGCCAGTTGTCCGCGCGAGTACGTGGTGCCCTCGAAGGAGAGCAGCGGGCGCGAGGGTTCGTGACGGGCATGGTCCAGAAACACTTCAAGCAGGGAGGCCGGCATGGCGCGCGAGCCTACCTGGGACGGGATACGCTGAGCGCATGTCCGTGCGGAGGACCTATCTCATCCTGATCTCTTCGCTCGTGCTGGCTGGCTGCATGAGAGCCGCCGTGCCGTCCTCCTCGAACTACGAAGACGATTTCTCCATCGCCTTCCCGCCGTTCTTCGCGCAACCCGCTGTCTCGCTGGGGACCGAAGGCACGGTGTACGAACTGGATGGAGACACCCTGCGAGCGCTCACCGTCGCTGCCCGGGACCTGCTTCCACCGCGGGACGCCCCTGTGTCTTGTGGAAGCCGCTGGGAGTCCCAGCAGTACCGCGTCGTCCGACAGGGCGACGTCATCTTCATCCGCATCGATGAAGACCCGAAGGCGTGTGGCCGCACGCAGCCAGCGCTGGACTCGGGGGCGAGCTACGCCATCCACCGGGATGGCCGGATCCTCCGGCGGCTCATCGACGGTCAGCCGGATGTCTCGAAGCCCGAGGATGCCGGCGTGCCCGCCACGCCCGGAGAACCCGGCAGCGCAGCTCCTGATGCGCTAGGCGACGGGCCCTCTCCGGTCCTGCCACCCTCATGGCAGGACGCGGGCTCACCGGCTCCCGCGCCCCGTCCGTAGCACCGTCTAGAACAGCGACATGCCCAGCGTGACGCTGCACAGGAAGCCGCCGTGCTGGCTGGTTCCGATATCGAGCGCGTCGAGGAGGTTCGGGTCGCGGCCGTCCGACGTGTTCCAGTTGTCCTCACGCAGGCGGAAGCCCCAGCCCGCGCGCAGACCCAGGTACATGGGGCCCATCGACTGGCGCATGCCCACCGCCAGCGTCGCCACCGGCGTGAACAGCTTCTCCGTCGTGTACACCTCCGACTCGTCGCCAATCGTGAGCGTGGTCGTCGACGTCGTGCCCATGTTGAAGCTCATGCCCGCCTCCAGGAACGGGCTCGTGCGCACCTCGCCCAGCGGATACAGGCGCGCCACCGGACCCACGCGGAAGCCCCAGGCCCCCGTGCCCGCGCTCAGGTTGAGCCCCAGGATGGGCGCCACCCGGTACTCCAGCTCACCGCCAAAGATGCCGGACGGGCTGTTGAATCCCAACGCGAGGCCCAGGTCCAGGTTCGTCCGGCCACCGCGCCGGGGAGGCAGCCGCGGGCTCTCCGTCTCGCGCCCCATCGAGTCCCCGTCCATGCCCTCATAACGGGACGCGTCGTTGCTCAAACGCTCCGATACCAGCGAGTCCGAGCCCGCCGCGGCGGGCACCTCCGCCGCCGCCACCGGCGTCTCCTGGCTCGCGGCCTCCAGCTTCTGGGCCTCGGCCAGCACCGCCTGCGCCATCACCACCGAGCCCTTGTCGCTCAGGCTGGGATTGACGAACTCATACGCCAGCGTCTTGGTACGCACCGGCGTGTGCGTCGTGGCCAGTTGATACGTCAGCCGGTACTTCTCCCCGGCCCGCGTCACCTTCGCGCTCACCGTCACGTCGGGTGAACCCTCGTGCTGGGCGTCCACCAGGATGGCCTCCGTGGTGGCGCTCTTCAGTGCCTCCCCGATGCCATAGCGCGTGCGCTCCGCCACGGTGCTCGCCGTCAGTCCGCTGGCTTCCACCTCGCTGCCCACCTCCGTGAGCTGGAGGTACAGGGCATCGGCGAAGGCGGAGAAGGGCAGCAGCGTCGCGGCCAGCAGCATGCCGGCGCGCGTCCGCAGGGCGGTGGAGCGCATGGGGTGTTCCTCGAAATTGTGTGGGAATTGAACCGGGCAGCCAGACGGCCTGACGCTGTTTCTATTCAGCCCCAGCACACGCCTTCGCGGTGTCCGTTCCTGGGACGCGCGCTTCGCGCAAGCGGTCAACGCGGCCGGACAGCCCTCCGCCACCTTCGTGTTTCCAGGGGCTTGGCCCGGCTCGAAGCCCTGGCACACGGCTCGCTATGGCCCGGGGCGTGGACATCCCGAAGCCCCGCGCACCCCGCCGCAAACCCTACCTCCTGGCCGCCCTGGGCCTCGCCGCGCTCGTGGCGGTGACGGTGGGCCTGTCCCGGCTGCGCCCCGCCGCGCCCACCGTGGACCGGGCCTCGGTGTGGCTGGACACGGTGAAGCGCGGCCCGCTGGTGCGCCAGGTGAAGGGCACCGGCTCGCTCGTGCCTGAATCCATCCGCTGGCTCACCGCCGACACCGCCGGCCGCGTGGAGCGCATCCACGTCCGCCCCGGCGCCACCGTCACCGCGGGCACGCTGCTGCTGGAGCTGTCCAACCCGGACGTGCAGCTCCAGGCCCTGGAGGCCGAACGCCAGCTCGCGAGCGCCGAAGGCGACTTCCTGGAGCTGCGCGAGGTGCTCCAGACCCAGCGGCTGTCCCAGCAGGCCACCGTGGCCACCCTCACCGCCGAGTCCGCCGACGCCACCCGCCGCGCCCAGGCCAGCGCGGCCCTGTTCGAGAAGTCCTACGTCGGCGACTTGGAGACGCGCCAGGCCCAGGAGAAGGCCCGGGAGGCGGGCCAGCGTCTGGAGTTGGAGCGCCAGCGCCTGGACGTCATGTCCCAGAGCCTGCGCCAGCGCCTCGCGTCCCAGCAGGAGCAGGTGGAGCGGCTCAAGGCCGTGGCGCGCTTCCGCCGCCAGCAGGTGGAGTCCATGAAGGTGCTCGCGGGCGAGGACGGCGTGCTCCAGGAGCTGCCGCTGGAGCTGGGCCAGTGGGTGACGCCCGGCGTGCTCCTGGCCAAGGTGGTGAAGCCGGAGCGGCTCAAGGCGGAGCTGCGCATCGCGGAGACGCAGGCGCGCGACATCCTCCCGGGCCTGAAGGCGCGGGTGGACACGCGCAACGGCGTGGTGGAGGGCACCGTCGCGCGCGTGGCCCCCGCGGCCAGCCAGGGCACGGTGCGCGTGGAGGTGTCGCTGCCGGACGCGCTGCCCAAGGGCGCCCGGCCGGACCTCACCGTGGAGGGCACCGTGGAGCTGGAGCGGCTGGACGACGTGCTGTCCGTGGGCCGCCCCGCGGGCGCCCAGGCGGAGAGCACGCTGGCGCTCTTCCGCCTGCTGCCCGGCGGCGACGAGGCGGTGCGCATCCCCGTGAAGCTGGGCCGCGGCTCGGTGAACGCGGTGGAGGTCGTGCAGGGACTTTCGGAAGGCGATCAGGTGGTGCTGTCGGACATGACCGCGTGGGATGCGGTGGAGCGCGTGAGGCTGCGATGATGACGACGATGACGAACGACGGCGAGGCGAAGGCCGTGGCCCCGGTCGCGGTGCCGGGCAGGGCGCTGCTCCAGCTCGACGGGCTCACCAAGGTGTTCGAGACGGAGGAGGTGGAGACGCACGCCCTCTCCAACATCCAGCTCACCATCCGCCAGAACGAATGGGTGGCCATCGTCGGCCCGTCCGGCTCCGGCAAGTCCACGCTGCTCGCGGTGCTGGGGCTGTTGGACACCGCCACGCGCGGCAGCTACCTGCTGGATGGCCGCAGCGTGCTGGAGCTGTCGCCCACGGACCGGGCGAAGGTGCGCAACCAGCACATCGGCTTCATCTTCCAGAGCTTCAACCTCATCGGAGACCTGACCGTCTTCGAGAACGTGGAGCTGCCGCTCACCTACCGGGGCCTGCCCGCGCAGGAGCGCAAGCAGCGCGTGGAGCGGGCCCTGGAGCGCGTGGGCATGGCGCACCGGGCGCGGCACCTGCCGGGGCAGTTGTCCGGCGGCCAGCAGCAGCGCGTGGCGGTGGCGCGCGCCGTGGCGGGCGACCCCCTCATCCTCCTGGCGGACGAGCCCACGGGCAACCTGGACTCGAAGAACGGCGAGGCGGTGATGCAGCTCCTGTCCGACCTGCACAAGGCGGGCTCCACCATTTGCATGGTGACGCACGACCCGGCGCACGCGCGCATCGCCACGCGCACTGTGAGCCTGTTCGACGGCCGCGTCGTGCAGGACGAACAGCTTCGCTGAAGGACGGGGGACACGGCCATGGAACACCTGCTCGGTGACTTGCGCTACGCGTGGCGCTCCCTGAAGAACGCCCCCGGCTTCGTGGCGGTGGCGGTGCTGACGCTGGCGCTGGGCATCGGCGCGAACAGCGCCGTGTTCAGCGTGGTGAAGGGCGTGCTGCTCACCCCGCCGCCGTTCACGCGGCCGGAGGAGTTGGTGCTTCTGGCCCCGAACTTCGACGCCTTCGGCCTGAAGGAGGTCTCGAACTCCGTCCCCGAGTACCGGGACCTGACCACGCACACGAAGGCCTTCGCGTCGCTCGCGGCCTTCCGGCCGGACGACATGACGCTCACCGGGGGGGACTCGCCCCGGCGCCTGCGCGTCGTCGCCGCCACGGCGTCGTTCCTGCCCACGCTGGGCGTCGCGCCGGTGCTCGGCCGGGGCTTCACGCGGGAGGAGGAGACGCCGGGCCTGGACGCGGTCGTCATCCTCACGGACACCGCGTGGCGCACCCTCTTCGCGAAGGACCCGGAGGTGCTGGGGCGCGTGCTGCGGCTGGACGGCGTGCCGCGCACGGTGGTGGGCGTGCTGCCGCCGGGCGGCATCTATCCGGAGGACATGGAGGCGGTGCTGCCCTTCGCGCCCACGCCGGAGCAGCAGGAGGAGTCCCGGCGCGGCAACCGCTTCCTGAGCGTGATGGCGCGGCTCAAGCCGGGCATGACGCTGGACGCGGCGCGCGCGAACCTGGTGCGCATGGGCAACGCGCGCCCCGCGGACCTGGTGGACCAGTACCGGCGGTGGGGCTGGTCCATGAGCGTGAAGTCGCTGGAGGAGCAGGTGGTGGGCGGGGTCCGCGAGACGCTGTGGCTGCTCTGGGGCGCGGTGGGCTTCGTGCTGCTGGTGGCGTGCTCCAGCGTGGCGAACCTGCTGCTCGCGCGGGCGGTGTCGCGCGGCCGCGAGGTGTCCATCCGCGCGGCGCTGGGCGCGGGGCGGCTGCGGCTGGTGGCGCAGTTCCTCACGGAGAGCCTGGTGCTGTCGCTGGTGGCGGGCGCGGTGGGGCTGCTGCTCGCGCTGTGGGGCACGGACGCGCTGGTGGCCACGGTGGGGGACAGCCTGCCGCGCGCGCAGGACGTGAAGCTGGACCTGGCCTCCGTGTTCTTCACCCTGGGGGTGTCGGTGCTCACGGGCGTGCTCTTCGGGCTCGTGCCCGCGCTCCAGGCGAGCCGCGCGGACCTGCACGCGGCGATGCGCGAGGGCGCCCGCGCCACGGGGAACCACCGCACGGGCCGGCTGCGCGCGGCGCTGGTGGTGGCGCAGGTGTCGCTCGCGCTGGTGCTGCTGGTGGGCGCGGGCCTGTTCGTGAAGAGCTTCCTCGCGCTCCAGCGCGTGGACGCGGGCTTCGAGCCGGACGGCGTGCTCACCGGGCAGCTCGCGCTGCCCCGGGTGCAGTACCCGGACCGGGCGAAGCAGGCGGCCTTCCTCCAGGCCCTGCTGCCCCGGCTCCAGTCGCTGCCGGGCGTGGAGTCCGCGGGGCTGACGAACGTGCTCCCGCTGGGCGGCTCCACGGACAACAGCTTCGACATCGAGGGGCGCCCACGCCAGCCGGACGAGCTGTGGAAGGCGGTGGAGTTCCGCGCCGTCACGCCGGGCTACCTGCGCGCGCTGCGCGTCCACCCGCGGCAGGGCCGGCTCCTGGAGGACTCGGACGGGCCGGAGGCGCCCTGGGCGGTGGTCATCAACCGCTCCTTCGCGGACCTCTTCTGGCCGAAAGGGGACGCGCTGGGGCAGCGCTTGAAGCTGCACGGAAAGGACATGCAGTGGACCACGGTGGTGGGCATCGTGGACGACCTGCGCGAGTGGGGCCTGGACGTGCCGGCGCGCCCGGCGGCGTACTATTCGCTGTCGCAGTTGCCGTCCGTGTCCATGGGCCTGGCGGTGCGCGTGAAGTCGGGGAACCCGGAGGCCCTGCGCGCCCAGGTGGAGGCGGAGGTTCGCGCGGTGGACGCGGACCTGCCGCTGTTCGACGTGTCCTCGCTCACGCACCGGATGGACCAGTCCACGGGCCCCCGGCGGTTGTCCGCGCTGGTGATGGGGCTGTTCGCGGGCGTCGCGCTGCTGCTCGCGGCGCTGGGCCTGTCGGGCGTCATCGCCTTCTCGGTGACGCAGCGCACGCGGGAGCTGGGCATCCGCATGGCCCTGGGCGCGGCGCGGGGGGACGTGCTGCGGCTGGTGCTGGCGCAGGGCCTGCGCCTGTCGCTCACGGGCGTGGGGGTGGGGCTGTGCCTGTCCCTGGGGCTGGCGCGGCTGTTGGGGTCGTTGCTGTATGGCGTGTCGGCGGCCGACCCGTGGACGTTCGGCGGGGTCGCGTTGCTCTTGACCGGGGTGGCGCTGGGGGCGTCGTGGCTGCCTGCCCGGCGGGCGACGCGCGTGGACCCCATCATCGCGCTCCGGGCCGACTGAGTTCCCTCCTTTCTGGCACAGTCCCTCACCGTGGCGTCCTCCGTGTCCGAACCCACCGCTCCCTCCCCGCGCACCACCCGCATCCTCGTGGCCGACGACCAGCCGGACGTGCTGGAGGCGTTGCGCCTGTTGCTCAAGCGCGACGGCTACACCGTGGTGAGCGCGCAGTCCCCCGCGGGCGTGAAGGCCACGCTGGACGCGGAGGACGTGGAGCTGGTGTTGATGGACCTGAACTACGCGCGCGATACGACCTCCGGGCGTGAGGGCCTGGACCTGCTGGGCGAGCTGCGCGCGCGGGACGCGCTCCTGCCCGTGGTGGTGATGACGGCGTGGGGCAGCGTGGAGGGCGCGGTGGAGGCGATGCGCCTGGGCGCGCGCGACTACGTGCAGAAGCCCTGGGACAACACGCGCCTGCTGGCCACGCTGCGCACGCAGGTGGAGCTGTCCCGCGCGTTGAAGCGCGGCCGGCGGCTGGAGGAGGAGAACCAGCACCTGCGCCGCGAGCAGGGCGGGCGCTCCCCGCTGGTGGGCGAGTCGCGGGCGATGCAGCCGGTGCGCAGGCTCATCGAGCGGGTGGCGCCGTCGTCCGCGCCGGTGCTGGTGACGGGGGAGCACGGCACGGGCAAGGAGGTGGTGGCGCGGCTCATCCACGCGGCGAGCACGCGCGCGGACCGGCCCTTCGTCGCGGTGAACTCCGGCGGCCTGTCCGAGGGCGTCTTCGAGAGCGAGCTCTTCGGCCACGTGAAGGGGGCCTTCACGGACGCGAAGACGGACCGCATCGGCTGCTTCGAGCTGGCGGACGGCGGCACGCTCTTCCTGGATGAGATTGGGAACATGCCGCTCACGCAGCAGGCGAAGCTGCTGCGGGTACTCCAGACGGGGGAGCTGCACCCGGTGGGCTCGTCGCGGACGCGGCGCGTGGACGTGCGCGTGGTGAGCGCGACGAACGTGGACCTGGGCCGCGCGGCGGCGGAGGGCCGCTTCCGCGAGGACCTGCTCTACCGGCTCAACACGGTGGAGGTGCAGTTGCCGCCGCTGCGGGAGCGGCGCGAGGACATCCCGTTGCTCGCGACGCACTTCCTGGCGGCGCAGGGGCAGCGCTACGGCCGTCCCAACATCCACCTGGCGCCGGGAGCCATGGAGGCGCTCATCGCGTATCCGTGGCCGGGCAACGTGCGCGAGCTGGAGCACGCGGTGGAGCGCGCGCTGCTGATGGCGGTGGGGGACCGCGTGGAGGCGGAGGACCTGCTGCTCAAGCGGATGGGCCCGCCGGGCGGAGCGGGCACGCGCCTGGAGGAGATGACGCTGGAGGAGGTGGAGCGCTACCTCATCGAGCGCTCCCTCGGCCGGCACGACGGCAACGTGAGCGAGGCCGCGAAGGCGCTGGGCCTGTCGCGCAGCGCGCTCTACCGGCGGCTCCAGTACTACGGCATCAAGGGCGCAAGGTGAGCCGCGGCGCCGCGCACGACAAGGACGCGCACGAGCCGCGGTCCCTCGTGCCGTACGACCTGCGCGTGACGTGGCTCGCGGTCCTCGCGGGGCTGCCCGCGGTCGTCGTGACGCTCGCGCTCCTGTGGACGGGGGACTTCACCGCCAAGGTGCGCTGGACGCTGTCCGTGCTGGTGGTGGGCGTCCACGCCGGGGTCTGCCTGGCGCTCCGCGAGCGCGTCGTGCGGCCCCTGCACACCGTCGCGGGCCTGCTGGCCGCCCTGCGTGAGGGCGACTACTCCGTGCGCGGCCGGGGCGGACGCGCGGGGGATCCGCTCGGGGAGGTGCTCCTGGAGGTCAACGCCCTGGGGGACACCCTGCGCGAGCAGCGCCTGGGCGCGATGGAGGCCGGCGCGCTGCTGGGCCAGGTCATGGAGGCCATCGACGTCGCGGTGCTCGCCTTCGACGCCGCCGGCACCCTCAAGCTGGTGAACCGCGCGGGCGCCCGGCTCGTGGGCCTGCCTCGCGCGCAGTTGTTGGGCCAGCGCGCGGAAGCCCTCGGCTGGAGCGACCTGCTGGAGGGCCCCGCCCCCCGCCGCCTCACGCGCGCCTTCGCGCAGCAGGACGGCGGTCCCTACGAGCTGTGGCGAGGCACCTTCCGTGAAGGCGGCCAGCCCCACCAGCTCGTCGTGCTCACCGACCTGCGTCTGGCATTGCGCGAAGAGGAGCGCGAAGCCTGGCGCCGGCTGGTCCGCGTGCTCAGCCACGAAATCAACAACTCCCTCACCCCCATCCAATCCATCGCGGACGCCCTCCGGGACACCGTCGCCCAGGTGCCGCGCCCGGCGGACTGGGAGGAGGACACCCGTCACGGCCTGGGCATCATCGCCCGCCGCGCGGAGGCCCTGTCCCGCTTCATGTCCGCCCACGCGCGGCTCGCGCGCCTGCCGCCCCCCACCCCGGGCCCCGTCGAGGTGGAGCCCTGGGTGCGCCGCGTGGTGGCCCTGGAGCCGCGCCGCCCCGTCGCCGTGCGCCCGGGCCCCGTCCTCACCGTGTCTGGCGATGGCGACCAACTGGAGCAACTGCTCATCAACCTGGTGCGCAACGCCGTGGACGCGGTCCTGTCGGACGGGGGCGCGGGTGGTGTCTGGGTTTCCTGGGCGGTGCACGCGCCGGGCGCCGTGGAGGTCTGGGTGGAGGACGAAGGCCCCGGCCTCGCGGACACCGCGAACCTCTTCGTGCCCTTCTTCACCACCAAGCCCCAGGGCAGCGGCATCGGCCTGGCGCTCAGCCGGCAGATCGCCGAGGCGCACGGAGGCAGTCTGCGCCTGGAGAACCGCACGGACGGCCGGGGCTGCCGCGCGAGGCTCAGGCTCCCGCTGGACGCTCCGCGCGCGTGAAGCCCTTCTTGCCGGAAGTGGCCCCGGGCCCCGAGGGCGCGGCGGGAACGGCCTCCGGCTCCGGCAGGGGCGCGGCCAGCCGGTAGAGCAGCGCGGTCGCCGCCCAGAAGAACAGCACGGTGAAGCCCACGTGGATCCACCGCGCCCCGGACCACTGCTGGAGCGAGCGCGGCAGCGCCTCCAGCGCGACGAAGCCGCCCAGCCACTGCCCCAGCCAGCACAGCGCCGTCACCCACAGCACGCGCTGCCACGACGCCACCCGCGAGCGCCCGAAGGCATAACGGTGCAGGGCCCACAACAGCCCCACGGCGCAGCCCCACAGCGCCAGACGTGTCAGGGAAAGGCCCCGGTGCGAAGGACCCCATGGGTCCAGCTCCAGCACCCCGAAGCTCGGCGCCAGGATGAGCACCTGCACCAGCACCACCCGGCGCACCCGCTCCGTCAATCCCTTGAGGAGCTGCCCATACGTCCAGGTCAGCGCAATCATTGGAGCCCTCCTCGGGCACGAATGAGCGGTGCTGCAGGAGAAGAACGGTTCGCCCTTTATTTCTTGATTTATTTGTTTGGGATGAACTCCCGGGCTCCACCCCGTGAACAACTTCCGTGGGTTGGAGGGTCGTCCGCAATGACTATTCAAAAATTGACAATTCGGAGAGGGAATAGAACTCAGCGGGTGGGGTGGTGCCGTCGTAGGTAGGGGATTCCACGGAGAGCCGCACGAAGCGCACGGGCCCGTCGCCGTAAGGGGGAGTCTCCCCCGGACGGCGGACCGCGACACGAATCCCGGGAGTGCCTTTTCACGCGATGTCCATGGGATGCGGCGCCAGGACTCGCGGGGCCTCGCGAGACACCGCCATTGCCCTCGCGGCGCGCCACTCCGTCCCCAGGGGCGGCGCGCTGTGTGAACGCGCACGGCCTTCTGTCCCGAGGTGCCGCCCACTGGAGCCGCGACCTGGGCGGTCGTTACACTTTTTCATGTCGAGCGGAAGCCACGGCCAGGGTTTCGCGGGGAGGGCGCATGCGCACGCCGAAGGACGAACTGCTGCTCCGGGCGATGGACCATGCGTTGTCAGCGCGGACGATGGACGCGGTGGAGACGCTGGCCTCGCTCTATCGGTTGTTGGATGCGGAGCGCATCCCCGAGGACGAGAACTACGCGGTGTTCGCCACCGCGTTGTCGCGCCGGTTGGAGGGGGCGACGGGGGCGCTGCATCCGTACCGGGCGTCGGAGGTGGACGGCGGCGCGCCACAGATTGAGTTGTTCCGGCGGTTGATGAAGCACCTGCCGCTGGCGTCGGCGGCGGACGCGGTGGCGAACGCGCTGCTCGCGGACTTCCTGCGAGGACACGCGGAGGTGACGCTGCTGGACGTGGGCATCGGGCAGGGGCGGCAGGAGTGCAACCTGCTGCGAGCGCTGGCGAAGGCGGGCGCGCTGCCCCGGCACCTGACGGTGGTGGGGGTGGACCCCAGCGGCACGAGCCTGGTGGAGGCGCGCGACGCGGTGCTGGCGGTGGCGGAGGAGGTGGGGCTGTCGCTCGAGTTCGTGAAGCTGGAGTCGCCGGTGGAGGACCTGGACCTGGCGACGTGGGCGGCGCTGCGAGCGGTGCGCCGGCCGCTGGTGGTGAACGCGGCGTTCGCGCTGCACCACGTGGCGGAGAAGGAGACGAAGGGCCTGGAGGCGCGCGACGCGGTGTTGGAGCGGCTGGCGTCGCTGGGCCCGGTGGGCGTGGTGATGTGCGAGCCCCACGTGGATCATCACCGCGCACCGGCGCGCGAGCGGTTGAAGAACGCGTGGAATCACTTCTCCCGGGTGTTCCAACTGCTGGATACGCTGGAGATCCCGAGCACGGAGCGCCGCGCCATCAAGCGGTTCTTCGGCCGGGAGGTGGATGACATCGTGGGCACGGTGAACGAGTCGGAGCGGTGTGAGCGCCATGAGCCGGCCCTGGCCTGGTGGGAGCGGTTGCGGCGCGCGGGCTTCGCGCCGCGAGGCGGGCTGTCGGCGGTGTGCCCCCGCGACGTGCACCCGGCGGTGGGGCTGTGCGTGGAGGAGGGCACGGTGGGCATCACGTTCCGGGGGGATGTGCTGGTGTCGGTGTTGGCGGCGGTGCCGGGGGAGGGCGCGTGAGCGACCTGGAGGCGTTGGCGCCGAAGGTCATCGCGAGGTGCCGTGAGGCCGGGGTGCGGCTGGTGTTGGCGGAGGCGTGCACGGGAGGGCTGATGACGGCGGCGCTGACGGAGGTGCCGGGGGCATCGGCGGTGGTGGATCGCGCGTTCGTGCCGTACTCGAACGAGTCGAAGGGTGAGCAGTTGGGGGTGCCGCTGGCGTTGTTGCAGGCGCACGGCTCGGTGAGCGCGGAGGCGGTGGGGGCGATGGCCTCGGGGGCGCTGGAGCGTTCGTGGGCGGACTGGGCGGTGGCGGAGACGGGCATCGCGGGGCCCGGGGGCGGGACGGAGGCGAAGCCGGTGGGGCTGGTGTTCATCGCGGTGCAGCGGCGCGGGAGGGCCGCGGTGGTGGAGCGTCACCGGTTCCAGGGGGACCGGCGCCAGGTGCGGCAGGCCGCGGCGGCGCGAGGGCTGGCCCTCCTTTTGGAGCAGGTGGGAGTGGAGTCCTGAATAGGGGACTCATCCCGCCGGACGTTGGCACGCGCGGGGCGGATGGAGGAGAAGGTTTGACGCAGTCTCACGAAGGGGGCCTCGATGTATCGAATCGACGTGGACCGGGCGGAATCCATCGTGAGCTTCGCGCTGGAGGGCTACATCCGGCTGGAGGAGATGCAGCGCTTCGTGGAGGAGCTGCGCGCCGCGACGGATGAGGTGGCGGGGCAGCCCATCAAGATCGAAGCGGACCTGCGCACGTTCCGGCCGGCGTCGCCGGAGGCGGCGGACCTCATCCGGAGGGTGCAGGAGTACGGGCTGCGCTCCGGGGTGACGCGGGTGGCGGAGCTGGTGCAGAACCAGATCGTGGCGTTGCAGTTGAACCGGGTGGCGTCCGGGAGCGGGACGGACAAGATCCTCCGCCGTTTCTGGCAGGAGTCCGCGGCGAGGACCTGGCTGAAGCACGGAGACGCGGAGCTGGGCGTGGCGCTGCAAGGCTGAGCGGAAGCGAACATGCCAGCGCGCGGGTGGTGCGTGCTGTGGGTGTTGTTCGTGACGGGCTGCGCGACGTCACGAACGGTGCGGTTGGACACGGGAGAAGGCCGGGCGCGTGAGTACACGCCGCGCACGGACACGCGGCCCGTGACGCTGGAGTCGGACACCTTCGAGCAGGCGGTGCGGACGCTGGCGCGAGGAGCGCCGCCGGGAAGGGAAGCCCTCCGGCTGTTGAATCCCGGGACCGCGCGTCCGAGGACCTCCCTGGGCGTCGTGTCGGTGGACGACCCGAGGCAGGGGCGCGTCCGGGTGGCGCAAGGGAGCACGGAGCTGGAGGCCGCCTACGGACGCTGGTGCGAGCGCAAGCGGCTGTCCGGAGACTGCCTGCACCTGTTGGACCGGGGACTGACGCTGGATGAGGAGGGCAAGCGGACGCTGGCCTTCCGCATCGCGTTGGACTCGGTGTGGGAGGAGACGGCCGA
>NZ_JAIQDE010000043.1 GCF_020037015.1 Corallococcus sp. AS-1-6 | reverse complement strand
CCCTCCGTGACGCGGAGGACACCACGCCTCGGTGCGGGGTGTCGATCCCTCGGAGGGGTTTCTCAACAGCCTGCTAGCTCGAAGCGCCCGAGAGCAGCAGCAGGCAGCGCAGGCCGCCGTTCTTCACGTCGAGCTGCCGCGCGCCCTTCAGCCCCAGCGCCGCCACCAGCCTCGGCTCCTCGGGGACGATGAGCGCCTTGCGCCAGTCGCGGAACGCGCCGTTCAACGTCGCGCCCAGCGCGCGGTAGAGGTCCGGCAGGTCCTCCACCTCGCCCACGCGCTTGCCGTAGGGCGGGTTGGCCACCACCAGCCCGGGGGCGTCCGGCGGGGCCTTCAGCGTGCGCAGGTCGTGCCGCTCCAGCGTCAACGTCACGCCCGCGCGTCTCGCGTTGCGCCGCGCCGTGCCCAGCGCCCCCGCGTTGAGGTCGTATCCGCGCATGGGCGCGCGAGGCTCCGCCAGCCCCTCCGCCTCCGCCTCCGCGCGGCGGCGCGCCCAGGCCTCCTGGTCGTAGGACGGGAAGGACTGGAACGCGAACGTGCGCAGCAGGCCCGGCGCGCGCCGCTGGGACAGCCAGGCACCCTCCACCAGGAACGTGCCCGAGCCGCACATCGGATCCACCAGCGGCACGTCCCCCGCGTAGCCCGCGAGCCGGAGGATGCCCGAGGCCAGCGTCTCGCGCAGGGGCGCGCGCCCCACCTCCTGCCGGTAGCCGCGCTGGTACAGGGGCGCACCGGACGTGTCCACGCTCACCGTCCAGCGCGCGCCCTCGCCGCGCACCAGCAGCGTGAGCCCCGGCCCCCCGCCCTCCTCGTCCAGGTGTCCCGCGACCGTCACCTCGCACGGGTCCCAGGCCACGGCCGCGGACTCCAGCACCACCGCCGGCCCCGGGGCCACGGAGCGGTGCAGCGTCACGGACAACCGCAGCGGCGCCTTGCCGTCCCAGACGCCCGCCATGGGCAGCGCTCGCAGCCCCTGCACCAGCGCGTCCGCGGTGGGCGCCGTGAAGGTGCCCAGGCGCAGGAGCACGCGGCTCGCGGTGCGCAGGCGCAGGTTCGCGGTCTGGTGCAGGCCGGGAGGGCCCTCGCACTCGATGCCGCCCTCCGCGCGCCGGAAGGACAGCCCCAGCTCGCGCGCCTCCGCCTCCAGCGCGGGCTCCAGGCCCGGCAGCGTGGACACATAGAGGGTTTCGCCCGTCCGGGCCCGAGCGTCCGTCACGCCGGCCGCGTCCGGGCGGCGGAGCCAACATCCATGGCGGCCTGCTCCAATGCGCGCTCCATCTGGTTCAGGTCATAGGGCTTGGGCAGCAGCACCACGCGCTCCAACATCTGGCCGTCCTCCGCCGACACCGCGCGCGAATCACCGGACGCGATGATGATGCGCAGGGACGGGTAGCACCGCGCGGCCTCGCGCGCCAGCACCACGCCGGACTTGCCCGGCAGCGTCACGTCCGTGAAGAGCAGGTCGAAGGGCTCCTTCGCCAGCGCCTCGCCCGCCGCCTCCGCGCTCTCCACCGCGCGCACGGTGTGTCCCAGGTCCGCCATCAGCTCGGACGCGGACTCGCGGATGTCCGCGTCGTCCTCCACCAGGAGGATGCGCAGCGCGCCCTTCGGCGGCGTCTCCGCGGGCGCGGGCGCGCGGAACGGCTTCGCCGCCAGCCGCTGCTCGCGTCCACGCAAGAGCGAGCGGATCTTCCGCGCCAGGTCCTCGCGCCGGTACGGCTTGGACAACAGGCTCACGCCCGGGTCCAGCCGGCCGCCGTGCACGATGGCGTTCTCCGTGTAGCCGGACGTGAAGAGCACCTCCAGGTCCGGCAGGTGCGCCTTCGCCAGCCGCGCCAGCTCCGGGCTGCGCACCGGCCCCGGCATCACCACGTCCGTGAAGAGCAGGTCCACCGGCAGGCCGCTCTGGATGACCGCGAGCGCGCTCTGACCGTCGTGCGCCTTGAGCACGCGGTAGCCCAGCTCCGTGAGCACCTCCACCACCGTGGCCCGCACCGCCGCGTCGTCCTCCACCACGAGGATGGTCTCCGTGCCACCCTCCACCTGCCCCGGGCCGCTCTCCACCGGCTGCGCCGCCGCCTGGAAGGTGCGCGGCAGGTAGATCTTGATGGACGTGCCGTGGCCCAGCTCGCTGTAGATCTTCACGTGGCCGCCGGACTGCTTCACGAAGCCATACACCATGCTCAGCCCCAGGCCCGTGCCCCGGCCCTCCGGCTTCGTGGTGAAGAACGGCTCGAACGCGCGCTCCATCACCTCCGGCGTCATGCCAGAGCCCGTGTCGGAGATGGCCAGCAGCACGTACTGCCCCGCCGTCACCTCCGGGTGCAGCATCGCGTAGTGGTCATCCAGCATCGCGTTGCCCGCCTCGATGGTCAGCCGGCCCCGGCCCTCCATGGCGTCGCGCGCGTTGATGGCCAGGTTGAGGATGACGTTCTCCAACTGGTTGCGGTCCACGGACGTGTTCCACAGCCCGCCCGCGATGACCGTCTCCACCTCCACGTCCTCGCCCAGGGCGCGGCGCAAGAGGTCGTCCATGTCGCGCACCAGCCGGCCCAGGTTGAGCGCCGTGGGCGCCAGGGGCTGCCTCCGCGCGAACGCGAGCAACTGCGAGGCCAGCCGCGCCCCGCGCTCCACCGCGCCCAGCGCCGTCTCCAGGCGCCGCTGCGCGCGCGAGTCGCCCACCGCGTCGCGCTGGAGCAACTGGAGGTTGCCGCTCACCACCTGGAGCAGGTTGTTGAAGTCATGCGCCACGCCGCCGGTGAGCTTGCCCACCGCCTCCATCTTCTGCGCCTGGAGCAGCGCGGCCTCCGTCTGGCGGCGCTCCGCCTCGCTCTCCTCCAGCGCCCGCGTGCGCTCGCGCACCAGCTCCTCCAGGTGGTCGCGGTGGCGCGCCAGCTCGTCCTCCGCCCGCTTCTGCGCCGTCATGTCGTGGCCCTGCACGAAGATGCCGGAGACGCGGCCGTCCGCCTCGATGACGGGCTGGTAGACGAAGTCCAGGAAGGCCTCCACCAGCGGCCCCCCGGGCTCTCGCTGCAACTGCACCCGCATGTTGTGCCCGACGAAGGGCTCGCCGGTCGTGAACACCCGGTCCAGCAGCTCGAAGAAGCCCTGCCCGGCCACCTCCGGCAGGGCCTCCCGCACCGTCCGGCCCAACAGCTCCCGGTGCCCCACGAGCTGGAGGTAGGAGCGGTTGGCCAGCTCGAACACGTGCTCGGGCCCCCTCAGCGAACACATGAAGCCCGGCGCCTGTTCGAACAGGCGGCGCAGGTGGCGGCGCTCGTCGTCCAGGACGCGGTTGGCCTCCTGCACCGCCTGGGCGCGCGCGAGCACCCCGCCCATGAGCTGCGTCCGGGCCCCCCCGTCCGGTGGCGCCTCCGCGTCACGCACGGCCCGCTTGAGCTGCTGCAGCTCCGTCACGTCCATCGTGTGCTGGAGGATGAAGGCCACCTCGCCCCGGCCATCCAGCAGGGGCGTGTGCGTGGCGCTCCAGTAGCGCTCCTCCACCACCACGCCGGACTCCGTCTGGCGCGGCACCCGGTAGGGGATGAGCGCCAGCGTGTCCAGCGTCCGCTCCGTCAGCACCCGGAGGAACGACTCGCGCAGCATCCGGGCGCTGGCGTTGGCCGGGTCGTCCGGGTCGTGCGGGAACGCCTCGAAGATGGGGCGCCCGACCAGGTCCTCCAGCCGGCTGGCGGTCACCCGCAGATAGGCCGCGTTCGCCGTGACGTACCGCAGCTCGCGGTCCAGCAGCATGTAGGGATTGGGCGACAGCTCGAAGAGCTTCTGGAAGTCGAAGGGTGCCTGCATCCATTCACGGGGAGGTCGAGCAACCTCCCCGCCTTTCCCGGGCCGCGAACGCGGAAAGGGGTTCCCGTCCAGTGTACGGACGTCCCCTCCATCACACCGTCCAAAAGGCCCGGGGCCCACCTCTTCCCGGATGCCAGGCCTTCGGGGGGGCAGCCTTCTGGACACCACTCAACATCCGCTTTGCCCAGCCACCCCTTGGACCTGCCACGTCCGTCATGGCTGTAAGACTGAGCGGGTCTTTCAGACCTCGGAATTACTATGATATGAGATTATTACCGCAAGGCGGTGTAGTCCCACATGAACCGGGGTGTGCGGCAGGGGGTCGCCTTGGACGGGGGAGGAAACGACCTCCCGGCCTTCCGCCAGAGCGCTCGCGCCCGGCAGGAGGTCTGTCCCCAGATGCTCGCCGTTCCAGAACCGTTGTCGCTGGATGACTCGGAAGCGGTCACCTCCCGCGCGTTCGACCGTCGTGGCTTGACGGCGTCGGTGAGGAAGCTGTCGGTGGTGACCAACGCGCGGGGCCTGTGGGCGGTGGCGCGCCAATGGCTCATCATCGCGCTGTCGGTGGCGTTCGTGGTGCAGGTGGACCGGTGGTGGGCGTGGGTGCTGGCCGCGGTCATCATCTCCACGCGGCAGCACGCGCTCCTGAGCCTGGTGCACGAAGCCTCGCACCACCACCTGCTCACGCACCGCAAGGCCAATGACGTGCTGGCGGACCTGCTGTGCGCGTTCCCCATGAACATCACCACGGAGGGCTACCGCAAGGAGCACGCGGAGCACCACCGCTACGTCAACACGGAGAAGGACCCGTACTGGCGCACGGCGCAGCGCGACCATGCATGGATGTTCCCGCGCACGCGCGTGGGCACGGCGCTGGTGCTGCTGGGGGACATGGTGGGCTTCTTCACCCCGTCCCACGTGCGCATCATGATCCCCTGGTCCTATACGGGCCGCGCGCTGGGCAAGGGCGGCCCGCCGCCGTCCCGCGCGGAGCACGTGCGCTACGCGCTGTGGCTGACCGGCTTCATCACCTTCCTCACGCTCACGGGCGGCTGGCTCCACTACCTGCTCCTGTGGTCCATCCCGTCACTGACGCTGATGATGGTGGCCTTCCGCATCCGCGCGGTGGTGGAGCACCCCTTCACCCCCGCCACCCCGGATGAGACGCACGAGACGCGGGACGTGGCGGCGGCCACCTGGTTCGAGCGCTTCTTCATCGCGCCCTTCAACGCCAGCTACCACCTGTCTCATCACCTCTTCCCGTCCGTGCCCTACTACCACCTGCCCGCGCTGCACGCGCAGCTCATGCGGACGGGCCTCTACCGCCCCGGGGAGAACCACTTCCAGACGTACCTGGGCGGCGAAAAGAGCGCGTGGAGCTTCCTCACGTCCTTGGGCCGGAATAAAGGCCCTGATACATTGCCTGTAAATGATTGAAGCTGGATGCATCACAGACTGACAGGCTTTCCCCTGGAGGCGCGTTCGTGGCGCCTCCAGGCGTTTTTCACTCTCAAACCAGACGCTCGCCGCCCCGCTGATACAGCGGCCTGGCGTCCTTGAGACGTGTTGAAGTAGCCCACCCCGTGGCTTGAACACAGACGAAGAATCGCGATGTGTCCTTGCCTGCGATTCGCCAGGTCCCCCCTCACACGCCCGCCAATCCCGGCGCGGCGACAGGGCGACCGGGGGACCCCTGCCACGCGCCGCGAGCAGGGGAAGCGGTCCCCCCGGCCCACCCTCTTTCACCTGGCCGCAGGAGAGAACTTGAGAAGGCAGCTCATTGGGTTCCTCGTGGCGTTGGGCGCGATGCACACCGGCTGCGGTGGCGCGCCGGACTTCACGTCCACGGCGGGTGACGACGACTCGCTGGGGACGTCCGGGGACGCGCTCGCGAGCGCGACGACGATGTTCGACGACGCGCTCGGTTCGGGATGGCAGGACTGGTCCTGGGCGACGCACAGCCTTGGCGCGACCCGGCCCGTGTACGCGGGCACCCGCTCCATCTCCGCGACGTTCGGCCCCTGGACGGGCCTGTACTTCCACCACGCGGGCGTGCCCACCGCGGGCCAAGGCTTCGTGGAGTTGCAGGTGAACCCCGGCGCGACGGTCAACCCCGCCATCGCGCTCTACGCGAGCGTGGGCGGCGTGGCGAAGCCGCCCGTGGCGCTCAACCCCACCTGCGCGGGCGGCACCATCAAGGCCAACGCGTGGACGCTGTGCCGCATGCCGCTGAGCACGCTGGGCGCGGCCAACGCCAGCCTGGATGGCCTGGTGGTGATGGAGAACGCGGGCCGCAAGCTGGCCACGATGTACTTCGACAACGTGCGCCTGGCGGCGAGCACCACCGCCCCTTCCGCGCCCACGGCCCTGCAGGCCACGGGCTCCACCACGGACGTGGCCCTCACCTGGGGCACGGTGGCGGGCGCCACGGGCTACCACGTGTACCGCTCCACGTGGCAGACGGGCACGTACACGCGCCTCACCTCCACGGCGCTCACCTCCGCGGCCTACAAGGACACCAGCGCGGTGGCGGGCACGACGTACTGGTACGCCGTCACCGCGCTGAACGCGGTGGGTGAGAGCGCGAAGTCCACGGCGGTGTCCGGCAAGCGGACCGCCCCCACCGGCGTGAGCGTCAGCGTCACCCCCACCACCGCGACGCTGTCGCTGGGCGGCGTGCAGACCTTCACCGCGACGGTGACGGGCAGCACCAACACGGCCGTGACGTGGAGCGTCCTGGAAGGCGCCGCGGGCGGCACCGTCACCTCCAGCGGCACGTACACCGCGCCCCGGACGGCGGGCACGTACCACGTCGTGGCCACGAGCAACGCGGACGCGACGAAGAAGGCCACGGCGGACGTGGTGGTGACGGGCCCGGTGGGCACCACCAACAAGTGGGTGTCCGGCTACTACACGGGCTGGAACGCGGATGACTACCCGCCGGAGAAGGTGGACTTCAGCGCGATGACGCACATCATCGTGGGCCGCGTGACGCCGAACACGGACGGCACGGTGGACGCCATCTTCGACAACTCGAACGGCTCCGCCATCGCGAAGACGCTCTCCTCCCGCGCGCACGCCGCGGGGCGCAAGGCCATCATCATGGTGGGCGGCGCGGGCGAGCACGCCAACTGGGTGGGCGCCGCCTCCGCCGCGAACCGGGAGAAGTTCGTCCAGAGCCTGCTCAAGGCGATGGACGACCACGGCTACGACGGGCTCGACATCGACTGGGAGCCGGTGGAGGAGGTGGACAAGCCGAACCTGCTCGCGCTGGTGCAGCGGCTGCGTCAGGTGCGTCCCAACATGCTGCTGACGTTCCCCATTGGCTGGGTGAACAACAACTTCGCCACGGACGCGTCGCTCAAGTGGTACCCGCAGCTCGCCCAGTACCTGGACCAGGTGAACGTCATGTCCTACGAGATGATTGGCGTCTGGGACGGCTGGGAGTCGTGGTTCACGTCCGCGCTCACGGGCGAGTCCGGCACCCACCCGACCTCCGTGGAGTCCAGCCTCAAGGCCTGGGTGGCCGCGGGCATCCCCAAGGAGAAGCTGGGCATGGGCATCCCGTTCTACGGCCTCGCGTGGCGGCACATCACCGGCCCGCGCCAGCCCTTCACCAATTGGTCCGACTACGTGGGCGGGGACAACTCCTTCACGTACAAGAAGATCCTGGCGCTCTCCAAGACGGGCAAGCTCCAGTGGGACGTGGCGGCGCAGGCCAACTACGTCACGTTCGACACGCCGGTGGAGGACGGCACGGTGCGCTGGATCACGTACGACGGTCCGGAGGCCATCCAGGCCAAGGGCCAGTACGCCAAGGCGAACGGCTACGGCGGCACCATCATCTGGACCATCAACCAGGGCTGCACCGACCCCGCGACGGGCACCAACCCGCTGCTCACCGAGGTCAAGACGGCCTTCCTCCAGTAACCGCTGACGGCGTGAAGACGGACGGCCGCGTGGGCACCCGCCCGCGCGGCCGTTCGCGTTCGCGGGCGCATGGGGCCGCCTACGCGGAGGGCGGCACGGCGGAGGGCGGGGCCGTGGGGGCCACCGGGTCCGGGCCGCCGGCGTAGACGCCCTGGTACGCGGGCGGCAGCAGCGCGGCCACCCGGCGCATCATCGCGTCCACCAGCGCCTGGCGCGCGTCGGAGGCGCCGGACACCTCCGGCTCCAGGTCCTCCATGCGGAAGGCAGGCCCGAAGGTGACGGTGACGTCGGCGTGGAAGAGCCGCTCGCCGCCCATGTCCGCGTCGTTGATGGGCATCAGCTTCTCCGTGCCCGTGAGCGCCACCGGGACGATGGGCACGCCCGCGCGCTTGGCGATGAGCCCCACGCCCTTCTTCGCCTGGAGCAGGCCCGCGGAGCGGCTGCGGCCTCCCTCCGGGAAGATGAGGACGGACTGGCCGCCCTTGAGCAGCTCCACGCAGCGGCGCAGCGCTTCGATATCCGGCGAGTTGGGCGTGATGTCGATGGTGTCCATCGTCTCCGCCGCCAGCCGGGTCATCACCGTGCCGTGCAGCTTCACGCCCGCCAGGAAGACGACGCGCCGGGGCCGCAGCGCCCGGTAGAGCGTGAAGCCGTCCGCGTTGGACAGGTGGTTGCAGATGAAGAGGCAGGGGCCCGCCGGCAGGTCCTTCAGCCCGTACACCTTCGCGTGGGACAGCCGGCCCCACACCCCATGCATCAAACCGCGCACGACATGGCGGCGCACCCCGTAGGGGAGCAGCGACATCAGGGCGAAGAGAAGTCGAAGCACGGGCCGGCCCACCTCCTCCTGGAAGATGTAGTCCTGCCCGGTGGGGTGGGTCAGCGGTCCTCCGGGAGCGCCAGGCCGCCCGCCCGCCCTTCCGTCATCCAGTCAACGAAAGGCCTACCCCAGAGTCCGGATGCGGGGAGCGCGCCGCCCGCGCTCGCGCCCGCACGGCCCCGCACCCCGCGTGTTATGGGGTGGCGCATGAGCGCCGAAGCCACGCCCTCCCGGGCGAAGCGGCCCGTCGAGTACGAGGCCACCGTCACCGCCCTCCGGATGGAGACCCACGACACGGCGACGCTGTCGCTGGAGCTGGACGCGAGCGCGGGACCGCTCGACTACAAGGCCGGCCAGTTCCTCAACATCGACCCGCACCAGTTCCGGGCGCTCGCGCAGCAGTGCGCGTACCTGCAGGAGCAGAAGGGGCGCAAGGAGTCGCCGCGCTCGTACTCGCTCGCCTCCGCGCCGCACGAGCGGCACGTGGCCATCACGGTGAAGGACGAGGAGTTCATCCCCGGCGTCACCCGCTACCCGCCGCTGCTGTCGCCCCTGCTGGTGCACGGGCGGCTGGTGGGGGCGAAGCTGAAGGTGACGGGCTTCATGGGGCCGTACGTGCTGCCGGACGACGTGACGGAGCGGGCGGACCACGTGCTGCACGTGGTGGCGGGCTCCGGCGCGGTGCCGAACTTCGCCATCGTGAAGGACGCGCTGCACCGGGGGCTGAAGCTGCGGCACACGTTCCTCGCGTCCAACAAGACGTGGGGGGACATCCTCTACCGCGAGGAGCTGGCCGCGCTGGAGCGCTCGGCGCCGGACCGCGTGCGGGTGGTGCACACGCTCACGCGCGAGACGGATGAGGCGAGGTACGGCCCCCAGGTGCGCAAGGGCCGCGTCGGAGAGGCGCTGCTGCGCGAGCTGGTTCCGGCGCCCGACACCTGCCTCGTGTACGTGTGCGGGCCCGCCATCACGCCATGGGACCGGCGCAAGGCGCTGGAGACGCGCACGCCCGCCACGCCGCGCTTCATGGAGGCGGTGCTGGGCCACCTGCACGAGCTGGGCATCCCGGACAAGCGCATCAAGCGCGAGGCCTACGGCTGACCGGGCCTCAATGCGCCGTGACGTCCACGGGCGGCAACTGGTCCAGGAACGTCAGCACGCGCTCGGCCGTCTCGCGGGGGTGCTCCATCGGGAAGAGGTGCGAGGCGAGCGGCAGCGCGTCCACCCGCGTGCGCTTCATCTCCCGCTCCGCCCGCGCCAGCGCTTCGGGCAGCAGGATGTCGGAGCGCTCGCCTCGCAGCACCAGCGTGGGCGCCGCGTTGGCGCGGATGAGCTTCCAGGGGTCCGCGGGGAAGGTCTCGAAGATGCGGGCCTCCCACTCGGGCGGGAAGCGCAGGCGGAAGTCCCCCGCCTCCGTGGGCACCAGCCCGTGCGTGATGTAGTCGCTGAAGCAGTCCGCGTCCCAGTCCCGGAACAGCTTGCGCTGGCGGTACGCGGCGGCCGCCTCCTCGCGCGTCGCCCAGCGCTCCTTGCGCCGCAGCGCGCCCTGCACGATGGCGGCGCGGTCCATGCGGCCCATCAGCTTCATCAGGCGCATCGCCCAGAGCCGGGAACCGGTGACGAGCACGGGGTCCAACGCCACCACCGCGCGGAACAGCCCCGGGTTCGCGGCGGAGGCCATCAACGTGCTGGTGCCGCCCACGCTGTGCCCCACGCCCAGCACGCCCGAGCGCCCCCGCGCCTTCAGCTCGCGCGCGAGGTCCTCGCCCAGCTCCCTCCAGGACGTGAGCGCCTTCGGGTCCTGGCCCGGCACCAGCGGCCGCATGCGCAGCGACACCACGTGGTAGCGCGTCGCGAGCCGCGTGAAGAGCTTCCGGTACGTCTCCGGAGGAAAGCCGTTCGCGCAGGCGAAGTGCAGGAGCGGCCCGCTCCCACCCCAGTCATCCAGCTCCAAGGCCATGCCCCTTCCCATCCAACGACCCCCACCGCGTCACGCGGAGGGACTTCACGGCTCGCCCCACACGTCTCCGGTGCCCTGACGGCCACCGGCCGGCCCCATCCCGGGACGAGACTCCGTACCCCGACATTCAGACACCGCGAACGCCGCCCTGGGTCCTGCCGCCGGGCCCGACCTCCGGCATTGACGCCATCCTGACCGGCCCCCCTGACGTGCCCACGTCCTCCGACATCCGCCCGGACGCGTCCTCAAGGAACCCGGCGGTCTGGAATGTCGTCCCGTGCGCATCCCACGGACAGAGGGCATGTAACGCCTGCCCGGCCGCCTCGCACGGCCGGGGCGGCGGCCGTCCCGGTGCGGGGGAAACACGCCTCCCCCTCCCGTGAGGTCACCTGCCCCGCCCTACGGTCCAGGTCGGGACTGCTTGCGTTTCAGGGCTCCGGCGGCGACGCGGGCGTAGCGTCCGGCGCGGGCGCAGCGTCCGGCGTGGGCTCCGCGTCCGGCTCCGCGCCACCAGCGGCCGCGCCCGCGGGCGTGATGCCCAGCAGCCGCGTCAGCCGGGGCTGCACGCCCGTCTCCGCCAGCAGCGCCTGGAGCTGGAGGCGCGCGCGCCGGTTGTCCCGGTGCACCCGCCGCCCGAGGATGAGCTCGTTCTTCAGCGAGTGCTCCCACCCGGTCAGCTCCGTCACCGTCACCTGGTAGCCGAACGCCTCCAGCGTCAGCGCGCGGATGACGTTGGTCAGGTGCGAGCCGAACTCGCGCCGGTGCCACGGGTGCTGGAAGAGCAGCGACATGGAGCCGGCCGGCTTCGCCTTCTTCTCCTTCAACTGCGCGGCCACCTCCGCCTGGCAGCACGGCACCACCGCCACGTGGTCCGCGCCGTGCTTGATGGCCGCCACCAGCGCGTCGTCCGTGGCCGTGTCGCACGCGTGCAGGGCCATCAGCACGTGGATGCGCTCCGGGTACTCCGCCTGGTCGATGTGCGCCGTCTGGAAGCGCATCCGGTCGAAGTGCAGCCGCTCGGCGCGGCCCTTCGCGCGCTCGGTCAGCTCCGGCCGCCCTTCGATGGACAGGAGCTCACCGCCGCCCGCGTCCTTCAGGAACAGCTCGTAGACGACGAAGCCCAGGTACGCGTTGCCGCTGCCCGCGTCCACCACCAGGGGGTTCGCGTGGCGCGCCTGCACGTCCTCCATGGCGGGCCGCAAGAGGCCCACCAGGTGGTTGACCTGCTTGAGCTTGCGCAGCGCGTCCGCGTTGAGGTTCCCCTCGCGCGTGAGCAGGTGCAGCTCCCGCAGGAGCGCGGGGGACTGGTCCGGGAGCAGCTCCTTGCGGACCTGCGGCGCCTTGACGTTGCGTCTCAGACGGACACCACTTCGGTGACCTCCGGGATCATCTCCCGGAGCCGGCCCTCGATGCCCATCTTCAGCGTCGCCGTGGACGACGGGCAGCCCGCGCACGAGCCCTTCATGTGCAGGTACACGATGCCGTCCTCGAAGCGGTCCAGCGTGATGTCACCGCCGTCCTGCGCCACGGCCGGGCGGATCTCCTCGTCCAGGATGACCTGGATGCGCTGCTCCACCGTGCCGTCCGCGCTCGTCACTTGGCGCGCCGCCGCGACGGCCGCCTCGTCCACCACCGGCAGGCCCTCCGACAGGTGCGTGTCCAGCGTGGACATCACGGAGTCGTTGAGCTCGTCCCACTCGCCGGCCTCGCCCTTCGTCACGGTGACGAAGTTCGTGCCCAGCATCACCGCCGTCACGCCCTGGATGTCCATGAGCCGGAGCGCCAGGGGCGACTTCGCCTGCGCGTCGTCCCGGTTGGTGAAGTTCACCGCGCCACCGCCCAGCAGCTTGCGGTCCACCACGTACTTCAACGTGCTGGGGTTGGGGGTCCACTCGAGCTGGATGTTCACTGACATGCTGTTCTCCCTACGAAAGTCCGCTTCCTCTAAAGGGCGCCGGGCCCCATAGCAACCTGTCCGGCTGTCAGGCAAACGCCCCGCGCTGGCCTTTCACTCCGGATGGAGCCCCACCCGCCGCCGATGTAAGACACGGCACCATGCCCTACCCGCCGCGCCTCGCCCACCTCGCCACGAAGGCCGTGGTGGTGGCCAAGCTGAGCCCCACCTACGCGGACGCCCACCGGGTGGACGCCGAAGAGGCCTCGCAGCGCCTCTCCACCGCCCTCTCCGGGCGCCTGCTGACCTCCCTCCTGGAGGCCACCTGGACGCAGATGCTCGGGAGCACGAAACGTCTCAAGGAAGAAGGCCTCCTGGAGAAGGTGGCCGCCACCCTGAGCGACCGGCCGCAGCGGCCGGGCAAGGTGGCCACCGTGACGGCCGGGTGGAGCGCCTTCCTCATCCTCGTGGACCTGGAGGTGGGCACCGCCAGCGACGCCGCCCGCCGGGTCATGGAGTCCGACGAGGGCCGCAAGCGCGCCGCCGCGGGGCTCATGGAGGTCGCCGGCTTCCTCGCCCAGGAGCTCACGCGCGGCAAATAGGACGGCCGGCCGGTCGTGGCGGCAGCCGCCACCCGCCGTTATAGGCTGGCGCTCGCCACGTCCATGTCCGCCCCGCTCCCCACCACGCTGCGCCTGCTCACGTCCATCACCGACGTTCCCGCGTCGGCCTGGGACGCGCTCGTGGACCCGGGGTCGGTGCCGTTCCTGGAGTGGGGCTTCCTCGCGGCCCTGGAAGAGAGCGGCAGCGTGGTGCCCGAGCGCGGCTGGCACCCGCGCCACCTCACGCTGTGGCGGGGCGCGCGCCTGGTCGCCGCCGCGCCCGCGTACCTGAAGGACGACAGCCACGGCGAGTTCGTCTTCGACGCCGCCTGGGCCACCACCGCCGAGCGCGCGGGCATCCGCTACTACCCCAAGCTCGTCCTGGGCGTGCCCTTCACGCCCGCCACCGGCCGCCGCGTGCTGGTGGCCCCCGGCGAGGACGCCCCGTCCCGCGAGGCCGAGCTGTACAACGCCGCGCTGGAGTACGCGCGCGCCGAGGGGCTCTCCAGCGTCCACGTCCTCTTCCCCACCCCGGAGGAGCTGCCGGTGCTGGAGGCCCAGGGCTACGCGCTGCGCCTGGGCGTGCAGTACCTGTGGCGCAACGCGGGCTACCGGACGTTCGACGACTTCCTCGCCCGCTTCCGCTCCAAGCGGCGCCACCAGCTCCAGCGCGAGCGGCGCGCGGTGGCGGACCAGGGCCTCACCCTGCGCACGCTGCGGGGCGACGCGCTGGAGGAGGTGGACGCGGCCTGCGCCCACCGGCTCTACGTCTCCACGGTGGACCGCTACCCGTGGGGCGTCCGCTCCCTGACCGAGGACTTCTTCGTCCGCCTGCTCGCCGGCTTCAGGCACCGGTGCGAGTTCGTGGAGGCCCGGCGGGAAGGCCGCAGGGTGGCCGGCGCGTTCAACTTCACCGGGCCGCGCACGCTGTACGGCCGTTATTGGGGAGCGTTCGAGGAGCATCCGTTCCTGCACTTCAACGTGTGCCTCTACCACCCGGTGGAGGACTGCATCGCCCTGGGGCGCGAGCGCTTCGAGCCCGGAGCGGGCGGCGAGCACAAGCTCACCCGGGGTTTCGAGCCGCACCTCACGTACAGTGCGCATCTGTTCCTCCACCCCGGCCTGGACCGGGCGGTGCGCGGCTTCCTGGCGCACGAGCGGGCAGCCGTCGAGAGCGGCCTGCCCCTGTGGTGGGCGGAGACGGGTTTCAAGGAGCGGGTCTGAGCGGTTTCAAGCAGGCCCGCCAATGGTTCGCGAAGCGAAGGCAAGGGAGTCCGCAAGCCCATGGCTCAGAAGCACCAACACGATGACGGCCAGGTCGTCACGGAGGCCGTCCCCAAGCAGAAGCTGAAGAGGCCGACGCTCTACAAGGTCCTCCTGCACAACGACAACTACACCACGCGTGAGTTCGTCGTGGCCGTGCTCAAGGAGATCTTCCACAAGTCGGAGACGGATGCCGTGCAGATCATGATGCACGTTCATTACAACGGCATCGGTGTGGCGGGCGTTTATACCTACGACGTCGCCGAGACGAAGCTCAAGACAGTGGAGGCCGCGGCGAGGGACAACGGGTTCCCCCTGCGGCTGTCCATGGAACCCGAGGAAGGCTGAACCGTGGCGGGACCATCGATTGCCAAAGAATTGCAGGCCAGCTTCCGCACCGCGCTCGACGAGGCGCGGAAGATGCGTCACGAGTACCTGACCCTGGAGCACCTGCTCCTGGCCCTCACCCGTGAGTCGCGCACCCGCGAGGTGCTCAAGGGCTGCGGCGCGAACGTCAAGCGCCTGCAGGAGAACCTGACCTCCTTCCTGGAGGAGACGGTCGAGCGCCTGCCCGACGACGTGGACGCCGAGCCGCAGCAGACCATCGGCGTGGAGCGCGTGCTCCACCGCGCCGCCATGCACGCGCTGTCCGCGGAGCAGAAGTACATCGACGGGGGCGACGTGCTGGTCGCCATGTTCCGTGAAGAGGAGAGCCACGCGCTCTACCTGTTGCAGCAGGAGGGCGTCACGCGCCTGGACCTGCTCAACTTCATCTCCCACGGCACCACCAAGGACGGCGAGTCCGAGGGCGAGCCGCGCGCCACGCCCGCCGGGGACGACGAGGACGGCGAGTCCCAGAAGAAGAGCCCGCTGGAGGCGTACGCCATCCAGCTCAACACCGAGGCCAAGGCGGGCCGCATCGACCCGCTCATCGGCCGCGACAAGGAGCTGGAGCGCACCATCCAGGTGCTCTGCCGCCGCCGCAAGAACAACCCGCTCTACGTGGGTGAGGCCGGCGTGGGCAAGACGGCCATCGCGGAGGGCCTGGCGCTCCACATCACCGAGGGCCGCGTGCCCGAGGCGCTGAAGAACGCGGTCGTCTACTCGCTGGACATGGGCGCGCTGCTCGCGGGCACCAAGTTCCGCGGCCAGTTCGAGGAGCGCCTCAAGGGCGTGCTCAAGGCGCTCCAGGAGCTGCCGGACGCCATCCTCTTCATCGACGAAATCCACACCATCGTCGGCGCCGGGGCCACGAGCGGCGGGTCCATGGACGCGTCCAACCTGCTCAAGCCCGCGCTGGCGTCGGGCCGGCTGCGCTGCATTGGCTCCACGACGTTCCAGGAGTTCAAGGCGTCGTTCGAGCGCGACCGCGCGCTGTCCCGCCGCTTCCAGAAGATTGAGGTGGACGAGCCCAGCGTGGAGGACACCGTCAAGGTGCTGGAGGGCCTGCGCAGCCGCTACGAGGAGCACCACCACGTGAAGTACGGCGAGGGCGCGCTCCAGGCGGCGGCGGAGCTGGCGGCCAAGCACATCAACGACCGGTTCCTGCCGGACAAGGCCATCGACGTCATCGACGAGGCCGGCGCGGCCGAGCGGCTCAAGCCGGAGGGCGTGCGCACGGGCGTCGTCAGCGCGCACGACGTGGAGCAGGTCGTCTCCAAGATGGCCAAGATTCCGGCCAAGAGCGTGTCCGCGAGCGAGGGCGTCCAGATCCAGAACCTGGACAAGGAGCTCAAGGGCGTCATCTACGGGCAGGACAAGGCCATTGAAGAGATGGTGGGCGCCATCAAGCTGTCGCGCTCCGGCCTGCGCGCGCCGGAGAAGCCCATTGGCAGCTTCCTCTTCTCCGGCCCCACGGGCGTGGGCAAGACGGAGCTGGCGAAGCAGTTGGCGCAGAGCCTGGGCGTGGAGTTCCTGCGCTTCGACATGAGCGAGTACTCGGAGAAGCACACGGTGAGCCGGCTCATCGGCGCGCCTCCGGGCTACGTGGGCTTCGACCAGGGCGGCCTGCTCACGGACGCCGTGCGCAAGCACCCGTACGCGGTGCTGGTGCTGGATGAAATCGAGAAGGCCCACCCGGACCTCTTCAACATCCTGCTCCAGGTGATGGACCACGCGACGCTCACGGACAACAACGGCCGCAAGGCGGACTTCCGCAACATCATCCTCATCCTGACCACCAACGCGGGTGCGCAGGAGATGAGCACCAAGGCCATGGGCTTCGGTGACCCCAGCGTGGTGGTGGACGGCTCGCGGGCGAAGAAGGCCATCGAGCGCACCTTCACGCCGGAGTTCCGCAACCGGCTGGACGGGTGGATCCTCTTCTCCGGCCTGCCCCCCGAGGTCATCCTCAAGGTCGTGGACAAGGAGGTGCGCCTGCTCCAGAAGGTGCTCGACGAGAAGAAGGTCAAGCTGGAGCTCACGCCCGCCGCCCGCGCATGGCTGGCGGAGCACGGGTACGACCCGGCCTTCGGCGCGCGCCCCATGGCGCGGCTCGTGGACAACACCCTCAAGAAGCCGCTCGCGGAGGCACTGCTGTTCGGCTCCCTCAAGAGCGGGGGCGTGGCCCGCTTCGACGTCGTGGACGACGCCGTGAAGCTCCAGGCGGAGGCCACCGAGGCCGTGCCGGCTTGAAGCACGGCTGAGGCTTGAAGCACCCGAGGCCCCGGGCCCCCTTCATGGGGACTCGGGGCCTTCGTGTTTCTACTCCGGCTTGGACTCGACCTTGTACGCGCCCACGGCGCTGGAGAGCTGCTCGGAGATGATTTGAAGCGTGGTGGCCGCCTCGCCCGTGGACCCGATGCGGGCCACGGTGTCGTCCATCATCCTGGACAGGTCATTCACCGCCAGGGTGATTTGATTGATGCCCACGTTCTGCTGGTTCACCGCGGCGGCGATCTGCCGGACGGCGGCGGCGTTGTCCTGGACGATGGAGGACAGCTCGCGCAGGTTCTGCCCGCTGTCGCGCACCTGGGCCAGGCCCGCCTCCATCCGCTCCGCGCCGCGCTCGGTGATGCGCACCGCGGCGGTGACGGAGTTGGCGATGTCGTCCAGCAACTCCCGCACCCGCGTGGTCGCCTGGATGGACTGGTCCGCCAGCGCCCGGATCTCGCGCGCCACCACGCTGAAGCCCTTGCCGTGCTCACCGGAGCGCACCGCCTCGATGGCCGCGTTGAGCGCGAGCATGTTGGACTGGTCCGCCAGGTCCTTCACCGTCTGGGTGATGCCGCCAATCTGGCGCGTGCGCTCGCCCAGCTCCAAAATCTTCTCCGCGATTTCACCCACCTGCGCGCGGATGTCGTTGAGGCCCGCCATCGTCTGCTCGATGGAGGCCTCGCCCGCCCTGGCCAGGGCGTCCGCGCGCTCGGCGACGCTGAGCACGCTCTCCGCCTTCTGCGCGGCCAGCGTGGACGTCTGCTTTATCTCCTGCGCCGTCACCTGCGTCTCCTGGAGCGCGGCGGCCTGGCGGGAGATGGTCTGCGCCTGCTCGGTGGAGGACGCGTTGAGGTGGTCCGTGGACTGGGTGAGCGCGGTGGCGGCGTGCTGGAGGTTGACCGTCACCTCGCGCAGCTTGCCCACCATCTGCGAGAAGGAGTTGGACAGCCGCCCCACCTCGTCGTTGCCGCGCGCCTGGATGGGGCGGGTGAGGTCGCCGGACGACACGATGTGGCCCGCCACGGACGTGAGCTCCGCCAGCGGCCGCACGATGCTCCGGCCGAACAGCGCCGCCAGCACCACGCCGCCCGTCACCAGCAGCAGCGCGAACCCCAGCATTTCCCAGCGCAGCGAGTCCACCCTCGCGTCGATGAACTCGCGCGCCATGCCCACGTGCACGGTGCCCAGCCGCCCCTTCTCCGCCACGGCCGCCGCGACGTCCAGCGCGCGCAGCGTCTTGCCGCCGCGCAGGATGCGCACCTCCGGCACCACGCGGGTGCGGCCCTGGCCCACGCCGGGCTGCGCGTCGAGCGCGGCCTTCAGGTTCTCCGGGAAGCCGCCCTGGAACGAGTGCACCAGCACGAAGCCCGTGGGGTCCTGGATGAAGATGTAGGCCAGGTCCTCGCGCTCGCGGAACGTCTCCAGGAGCGGCTGGAGCGAGCCCATGCCCGCGGACACGCCCTGCTCCGCCGCGATGGCCAGGCTCAGCGCCACGGCCTCGCCCTCGCTGGCGTGGCGCTCCTCCAGGTTGGACTCCAACTGGCGGGTGGCGATGAGGGTGAGCAGCAGGGCCACGGAGGCGCTGATGACCGCCGTGACGAGCACGAACTTCGGCGCGAGCCCGAGCCCGCGCAGGAAGGAGACAGGGAGCGCGGCGGAGGGCTTCAAGGGAACACTCCCGGGCGACGGCGGTGTGTTGCTGGGAAACGGCTCACCGGGCCCCCCCCTCCGGGCCGCGGGCGGGACGGAATGACGGGCGCTGGCAGCTCTGCAGGATGAGGTCCGCCACCAGCGCCAGGGGCGTGCCCCCGTCGGTGGCCTTCAGCTCCACGGCGGCGCGGGGCATGCCGTAGACGACGCTGGACGCCTCGTCCTGGGCCAGGGTGACGCCCCCGGCCTGACGGATGGCCAGCAGGCCCCGCGCGCCGTCCTCGCCCATGCCGGTGAGCACGCCGCCGCCGCTGCGCCGGCCGTACGCCATGGCCAGCGAGTTGAGGAGCACGTCCCCGTTGGGACACGGGCCCCCCTGGCTGCGCTGCAGGCGCGCCAGGCCCACGCTGTCCACCAGCAGGTCGTGGCCATCCAGCGGGAAGTACACGCGGCCCGGCTCCAGCCGCTCGCCGTCGCGCGCCACGCCCACCTGGAGCTCGCACACCTGGGACAGCCAGCGCACCATGCCCTGGGTGAAGCCCACGGTGATGTGCTGCGCGACGAGCATGGGCACCGGCAGGTCGCGGGGCAGCTTGGACAGCACCTCCGCCAGCGCGGGAGGCCCGCCGGTGGAGGCGACCAGGCCGAACACGTCCACCCGCGTCCCGCTGGGCACCGGCGGCGGCGCCACGGCGCGCGGACGGCGGGAGATGACCGGCACCTCCGCCATCAGGCACACGGAGTGGGCCAGCTCCCGGCCCCAGCGGCGCAGCTCCTCCGCGTTGGTGACGTTGGGCTTGCCGATGAGCTCCAGCGCCCCGGCGCTCATCGCCTGGAAGCCCAGGTCCACGCCGCGCTGCTCCGCCACGGCGCTCACCACCAGGATGCGCGCGGGCGCCTGCGACATGATGTGCGCGATGGCCGCCGGGCCGTCCAGGCCGGGCAACAGCAGGTCCATGGTGATGACGTCCGGCCGCAACAGGCGCGCCAACTGCACGGCGCGGTTGCCGTCCCCCGCCCGGCCCACCACCTCAATGCGCGGCTCCTCCGTGAGGAGCGCGGTGAGGGTGTTGGCCATGGTGGGCGAGTCATCCACCACGAGCACGCGAATGGGCTTCTTGGAGCTCAAGCGCGGCTCCCCCTGCGGCTCATCACGTCCAGCACCTCCGCCAGCAGGCGGCCCGCGGCGCACTCGCGCTTGCTGAGGAAGCCGTCCGCACCGGACGACAGGCCCCGCTCGCGCGCCACCGCGCTGTCGTGCGCGGAGACCAGGATGACGGGCAGCGTGCGCGTGTCCTTGCGCTCGCGCAGCCGGGCAATGAGCTCGATGCCGTCCATCTCTTCCATGTCCAAGTCGCAGATGACGACGTCGTAGGTGTCCGCCTGCAGCCGCTCCAGCGCCCGCGCCCCGCTGGCCGCCAGGTGCACCTGGAAGCCGCCCGCCTCCAGCATCGCCCGGTGCAGCGCGCGCGCGGTGAGCGAGTCATCCACCACCAGCGCCCGCCGGCTCCCCGCGGACACCGTCACCTTCTCCGAATCCGACACCACCCAGTCCGGCCGGAGGATGAGCAGCAGCTCACCCCGGCTGAGCGTCGCCGCGCCCTGCCAGGCCGCGACCTCGCGCACCTCCGAAGGCAGCGGGCGGATGACCAGGTCCCGGTCCCCCACCACCGCGTCCACGCCCAGCGCCACGCGCTTGCCGCCGCTCTGCACGATGAGCAGCGGCTGCCCCTCGGCGGGCGGAGACGACGCGCGCAGGCCCAGCCGCGCGCCCAGGTCCACCACCGGCAGCAACTGCCCCTGGTGTTCCAGGTGCGTGCGGCGCTTTCCCACGCGCAGCATGTCCGGGCGCGCGAGCTGCGTGGACTCCACCGCCAGCATGGGCAGGCCCACGAACTGCTCCAGCGCGCGCACCATCAGCACCGGCGAGCTGCCCAGGTCCACCGGCAGGGTCAGCACGAAGCGCGTGCCCTGCCCGCGCGTGCTCGACACCTCGATGCGGCCCTGCAGCGACTCCACCGTGGCGCGCACCGCGTCCAGGCCCACGCCGCGCCCGGAGGTGTCCGTCACGTCCGAGCGCGTGCTGAAGCCCTCGCGGAAGATGAGCTCGCGCACCTGGTTGTCGTTGAGGCGCGCCGCCTCCTCCGCCGTGACCAGCCCGCGCTTCTCCGCGACCTTGCGCACCTGCGTAAGGTCGATGCCGCGCCCGTCGTCGCTCGCCTCCAGGTACAGGAGGTTGCCCTGCTGCTCCACGCGCAGCGTGAGCGCGCCCTCGTGGTGCTTGCCGGCCTTCTCGCGCTCGGCGGGCATCTCCAGGCCGTGGTCCACGGCGTTGCGCAGGATGTGCACCAGCGCGCCCTGGAGCTTCTCCAGCAGGCGCCGGTCCAGCGACACCTCCGCGCCCACCACGGACAGCCGCGCTTCCTTCCCCAACTGGCGCGACAGGTCGCGCACCATGCGCTGCAGCGGGTCCAGGATGGTGCGCGTGGGGCGCGTGGTGATGGCCTTGAGGCCGTCCTCCAGCGCGTCCACGATGTCGCTCGTCTCCTCGCCGTCGGTGCGCAGCGAGCGGCCCGTGCCGGACAGCAGCGTGCGCGCCTCCGCGGTCTCCGCCAGCAGGCCCTGCTTCGCGAGCAGCGCGGACACCCGCTCCAGCTCCCGGCTGCGCTCCTCCACCCGCAGGCGCACCTCGCGCAGGCGCTCCACCTCGCGCATCAGCGACGTCACCTGGCCCGCGCTCACGCGCCACCCGGCGTCCGCGGACTCCCCCGCGGGCTCCAGCGAGGCGGACAGCTCCGCCGGCGCGCCGGCCACCGCGGGCTGGGCGGCGGGCGGCGGCTGCGCGAAGGCGCCCCCCGGCAACACCGCGGCCTCCTCCGGCGGCGGCGCGGCGGCGACCAGTTGGGCCAGCGCGGCGGCGGGGTTCGGCAGGTCGTCCCCGCGCCCGTCCGCGTGCGCCTGGGCGCGCAGCATGAAGAGGTCCAGCCCGTGCAGCAGCACGTCCACCACCGGGCGCGGCATCTTCTGCGTGTGCGCCTTGAGCGGCGCCAGCGCGTCCTCCAGCTTGTGGGCGATGTCGCCCAGGTCCTGGAGCCCCAGCGAGGACGCGCTGCCCTTCAGCGTGTGCAGGTGCCGGCCCAGCCGGGTGTAGATCCTGGCGAGCGCGTCGTTCTCCAGCCCCTCGCGCTCCAGCTCCAGCAGGTCCATGGTGACCTTCTGGATGACCTCCTGGGCCTCCACGGCGAAGCCCGCCACCAGCGGTTGCAGCATCGGATCAACGGGCATGGCGCACTCCCCCGTCGGACCGGCCGAACAGGCGCTTCGGGTCGATGAGGTGGATGAGCTGCCGGTCGTGGGTGAAGACCTCCACCACCGGGCCCTCCGCCCGGGCGCGCGCGGCCTCCACGGACGCGAGCGGCAGCGTCGTGGGACGCGGAATGGCCTCGCAGTCGAGCGCGCACAGCTCGCCGTCGCCCCGGTCCACCACCAGCAGCACGGCCGGGTCCTGCCGCCACCCGTGGCCGCCCAGCAGCGACGCCAGGCTCAGCGCGGACAGCACCTGGCCCTGGAAGCGCAGCACGCCAATCACCGCGGGCGCGGACAGCGGCACCGGCGTCACCATGCGCAGGGGCAGCGCCGCGCGCAGCGACTCCAGCGGCAGCGCGTAGCGCTCCTCTCCCAGGGGGAACTCGGCGATCCAATGGACCGCCTCCTCCACCGCCGACTCGCCCTGCTCACGCAGGCGCGCGGCCCGGCGCGCGAGCAGGTCGCGCGTCTCCGACTCCAGGGTCTCGTCCACCACCAGCGGCGTCGCCTTCATTCCAGCGCCCCCAGATTCAGGTAGGCGTCAGCGGACGCCAGATAGAAGCGCGCGGGCAGCGCCTCCGGTCCATCCACCAGCGCGTCCGGTGGCAACTGCCCCGCCCGCGTGCGCAGCGCGCGCATCAGCGGGAAGGCCGCGTCCCGGGCCCCCGCGCGCTCGCGCAGCAGCGCCAGCTCCAGCAGGCCCGGCAGGTAGTCCGGCGCCTGCTTCACGAGCAGCTCCAGCACCGCCGTCGCCCCGGCCACGTTGCCCTCTTCAATGCGCTCCAGCGCCTGCAGGTGCATCCGCGCGGGCGAGGGCGGCGGGGACGGCGGCGTGGGCGACACCGGCGTGGGCGCGGACAGCCGCCGGGGCGCGGGCGTCATGCGCGGCGCGGGCACGGGCGGCGCCACGGGCAACTGCGCGAAGGGGCGCTCCTCCGGGCGGGGCTTGCGGAAGGCCTGCAGCTCCGGAGCCCCCTCGCGCGTGAGCCCCGGCGGCGCGCGGTCCACCTCCACCGTGCCCAGGAACAGCAGGCCCCCCGGCGCCAGCGCCCGCGCCAGGTGGACGATGGCCGCGTCCCGCGCGGACGGGGAGAAGTACGTGAGCACGTTGCGGCAGAGGATGAAGTCGAACTGCCCGAAGCGCTCCGGCAGGGGCGCCAGCAGGTTCGCCGGCGCGAAGCGCGTCACCTTGCGCACCTCCGGGAGGATGGACACCTGCCGCCCGTTGAGCAGCTCGTAGACGGGGTGCAGCGCGGGGGCGGACTCGCGCCGGGACCACGCGCCGTAGGTGCCGCGCCGCGCGGCCTCCAGGCTGGCCTCGTGCAGGTCCGTGCCCACCACCTCCACCGGCATCCCCGCGGGCGCGCACGCCAGCAGGCACGCGGCCAGCGAATAGGCCTCCTCGCCGGTGGCGCACCCGGCGCTCCAGCCGCGCAGGTGCATGGCGCCATGGCGCAGCGCCGCCGGGATGCCCTCCTGCGTGATGTAGCGGAAGTGCTCCGGCTGGCGGAAGAAGTACGTCTCCCCCACCAGGACCGCGCGCACCAGCGTGTAGGCCAGGGGCGAGCCCAACTGCTGCAACTCGCTCAGGACCTCCGTGGGCACGCGCCCCCGGGCCAGCTCCGCGCGCAGCACGCGCTCCACCGCCTCCTGGGCAATGGCGTCGTCCCGGAAGCCGGTGGTGTCCGCCACCACTTCCCGGGCACGGGCCAGAAGCCTCGGGTCGAGCCCCGCACTCATGCGCTCCGCTCTTCCTCCACCGGCGCGAGCAGCGCGGGCAGGTCACGCAAGAGTCCCCGCGAGATGAACACCTTCGGATCCAGGATGGGCAGCGCGCGGCCGCCCGTGCGCAGCATGCCCACGAGCCCCTCCTGCAACAGCCCGTGCTCCGCGCCGCCCACCTTCTCCCGCCGGTCGATGTCGCCCGCCTGGAACTCCTCCGGGTCCTTCACCGTGTCCACGGTGAGCGCCAGCGACACGCCCTCCACGTCGATGACCACCAGCATCCGCTCCGCGATGGGCGACTTGTGCTGGACGCCCAGCCGCAGCGCCACGTCCAGCACGCACACCGCCTGGCCGCGCAGCTCCACGTACTCGCGCAGATACGACGGCCCCGTGGGCAGGGGCCGCGTCAGGGGTTGCAGCAGGACCTCCTTCACGGAGTCCAGCGGCACGGCGAACTCGCGCTCGCCCACGCTCAGCCGCAGCACCAGCATGGCCCCGGAGCGCGAGCGCCGGCGCGCGTTCTCCAGCGCCTCGCCCACGCGCAGCAGCAGCTCGTCCGCGCGGAAGGGCTTGGCCAGGAACGCCTCCGCGCCCAGGCCCAGGCACGCCTCCGCGCGCTGCTTCTCCGAGGAGATGATGATGACCGGGATGTCCGCCGTGCCCGCGTCCGCCTTCATCCGCTGGAGCACCTCGTCCCCGTCCATCTCCGGCATGGACAGGTCCAGCAGCACCGCCGCCGGGTGCAGCCGCCCCACCTTGTCCAGCGCCACACGGCCATTGCTGGCCGTGTGGATGGTGTAGTGCCCGGAGAGGATGGCCCGCTCCAACGCCAGGATGGCGTCGCTGTCATCCACCAGCAGCAGCGTCGGCAGGCTCACGGTCTTCAGCCCCCGCTCAGGAACTGACGCACCGTCTTGGTCAGCTCGTCGTGGGACACCGGTTTCTGGATGAAGGCGTTGGCCCCCGCAGCCGAGCCGCGCTGGCGCAGGTCCTCTCCCTTCTCCGCCGTCAGCAGGATGACCGGCACCTTCTGCACCTGCGCCTGGGCGCTGGCGCGAACCTCCTTCACGAAGGTGATGCCATCCATGTTCGGCATGTTGATGTCGGCGATCACCACGCTCACCGGCACCAGCCGCAACAACTGCAGCGCGCGCTGCGCGTCCTCCGCCTCCACGATGCTGACCTTGAGGTTCATCAGGTAGATCTTGAGGATGTTGCGGACGGTCGGGCTGTCGTCCACCAGCAAGACGTTGGTGCTCACTGTGCCACGGCTCCTCGCGCCGGCGCCGCGAAGTGCGGGAGGTGCCTGCGCTGCATGGGTGATCCTACCGTGAGCAATCCAATCGGCGGAAGCGGGGGGGCTCCCGTCCGCCGGGGAGCCGGGCAGGCGGATGTCTGGACTTCCCAGGAAGGTTGGATGGCTTCAGCCCTCCTTGGGCGTGGGGTTCGCGGCGACCCCTTCTGGCGGTGCTTCCACCGTCTCCACCGGCGGTGCGCCCACCGCGTGGTAGCCGCCGTCGACGTGAATCATCTCGCCGGTGGTGGAGGACAGCCAATCGGACAGGAGCGCGCAGGCCGTCTTGGCCACGTGGTCGTGGCTGTCCTTGTCGCTCCAGCCCAGCGGGGCCTGCTTGCCCCAGTACTGCGCGAGCGCCTTGAAGCCCGGGATGCCCTTCGCGGCCACGGTGGCCAGCGGCCCCGCGGCGAGCGCGTTGACGCGGATGCCCTTGGGGCCCAGGTCGCGCGCCAGGTAGCGCACCGTGGCCTCCATGGCCGCCTTGCACACGCCCATCCAGTCGTAGATGGGCCACGCCTGCCGATTGTCGAAGTCCAGCGCCACGATGGAGCCGCCCTGGGTCATCAGCGGCGCGCACGCCACCGCCAGCTCCTTCACGGAGAAGGCGGAGATGCGGAACGCGGTCTGCACGCTCTCCCACGGGGTGTTGAGGAAGTTGCCGCCCAGCGCGTCCTCGGGCGCGAACGCGATGGCGTGCAGCACGCCGTCCACCCGGCCCCATTTCTGCCGCAGCGCCTCCGTCAGCGCCGGAAAGTGCGCCGGGTTCGTCACGTCCAGCTCCAGCACCTCCGTGCCGGGCTTGAGCCGCTTCGCGCTGCGCTCCGTGAGGGACTTGGCCCGGCCAAAGCCGGTGAGGATGACCTCCGCGCCCTGCGCGATCGCGTGCTCCGCGACGCCGAAGGCCAGCGACTGCGGGGTGAGCACGCCGGTGATGAGCAGCTTCTTGCCCTGAAGGAGCATGTCGGTACGTTCTCGAAAAAGTGGGTGGAAAGAGGGGGCGTGTGCTTACCACTCCTCAAACCGCCGTGGGGGCCCCCCAGCCCCGTGTCCCGTTCGCCTCGGATGTACGTCTGTTCAGCATGCCAGGGGCCCTGGCGGCTCGTTTGAGCCCCTCGCAGCGGGGGGATTCCGGTGCTCGGTGAAGCTGCGCTCACGCGGGGCATGACTCCATCTGCTCCCGGAAGTAAAGCCGGGCAGCCGTGCATGACGCGGTTCAACAAACCTGAGGCGAAAACCCCCCAACACGTCCCCCATCCAGTAAAAGACCCCCGCCATGGCGAATTTCCAGGACAGTTTCCTCTCGGGTGGAAACATCGACTTCATCGAGGGGCTCTACGCGCGCTTCCTCGAGGATCCGGGCAGCGTGGACGCGAGCTGGCGCGAAGTGTTCGAGCGCAACAACAGCACGGGCCGCCCCATCTTCAACACGAAGCTGCTGGAGGCCCCGACCCCCGCCGCACCGGAGGGCAAGGGCAAGGGCAAGGCGAACGGCGCCGCCGCGCAGGCCGCCGCCGCCGCGCCGCAGGCCCCGGCCGCGCCGGCCCAGGATATCGGGCTGCAGTCGAAGGTGGATCAGGCCATCACCGCCTTCCGCCTGCGCGGCCACCTGCGCGCGCGGTTGGATCCGCTGGACCGCCCGCGCCCGCAGCTCGGCCACGTGGCGGACGTGGCGCTGATGGATGAGAACCACTTCTCCGCGAAGGAGCTGGAGCAGGCGGTGGAGTGCAACGGCGTCTTCCCGCAGCAGCGCGTGCGCCTGGCGGACCTGGTCACGCGGCTGCGCCGCACGTACTCCGACCACATCGGCGTGGAGTTCATGCAGATGCTCGACAGCGAGCGTCGCCGCTGGCTCATGAAGCGCATGGAGCACAGCGACAACCGCACGCCGTTCTCCGTGGAGGAGCAGCGCCACATCCTCACCAAGCTCTCCTACGCGGAGGGCTTCGAGAACTTCCTGCACACGAAGTACGTGGGCGCCAAGCGCTTCAGCCTGGATGGCGGCGAGGCGCTCATCCCCATGCTGGACGCGCTGCTGGAAGTGGGCAGCGGCATGGGCCTGAAGGAGCTGGTCATCGGCATGGCCCACCGCGGCCGCCTCAACGTGCTGACCAACATCCTGGGCAAGAAGCCGGATCAGATCTTCAGCGAGTTCGACGGCCCCAAGGACCCCAAGGCGTACCTGGGCCGCGGCGACGTGAAGTACCACATGGGCTTCTCGTCGGACCACGCCACGCGCGCCGGCAAGAACGTGCACCTGTCCTTGGCCTTCAACCCCAGCCACCTGGAGTGCGTGGGCCCCGTGGTGGAGGGCCGCGTGCGCGCCAAGCAGGACCGCGGCGGGGACACCGAGCGCACGCAGGTGATGCCGCTGCTCATCCACGGCGACGCGGCCTTCATCGGCCAGGGCATCACGTCGGAGACGCTCAACTTCTCCGGCCTCAAGGGCTACACCACGGGCGGCACGGTCCACATCGTCATCAACAACCAGGTGGGCTTCACCACCGACCCGTCGGACTCGCGCACCAGCATCTACTCCACCGCCATCGCGCAGATGCTGGACATCCCGGTGTTCCACGTGAACGGGGATGACCCGGAGGCGTGCGTCCACGCGGCGCGGCTGGCGGCGGAGTACCGCCAGACGTTCAAGAGCGACGTGGTCATCGACCTCATCTGCTACCGCCGCTACGGCCACAACGAGGGTGACGACCCGTCCTTCACCCAGCCGGCGATGTACGACCTCATCCGCAAGCACCCGCCCGTGCGCGCGCTGTACGCGAAGGCGCTGGCGGAAGGGGGCCGCATCAGCGCGGAGGACTCGGACGCCATCAAGCAGCGCTGCTTCCAGGACTTCGACGCGGCGCTCACCCGCGCCCGCCAGGAGAGCCAGTTCAAGGAGCCCAACGCGCTGGAGGGCCTGTGGAAGCCCTACAAGGGCGGCCTCCTGAAGAACGCGCCCCAGGTGTCCACGGCGGTGGCCAAGGCCACCCTGCGGGACGCGCTCCAGAAGCTGGCCACGGCGCCGGAGGGCTTCAACGTCCACCGCGACGTGGAGCGCACGGTGCTCAAGAAGCGCCAGGGCATGCTGGAGAGCGAGGAGCTCCAGTGGAGCGAGGGCGAGTCGCTGGCGTACGCGACGCTCCTGTCGGAGGGCTACGGCATCCGCCTGTCCGGCCAGGACAGCGAGCGCGGCACCTTCAGCCACCGCCACGCGGTGCTGCACGACACGCAGACGGGCGCGGAGTACACGCCCCTGCGCCAGTTCGCGACCGGCAAGGCGACCTTCAACGTCTGGAACAGCCCCCTGTCGGAGATGGGCGTGCTGGGCTTCGACTACGGCTACAGCCTGGACGTGCCGGACGGCCTCACCCTGTGGGAGGCCCAGTTCGGTGACTTCGCCAACGGCGCGCAGATCATCATCGACCAGTTCATCGCCGCGGCGGAGAGCAAGTGGCGCCGGCTGTCCGGCATCACGCTGCTCTTGCCGCACGGCTACGAAGGCCAGGGCCCGGAGCACTCCAGCGCGCGCCTGGAGCGCTTCCTGGACCTGTGCGCCGAGGACAACCTCCAGGTCTGCTACCCCACCACGCCCGCGCAGATCTTCCACCTGCTGCGCCGCCAGGTGCTGCGCCCCGTGCGCAAGCCGCTGGTCATCATGTCGCCCAAGAGCCTCTTGCGCCGTCCGGAGGCCACCAGCCGCATGGACGAGCTGTCCACGGGCGCGTTCCAGGAGGTGATTCCGGACGCGAAGGCGGACGCCGCGAAGGTGAAGCGGCTGCTCCTGTGCAGCGGCAAGGTGTACTACGACCTGGCCAAGGCCCGGGACGAGCGCAAGGACGACACCATCGCCATCGTGCGGGTGGAGCAGCTCTACCCGTTCCCGCAGGACGAGCTGTCCCACCTGGTGGCGAAGCTGCCGGCGCTCCAGGAGCTGTACTGGGTGCAGGAGGAGCCGCGCAACGCGGGCGGCTGGCACTTCATGTTCCCCCGCCTGCACGACCTCCTCTCCGGCCGTTCGCAGCAGCAGACGGTGAAGCTGGGCTACATCGGGCGCGCCGAGGCCGCCAGCCCCGCCACCGGTTTCACGAAGACGCACGACTACGAGCAGCAGCTCATCATCGAAGAAGCCATCCTCCGAGGACCCCAGAATGGCCGTTGAACTGAAAGTCCCTCCGCTCGGCGAATCCATCACCGAGGCCGTCGTCGGCAAGTGGAACAAGAAGCAGGGTGAGGCTGTCGCCGCGGACGAGCCGCTCGTCGTGCTGGAGACCGACAAGGTCACCATCGACGTGCCGGCCCCCGCCGCGGGCAGCATCGCGTCCATCGCCTTCAAGGAGGGCGACAAGGTCCGCGTGGGTGACGTGCTGGGCACCATCGAGGCCGGCGCTGGCGCCTCCGCCGCGGTGGCCGCCGCCACGCCCGCGCCCGCCCAGGCCGCGGCGCCCGTGTCCGCGCCCGCCGCCGCTCCGGCCCAGGGCGACACGCGCATCACCCCCACCGCGAAGAAGATGGCGGAGGAGAACCGGGTGGACGTGGGCCAGTTGAAGGGCTCCGGCACCGGGGGCCGCATCATGAAGGAGGACGTGCAGGGTCAGCTCAACCGCCCGTCCGCCCCCCCGGCCCCGGCCGCGCCGTCCGGTCCCCGCCCCAACGCCGCGCGCGAGGAGCGCGTGCGCATGACGCCGCTGCGCAAGCGCGTGGCCGAGCGCCTCATCCAGGCGCAGTCCACCGCCGCCATGCTCACCACCTTCAACGAGGTGGACATGGGCGAGGTGATGGCGCTCCGCAAGAAGTACAACGACAAGTTCCAGGCGAAGCACGGGGTGAAGCTCGGGTTCATGAGCTTCTTCATCCGCGCGTCCGTGGAGGCCCTCAAGGCGTTCCCGCAGATCAACGCGGAGATCGACGGCGAGGACGTCATCTTCAAGCACTACTACGACATCGGCGTGGCCGTGAGCGGCAGCCGGGGCCTGGTGGTGCCGGTGGTGCGTGACGCGGACAAGCTGTCGCTCGCGGACCTGGAGAAGACGGTCGGTGACTACGGCGGCCGTGCGCGCAACGACAAGTTGACGATGGCCGACCTCACGGGCGGCACGTTCACCATCACCAACGGCGGCATCTTCGGCTCCATGCTGTCCACGCCCATCCTGAACCCGCCGCAGACGGGCATCCTGGGCATGCACAACATCGTGGAGCGCCCCGTGGCCCGCGACGGCCAGGTGGTCATCCGGCCCATCATGTACATCGCCCTCACGTACGACCACCGCCTGGTGGACGGCCGGGAGGCCGTGCAGTTCCTGGTGCGCGTCAAGGAGTGCATCGAGGACCCCGAGCGTCTGCTGCTCGACATCTGACTTACCCCCCCGCACATGACAGTGTTGGGGGCTCAAGTCGGGCAATCCCGGAGGGCCGGCTGGACTTCCAGTCGGCCCTTTCACTACAAATAGCTCTGTCTCCCCGGTCGTCGGGCAGAACGGGTGGCCTTCCCCACGGCTGCCCTGCAAACGCAAGGAAGCGCAATGGCAACTGGTACCGTGAAGTGGTTCAACGACGCGAAGGGCTTCGGCTTCATCACCCAGGACGGCGGCGGCGAGGACGTGTTCTGCCACCACACCGCCATCAACATGGATGGGTTCCGCACGCTGGCCGAGGGCCAGAAGGTGGAGTTCGAAGTCACCAAGGGCCCGAAGGGCCTGCAGGCGCAGAACGTCCGCGCGGCGTGAAGTGACGCGTCTCAGCCATTCCTCACGGACTGGTTGAAGCAACAGAGGCCCGGTCCCCGCAAGGGAACCGGGCCTCTGCCTTTTCAAGCCCTGGGGCCGCTCGCGGCCTACTTCTTCAGGTTCTGCTCGAAGTGGGCGATGACGCGCTCGTACTGGCGCTCGGTGATGAGCGGATCCGGCACCATGTGCGTGAGGCCGGACAGGGGCAGGAGCTGGTGCGGCTTGCCCGCGCGGAAGAGCGCGTCCGACAGCTTCAGCGTGTGGAAGAAGTACACGTTGTCATCCGCGGTGCCGTGGATGAGCAGCAGCGCGCCAATGGGGCTGTCCTTCTTCGCGTACGTCAGCAGGCTGCTGACCTCGTAGGCCTGGGGGGTCTCCTCCGGCAGGCCCAGGTAGCGCTCGGTGTAGTGCGTGTCGTAGTCGCGCCAGTCCACCACCGGGGCGCCGGACACCGCGGCCTTGAAGAAGTCCGGGCGCTTCAGCGCGGCCAGCGCCGCCATGTAGCCGCCGAAGCTCCAGCCGGTGATGCCCACGCGGGAGAGGTCCATCTCCGGGACCTCCTTCGCCAGGGCCTGCACGGCCTCAATCTGATCATCCAGGGTGACGGTGGCGAAGTCGTTCTTCACCGCGCGGTTCCACTCGGAGGTGCGCAGCGGCGTGCCCCGGCCGTCCACCTTCACCACCAGGAAGCCGTGGTCCGCGAACCACTGGCTGAGCAGGTGCGCGGCCATGGACTGGTGCACCACGGTGACGGTGGGCCCCGCGTAGACCTCCACGATGACGGGCAGCTTCTGGCCGGGCTTGAAGTCCCGGGGCTTCACCAGCGAGGTCCAGAACTTCTTCGGGCCCACCTGGCGGATCTCGAAGTTCGGCGTGAAGGACGGCTCCTGCGCCACCTCCGGCAGCTCGCCCAGCTTCGTGCCGTCGCCCTTGAGCACCACCGTGCGCGGCATGCTCTTGGGGCCCTGCGTGTTGAGGACGACCAGGCCGCCGTTCTTGGACACGAGCCCGTTCTCCACGGCCGGGCCGCTGGTGCCGGTGGCCACCTGCTCCGGCGCGCCGCCCAGCTTCACGCGCCACAGGTGGCTCTGCGTGGGGTTCGGGTCACCGGTGAAGAAGAGCGTCTTGTCCGCCTGCACGAAGCGCGACAGGTTGCGGTAGCCCGCGTCCGGCTTCACCACGGAGCGGTCCAGCTCACCGTTGGCCTTGCGCAGCTCCACCTCCGGGCCGCCGTTGCGCTCGGTGTACCAGAGGAAGCCGGAGCCATCCTCCAGCCACAGCGGGTAGTCCTGGGCCAGCTCCACCCAGGCGTTGTCCTTCTCCGTGTGGAGCACGCGCGTCTTGCCCGTGGCGGGGTCCACCGCCAGCACCTGCTCCTCCGTCTGGAGGCGGTTCTGCACCACCAGGGTGAGCGGCCCGCCCTTGTCCCACTTCACCGTGGCCAGGTACGGGTACTTCTGCGCGTCCCACTGCGCCCACACCGTCTTGCCGCCCGCGACGGGCGTAACGCCCAGGCGCACCTTCGCGTTGGCCTTGCCGGGACGCGGGTACGGGAAGATCTCCCCGCCCTTCTCCGGGTGCATCACGTCCACGATGGTGAGCTTCTCCACGTCGGACGTGTCGGACTCCGTGTACGCGATGGACTTCGAATCCGGGCTCCACCAATAGCCGGAGAAGCGGCTCATCTCCTCCTGCGCCACGAACTCCGCCAGGCCGTGCGTCTCCTGCGCGGTGCCGCCCTGCGTGACGCGCTTCTCCTGGTTGGCCGCCAGGTCCACCCGGTACACGTCGTTGTCACGGACGTACGCCACCTGCTTGCCGTCCGGCGACAGGCGCGGGTCGATGACGCCGGGGCCCGTCTTCAGCTCCGTGGACCTCCCCGTCGCGCGGTCCACCACGTAGAGCCGGCCGGACAGGGGCACCAGGAGCTGGGTGCCGTCCTCGGAGAGGCTGTAGGAGGTGAAGCCCCGGGCGCTGACGCGCATCCGCTCGCGGCGGGCCTTCTCCTCGGCGGACAGCGTCTCCTCCGCGCCCTTGAGCAGGGCCTCCGGCGTGAGCAGCTCCCGCGCCTGACCGTTGGCGACATCGAACGCGTAGAGCATCTGCACGTTGGACGTGGGGGACGTGCGCAGGAAGAGGACGGACTTCTCGTCCGGGGTGATGCGCGTGCCCACCGGGCGGCCGCTCTGGAAGCGGCGCGTTTCGGCGTACTGGCGCAGGAAGGTGTCCGGCTGCTTTTGCGAAGGGGCCATGGCGGAGGGTTTGCGCTCCTGGGCGATGGAGGGTGCGCTGCTCATGAGGAGAAGCGCGGCGGTAAGGACCTGACGCATGCGTAGCTGAATCCCCGCGCGGGGCGGGGCTCCTTTCGCGGGAAGGTGCGGGCAAGCCTACACTCCGGCCGCCGCGCGGCCCTGCCAACGTCCGGCCCTGGAGAGGATTCCCAACCCGCATGAACCCGAAAAATGACGACGCCTTGCGCCACCTCCGCCTCGCGGGCGTGGTGCGGCTGGGCCTGGGCGGTGGCCGGGGTCCGATGGACGCCTATGTGTTCGACCCGCATCGGCTCGCGCTGCCCGCGTGGGCGTGCGCCCTGGGCGACGCGGGCCCGCCTGCCCTGCTCGTCACGCTGGACCGGCACCTGGACATCGTGGTTCCGGAGCGCCCCGCGGACATGCCGGACCGCTCCGCCGGCCTGCACGCGCTGGATGAGCACGCGCGGTGGAAGCTGGACGTGCGCAACTACGACCACATCCTCGCGGCGATGGAGGCGAACCTCGTGGGCGACGCGTTGATCATCGCGCGCACCCGGCCCCGGGGCTCCTTCTCCGGGGACACCTACGTGGACACGCGCGGCCGCTCGCACCGCCTCGTGACGGTGACGACCGTGGACCGCGCGGCGGAGGCGTACCTGCGCCCCGGCCCCACGGACGCGGTGCGCGACGTGCTGGAGGCCGCGTCCGCCGTGCTGCTGGACGTGGACCTGGACTGCTTCACCAGCCTGAGCGACGCGGACCCCACCACCGTGCTGCCGTGGCCGAAGGCCGTCATCCGCGAGTTCCTCCTGCCGCCCGACTCGGAGCCCTTCTGGGACGCGGTGCTGGGCAAGGCGGTGGCGCTGACGCTCGCGCGCGAGCCCCACCACTGCGGCGGGCTGCTCGCGTCCGGAGAGCTGTTCCGCGACGTGGCGGAGGTCCTCTTCCGCGAATTGCTCCGCGTCGAACCGCCCTGAGCCGCGTCAGGGGGAGTCGAGGAAGCCGGGCCGGTACTCCGTCACCTGCCCGCTGCTGAGCGACAGGCGGCTGCCCACGGGGGGACGGTCGCCGTTGAGCACGTAGCCGAAGTCGATGCGGAACGGGAACACGTTGAACTGGGGGAACAGCACCCGCAGGCCCACGCCCACGGTGGTCACCATCTCCGGCCGCTTATTGAACGCGCTGCCCGAGTCCAGGAAGAACACGCCGCCCACGTGCACCGTGCGCACGACGAGCGGCGCGGTGCGGTACTCCAGGTTCACCAGCAGCAGCCGCTTGCCGGAGTACGCATCCACCGCCGCGCCGCGCAGGCCGTTGCTGCCGCCCAGGAGGCTCACGCGCTCGGACAGGTCGTCGATGTTCACGTCCAGCAGGCCGCGCGCCACGAAGCGCCCCCCGAGCACTCGCGGCGACACCTGCACCAGCTCCGCGGCCCAGCGGCGGTTCGTCCAGCCCTCCTTCACGCCCGGCCGCGGTGCATTCAACTGCTGGCGGACGGACGCGGCCGCGGACGCGGTGGTGAGCGCGTCCCCCCAGTGCACGCGGTAGCGCAGGGACAGCCCCCCTTCCGCGAAGTGCGCGGCGGACGGGAACACCGGCGGCGCGTAGCGCAGCGTGGCCAGCACCGAGTGCCCCAACTGGAAGTCCTCCGACAGCGTGTACGAGTCCACGTTGCGCAAGACGTCGTAGCGGGCCTCGAAGGCGCTCAAGGAGAAGTTCGCGTACCCCGCGTCCTCCGCGCGCGGCAGGTAGTTGCGGCGGAACCAGTCCGCCTGCGCGTCCGTGAGCTGGGACGCCACCGGCGCGGCGTAGGCGTAGTGGTAGGCCCCCGCGCCCATGCCCACGTTCCACTTGTAGCGCTGGCCGTAGGAGCGCGTGTACGTGGCGCCCGCGGCCACCTCGCGCGCGTTGTAGATGTACGGCACGGGCTCGCCGTCCGGGAACGGGAGCTGCCAGATGTCCGCGCCCCGGAACTGCCGCGCGGTCTCCATGTTCCACGCCACGGACGTGCTCAGGCTCCACGGCGTGGCCAGCGAATACAGCGGCCGGCTGACGACCAGGCTCCCCCGCGAGCCCTCCGCCCTCCCCGTGTCGCGGTTGATCAGCACCGCGGCGGACTCCGTCAGCGACCAGCGGCTGCCGAGCACGCGCCGGTCCGTGTAGCTCTGGCCGAGGCTGAACGTGTCCAGGCGCATGATGAAGTCCAGCGCCACCTTCTTGCCGCGCCCCAGGAAGTTCTGCTCCGTGCCTTGAAGGCGCAGGTAGAGCAGCAGCGAGCCCACGGCGGAGAACTCGTTGTTGAGCCGCAGGGACCACAGGTCCTTGGTCACCAGCAGCAGCGCGACCTTGTCCGGCGCGCTGCCCTTCACCGGCACCGCGCGCACCACCGAGAACAGCCCCAGCTTGCGCAGGTTGCGCACCGACTCCGCGACGAGCGCCTCCGAGTACGGCTGCCCCGGCGTAATCAACACCTCCTGGCGGACGACCTCGTCGCGGGTGCGGACGTGGAAGATGTTGAGCAGCGATGGATACGGATCCATCGGCGCGACCACCTCCTCCGCGGCGACGAGCACCTCCTCCAGCACCTTGCCCTGGGGCGCGGGCTCCACCTGGCGCTCGACCTCGCCCAGGCCCCACGCGATGAGCGCCTCCTCGTAGTTCTTCGTGCGCTCCGCGTCCGTGGCGGCCTCGGGCGCCTGCGTGCCCTCCGGCCCCACCGGGACCTGCTCCGCGCGGGGCGGCGCCGCGACCTCCGTGTTCGACACGCCCGACGGCTCGACGTCCGGCGAGCGCACCGGCGCGTCCGAAGGCACCACGTCCCGGGGCTTGCCGGAGCCTTCAGGCTCGGGCGGACGGGGCGCATCGGAGGGCAGCGACGGAGCGCCCTGCTCGGGCGACGCCTGCCCTGACGGAGTGCCCGTCGCGACGAGCAGGGTGACCAGCAGGACGGGCAGCGGGAGCGGCACGCGCGCATCCTGTCATGCGCCGGGCCTGCCGCCAGCCTCCCCTCACTCCAGCGCGGTGCGCAGGTCTCCCGGCCGGGCCATGGGCAGCTTCTCCCCCTTCGCGATGGCCGCCACGATGCGCGCCAGTTGATCCACCCCGTCCGTCAGCGCCGCCGGCCCCGGCTGGAGGATGTAGGAACTCCTCACTTCGTAGAGCTGGTCGTCCACCACCGCCCGCACGCCGGCCCACCCCGGCCGGGAGGCGATCTTCTCCCGCTTCGCCTTGCGCCCGCACCAACTGGCGATGACGCCCTCCGGGTCGCGCCGGGCCACCTCCTCCGGGTCGAAGATGCGGCCCTTCGCCCCCTGCGACGCGCGCGACTCCTGGCACACGTCCACCCCACCCACCACCTCCACCAGCTCCGAACACCAGCGGATGCCGGAGATGAGCGGCTCGTGCCACTCCTCGAAGAAGATGCGCGGCCGCTTGGGCAGCGACTGCGCCGCGTCCGAGTGGCGCTCCAGGTTCTTCTCCAGTCGGGCCGCCAGCGCCTCCGCGCCCTCCGCGCGCCCCACCAGCGCCCCGGTGAGCCGCACCGCCTGCAATATCTCCGCGAGCGAGCGCTGGTTGAACAGGTAGATGGGCACCCCGCGCTTGCACAGCTCCCGGCCGATGTCCGCCTGCAGGTCGCTGAACCCCAGCACCAGGTCCGGCTTCAGCTCCAAGATCCGCTCGAAGTTCGCGTCCAGGAACGAGCTGACCCGGGGCTTCCTGCGCGCCTCCGGAGGCCGCACCGTGAACCCCGACACGCCCACGACCAGGTCCCCCGCCCCGATGCGGTAGAGCACCTCCGTCGTCTCCTCCGTCAGGCACACCACCCGCCGCGGATAGCGCGGCGCCGACGACAACAGCTCGGACAGCCCAGCATTCATGCGGGGCACCCTAACCCGCCCGAGCCCCCCTCGCCGGGGATGACGCGACGCACCAGTCCCCACGAACTGTGCGGCAACGGACGCCGATTTCCTCGTTTTCCAACCCCCACCGGGGGCGCGGTGCGCACGGGAGGTGCGGGAGGGCGGGCGCGCCGCGCGGGCCGGAAACTCGGGGCTCGGGCGCGGCGATGATAGCGGCACGTCTCTTGGGCGGTTTTCAAAGGCGGTGCTAGCATCCGCCGGGTCCGAAACGACGTATGCGGTTCTTCTCTTCGCCTTGGGGGAACACATGATCGAAAGCGACGCCCCCCGCAAGGGCGCGCCAGCCGACGTGGCGGATCCCCTGCTCGGGCGGATCCTCAACGAGCGCTTCCGCATCCTGGAGACGCTTGGCGCCGGAGGCATGGGCCGCGTCTACAAGGCCATGCAGGCGCCGTTGGATCGCCTGGTGGCGCTCAAGGTCCTCAACCCGCAGTACAGCGGCGAGGGCAAGGACCCGGGCTTCCAGAAGCGCTTCTTCCTGGAGGCCAGCGTCACCGCGAAGCTGCGCCATCCGAACACCGTCACCGTCATCGACTACGGCAAGACGGAAGACGGCATCTACTACATCGCGATGGAGTACCTGGAGGGGCTGACGCTGTCGCAGTTGCTCACCCAGGAAGGGCCGCTGCCGTGGGAGCGCGCGCTCGCCATCGGGCAGCAGGTGGCCCGCTCGCTGCGCGAGGCGCACAAGGTCGGCCTCATCCACCGCGACCTCAAGCCCGCCAACGTGATGATCCTCAACCAGGAGGCGGATCACGACGTGGTGAAGGTCCTGGACTTCGGCCTGGTGAAGTCGTTCTCCGGCGACGCCGCCATGAAGGAGGACACCACCCTCACGCAGGCGGGCGTCATCCTGGGCTCGCCGCAGTACATGGCGCCGGAGCAGGCGCGCAACATCGCGGATCCGCGCAGCGACGTGTACAGCCTGGGCGTGGTGCTCTACCAGACGCTGATGGGCCGGCCGCCCTTCCAGGCGGCGCAGAGCATCGACGTCATCGTCAAGCACATCAACGACCCGCCGCCGCCCTTCCACACCGTGTGGCCGGACCACACCGTGCCCGCGGAGGTGGAGGCGCTGGTGATGAAGTGCCTGGCCAAGCGCCCCGTGGACCGCTACGCGTCCATGGACGCCGTGCTCCAGGGCATGCGCACCGCCGCGTCCGCGTCCGGCGTCAGCGGCGTCTTCGCCACGCGCACCGGCCTCAACGCGGTGGGCTCCGGCCCCCACAGCGGCCCGCACAGCGGCATCCACTCCGGCGCCCACCCGGCGCTGGGCTCCGGCCCCACGCCCGCGCCCAACACCATGGCGCTGGACATCTCCGTGGACGAGGCCGGCGGCCTGGCGGAGAAGAAGTCCAGGAAGGGTCTGGGCATCGCGCTGTTCGGCGTGTCCCTGTTCGTGGGGCTGGGCGTGGCGAGCATCTTCGTGCTGCGCGGCGCCCAGAAGCCCCCGCCGGAACCGGCCGTGTCCGCCCCCGTGGCGCGCACGCCCGTCGCGCCGCCGCCCACCCGTGAGGCCGCGCCCGTCGCGGAGGCCGCCGCGCCGCCGCCCGCCGCTCCCCGCCCCGTCCGCTTCGACGTGGAGAGCGACCCTCCGGGCGCGGAGGTGAAGATCAACGGCAGGGTGCGCGGCAACACCCCGCTGGTCATCAACCACACGCCGGACACGCCGGGGCTCGCTGACGTGGAGGTGTCGTTCGCGATGGACGGCTACCAGACCGTGAGCAAGACCTATTCGGGCGAGCCGGGCACCACCGTCAACGTCTCCATCAAGCTTCCGCGCATCAAGAAGCAGCCGGGACCGAAGCCCTCCCCCAAGGCTCCCAGCTCCCAGTACAAGGACGATCCGTACCAGTGAATCCCCCGACAGCCTTCCGACGTGGGGCGCTCCTCGCGCTGTGTCTTTGCGCGACCGAGGCCCTGGCGGACGCGCGACTTGAAGCGCGCCGCCACTTCCGCAACGGCATGAGCCTCATCGAGCAGAAGAACTTCGATGAAGGCATCGCCGAGCTGGAAGCGGCCTATGCCATCAAGCCGCACCCCAGCGTCCTCTACAACATCGCCCGGGCGTACCAGGACGCGGGCCGGCTGGACGAAGCGCTGGACGCCTACAAGCGCTACCTCGCCTCCAACCCGCCGGACGCCACCAACGTGCAGGCCCAGGTGACGCGCCTGGAGGCCACGCGCCAGGCCGCGCAGGCGGAGGCGCCGGAGCCCGGCGCCCAGCCCGGCACGGCGGGCTCCGCCACCGGCCTGCCCATGCCGCCGCCGCCCCCCACGAGCATCCAGGCCCAGCAGCAGTTGGCCACGCTCATGGAGCGGCTGGAGAAGGCCGTGGCCCGCGCGGAGTCCATGTCCGCCCAGCCCCAGGCCCCGCAGCAGCCCGCGGCCACGCCCGGCCCCACCACCGTCAGCTCCAGCGGCGGCGGCGAGTCCGGCGACACCTCCGGCGACCAGGGCCTGGTGCCGTATGAAGAGCGCGTGGTGACGGCGAGCCGCCGCGCCCAGTCCTCGCTGGAGGCGCCCAACGCCACCACCGTCATCACGGCGGAGGACATCCGCCTGTCGGGCGCCACCACGCTGCCGGAGCTCTTGCGCCGCGTGCCCGGCGCGGACGTGATGGCCATGGGCGTGGGCAGCGCCAACGTCAGCCTGCGCGGCTTCAACCAGCGCCTGGCCAACAAGGTGCTGGTGCTGGTGGACGGCCGCACGGAGTACCAGGACTTCCTCGGCCTCACGGTGTGGGCGGGGCTGCCCATCGGCCTGGAGGAGATCGACCGCATCGAGGTCATCCGCGGCCCGGGCAGCGCGCTGTACGGCGCCAACGCGATGCTGGGCGTCATCAACATCATCACCCAGGCCCCCGGCACCGGCCGGCGCGCGCGCTTCGGCGCCATGGCGGGCGGCGGCAACACCGTGCAGGGCTCCTTCGTCAGCCACGGCCAGAACGGCGGCCTGCGCTACCGCGCGTCCGCCGCCTACCGGCAGGAGGACAAGTGGAGCCGCGATTACGAGAGCGGCCGTCCGGACTTCGCCCTCCAGGGGCCCGCGGATCCCGACCTGGGGCAGCGCGGGGCTCGCGCCAACCTGTCCACCGTCTACACGTTCCAGGAGGGCCAGGCGATTGGCGTCTCCGGCGGCGTGCACCGCTACCTGACGGAAATCTATCCGCTGGGCCTCCTGCGCAACTACTACATCGACGGCCTGGGCGCGTACGCCAAGGCGGACGTGGAGCTGGGCGCGGTGAAGCTCAAGGCGTTCTGGAACCACCTGTCCGGTGACGCGGGCCCGCAGTACGAGGCCATCGGCCAGCGCTCGCTGGGCATCCAGGTCGCCTCCAACGTCTTCAACGGTGAAGCGCTGTACGCGCGCGGCTTCGAGCTGGCCGGCGAGCACCAGGTGAACATCGGCGTGGAGGGCCGCCTGAAGCGCGTGGCCTTCACCTACCTGGACGACCTGCGCGAGGAGTTCCACGCGGCGGCCTTCGTCCAGGACGACTGGCGCATCGTGCAGCCCTTGCGCCTCATCGTCAGCTACCGCGTGGACCGCCACCCGCTGCTCGACAAGGGCAACCCCGGCATCGCGCAGTCGCCGCGCCTGTCCGCGGTGTTCCAGCCCATTGAGGGGCACGCCTTCCGCGCGTCCGTGGCCACCGCCTTCCGCGAGCCCACGTTCCTGGAGAGCTACACCCGGCTGCCCGTGCCCGTGCCGGGCGTCAACGGCGTGAGCCTGCTGACCACCGGCAACCGGACGCTGCGCCCCGAGCGCCTCAACGCGCTGGAGTTGGGCTGGCGGGGTGAGTCCCCGCGCCTGGGCCTGGACTGGGACGTGGCCCTCTACCAGAACACGGTGAAGGACCTCATCGCCCTGTCGCCCGTGCAGTCGCTGCCCGCCGGCGAGTCCTACGACAGCGGCACCGGCAGCTACCTGCTGGGCCGCTCCATGTTCACCAACGAGGCCGCCATCTACACCGCGCGGGGCGTGGAGGCGGGCATCAACGTGTCCCCCATCGACGGCCTGGGCGTGAAGGCGAGCGCCGCGTACCAGCACATCAGCTCCGACCTGCCGGACGAGGGCCAGTGCGGTACGTGCAGCCAGACGCCGGCCTTCCGCCTCTTCGGCGGCGTCACCTACCGCACGCGCACGGACCTGGAGTTCGGCATCGAAGCGGCGTTCACCACCTCCACCACCTGGGTGGAGCGCGAGCCCTCCGCGTCCGACCCGACGCGCGTGGACCTCATCGCCAACAACCTCCCCGCGTACACCGTCGTCAACGCCCGCGTGGGCTACACCGTGGTGAAGGACTTCGTCTCCGTGGCGCTGCAGGGCAGCCAGCTCGGTGGCGGCCACGCGGAGCACCCCTTCGGCAACCGCATCGAGCGGCGCGTGTTCGCCAACCTCACGGTGACCCCATGAAGCGCGCCCTCCCCTTCCTCGCGTTCACGCTCGCGTCCCTGCTGTCCGGCGGCTGTGATGCCCCGGACGTGGTGCCCACGGCGGACGGCCGCCAGAACACGCGCTCGGCCCGCATCGAGGGCAACCTGGTGGTGCAGTCGCGCGCGCGCGGCAACGCCATCGTGTTCCTCTACGACGCGGCCAACCCGCCGCCGCCCGCGGGCTCCGGCCGCCCGCTGGCCTTCACCGTCGTCACCGCCGAGGAGCTGTTCGGCGCGTCCCTGGGGGACACCTCCCCGGGCCCGTTCACCGCGCCGTTCGCGCTGAGCCTGGTGGAGCCGGGCCGCTACCTGCTGCGCGGCTTCATCGACGCGGACACCTGCCGGAGCGTCCCGCAGCCCTGCCACGTGTCCGACTTCAACCCCTGGTACAGCGTCACCGCCGAGCCCAACGCGGGCGACGTGGGCGGCGGCGCGGTGGACCCCCTCACCAGCGCCACGCGCATCCTGGAAATCACCACGGACGCGGACGGCTGGCCCCAGCCGCTCACCGGCGTCTCCGTGTCCTTCGCGGACTCGGCCACCGTGCCCTTCGACCGGCCGGCGTTCCAGACCGCGGACCCGCGCGAGTTCGCCGCCTCCACCACGCCCACCAAGCTGCTGACGCTCACGCCCCAGGTGCTCACCGGCGCGGTGGATCAGCGGCCGCCCGGCTTCTGGGTGCAGTTGGCGGACGCCAACAAGGACGGCGTCCCGGACGACGCCAACGGCGACGGCAAGCCGGACATCGCCTGGCCGCGCGTCATCGTGCGCAAGCTGGCGGAGGGCGTGCCGGGCTACGTGGACGACACGGACCACGACCGCGACGGGCAGCCGGACGCGGTGGTGCTGGCGGCCGGGCTGGTGCCTGATCCCCTGCTCGTGGCGCTGCTCGACGAACAGGGGAAGCCCCGCCCGCAGCCCGTCTTCGTCCCGCAGTTGCTGGTGGCCATCCGCGCGCAGGCGCTGGACGCGCGCGACCCCGCCGCGCCCACGCCGCTCGCGACCGTGCCCCCGGGTCGCTACAGCGTCACCCTGCTGCAGTCCACGGGTCAGACGTGGCGGCTTCCCAACGAGCTGGACCCGGCGCTCGCGGAGGCCGTGGGGCTGCCAGGCGTGGCGTCCCAGGCCTTCGTTCTGGAGGTCCGCTGAGGTCGTTTCGGCCCTCCCGAAATCGCGGCGTGGCGCCCTGGGTTGCTTTGACTTCGCAGGGCCCTTCCGCGACCATGGGCGGAGCCGCTGGAGGCGTTTCCTCCCCGAGGTTTTGATTCCGATGAAGGCCGGCCCTCTCTCCACCCCCGAAAACGCGCCCTCCCGTCCCACGGGGAGCACGCCCACGGTCCGTCCGGCCGGGGGGACCGGTCCGCAGCGCGTGTTGCTGGTGGACGACAGCCGCTCCATCCGGACGCTGCTGAAGATCTACCTCATGGCCCGCAGCTTCGAGTTCCTGGAGGCGGAGTCCGCCGAGGAGGGCCTCAAGGTCGCCGAGGCGGAGCACGTGGACCTCATCCTCACCGACTTCCACATGGACGGGATGAACGGCGCGGACTTCGCCGGGCAGATCCGCGCCAGCACCAACTCCAGGCTGTCCAAGGTCCCCATCCTGATGATGACGGGCGACCCGAACGTGGCGGAGGTGCGCGCGCTGGGCCAGAAGGCCGGCATCAGCGCCTTCGTGCGCAAGCCGGTGAGCTGCGCGCAGTTGATGACGCTGGTGGACACCATCCTCCCGCTGCCCCGCGCCGCCGCGAAGTAGCCCGCTTCAGGCCGGGCGCTCCCGCGCGAGCGCCCGCCGCTTTCGCAGCGCCTCGCCCACCCGCACCGCGAAGAGCAGCGCCAGGACGGCCCCGTAGAGCACCGGCTCCGTGACGTCCTTCTTCACCCGCCACACGAAGTGCACCACGCCCAGCACCGCGGCCACGTAGGCCAGCCGGTGCAGGCGCTGCCACGCGGGGAAGCCCAGCCTGCGCACCCACGTGTTCGTGGAGGTGACGGCCAGCGGCACCAGCAGCAGCAGCGCGGTGAAGCCCACCGTGATGAAGGGCCGGGTGAAGACGTCCTCCGCCATGGCGCGCGCGTCCAGGCCCTGATCCAGCACGGCGTAGGTGAGGAAGTGCGCCGCCGTGTAGGTGAAGGCCAGCAGGCCCAGCGTGCGGCGGATGCGCGCGGGCCACGTCCAGCCCGTCACCAGCCGCAGCGGCGTGCACGCCAGGGACGCCACCAGCACCGCCAGCGCGAGCAGGCCCGTCTGGTTGAGGGCGAACTCGATGCCGTTGGCCCCCAACTGTCCCTGCGCCCCCTGCACCGCGAGCAGCAGCAGCGGGGAGAGCCCTCCGACGGCGATGGCGGGGTTCAGCCAGGGGAGCTTGGAGGAGGCCATCGGTCAGAAGTCCCGCTTCAGGTCCATGCCGCTGTAGAGGCCGGCCACCGCGTCCGCGTAGCCGTTGAAGGGCAGCGTGGGCCGGCGCGAGCCCTCGCCGATGCGGCGCTCCGTGGCCTGGCTCCAGCGCGGGTGGTCCACCGCCGGGTTCACGTTGGCGTAGAAGCCGTACTCGCGCTTGTTGGCGAGGTTCCACGTCGTGGGCGGCTGCTCGCGCGTGAGCGTGATGCGGACAATGGACTTGATGCCCTTGAAGCCGTACTTCCACGGCACCACCAGCCGCAGCGGGGCGCCGTTCTGCGCGGGCAGTTGCTTGCCGTACAGGCCCGTGGCCAGGAGCGTCAGCGGGTGCCGGGCCTCGTCCAGGCGCAGCCCCTCCACGTAGGGCCAGTCCAGCACCGGGCTCTTCTGGCCGGGCAACTGCTCCGGGTCCTCCAGCGTGGTGAAGGCCACGTATTTCGCGAAGGACGTGGGCTGCACGCGGTCCAGCAGCTTGCCCAGGGGCAGGCCCAGCCACGGAATCACCATGGACCAGGCCTCCACGCACCGCATCCGGTAGACGCGCTCCTCCAGCGGGAAGGCGGAGATGAGCTGATCCACGTCCACGGTCCACGGCTTGTGGACCTCCCCGTCGATGACGACGGTCCACGGCCGCGTCTTCAGCAGGTGCGCGCGGCGGGCCGGGTCGTTCTTGTCCAGGCCCAGCTCGTAGAAGTTGTTGTAGGTGGTGACGTCCTCGTAGGGCGTGCGCGGCTCGTCCGTGCTGAAGAGGCCCTGGGCGGGCACCACCGGCTGGTCCACCGCGCCGGCGTCCGGCACGAAGCCGTCCATGGGCCGGGTGCGCTTCATGCCCAGCAGGTACAGCCCGCCGCCCACCACCGCGGCCGTGCCCGCGAACAGGCCCGCGTTCTTGAGGAACTCGCGGCGGCGCACGTAGAGCTTCTCGGGCGTCACTTCGGAGCCGGGGGGCTCGGGAGGGAGCTTGTCGCGCATGGCTCCCTCTATAACGCCCCAGCCCCTTTTCCGGTTACCGCCGGGCGTCCTTCACCCGCCACAGCCGCCACCAGGGCGTGCCGGGGGACTGGTGGTGCTCCCAGTGGTAGCCGAAGAAGAAGCACGACAGCAGGGCCCACGGGTGGTTGCGCGGCAGGGAGCGCGCGTGGTGCGGCGCCATCCCCTCCGTCTCCGGGCGCCGGTGCGGCAGGTACGTGCCGAAGAAGAACAACTGCACGGTGGCCAGCACCGACGGCAGCACCCAGAAGGCCAGGATGCGCGCCTGGGGCACGCCCAGCCACAGCAGCACGTTGAACTTCAGCGCCATGACCGCGATTTGAGGCCACGTCGTGTAGCGGACCATGAAGGCCCCGAACCACGGCCAGAAGGCCTTCCCCCGGGCCGCGAAGTCCGGGTCGTGCTCGCCGGTGGGGTCCGCGTGGTGCGCGCGGTGGTTCACCACCAGCCGGCGGTAGGACAGCCCCGCGAAGAGGAAGCAGGCCAGCCCCCCCACCGCCGCGTTCACCCGGCGGTTCAGGGACACGGTGCCGTGCATGGCGTCATGCCCGGTGATGAAGAGGCCGGTGGACAGCCACATCTGCGACAGGACGTGCAGCCAGGGGAGCGGTGAGGCCCACGGCTGCGCGGGCCCCGCCAGGAGCCACGCCAGGTGCCCGCCCCACGCGCCCACCACCGCGAGCGCGAGCACGACGCCCCACGGGTCGGGGGCAGCGGGATGGGTGGAGGGCTCGGGCGCCATGGCTCCCTTACTGGCCATGCCCCGCCCCCCGCGCACGAAGAAAAGCGCGCGGGCGGGGCGGAAGGCGCGGCCGGGACGCTACTTCGCCGCCGCCGGGGCGCCGAAGTCCTTCACCAGCGCGTCGGCGGTGACGTAGCGCGGCTCGATGTCCACCGGCACGTTCTTCAGCCGCTCCAGCACCTTCTGCACGGAGGGGCGCACCACGCCCTGCTTCGCGAGCAGCGCCTCCGCGGCGGCGCGATCGCCCTGGGCCTGCAGCGACATGAGCTGGTTGGTCAGCGACGTGACGGCCGCCTGCATCTTGTCCGGCACCACTTCGAACGTGCCGTCCGCGTTCACCTTCACCGCGCCGGTGTCCAGGAAGTGGTTGAGCTGGAGCGCGATGCCCTTGCCGTGCGCCTCGTCGATGCCGAAGCGGATGGAGCGGAACGCGGACGCGAGGAACGTCGTGTACATGGTCCGCTGCAGGCCCTTGTCCAGCGTGCCCTTGTCCACCAGCCGCTGGAGCGCCCACAGGCCGGAGATGTCCGCCTTGGCCTCCTCGATGGCGCTGGAGGACGCCTGCAGCGCCTGACGCACCGTCGTCTGCTTCCCGGCCACGGTGACGTTGTGGGGCCCCAGGCCGTGCATCAGCTCGTGCATGAGGATGTGCGTGAAGAAGGCGTCGAAGGACACGTCCTTGCGGTCCTTCGCGGGCAGCGCCACCTTCGCGATGGGCACCAGCACGCGCTGGAACTTGGCCTCCTGGATGTTCTTGAGCATCACGCGCTTGGTGCCCTTCTCCGCCGCCACGCGCTCGTCGTTGGGCAGGTTGAAGGCCGCCGTCTGCACGCCCCGGTTGCCGTCACCGGAGGAGTAGAGGCTGTTGATGACGCGGATGGGGGCGAGCGCGCCCAGCTTCGGGTTGCGCAGGTTCGCGTCGATGGGGAGGTTGTTCTCCAGCTCCTGGAGCTCCGCGCTGAACTTCGCCAGCTTCTGCGTCTCCGCGTCGTCGCGCACGCCGATGAAGGCCTCGAACGCGGCCTTGTAGTTGAACCAGCCGTCCTCGTAGACCTCGTAGGGCCCGATGGTGGGCTCCACGCTCGCGTCCAGCTCCATCCACGCGACCTCGCTCGCGTAGTAGTCGTTGGACAGGAACGCCGCCGCGCGCGTCTCCAGGAAGCGCTTCAGCGTGGGCTGCTGGGTGAGCGCCGCCGCCTCACGCAGGAGCTGCGCGGCCATGCCCAATTCGCCCTGGTACTCCACGCTGTAGGGCACGCTCATGAACTTGCCGTCCGGCCCCCTGCGCAGCGTGGTGAAGAAGCCCGTGGCCGCGTGCTGCTGCGCCTCCGGCAGGCTCTTCACCCACGCCTCCACCTCCGCCTTGGTGGCGCCGGCGGGATAGAAGTTCCCCTCGTCCGGCTTGGGCGGCACGCCGGGGATGAACGGCTTCGCCTCGTCCAGGCGGGACCAGGGGCCCTTGTTGAGCAGGAACGCGTGCAGCCGCTCCTTGCCCAGGGGCGTGGTGTCCTTCACCAGGTCCAGGAGCAGCGTCGGGTTGCCCGCCCACGCCTGGCCCAGGAAGAGCGGGTCCATGATGCGGGCGGCCTGGAGGACCTTGGCCAGGGCGCGCTTCTCCGCGTCCGGCAGCTTGGAGACGTCCACCTTGACGTCCACGGGGGCGAAGCGCGCGGTCATCCGCTTCAGCGTCGGGGCGTCCGGCAGGCGGGCGGGGGCCTCCTGGGCGGGGGCGGCGCCCGACAGGAGCAGCGCGCCGAGCAGGGGCAGCAGGGTTCTGGACTTGGGCATGCCCCCTTCCCTACCCCAACCCGCCCCCTCCTCCCAGCGACGGATGTGGGTGGATTCCCTCTTCTCGACAAGTCCGCCGGCATGGTTATGGGGAAGGGCATTGGCGCGTTCCGTCAGCGCCCGGAGGCCTTCATGTCCGCAGAGACCCACCCCCAGCGGGAAACCCATTCATTCCAGGCGGAGATCCAGCAGCTCCTGAGCCTGGTCATCAACTCGCTCTACAGCCACCAGGAGATCTTCCTGCGCGAGCTGGTGTCCAACGCATCCGACGCGCTGGACAAGCTGCGCTTCCGCTCCATCACGGAGCCGGAGCTGCTCAAGGACGAGCCCGCGCTGGAGCTGAGAATCGTCCCCGACGCCGACAAGGGCACCCTCACCATCGAGGACACCGGCATCGGCATGACGCACGACGAGCTGGTGAAGAACCTGGGCACCATCGCGCACTCGGGTTCGCGCGAGTTCCTCCAGGCGCTGGCGCAGAAGGGCAAGAACGACGTGCAGCTCATCGGCCAGTTCGGCGTGGGCTTCTACAGCGCGTACCTGGTGGCGGACCGCGTGGAGGTGGTGAGCCGCGCCGCCGGTGAGACGTCCGCGTGGAAGTGGGCGTCGGAGGCGCACGGCACGTTCACGGTGGAGCCCGCGGAGAAGGCCACGCGCGGCACCGCCATCACGCTGCACCTGAAGGCGGACCAGAAGGAGTTCCTGGACGAGTGGAAGCTGCGCCAGCTCATCACCCAGTACTCGGACTACGTGGGCCACCCCATCAAGCTCCAGGTGACCAAGCACGTGGGCAGCGGGGACACGCAGGCCACGGAAGCAGCGCTGGAGGTGGTGAACAAGGCGAGCGCCCTCTGGCAGCGTCCGAAGAGCGAGATCACGGACGAGCAGTACCAGGAGTTCTACAAGCACCTGACGCACGACTACGACAAGCCGCTGGCGTGGACGCACTTCAAGGCGGACGGCACGCAGCAGTTCACCGGCCTGCTCTTCGTGCCCAAGCACCCGCCGTTCGACCTGAACTCGCAGCAGCAGCGCGGCGTGCGGCTGTTCGTCAAGCGCGTGTTCATCATGGACCGCTGCGAGGACCTGGTGCCGCAGTGGCTGCGCTTCGTGCGCGGCGTCATCGACTCGGACGACCTGCCGCTCAACGTGTCGCGTGAGATGTTGCAGGACTCGGCGGTGGTGCGCGCCATCCGCAAGCACGTGGTGAAGAAGTCGCTGGACCTCCTGGAGAAGCTGGCCAAGGACAAGCCGGATGACTACCGCGCGTTCTGGGAGTCCTTCGGCACGGTGCTGAAGGAGGGCCTGACGCTGGAGACGGAGTACCGCGAGAAGCTGGGCGCGCTGGTGCGCTACGAGTCCTCGCGCGAGGAGGGCCTGACGTCCCTGGCGGACTACGTGGGCCGCATGAAGGAGGGCCAGGAGGCCATCTATTACGTCTACGGCGAGAGCCGGAAGGCGGTGGCGGACAGCCCGCACCTGGAGGCGCTGAAGCAGCGCGGCTACGAGGTGCTCTTCATGACCGACCCGGTGGACGAGTGGGCCGCGCAGGGCCTGCGCGAGTTCCAGGGCAAGCCGCTGGTCTCCGCGCTCAACGCGGACCTGAAGCTCCAGTCCACGGAGGAGGAGAAGAAGGCCAAGGAGCAGGTGTCGGAAGGGCTCAAGGGCCTGACGGACAAGATGAAGGACGTGCTGAAGGAGGACGTGCGCGAGGTGCGCGTGTCGGACCGGCTCACGGACTCGCCGGTGTGCCTGGTGGTGTCCGAGGGCGGCACGCCGGCCTACCTGGAGCGCCTGCTCAAGGAGCGCGGCAAGGGGATGCCGCGCATCAAGCGCATCCTGGAGGTCAACCCCAAGCACCCGGTCATCGAGCACCTGCGCTCGCTGCTCGCGAGCAACCCGGCCGCGCCGCAGGTGGGCGAGTGGATCGAGCTGCTCCACGACCAGGCGCTGCTCACGGAAGGCAGCCCGCTGAGCGACCCGAACCGCTTCGCCCGGCGCATGACGGCGCTGCTCACGCAGGTGGCCTCGGGCAACGGCATCCCGGCCGCCCAGGTTCCGCCGCCCGCCGCGACGGCGCCCCAGACGCAGCCGCAGTCCACCTGAGCCCAGGACGTTCCCATGCGTGCGCGGGTCACGAGGCCCGCCACGCACGGGGCGTGGGCTTGCTCACCCCCAGTTCTCGGCCTCCGCCTGCTTCAGGTCCGCGAGCAGCGCCTCCCCGGTCCACGCGCGGCGGTTCCCACTTTCCGCCTCGCGGATGAGCTCCACGAGCCGTGCGTTCACCGGCGCGGAGAGGTGGTGCTGATGGGCCAGACGGACGACCTCGCCGTTGAGGTAGTCCACCTCCGTCTTGCGGCCCGCGTGCAGGTCGTCCCACATGGACGAGCGCGCCTTCGGGTCGATGGCCAGCATCTTCTTCGCCAGCACCGCGAACACCGCGTCCGGCGCCCCCAGCAGCAGGGGAATCCACCCCGGCGGCAGCGGCGTCAGCTTCGCGGGCTTCACCCCGGCGAGCCCCAGCACCGCCAGCGCCTCGCCCTGCGCGAGCGCCAGGCACCGCCGCCACGCGCGCTGGGACAGCTCCTCCTTCAACGGCAGGTCCGCCAGCGCGTTGAGCGCGTTGTTCAGGTTGAACAGCAGCTTCGCCCACTGCACCGCGACGATGTCCGCGTGCTGCTTCAGCGCCAGCCCCGCGCGGGCGAAGGCCTCCGCGAACGGCGCGAGCCCCGCGTGCCGCTCCACCTCCAGCGTGCCCTCCGACCCCGCGTGGAAGTGGCCCTGCCCCTGCGCCGCGACGTTGAAGGGCACCATGCCCGTGAGCACCGTGTGGCCGGGCAGCAACCCGCGCAGCACCGCCGCGTTGTGCAGCCCGTTCTGGAAGCTGATGACCCGTGCCCCGGGCTTGAGCCTCGGCGCGAGCGTCCGGCCCGCCTCCTCCGTCGCCGCGGACTTCACCGTGACGAGCACCAGGTCCGCCGTGGCCAGCGCCTCCGGCCCCGTGTCGATGCGCACGTCCGCCGCGGGCACCTTCAGGTCCGCGCCCTGCCAGTCCGTCAGGCGCAGGCCGTGCGCGCGCACCTCCGCCACGATTCGTTCACGGCCGATGAAGCGCACCGCCGCGCCCGTCGCGGCGAGCCTCCCGCCCACGTAACAGCCGATGCTGCCCGCGCCGAAGATGACCACTTCCGGAGTCGAAGCCATGGGCGCGCATTGTGGCACGCGCGCTCACGTCGCGGGCCACACCACGACGATGAGCACGTCCCACAACGCATGGCTCACCCAGGCCGCGGCGGGCGTCCGGCGCCACTCGGTCAGCGCGCCCCAGGCGAGCGACGTGGGCAGCGCGGCCATGGCCAGCAGCGGCTCACCGAAGCCCAGCAGCACGACGCTCGACAGCACCGCCGACCCCGCGACCGCGCCCCACCGCCCCAGCCGGGGACGCAGCGCGCCCTGCACCCACCCGCGCCAGAACAACTCCTCCGCCGGGACGAGCAGCAGCACCAGGGCCAGCGCCGTCCCCAGCGAGCCCGTGCCGAACGTCGAGTAGACGGATTGCAGCGGCGAGCAGAGCGCGTCGGTGAAGCCGCCGCAGAACGCCCACAGGAAGGCCCTCGCGCCCGCGTACAGCACCACCGCCTGGGCGGCCCCCCACGCGGCATCCGGACGCGACAGCGGGGGAAGCGGCCTGCGCCAGGGGCCCATCGCGCGCCACGTCACCGCGAGCCAGACGGCGCAGAAGACGGAGGCGACGGCGAAGAAGCGCGGCGGGTGCACGTGCACCAGCGCCGTCCAGGACAGCACGCCGCCAGCGGCCGCGACCCGCCAGAGTGGCAGGGCCGCGTCACCGGCTGACGGCGGTCCAACGGGAGAAGCAGTCATCGCGCGCGGCAGCGTACTCCGGCGCGAGGGCCACCGGCGGGCGCGTTCATCCCCCCGCCCGCCGGTGAAGGCTTCACGTCACGGCGTGAGGCACACGCCGTTGCCCGAGCCATCGTCGCCGCACACGTAGCCGGAGCCGGTGCGGCACTCTCCCGCCACCCCCGGCGTGCACGACGCGAAGCAGAAGGCGCTGCTGCCGCTGGAGCTGCTGTAGCAGGCGGACCCCGCCGGGCAGCTCGACGTGAGGCAGTCCTGGGTGCAGTAGCCCCCCGGGAAGTACTGGCCCGTGGCACACAGACCATCGGTGCCGCAGTCGCTGTTGCGGGTGCAGGCCTCGCCAATCTTCGAGTCGGACCCGTCGCCCTCGTCCGGGGACTGGTACGGCACCAGGGTGAAGCTGATGCCGCTGGTCGTCTTGCCCTGGGTGACCGTCACGGTCTCCACCTGGGTGGTGTCACGCCAGAAGCCCACGCGGTCGCCGCTGTTGAAGTACTTCCCGTCGCCGGTGTCGTCGATGGACGCCAGCACCAGGTAGTCGCGCGGGGTCATCTTCAGGCTGTAGTTGTACCCACCGGCCGCGGGCACCAGGGAGATGCCGTCGTCGTCGACCTGCACCTCGCCCGCCGCGTCCAGGTACGCGAACCCGATGACGGCGTCCTTCTCATCCGTGGCGCCCACGCGGAACTTCACCAGCACCTGCGCGGTGCCCGCCCCCGACGCGCCGGTCAGGTCGAGCTGCGCCACGTAGCTGCCCGGCGCCAGCGAGCCCGGGGTGACGGTCACGTTCAGCGACGTGGACTTGTACGCGGGGACCGACAGCGAGGTGCTGGAGACGGACACCGCGGAGGCGTTGGTGCCGGTGACGGCCACGCCCACCTGCAGCGTGCCGCCGCCGTTGTTGCGCACCGTCAGCGCCTGCGAGGACGCACCGGAGAAGGACAACTGCGTGGTGCTGATGGCCAGCTTCGGGGGCAGCGACGTGTCCCCGCCGCCCTTGGCGCGCAGCACGGCGGCGTACGCGTCCACCAGGCCCGCGCCGCAGCCCTCGGCGCACTGGCTGGTCGTGTCCGCGGTGGCCTTCAGGATCTCCTCCACGTCCGCCGACGTGAGCGAGGGGTCCTGCGCCAGCATCAGCGCCACGATGCCCGCCACGTGCGGGGTGGCCATGCTGGTGCCCTGGTACCACTCGTAGGAGGGCTCGTTGTTGCTGTTGGGCAGCGTGGACAGCACGCCGTCCGGGAAGCCGTCGCCGTTGCGGTCCTCGCTCGTCTGGCCACCGGAGGCCATCACGTCCACCTGCGCGCCGAAGTTGGAGTAGCTGGCGCGCTTGCCGTTGAAGCGCGCCGCGCCCACGCAGATGACGTTCTGCTGGTTGCAGGGGAAGCTGCTGGAGGTGTTCACGTTCTCGTTGCCCGCGGCCACCACGATGATGGCCCCGCGCCCGTTGGCCGCGTTGATGGCGCTCTGCATCTCCGCCGACGCCGAACCGTCACCGCCCAGGCTCATGTTGATGACCCGCGCGGGCGTGGTGTTCAGCCGCACGCCGGGGACGTTGCCGCCGCTGGCCCAGGTGACGCCCGCGATGATGTCCGCCAGCGAGCCGCCCTGCGTGCCCAGCACGCGCACCGGCAGGATGTTCTGGCCGGACCAGGTGACGCCCGCCACGCCCACGCCGTTGTTGGACGACGCGCCAATGGTCCCCGCCACGTGCGTGCCGTGGAACGACGAGCCGCCGTTGGGCAGATCCTTGCCGTTGTCCGTCGGGTCCGCGTCCACGCCATCGCCGTCGCCCGCGTTGGTGAGGCTGGAGATGAGGTCCATGCCGGGCAGCATGCGCGAGTTCAGGTCCGGGTGCTTCGTGATGCCGGTGTCCACCACCGCCACGACGATGGACGCGCTGCCCGTGCCCAGGTCCCAGGCCGCCGGCAGGTTCATGTTCTTGTAGTGCCACTGCCGCGCGTAGAGCGGATCATTCGGCACCGCCAGCGCCCGGACCCGCAGGTTGCTCTCCGCGTTCTTCACGCCCGGCACGGCCTGCACCTGGGACAGCACGCGCACGTGCTCCGCCTGGGTGAGCGCGCGCACGGTGGGCGTGCCGCCGGACATCGCCTGCGGCTGGCTCACCTCGTAGCGCAGCAGGTGCTGCGTATCGCTCAGGTAGGCCTGGTGCACGACGTGGTAGCCCGCGATGCGCGCCTGCGCGACGGCCTCCTCCGCGGACAGACCCGGCGTGTCGAAGCGGAGGATGATCTCCCCCGGCAGCAGCGACGCCTCGTGCGTCAGCGGCTTCCCGGGAATGCCCGTGCGCCACACGCCCCGCGCGGCCAGGGCCTTGGAGACCTTCTGGGACAGGTCCTTCGCGCCCGGCAGGGAGAAGAACGCATCCAGCGACGACCCGGCGTTCGCGGCGGCGGAGCCGGCCTGGAACGGCTGGAGGGACCCTGAAACGGTCCCCTTCGGCGGAGCGGTGTCGTCGTCATCGTCTTTGTTGTCGCCGGGACAGGCCACGAGACCGAGCAATCCCAGGAGGGCAAGGCGGCGGAGCATGAACGGATTCCTTGGAAGAACGAGGGTGTGCGTCCGACCCTAGGTCCGCTGCGGGCAACGCGTCCAGCCGTCAGGGGCCCGGCCGGCCGGTCACCCTCCCCTCCGCGATTTCCCCCTCGCGCGAGCTGTTGCCTGGCAGGCAACGTGCTGCTTCGCGGACCCCAGGGAGACCTACCTCCCCAGGTCCTGCAACACCGCCTCCGCCGCGCGGCGCCCCGACGCGAGCGCGCCGTCGATGGACGCGTTCTCGCGGTGGTCTCCGCACACGTAGAGCCCCGCGGCCAGCCGCACGGGCCGGTGCGGCTCCACCAGCGCGGACGGAGGCTGCGCGGGCAAGGCCTCCGCGAGCGTGTACGTGCGCAGGTGCCGCCACGCGGACACCGCCGCGCCGAACCACTCCGTGAGCTGCGCGCGCACGCGCGCCTCCAGCGAGTCCGCGCCGCCCGCGTCGTCCACCACCGACACGGACACCAGCGCCTGACCCGGGGGCGCGTACGCGGCGGACACCTCGCTCATCACCGCCACGTTGTTCACCGGCCCGCGCCCCTCGCCATCGAGCACGAGCCAGGGCCCCTCCACCGGCGGCTCCGGCGCCGCGAAGTACAGGCACGTCACGCGGTTCATGCGGGGCGCGGGCATGCCCACGAGCAGCGACGCCGCGCTGCTGGGGTCCGTCGCCACCACGACCGCGTCCGCGTGCAGCATCTCCCCACCCGGCAGGAGCACGCGGTGCCCCCACGCCTCCTCCACGCGCACGCGCATCCGCAGCGCGCCCGAGGGCAGCTTCGCCGCCAGTTGCGCGGGGATGGCGCCCATCCCCTGCGCGGGCACGGCCGCGTACCCCGTCGCGAACATCCGGAACACGAACTCCAGCATCCGGCTGGACGTCGTCAGCCCCCGCTCCAGGAAGATGCCGCCGAGGAAGGGCGTGAAGAACGCTTCGAGCATCTCCTCGGAGAAGCCCAGGTCCCGCAGGAAGCGCCGCGACTCCTGCTGGGGCCGCTGCCACAGGTCCTCCAACTCACCGGACGTGGCGTGCTGCCGCAGCTCCAATACGCGCAGCTTGTCCGCCAGTCCCCCTGGCGCGTCCAACAGATGTGACGCCGCCGTGACGGGACGCCGCAGCGGGTCCGCCAGCGTGTGCAGCCGCCCACCCCGCCACACCTTCGCGCCGGGGATGAAGCGTTGGAGTGAGAGGGCCTTCAGGTCCAGCACCCGCCGGCCTTCCGGGTAGGCGGTGAGGTACACCTGGAAGCCCCGGTCCAGCAGGAACCCCTCGTGCGAGTCGGTGCGCACTCTGCCGCCCGGCGCGTCCCCCGCTTCCAGCACGTGCGCGTCCACGCGCGCCTCGAGCAGCGCCGTCGCGCACGCCAGGCCCGCGAGCCCTCCCCCCACCACGATGACCCCGGGCCGCTTCGCCATGGTCCGCCTCCCGTCCGAGCGTGCGGACCCTGGCTTGATAACGCCAAGACGTGCAAGCGAGACTCTGGTTCGGTTGCGGGCATCCGACAGTTACGGCAAAGGTTGCCGTGTGCACGGTGCTCCAGGCACACCCACGCTGGCATTCGCCCGCGTGCCCTTTGGAGAGAAAGAGCAGGAGTTCCCCCATGTTGATCGTGATGCGCCCAGACGCGACGGCCCAGGACATCGAGCGAGTGAACGATGAGATCCGCCGCCGTGGCTGGCATCCGCACGCGATACCTGGGGGCTCTCGCACCGCCATCGGCATCACCGGCAACCCCGGCGCGGTGGAGCCGGAGCCCTTCCGCGTGCTCCCCGGCGTCGCGGACGCGGTCGCCATCTCCCAGCCGTTCAAGCTGGTCAGCCGCGAGGTGAAGCCGGAGGACAGCCTGGTGCGCGTGGGCGACCTCACGCTCGGCGGCGCCGCCATCCACGTCATCGCCGGCCCCTGCTCCGTGGAGTCGCGCGAGCAGATCATCTCCACCGCGCAGGCGGTGAAGCAGGCGGGCGCCACCATGCTGCGCGGCGGCGCGTTCAAGCCGCGCACCAGCCCCTATGAGTTCCAGGGCCTCAAGGGTGACGGCCTGGCGCTGCTCGCGGAGGCGCGCAAGGAGACGGGCCTGCTGGTGACGACGGAGGTGAAGGACACGGCGACGCTGGCCTCCGTCGCGGAGCACACCGACATCCTCCAGGTGGGCGCGCGCAACATGCAGAACTTCAGCCTGCTGGAGGCGGTGGGCGAGACGCGCAAGCCCGTGCTGCTCAAGCGCGGCATCAGCGCCACCATCAAGGAACTCCTGATGGCGGCCGAGTACATCGTCGCGCGCGGCAACACCCAGGTCATCCTCTGCGAGCGGGGCATCCGCACGTTCGAGAACATGACGCGCAACACGCTGGACCTGAACGCGGTGCCCATGCTCAAGGCGCTCACGCACCTGCCGGTGTTCGTGGACCCGTCGCACGGCATCGGCGTGCGCAAGGCGGTCCCCGCGATGATGCGGGCCGCGGTCGCCGCGGGCGCGGACGGCCTCATCGTGGAGGTCCACCCGGATCCGCCGCGCGCCCGGTCGGACGGCTTCCAGTCGCTGGACTTCTCCGAGTTCGAGAAGGCCATGGGTGAAGTGCGGGCCATCGCCCAGGCGATGGGACGCGAAACGGTCAGGCTGGGATAGGCCATGACCCTCAAGGAAGCGCTGGGCAGGGTGGTGAGCCGGCGCGACCTCTCCCGCGAGGAGATGGCCTCCGTCATGGGCCAGATGCTCGCGGGCGAGGCTTCCGCCGCGCAGGTCGGTGCGCTGGCGGCCGCGCTGCGCATGAAGGGGGAGACCGAGGACGAGATCCTCGGCGCGGCGGAGGCCATGCGGGCCTGCGCGGCGAGGATTGCTCCCCAGGCGGAGGTGGTGCTCGACACCTGCGGGACGGGGGGTGATGGGGCGCACACCTTCAACATCTCCACCGCGGTGGCCTTCGTGGCCGCCGGGGCGGGGGCGACGGTGGCCAAGCACGGCAACCGCGCGGTCTCCAGCCGCTGCGGCAGCGCGGACGTGCTGGCGGCGCTGGGCGTGTCCATGGAGCGGGCGCACGCGCAGGTGGCGCGCGACATCGACGAGCACGGGGTGGGCTTCCTCTTCGCGCCCTCGCACCACAGTGCCCTGAGGCACGTGGCGCAGGCGCGCAAGGACCTGGGCTTCCACAGCGTGTTCAACCTGCTGGGGCCGCTGACGAACCCCGCGGGGGCGCGCTACCAGCTCCTGGGCACGTTCGACCGGCAGCGCGTGGAGCAGACCGCGCGCGTGCTGGGGCGGCTGGGCAGCCGGCGCGCCTGGGTGGTGCACGGGCACGACGGGCTGGATGAGATTTCGCCATGCGCGCCCACGGAGGTCGCGGAGCTGTGCGCGGACGGCACGGTGCGCCGCTTCACGGTGACGCCGGAGGACGCGGGCCTGAGCACGGTGCCGCGCGAGTCCATCGCGGGAGGCGACGCGGAGGAGAACGCGAAGCGCCTGCGCGCGCTGCTCGCGGGAGAGCGCGACGGCGTGCGCACGGCGGTGCTGCTCAACGCGGCCGCCGCGCTGCTCATCGTGGGGCTGGTGGACACCCTGAAGGAGGGCGTGAAGCGGGCCGAGCACGCCATCGACTCCGGGGCCGCCGAACGCAAGCTCGCGGCGCTCATCCAGAGGGTCGCGGCATGACGACCTCCTCCTCGGCCGCGAAGCCCGTGGACGCGCCCGGCACGCTGGACGTCATCATGGCGCGCAAGCGCCGGGAGCTGGGCACCCGGCCTCCTCCCACGCACGGCGCGCATCCCCCGACGCGGGACTTCGCCCAGGCGCTGGTGCGGCGCGTGCTCGGACATCCGGTCAACGTCATCGCGGAGGTGAAGCGCAAGAGCCCCTCGGGCGGCGCCTTCCCGCACGCGGACGTGGTCGCGGTGGCCCGCTCCTACGAAGCCGCCGGCGCCTGCGCCATCAGCGTGCTCACCGACGGGCCGGACTTCGGCGGCAGCCTGGAGGACCTGGTCGCGGTCCGGGCCGCCGTCTCCATCCCCGTCCTGCGCAAGGACTTCCTCGTCGCCGCCAGCGAGGTCGAGGAGAGCGCGGCCTGGGGCGCGGACGCGGTGCTGCTCATCGCGGACGCGCTCGGGGACACGGAGCTCCGGGAGATGATCGCCGCCGCGAAGCAGGTGCGCGTGGCCGCGCTCGTGGAGGCCCACACGGAGGCGCACGCCGAACGCGCGCTCGCCGCGGGCGCCAGCATCATCGGCCTCAACAACCGCGACCTCGCCACGCTGAAGACGGACACCGGCACGGCGCTCCGGGTGATGCCCGCGCTGCGCGCCCAGTCCACCGCCCTGGTGGCGGAGAGCGGCCTCAAGAGCCTCGCGGACCTCACCGCCGCGCGCGACGCGGGCGCCAACGCCGTGCTCGTCGGCGAATCGCTCCTGCGCGACGCGGACCCCGGCCGGGCCCTGCGACGGCTGCTCGGGCTGGAAGGCGGCGGGACATGAGGACCCTGGTGAAGGTCTGCGGCGTGACGCGCGTCGAGGACGCCGAGGGCGTCTGGGCGGCGGGCGTGGACGCGCTGGGGCTCAACTTCCATCCGGGCTCCCCCCGCTTCGTGGACCTGGCCAGGGCGGTGAGCATCGCGCGCACCCGGCCCCCGCTGGCCGCCCTGGTGGGCGTGTTCGTCAACGCGACCCGCGACGACGTGCGCGTGCGCGTGCGCGAGTGCGGCCTCACCGCCGTGCAGCTCCACGGCGACGAGTCCCCGGAGGACTGCTCCGGCTACGGCGTGCCCGTCATCAAGGCGCTGCGCGTGCGCGGGCCGGACGACGTGGAGAAGGCCAAGAGCTACGTGGGCGTGGGCGATGTGTCGGGCCTGCTCCTGGACGGCGCGGCCCCGGGCTACGGCGGAGGCGGCGTCACCTTCGACTGGTCGCTGGTGAAGCAGCTTGCGCGCTGCGGCCTGCCCGTGCTGGTGGCGGGCGGCCTCAAGCCTTCCAACGTGGCCGAGGCCATGAGGGCCACCCGGCCCTACGGTGTGGACGTGGCCAGTGGAGTGGAGTCCTCCCCTGGCATCAAGGACCTGGACGCGGTGCGCGCCTTCGTGCGCACGGTCCGGTCCCTCAACCCCTGAGGAGTCGTGCCATGACGACGGACACTGCCGTGGGCCGCTTCGGCCGCTACGGCGGACGCTATGTGCCGGAGACCCTGGTCCCGGCGCTGCTGGAGCTGGAAGAGGCCTACGCGAAGGCGCAAGCCGACGCGTCCTTCGGCGAGGAGGTCACCCGCGTGCTGCGCGAGTACGTGGGCCGGCCCACCACGCTGACGCCCGCGCACCGCCTCACGGAGGCCTGGGGTGGCGCGAACGTGTGGCTCAAGCGCGAGGACCTGGCGCACACGGGCGCGCATAAAATCAACAACACCGTGGGCCAGGTGCTGCTCGCCCGGCGCATGGGCAAGAAGCGCATCATCGCGGAGACGGGCGCGGGCCAGCACGGCGTGGCCACCGCCACCGCGTGCGCGCTCTTCGGCCTGCCCTGCGAGGTCTTCATGGGCGCGCTGGACGTGGAGCGCCAGGCGCTCAACGTCTTCCGCATGCGCGCGCTGGGCGCGGTGGTGCGGCCGGTGGAGTCGGGCTCGCGCACGCTCAAGGACGCGATGAACGAGGCCATGCGCGTCTGGGTGTCGCAGGTGCAGGACACCTACTACGTCATCGGCAGCGCGGCGGGCCCGCACCCCTACCCCACCATCGTGCGTGACTTCCAATCCGTCATCGGCCGGGAGATTCGCGCCCAGACGCTGGCCACCATGGGCCGGCTGCCGGACGCCATCATCGCGTGCGTGGGCGGCGGCTCGAACGCCATCGGCGCGCTGCACCCCTTCATCCCGGACACGGCGGTGCGGCTCGTGGGCGTGGAGGCCGCGGGCCACGGCCTGGACTCCGGCCAGCACGGCGCGTCGCTGACGCTGGGCACGGAGGGCGTGCTGCACGGCTCGCGCTCGCTGGTGCTCCAGGACGAGAACGGCCAGATTCAAGAGGCGCACAGCATCTCCGCCGGCCTGGACTACCCGGGCGTGGGGCCGGAGCTGGCGCACCTGGCGAAGACGGGGCGCATGGAGGTGCGCACCGCGACGGACGACGACGCGCTCGCCGCCTTCTACGAGGTCGCGCGCACGGAGGGCATCCTCCCCGCGCTGGAGACGTCGCACGCGTTCGCCGCGGCGCGCGCGCTGGCCCGCGACCTGGGCAAGGGCAAGCACCTGGTCATCAACTGCTCGGGCCGGGGTGACAAGGACGTGGCGACCATCTCGGCGCGCGGCGTGCCGCCGGCCACGGGGGTGAAGTCATGAGCACGGAGCTGGGCAAGGCGTTCGCGAAGGCGAAGGCCCGGGGAGAAGGCGCGCTGGTGGCGTACGCGATGGCGGGCGACCCGGACCTGCCGAAGTCCGTGGACGTCTTCGCCGCCATGGTGGAGGGCGGCGCGGACGTGCTGGAGATCGGCGTGGCGTTCAGCGACCCCATCGCGGACGGCCCCGTCATCCAGGCCGCGTCCGAGCGGGCCCTGAAGGCCGGCGCCACGCTGCGCCGCGTGCTGGATGAGGTCGTCCCGGAGGTGCGCCGCCGCTGCCCGGAGACGCCGCTGGTCATCATGACGTACGTCAACGTGGTGATGGCCATGGGCGAGGAGCGCTACGCGAAGCTCGCGCGCGAGCGGGGCATCGCGGGCACCATCCTCCCGGACCTGCCGCCGGAAGAGAGCGCGAGCATCCGCGCCGCGTTCGACAAGGAGGGCGTGGACCTGGTGCCCCTGTGCGCGCCCACCACGCCGCCCGCGCGCGCGGAGGCCATCGCGAAGGACGCGAGGGGCTTCGTCTATTGCGTGTCCGTGGCGGGCGTCACCGGCATGCGCTCGGAGCTGCCGCCGGACCTGTCCCAGCGGCTGGACCTGGTGAAGCGCGCCGCGTCCGTGCCGGTGGTGGCGGGCTTCGGCATCTCCAACGCGGACACGGCCCGGCCGCTGGTGGCCCACGCGGACGGCGTCGTCGTGGGCAGCGCGCTGGTGAAGGCCGCCCACTCGGACGGCCCGGCCGCGGCGAAGCAGCTCTGCGCGGACATCAAGCGCGGCCTGAAGCGCTGACTTCACGCCCACCCAATCCCTTCCACAGACAAAAACAACAGCCAAGGCAGTTCAGACCCACCATCTGCCTTTGCGAGTCAGCGGGCACCCATATTGAGCAAGGCATTCTCCAAATGTATTCTTTGCAAACCGGGATAATTGCCCTTCCCGGCCAAGCAAGAAATCGTGCGATTGGAGAAGCCACCATGCTGCGTACGGTCCTGGTTGCCTCGACGCTGTTCCTCGGTTCCTTCATCCCTCAGGTTGCCTCTGCCTGCACCATCACCTGCTCGGGGGGCTCGTGCACCGGCTCCTACAGCTGTGAGTGCCAGACGAACGGCACGCCCAAGTGCAAGGACAGCAGCGGGGGTGGTGGCTGCTTGGTGCAGGAGCCTGCCTGCTTCGAGTCCGCGACGATGAACTCCCAGGAGTTCATCCGCCGGGTGGAGTCGCAGCTGGGTGATCAGCTCGCCGTCAGCGAGCTGCGCCGAGGTCGTGTCAATTGGAGTGGAAACGCGTCAGGCGGCGCGACGAGTTCCCTGCGGTAGCATGACGAGGTTGCCGTC
>NZ_JAIQDE010000042.1 GCF_020037015.1 Corallococcus sp. AS-1-6 | reverse complement strand
CGCCATGCCCGGAAGCGTCCGCCGCGCGCCGCTACGCCGGCAACCCCTCACGGCACGTCGTTGGCCGGACGGATACGCCAGGAAGAACTCAATCTTGCTGTCCACCCCACTGCCCCCAGGAGTGCCAGCCAGCGCGCGGAAGTCCTCATTGAGGACCGCGATCTGGCTATGGACCAGTGCGTCCGAGACGTTGCCATTCGAGCAAGCGCTGTCCGCGACGACATGGACCACCACCGGGATGCGCCGCACCGCCACGGGCAGCCACTGAGGGCCGGGAACGGTCGAATCCATGGAGCAGTCGGAGGCGCTGGGGGCGAACTTCGACACCCATGACGGCGCAGGCTCCGGGGCTGCACAACTGCTGGGGGCAGCCCCGGACAGGAGCGCCAGGGCATGACCCACCATCATGAAAGGAATTGTCATTTGAACCCAGGATACCCTGGGCTCACGCGCGAGGCGCCACGGCTGCTCAAATCCGCACAATCTCCAGGATTCGCGCAGAACCGATGACTCGGGCCCCGGCATGCATCGGGATTTCCATCCCCTGCGTCAGGTGCAGCCAGGGCTCGGACAGAAGCGGCTCGATGATGGCCTCCTTCTCCTGTCCCGGCACAAGCGGTCCGGCGTCATCCAGTCTGACCAAGCCACCGTCCAATGCCATCTGGCCATCGTCAGTTCGGCTTCCGATGTTCCAATTGGGCCTGAACTCTTTTCCCACCGGTCCCTGGAAGCCGCCCTCTTCAGGCGTCAAGAGCCTGACCACTGCACGGATGAGTAAACGCTCTCGCATGGCTCCCTCTTCTGGACGCCGCTAGCGAACTTCAAAGAACGCTCCTTCCACAGCATCAAGCGGCGCCACTCCAATCCACTCGATCTGAAGCGTTCCCGTTCTATCCACCTGCGTGCGCCCGCCTTCAAGCGCGACGGAGCGAACAAGCATCTCCACAGGCCTGCCAGACACCACCCCGCAGGCACGCGCGCCAGACGCTACCACTCCAGACAAGATGTCCACCGCTGCAATCGTCAAGCCCAGGGTGGGCAGCCGATGGATATGGATTACTCGGAACATGGCGGTCGTCATGGCTGTTCCTGGAGGCCACGCAGTCGCGAGATCGTGTCCCGTATCTTTGCGGAAGCCCCATGGCTCATTCTTCCTTGATCCACTCCTCAAGCCCTGCGGCAACGAGCCGGCCTTGAACCGCAGCCACTCCGTCTGGACTCGCGGGTTTGGAGCCACCCCCTACGCCATAGATGTCATTCAGGACAAGAGGATAGGCCTGCCCTACAAAGTGGCCGACAACCATCGCAAGATTCCTGTCCGACATATGTGGGTACAACACGGTCAGCAGAGGTAGATAGTCCGCCTCTGTCACGCCTTCAGGGAAGGCCCTCTTGATCAGGGCCACAGTGCTCATAAGACTGGGGTGAAGATCCATATGTTCCACTCATAGGGACAGCCGAGGAAGAGACATGAAGTCTACTTCCCACCGCGCTGGGAACCTTTCATCAGGGGAACCAGTCGTTCACTGACTTCGGACATGAACTGCATCAGTCCGACCCGTTCACCGCGCTGCCTCAGCGTCTCCAACGGAGTGTCTCTCAGGCACTCACGCTCACGCTCTACGCTCCCGGACGTGAGTTCTTCCAGCGCCTTCTTGGCGTCGTTCTTCGCGCCATGCTCACTCGCTGTCAGCCGGTGTGCCTCGCGAACAGGATGGAACGAGAGCCTTTGCTCCACCTTCCGCAGGGAGTCCTCTTCTTGCTTCTTGGCGTCGAAGCCAGCAAGGACCCAGCACTCCCGTTTGGGCTCTGCGACTCCGATGATGACTGCGAAGGGCCAGGGCTTGTCTCCGCGAGCCTGCTCCAGGCCAAGGCGTCGACCTTCATCCGCGTCGCTGTCACGAATCAGCATGACCGCTTGCGGTTGCGTGTCCGAATCCACGAACAGCAGGAGGGCGCGCCGAGCCACAAGGGCATCTGGCTCAGCGGGCTTGTTGCCAAAGTGCCCAAAGAGGCCCTTGAGCCCGGCCTTCTTGGCTTCTTCTCGTACAGAGGCCCAGCGAAGGAAGGGCTCTGAAGGTGTCAGCCCTCGCCAACGACGCTGGGTATCCAGCAGACCCTCGTCGAGCCAATCGATGTCCTCCCCCAGCACACGGTCAGCAAGCACGCAGGCCGTGTCCCTGTCCGCGCGGGCCTCGCAGACCACGCCGAAGTCGTATGCGGGCTCACTCATGCGGCGCGGACGCGGGCACCTTGCCAATCCAGTTCTCGCCCACGGTGCTCCAGAACTCGCCGGGGCTCATCAAGTCCTTCCACTTTTCGAACTCGGGATGCGCGGTGAGCTTCTCGCAGCGAGCGAACCCGTCCTCCCCCAAGAAGGTCATCCGGATTTCTTCCGACTTCAGGTAGTTCAGGATGAAAGGCGAGTGGCTGGTCGCCACAATCTGCAACCCTGGCTGGTCCCTTTGAATAGCACGCAGGGTCTTGATGAGCTCACCCTGAGCAGTGGGGTGAAGCGAGAGTTCGATGTCGTCAAGCAACACTAGGCGTGGTTTCTGGGGCCCAAGCAGCACAGTCAAAAGGCCCAATACCATCAACGTCCCCTCACCTACAGAGTCAGCCGGAACGTTCTGCGCACCTTTCATGTCCAGGACAATACGATTCCCCCACAGGGTGCGTCGTTCAGCCATATGAGTCGTCTGCCCATCCAACGCGATAGTGCGCACACTATTTTGTTCAACAGGGGCACGCTCAATTCGAATCCTACGTACAGATGGGACGACCTGTCTTAACGCCGCCTCAACATTCTCAAACAGCTCTTCTCGACTTAACTTCAAAAACGCAAGTGTCGACGCAAGCCCAGCTCCGTCACTCGCAACACCAGGAACTTGGTCTTCGCTATATGAAGGTTCCGCCAGCTTTCTTAACTCAAATCGCAACAACACTGCCGTACGCAAAACCTGACGAAAAGCATGGCGCACATCAAGCGCAGAGCTCTGCGAACCAGCTTCCGCAAGTACCTTGGGAGCCCCTTCATACGGCGCAACATCATCGGCAACGCTAGACTTTTTTGGAGTTGAGGTCCTCGAACCGTAAACGTTCACCTCAACAGGGACACCGTCCCACCTCCCCTGATATTTCAATTCGGGAGACTGCTTTGAACCAGCGGACCGATACCTCTCCGGAATGGATTTATCAGCCACGATGCGAGGATTGGCACGAAACAGGATTGCTAAAAGTTGGAGTCCCTCCAGCAGCGTCGTCTTGCCCGAGGCATTCGGCCCCACCAGCACGGTGAAGGGCTCCAGCTCCAAGTCGAGTGAGCGGTACGCCTTGAAGTTGCGGAACTGCACCTTCTCGATCATGCGTGCACCCTCCTCCCGACGACACCTCCGCCCCGGAAACACTCACAGGGCGGAGCACGACACCAACAAGTCTCAGCTCTTCGTCAACGGGCGGTAGCGGATGCGGTGCGGCTCCAGCGCGTCCGGGCCCAGGCGCTTCTTCTTGTCCGCTTCGTAGTCCTCGAAGTTGCCCTCGAAGAAGAACGCCTTGCTGTCACCCTCGAACGCCAGGATGTGCGTGGCGATGCGGTCCAGGAACCAGCGGTCGTGGCTGATGACCACCGCGCAGCCCGCGAAGCTGAGCAGCGCGTCCTCCAGGCTGCGCAGCGTCTCCACGTCCAGGTCGTTCGTGGGCTCGTCCAACAAGAGCAGGTTGCCGCCCTCCTTCAGCATCTTCGCCAGGTGCACCCGGTTGCGCTCGCCGCCGGACAGGTCCTTCACCCGCTTCTGCTGGTCCTGCCCCTTGAACGCGAAGCCCGCCAGGTACGCGCGGCTGGGCATCTGGCCCGCGCGGCCCAGGTCCAGGTGATCCAACCCGCCGCTCACCTCCTGGAACACCGAATTCTCACCGTTCAGCGCGTCGCGGCTCTGGTCCACGTAGGCCATCTTCACGGTCTCGCCCACGCGCAGCTCGCCCGCGTCCGGCTTCTCCGCGCCCGTCAGCATCCGGAACAGCGTCGTCTTGCCCGCGCCGTTCGGACCAATCACGCCCACGATGCCACCCGGCGGCAACTTGAAGTTCAGGTCGTCGATGAGCAGCCGGTCCCCGTACGCCTTGCGCAGCCCCTTCGCCTCCACCACCAGACCGCCCAGCTTCTCGCCCGGCGGAATCACCACCTCGCCCGTCGGCTCGCGCTTCTCCTGCGACTGGTTGAGCAGGTCCTCGTACGCCGCGATGCGCGCCTTGCTCTTCGCCTGACGCGCCTTCGGAGACGCCCGCACCCACTCCAGCTCGCGCTTGAGCGTCTTCTGACGGTGGCTCTCCGACTTCTCCTCCAGCTCCAGCCGCTTCTGCTTCTGGTCCAGCCAACTGGAGTAGTTCCCCTTCCAGGGCACCCCCTCGCCGCGGTCCAGCTCCAGGATCCACTCCGCCACGTTGTCCAGGAAGTACCGGTCGTGCGTGATGCACACGATGGTCCCCGTGTATGCCTTCAGCGCCTGCTCCAGCCACGCCACGCTCTCCGCGTCCAGGTGGTTGGTGGGCTCGTCCAGGAGCAGCAGGTCCGGCTTCTCCAGCAGGATGCGGCAGAGCGCCACGCGGCGCTTCTCACCGCCGGACAGCTTCGTCACGTCCGCATCGCCCGGAGGCAGCCGCAGGGCGTCCATCGCCATCTCCAGCGTGCGGTCCAGCTCCCAGCCGTTGTTCGCGTCGATGAAGTCCTGCAGCTTCGCCTGCTCGGCGAGCAGCTTCTCCATGGCCGCGTCGTCCATGGGCTCCGCGAACTTCGCGCTCACCTCATTGAAGCGGTCCAGCGCCTGACGGATCTCCTTCAGGCCCAGCTCCACGTTCCCCTTCACGTCCAGCTTCGTTTCGAGCTGCGGCTCCTGCGCCAGGTAGCCCACCTTCACCGTGGGGTCCGGCTTCGCGATGCCGAAGAACTCCGTGTCCACCCCCGCCATGATGCGCAGGAGCGTGGACTTGCCGGAGCCGTTGGGGCCAATCACGCCAATCTTCGCGCCCGGGAAGAAGGACAGGTAGATGCCCTTGAGGATGTCCTTGCCGTTCTTGACCTTGCGCAGGTCCTGCATCGTGAAGATGAAATTCTGGGCCATGGCGGCCTCCTCGGGATTCGCTGAAACGTAAGCGGTGCCAGCGGATAGCAGGGAGCCCCATCCGGCTCAAGGCGCCTGCACCGTCCCCGTGTCCGGCTGGACGGGGCGCGTCACGCGTCCAGGAGCGAAAACGCCTGCTCGCTGCCCAGCGAACCCATTTCGAAGGTGTTAGAGGAAGCGCCCCATGTCAGAGCCGACGCCCCCCGCCCTCGAGCTGAAGGGCCTGTCCAAGGCCTACGGAAAGTTCACCGCCCTCCACGCCGTGGACCTCACCATCCGTCCCGGTGAAATCTTCGCCCTCCTGGGCCCCAACGGCGCAGGCAAGACGACCCTCATTGGCAGTGTGTGCGGCCTGGTGAAGAAGTCCGCTGGCACCATGAAGGTCTTCGGCAAGGACCTGGACCAGGACCCCACCGGCCCCCGCTACCAGGTGGGCCTCGTCCCCCAGGAGATCAACTTCGACCCGTTCTTCTCCGTCGCGGAGTCCCTGCGCATCCAGCAGGGCTACTACGGCCAGCCCCGCGACGACGCGCGCATCGACGAGGTCCTCACCGCCCTGAACCTCCAGGCCAAGAAGGACTCCCTCACGCGCGCCCTGTCCGGCGGCATGAAGCGCCGGCTGCTCATCGCCAAGGCGCTGGTGCACAAGCCCAAGCTGGTGTTCCTGGACGAGCCCACCGCGGGCGTGGACGTGGAGCTGCGCCGCGACCTGTGGACGTACGTGAAGAAGATCGCCAGCGAGGGCACCACCATCGTCCTCACCACGCACTACCTGGAAGAGGCCGAGGAGCTGGCGGACCGCGTGGGCATCATCAACGAGGGCCGCCTCCTGATGACCGAGGACAAGGCCGCGCTCCTGCGCCGCTTCGGGGAGAAGCGCCTGGTCGTCACCTTCGCCCAGCCCCAGGCCGCCATGCCCGCCGCGGGCACGCGCTTCGCCGCGAGCCTCTCCGCCGACGGCCGCACGCTCACCTACGTGGAGCGCGACAACTGCGCGCCGTCCGGTGAGCTGCTCCGCTCGCTCTACGCGGACGGGCTGCCCATCGCGGAGGTGGAGACGCGCCGGTCGCGCCTGGAAGACGTGCTCATCGAAATCCTCCGTGGCCGCCCCTCGCAGGCCGCCTGAAACCCCGCCCCTTCGAAAAAACACCCCATGAACGTCCTCGGGATGCAGACGCTGTTCGCGAAGGAGGTCCGGCGCTTCATGCGCGTGCCGGGCCAGACCGTCCTCTCGCCCCTCATCAGCACCACGCTGTACTTCATCGTCTTCGGCTACTCGATCTCCGGCCGCATCCACGAGGTGGAGGGCCACCCGTACCTGCACTTCATCGTGCCGGGCCTCGTGTTCCTGGGCATCGCGAACAACGCGTTCCTCAACAGCTCCTCGTCGCTGTTCATCACCAAGATTCAGGGCACGGTGGTGGACCTGCTGGTGGCGCCGCTGGGGCCCGGCGAGCTGATGGTGGGCTTCATCGGCGGCGCCATGGTGCGCGGCCTGGTGGTGGGCCTGCTCACGTGGATCGTCGCGGCGGTGTTCTCCGGCTTCAGCCTGGAGCACCCGCTGGCGACGCTCTACTTCCTCCTGCTGTCCAGCTACGTGTTCAGCGTGCTGGGCATGCTGGCCGCCGTGTGGGCGGAGAAGTTCGAGCAGATCAACTTCTTCCCCACCTTCGTGATGCTGCCGCTCACGTTCCTGGGCGGCGTCTTCTACTCGGTGCGCGAGCTGCCCTCGCCGTGGAACCACATCAGCCTCTTCAACCCCATGGTCTACATGGTGGAGGGGCTGCGCTACGGCATGCTCGGCAGCAGCCTGTTTTCACCCCTGGTGGGGGGCGCCATCCTCGCCGTCACCGCGGCGGTCGCGACGGGCGTCACGTACGCGGTGCTTCGCTCCGGGTACAAGATGAAGGCCTAGACGTCATCAGCCCGCCTGCCGCCTCCACGGGTAGGAAGGCGGGCCCCTCCCCGGTGGACAGGGCCTCTGTCTTTTTGGAAGTCGGCTGTTTCCCGCCCGGTGAGAAAGCGCGGTATCCTCCCGGACACCCATGGCGGTGGTCTTCGGGAAATACGAGCTGCTTCGAAAAATCGCGTCGGGCGGGATGGGACAGGTGTTCCTCGCCCGGGAGCACGGGACGGGCTTCGAGCGCCTGGTCGTCCTCAAGCTCATCTTGCCGCACCTCGCCGAGGACGAAGAGTTCCTGGAGATGTTCCTGGACGAGGCGCGGCTGGTGGCGCGGCTGTCCCACCCGAACCTCATCACCATCCTGGACCTCACGGAGATTGAGGGCCGGCACTGCCTGGCCATGGAGTACGTGCAGGGCGAGGACGTGCGCCGGCTGGACCGCTTCGCGCGCAAGCAGGAGCGCCCGCTGCCGGTGGGGCTGGTCATCCGCATCATCGCGGACGCGGCGGCGGGGCTGTCCTACGCGCACGGCGCGAGGGACGGGCACGGCCAGCCGCTGAAGCTGGTGCACCGGGACGTGTCGCCGCAGAACGTGCTCGTCGGGTTCGACGGGGGCGTGAAGGTCATCGACTTCGGCGTGGCGAAGGCGGCCACCAGCGGCCAGCAGACGGCGACGGGCGTGCTCAAGGGCAAGTACCCGTACATGTCGCCGGAGCAGGCCAACGGCATGGCGGTGGACGGCCGGAGCGACCAGTTCGCGCTCGGGGTCGTGATGTGGGAGCTGCTCACGGGCAAGCGCCTCTTCAAGGGCGACACGGACCTGATGACGCTGCGGCTGGTGCGCGACTGCCAGGTGCCGCCGCCGTCGCAGCTCAACCCGAAGCTGCCGCCGGGCCTGGATGACATCGTCCTCAAGGCGCTGGCGCCCACGCCGGACGGCCGCTACGCGGACTGCGCCGCGTTCCGCCTGGCGCTGGAGGACTGGGCGCTCAACCTGCGGCTGCCGTCCAGCAGCGCGCACCTGGCCGCGTACCTGCGGGAGCTGTACGCGGACCGCATCGCCACGGAGGCGGACCCGGCGAAGCTGGACCAGCTCGCCGAGGACGTGGACCTGGACGCGCAGTCCAACTCCTCGCGGGACGGGATGCCCACGTCGGGTGCGCGGGGGCAGTCCGGGTCGCGCGCGTCGAAGCTGGTGGGGCCGCCGTCCCGTCCGCCCACGCGCGTGGAGCCGGAGAAGACGCGGAACACCGCGGCCCTGATGCCGGAGCCCCCGAAGCGCCGCCCGTGGCTGCCCTTCGTGGTGGGCGGCGTGGCGCTGGTGGTGGGCGGCGCGGCGGTGGTGCTGGTGCGCGGTGGCGCGGAGACGGTGACGCCGCCCCCCGTGGTGGTGGCCGCGCGGCCCCCGGAGCAGGCGCCGGAGACGGCTCCGCGGCCCACGCCGCCGGAGCCCCCCGCGCCCCAGCCGGTGCACCTGATGGTGACGAGCGAGCCGCCCGGCGCCACGGTGCAGGTGGCGGGCGAGGAGCGCGGCATCACGCCGGTGGCGCTGCCGCTGGTGCCCGGGGAGCCGTCGGTGGCGGTGACGCTCGCGCTCAACGGCTACGAGCCGGTGACGCGGCAGGTGTCCGCGGCGGACGCGCCCGCGGTGGCGGTGGCGCTCCAGAAGCGGGCGGCGCGGCCAGCGCCCCAGCCGAAGAAGCCGCCCTCCGGGTCGTCGCTGGGCATCAAGACGGGGCGCTGAGGCGCCTCTTCGTGCCGCCGGTCCGGCGGACAAGCCTTGCCCGGGTGAAGCGCTTCAGGAGCGCTTCGCTCGCGACTCCGCGGCCACGACGACCACGTAGCCGTCCGGGTCCTTTGCCCAGAACTCCCAGCGGCGCGAGTTCGGGTTCACGTGCGGCGCCTCCACCCACTCCGCCTTCAGCGCCCGCGCCGCCTCCACGCACGCGTCGAAGTCCGTGGTCTCGAACCACAGCAGCACGCCGTGGCCTCGCGGCGCCGTGTCCGGCCCCATCAGGTTCGCGTGCTCGTCCAGGTCCCACGCGTGGAGCTGGAGCACGAGCTCGCCGTTGTTCAGCAGCATCTCGTACTCGGGCCCGCCGTGCCCGCTCTCGCAGCCGAGCACCGCCTGGTACCAGCGGCTGCTCGCCTCCACGTCGCGCACCGCGATGAGGGGCTGCGAACGGACATGGCCGGTGCGGCGGGGCTTGCTCGGCACAAGGGCTCCAGGAGGTCCGGGAAGGACGGGGCACGGCAGCCCCGTCCTCCGGTGAGGCACTACCGCTTGAAGTGGTCCGCGACGACGCTCGCCACCGCGGCGGTCAGCTTCTTGCCCGTGGGGATGTGCAGGAACTCATTGGGCCCGTGCGCGTTGCTGCCCGGCCCCAGGAGGCCCGTGATGAGGAACTGCGCCTCCGGGAAGCGCTCGCCCAGCATGCCCATGAACGGGATGGTGCCACCCTCGCCCATCGCCATCGCGGGCTTGCCGAAGCACGCCTTGGACGCGCTCTCCACCGCGCTGGACAGCCAGCCGGCCAGCGGCGGCGCGTCCCAGCCCACCGACGCCTTGTCGCCTTCGAAGGACACCTTCGCGCCGTACGGCGGATCCTTCTCCAGCGTGTCCTTCAGCGCCTTCGCGGCCACCTTGGGGTCCACGCGCGGCGGGATGCGCATGGACAGCTTCCACGTCGTGAAGGGGCGCAGCACGTTGCCCGCGCTCGCCAGACCCGGCACGCCCTCCACGCCCGTCAGCGCCAGCGCCGGACGCCAGGTGCGGTTGAGCACCAGCTCCACGCCGTCCGTCGTCACCGGACGCGCGCCCTCCACCCAGGGGAACTTCGAGAACAGCTCGTCGCCCATCGTCTGGGCGGCGGCCTTCGCCTGCTGGCGCCGGCCCTCCGGAATCTCCGTGTGCAGGGCCTGCACCTTGATGTGGCCCGTCGCCTCGTCCTCCACGCGCGACAGCAGCATCCGCATGATGCGCATGGAGGACGCCACCACGCCCGTCGCGTCACCGGAGTGCACGCCCTCCGTGAGGATGTCCACGCGCAGGTTGCCGGCCACCATGCCGCGCAGGCTGGTGGTCATCCAGAGCTGCTCGTAGTTCGCGCAGCCCGAGTCCAGGCACACCACCAGCGACGGCTTGCCGATGCGCGGCGCCAGCGCCTCGATGTACGCGGGCAGGTCGTAGCTGCCGCTCTCCTCGCACGCCTCGATGACGATGGCGCAGCGCGCGTGCGGCACGCCCTGCTCCTTCAGCAGGCGCAGCGCGGACAGCGACGCGAACGCGGAGTAGCCGTCATCCGCGCCGCCGCGCCCGAAGAGCTTGTCGCCCTCGCGCACGGGGGTCCACGGCGTCAGGCCCTCGCGCCAGCCGGTCATCTCCGGCTGCTTGTCCAGGTGCCCGTAGAGCAGCACGGTGTCGTCACCGCGCGTGCCCGGCACCTCCATGTAGATGACCGGCGTGCGGTCCTTGCCGTCCGCCGTCTTCAGCCGCACCACCTCCACCGTCAGCCCCGGCAGGTGCGTGGCCTGCGCGCGGCACCAGTCCGCGATGAGCTGGACGGCCTGCTCCATGTGGCCGGACTTCACCCAGTCCGGGTCGAAGGCGGGCGACTTGTTGGGGATGCGGATGTAGCGCTCCAGCGCCGGGAGGATCTCCTGCTCCCAGATGCGCTCGGACGAGGCGAGGGCTTGGTCGACGTTCATGGCGGCGCCATGCTGCCCACCCCGGCGCCCCCTGTCGATGGAAAGCCCCGCCTCCCAGGGGCGGGGACACCCCCACCGGGGCCTCCCCGCCCGCCCTGCGCGCGGCCTGCCGTCCTGCGTCAGACCGCGCGCGAGCCTGGCTTCACGCGGGGTTCAGGGCTGGATTTCGCGAACACTCAGCCACTTGAAGTCCACGTCCGTCGCGTTGTCCCAGCGGAACACCGCGATGGGGCCGCCCCAGGTGATGGGCGCCGCGGGCACGGCGCCGCCGCAGTGCTGGGCGTCGCCGCCCCACCTGCCGGCGTCCGTGTAGTCGTAGGCCTTCTTCCACGTCACCTTGTCCGCGTTCTCGTTGACGTAGAGCTCCAGCTTCACCGCCGTCTGGCCGCTGACGGTGACGTTGCGCATGACGGCCTTGAAGCCCACCCAGCGGCCCTTGAGCGCGGAGGTGGCGGTGACGTAGGGCGTCTGGTCATAGGAGACGTGCCAGGTCTCCTTCTCCCAGCGGGCGCGGCCGTCGTAGTGCAGGCCGGCCTTGTAGCTGCTGCCCTCGCAGCCGGAGTACTTGTCGTTGTGCTTCCCGCCGCGCGCGTACCACGCGAAGTTGTCCTTCGCGTCGGACACGGCGTTGACCTTCACGAAGCCGGTCATCTCGATGTTCTTCCAGTCGTTCGGCGCCTGCATGTAGCCGCGGCTCGCGAGCACGTCCCGGTCGTAGGTGGGAATCTTCCTGTCGTCATAGCCCGTGGACGTGAAGACGCTCATCCGCACCTGCTTGTCCTTCATCTTCCAGGAGCCGTCGCTGTTGCGCGTAATCGTGTCCTGCGGGTCGAAGCGAGAATCCGCCAGCGCGTTGTCCGCCAGCGTCCACGCCTCGCCCCCGGACTGCGAGGGGTAGAGCATGGTGACGCCGAAGCGGTCCTGGCCCACCGTGGGAGCGGGCGCGGGCGGCGGCGTGGGCGGCGGCGTGGTGGTGCCGGTGATGGCGGCCCACTCCGCGATGCTGGCCCAGGTGTTGACGGAGTTGCCGTTGACGGTGACGCGCACGTAGCGGGCGTTGCGCGGGGTGAAGCTGTAGCGCTCGAAGTTCGCGGTGGTGCCGGACGACGTCGTGGACACGGCCGTGGACCAGGTGGCGCCGTCCGTGGACGTGGCGAGGACAAACGTGTTGGTCCGCTCGTTGCCCCGGTGCCAGGCGATGTCCACCGCGGACAGCGACTGCACGCTGCCCAGGTCGCCCCGGAGCCACTGCCCCACGCCGTCGCTGGACCAGCGCGTGCTGAGGTTGCCGTCGATGGTCGCGGACGGCAGGTTGCCGTCATTGCCGCTGGCGGTGACGGCGGTGAAGCCGGACGCGGCGAGCGCCGGCGCGGAGGCCCCGAGCAGCAGGAACGCGCTCGCGGTGGTGAGGTGCCGCTTCCACGGCGATGGATGAGATTGAGACAAGGTGCTTCCTCCTGGGGGCCGTGTACCGGCCAGCCCCCGAGGGCATTCCCTGTCGTTGCATGTTTCACTGTCCGGAAATATCGCGGCCCGCCTCCCCTGCCTCCGGGGTGACGGGCCGCGCGTGAAACAGTGTCTGCCTTTGCGTGCGGGTTACTCGCGCAGCTTCACCACCGCCGCGGAGGGGCCCTCCAGGCGCACGACGTTGCCGGTGAGCGGGGACGCCTCCACGGCGCCGCCGTAGCGCGGGTTCTCGCTCCACATGACGATGCCCGCGCTCGCGTGCGGGTTCAGCGAGTGCACCAGCGAGCCGCGCAGGTTCACGAAGATGAGGAACGTGTCCCCTTCCGCGCGGCGCTCCAGCACGAACGCGTCCGGCCCCAGCGCGCGGGCGTCGTGCGTGCCCTGACGGCTGGTGAGCACGGGCTCCGTGGCGCGCAGGCGCAGCAGCTCCTTGTAGAGCGTGTGCACGCCCGCGGCCTCGGCGTGGTCCAGCTCGCCCCAGTCCAGCGTGGAGCGGGTGAAGGTGTCGCGGGCCTGCGGGTCCGGCACCTCCTCGCCCTTGAAGCGCGAGAAGCCGGCGAACTCCTTGCGGCGCCCCTCCGTGACGAGCTTGCCCAGCTCCGCGTGGTGGTCCGTGAAGTAGAGGAACGGCGTGCGCGCGTTCCACTCCTGGCCCATGAAGAGCAGCGGCGTGAAGGGCGACATCAGGAGCAGCGTGCTCATGGCGCGGTAGGCGGCCGGCGGCACGTCCTCCGACAGGCGGTTGCCGAGGGGCCGGTTGCCCACCTGGTCATGGTTCTGGATGCAGTGGACGAAGTGCCACGGCCCCAGCCCCTTCGGGTCCGTGCCGCGCGCGTGGCCCAGGTTCTTCGACTTCTGGCCCGTGTAGAACCAGCCCTGCCGCAGCGTCGCGGCCAGGTCCTCCGCGCTGCCGGTGTAGTCCTGGTAGTAGCCCTCGTGGTCGCCCGCGAAGGCGCGCCGGAGCTGGTGGTGCAGGTCATCCGCCCAGACGCCGTCCAGGCCGTAGCCGCCCTCGGACGCGGGCGTGACGAGCTTGCGCTCGTTGCGCTCGTCCTCGGCGATGACGACCACGCGGCGGCCGGGGGCGGAGGCGTGGGCACGCTCCACGATTTCAGCGAGCAGGTGCGGCTGGCCGTCATCCACCAGGGCGTGCGCGGCGTCCAGGCGCAGGCCGTCCGCGTGGTAGTCGCGGATCCACATCTCCACGTTGGAGAGCACCAGCGAGCGCACGAAGCGGCTGCCCTCGCTGTCGTAGTTCACCGCGTCGCCCCAGGGCGTGTGGTGCTTGCCGGTGAAGTAGTGCGGCGAGTACGCGCGCAGGTAGTTCCCGTCCGGTCCAAAGTGGTTGTAGACGGCGTCGATGAGCACCGCGAGCCCGTGCGCGTGCGCCGCGTCGATGAGCTTGCGTAAGCCCCTGGGTCCGCCGTAGGTGGCCTGCGGCGCGAAGAGGTCCACGCCGTCGTAGCCCCAGTTGCGGGCGCCCGGGAAGCTGGCCACCGGCAGCAGCTCCAGCGTGTTGACGCCCAGCTCGCGCAGGTGGGCGAGCTTCGGGATGAACGCCTCGAAGGTGCCCTCCGGCGTGGCGGTGCCCACGTGCACCTCGTAGATGACCAGGGATTGCGGATCCGGTCCCTTCCAGTGCGAGTCCGTCCAGCCATGGTCGGAGCCCACCACCTCCGACGGGCCGTGGACGCCCTGGGGTTGCGAGCGGGACCAGGGGTCGGGGAACGGATCCGCGCCGTCCACGCTGAGCTTGTAGCGGGCGCCCTCGCCCAGGTCCGGCAGCGCGCCGCCGAAGCAGCCGTCCGCTTCGGGGGGGAGCGGCACCTTGCGCAGGACGCGGTCCTCCGCGTCGTAGAGCACCACGTCCACGCCCTGGTGGCCGGGCGCCCAGACGCGCCAGCGCACCGAGGAACCCTCCACCCACGCACCCAGCCGGGGCGCCTGGGACCGAGCTTCAATCGATTGAGCCATGTGCGCCCGTGTTAATGCGCACGCGCGGCTCCGGGGAGCACCCCGCGCACGCGGGGAGCGGCGCTGTTCACGGGTCGACCTCTGGGCGCCCACGAGTGCGGACCGGAGGACGGACCCGGGATGCCGCTTCCGCGTCTCACTGAACCCGTGACATCCTGTTGTCAGCCCATGACCCCACAGGTAACATGCCGGAGTCCCCAGGGGTCACTTTCCACCCAATTCCAAGTATGTCAGACTCGGAAAGTTAGTCTTCTTTTTCTCGAATTCCCATGCTAATGAATGAGCCCCAGGAAAGCGCCCTCGAACCAGGACACCGCGCATGGGGATTCAGCGAAGCCATTGGGCCGTGCCCTGGGCATGGGCCGCGCTGATGGTGGCGTGCTCCACACCGAACCCGGATGTCCGCGTCCGTGAGCTTCCGGATGGACAGCTCCAGGTCACCGGTCCGCTCGCGGGCCCCTTTCCCACGGTGGAGGAACTCGCCGGGAACGCGTGTGAGATCATGACCCGGCAGCCTGGGGCATCGTCGGGTGATTACGGGATGGAGTACTGCGCGCTGGTCTATTACTCGGGTGCGGAGGACGCGTACTACCTGAGCCATCTGTCCGACGTCCAAGGCACGAGCGTTGGCCGCACGAAGTCCTGTCTGGTCCCCACGAAGCTGGATGATCCGCGGCACCTGGATGCCGTCATCCTGGGGAGGGGCCACAACCATCCCCACAACCGGCGCTTCTCCCAGAAGGACATGGGGCGCGACCGCGAGTGGGTTCCCTCGCGGATCGCCGACTCGCGGACCGGCAAGGTCCTCCGGCGGCATCTCCTGCTGTTCTACCGGGAGAAAGCGGGCGAGTGCCGTGCCTACAAATTCGACTACGCCGACCGCGAGGTGGCCGCGCTTCGTGGAGGCGTCTGGGTTCCCATCGGCTCGGTCAGCGACGACCAGGGCAACATCGAGCTCTACGAAGGGCAGGACTGGACGCCATGAACGTGCGCACGCGGCCTCAGCGTCTGGCGCCCCTTCTGCTCGGCGTCATGGTCTGTGTCCTGAGCCAGGGCTGTAGCTACTTCGGCTATTACAAATACGAGCGGCCCGAACGCATCCCTCCCGAAGAGGGGGCGCGCATCCGGGATCCGCAGGCGTTCCAGACGACGACCGAGCTGGATGGTCCGACCTTCGCCGCGTTCCAGGCCGCGATGAAGGACTTCTTCCCCCCGGGCGCGAAGGCCAGCGGCAATCACGAACGGCTGGTCCGCTGCCTCGGGCGCAAGGACCTCTTCGACGTCCGCATCCAGAAGGTGAACGACGATTTGTACGTCATCGCCTTCTCCGCCAACCTCGACCGCTGCGAGGAGATGCCACCCGACGCCGTGGTCCTGGACGCGGGCGCCACCTATCTCATCGACGGCAAGGGCCGCATCCTCGACATCCGGTAGGGTGGCTTGTCGCGCCCCGGGGCCTCCCGGATGATGGGGCGCCACCGAGCCCGCCCCTCCTGGAGTTCACCGCGATGTCTCCCCGTTCCGGCGTCGAACCCTCCGCCTTCCCCGAAGGCCCGCCCATCCAGGAGCGCGTGGCCGCGCTGGAGGTGCTGTCGCCCCAGGAGATCGACGCGCGCCTGGGCGACCTGGGCTACCGGGGCCAGCCCGAGGCCCGCCGCGCGGCCTCCGTGCTCGCCTACCGCCACCTGCGCCGCATCCGCCGGCTCTACCTGGAGGGGCTGGAGCCCGAGCCCGGCACCCGCGAGAACGCCCTCTTCCTGGGCCCCACAGGCTCCGGCAAGACGTTCCTCGTGGAGCTGATGTTCCGCGAAATCCTCGGCGTGCCCACCGTGCTCGCGGACGCCACCCAGTTCTCCGAAACGGGCTACGTGGGCGACGACGTCAGCACCCTCCTGTCCCGCCTCTACGAAGCCGCCGAGCGCGACCCGGCGTGGGCCGCCTGCGGCGTCATCTGCATGGACGAGTTCGACAAGCTCGCCACCAGCCGCTCCGACAGCCGCTTCTCCGGCCAGCAGACCACCAAGGACGTCAGCGGCTTCGGCGTGCAGCGCAGCCTGCTGCACCTGCTCTCCGCGGCGCAGGCCACCTTCCCGCCGGACTTCGGCTTCACCAGCCGGATCCGCTCCGAGTCCCTGGACATGGGCTGCATCACCTTCATCGCCTGCGGCGCCTTCAGCGGCTTCCGGGGCACGGCCGCGACCCTGAACCACGTGGAGCGCGTGGGCTTCGGCCGCGAGCCCGGCAAGGGCGGCCAGAAGGACCTGGAGTCCATCGCCACGCGCATCACGGAGGAGCACCTGGAGAACACCACCGCGTTCTCCCGCTACGGCTTCATCCCGGAGCTGATTGGCCGCTTCAACCGGCTGGTGTCCTTCGACCCGCTGGACGCGGCCACGCTGGGGGACATCCTCCAGGACACCGTGCTGCGCACCTGGGAGCGCGAGTTCGCCCACGAGGGCCTGGAGCTCACCGTGGACCCCGCCGTGCGCGAGTGGATCGTCGCCCGCGCCCTCAAGCGCGAGACGGGCGCCCGCGGCCTGCGCACCGCCCTGGCCCCCGCGCTGGAGCAGGCCGCCTACGAGCACTTCGGCCACGGCAGGGCCGCCACCGTGCGCCTGGTGCTCCAGGACGACGCCGTGCGCGCCGTGCGCGGCTGACGGCGGGAGCAGCCGACGCGCCGGGGCCCGGTCCGCGGGGCCCCCGGAGTGTCGGTCAGCCGGGCCCGTCCTTCACCCGCGAGCCAGACGCCTTACGGTTGAGGCACACAAAAGCGGCGCGGAGGCGGCCCATGGCACACATCAACCAGGAAATCCCCCGGGAGCAGTGGGCGAGCTACCTCGCCGGCATCAGTAAGCAGGACGTCACCCAGTGGGTGCGCGTGGAGTCCATCGACGCGGAGACCGGCGACCAGCCCCTGGCCGACCGCCTGCCCCTGGTGGACATCTCCCTGGAGCGCAAGGGGAGCGACTCCGGCGCCGTGCAGATCATCGTGGGCCGCGAGGACGGGCGCATCACCCACCGCATCCTCGAACCGGACCACGTCTACGCGGAGCTGGATGAAGAGACGGGCGCGCTGGAGTGCCTGGAGATTGGTGAGCGCGGCGGCAAGACGCTCATCTTCTTCGAGCGCCCCACGGAGGCCGAGGAGGTCTCCGCCCGCTTCTGACGCCCCCCAAAACGGCACGGGGCCGACGGGAGCGAAGACGCTCCCACCGGCCCCTGCCCCCTCACGAGCGTGACGCTTGAATCACGGGTACAGCGCGCGGGCGCCCTGCTTGTCCAGGGTGGTCAGCACCAGGTCGCCCGTCTGGGTGCCGTTGCACTGCGGGTAGTGCATGACCGAGGCGCGGTCGTAGGTGGTGGTCAGCGCGCGCCACTGGCTGTCCTCGTAGCAGCCGCTCGAGGTGGAGCGGGTGTGCTCGTGACGGAAGCCCAGCGTGTGGCCCAGCTCGTGGCGCAGGATGCCCGTCAGCGTCCAGGGCGACAGGTTGCCGAAGGCGCTGCTGTCGATGAGGACGTTGCGGCCGGAGCGGCTGGAGTTCGGGAAGAACGCGCGCGCCACGTAGGACTGGCCCGACACCGGGCGGATGTCGAACAGCACGCCCGTCTGGGACGCGGTGCAGGCGCTGTCGTACTGGGACAGGTAGACGAACTTCACGCTCGCCGTGGCCTGCCAGGCCGCCGTCGCGCTCGCCATCGCGTTCACGACCTTCGTCTTGTTGGTGCCGAAGTTGTTGCTGATGCAGTAGGTGAGGTTCGTCTTCTGCGTGCTGCTCCACTTGATGTCGCCGCCGATGTAGTACACGGCCAGGCCGTCCTGCGACTTGCCCAACTGCGCCTCGACGACGTTGCGGAAGTAGGCCGCCAGCTCCTCCTCGGAGTCCAGGGCCTCGTCACCGTTGACGATGATCTTCCCGCCCTCCCACGGCTCACGGTACGCCTGGGCCTTGAACTCCTCCCACGTGGGCTTCGCCTCGGACTCCTGCGCGGACTCGGGGCCACCGCACGCGCCGAGCATCAGCGAAACGCCGGCCAGCATCGCAACAGAGCGGAACTTGAGCATTGGGGGACTCTTCCTGTGTGCTTCGAGGGATGCGCGGCCACCACCTGGCCTTCCCGCCAGGCGCGGTCCGCCGCGCGCCGGGCCAATGAGCAACTGCCGGGCCAACGGCCGTCCCCAGGAGAAAAACAGGAAACGCGGGGATAGCTGGAGCGCATCCGCTCCAGCCCCCGCCCCGTCAACCGTCACTTCACGTGACGTTTACAAACCCAAGTCCCCTGAAAGACGGAGGTTTTTCCAGGAACCTCTCGCTGCCCAAGAAAAAGACAGCGAGGTGCCCTGATTCCGGTCAGACCCCTGAATGGGTTTCCAGGGAATCCCTAGAGGATGGCGCGGCGCATCTTCCAGTAGGTCTCCTTGGCCATGCGGAAGGTGTTGGAGCCCGGGGGCAGCAGGGCGCGCAGCAGCTCCGCGGACTGGAGCTGGAGGGGGCGCACGCAGTGGGCATCCAGTTGGTGGCGCAGATAGCCCACCATGTCGCGGCTGCGGTACTCGTTGAAGTAGTTGCGCAGCTCGGCCTCCGTGCGGGCCTTGCCGTTGTCCGCGTACTTGGCCACGTAGGGGCTGAAGTCCGGGTAGAGGCTGCCCTTGCCGAAGCCGCCGTGCACGGTGGTCTTCATGAAGTTGCCGATGAGCAGGTCGTCGAACACCTGGTACTTCACGGCGGTCATCAGCGAGTTGCGGGGCGCCTCGAAGGTGATGCCCTTGTGGAAGCGGCGCTTGTTGAACTCGATGACGTGCTCCTGGCCGCCCACGCGGAAGCGGAGGAAGTCCAGCACGGAGCCCAGGTGCTCGACGGCGCGGAAGTACTGCTCCAGTTGCTTCACCTCGTCCGCCTCCAGGCGCTCGCTCCAGTCGTCCCCGAAGTCCTTGGGGTCCAGCGGCTTGATGACGCGCTCCTTGGGGTGGATGGAGGCGGAGGCGTCGTTGGTGAAGTCGTGGCGCAGGAAGGCCGGGAGCATCTCGCAGGTGTTGGAGGCGAAGCCCCGCGCGTAGTCCGGCAGCGTGGTGGTGTATTCGGAAGCCCAGACGCTGTCGGCGCGCTGGTACTTGTGCATGGAGCTGAAGGGGACGAAGTAGCGCACGCCGTACGTCTCCGCCATGCGAGCAATCGTCTGTCCCACGGGCGTCTTCGCCGCCGCGTACGGGAGGATGCGGCGCCCGTCCTCGGTGAAGAAGTTCATCATGTCCGCGTCGCCGTAGCCGGACAGGGCCAGGAGGTACGTCTCGCTGTACTCCTTGATGACCCGGCGCACGAAGCGGCCCTGGCCGCGGTCACCGGCGTCGTTGAGGTTGACGATGAGCCGGCCGCCCACCTCCACCAGCAGCACCGCGTCCTGGTTCACGTCCGGGATGCACAGCACGCGGATGCGCGGGGACAGGCGGGTCCACTCGCGGTCCTGGAGCACCTGGACCTTGAAGCCCGCCTCGCGCAGGTCGTCCCGGATGCGGCCGCCCACGTGGTTGGGGACCAGCAGCGTGCGCTCGCGCAGCTTCTCCAGCGACGCCATGCTCAGGTGGTCCGGGTGGCCGTGCGACAGCCACACGAAGGGGCAGTCCAGGATGGACTGGCGCTGCTCCTCCGGAACCTCGTGGGACAGCGTCCAGCTTCCGAAGTACGCGTCTCCGTCCGTCCACGGGTCCGTCACCAGCACCGGCCCGTTGTCGTGACAGATGAGTGTGGCGTTGCCAATCGTCTCGAAACCCAGCTCCATTGCGCGCCCCCTTGAACCCCTCACGCCGCTCCCATTGCGCGTGTGGACGAAAAGGTGGCACCCGGACTTTTGCCTACAAGCTTGGGAAACATGCTTCACGCCTGGCCGGTAGCCCTCCGCGCCTGCGGCCCAGGAAAGGGCTTTCCCTTGTCAGGGGGTTCGCGGCGGACGGCACGCCCCACGGCGGATCCACGCTGTCCCCCGGGGCTCGCGTCCGGGGGCACGCCGCTGCCCTGACAGGGCGGATCCGCGCCGCCCCTGTCCACCGGCGGACACGCGGATCCGCCAGCGGTCAGCGGCGGCGGGACACGAGCGAGAGGATCTGCGGGCCGTAGCGCTCCGTGAGAGCGGGGCCCACGCCGTGGATGGACATCAGCTCCGCGCCGCTGGAGGGCCGGGCGCTGGCGATGGCGTCCAGCACGCGGTCGGTGAGGATGCGGAAGGCGGGCACCTTGCGCTTGCGGGCCTCGGTGAGGCGCCACTCCTTGAGGGTCGCCACCAGGGCGGGGGGCGGCTCGAGGTCGGGCGGCGCGTTGCGGGACGCGTTCCAGGAGGCCCGTGGGCCCGGCGAGGCGTCCGGCGTGGCGCGCGCCTTCCAGCCGCTCCGGGCCGGCGGGGCCTCCGCGGGGAAGGACTCCTGGCTGAAGTCCGCGTCATCGCGCGGGGCCCAGGACGCCGAGCCTCCCCGGCGGCCCTTGCCGCGTCCCCGGGGCGAGGCCTCCGCGCTGGAGGCGGCGCGCTTGCGGGACGTGCGCTTCGTGCCGCCAGCCGCCGTGCGGCCCTTGCGCTTCTTGGAGGGCACCTCGCGCGCCTGGGGCAGCACCACCTGGCCGGGGGCGATGACGCGGGCGCGGCGGCCGGTGTCCGTGAGGGCCAGCCGCTGGAACTGGATGACCTGGCCGTCCTTGTCGAACGAGTCCGACTCCAGGCGCACCAGCCCCGCGCGCACCAGTCCTCCGACAAGCCGCTCGAAGTCACGGCGGTGGAGCTGCTCCCCGAAGAGTTCGCGGTGGAGCCGTCCGGTGGCCTGTCCGTCGCGGGCGTGGAGGGCCTCCAGGATGCGGCCCAGCGCGTGGGCCTCCAGCGCGGAGGGCTCCTCGAAGCGGACCACCTCGCAGGACTCGGGGGCGCAGACGTCGCACAGGCCGCAGGCGGCGCCGGAGTCCTGCACGTCGCCGAAGTGCGCGACCAGGTGGCGCATGCGGCAGTCGTGCGCCTCCGCGTAGCGGCCCATCTGCTCCAGGTGGAGCTGCTTGCGCTCGCGCTGCGCGATGTACGCCACGGCCCAGCCCGCGCGGCCGCGCCGCACGTCCTCGTCCGGGGTCATCTCCACGCCGCCGTGGATCCACAGTTGCTCCAGGGCCTTGTCGAAGATTTCCGGGTCGCCGCGCACACGGGCCTGGATGGAGGCCTTGGGCTCCAGCTCGTTGGAGGTGGCCTGGTAGATGCGCTCCAGGACGGAGGGGTCCGGGTAGTCGCGGCGGTGGAAGAACTCGTGGGTGCGCCGGTCCACGAAGGCGTGGAGCAGCACCGCGCGCGAGTCCTTGCCGTCGCGGCCCGCGCGCCCCAGCTCCTGGTAGTAGCCCTCTAGACTGGCGGGCAGCGCCGCGTGGATGACGGTGCGCACGTCCGGCTTGTCGATACCCATGCCGAACGCGGTCGTGGCGACGATGACCTCCAGGTGTCCCTTGAGGAAGGCGGCCTGGATGCGGTCGCGCTCCTGGGGCTGGAGGCCCGCGTGGTACGGCGCGGTGTGGAAGTCGTGCGCGAGAAGGTCCGCGTACTGCTCCGCGTGCTTGCGCGTGGACGCGTAGACGATGGCGGGCCGGTGCTCCGGGTTCTTGAGCAGGGACAGGATGGCGTCGCCGCGGGCGCCCGGGTTGAGCTCGCGCACCTCGATGGCGATGTTGGTGCGGCGGAAGCCGTGGATGAAGGTGTGCGCGGCGCCGCCCCGTGAGCCGCGCAGGCCGAGCTGCTGGACGATGTCCTTCTGCACGTCCGGCGTGGCGGTGGCGGTGAGCGCCACCACGGGCGCGGGGCGCAAGAGCGGCAGGCGCGAGCCCAGCAGCCGGTAGTCCGGACGGAAGTCGTGGCCCCACTGCGAGATGCAGTGCGCCTCGTCGATGGCGATGAGCGAGGGCGTGCGGCGGGCCAGCAACTCCACGAAGCCGGGGACGCCCAGGCGCTCCGGGGCGATGAAGAGGAAGTCCAGGCGCCCTTCAAGGTACTCGGCGCAGACCTGCCGGGAGGTGGCCCGGTCGCGGCCGGAGTGGATGCGGTCCGCGGCGAAGCCCAGCGACTGGAGCCGCAGCACCTGGTCCTCCATCAGCGCGATGAGCGGGCTGACGACGACGGTGGTGCCCGCGCGGGCCAGGCCCGGGAGCTGGTAGCAGAGGGACTTGCCCGCGCCCGTGGGCATCACCAGCAGCAGGTCCTCGCCGGACGTGGCCGCGCGGCAGACCTCCTCCTGGTACGGGCGGAAGTCGTTGAAGCCGAAGGCCTCCTTGAGGAGACCGCGAAGCTTGTCCGGAGGCGTGGGCGCGCGGTGCACGCGCTCCGGCCGGGTGCCGCCCATGTTCACGGTTTGAGGCTGGCGTTTGGCCCGGCCGAAGCCCTCCGAGGAGGCCTGCACGAAGGCGGTGCGCACCTCCGCGGAGGGGATGTTGGGAGGGCGGTCCTGCACGCGCGGCGACGCGGCCGGTGCGGCGGCGCCCGCGGAGCCGTCGTGGAGGCCGTGGGCCGGGGCGCCCACCGCGAAACGCCAGGCACCGGGGACGTCGGAGCCACCGTGGCCGGATGCCCCCGTGTGACGTGCGTCGCCTGCCGCGCCGTGGCCGAACGCGCGGGGGCCTTCTCCCGTCATGCTCGCGGAGGCACCGACCTCATTGCGCGCGGTGTTGGCTCGGGCCGCGGCCTGGACGGTGGCGGTCGTGGCCTCGCGGGTCCGGAACAGCTCCTCGGTGGGTGCCTTCGCGGGATGCGGCCTCGCGGCTTCGAACCGTGCGCTCGCAGCCGCGGCTTCGTTCCGCGGCGCGGCGCCGGCCACCGGCGTGGGCGGCAGCGACGTGGGCGCCTGCCCCACGACCTCCCGCACATACGCCTCGATGCCGCTCATGAACGCATCCAGCGCGCCCTGCCCGCGCTCGATGCGCTGGAGCCACGCCTCCCACTGCCCCGTCATCACGGGGGACTTCACGTCCGGGTGCACCACCTGGATGAGGTGGATGCCCTTGTCCGTGGCCACCAGGCGCTTGCCCTCGCGGGTCAGGTACTCGCGCTCGAGCAGCAGCTCGATGGTCGCGGCGCGCGTGGCGGGCGTGCCCAGCCCCGTGTCGCGCATCGCGTCCACCAGCTCCTTCTCATCCAGCGTGCGCCCCGCGGACTCCATCGCCGTCAGGAGCGTGGCCTCCGTGAAGCGCGGCGGCGGACGCGTGCGCTTCTTCACCGCCTCCACGTCCTCCACCGTCTGCGCCTGTCCACGCGCGAGCCCCGCGGGCAGGTCCTGCGGCTCGTCGTCCGGCTCCTCTTCCTTGTCCTTGTCCGCGCCCTTCCTACCCTCCGGCTTGAGGCGCGGCGCCTTCTGCCCGCCCCCCACGTCCAGGACCTTCCAGCCCACCTTCTCCACCTGCGTGCCCGCGCTGTGGAAGCGGTCCACCACGGGCCCCGCGTCCCCCTTCGACGTCACCGCGGTGATGACCGTGGTCACCTTCCAGACGTGGTCCTCGTGCCACGCCTGGAGCAGCCGCCGGCACACCAGGTCATAGAGGCGCTGCTCGTCCGGAGACAGCCGCACGCCGGACGCCGGCATGGGCGTGGGGATGATGGCGTGGTGGTCCGTCACCTTCGAGTCATCCACGTAGCGCTTGCCCAGCGGGCGCTCGCCCGTGCCCGGCGCCAGGTCCTCCTGGTAGGGCGCGGCGATGGCGCGCACCACCTCCGGCAGCGTGTCCGCCACCGTCTCCGACAGGTGCCGGCTCGCGGTGCGCGGGTAGCTCAAGAGCTTGTGCTTCTCATAGAGCGCCTGCGCGACCTCCAGCGTGCGCTGCGCGCTGAAGCCGTAGAGCCGGTTCGCGTGGCGCTGGAGCTCCGTGAGGTCGTAGAGCAGCGGCGGCGGCATCCGCTTGGTCTCCGCGTCCAGCGACTCCACCACCGCGTTGCCGCCGCGCACGCGGTCGATGACCCGGCCCGCCTCCACGCCGTCCGCGTCCAGCCGGCGCGCCTCGCGCACGGACTCGTAGCCCGGCGGAACCACCGGCTTGCCGTCCGGCCCCGAGCGGAACCACGTGCCCTGGTAGCGGGCCCCCACGGGCGCGCCCTTGCCGCGAGGGGAGAAGGTGGCCACGACCTCCAGGTAGTCCCGGGGCACGAAGTCGCGGATGGCCAGCTCGCGCTCCACCACCATGGCCAGCGTGGGCGTCTGCACGCGCCCCACGGACAGCATGTTGCCGTAGGTGCCGCTCGCCAGCGTGTAGAGGCGCGACAGGTTCATGCCCACGAGCCAGTCCGCGCGGCTGCGCCCCATGGCGGCGGCGGCCAGCGGCGCGTAGGCCTTGCCGTCCTTGAGGTGCTGGAAGCCGTCGCGGATGGCGCGCTCGGTGAGCGACGACACCCACAGCCGCCGCACCGGCTTGCGGCACCCGGCGGCGTCGTAGATGTAGCGGAAGATGAGCTCGCCCTCGCGCCCGGCGTCCGTGGCGCACACCACGGCGGACACCTCCGGCGCGTTCATCACGCGGCGGACGACCTCGAACTGGGCTTTCGTGGAGTCAGACACCACCAGCGGCCAGTCCCCCGGCAGCATGGGCAACTGGGAGCGGTGCCACTTCTTCCACTCGGGGCGCATCTCATGCGGCTGGGCCAGGCCCACCAGGTGGCCAATGGCCCACGTGACGACGTAGCCGTTGCCGCGCAGGAAGCCCTCGCCGCGCTCGGTGGCGCCGAGCACCCGGGCGATGTCGCGCGCCACGGCGGGCTTCTCCGCCACCACCGCGAGGACGGAGCCCCGCCCACCGCGAGCCGTCCCACCGTCCACGCTCGCGTCCCGCGACACCGACCTGTCCCATCCGGGCGACTCGCCCATCTCATCCCACCTCATGACCTGTCCCCTCCCCGCCCCTGGCCGCCCACCCGCGGGGTCGGGCCCCCCACCGTGCGCGTCCCTACCCTTCCCTATCGCGAGAGGCTGACATGGCCAGGGCCCCCCTGTCCCGCTCCGTCACGCCCGCTCCCCCACCAGGGGGCCGGCATGAGGGCATCAGGGGTGGGGACGGCCTGGATCCAAACGGAAATCGCCCCGGCGCCAGCAGGCACCGGGGCGACTTTTCGCACCACGTCCCAGGTCTTCCTGCCTCAGTGCACCGGCGCGGGCCGCGACGCCGGCAGCTCCGGACGCACCGGAGGAGGAGGCACGGCGGGGGCCTGGAGGGACGCCGCCAGGGCGGGCATGCGCTTCACCACGTTGCCGGTGATGAGCCGCATGTCCCGGCCTCCCTTGGTGAAGAAGGTGTAGCCCCAGTTCAGCATCACGGAGGCGCGGTTGCGGAAGCCGACGAGGTAGGCGATGTGCACGCCTGCCCAGACGCACCACGCGGGCAGCCCCTTCATGCGCCACTTGTCGAAGAGCAGCCCCACCGCGTAGCCGCGGCCAATCACCGCGAAGCTGCCCTTGTCGTGGTAGCGGAACGCGCGCAGCGGCTTGTCCGCCAGGCGGGCGCGGATGGTCTTCGCCACGTGCCGCCCCATCTGCATCGCCGCCGGCGCGATGCCCGGCACGGGCTTTCCGCGCTGCTCCGCCGCCGCCACGTCGCCAATCACATACACGTCATTCAGGCCCGGCGCCGTCAGCAGCGGCGTCACCTTCACCCGCCCCGCGCGGTCCAGCGGCACCTCCAGCGAGCGCACCAGCGGCGACGCCGCCACCCCCGCGCCCCACAGCACCGTGCGCGTGGCGATGTGCTCGTCACCGAAGGTGACGCCCTCCGCGTCGATGCCCGTCACCAGGGCCCCGGTGCGCACCTCGACGTGCAGCTTCTCCAGGTCGCGCTTCGCCGCTTCCGACAGCTCCTCCGGATAGGTGCTCAGCACGCGCGGCAGGCCCTCCAGCAGGATGACCCGCGCCTGACGCGTGTCGATGCGCCGGAAGTCCTTCGGCAGCCCGTGCCGCGTCATGTACGAGAGCGCCCCCGCCAGCTCCACCCCCGTGGGCCCCGCGCCGATGATGACGAAGGTCATCCACTGGCGCTGGCGCTCCGGGTCGGACTCGCGCTCCGCCGCCTCGAAGGCCGTCAGCACGCGCTCGCGCATGCGCACCGCGTCCTCCAGCGTCTTCAGCCCAGGCGCCACCTGCGCCCACTCCGGGTGCTTGAAGTACGAGTGCGTCGCGCCCGTGGCCAGCACCAGCGAGTCGTAGGGAATCTCTCCGCCCTCCACCACGAGCACCTTGCGGCGCGCGTCCACCGACTTCGCCTCCGCCAGCAGCACCTCCGTGTTGCGCGAGCGCAGCACCGTGCGGATGGGCGCGGAGATGTCCGACGGGTTCAGCACCGCCGTCGCCACCTGGTAGAGCAGCGGCTGGAAGAGGTGGTGGTTGTAGCGGTCCACCACCGTCACCCGCACGTTGTCCGCCTTGCCCAGGGCCTTCGCGGCCTGAAGCCCGCCGAAGCCCGCCCCCACGATGACCACGTGATGCCTGCTGTCCCGGTCGCGTTCCATGGCGGACAAGGTGCGGACGCATGACGCGCCCGGCCAGCATCCGCTGTCTCTCGCCTGCCCGGCGGCTGGGGGACGGATGCCCGGCCGCTCCCCGGCCAGGCACCCGGATGCCAGACGCGGCGGCTCAGCCCGCCTTCGCGGTGCCCTTCGCCTGGTGCCAGGCGGCGAGCACTTCCTTCTCCCGCTCGGCGGACAGGCCCGCGCGCAGCTTCTCCTGGCGGTCCGCCGGCAGCGCGTGGAACCAGGTCAGCGTGTCGCGCACGGTGTCCGCGAGCGGCCGGGTGACGAGCCCCGCCTGCGTGGCCCTGGCGATGCTCACCGCGCCGATGCCGCTCTCCGGTCCGGTGCGCGGCACCCACGCGGGCATGTCCCCGAAGGCCGTCACCTTCTGCTGCTCCAGGAACGCGCTGTCCACCCAGGTGAAGCGCGCGTCGCTCCCGGTCGCCTCGCGCAGGGTCTCCAGCATGCCCTTCATCTTCATGGGCTCCACCGGGCCGGTGACGTTGAAGATGCCCGCGGTGCGGCGCTCCACGTTGCGGATGATGAACGCGGCCAGGTCGCGCGCGTCGATGACCTGCACCGGGTCCTCGCCGTCGCCGGGGGCCAGCACCTCGCCGCCCTTCGCCACGCGCAGCGGCCAGTAGGTGAAGCGGTCGGAGCCGTCATCCGGACCCACGATGAGGCCGGGGCGGATGTTCAGCGTGCGGCCGGGCAGCGCGGCCTCCGCGGCCTTCTCGCAGAGCGCCTTGAGCGGGCCGTAGCTCTCCTCGCCCACCTCCTCCGTCGTCTCGTCGGCGATGGTGCCCACGGCGTCGGACTCGCTGAGGTTCTTCTTCGTCATCTCCTTGTAGACGGAGACGCTGGAGATGAAGACGTACTGCCCCACGTTGGGCGCGAGCAGCTCCGCGGACGCCTTCACGATGCGCGGCACGTAGCCGGACGTGTCGATGACCGCGTCCCACTTGCGGCCCGCCAGCGCCTTCAGGCCTTCACCCTTGTTGGGGTCGCGGTCCCCCTGGAGCTTCTCCACGTCCGGGAACAGGCCCGGGTTGGACTTGCCGCGGTTGAAGAGCGTGAGCGTGTGGCCGCGCGCCTGCGCCACCTGCACCAGCGCGGGGCCCAGGAACCGGGTGCCGCCCAGGATGAGGAGGTTCAGGGGCTTGCTGGGGGCGCTGTCCCCGTCCCCCGCCGCCGAGCCTGGGCCCGGGCCCGCCTTGGGGGACGACGCACAGCCCAACACCTGGACCGCGCCCAGCGCGGCCGCTGCTTGAATCACGCCTCTTCGGGACAGCTTCATGCCGTGGTTCCTCCAGAAAGGGTCGTTTGCGGGATGGATTCAGCGGCGCGCGTGCGCTGCTGGCGCGCCAGGTACAGGGCCACCGCGAGCCACAGCGCGGCCACGGGCACGGCCGCCAGCGACAGGCCCGTCATGCCCAGGCCCAGCGCGGTCAGCCCCCCCTGCAGCCACGCGCTCAGCGTGTCGCTGCCGCGGTACACCACCGTGTCGATGAAGCTCTTGGACTTGTAGCGGGCCTCGCGGTCCACCGTGGTGAAGAGGATTTCGCGCGACGGGCGCTCCAGCGCGTAGTGGCTCGCGCCCCGGAGCGACTTCACCGCGATGAGCACCGCCAGCACCGGCGCGAACGCGAGCACGCCAAAGCCCACCAGCGTGAGCACCGGCGCCACCGCCATGGCCACGCCCAATCCCAGACGCGAGATGACCCGCCCGGTGACGAGCGTCTGGAGGGCCAGCGTCAGCACCTGCACCCAGAAGTCGATGTCCGCGAACGCCGCCGTGCGCGACGCCGCGTCCTTCGCCAGCGACGCGACGAGCTGCACCTCCTGGTAGTACAGGAACGTGGAGGTCGCCGCGTACAGCAGCACCTGCATCCCCAGCGCGAGCAGGAACGGCGACGTCACCAGGAGACGCAAGCCCGCGAGCATCCCGCCGCCCACCGGGCCCTCGCGCGTGGCGGGCTGGTGCTGCACGTCCCGGGCCCAGTGGCCCAGGCGGCGCACGCACTGCGCGCTCACCTCCAGCATCACCGCGGACACGAGGATGAGGTTCACCGGCCCCACCGGCTCCGCGAGCCTGCCCACCAGGAACGGGCCGACGATCATCCCCGTGGTGCCGCCCGCGGCGATGAAGCCGAAGAGCCGCTTGCCCTGGTCGCTGGCGAACACGTCCGCCATGAAGCTCCAGAAGATGGAGACGACGAACAGGTTGTAGACGCTCAGCCAGACGTAGAAGGCGCGCGCCACGCCCTCCTTCGCCACGCCCCACTTGAGCAGCGCGAAGAAGGCCAGCAGGTTGAAGAGGAAGAAGCGGTACACGCGCGGCACCACCACCCGCCGAGGGTAGCGCGCCACCAGCGCGGAGAAGGCCGGCACCGCCAGCAGCATCACGACGAAGGTGACGCTGAAGAGCCAGGGCAGGTGCTTCACGTCCCCGGCGGTGCCCATCTCGTTGCGGATGGGCCGCAGGATGGCGTAGCCGCACATCAGCGTGAAGAAGTAGACGAACGCCCCGAGGACCGCCCCTCCCTCCTCGTCACGGACGTCCACGAAGCGCTTGAGCATGATGGCGGCGCTCCCAACGCCACGGCTGGCAGGCTATTCCCTGCCTGCCAGCCTGTGGAGGAAAGAGGCTACCGGGCCGCGAGGATTTCGCGCACGGTGGCCTCCACCCGAGGCAGCGCCTCCTCGATTTCGGCGACGGAGGTGGCGCCCACGGAGAGGCGGAACCAGCCGGTGTCCTCCTGGAGGCCGAACGCCTGGAAGGGCACCACGGCGAAGCGGGCCTTCTCCAGCAGGCGCTTGCGGATGGCGTCGTTGGTCGCGAGGCCGTCCCTGCCCACCACGTTGAAGCGCACGGTGAGGTAGATGGCGCCCTGCGGCGCGATGGCCTCCACCGGCAGGCCCGCGTCCTTCATGCGCTGGAAGCCCTTGTAGAGGGCCTCCAGGCGCTGGTCGACGCGCTGGCGCATCGTCGTCAGGAAGGACTCGGTGGCGGGCACGTCGTCCAGGTAGCGCGCGGTGGCGACCTGCTCGGCCTTGGGGGCCCAGGCGCCCACGTGGCCCAGCACGTCGCGCATGCGGGAGATGAGGGTGGGCGCGCCCACGCCCCAGCCCACGCGCACGCCGGTGGCGGCGAAGGCCTTGCTGATGCCGTCCACGAACACGGTGTACGGCGCCATCTCCGGCACCAGCTCCACGGGCGTGACGTGCTTCTTGCCGAAGTTCAGCACCCAGTAGATGTGGTCGTACATCAGGATGAGAGGCTTCTGGCCGCGGCCCTCGCGCGCGCGGTTCTCCTCCACGATGCGCTGGCAGATGGCGCGCAGGGCCTCCGCGTCAATCATGGTGCCGGTGGGGTTGAGCGGGCTGCACAGGCACAGCAGACGCGCGGTAGACAGGTGCGGCTCCAACTGCGCCAGCGTGGGCATGAAGCCCGCGGACGCCTCCGTCGTCACCACCACGCTCTTCGCGCCCAGCATGTGGGCGTAGTGGTTGTTGTTCCACGACGGCACCGGGTAGACGACCACGTCCCCCGGGTCGAGCACCGCGCGGTAGGTGGCGTAGATGACGGGCCGCGCGCCGCCCGCGATGGTGATGCCCTCCAGCGGGTACTTCAGCCCCAGGGAGCGCTCGTAGAAGCGCTGCACGGCCTGGCGCAGGTCCAGCACGCCGTCGGACGGCGGGTAGTTCGTCTCGCCGGCCTGGAGCGCGGCGCCAATCTGGTCGCGCAGGCCGTCCGGGACGGGGAACTCCTTCGGGCTGAAGTCCCCCACGGTGAGGTTGCACACCTTCGTGCCCTTGGCCACGAGCTCGCGGATCTCCGCGGCGATGCGGAGGATTTCGCTGCCCACGAGCCCACGCACCATGGTGCTCACGGTGGTGTCGTCGCGAGAGGGACGCGGGAGGGAGGTCAAATCAATGGCCATGGTGCGGATCTCTCCAGTGCACGAAGGGGGGCCGGGGGGACGCGGCCCGTCGGACCCTATACGCAACGGCGCCGGGAAGGCGCATCTTCCATGGTCCTGGGGAGCGCGGTGTGCGAGGACTCGGGAAGTCCCCGGCTGACGGGGTTTGATGGGAGGAACCGGATGCGCCTGCGACAGGGGCTGTATGTGGTGGGAGTGGTGTTGGGAGTGCTGGGCCAGGGCTGCCAGAAGCAGGAGCCCCAGACCGTCCCCATGGACGTACCGGCCGTGCCTCCGCCCGCCAGGACCGTGCCGCGCGAGGGACCGGCCGCCACCGCCCCGGTGGTGCACCAGGTGCTGGACGTGAAGGAGGACGCGGGCGGGCCGGCGCCCACGGCGGCGCCGGACTCCGAGGGCGCGGCGTGGACGACGGAGACGGTCCAGAAGCCGCGCGGCGAGCCCCCGGCCATCACGTTGCGCTCGGTGCGCACGGGGACGCACGCGGACTACGACCGCACGGTGTTCGAGTTCGACGGGCCGCGCCTGCCGGGCTACCAGTTGGGCTACGTGAAGTCAGCGCAGCAGTGCGGCTCCGGCGACGACGTGAAGACGCCGGGAGAGGCCATGCTGGAGGTGCGCTTCACGCTGGCGCGGGCGCATGACGACCAGGGGCAGGCGACGGTGGCGCAGCGCTCGCTCAAGCCCGCGCTGCCGTCCCTGCTGGGGCTGGAGCGCGTGTGCGACTTCGAGGGCGAGGTGACGTGGGTGCTGGGCACCGCGCGCCGCGTCCCGTTCCGCGTGCTGGAGCTGAAGGACCCCACGCGCCTCGTGCTGGACGTCCAGCACTGAGGCGGCGGGAGCGCCGGCTACTTCTTGGGCGGCTGGGCGCGCTTCTTCGCGACGAGCTCGCGCGCGTCCTTCTCCGAGTCCGCGAAGTCCACGTCCACCGTCCACTTGCCGGTGAAGTAGAGCGCGAGCATCAGCGCCTTGGCGCCCGCGCGCTGCAGCGGGCCCGTGCCCAGGTAGACGTGGCCGCGGAACCACTCGGCCTTGGCCTGCGCCACCAGCAGCTCGCGCGAGTCCTTGTCGATGCTGGAGGTGGACACGTCGGAGATGACGAACACCGGTCCGTTCTTCGACACCTCCTGGCAGATCTCCAGCACCTTCTTCGAGTCCTCCATCTTCGAGGGCCCGTTGAACTTCATCACCAACAGGTCCGGCTCCTCGAAGTACGCGCGATGCGCTCCGAACTCCCACTCACGATGTTTCGCCACGCGGTCCTTGCCTCACCCTGATCAAAGAATTGCCCAGACCCGATAGCATCGAGAACAGGGTTTTCCAAGGAGACTGGTTAGACCCGCTCTGTCCCGGTCGACCCGGGTCGAGCACGGACGCGGTACGCGGAAGGCGTGACGCCGAAGCGGGCACGGAAGCGGCGGACGAACTCAGACAGGTCGCCAAACCCACACGCGAAGGCGACGTCCGCGATGCGCTCGCGGCCAGTCCGCAGGCGTTCAGCGGCGAGTGTCAGGCGACGGCCCAGGATGTAGCTGTAGGGGCTCTCTCCCACCACCTTGCGGAAGGTGCGCAGGAAGTGGTGGCGGCCCATGCCCAGCTCCTGCGCGAGCACGCCCAGGGAGAGGGGCTCCACCAGCCGGTCCTCCATGAGCCGGAGCGCGTCCGCCATGCGCCGCTCCTCGGTGGCGGTGACGGGCCGTGCGGGGCCCGCGTGAAGGCCGCGCAGCGCGGCGCCCGCCATCCGCAGCGCCAGCTCCTCCGCGCCGCGCGAGCCAGGCTGCCCGGCCAGCGCCCAGGCATCCGCGATGAGCGGTGCGAGCCGCTGGAGGGGCGGCAGCCGGTGCTGGGGGAAGTCCGTGCGTGTCACCCCGGACAGGTCGCGGGCCACCTCTTCCATGAGCTCGGGCTGGAAGTGGAAGGCGATGCAGCGGTCGCCCACGCCGTGCTCGTGGCCGCAGCAGAAGGACGTGTGCTGTTCCCCGAGCAGCAGCGAGCCGGGCGTCAGCAGCACGCGGCCGTTCCGGGAACGGTAGGTGAAGCTCCCCGACAGGACGGCGGAGACGGACACCCAGGTGTGCTGTTCCTCGAAGACGGGGTCCCTGGGACCGGAGCGGCAGAGGATCTCGCTCACGCGCCAGCCGTCTCCGGACGCCAGCCGGCGAGCTGTCGTCAGGTCCACTTTCCCCAAGTCGGCCACGCGCCTTCCTTCCATCCTGTCCCCATTCATTCAAGCGGGGTGACCGAATCATGGCGACGGAGACAACGGCAGTCACGCGGGAGCTCATCTGGCGGCGCGTGATGGATGAACTGGGATTCGAGCATGCACGCGTGCGGCGCGGGCCGGAGGGCGCGGAGCTGTCCGGCTTGCTCCTCGTCGCGGAGCAGGGTGCTCCGCTGAGGGCGGAGTACTCCATCGTCTGTGACAGCGCCTGGCGCACGCGCCGGGTCAGCGTGACGCAGTCGTGGCGCGGTGAGCACCGGGCGCTCACGCTGGAGCACGACGGGCAGGGCCACTGGTGGAAGGACGGGCAGGTCGCGCAGGAGCTGGAGGGCTGCACGGACGTGGACCTGGGCCTGACGCCCTCCACCAATGCGCTGCCCATCAACCGGCTGCGGCTTGCCGAAGGCGCCCGCGCGGAGATCCGCGCGGCGTGGGTGCGGTTCCCCGAGCTGGAGGTCGTGCCCGCGCGGCAGGGCTACACGCGGACAGGGCCCGCGCGCTACCGCTACGAGGGCCTGGAGAGCGACTTCAACGCGATGCTGGACGTGGACGCGGACGGGGTGCCCATTGATTACGCCGACCTCTGGCGCAGGATCGCGGAGGGGCCCACGGCGCCGGTGACCGCGAAGCAGGCGTTCGTGGAGGCACTGGTGAGCCCGGGGCCCTCCAGCGAGCTGGGTGACGCGGCGGCGACCTTCGGGTGGCTGGTGGGCGGATGGGAGGGGACCATCCAGGACCATGATGCGGATGGGAGCGTTCGCGAGAGCCCGGGGGAGTGGTGGTTCCACTGGGTGCTGGACGGACGCGCCCTGCAGGACGTGTTCATCGTGCCGTCGCGGCGCGCCCCCGCGCGGCCGGGCCCCGGCGCGAACAAGCGCTACGGCACCACGGTGCGCACCTTCGACCGGGCCGCGGGCCAGTGGCAGATCACCTGGGTCAGCCCCACGGGCGGCGCCATCAACCGGCTGGCCGGGGGACGGGACGGCGACCGGCTCTTCCTCCTGGGCGAGCACCACGGGAAGCCCATCCGCTGGAGCTTCTCCGACATCGGACCGGACCGCTTCACCTGGCTCGGAGAGGTCCAGCAAGCCGATGGGCAGTGGAAGCGCCAGTCGCGCTTCGACATGCGGCGCATCCCCTGAGCCTCCGGCCACGGGCGTCCAGAACCTGTCCGACTGTCGGACAGGTTCGTGCCGGTCGCCCCCGGGGGGCGCGCTTCAGCGCACGCCGCTTCGCAGCCGGACAGCGGCTTCATCCAGCCGTGTCAGCAACTCCGCGTGCCGTGCGCGGGCCTCGGCTCCGCCCGCGCGCAGCGCCATGGCGAGCACCTGCGGCAGGTTGAGCGCGGCCCCCACGCGCAGCCGCTGCTGGTAGTGCTCGGCCCAGTCCGTGGGGATGCGCAGGGACCAGTTGCGCGCGTCCACGGAGCCCGGCGCGTTGTACGTGTCCGGCATGCCCAGCAGGTCCGCGAAGAACACCATCACGCTGCGCGCGCGGCTGGCGAACAGGTCCGCGAACTTCGCCTGCGCGAGCAGCCCGGGGTCCCGCGCCAGCCGACGCGCGAAGTCCTCACGCCCCTCCGCTTCGGGATACAGCCGCTCCGCGAGGTAGTCCGCCTGCGCGCGCAGCGCGTGCCTCCACTGCCACTCGGAGATCAGCCGCCAGAGTGACTTCGTGTCGTGGTTGCCCACCATCACCCAGTCCTCGGGGGCCACGTTCTCGCTGCGGTACACGTCCGCCGGGTTGTTCAGGTCCGCCTTCTGCGTGACGCGGAAGCGGCCCAGGCCATCGCGGGCCATCACCCGGGACAGCTCGTACGGCAGCGTGCTCAGCACCTCGCACAGCACGTCCTCGCGGGCCCGGCCGTGCTCGCGCGCCGTGCGCACCACGGAGTCGAAGAGGAGGGCGTACCGGCCCACCTGCTCCTCCGTGAGTCCCTTCACCCACCCGTCCGCGTAACGCGGCAGCGAGCGGTCCAGTTGCTCCGGGGCCACGATGGAGTACCGCGCGAGCGCCGGGTGGTCCGGCAGGTCCGGCGAGGAGAACAGGCGCGCCCCGCCCTGCACCGCGCGCAGCGGATCCGCCGAGCCCGCGCGGTACACCCACGGGCACACGAGCCCGTGCGGATGGTCGATGCGCAGCCCGTCGTACTCGGAGAGCATCTTGCCCAGCCGCGCGTCCAGGTAGCTCAGCACCGGCCCGGGGCCCGAGCCGTCCGGAGCGACGTACTGCTCCGGATCCAGCACCGGGTAGTTCCACGGCTGGCCCTCCGGGTTGGTGCGGCTGGGCGGAGCCCCCATGAGGTACGCGCCCAGGAACAGCCCCTGCCGGGCCCACGTGTCCCGAGGCGAGAAACCAATCTGGAGGTCCCCGTACAGCTTGAGCCCCCACGCCCCCGCGAGCTCCCGCAGCAGCCCGTGCTGCTCGTGCACGAGGAACTGGCGGAAGGCGTACTGCTCCACGGCGTCGGCCTCGGCGGTGAGCAGCTCCCGGATGCGCGCCTCCGCCTGCATCACCTCGCCAGCGCGCGGCGCGAACAGGCGCCCATCCAGCGAGTCCGCCCACCCGCGCCAGTCATCCGGCGTGTGATACCGGGCGGCCAGCACGTCGAAGAGCGCATCCCGCTCCAGCCACTCGCGGTGCTCCAGGCGGAAGTCCGCGAAGCGGCGGATGAGCGCGAGGATGGACGCGGGAGCATCCACGCGGTCCCGCTCGCGCCGGAAGGTGTCCCACGCCTCCTGGAGCGCCCGCGCCTGGCCCCGGCACGCGGAGGCATACCGGGCCTCCGGTCCCGCGGCTTCGGGCACCTCGGAGACGAGCCGCGCCAGGGTGTCCGGGGACAGCAGCGCGCCCCAGGGGCCGTGCGGATCCGTGAGCGGCGCGAGCGCCACGTTCAGCGTATTGCGGGAGAACAACGTGCCGTCATACGGCGACGGGTTGTACGCGGTGGTCTGCCCCTGCGGCCCCAGTTGGATGCCGGTGAAGCCCAGGTCGCGCGCGAAGGCGAGGAAGCGCGCGGCGCCCTCGGAGTACGGCGAGCCGCGCCCCAGGTCCTCTCCGGGGAGGCCGGGGAAGCTGGGGTCATGGATGCTCAGGACCCAGCGGGTGACGCCCAGCGCCTCCAGGGCTTCGGTGACGAGCGAGCGGTGCGAATCGGGCAGCGGGGACAGGAGCTCCACACTCCGGACCCTATGGCCCCCCGCGCGATGCGCCAACCGTTCCTTGAGGGTGACGCGAGCATCTCCTTCGCGTCACTCCTGCCGGGCCTGCGGTTGGGGCCGGGGCTCGCCGCCGCCGCCGTGCGCCGGCCCGTGGGTCTGGCCGCCCGGCTTGAACACCCGGCGCAGCTTCCCCGTCGTCCACGCGCGGGCGTCCGTCAGGATTTCATACACCGTCGGAATCACCAGCAGCGTGAGCAGCGTGGACGTGATGACACCGCCAATCACCGCGCGGCCCAGCGGCGCCCGGAAGTCGCCACCCTCGCCGTGCCCCAGCGCCACCGGCACCATGCCCGCGATGAGCGCGAAGGTCGTCATGATGATGGGCCGCAAGCGGATGCGCCCCGCTTCGATGAGCGCCTCGCGCAAGGGCATGCCCTTCTCGTGCTGCCATTTGGCGAAGTCGATGAGCAGGATGGCGTTCTTCGCGACGATGCCCATGAGCAGGATGACGCCGATGAGGCTCATGATGTTCAGCGTGTCCCCCGTCACCACCAGCGCCAGCACCACGCCAATCAACGACAGCGGCAGCGACACCAGGATGGCCAGCGGGTCGATGAACGAGCCGAACTGGATGACGAGGATGAGGTACATCAGCATCACCGCCACGCCCAGCGCCAGGAACACCCGACCGAACACCTCCTGCTGATCCGCGGACTCACCGCCCGTGGACACCTCGTAGCCCGGCGGCACCTTCACCGCCTTGAGCCGCGTCTGGATGTCGCCCATCACCTCCGACAGCGACCGCCCCGCCACGTTCGCCTGCACGTTGATGACCTTCTCGCGGTTCAGGTGGTCGATCTGCGCCGGGCCCACCGTCTGCTTCACGGTCGCCACCTGCCCCAGCGGCACCACCACCGGCGCGCCCGTGGCGCTGGTGCCCACCACCAGCGGCAACTGCGACAACTGGGACGGCGTCTCCCGGAACCGGGGCGCCAGGCGCACCATCACGTCGCGCGTCTCGCCAATGGGGTCCACCCAGTCGCCGGAGTCCAGGCCCGCGAAGGCCGGCCGCAGGGACTGCGCCACCTGCCCCACCGTCACGTTGAGCTGGCCCGCGACCCCGCGGTTCAGCTCCACCTCCAGCTCCGGCTTCTCGCCGCGCGTGGACAGCCCCACGTCCACCGCGCCCGGCACCTGCTTCACCTCCTTCATCACCTGCTGCGCCAGTTGGTTGAGCCCCTTGGCCTCCGGGCCGCGCAGCTCCAACTGGATGGACTTGATGGCCCCGCCAAAGCCGCTGGTGAAGACAGACACGTTCGCGCCGCCCACCGCGAGCAGCTCCTGACGCAGCGTCTTGCCCAGCACCTCCTGGCTGGCCTTGCGCTCCGCCTTCGGCTTGAGCCGCACGTACACCAGCGCCTGGTCCACGCCCGGTGAGCGCAGCGGCAGCGGCACGCCGATGGTCGTGTACGTGTACGCGACCTCCGGGTGCTGGCGCGTGAGGCGGGACACCTCCTCCACCTTGCGCCGCGTGTAGTCCAGGCTGGAGCCCGCGGGCGTCTCCACCAGCATCTCAATCTCCGAGCGGTCGCTCACCGGCACGAAGCCCGCGCCGCCGAAGACGCCCTGCAGCGCCACCGCGCCCACCAGCGAGCCCACCGCCAGCAGCACCATCGCGAGCCGGTGGTCCAGCGCCCACGCGATGACGCCCTTGTAGCGGTCCGCCTGCCGGTCGAACCAGTGGTTGAAGCGCGCAAGCCCGCGCGAGATGAAGTTGCGCCGCTCGCCCTTCTCCACCTGCGGGTCGGGCCAGTACGCGCTGAGCATGGGGTCCAGCGAGAAGCTCACGAACAGCGACACCAGCACCGAGCACGCGATGGTGAGCGCGAACGGCTTGAACCACTGCCCGGCCACCCCGTACATGAACGCCACCGGGACGAACACCGCCACGATGGAGAACGTCGTCGCCGCCACCGCGAGCCCAATCTCGCTCGTGCCCTCGCGCGACGCCGTGTAGTGGTCCTTGCCCATCTCCACGTGCCGCACGATGTTCTCGCGCACCACGATGGCGTCGTCGATGAGGATGCCGATGGCCAGCGTCAGCCCCAACAGCGACATCGTGTTGAGCGTGAAGCCGAACGCCCACACGCTCACGAACGACGCCAGCACGGACACGGGCAGCGCCAGGCCGGTAATCACCGTGGAGCGCCACGAGTTGAGGAACAGGAACACCACCAGCACCGTGAGCAGCGCGCCTTCAATCAGCGCCTGCTGCACGTTGACGACGGAGTTCTCCACGCGCGTGCCCGCGTCGCGGACGATTTCGAGCTTCGCGTTGGCGGGCAGCCGCTGCTGGAGCGTCTTCACCCGCTCGCGCACGCCGTCCGCGACCTCCGTGGTGCTGTAGCCCTTGGCCTTGATGACCTCGATGCCCACCGCCTGCGCGCCGTTGTAGAGCGACAGGGTGCGCGGCTCCTCGGTGCCGGCGAACACGTCCGCCACTTCCCCCAGCCGCAGCGTGCGTCCGTTGCGCTCCGCGATGGGCACCTGCGCGAAGTCCTCCGGCGTCTCCAGGCGGCCCTTGAGCCGGATGGTGCGTTCTTGAAGCTCGGTGTTGAGCCGGCCCACCGGCGCCGCCAGGTTCTGCGCCTGGAGCGCCGCAACCACCTGCGCCACCGACAGGCCCGCCGCCTGGAGCGACGCGGGCCGCACCTGCACCGTCATCTCCCGGTCCACGCCGCCCACCACCGTGGCCTGCGCCACGCCCGGCACCGAGCGCAAATCCCCCACCACCATCGGGTCCGCGATGAGCGACAGCGCGGGCACGTCCAGCGCGTCCGACGTCAGCACCAGCGACACGATGGGTTGGTCCGACGGGTCGAAGCGCGTGAGGATGGGCTCCTCCATCTCCTGCGGCAGGTCCGCGCGCTTGCTGGAGATGGCGTCGCGGATGTCCTGGGACGCCTCCTGCACGTCCTTCTCGAAGTCGAAGAAGACCGTGAAGTTCGCCAGGCTGTCCGTGGAGCTGGACGTGGTCTTCTTCCCGTCCACGCCGGAGATGGCGAAGATGGCGTCCTCGATGGGCTCCACGATTTCGCGCTCCACCGTCTCCGGTGAGGCCCCCGGGTACGCGATGGTGACGTTGATGACCGGCTGCTGAACGTCCGGGAACTCGTCCGTCTCCAGGTTGATGAGCGCGACGATGCCGAACACGACGAGCGCCACCATCGCCGTGATGGTGATGATGGGGCGCTTGATGGCGAAGTCGGAGATGAACACGGACGACTCCTGCGGTGCTGCTTCAAGAAGTGGAGACGCCTCGCCGCTACTTCGCGGGTGCCTGGGCCGGGGGCGTGGGAGTCCCGGCCGCGGCCGGAGCCCGCGCGGGGGCACCGCCGCCGGACGCGTTGCCCGCGCCGCCCACGCCCTGCTGGGCTTCCGGCGGAGAGACGGGCCGCTGCTTCTTCGGACCTTCCGGCGCGCCGGTGAGCTTCACGGGCGTGCCGTTGGTCAGGTCGCGCGCGGAGCCGAGCAGCACCACGTCCCCGGCCTTCAGCCCCGAGCGCACCTCCACGGCCTGCTCCACGTCGTCCCGCAGGCCCAGCGTCACCGGCACCTCCTCCACCTTGCCGTTGGAGATGCGCTGCACGGTGGGCGGCTCCTGGCGCGTGTCCAGCGCGTCCACCGGCACGGCCAGCGCCTCCCGGGACTGGGACGCCACGCGCCCCAGCGCGAACAGGCCGGACAGGAGCGTCTGCTCGCTGTTGGGGATGCTCACGTAGATGCGCACCTGGCCCGTGGCGGGGTCCACCGCCGGGTTGATGCGCTCCACCTCGCCCTTGAAGGCGCGGTCCTCGTAGCCGTTCACCCGGAAGTCCACGTGCGTGCCGACCTTCACCTGGCCCAACTGCGCCGAGGGCACCGAGGCCTCCAGCCGCAGCGTCTCCGGATCCACCACCGTGAAGAGCGGCGCGCCCGGCTGGACGATGTCGCCCGCGTTCACCTGCCGCTCGCTCACCACTCCCGTGAAGGGCGCGGCCACCTTCGTGCGAGACAACTGGTCCTGCGCCAGCTTCAACTGCGCTTGAGCCTGCGCCAGTTGGCCCTCCGCCTGCGTCCGCGACAACTGCGCGCGCTCGAAGTCGCGGCGGGTGATGACGCCCTGCTTGACCAGGGTCTGATTGCGCTGCTCGTCCGCCTTCGCCACCTGCAAGGCGTTGCGCGCCACGCGCAGGTTGGAGCTGGCCGCCAGCACCTGCTCGCGCAGCGTGTGCTCCTCCACGCGCGCCAGGAGCTGCCCCTCCTTCACCGTCTGGCCCTGGTCCGCGTTCACGTCCAGGATGCTGCCCCCCACCTCCGCGCGGACGCTGGCCATCCGCCGCGCCTGGAGCGTCCCGGAGACGACGGGGCCGTTCTCCAGCCGCATGGGCTCCACGCGCACCACGTTCTCCGGGCCCAGCGACACCACGGTCGGCGCGATGGGCGCGGCGACCTCCTGGGAGCGCTGCCCGCAGGCGCCGGCCAGCCAGACGATGGCCAGCACGGCGCCCCACCGCGAACCCGTGCGCCGGGCTCGAAGACCCGCTGTCTCTTCGGTGCGTCCCACGGCCTGCCTCCCCGGCCCCCAGGGGCATGCGGCCCTGGAGCTCCACCCGGGGGCGTCCCCGGGGCCGGGTAAACGTGGTGCCGCCCCCCCGGCCGGGGAAGTCGTGCCACCACCGGCCGTGAACCTGGAGAACACACCCGGCCTGGCCCCAGGGCAGGCGGAGGGGCATGCGGACGCCGGCTGGAAGGACGACGGCCTCCGTCCCACGCGAGGGGACGGAGGCCGCGCTGGCTTCACGTTCGAGCGGGGCTCAGTGGACGCTGGGAGGAGCGACCACGAACGACGTGGTGAGGCAGCTCTGGTTGGCCACCTGGTCCAGGAACGTCTGGCGCGCCAGCACCTCGTTGAAGGTGCGCACGGGCGCGCCGTCCGCGCGGTCCGGCACGGTGAGCGCGCCGCTGAGGAACGGCGACAGCGCGCCGGTCCAGCTCACGTGGGTGAAGTTCGTGCCCAGTTCGTCGCCGTGGCAGCCGTCGCAGGTGTTGAGCGAGAAGACGTGCCGCGCCTGACGGTTGGGGATGACGGCCGCCGGCTGGCTCCAGAAGGGCGGGACGGCCACGGGGTTCGTCACGATGGCGCGGCCCGCGCGGAAGGTGCCGCCGGCCCACGGCAGCGGGACGGAGTACGTGCCCGCGAGGATGGGCCCCGTGTTGGCGTTCACGTAGGACGGGAACAGCGTCGTCTGCCGGCTGCGGTCCGGCGTCTGCGCCACGGTGTGGCTGTTGAGCAGCCCCAGCGCCGGGGGCGGCGTGGTGGAGTACGAGTTCGGGTTGATGGTGCCGTTCCAGAGGCGGAACTCGCGCAGCTCCCAGGGGTGGGCCAGCCAGTCGTCGTTGGTGCGCACCTGGTTGATGGAGCTGCGGTTGGGCTTGCGCGGGGACAGGTCGCGCTTGGCGAACTGCTCCGTCAGGTTCTCCAGCGCCGCGTTGTACGCCGAGCTGCCCAGCGCCAGCCCGGACAGGGCCTGCCACTGCTGCGCGTAGGTCTTGATGGCCGCGCAGCCGCTCTTGTCCACCCCGTACTCCAGGATGACCAGGAAGGGCACCGTGTAGCAGCTCGACCCCGTGCCCGAGGTGGCCGCGAAGATGAAGCGCCCCTCGCCCGCGCTGCCGGCGCCGTAGGCCGGGTTGCTGCCGGCCAGGTCCAGCCGGTTCACGATGGCGATGAGCTTGAACGGCGACTTCGCCAGGTTCAGCTCACCGGAGGCCAGCTTCGGCCAGGGCCCGATGAGGTTCGACGCGATGGACGGGCGCGCCGGGTTCACGAAGCCGTTGATGGTGCGCGGCTGCTCCCACTGCCGCAGCCACTCGCGCACGAAGGTGGTGGGGGCCACGCCCGTGAAGGGCTGGTTGGCCATCTCCGTCATCAGGTAGTTGAACGTCCACTTGCCCGTCGGATTGCCCGCGCCGGTGCACGGGTCATACGTGCGCGTCACGTCGTTCACGACGGCGGGCGCCCGGATGATGAGCGAGCGCGCCGGATCCACCAGCGACGCCAGGCCGATGGGCTGGATGGGCACGGGCTGGCCCACCGGGAACTGCGGGTTCAGCGCCGTCACCGGCACGGTGCGCACCAGTTGGCGGTTCTCGAACACGGCCGTGGTCAACTGCGTCTGCGACTGGGACTGCGCCTGGGCGATGCGCTGCTGCTCCGCCTGGAGCGCCACGAAGTCGAACGTGCCGGAGGCCGTGAAGAGCAGGTCCCCCGCCACCGCGTCGCCGCCCTGGCCGTCGTCGCGGAACGTCAACTGCTGCGCCCCTTCCGTCATCGCCAGCGTCCCGCCGCGGAACGCCTCGTTCTCCGCGCGCTTCGGGTCCAGCTTCAACTGGAACACCGTGGCCGTGGACCGGCTGACCTCCGCCTGGGGCGTCGCGAACAGGGACTCCACCACCGGGCGCGCCGCGTCGCCCTCCAGGGCCTGCAGCGTCGCACCGAGCGCCACCTCCAGGTCACCGGACGGGTCCGCGGCCCGGGCGGTGGCGTCCACCTGGGGCGCGGAGGGGGCGGGGGTCCCGGACGTCTCCGGGGCGGGCTGGCCACAGCCCACCGCCAACGACGAGGCCAGCAGCGCGAACGGCAGACGCTTCCGGGAATGCTTCCACAGCAGGGACAGCTCGGGCTTCATGGGGAGTGCTCCACTCACGACGGGGTGACCGCGACGACAGCCTCGCGATGGGGCACCTTCCCCCTCACCGTGCGCGGAGCCCCGGACACACCGGCCCCGTCCCCCTCCGTGAAAGCGGAAAACGCCCCACGCGCCTCCGGTCCTTGCGACGCGGAGGCGAATGGAGCGTTCCTATATCATGAAACACTGACTTTTATCGACTTCCAGATTTTGTAACCTAAGCCGTTACAAGTCTGGGATTGCTGTAACCTGCCAGGCTACAGCCCGCTGGTGCCGTAGGGCGACTCGCTGATGAGGCGGGTGCCGGACTGGAAGTGGCTGGTGCTGCCGCAGTCGGGGATGGGGTTGAAGCCCGCGCACGTCACGGGCTCGTGGGCGCGGGTCTCCGAGGTGAAGCAGCGCGCGCCGGCCTCGTTCCACTCGGCCTCCACGCTCCAGGACTCGGTGTCGGCCTGGACGCCCACGCCGTCGTAGAGGTTGACCCACTGGCCATCGGTGGTGTGCGACGCGCCGTCGCCGCAGAAGTCCGCGCGCACCATGCGGGTGCAGGCCTGGTGGTGGCCCGCGAGGCTCTGGCCGTTGACGGTGGCCCAGGGCTTGTAACCGAAGTGCATGCACTTCGCGATGGCGGCGCCCTCGCACGCGAAGGTGAAGGCGGCGGTGTCGTCAATCTTCGCGCCGCCGCCCGCCACGCCCTGGAGGTAGTTCCAGCGGCCGGCCACGGCGATGGCGGAGAGCGCCCCGCCGTTCGCGTCCTGGCACACGGCGCGCCAGCCGCCGTCCGAGCCCTGGTAGGAGACCTGGTAGGACCACAGGTCGCTGTCGACGCCGCTGCCCTGGGTGATGCCGTCCACCCGCAGGAGCACGGTGGAGCCGTCGCCCAGGTTGCCGACGAAGCGCGCGCCGTTGAAGCCCATGCCCGTCACGGGGTTGGGGCCGTCCAGGCCGACGAAGACGGAGCCCTGCAGCCGCACGTTGGTCAGCGGGTTGCCGGAGGCGGCGGTGGCGCCCGCGTACGCCACGGACACCAGCATGCCGCCCAGCTCGCTGTTGTTCAGGTTGCGGCCGTTGAGGTTGCGCCCGTTGAGGTTGCGCCCGTTGGGAGAGACGACCTCCGCCACCTGCATGCGGAGGGAGGGAGCCTCGGGCTCCGACGATTCCGTGCCACAGCCCACCGCCACGGCGGCGAGACACGCCGCGACCACTCGCTGCAACGTCCTCATCTGGATGCCCCTTCCCGACCCCGACCCCGACCCGCACCGCGCTTTCACGGCACAAGGTCTGTCCGGTGGGCGGGAGCGGCAACGGCGCGTGGCCCGTCCGGGCACTTGCAGCGTCCAGTGGCTTCCAGTGGGTGGAGCCCCCGGGGTGACGCCAACGGTTCCCGGGGGTTTCAGTGTCCGGTGGTGCTCAACCGCCGGACGCGGGCGCGTCCGCGCACACGCGCAGGCCCACCGTGACGTCGCGCAGCGAGGCCTCCGGCAGCTCGCGGTTGGAGGACCGCGCGCTCGTCACGTTGAAGGTGAAGCTGCCGCCCCGGGCCACCGGGCGGCCGGGCTCCAGCCACGAGCGCGTCCACTCCCACACGTTGCCGGCCATGTCGTCCGCGCCGAAGGGGCTGCGGGACGCGGGGTGGCTGCCCACGACGTCCGGGCCGAAGCCGCCCGGGTCCTTGCCGTAGGTGACGTCCACGTTGGCCTCGTCCGGGCCCAGCCGGTTGCCGTGGGGGTACTCGCGGCCGTCCACGCCGCGCGCGGCGCGCTCCCACTCCAGCTCCGAGCACAGCCGCGCCCCCGGCACCCGGCCGGACTTGGACAGCCACGTCACGTAGGCCTCCGCGTCCGCGAAGGTGATGCCGCTCACCGGGAACTGGCGCCAGTCCTGCTCCGTGCGCTGCGAGCGCCGCGCGTACCGCACGGGCTCCCCCGTCCGCGCCGTGTAGCGCACGCCGCCGGGCTGGAAGCGCAGGCGCCAGCCGTTGCCGTCCGGCTCCAGCGCCAGGCCTCCGGCGTAACCGCCCGTGCCCACGCGGGGCTGGCGCGAGGCGCGCTCCTCCGGAGGCAGGGCCGCCAGGTACTGGAGCCAGTCCGCGTACGTCGTCTCATGGCGGGCGATGAGGAAGCCCTGCACGGGCACGGTGTGCAGCGGGGTGGCGTTGAAGAAGTCGCGCACGCTGGACTCGGCGGCGCTGCCGAAGCGCACGTCCCCCGGAGGCACGTACACGAACCCCGGCGGGAGCGAGCCCGCGCGGACGAGCGGCAGGACGGCGTCGCGCGCCTCCCCGCGCGTCAGCAGCAGCGGCTGCACCGACGCCTCGTGGCCCGGGGCGCGCACGGTGAGCTGGTAGGACCCCGGCGGCACGGTGAGGCCGGTCCAGGGGAGCGCGCCCGGGAAGGGCAGGGGCTCGCCCACGACCTCCGGCCCCGAGGCCTCACGTGAGACGGGGCGCAGCTCCGCGGAGGCGCCGGGCGCGTCCACCTGGAGGGACAGCCGCGCGGGCGCGTTCCAGCGGCTCCAGCGCACGCCGTCGGGGTCGTAGAGGCGCAGGCGCTGGAGCAGCGCGGGCAGCACGGGCTCGTGCTCGCTTTCGGCCCACAGGGCGCGCTCGTAGAGGAAGTCCGCCAGCGCGTCGCGCACGTCGGTGCGGGTGGGGGCCAGCGCCAGCGCGCGCTCCAGCCGGTCCGCCACGGCGTCGAAGTGGTGGGACAACTGGGCGCCATGCCCCGCCACCTTCGCCCAGGTCCGGTCGCCGTCCGCCTTGTGGCCCGTGTCGTAGAGCTGGAAGGCCTCCGCGCGCTCGGCCTGGAGCGCGTCGCGTTCGCGGCGCACGGACTCCAGCTCCGACGCGGCCGAGGCCAGCTCGCCGCGCACGCGCACGTCGAGGACGCGGCGCTCGCGCCACTGGAGCCCCGCGTACACGAGCCCCAGCGACACGAGGAAGCCCAGCGCCAGGCCCACCTTCAGGCGGCGGCTGCGCACGCCGGTGCGGCGCGAGGCGAGGAGGAAGGACTGCTCGCGCCGGGTGAGCTCGGACGGCTCCAGCAGCTCCGTCTCCGCCAGTTGGCGCGGGCCCCAGAGCGACTCGCGCGCATGGCCCAGGCGCTCCCACTGCGCGGCGGCGGCCTCCAGCCGGGCCTGCACCTCGCGGCGCTCGCCCGCCTCCACCAGCCAGCGCGCCAGCGTGGCCCAGCCGGAGAGGAGCGCCTCGTGGGCCAGCTCGTACGCGGTGCCGCCCTCCCCTTCGCGCGCCACGAGCAGGCGCGCGCGCACCAGGGCCTCCAGCGCGGCGCGGTAGCGCGGGTCGTCCCCCACGAGCTCGCGGTCCGTCTTGCGCGCGCGGGTGCCGTCCGCCGTCACCAGGCGCAGCATCACCCCGCGCGCCGCCGAGCGCTGGTCGGGCAGCAGGCGGGCCACCGCGGCGTCCGCGTGCCGGGCGAGCGCGCCGGACACGCCGCCCAATGAGTCCAGCGCCGCCTGGGTCATCACGCCCCGGGACTCGTCGCGCGCGTCCCACAGCTCCGCGAGCGCGAACTGGAGCAGCGGCAGGCCGCCGTCGGAGGCGGCCGTGGAGGCGACGAGCGCGTCCACCACGGCCTCGGACTCGAAGCGCACGCCCTTCACGCGCGCGGGGCCGACGATGGCCTCGCGCGTCTCCTCCGGCGTGAGCGCGCGCAGGAGGTACAGCGCGTGCGGCACCTCCGGGCCCAGGCCGGGCACGGCGGTGAGGCGGGTGAGGAAGTCGCTGCGGCCGGTGGCGAGCAGCCTCAAGCCCCCGGCCGCCTCCGTGAGCGACCCCAGCGCGGCGCCCGCGAGCGCGGCCTCCTCCGGCGGGGACAGCGTCACCAGCTCCTCCAACTGGTCCATGTAGACGAGCAGCGCGCCCTGCGTGCCCAGCTTCGCGCGCAGCCTGCGGCCGAGCGACGTGGGGTCCTGGCGCAGCGTCTCCGCGAGCGGCTCCTCGTCCACCTCCAGCACCGGCGCGAGCGCCACGGCGAGCGCGGACACGGGCCTGCGCCCGGGCACCAGCCGCGCGGTGCGCCAGCGCCGGCCGTCCTCCAGCGCGCCGTCCGCCACGGCGGGGAGGATGCCCGCCAGGCACAGGGACGACTTGCCCACGCCGGAGTCGCCCGTCATCAGCAGGAAGGCCTCCGCCTTGAGCCGCTCCAGCACGGCGCGCTGCTCGCGGCGGCGGCCGAAGAAGAGGCCGCGGTGCTCGGCCTCGAAGGCGCGCAGGCCCCGGTAGGGGTTGCCCTCCGGAATGGCGGCCGGGAGCTCCTCGCGCGTCAGGGCCTCCAGCGAGTCGAGCAACTGCGCCGCGGACGCGTGGCGCTGGGCCGGGTCGCGCTTGAGGCACTTGTCGATGGCGGCGGCGAAGCCCGGGTCCACCGTCGGGGCCACCTCCTGGAGGGGGCGCACGTCGCGGGTGCGCACGGCCTCGGACAGCTCGCGCCAGGGCACGTCGCGGAAGGGGCCCCGGCCCGCGCACAGCTCGTAGAGCACGACGCCCAGCGAGTACACGTCGCTGCGCGCGGTGAGCTCCTCGCCGGCCCAGGCCTCCGGGGACATGTAGTAGGGCGTGCCCACCAGCGCGCCGCGCGGCAGGGACGGCAGGAAGACGCCGTCCAGCGAGCGGGCGCCGAGCGCGGGGCTGGACTCGGGGTCCCAGTCCGCGGGCAGCTCCGGCGGCGGCAGGGGCGCGCGCGGCGGGGTGGACTCACCGGCCTCGGCGCGGTCGAGCAGCTTGGCCAGGCCGAAGTCGAGCAGCTTCACCTCGCCGCCCTCCGTGAGGACGGCGTTGCCGGGCTTGATGTCGCGGTGGAGCACGCCCCGGCGGTGCGCGGCGCCCAGGCCCCGGGCCAGGTCCCGGCCAATGCCCAGCGCGCGCTCCCAGGGCACGGGCCGGGTCAGCCGGTCCAGGCTGACGCCCCGGATGAACTCCGAGATGAGGTACGGCTGGTCCTCCAGTTGCCCCACCCGGTACAGGGTGACGACGTTGGGGTGCTGGATGCGGGCGGCGGCGCGGGCCTCCACCAGGAAGCGCGCCAGCGCGTTGGAGCCCAGCGCGGGGATGAACTTCACCGCGACGGGGCGCTCCAGGAGCGTGTCGTGCGCCAGGTACACCCGGCCCGTGCGCCCCCGTCCGAGCGGCCGCACGATGCGGTACTCGTCGAACTCCTCGGGAGGAGTCCACGCGTCGGGCGGAGAGGACGAGGCGGGAGAGCCCACCAGGGTTGCCTACGTTTCCCGCGTCCAGGGGTCAACCGGGGGGCCCGCGGGAGCCCGCCCCGGCGCAGGGTGCCGCGCCCGAATGTCCACCCATGGACACCGCGGGGAGCAGCCTGGGGTTACTCCTGACCCGAGCGGGGCTTCGCCTTGCTGGGTTTGAGCATGTTGCGGATCTTGTTCTCCAGGTCCTGGGGCAGGCAGGGCTTGGCGACGAACTCGTCCGCCCCCACGGACAGGGCGTGCTCGGCGTTGCCGGCGAGCACGTGGCCGGTGAGGGCCATCACGGGGATGTCGCGGGTGCGGGTGTCCTGCTTGATGCGCCGCGTCGCCTCCCAGCCATCCATGACGGGGAGGGACAGGTCCATGAGGATGATGTCCGGCTCTCCCTCCTGGGCCTTCTCGACGGCCTCCAGGCCGTTCTTCGCGGTGTCCACCTCAAACCCGCAGAACTCCAGGTATTCGGCGTACATCTCGCGGGCGTCGTCGAAGTCGTCGACGACGAGGACGCGCTGCTTGGCGTTCACGGGAGCGGGCCCACCGCTCGCGGTTGGCTCACCCTCTGGAGATGTCAGGACCGCGTTCTTCATGGAGCAGAGGCCTCGCATGTAGGGGAGGGGCGGAGCGAATCTAAACACGTCCACCGAAAAGCGCCCGTTCTCACAAGTTTTCCCTGGACGTCTCCCAGGGTAGGTCCGCTGTCCGCCGGGCGACAGGGACACAGCGGACGACAGTGTAGGTGGGCGGAGGGACTGGGGGTGGGGGTCAGTGGTTGAGGCGATACACGTGGACCTTCGCGCCATCCGAGAACAATGGAGCAGTCCCTTCAAGCCACGTGAGGAGCGGCTCGTCGTCCGCGACCATTCCGAGCATCGGGCGGCTGTAGGGGATCATGCCGGGTGACGGATTCAAGATCCCGCCAAGCGCCTCCCATTGAGTCCCGTTCCACCGTCGCACCTGGCCCTTGCCAGACCTGTTGGCATCGGTTCCCACCGAACCATGGAGCACCACGACAGGGCGCCCCTGGGTGTCCAGCTTCACCGAAGTCACGGTCGTGCTGTCCACACCCGGCAGAGCCTCCAACGCGCCACCCCACGGCTCCCAGGCGCTTCCCGTCCACTTCTGCAGGAGAGTCCTTGGCTTTCCCGTGAGCGTATCCAATGTCGCCACCAGCGGAGCATTGCCGGCGTCGAACGACAGGGCCGTCGAACGGCCTGACAAGGTGGATCCGATGTCCTGCCACGCGGTTCCAGTCCACCGCATCGCGGTGTTCGAGGGAACTCCTCCAATCTGCTCTCTCAACACCACGAATGGATATCCCTGGCCATCGACATCCATGAAGAAGGAGTCCACGACCGAGTTCACTCGCAGCTCGATGGCGGCCCCCAACTGCCCCCAGGCTCCGTCGCGCCATTGGCGGACGTAGATGCGATTCCACCCCGTGCCAACCTCATGGGTCGCGAGGGTGAGAGACGAGTGAGCGCCCTGAGCAAACCGCCAATCCGGCACATAGGTCGTCTGCGAGACGGGCGTCAACGCGGCGCCAACAGGTTCGAAGGCCTGCCCATTCCAGCGGCGGACGAACCATTGGATGTCATTGACATCTGGGTTCTCGAACCACGCGAGCGTTGGACTTCCGCCTGCATCTACCTGGAGCGTTCCCTGATAGGCATTGACAGGCCTACCCGAACTCAGTGGCGTCCCGATGACCTCCCAGGAGGTTCCTGTCCAACGACGAACGTGAACCTTGAGTGTCTCTCCCGCGCCCCCGGTCCACGCAACCATGGGGCGCAGGTCCGCTCCCATGCCAAATGAAGTGCTCTCGACGTAGGATTGAGTGGACGAAGCAGTGAGTGACGTCCCCAGGTGAAGATACGCGGGCACGAACCACGACCAACCCCTGGGTACCGCGTCGAGCCGGTTTCCGGCGAGATCGACGACCGTATCCGCCATCACCACCCGGACCTGCTGATTGACCGGTAGCGGCGAAGTCGGGCGCAGGGTCAAGGTTGTTCGATCCTCCGACAGAATAACCGTCGCCTCCAAACGCTCGGTCTCCGTCATGAGTTGTATCGACTGTCCATTCACGGTGGCCGGGTCCAAAGGTTCCGAGAAGCTGGCTTCAATGGGCGCCAGGACCGAAACCTCAAAGGCACCATGGGCGGGCACCTGGGCAACCATGCGTGGCTTCGTCCGGTCCACCAGCACCTGGCGCGGGGCGCTCAAGAACTCCTGTTCCCCTCGGAGCGCGCGGATGACGAACGCATGCGGTCCCTCTGAAATGGATTGGGTCTCCCAATCCAGGACGAAGGGTTCTTCCAAGGCAGAGACAGCGGTTCCATCCACGAGCAGTTCCACACGGTCCGGGGCAGCCCCCGTCAGTCGAACCTGGAGCCTCGCGGTGCTTCCGACCTGTGCCCCTTCCATGGGTGACACCCATTGGATGCCAATCGGCTCCTGCTCCTGCGGGTCCGTTCCTGCGTCACTGCCTGGAGGCGTCTCGGGTGGGACAGCGAGGTCAGGAATCTCGATGCATGCCACAGGCATGAGCAGCATCGCCATCCAGATGAGGCTGAGATTTTTCATGGTGACGCGGCTGAGCAAGAAGGAGTCCATCCGGAAGTGGACCCGCTCCGTATGCATCCTCGGCATGTTGCGCGTCCAGCGACGCTGGGACACGTCTCCATTCAAGACGGGAGGATCCCATCTCGGGGACAGCTTGAAACGAAGATGCCCCCGCGAAGCATGGGCTTCACGGGGGCATCCAGGAGGAGTCAACCTCCTACGTCAGGCTGACGCAGCAAGGCTCAAGGGTTAGTTGGGCAGGGGCGGCGGGGGCTGCTGGATGATGCCCGTCAGCTCCAGGTCCGCGTTGATCGGCTGGCCCCAGATGGACTCGTAGACGTCATTGGTGCCCAGGACGGGCGCCAGGTTGCTGAACACCACCTGGACACGCATCCGGTCCACGCCGACGAGGGCGTTGCCGTTGTAGATGAAGGAATAGCGGGTGCTGTACCCGGACGGCTGGATGCCAAACACCGGCAGTTCGGCCGGCGTGCGCGTCTGGATGGGCCTCGTCGGCTCGGCCATCTCCAGGGGGAAGCCCTGGCCACTGTTGTTGCCAATCTCACCGTAGGAGTTGCCACCCGTGCCGCCGACGCCGTCGATGTCGGCACCCAGGAGGACCTGGACGGACTGGCCGACCTGCTTCGCGATGGGCGCGCTGAAGGACACGTACACGGTCTCACCGGCATTGAGCTGGAACGCACCAACCGCCGGCGGCCGCTCGGTCTCCTGGTACCGCATCTCCGCGATGGTCAGCGCTCGCGGCGCGGACTGGTCGCCGCCGAAGAAGAAGCCCGTGCGGCTGTAGTTGCTGCCACCCTCGGCGGCCACCGCGCGCACGAAGATGTTGTACTCCTTGCCCTCCTGCACGATGCCGTTGCCCGGGGTGATGGTCGCCGAGTAACCGCCGACGTTCACATTCGCCGTCACCGGCAGGGACTCCTTGGCGTACTCGTCCGTCAGGCGCACGAACACCGAGCCCGGCTGCACCGGCTGGTTGAAGTACACGTAGATGGGCTCGCCAGGACGCACCATGTTCCGGAGCGGATCCACCTCCGCGGCGCCCTTCAGGCTGGACACGTTGCCACCCTCGATGGTCAGCGCTCCCGCGCCCGACGGCTTCGAGTAGGCCAACTGCGCCAGCGTCGTGGCCTGCGTGCCCACGATGGAGCCACCCGAGTAGCTCTTCGTGTAACCGCCCGTGTCCACCACGCCGTCACCGTTGGTGTCCAGCGGCGCGATCCACAGGTTGTACGAGCCGTTCAGGCGCGCCAGCTCCACGCCGGAGGGGATGCCGTTGAAGGTCAGGATGCCGTTGGAGTCCGCCGTGGACTCCACGTAGACCTTGCTCACCACCGAGTTGGCCTGGTCGTAGTTGCTCAGGATGACCGAGCCCGCCCGGTCCACTTCCAGCACGCCCTTCGCGCCCACCGCCGGACGGCCCTGCGGCGTCACCACCGTGACGGCCAGCGAGCCGTTCAACTGCGTCAGCGTCACCGGGCCGAAGCTCGCGTTGCCGTTGTTGATGGGCACCGTGCCCGCGGACGACGGCACCGTGGAGGTCGCGCGCAGCGTCGAGTAGCCGCTCTTGCTGAACGTCAGCAGCACCTGCGCGCCCGCCGGCACGTCCGTCATCACGAAGTTGCCGCTGGCGTCCGTCGTCGCCGACTTGCCCGTCGGCTGGCTGCCAATCGTCATCGCGACCGTGACGTCCGCGATCGGCTGCAGCGTCGTGCTCAGCACCTGGCCCGACACCGTGCCCTTCGGCGTGGAAGGCACCACCACCGACACGTTGTTCGGGTCCCGGATACCGTCCGCGACACCATCATTGTCCGCGTCAGTCGGGTCACCGCACCCCCAAGCCAGCAGCGGCAACACGGCCATCAGCACATGCTTCTTCATCGTCCCCACCTTGAATTTATGACGGAATTTTCACGCCCCAGACGCTCCAAAAGGGCGGAAATCGGACACTCCCCGACCCAGCCCCACGCCGTCAAGGTGGGGTGATTTATACCCAAGGGCTTCCAAGCGCCCCGGACTAGGATGACTCGCCATGTCAGACATCAACGACCCCTGCCTGGGCTGCGCCATCGTCCGTGGGGAGGTCCACCCACCGGGTGGCGTGCTCGCGCGGGCGCCCGGGCTCGTGCTCCACGGGGTGGCGTCCCCCAGCCCCGTCCCGGGCTGGGTGGTGCTCACCAGCGAGCAGCACGTGCGCGGCTGGTATGACCTGGACGAAGCGGCCTCGCGGGAGCTGGGCCCGTTCGCCGCCCGGGTGATGCGCGCCCAGCGCGAGGTGCTCGGCGCAGAGCACGTCTACGCCTTCGCCATTGGGGACGTGCTGCGCCACTTCCACCTGCACCTCGTCCCCCGCTTCGCGGACACCCCGTCCCACCTCCGGGGTCGGGGCGCCTTCGACGCGGCCCCGGCGGAGCACCTTCCGCCGGAAACGCTGGAGGCCGCGGCCCGGCGGCTGGCGGCGGCGCTCGCCCGCTGACCCACGCCGGGCGTGCGGCGCACGTCAGGGCCGGCCAGTGTCATGGACCTGACACCGTATCGGGGGAAGAATGCAGGCGTCCTCATGCGTGCATTCCCCCTCGGCCCCTGGCTGCTGTCCCTCTGGCTCCTCACCGCCGGTCCCGCGCTCGCGGACAACAACGCGGACGAGGCGGACATCGCCTTCGAGTTGGGCAACGACGCGTACTCGCACGGCAACTACACGGAGGCGCTGCGCTCGTACTTCACCAGCTACCGGCTGGTGCCCAACCGCAACGTCCTCTTCAACATCGCGCGCTGCTTCGAGGCCCTGGGCAAGTTCAACGAGGCGTACCGCTACTACAACGACCTGCTCGGCGAGGACCTGCCGGCCGAGGACGCCTCGGAGGTCTCCCGCTCGCTGGAGCGGCTGCGCCCCAAGGTCGCCCTGGTGCGCGTCACCACCAATCCCCGCGGCGCGGAGGTCTTCGTGGACCGCGCGGACCTGGGCAGCCGGGGCCGCTCGCCGCAGACGCTCGCGCTGTCGCCGGGCCGCCACAAGGTCCTGGTCCAGAAGTCCGGCTACCGCCCCACCGAGGCCAGCGTCACGCTCGTCCGCGGCCGGGAGGTGCCGGTGGACCTGGACCTGGCCCTCATCACCGGCATGGTGGACATCACCGGCGCCCCCGAGGGCGCGGAGGTGCGTGACAGCCCCACCGGCCCCGTCCTGGGCCGCATCCCCGCGAAGCTGCGCCTGTCTCCGGGCCAGCGCGTGCTGCACGTGCGCGCGCCCGGCCACGCGCCCGGCCAGTACGTCATCGACGTGCCCGCCGAAGGCACCCTGCCGCTCGCGGTCACCCTGACGGCCCAGACGGCGCCCAGCGGCCGCGTCGTCGTCACCGCCAACCACGACGGCGCCACCGTGCGCGTGGACGGCCGGCCCGCGGGCTTCACCCCCACCGTCGTCACCCTGCCGCAGGGCGAGCACGTGCTGGAGGTGGAGAGCCGCGACGTGCGCCCCGTGCGCCAGAAGGTCACCGTCGTCCCCGACCAGGAGGTGAAGGTCCACGCCACCCTGCGCTACGAGCCGCCCCCGGTGCGCGCCGCGTCCAAGCGCCTGTTGGCCGTGGACGAGGCCCCCGCCTCCACCACCGTGCTCACGCCGGAGGAGCTGCGCGCGTTCGGCTGGCGCACCCTGGCGGAGGCGCTGGCGGGCGTGCGCGGCTTCTTCCTCACCGACGACCGGACGTACACGTACCTGGGCGTGCGCGGCTTCTCGCCGCCGGGCGACCTCAACACGCGCATCCTCATCCTCTGGGACGGCCACGCGATGAACGACGTGTGGGCCGGCCAGGGCTACGCGGCGCACGACCTCAGCGTGGACCTGGAGGAGGTGGAGCGCATTGAAGTGGTGCGCGGCCCCGGCAGCGCGCTCTACGGCACGGGCGCGTTCTTCGGCGTCATCAACGTGGTGCCGCGCGAGTCGCTGGGCCTGGACCGGCGGCTGGAAGTCACCGGCGCCGTGGGCGCGCTGGGCGCCACGCGCTTGCACGCCACCACGTCCTGGGAGGACCCCCAGCGCTCCGTCCTCTTCAGCCTGGCGGGCATGAAGTCCCACGGCGCGGACACCACCCGCCTGGGCGACCCGGGGCCCATCGTCACCGGCCTGGACGGGGAGAAGGCCGGCACCGGTTCGCTGCGCGCGCGCCTGGGCAACCTGTCCCTGGTGGCCCAGTTGCACGGGCGCAGCAAGGACGTGCCCACCGCGCCCTATGGCACCGTGGTGGGCGCGCAGGGCACGCGCGTGCAGGACGTGCGCGGCTTCGTCGAGGCCAAGTACGAGCGCCCCCTGTCCGAGCGCTTCGTGCTGTCCCTGCGCGGCGCCCTGGACCTGAGCCGCTACAAGGGCCACTGGAACTACGGCGGCGACACCTCCGAGACGAACACCGACTCCGGGGCCGCGGACTGGCTCACCGCCGAGGGCCGCCTGCTGGCGGTCCTGTCCGAGGCCAACCGCCTCACCGTGGGCGTGGAGGGCCAGGCCCAACTGCGCGTGGACCAGAAGAGCGTGGGCCCCGCAGTGGCCGCGTCGCTGAACGCGCCGACGCGCTCGCTCGTGTCCGTGTACGCGCTGGACGAGTGGCGCCTGCACCCGCGCCTGAGCCTGTCCCTGGGCTTCCGCGTGGACAAGTACTCCGACCTGGACTCGCTGCCGCTCACGCCCCGGCTCGCGGTCATCGGCCGGCCGTATGAGCAGGGCCTCACCAAGCTCGTCATCGGCCGCGCGTTCCGCGCCCCCAACGTCTACGAGCTGTTCTACGAGGACAACCTCCTCACCCAGCGCCCCGCGAAGCAGTTGAACCCGGAGACCATCACCACCTTCGAGGTGGAGCACTCGCACGACCTGACGCACGAGCTGCGCGTGACGGTGGCGGGCTACCACAACCGCATCTCCCGGCTCGTCACGCTCACCACCGAGTCCCTGGCCACGCCCGCGTGCGGCACCCCGAGCGCGCCCACCCAGTGCCTGGTGTACGCGAACAGCTCCGGCGAGACGCTCGCGTGGGGCGCGGAGGCCGGGCTGCACTGGCAGCCGGGACGCTGGCTGCTGGTGGACCTGAGCTACTCCTACGTGACGCTGCGCAACGCCTCGCAGGACGTGGTGGAGGCCGCGCCCGCGCACCTGGCCTCCGGGCGCTTCCTCCTGCCCGTGGGCAACGGCGACATGCGCATCGCCACGCAGGCCACGTACCAGAGCGCCCGGGTGCCCGGCATCGCGGGCGCGGACAGCGGGGAGGCGCTGCTCGTGGGCTTCGGCGTGTCCGGGGACTACGGCCGGCTGCGCTACTTCGCGGGCGTGAACAACCTGCTCGACACGCGCTACACCTTCGTCGTGAGCGACGACGTGTCGGCCGGGCCCGTGCCGCAGTACGGCCGCACCTTCAACCTCCAGCTCACCGGCAGCTTCTGACAGACTTGCGCGCCATGAACGACCTCCGCTTCGACTTCATCGACCCCCGCCATCCGCTCTACGCGGGCGAGCTGGAGCTGCGCTTCCGCGTGCTGCGCGAGCCGCTGGGCCATGCCCGTGAGGACGTGAAGTTCCCCTTCGAGGACGACAGCCTCCACCTGGTGGCCCACGCGAACGGCGACGTGCTGGGCTGCGTGCTCTTCCACCCGGAGGACGCGCACGGCGGCCGGCTGTTCCAGATGGCGGTGTCCCCCTCCCTGCAGAAGAAGGGGCTGGGCGCGAAGCTGGTGCGCGCGCTGGAGGAGGAGCTGCGCACGCGCGGTTTCCGCCACGTGCACCTGCACGCGCGGGCCCCCGTCGTCCCCTTCTACGAGCGCCTGGGCTACGCGCAGTACGGCGAGCTCTACGAAGAGGTGGGCATCCCCCACCGGAACATGCAGCGCGACCTCTGAGGCCTCAGGTCGCGGGGGCGTGGGCCGCGGGCAGCCGGCGGCCGCTCCAGAGCACCACGACCAGCGCCGTGAGCGACATCGCCGCGCCCACCGCGCACACGCCCGGCCAGCCCGCGCGCGTCCAGGCCTCCATGCCCGCCCACGCGCCCGCGGCGCCGCCCACGAAGTAGGTCACCATGTAGAGCGTGTTGAGCCGGCTGCGGGCGTCCGGCCGCAGCGAGTACACCCGCGCCTGGTTGGCGATCTGATTCGCCTGCGCGCCCAGGTCCAGCAGCACCACGCCCAGCGCGATGCCCCACAGCGAGTGCCCCCAGAGCCACAGCACGCCGAAGGACGCCAGCAGCACGGCGATGGCCAGCGCGTTGATGCGCCGACCGACGCCCCTGTCCGCGAAGCGGCCCACCAGCGGCGCGATGGCCGCGCCCGCCACGCCCACCACGCCGAAGAGGCCCGCCACCTGCGCGTCGTAGTGCCCCGGCAGGGAGCGCAGGTAGAGCGCCAGCGTGGCCCAGAAGGCGCTGAACGCGCCGAAGGTCAGCCCTCCCAACAGCGCGTGCAGCCGCAGCACCGGCTCCGTGCGGGCCAGGTGGATGAGCGACCGCATCAACCGCGGATAGGGCATGGACGCCACGGGCGGCTGCGAGGGCAGCGTGAAGCGCAGCACCGCGCCCGTCACCCCCATCAGGCCCGCGGCCACGAAGAACATGGTGCGCCAGCCCAGGTGCGTGCCCACGAAGCCCGCCGCCGTGCGCGACAGGAGGATGCCGATGAGCAGCCCGCTCATCACCGTGCCCACCACGCGCCCGCGCTCCGAGGGCGCCGCGAGCTGCGCCGCGAAGGGGATGATCATCTGCGGCACCACGGTGGTGACGCCGATGGCGAAGCTCGCCGCCACCAGCACGTTCAGGCTGGGGGCGAGCCCCGCGGCCACCAGCGCCACGCCCACGCAGCCACACAAGAGGAGGATGACCTTGCGCCGCTCCAGGCTGTCCCCCAGCGGCACCAGGAACAGCATGCCCACCGCGTAGCCCACCTGCGTCAGCGTGGGCACCAGCCCCAGCGCGCTCCCGTCCGCGCCCAGCGTCCGGCCGATGTCTCCCAGCAGGGGCTGGTTGTAATAGAGGTTCGCGACGGTGACGGCGCCGGCCACCGCCATCAGCCAGACGAGCGAGGGACGGAGCGAAGCGGAGGGCGCGGGGTCGGAAGGCGTCTGCATGGCGGACGGCGCAACGGATATGCCCCGCCTGGACGCGCTTCAAGCAGGACGTGCGCGCCCATCACCGTCCGGCCGGGCAGGCCATGCGTGCCCCCCTTCCCCACGGGGCCCGCGCGCGGCAGGCTGCGGGCCATGCTTCGTTCCCTTCTGCTGTGCGCGGTGCTGGCCCTCGCGGGCTGTGGCGGTGACTCCTCCTCCGGCTCGGGCGACCCCGCGAAGGTGACCTACGCCGAGTCGCTGGGCGTGGACCTGTCCGCGATGAACAAGAGCGAGTCCGGCCTCTACACGCAGGACCTGGTCGTGGGCACCGGCAAGGAGGCCGTCAACAAGAGCTACGTGGTGGTCCACTACGCGGGCTGGTTGCCGGATGGCTCCATGTTCGACAACAGCCGCGCGCGCGGCAAACCCTTCGACTTCGTGGTGGGCCAGGACGACGTCATCAAGGGCTGGGACGAGGGGCTCGTCGGCATGCGCGTGGGCGGCAAGCGCCGGCTCGTCATCCCCTCCGACCTGGGCTACGGCTCGCGCGGCTCCCCGCCCGTCATCCCCAGCGACGCCGTGCTCGTCTTCGACGTGGAGCTGATGAACGTCTACTGACGCGCATCCCCGGACGCCGGTGGCGCCGGAGGCGAGCGCTTCCTGGGAATGGTGGAGCGCCCCTTCGGCCCCTTCAGCGCCACGCCCAGCAGCATCGTCGCGGGCAGCATCATGCCCAGCCCCTGCGTGAGGTCCTGCGGGGGATGGGTCACCACGCCCAGCACCATTCCGGCGAAGAGCAGGCCGCAGACGATGCGGAGGACAAGGGCGTTCACGGTCGGAGGCTCCCAGGCGGGCAGGGCCCGGTGGTTGGCGGCCGGAGCATAGCGCGCGGCGCCCCGCCGCGCCGTCCGTTAAGGTGGCCCCGTGAGCCCCCTCAAACGCTTCCAGCCCGGCTACGAACCGCCCGCCCGCTCGCGCGACGCCGCGCTCCTGTTCGCCGTGCGCGGCATGGACCTGCTCGTGTCCGAGCACGAGGGCCGCCTCGAGCTGCCCCGGGCCTCCGCCCTGCCGGAGGCCTCGGCGGGCGCCCACTTCCTGGGCATGCTCGACGACACGGACTGCTACGCGGCGCCCACGTCCGGGGACTTCACGCCGCCGGAGGGGCTGAGGTTCGTGCCCGCCCGCTCGCTCTACAAGCAGGTGGACGAGGCGACCTTCGCCGTGGCGGGCCGCGCGCTCTCCATCTGCGAGTGGGACCTGAACCACCGCTTCTGCGGCAGGTGCGGCGCGGCCACGCAACTGGTGCCCGGCGAACGCGCGCGCCGCTGCCCGGTGGACCACACGCCGTTCTACCCGCGCATCGCTCCGGCGGTCATCGTCCTCATCACCCGGGGTGACGAGATGCTGCTCGCGCGCAACGCGTCCTTCCCGGAGCCCTTCTTCAGCACCGTCGCCGGCTTCGTGGACGCCGGCGAGTCCCTGGAGGAGACGGTGCTGCGCGAGGTGAAGGAGGAGGTGGGCGTGGACCTGAGGAACGTCACCTACTTCGGCAGCCAGCCGTGGCCCTTCGGCCGCTCGCTGATGGTGGGCTTCATGGCCGAGTACGCGGGCGGCGACGTCGTGGTGGACGGCAAGGAGATCGCCGAGGCGCGCTGGTTCGGCGTGGACGACCTGCCGCGCATCCCGCCCCGCCTGAGCATCGCGCGCCACCTCATCGACACCTTCATCGACCGGGTGAAGGCCCGCCGGGCTTGACCCCCTCCCCCCAAGGGTGCGCTTGATGCGCCCCTTCGCACGCCATGCCTGCCGCACGCCCGCACATCGAGCCCCGCCGCGTCCCCACCGCCGACTCCGTCGTGGTGAAGGAACTCTACCTCTCCCTCCAGGGTGAGTCGTCCCACGCCGGCATGCTGTGCGGCTTCATCCGCCTCACCGGCTGCCACCTGCGCTGCTCGTACTGCGACAGCGAGTTCGCCTTCCACGGCGGCAGCCGCATGAAGAACGCGGAGGTCGTCCAGAAGGTGCTGGCCTGGAACACGCCCACCGTGGAGGTGACGGGCGGCGAGCCCCTGCTCCAGCCCGGCGTGTATCCGCTGATGGAGGCGCTGCTGGACGCGGGCCTCAAGGTGCTGCTGGAGACGAGCGGCGCCATCGACGTGCGGCTCGTGCCCCCGGCCGTCCATAAAATCGTGGACATGAAGACGCCGTCGTCCGGCGAGTGCGACCGCAATGACTACCGCAACCTCACGTCCATGAACGCCAACGACGAGCTGAAGATCGTCATCGGCTCACGCGTGGACTACGAGTGGGCGCGCGCGCTCGTGCAGGAGCACCAGTTGGGCAGGAAGCCCTACGGCGTCCTGTTCTCCACCATCTTCGACAAGCTCCACCCGCGCGAGCTGGCGGAGTGGATCATCGAGGACCGGCTGCCGGTGCGCTTCCAGCTCCAGATGCACAAGTACCTCTGGGACCCCAACGCGCGCGGCGTGTGACGCGCGCCCTCAGCGCCCCGGGGACAGCACGAAGACGGTGACCGCGCCCCACGCCAGGAGCCCCAGCAGGTTCAGCGCGGACAGGACGCGCAGCATGAGGGCGAAGCCCCGGTCGCCCACCTCTTCGCGGCGCCGCAGCTTGCGCGTGGAGATGATGGTGCCCGCCACCGCCGCCGCCAGCGTGCACGCCAGCTCCAGCAGCACCTCCAGCACCCCGTCCAGCGTCCCGTGGATGGACCACGAGAGCCGCGCCACGGGCGCGCCGAGGAACAGGAAGCCCGCGACGTTGGCGCCCAGCGCCAGCCGCACCGCGCGCGACGGGCGCGTGTCCTGGAAGCGCCGCTCGGCGCAGGGCGCGCAGTACGCCGTCTCCGCCAGCACCTCCGTGCACGCGCCGCACAGGTAGCCGCCGCAGCGCGCGCAGAGGGCCACCGCGGCCGCGTCCGGGTGCTGCCCACAGCGGGCACCGGTGGGGCTCGCGGTCATGGGCGGAGGCCTAGAAGCCGGGGGGCGGCATGCGGGCCGCGGCCGCCGCGATGCCGTGCGCGCCCATGCCCAGGAACACCGCCGTCAGCACGGTGCTGGCCACGAAGCCCGCCACGATGAGGTTCTTGCGCGGGTGCTCGAACTGGCTGAACGCGTAGACGAGCATGTAGCAGGGGATGAGCAGCACCATGACGCCCGTGCCCACGCTGCGGCGGAAGGCGTGCGTCAGCAGGAGGGCCGCGCACACGAGCGAGACGACCCCGAACAGGATGGCGAGTGGCAGGAGCGGCACACCCGTCCCCTTAGCATGCCTTCGCCCCTTTCGCGGCGGACGTGCGCATACTAAGGACGGCCCGCCGCCCACCCGCCGAGGAGGTCCCCCATGGCCATGCTCAAGACGTTCCTCATCTTCATCCTGGCCGGCACGCTGCTGGGAACCTTCGTCGCGTCGCTGGCGGCTCCCTCCTACATCGAGTGGAACAACAGCACGCCGCTCGCCACGCAGACCATGTGCAACCTGCCGGAGGTGGTGCGCAGCGTGACGGCATCGCTGATGCACTCGCAGCTCATGGGCGCGGGCATCGGGGCGGGCGTGGGCCTGGTGGCCGCCATCCTCTTCGCCGTGCGCGCCCGGAGCCGCGCGAAGCAGCGTCCGGGCTCCCCGCCGCCCGCGGCCACGGCCGCCTGAAGCCCGGCGGCGCTACTGCTGCTTCGGCAGGATGTAGAGCGCGGGCGACTGGCCCAGCAGCACGCCCCCGTTGTGGTCCTCCACCTCCACGTAGAGGTGGATGGGCTGGTTGGGGTCCTCCAGCGGCGCGGGCGCCGTCCAGGTGGGCGTGGCGATGTTGGGGTCGCTGAACACGCCGCCCGCGTTCGAGGGGTTCTGCGTCCAGCGGAAGAAGATCTCGTCGTCGTCCGCGTCCGTCACCTCCAACTGGAGCTGGATGACGGTGCCCTCCTCGAACTTGAGCCCGCCCGGCGTGGACGGCGAGCCCAGCGGGCGCGGTCCAGCGGTGATGACGGGCTGGTGGTTGGGCGCGCCGCACCCCACGCTCCCCAGACCCAAGGCAAGCAAAGCGAACATGAACGAGCGAGAACGCGACATGATCTTCCCCCAGCTAGGAACGGCCACACCCTAATTCGGCCCCCCGCGTCCCGTACACCCGCCCGGAGGCCCCGGCCGTTTCATCAGCAGGCGATGAAACACCCGCGGGCGCCGCGCCAACTGTCGCGAGGCGCGCATCCCGCGTCGTGAAGGGAACCCTTCCCGCCAACAAGCCCGGGGGACGTGCGTCAACGCCGTCCCGGGCGCCGCGCGAACAGCCGCAACTTGTCCGCGCGCGTCAGCCGCTTGATGGCGGCCTCGCGGCGCAGGGCGGCGCTCCGGTCCGGGGCGGGCTCGCTCCACACCAGCGTCACCGGCAGCCGGGCCCGCGTGTACGCGGCGCCCTTGCCCCGGCCATGCGTGGCCAGGCGGCGCTCCAGGTTGTTGGTGGCGCCCGTGTAGAGCGTGCCGTCACGGCAGCGCAGCATGTACACGGTCCAGGCGGTGGGCAGGGCTTCCGACACGGCGAGCCCCACTCTACCGCCAGGACCGCGCCCCTCAGGAAGGCTTCTGCCCGCCCCCACGCCTGCCGTGCAGGCGCGCCAGCCGCCGCGTCCGGGTGCGCACCGCGTGCGTCTTGCGAACGCGCGCCATGACGTCCGACACCTGCGCCAGCGGATCCGTCCGCCACCCCGCCAGCACCTGGGTTTCGTGCACCACGCCCACCAGGCTGCCCCCTGCCCCCACCACCCCCACCACCTGCACGTGGTGCCGCTCCATCACCTTCAAGGCTCCCAGCAGTGTGTCTGTGGGAAAAACTGTGGCGATGAAGGACGACAACACTTCCCTGAAACCCCGGCCCTGCCCCATTTCCACGACCTCCCCGCGATGGACGCACATCCCCTGCAACTGTCCTGCCGTTCCATCCACGGCCCTGTGCGACACACCGGCATCGGCCGGGCGACGGGCATAGACTGAAGGCGTGACATCACGACAGGCATCGGCACCCCGGTTGAGCCGGATGGCGGACCTCTTCACCAAGGCGGTGGAGCGGAGCAAGGAGGGGTTGCTGACCCTCTCATTCAAGCCGGACGAGCTGTACCGGGTGCCCACGGACGACGGAGCGGCCATCGCGCTGGGGCGCTACCACCCTCGGGGGGAGCGCCGGTTCGCGGAGCCCGTCCTCCTGTGCCACGGGCTGGGAGCCAACCGCTTCCACATGGACTTCAACGAGCAGTACAGCCTGGCGCGCCACCTGGCGCGGGCGGGGTTCGAGACCTGGGTCATCGAGCTGCGCGGCCGGGGGCTCGCCGGGGCGTGCGCGGACTGGAACTTCGACGACCAGGCCGAGCATGACGTGAGAACGGCTTTGCGCACCGTGATGTCCACCGGTGCCCAGCAGGTGCTGTGGGTGGGCCACTCCAAGGGCGGCCTGATGCTCTACGCCCACCTGGCGAAGAACCCCCAGGCGCCGGTGAAGGCGGCGGTGTCCCTGGGGGCGCCCTTCACCTTCGCGGTGCAGCCGGGCCTGCGCGCGTTCGTGCAGCGGATGGAGCCCCTGCTCAAGCTCAAGGTCATCCCCACCCGGCGCGTCACCAGCATCGCCTTCTTCGGGGCGCCGCCGGGGCCGCTCACCCGGTACATGATGCTGGCGGACAACATGGATCCGCAGGTGGTGCGCTGGGCGCTGGCCAACGTGCCGGCGGACGTGGCCGGGGGCGTGGGGCGGCAGTTCGCCCGGTGGATCACCACCAGCCAGTTCACGACGTTCGATGGCGGCTTCGACTACCGCGAGCCGCTCGCCGGGGTGAGGATTCCGTTCCTGCTCATCGCCGGCAGCCGGGACCTGCTCGCGCCGCCGCTGGCGGTGGCCCGGGCGAAGGAGCACCTGGGCGGCCCCGTGAAGATGCTGGTCGCCGGGCGCGGCCACGGCTTCGCGGCGGACTACGGCCACGCGGACCTGATTCTGGGCCGCAAGGCGCCGGACGAAATCTTTCCCCAGGTGGAGGCCTTCCTGGCCTCCAACGCCACGCCGCTCTAGGGGGTGTCCCTAATTAGCTGAAGAAAGGTGCTGGAGGCCGAGCGGCCGCCAGCACCGTGGTCAGGGCTGAGCTT
>NZ_JAIQDE010000041.1 GCF_020037015.1 Corallococcus sp. AS-1-6 | reverse complement strand
GCTCCTGTCCCCCTTGTCGCTTGGCAGCCGGCCAACTGGCCTCGCTATTCCGCGCAGACCTCCTGTCGGACAGGTTTTGGACCACCGCCTACGGCGGGGGGAGCACCGCGAACCTGTCGGACAGGGCCGGGCCGGAGGCGGACCGCGCGAACTTGTCCGACTGTCGGACCGGTTTTGGGCCACGGCCTACGGCGTGAGGCGCACCGCGCGAACCTATCGGACAGGTTTGGGCCGGGCCGGCGGTGGCGCACCTGAACCGGTCCTACTATCGGACAGGTTTGGCACGGGCCGGGCCCAAGGTGGCGCACCTGAACCTGTCCTACTGTCGGACAGGTTTAGGCGCAGCCGGGCCGGCGGCGGACCTCGCGAACTTGTCCTACTGTCGGACAGGTTTTTGGGCCGCCGTGCCCGGGGGTGGATCCGGTTTTCGGTGCCTTGATTGCCCGGACAAGGCCGCCCCTGGGTGCGCAGCGCTCTGCACACGCCGCATGGAGTCATGGGCGCCCTTTGCCTGGAGTTTCGCGGGGTTGAGGGGGGCATGACCGTTGCTGAAGGCCCGGGGTACGGTCCCCGGCGATGGCGCGGGGGAACCGCACCGTCTGGGAGACCTTCATGCGTCGCTTTGCCCTCGCTGCCCTCGCCGCCCTCGCCACCACCGCCTGTGGAGACAATGCGCCCACGCAGGAGGAGATAGACGACGCGAAGGCCCGCGTGGAGCGACTGGCGGCCTCCACGCACCAGGTGCGGGGCGCGTTCGAGATGCTCGGCCTGATGCCCGTGTACACGTGCGGCGAGCCCCGGCGCTCCTTCCTCAGCCACGCCGTGGAGGGGCTGAGCGCCTCCGTGACCTGCGCCACCGCCCGGGTGCAGGCAGTGGATGACTTCACCGACTCCGTCGTCGTGTCCTTCCCCGCCGGCGGCTGTGACGTGCACGGCCTGCGCTTCACCGGACGCGCGGTGCTGGAGTACCGCGGCGGCGAGGACCTGATGGAGATGAAGGCGGACCTGCGCGAGCTGGCCGTGGACGGCCAGACGCTCCAGGCGAAGGTCGGCTACGGCACATGCTCGGACGAGGCGCGCCTGTTCGCGGAGGTCGAAGGCCAGGTGCCCGGCCGCGCGGGCCACAGCTTCCACATCAACAGCACCGTCGGGAAGCGCGACGGGCTGCCCATCATCGGCGGCACGTCGCTGGTGTTCGACGGTCCGGGGGAGCTGACGGGTCCGAACGGCACGGACCGCGTCACGCTCACGTCGCTGGAATATGAAGTGGGCAACTACCTGCCCAAGCAGGGCACGGCCCTGGTGGAGACCGCAGACGGCCACCGGCTGAACTTCGCGTTCCAGCCCGTGCTGTGGCGCGTGGGCAAGGTGGAGGTCACCGTGGACGACAAGGACCCGGTGACCGTGCCCGTCGTGCGCTGAGGCCTACTCCTGGAACGACCGGGTGAGCCGGGCGATGGCGCCCGGCAGCCCCCGCACGCGCAGCCGGCTGCCCGTCTCGTCGTAGGCCTGGGACACCACCGTGGTGTGCTCGTACACCTCGCCGATGCGCGCCTGCCTCGCGTAGGGAATCACCAGGTCCGCCTCCACCATGGAGGCCTCGAAGAAGGCGATGACCTCCCGGCGCAGCCCGGCCACGTCGTCCGGCCGGTGCGCGGACACGAGGAGCGCTTCAGGGTGCCCGGCCCGGAGCGCCTCCTGGGCCGCCGCGTCCAGCCGGTCCACCTTGTTGAAGACCAGCCTGCCCGGCACCACGTCCGCGCCAATCTCCTTCAGCACCGTGCGGGTGACCTCCAACTGCGCGGCCCAGGTGGGGTCGGACGCGTCCACCACGTAGAGCAGCAGCGACGCCTCCAGCGCCTCGTCCAGCGTGGAGCGGAAGGACGCCACCAGGTCGTGCGGCAGCTTCTGGATGAAGCCCACCGTGTCGGACACGAGGATGCGCGGCCGGGTCTCCGGCTGCATCGCGCGCACCGTCGTGTCGAGCGTGGCGAAGAGCTGATCCGCCACCAGCACCGTGCTGCCCGTCAGCGCCCGCATCAGCGATGACTTGCCCGCGTTCGTGTAGCCCACCAGCGCCACGCGCAACTGGTCCCGGCGCGCGTAGCGGCGCTGGTCCTGGTCCTTCTGGATGGCGGCCAGGCCCTCGCGCAGCTCCGCCAGCCGGTCGCGAATCTTGCGGCGGTCCAGTTCGATCGCGGAGTCACCGGAGCCGCGGCCCTGCTGGCGCTCGCGGCCTCCCGGCGCTTCGCGCAGGCGCGGGGCCAGGTAGTTGAGCCGGGCGATCTCCACCTGCATGCGCGCCTCGTGGCTCCGGGCGTGCCGGTGGAAGATGTCCACGATGACGCCCGCGCGGTCCAGCACCTGCACGCCCGTGGCGCGCTCCAGGTTGCGCAACTGGCTGGGGGACAGCTCATGGTCCACCACCACCACCGTGGGCCTGGGACCCGGCTCCATGGCGGCGGTCTCCGCGTCCGCGCCTGACTCCGCGTCCGTGTCCGTGTCCGTGTCCGGGAAGGCGTCGTCGTCCTCGCCGGGCGGCTCGGCGCCAGCGCCTTCCAGGTCCGCGTCGCCGGGAGCCACCGGGGCGTCCGGGTTCTCTGAGGTTTCGTCCTCCGCTTCGGCTTCCCACCGCTCGCGCGCCTTGGACGTCTTGCCCTGCGCGCCGGACGGGATGACGCCCGAGCCGCCGGTGAGCGCGGACAGCTCCTTGAGCTTGCCGGAGCCGAGCACCGTGCCGGTGGCCAGCCGCTGCCGGCGCTGGGACACGGTCGCCACCGCGTCGAAGCCCAGCGTGTGCACCAGCCGCTTCAGCTCCGCCAGGTCCGCGGCATGCGCCTCGTCCGTGACACCGGGGAGCTGCACGCCAACGAGGACCGCGCGCGGGCGCTCGGGAAGGGTTTTCGCCATGCCTGGGCTCGTAACACGCCCGGCCCGAAATGAGCGTTATGGTGGACATGCTCAGGGGGCCATCCAGCAGCCCCCACGGGGGGCAGGCATGTACTACTGCACCATCTGCGGCTTCTATGGCTCGTTCATGCTCCAACCCCAGATGTGCCGGGGCTGCATGGCCATGGGTTCCATGAAGCCGGTCGTCCGGATCTCCTCGAAGGGGAAGCCGCCCCGCATGTCCGGGACCTACACCCTCGGCGGCGGCGCGGTCTTCCGGCGCTCGGGCGTCACGGTGTCCGCCCGCTCCGGCGAGGCCCGCAAGAAGCTCGAGAAGTTCAAGGTCCCACTGCCCAACACCCTGCGCACGCCCCAGAAGCGCAGACAGCCCCTGTCGGGGAGCCGGAGCCCCCGGCGGCCGCCGCCGACCCTCGAGCTCAAGATGGTGGTCGAAGAGAAGGAGGAGGCCGCGCTCGACCTGGGCGTGGGCACCTTCAACATCAACCACTTCAGCGAGAAGACGGAGCAGGACAAGAAGGGCCTGCTCCTGCGCCTCTTCCTGCAAAACCCCTGGCTGGACGTGCTCGTGCTGCAGGAAATCAACAAGAAGGCGCTCCCCCTGCTGCTGGAGATCGACTTCGAGGGACACGGGCTCGCCCTGGAGATGGGGCCGCAGATGCAGGCGGTCTACCCCAAGTACAAGGGCCAGAAGGTCACCGAGGCGGAGTCCGACGACGAAGAGGAGGAAGAGGACCTCGAGGCCGAGGAGCAGGTGACGGAGGACTGGAGCCTGGGGAAGAGCCAGTGTGAGTGGTACCCCATCATCTACAGGAAGAGCACCTGCGCCCATACCGGCTGGCGCGCCTTCAGTGATGCCGACGTGGTGCGGCAGAGCACCAGCAAGCGCGCGAATGAACCCATCCACTGGGCCAAGCCGGTCAACCGCACCAAGGCGCCCAAGGGCTGGAGCACGCAGTTCCCCCAGCTCCTGGCACAGCGCAAGGAGCAGTACGAGCAGCTCAACGAGCGCTACATCTCATGGCGTCCGGTCGTGGTCCACGACGTGCGCGTCGGCGGGCGCGACGTGCACATCGGCGTGGTCCACACCTCGCCCGCGGGAAAGGGGCTGGGCCGGCTGGGCGAGTACGAACAGGTGTCCGGCTTCTTCGAGCACGTCTCCGAGAACAACGACCAGCCGTGGATCATCGCGGGCGACTACTACATCGACCCCGAAGCCTCGGTGGGGGTGAACTCGGACACGAAGAACCGCAAGTGGGACGACCTCTTCCACGAGCGGGCCGCGGCGCTGGAGCTCACCCTGGCGGTCTCCCTCTCCGCCACGAACCAGTCCACCCAGACCGGGCGCAGCGTGAACTCGAAGAACAACAAGGCGCAGCTCGAGCAGCAGGGGTACATCAAGGACTGGGCGCAGGTGGGCAAGAGCTTCAAGCTCAACAAGCGGGCCGACTTCTTCGTCATCAGCCGGGCCTTCGCGCTCCACCACACCGGCATCTTCTCCCCCTTCAAGGGGCTGCTCCCGGTGGACCCGAACCACCAGGCGCTGAACTTCTGGTCCCGCACGAGCGACCACGCGCCCACCGGGGGCATCTTCTGCACCGCGCCGCTGTCCTTGAAGTGGACCCAGAACCAGCAGCTCCTCTCCGAGTCCCTGGGCTCGCGCCAGTCCCAGGCCCAGTTGCAGTTGTGGGAGCTGCACAAGCAGGCGGTGGACGCCCTGGAGGTCTCCCTCCCCCAACTGGTCTCGCTGCTGAAGCGGCTGCCGGAGGACGTCCAGCGGCTGACGCAGCGGCTGTGCGTCCTGGCGATCAAGGCGCTCCACTCCCCGGCGGCCATCGCCATCCGGGGGGTGCCCTACCCCCGTGACGCGCAGGCATACGCGGCCTGGAAGCAGAACTCCCAGCACGTGACGCAGCAGCACCTGAGCGACTTCTTCGGCCTCTGCGCCCAGGTGGACCCCTCCACCGTCTGGCTGAGCACCAATCCCCTGGATGAACTCGCGGTGGTGTTCCGCAACGCCTACCGCGCGCTCCAGCAGCTCTCCGTCCGCGCGCGGAGCTTCGACCTCATCCCGGAGTCGGAGTCGTACTCGCAGGTGAAGCTGGGCGTCCTGCCGAAGTCGTCGAGCCCCAAGGGCCATGGGAAGGAGAGCGGGGAGCTGGAGGAGGACATCCTCAAGTTGCTGGGGGAGTACCTGGAGCAGCGGCGCGCCCAGGGGTCGCCGCCCGAGGTGCTGCCCGGTTGCACCCAGGGAAGCGTCAACCAGTTCCAGATCCCGGGAGGACGGACCGCCTGCTCCGCGATGGCGGTGCTGGGGATCGCGGCGCTGCTGTCCCAGCCGGACGGGCTCGACGCCGACGGCATCGACAACGTGCTGCTGGAGGGCACGGCGCTCTACCAGCGGATGAACACGGCGACCGAGGACGAGACCCTGCTGATGCAGGCGCTGGCCCTGTCCTGCGGCGGGGTGGTGGATCCGCTCGTCCTGCAGCCCCAGGCGCCCTACTACAACCCGCAGGAGATTCCGGAGGAGGACGTGGTGCAGCGCGGGCTGCTCATGGCCAGCGCGGGCTCCGTCTCATTGGCCACCCTGTCGCGCGAGCTGTCCAACCTGCTGAAGTGGGCCCCCCGGATGGGAGTGGCGCTGGTGCTCGGGGGTTATACGGTGGCGGTCGTGCGGCGGGACGAGGCCTTGTACCTCTTCGACTCCCACGGCTGGAAGAACCGGAGCAACGCCTTCGTGCAGCGGTATGCCTTCGTCAACCAGTTGCTGGACGACGTGGGGAAGATGGCGAGGAGTCGCGCCCTCTTCGATCCCGAGATAGGCGTCACCCTGTACCTGCCCACCGAGAACTCATGACGCCGCTGCGTGGTGATGTCGCCGTCCTGCTGGAGAAGGCCCCGCCGAAGCGCCAGGCGCTGGCGGAGGCCGCGTTCGTGTTCTTCGCCGTGCTGGGGCCCTCGTCGGTGGCCCGGCTGGGCCGGGGGGCCGCCGTGGCGGTGGAGCTGGCGCTGCTGGCGTGGGGGCTGATGCTCCTGCGGCCCTGGGAGTCCTCTCGCCGGGGAGGGTGGTGGGGCGTGCTGGGGCTGGTGGTGGCGCTGGGCGGCGCGGGCGCGGGCGCGTGGGTGGCGTCGGACGCGGAGATGAACAAGGGCTTCTCGCTGTCCATGGCGCCGCTGGTCATCCGGGCGCTGGGCATGTGCCTGCTGGTGGCGGTGCTGCTGTGGCGTGACGGCCAGGGCCCCGCGCAGGTGGGGCTGGTGCGCGAGGGCTGGGCGCGCGAGCTCTTGCTGGGCGGGGTGGTGCTGGCGGGCACGTACGTGGTGCACCTGGCGGTGTCCGTGCCGCTGGCGGCGGTCGCGGTGGCGCTGAAGCTGGCGGGCCAGGAGCTGGCGGCGCGCAAGGACGTGGCGGCGGCGCTGCTGGACACGGGGCTGGGCGTCCCGGCGTTCGCGGCCATCATGGTGGTGGTGACGGGCTTCGAGGAGTTCGTCTTCCGAGGCTTCCTGGTGCCCCGGCTGAAGGTGGTGCTGGGAGGCTGGGTGCCGGCCATCCTGGTGGCGGCGGTCCTCTTCTCCGTGGGGCACTTCTACGAGGGCACGCTCGCGGTCTTCCAGACGTTCGTGATGGGCGCCTGGTTCGGCTTCGTCCTCTGGTACCGGGGGCGGCTGCTGCCGCTCATCGTGGCCCACGCGGCCTTCAACACCATCAGCTTCGCGCTGATGCTGTGGCTGTCCCGCTCGGGCTTCCTGGAGAAGCTGCCGCCGCTCTGAGCCGTGGGTTCAGGACTCCGTACCGTACTCGAAGCCTTCGTAGTCGAAGGCTCGCTCGATGGCCTTCAGGTCCGCTTCCGTGCCACCGCTTTGGCTGACGACGTCGCGCCAGCGGGCCGAGACGCGGGTCTTCATCTCGTCGATGATCCGGGTGGCCTCGTCCCTGGACAGCCGGAAGCGGACGCACTCGCTCAAGAGGTTGCGCCGGTTGGCGCGGCGATGCTGGGCGCTTCCCACCTCCATCGCCAGGTCGCGCTCCGTGCTGGCCTGGGGTGCAGGGGTCAGGTCATAGGCGGGCGACAGATTCCAGTGGGCGTCGGGGGCGATGAGCGCATGGTTCCGGGGATGGTCATCGATGTTCGAAATGAGCGCGTTGAACACCATCCGGGAGAACAGCTCGCGCAGGTCCTCGTCCGGGTCGCGAACCCAGCGTTTCAATTCATCCGCCAGCAGCAGGTATGACCAGCTCCTGCGCTCGCGCGGATCCGCTCGCGGATCTTCATCCGCACGGAGCACCGTCAAGGCACTGACCATCCGGTGGCGCAGGTAGTTCGGCCCCGTCCGCTCCCGGTCGAACCTGCGCACCAGGAGCACGTCCTGCCCCGCGACCCGGATGAGCTTCCCGAACGCCGCGCGAAGTCCACACTCCCGTGCGAGTTCCAGCATGCCGTGCTCGACCACGGCGTTGTTCCACCGGTCGCTTCGCGATGGGAACTTGGCGATCCACAAGCCGTCATCGTCCTCGACGACGTTCTTGGGACGCGCGCCGCCCATGGAGCTGCCTGGCTGCACCAGCGCGTCGATTTGGGGCGACGGCGGCAGCCCCTGCTCGACGCGGCTTGCCTCCTCCAGCAACTGCCGCAACTGGAGCACCTTGTTGAACTGATGAACGGGAGCGGGCGGCGTGGTGCTCTCCCCGAACGACAGCGCGCCCGCGCGGTCCTCCGGCGAGTTGAGCAGGAAGCCGACCTCGTTCAGGTCTCCGCGTCCCAACTGCCGCTCGATGACCCTGCGCCCCCAGGCATCCGGGGAAGCGTCTCGCAGCGGACCGAAGATGCCGCCCAGCCTCGCTGTCGTGAAGACGCCTTCACGCAATGGCAGCTCGAAGGGATCCAGCGCGACAGCGCGAGGGTTGGCCAGGTAGCTCCTGCCGTAGACGAACTGCCCCACGCCGTCCTGCTGCACGTAGCGCCCGCAGGTCACGACGTCGAGCGAGGCCGGAAGCTGGAGGTACACGTAGCAACCGGACGGATCAGAAGTCGCCATCGAGTCCTCCCTTTGACTTGAGATCCACCCGCGCGGGCTGACGCGCGGACTCCAGCGTCTTGCCCTCTTCATCCCGGTCTGGCGAGGCCAGGCCGTTGAACTCGCGCTCGAGCCCCAGCGCCCAGAGAACCGTGAAGTAGGCGCTGAGCGCCGTGGTGGGGCTTCCCTCCTCGATTCGACGGATGGTGCCGAGCGCCAGGCCCGTCTTCTTCGCGAGATCCAGTTGCCGGAGCCCACGCCGGATCCGGGCGCGTGCGATGTTCTGTCCCAGCGTGGTGATGGCCCGGGCCACGGCGAAGGGCGTTGTGTCTTCGGATAGATTCTGGCGCGGCACAACCAATAGATTGACTCCAGCGACCAGCTAAAATCAATCTATTGGTTCCAGCCAGGCCAGGGCTTCAGGCATCAGCTCGGACGCCAGCTCCCTGACAAGCCTGCGGGCCACGTCCGCGGAGGGCAGTCCTGCGTGGCGGGCCACTTCGTCCGGCACGTGGCTGGAGGCCGCGTCCTGCTCCAGTTCGCGCCAGGCTTCGCGGCGGGCTGAGTCCACTCGCTCGCGGGCCTCCGGGGACAGTCGCTCCAGCGCCCATGCGTGGATGGCCCAGGACAGCTCCGCGTGCCTCAGCTCGTCCGGGGCGATGGCTCCCAGGGACTCGCGCACCCGCGCGTCCTCCGCGCTCCGGGCCTGCCAGCCCGCCAGCAGCGCGCCGTAGGTTTCGCGCACGCAGCCCTCCACCGCGTTCTCGATGGCGAGCGCCTCCAGGGACCGCGCCTGGAACGGCGCCACCTTCAGCTCCGGCATCGGCGCTCCGTGACGGCGGGCCAGCGACTCCATCGCCTCCGCGTGGCGGACCTCGTCCTTCGCGGAACGCGTGGCGGCCCGCACCAGGCGCTCCGGGGCCCCGTGCTCGGCCAGCTCTTGCGCGAGCCTTTCGAAGGCCGGCACGGACGCGGCCTCCAGGTGCGCCATCCTCGCGAAGAGCGCTCCCAGCGCGGGCGTCTCCGAAGCCACCGCGCCGTCGCTGCACAGGCCTTCCGGCCTGCGCCCCTCACAGAGGAATTGGGCCTCGCAGTTCACCGACTCGACGACGCTGCCGTCCGCTCCTTCCTCCGTGACGCGGGAGCAGGGCGTCCTGGCCCCGAGCGCATCGCACAGCGCCTCGCAGGAGGTGTCCTTCGTGGGGACGCTTCCGTCACGCAGGGTGGCGGGGAGGGGGGAGTTCTGCTGGCTCCAGTTCTCATCCGGATCACATCCCCACGTCGAGGAACACCCCACCCCCAACGTGGCGACGGGCGCGAGCAACCACAGACGCTTGAACACGGGACGCAGCTTGCCTCGGGACATGCGGACTCCTGCTTCCATCACGAACCCGCCGGCCCCCGGGCCCCTCAAGCCTACTCGAACTTCCGTCAGGCCTGCGTCCGCGCGGAGCGCCTGCGCAGCCAGTTGCGCAGGAAGGCCTTCACCTCTGGATGCTGCGACTGGCGGAAGTGGTCCGGCGGGCCGTACTCCACCACGCGGCCCTCGTGCATCAGCGCCAGGTTGTCCGCCATGCCGAAGGCGGAGGCCACGTCCGGCGTAATCACCAGCGACGTGGCGCCCAACTGCTGCTTGCCCGTGGTGATGATCTCGTTCACCGCCGCCGTGGTGAGCGGATCCAGGCCCGCCGTGGGGTCGTCGTAGAGCAGGATCTTCGGCTGGAGGATGGTCGCTCGCGCGAAGCCCACGCGCTTCTGCATGCCGCCGGACAGCTCTCCCGGGAAGCGCGTGGCCGCGTGCGACAGGCCCACCTTCCCCAGCGTCTCGTTCACCGTCTTGGTGATGTCCGGCTCGGACATCTTCGTGCGCTCGCGCAGCGGGAACGCCACGTTGTCGAAGACGTTCAGCGAGTCGAACAGCGCGTTCGCCTGGAAGAGGATGCCCAGCTTGCGGCGCATCTGGTTGAGCTCGGGCTCGTTCATCTTCGCCACCTCCTCGCCCTCCACCAGCACCACGCCCCGGTCCGGCCGCATCAGGCCCATGATGTGCTTCATCAGCACCGTCTTGCCCGAACCGGACACGCCCATCAGCACGCAGGTCGTACCCTCCGGCACCACCAGGTCCACGCCCCGCAGCGCCGCCTGCCCGCCAAACGACTTGTGCAGGTCCCGCACCTCGAGGGTCAGCTTCGGCGCCGGCTCACGGCTCGCGTCACTCATCGCCCCGGCACCCTACCGCGCACGCCCCGCCGGCCGCTCCGGATTCACGCCGCCTGCCCGCTCCCCCGCTTCCGGCGCGCGCGGTGGACCCCGAATCCCAACAGCCCCAGCAGGCCCGCCCCCACGGACACCCCCACGAGGACACCCGGCCCCGTGCCCCCGGCGGCGGGCCGCACCGGCACCAGCGCCGCGTCCCCCATCACCCCCAGCCCGGCCCACATGGCCGCGGGCTCGCCATCCTCCCAGGCCTCGCGCTGGGCTTCGCGCAGCGCCGACGCCGCGTCCCGCCCCTTCGCCAGGTGCCGGTAGTAGCGCTCCAGCAGCGCCGCGGCCTCGGCGTCGCGCATGGGCCACAGGCTGGCCACCACCGCTCGCGCTCCCGACTCGAAGAAGGCCCGCGCGAGGCTCAGCACCCCTTCGCCCGCGAGCAGCGCGCCCGAGGCGCCCCGGCAACTGGAGAGCACCACCAGCGCGTCCCGCAGCCGCAGCTCCGCGATCTCCCTCGGCTGGAGCAGGCCGTCCTCCCCTGCCTCGCCCGGGGCCAGCACCAGGGCGGAGCGCTCGGGGGACTCGACGTCCACGACCGCGTGCGCGGCCATGTGGAGGATGCGCACCGCGTCCCAGCGGGCCGCCTTGAGGGCCTGCTCGGAGGCTTCCGCGCCCATGAGCAGCCGGGGCTTCACGCCCGTGTCCTCCAGGGACTCGCTCACGGAGCGGCCTTCGCGTCGCGCCTCCGGAAGCGCGCCCAGGCTCGCGGTCTCCAGGAACATGCCGCCTCTCGCGGAGGCCACTTGCGTGCCCTGAAGGGTGTCGCTCCGGTCGGGATCCGCCAGGACCAGGGCCTCGCCCTCGGGAGGCCGTGCGGGCTGCGCGCGCCAGTAGTGGAGCAGGCTCGCGGAGGGCACCCGCGCCAGCTCGTACCGGGTCATCAACGGCGGGCCGTCCGCGTGCTCCCGCAGCGCGGCGAAGGGCAGGTCGTGCAGCGGGCCATCCGGCACGAGCAGCAGGCGCGACACCCTTGGCGGAAGGTCCCGCAGCGCCGGGGCGAGCAGTTGCGCGTACAGCGCCGCGGCGGCGGCGGCCTCTGAACCATCGCGGCGCTCGATGAGCCCCGACAGGAGCGCCACCGAGGGGCGCAGCCGTGCTCGCTCCGGGATGCGGTACGCGCGCGTGCCCTCGCGCGTCACCGCCATCACCCACGCGCCTCCCGCGCGCTCGCCCTGGAGGTCGTGGTCCGTGCCCGCGAGGAAGACGAGCAGGGCCTCCTCCTCGCCCAGGCCCTGCTCGGTCGCGGCGAGCGACGCGAACGGGAGCTCCGCGCGCCGGGCCGCCGGACGCAGCTCGCGTTCGCGGCGCTCCAGCTCCTGGAGCTCTCCCAACAGCCCCTTGCGCTCGGACGCGGACAGCGCCGGTTCCAGCAGCCGCCTCTGGGTGACGGACAGGCTGCGCAGCACGCCGTCGCGCGCCTTCCGTTGCTCCGGTGCCTCTGCTTGCATCGCGAGCGCGCGGGAGGCCACCAGGGCCTCGAACAACGTCCTCGCCCGCAGGCGCTCGCTCACCGCGAAGGCGCGCTCCAGGGCCTCGCGGGGTGGCACGGCGGAGGCTTCTCCGGCCTCCAGGGTGCGGCCCGCGAGCCGGTGGTAGTCGCTGGCCCAGCCGGAGAAGAGCTCGGCCTGGCTGGTGGCATCCCGCTGCCACTGACGCAGCACCTCCACCGCGTCGAGCGCGCGCTCCGCCTCGCCCAGGGCCTCCGGCAGTGGCCGCGTTCGGAAGGCCACCGTCGCCCGTGCCCGCCAGGCGGAGGCGAGGTAGAGCGGGTTGTCGTGCTCGGCGGCCAGGGCCAGGGCCTCGTCCACGTCGCGCCACGCGGCGGCCGCATCCACCGCGGCCCGGCGCTCGGCGCGCGTCCACAGACAGGAGATGCGCCGCTCGGGCAGGTCCTTCTCCCGGGCGATGTCGATACAGCGGCCCAGGGCGTCCTCCGCTTCCCTCCGCTCCCCGGGCTCGTCCCCCAGCAGCTCCGCCACGAGGCGCAGCGACATCGTCTCGAAGGCCTTGCTGCCCGCGCGTTGGGACGCCGCGAGCGCCTCCCTCGCGAGCCGCATCAGCTCCGGCCGGCCCCCGGGTTCGGGATGCTCCTCGCGCCGCCGCCAGGCGAGGTTCGCGAGCGCGAAGCGCACCCGCGCCTCCGTGCCCGCGTCCTTCGTGCGCTCCGCCAGCTCCGCGAGCCGTGCATACAGGTCCTGCGCCTCGTCGAAGCGCCCCAGGTTCAAGCTCACCGTGGCCAGCGGGCTGAGCAACTGCTTCTTCATGCCGTCCGTGCCGTCCGGGAAGGTGAGCACCTCCGCGCGCTTGAGCAGGCGGTAGGCGCGTCCCAGGTCTTGTCCCAGGTCGGAGAGTTCGGCCGCCTCCAGGATGAGCGCGCGCACCTCCAGCCGGGGGTCCCCGGAGGCCCGGGCCACCTCACCCACCCGCAGAACCCACTGGTGCGCCTCCTCCGTCTGGCCGCGCATCCCCAGCACGCTGCGCAGGTTGATGCCGGCCATCACCTCGCCCTCCGCGTCCCCCAGGTCGCGGAAGGCGAGCGCCGCGCGGCGGTACGACGCCTCCGCCAGCACGGGCTCGGACAGCAGCTCCACGTGGCCGAGCACCAGCGTGAGCCACGGGCGGTCCGGGTGCCGCGCGATGAGGCCCTGGAGCCTGCGCCGGGCCTCGTCGCGCCCCGCGGGCCCCTGGGCGCTCCGGTAGAAGCACATCGCCGCGTCGGAGTCCTCCGGGTGGGCGTTGAAGCCCTCCTCGCACCTGGTGAGTCCGGAGGGCTCCGCGGAGGCGGCGGCCCGCTCGGGGACGCACAGGGCCAGCCCCACCACCAGGGTGAAGCCGCCCCGTCGTCCCATGCGCTGTCGCCGCCTTCCGGTCACCTCAGAGGGTCTCCGCCACGCATCCGCCCATGGCCGTGACAGGCTCCGGCATGCCCGTCGCCGGGTCGTAGGTGTAGAGGGTAATCTCGCAGGAGGTGCTTTGGGGAGGCGGCTCCGCCGCAAGCCCCGCCCGCTCGAGGACCAGGACACCCGCGGCCATCTTCTCCGCGCCCGCCGGCAGGACGAGCTGCGCGCGGACCCCGTCCGAGGAGGGAGCGCGGGCGCTCACCCGCAACGGGGATCCCGAGCTCACGGTCCCCGTGACGGTCGCGAGCACGACGTCGTGTGCATCCAGGATGCGCAGGGTCACGGGCACCATCGTCGGCGCCCGCAGGGTGCCCGCCTCCACCACGGAGGCCACCACCGTGTCATGCGTGGCGCCCGTCAGCGGCGGCGTGGTCACGACCACCGTGTACAGCGGGGCCGCGGCCTGCGCCGCGACCACGACACCCCACAGCAGCGCCATCATCGACAGCGCGCGCACGAATCCCCTACCCACATTGATTGCTTTCATTGCATCCCCCTCTGCATGTCATTGGGCCGCCGGCCTGGCCCAAGGTGGTGCGGCACTCACCGCAACCGGTTCACGAACGTACTGCCGCGCTGGACGCTTCCATCCGGAAGCCGCGCCTCCACCTGCCACAGGACGCGCGCCCCGGAGGGCAGCTCCGCGAGCACGTCCGGCGGCACCGTGTATTCGCGCGACTCCAGCCGCTCCGCGCGATGGAACACCTTCAAGTCCTCCGACGACACCTGCACGCTCCAGGACACCGCCTGGGGCACGCCGCTCCAGCGCAGCACGAACCCCTCGCGCGGAAGCGCGGTGGCCTCCGGCACCTGCGAGGTGATGGCCTCCGCCGCGCCGCCGCGGATGCGCGCCGGGTCCTCCCGCGCCTGCTGCTGCCGCACCACCACGACCGCGCCCACCAGGACCACCACCGCCGCCGCCATCGCGGCCCATGCGGGCCTTGCCTGCCAGGAGCGCCGGGCGGTCAGCGGCACCACCTTCGCGGGTGCCTCCTCGCCTGCCGCCGGCGGCGCCACCTCCCCCTCCGCCGGAGCCCCCCGCTCCGCCTCCGCCGCTGCCCGCGACATCGCCTTCGCCAACCGCCACGCCCGCGCCCACGCGGGATCCGCCGAGACGCGCTCGACGACCGCCCGGCGCTCCTCCACCGGCAGCTCCTGCCTCACCGCGCGCCAGACGAGGTCCGCGTCCACCGGCTCCCCCTCCGCGTCGTCCTCGCGCAGCGCCGTGCGCAGCCGCTCCACGCCCGCGGCCTCCAGCGTTTCATCCTCGGGACGGCGGTCGCTCACGGCTGGACTCCCTTCAGGGAGAGACAGGCACGCAGCGCGCTCAACCCCCGGTAGATGAGGTTCTCCGTCCGCTTCGCCTCCCACCCCAGCAGCTCCGCGGCCTCCGGAACGGTGTGCCCCTGCAGGTGCAGCGTCACGGCGAGCCGGCGGTCCCGCACCAGCCCCTGAAGACAGTCACGCACGGCCCGGGCAATCTGCGCGGCCCCCGCCGCCCGCTCCGGGTCCCCCGGCGCCACCGGGTGTTGAGGCCCCTGCTCCACCTCCTCCAACGCCACCTCCTTGCGCGCCCCCAACCGCCGAAGCTCGTCGATGAGCGTCGTGTACGCCACCCGGTACAGGTACGCGGGGGTCAGCTCCGCCTGGCCCTTCGTGCGCCCGCGCAGCTCCACCACCTTCATCATCGCGACCTGCAACAGGTCCTCCCGCCGGTCCGCGAGCGACGCGGGACAGACGCTCGCGAGCGCCCGGCCCAGGTCCCGCCGCAGCGTCTCCAAACCGGCCTCCGGGGAGGCTCCCGCCCATGGGCCGTGTCGCAACTCCAAGATGCCTCTCCTCGCGAAAAGGGCGCCGAGCGTCGTTCGAACGCATCATCGGCGCCCGGGAGAAGCCGGGCAATCCGGGAAAATTCCCCAGCGTCCACGAGCGCTGGGGAATGACACTCGCGCTACCGGAGGTTCGCGTCCCAGGCAATCAGGCGCAGGTCCCCGCCCCCCGTGCCCGTCGTCAGGCGCACGGCGGTGACGACGAGCCGGACGCCCACGGTGGTGGAGGTGGCGGACAGGCCGGACACGATGGCGCCCGCGCGCTCCTTGCCGGTGCGGCGCACCTTGCCGTCCACGCCCACGTCCCAGGTGTAGACGCGCAGGTTGCCCGTGGTGTCGCGCACCGGGGTCACCAGGTGCGCGCCTCCCACGCGCGTCGCGCTCAGGTCCAGGATGGCCTCGCCGTCCTCGTGGTCACGGCGCACGAACTGTCCGGCCGCGGTGACGTCGAAGGAGATGTTGCGCAGCACCCCGTTGGTCAGGCGCGTGCTGGCCACCACCACGTCGCGCGAGCCGTCCGGCACGGTGACGGTGCTGAGCGCCAGGTCCGTCACCGCGCCCGCCAGGTGGGTGCCCCTCGGGATGAGCGTCTTCTGCGGGGTGATCTCCCACGCCGTCAGGCTCAGGTTGCCCCCCGGAGTGCGCACCGCCGTGACGACGCCGGTGAAGCGGCCCACGTCCCCATCCACGCGGCCGTTGAGGATGGGCGTCATCGCCACCTTCGTCGCCTCCTCGCCAAAGCCGTTGCCCATGCGGGTCACCGTGTCCAGCGTCGTGGTCGTCTCCCAGGTGCTGACCTTCAGGTGGCCCGTGGCGTCGCGGATGGCGCTCACCACGCCCAGCCCCGAAGGCAGCGCGGCGACGTTGATCTCCGTCGCGTCCGCGTCACCGCCGGCCTCGCCCTTGCGCACGATGGCGCCGTTCGAGGCGACCTGCCAGGCGATGAGCTTGAGGTTCCCGCCGCCATCCCGCAGCGCCGTCACCACGTCGCGGGTGGAGCCGCTGTGCGGGTGGGCCATGGCGATGGAGCTCGCGGCGCCCGCGGAGGCCTCCTGGAGCTTCGTGAAGTTGCCGCCCCCCGTGAGCTGCCACGAGCCCAGCGCCAGCCGCCCCGTCACGTCCCGCGTGGCCGTCACCACCATGCTGCCCGAGGACGCCGTCGCCACCTCCAGCACCGGGTCCCCGGTGATGTCGCCCCGGCGCAGCAGCGGATCCGGGTGGATGGCGGAGGGGAACTGGTTGAGCGCCTGGTTCTGGAGCGGGTCGAAGACGAGCGGCGAGTCGAAGTCCACGTCGCCGTTCTTCCGCCACGCGTGGGAGAAGGGCAGCGGCAGGGACGTGCCCACCGTCGTGTCGCTCGTCATGGGCTGCAGGTGCACGTGCAGGTGGGGATTCGACGAGGCGCCGGAGCTGCCCACGCGGCCCAGGAACTGCCCGCGCTTCACGCGCACCCGCTGCGCCGCGGGGACGATGACCTCCCGGGGCAGGTCCCCCACGCGGTCCTCCGCGTCCGCCACGTAGGTGTCGTTGAAGGGGCAGAGCTCCTCCGGGACGCTCCCGGGCTGCAGGTGCGCGTAGAGGATGATCTTCCCGTCGTCCGTGCGGACGTTCACGTGGTTGCCCGAGCGCGGGATGCGCAGCGGGTTCGAGGTACGGCCCGGGTGGGGCACGTCGTCACCGCCGTACACCACCGGCTTGAGGCCCTCCGGGGCGTTGCGCCAGCAGGTGAGCACCTCGCCGTCCGCGATGGCGGAGACGGGCAGCCCGTAGATGACCCAGTCGGAGTTCTTCGGATCGGCCGCGTAGTCCGCGAAGGGAATCTTCACGCGGGTGAAGCGCTTCGCGTCGTCGTCGAAGCGCACGGCCTCCAGGTCGCGGTTGTTCGTGCCGCCGTGGCCGCTGGCGATCCACCAGTGGCTGCCCTCGGGCAGGTCCGCGCTGGCGCCGGGAAAGGCATACGTCTGCGCGGACGCGCTGAAGCCCAGGGTGGAGAAGGCCACGGCGGTGAGCCGGGCCACGGAACGGAGGCGTGGGGACGGTGACATGGGGTTGCTCCCGAGGCGGGGCGCCCGGCGGCCGTGAGGGCCGTTCCGGTTTCGCGCCTGCCCCCACCCAACGCAAATGCCCCTTTTTTCCCCTCACCCCCGCCGCGCGCTGGCTTTCGCCTACCCGGCCGTGACCGGCAGCGACAACTCGAAGCGCGTGCCCGCCGAGGACGTCGAAGCCACCTCCAGCGTGCCGCCATGCGCCTCCGTGATGCGCCGCGCGAGGTACAGGCCGAGGCCCAGCCCCGAGGAGCCCGGCCCCCGCATGAAGCGCTCGAAGAGCGTGGGCATCAGCTCGGACGGAATGCCCGGCCCCTGGTCGCTCACCGTCACGCACACCCAAGCCCCCTCCGGGCGGTCCCGGGCCTCCAGCCCGATGTCCACGGGCCGCCCCGGCGGCGAGTGCTTGAGCGCGTTCGCCACCAGGTTCTCCAGCACCTGCCGCACGCGCTCCGGATCCGCCACCGTCACCAGCTCCTCGGGCCCCGTGAAGCGCACCGGCCGCGCGGGGGTGCTCGCGGTCTCGGCCAGCTCCCGCACCAGCCCCGCCAGGTCCACCGGATGGGGGCGCAGGGTGAAGAGGTCCTGCTCCAGGCGCCCCACGTCGAGCAGGTCGTTGATGAGCCGGGTGAGGGAGCGCAGCGACGCGGCCGCGCCCGTCGCGTCCCGCAGGTCCTCCGGCTCCTGCTTGCGCACGGCGCGCCGCTGGATGAGCTGGATGCGGGCCTGGAGCGGCAGCAGGTGGTTGGCCATGTCGTGCGCGAGCACGGTGATGAGCTCCTCGGCCGCCTTGCGGCGGGCCTGCTTCACCGCCAGCTTCGTCAGCTCCTGCACCAGCTCCACGCGGTGGGCCACCATGCCCACCCAGCGCGCCACGGCCTGGAGGAAGCGCAGGTCATGCCCGGTGAAGAAGTCGCTCCGGGCGGACGCCACGGCGAGGACGCCCCGCGTCTCCATGCCGATGGGCAGCGGCGCCATCAGGGTGGAGCGCACCCCCAGCCGGTACTTGATGCCGGGGAGCTCGTCCGGGTCCTCCTCCTGGCGGCCGGTCATGAAGGCGGCTTCCGTTTCATATACCTGGACCGCGCGCCCCCCGTTGGCCAGCGGCATCCGGTCCAGGCCCAGCGACTTCTGCAGGCGCGCCATGGGCGTGTCGCTGGTGCCCACCGCGACGAGGCTCTGGGTGGCGTGCTCGATGAGGAAGACGTCCACCTTGTCGGCGTGCAGCAGCTCCGAGATGAGCTGGCCCGCGGTGTCCAGCGTGGGACGCAGCTCGGCCGCGGGGAGGGCCAGTAACTGCTCCAGGGCCCGCAGCCGGGGGTCCGCCCATCCACTGCCCGTCCCAGGGTTCTCGTCGCTCACGTGACAACGGTGGGGACGCCCGCCGCCTGGAGCCACCCGGCCGCGCGGAGATCCCCTCGGGGACACGAGCGGTCCGGGCCGCCCGGTCCCCTGCCCGCGAGTCAGGCGTTCACACCCTGCCGCGGGCACCGACCCGGTGTCGCGGGTCTTCGCCGCGCCCGGAGGCCCGGAGGCCCGGAGCCCCTCAGCCCAGCTTCATGCACTTGGGCCGCGCGAGCAGCCGGTCCACGTAGGCCTCCAGCTTCGGACGCCCCGTCGAACCGCCCAGCATGCGCTGGTAGATGAACATGGAGCCGATCATCACGTCCGCGGCGGTGAACCAGTCGCCGAAGAGGTAGGGCCCGTCCCCCAGCTCGCGCTCCATGGCGTCCAGCGTCTGCGCGTACTCCGTCCACCCGCGCTGCGGCGGCGTGGGGGCCTTGGCCATGTGGTCGCCCATGGACGGCTCCAGTTGGGACGTGGAGTACACCATCAGCGACAGGTACCGGCCGCGCTCGGGCGCATCCAGACCGGGTGCCAGCTTCGCCTGCGGGTACTTGTCCGCGACGTAGAGACAGAGGGCCGCGTTCTCGAACACGCGCGCCGCTCCATCCACCAGCGCGGGCAGCTTGCCGGCGGGGTTCACCTTGAGGAACTCCGGCGACTTCTGCTCCCGCTTCTCCAGGTCGATGGGCACGATTTCGTACTCGGCCCCCGCCTCGTCGAGCATCCACTTGCCAATGATCGCCCGGCTGCGCGGATTGAAATAGAGCTTCATGCAGGCACCCTTTCGCGAGTCGTGGTTCAGGGAACGGCCGTCCCCAGCTTCTGGAGCGCGGCCGCCGCGTTGGCGTTCTTCGGGTCCAGCTCCAGGGCCTTGCGGTAGTTCACGCGCGCCTGCTCCTTGTCACCGACCCCGAGGTACGCCTCGCCCAGGCTGTCATAGCCGTTGCCCACCTTCGGGAACACCTCCACGTTGAGCTTGAAGATTTCCACTGCGTCCGCCGCGCGGCCCGTCCGGAGCAACTGGTAGCCCAGGCTGTTGAGCTGCTCCTCGGAATAGTCATACGCGTCAGGCCTGGTGGCCTTCAGCTCGCGGTAGTGCGCGATGGTCTTCGCGATGGGCTGCTTGTCGAGCGTCTGGCTCAGCAGCTCCCGGATGCCCGTCCGGGGCGCCTTGGGCGGGATGCCGTGGAGCACGCTGAAGAGGCCCGCGGCCAGCGGCTTGAGCTTGTCGCCGCGCGACGTGTTGTCCAGGAGGATGACCACCTCCCGGCTCGCGGGCACCCGGTAGATGCGCGTGCTGAAGCCGTTGATGCCGCCGCTGTGGTTGATGGTGGCCAGCTCCGTCTTGCCGTCGTCCAGCTTCAGCGGGTCCATGGAGAACCCGAAGCCGTAGTTCTCCAGGCCGGGCGTGAACATCTTCTGCTTCAGCGCCTCCGGCAGCAGCTTGTTCTCATAGAGCGCGCGGTCCCAGCGGTAGAGGTCCTCCACCGTCGAGTACAGCGACCCGGCCGCGTACGGCAGGGACATGTCCAGATAGTCCGCGTGGACGTAGCCGTCTGGCGTGAGTTCATGGCCGCTGGCGCGCTTGGGCAGCACCGTGGCGGTGACGTCGTAGCCGGAGTCCTTCATGCCCAGCGGCGTGAAGATGCGCTCCTGCACCGCCTGCGCGTACGTCTTGCCGGTGACGCGCTCGATGATGGCGCCCAGCAGGTAGTAGCCGGAGTTGCTGTACGCGAACTTCGAGCCGGGCTCGAACTCCAGGTCTCCGCTGGCGAACCGCTTCACGAAGTCCGCCACGGTGGAGGGGTTGCGCGACTCCTTGGGGAAGAAGTCAGGCTGGCTGGTGTAGTTGGGAATGCCGGACGTGTGGTTGAGCAGGTGCGTGACGGTGATGCGCGAGCCCGTGTCCTTGCGGTAGTCCGGCAGGGCCGACACCAGCGTGTCGTCGAGCTTCAGCTTCCCCTCGGAGACCAGTTGGAGGATGACCATCGCGGTGAACTGCTTGGTCACGGACGCGAGGCGGAACTTCGTGTCCGGCGTGTTGGGCACGTTCCATTCGAAGTTGGCCTGACCGTAGGCCTTCTTCAGGATGACGCCCTTCTCGTTGGCCACGAGCGCCGCGCCGTTGAACTGGCGCAGTTGGTGGTACTGCGTCAGCAACCTGTCCAGCTCCTGCGGTTTCGTCGCGGCGACCGCGGCTTCGGAGATGAACAGCAGGGCCACGGCCAGGACGCGCAACGGACTCCAGGTCATTCGCTCTCTCCCACGCATGAGCCTCCCTACGGCCCGCTGGCGGGGCGATTGCATCCTCAGGCGGTGTCGAAGCGGCGGAAGAACCAGCGGTTGAGCACCACCGCGCAGCCCAGGTACAGCGCCACCAGCGCGCCCAGCGAGGCGAGGATGGCGGGCGGCGGCGGCACGAAGCCGAAGTAGTGCCCCAGCGGCGTGAAGGGCAGCACGCACGCCACCGCCACCACGCCCAGCGACGACAGCACCAGGAGCCGCGCGGGGCGGCTGCGCGCCACGCCGCCCCGGGTGCGGATGATGAAGATGACCAGCACCTGCGTGGTCAGCGACTCCATGAACCAGCCCGTCTGGAACAGCGGCGCCCCGGCGTGGAAGCCGTGCAGCAGCACCGTGAAGGTCGCCGCGTCGAAGAGCGAGCTGAGCGTGCCGAACACCGCCATGTAGAGGCGCACGAAGCGCAGGTCCCAGCGGGTGGGCCGCGAGAGCTGCTCCGCGTCCACCGTGTCCAGCGGGATGGCCAGCTCCGACACGTCGTAGAGCATGTTGTTGAGGAGGATCTGGATGGGCAGCATGGGCAGGAACGGCAGCACCAGCGACGCCAGGGCCATGCTCAGCATGTTGCCGAAGTTGGAGCTGGTCCCCATGCGGATGTACTTCATGACGTTGCCGAAGGTGCGCCGCCCCTCCTGCACGCCGTCGTGCAGGACGCCCAGTTCCTGGCGCAGGAGCAGGAGCGCCGCGGCCTCGCGGGCGACGTCCACCGCGCCCGCGACGGAGATGCCCACGTCCGCCTCGTGCAGCGACGGCGCATCGTTGATGCCGTCCCCCAGGTAGCCCACCACGTGGCCGCGCTGCCTCAGCGCGCGCAGGATGCGGCTCTTCTGCGCGGGGGACACGCGCGCGAAGACGGTGGTGTCCTCCGCCCGCGCGCGCAGGCCCGGGTCGTCCAGCAGGGCCAGCTCCGCGCCGTTGAGCACGCCGCGCACCTCCAGCCCCAGCTCCTGGCAGACGTGCACCGCCACCCGCGCGTTGTCACCCGTCACCACCTTCACCGCGATGCCCGCGTCGCGCAGCGCCGCCAGCGCGGGCCGGGCGCTCTGCTTGGGCGGGTCCAGGAAGGACGCGAAGCCCGCGAAGACGAGGTCCGTCTCGTCCTCCAGGGACAGCGGCTCGCGCTGGGACGGGACGTCGCGCCAGGCCAGCCCCAGCACCCGGAAGCCCTGCTCGCCCAGGGCGTCGGCGCGGGCCTGCAGGGCCTCGCGCGCGTCCTCGTCCAGGGCCCGCGGCGGGCCCTCCAGGACTTCACACGCCTCGCAGCGGGACAGCAGGGCCTCCGGCGCGCCCTTCACCACCAGGACGCGGCGGCCCTCCTTCTCCAGCAGCACGGACACGCGGCGGCGCTCGAAGTCGAAGGGCAGCTCGTCCTGCTTGCGCCAGCCCTGCGTGCACTCCGCGCCCCGGGCCAGGATGGCCTCGTCCATGGGGCTGCGCAGGCCGGTGGCGAAGTGGCTGTTGAGGCAGGCCCACGCGAGGGTGCGCTCGCTGCGCCGGGCGGCGGCGTCCTCCGTGCCCGCCAGCCGGATGTTCGCCTCCGTGAGCGTGCCCGTCTTGTCGGTGCACAGCACGTCCATGCAGCCCAGGTCGTGCACCGCGCTCAGCCGCTTGACGATGACCTCCTGGTCCGCGAGCCGCAGGGCGCCCCGCGCCAGCGTCACCGAGACCACCATGGGGAGCAGCTCCGGCGTGAGCCCCACCGCCAGGGCCATGGCGAAGAGGAAGGACTCCAGCAGCGGGCGCTCCAGGGTCAGGTTCACCAGGAGCACGAACAGGACCATCAGGACCGTGAGCCGCATCAGCATCACGGAGAAGCGGCGCGTGTCCCGCTCGAAGGCGGTGGAGGCGACGGGCGCGTCCAGCCCCCGGGCGATGCCGCCGACCTCCGTGTCGCGGCCGGTGGCGAACACGAGCGCGCGGGCCGTGCCTCCCAGCACGGACGTCCCGGCGAAGACGGTGTTGTCCACCTCCGCGAGCGGCGCGTCCGCGGGCGCCAGGCCCGGCGTCTTCTCCACGGGGTAGGGCTCGCCGGTGAGCAGCGATTCGTTGACGGACAGCGCGTGTGATTCCAGGAGGCGCGCGTCCGCGGGCACGCGGCTGCCCGTGGCCAGCAGGACCACGTCCCCGGGGACGAGCTCCGTGGCGGGCCGCTCCTGCTCCACGCCGTCGCGCAGCACCCGGGCGCGCAGGGCCACCGCGCCGCGCAGGCGCTCCGCCGCGTTGCTGGCGCGGTGCTCCTGGACGAAGTCCAGCGTCACGCTGATCAACACGATGACGGCGATGATGGCGGAGCTGGTCAGGTCGTGGACGACGGCCGAGATGCCGCTCGCCACCAGCAGCACCAGCACCAGCGGGTTGCCCAGCCGCAGCAGCAGCTCCAGCGGGAGCGACCGGCGCCGGCGGGACTCCAGCTCGTTGGGGCCCAGGGACTCGAGCCGCTCCTCGGCCTCCTGGGAGGACAGCCCCTGGAGCGGGGCGCCCAGCCGGGCGCGCAGGGACTCCACCGGCTCGCTCCAAGCGGGGGGCCCTTCACGCGCCGGTGCCTGCCTCCGCCGCGCGCCGGAGTGACGCGGGGGGTGCGCCATGGGCCCGGTGCCCTGGCCGCTCGAGCGTTGGGCGCCCATCCTCGCAACGTGGGCAGGGTCCTCCGGGGTGACCAGCGGCCGGCGAGGGAAGGGGCGCGGCGCTCGGAGGGACGGCCCCGCTGCCCTAGCTGGCGTCGTCCCGCTTGAAGGACAGGACCGAGGCCGCGTCCAGGCCCTGGAGGAACCGGACCGCGAGCGGCAGGGCGACGCGGCCTCCCACGCCGCCGCCCTCCACGAACACCGCGAAGCCGATGCCGTCGCGCACGCCGACGAACCACGCGTGGGTCTCCGGCGGCACGGACGTGCCGAACTCCGCGGTGCCGGTCTTGCCGATGAGCCCCTGGATGCTGGCGGCGGACTTCGCCGTGCCGTCCGTCACCACCGCGCGCATCAGCTCGCGGAGCATGTCCGTCGTGCCCGGGCCCAGCCTCGCCTCCGGGCCGGGCGCCGCGTCCGCGAGCAGGCTGGGCGCGTGCCAGACGCCGGTGGCCGCCGCCGACACGACGGTGGCCATGTGCAGCGGCGTCACCAGGACGCGGCCCTGGCCCATGGCGTCCGCCGCGCGCTCGGCGTCGTCCTTGGGCGGGGGGAAGGTGGCGCCGGGAGACGGCAGCCCCACGTCGTAGGACACCCCGAAGCCGAAGCGCCGGGCCGCGTCCTCCAGCACGCGGGGGTCCAGCTTCGCCGCGAGCTGGATGAACGTCGTGTTGCACGACAGCGCGAACGCCCGCCGCAGCGTGGTGGCGCCCAGCACCTCGGACTCGAAGTTGCGGAAGCGCTTGCGGCCCACCGTCACCTCCAGGGGGCACTCCACGCGGGAGTCCGGCTTCAGGCCGCTTTCGAGCAGCGCCGTGGCCGTCACCAGCTTGAACGTGGAGGCCGGGGGGTAGCGCCCCATCAGCGCGCGGTGCCACCCCTCGCCGAGCGGCCGGCTGGCCACCGCCAGCACCTGGCCCGTGGCCGTGTCCACCGCGACCAGCGCGGCCGGCTGGGTGACGTCCACGAGCGCCGCCTCCGCCGCCGCCTGCACGTCCATGCGCAGCGTGGTGCGCACCGCGCGCCCCGGCTCGCCTTCGAAGCGGTACAGCAGCTCGCTGCCGCCGGAGCGGCGCTGGAGCCGCACCTCGCCGGAGGGACGCCCCGCCAGCGTCCGCTCCTGTGCGCGCTCCAGGCCGGACAGCCCCACCACGTCGCCCGGCTGGTAGGGCATGCCCAGCGCCTGGAGGACCTCCGCGGTGATTTCCCCCACCCGGCCCAGCGTGTGCGCGGCGAAGCCCTCCGCGGGGGAGAGGCGCGCGGGCCGCTTGCGGAAGAAGATGCCGGGCACCGGCGCGAGCACGGCGCGCACCTGCTGGTAGCGCTCCTGGCGCACGTCGATGAACGCGAGGAACTGCTCGGGCTGCGCGCTCGCGGCGTTGAGCGCGGCGAGCACCTTCGCGGGGTCCACGCCGAGCTGCGACTGGAGCACGCTGGCCACGGCCGCGCGGTCCTTCACCCGGCCCGGCAGCACGCCGACGCGGATCACCTCGCCCGGCTGGGTGAGCGGGTCGCCGTTCGCGTCGAGCAGGTCGGCGCGAGGGCCCCAGCTCCGCGTGCGGCCGAAGCGGTCTCCGGGCCGCGCGTCGGGATGGAACACCTCCGGCGTCCAGCGCGGGCTCCAGCGGCTGCCCCGGAGCACGAAGCGCAGGCGGGACTCGACCTCCCAGTCGCCCAGGCCGCGCAGCGTGTGCACGCCGCGGAAGCGCACCACCGCGGTGGTGGCGTCCTGGGACTCGAGCACCACCGGGTCGAAGCGCGAGGCGATGACGCCCAGGTCCTGCCGCCAGCGCGCGTGCTGCGCGTCGAAGTCCGGGGGCGCGTCCACGAGCATCCGGCGCTGCGCGGCCACGTCATTGCGCGCCCAGGCGTCCAGGTAGCGCAGGGCCAGCGCCTCGACGCCTCCGGGCGCCACGGCGGGCGCGGTGGGCGCGGTGGGCTTCGTGGCTCGCGGCGCGCACGCGGGAAGCAGCAACAGGAGGCAGAGCCCCACCCAGGAAATGACCGCCCGTCCGTACACGCGTTCCCCTCTACCGCGCCCGCTTCGCCGAGGCGAACATCCGGCGGCCATCGTCTCCACCTGGACCGGCGGTCGGGCCGCCGCGCGCACGCGGAGCGTGGCTCAGCGGACCGTCTGCTCCTGGCTCCTGCTCGCGCCGTCGCCGGTCGCCGTGACGGTCAGCGAGTCGGAGGCGGCAGCGCGGACGTAGAAGAGGCCTTCGCGCTGCGGGTTCTTGAGGCTCACCACCGTCACGGGAGCGTCCGAGCAGTCCGGCAGCAGGTGGAAGGTCGCGCCGGGATCCGACGCGGCGAGCGTCACCTCCGGCACGGACAGCGGGGCCAGGTTGTCCGCCAGGTCCCGGCCCTGCACGACCAGCACCTCCGAGCACACGCCCACGTCCAGCGTCCGCGCCGGGGTGGCGAAGCCCACCTGCCGCGCATCGCCCTGGAGCGTCACGTCCACGGAGAGGGCGTTGTCCGGGTACTCGGCCGGGTCGTAGCCGGCACCGCTGATGCGGTTGCGGCTGATGAGGTTCGCGGTCCCGTTGTCCGAGATGGCGGCCTGATAGGAGCCCGTCAGGCCCGCCTTGGTCAGCGTGTTGTCGACCACCTGGATGTCCTGGGACTCGGGCGGGGGCGAGAAGTCGAGGTCCACCGCCTGGAGCAGGCTGACGCCGACGTCGTTCTCCGTCAGCACGTTGCCCTCGATGCGCAGGCCGTGGCACAGCTCGCGTCCCGCGCCGTAGTACGGGCCGCCGAACACCAGGATGCCGGAGCCGGAGTCGCGCTCGAAGATGTACGCGTTGCCCCGCACCTGGTTGCGCACCACCTGGCCGGAGACGCCGTGCGCGAGCTGGATGCCGATGCGCGCGATGCGGTCCGTGGGGCCCAGGCCGTCGATGTCGTTGTCCTCCACCGTCGCCGCCACGCGCCCCAGCACCACCACGCCCGCCTTCTGGTAGCCCGTGAGCCGGTTGTTCCGAACGGTCACCGCCACCTGCGCGGCGTCCGGCGCGAGGTTGCGCACGTCGATGGCGAAGCCCTCCTGGCAGCCGCCGATGTTGTCCGCCTGGTTCAGGTCCTCCACCACCGTGTCCTCGATGGTGCCGCCCGCGCCCTCCAGCAGGATGCCGCGCAGCCGGTCCGCGTCCCCGTCACACACGTCCGACAGGCCCCGCGCCGTCACCGTGACGTCCCGCACATTCGCCACCGCGCCCCGGTTGCGCAGCACCGCGCCCTTGTAGTGGTCCCCCGCGCCCGCCTCGGACGCGGTCAGCGTGTGCCCGCCCCCGTTGAACGTGAAGCCGTCCGGGATGAACACCGCGCTCTGCACCACGCAGTCCTCGCGCAGCGTCACCTGTCCCGGCGACAGCGTGATGGCGCAGGCGGTCTCACCCGGGCCGCAGCGCCGGCCCATCCAGGTCACGGGGAAGGAGTGCCGCGTGCTGGCGCCAGAGGCGTTCGTCACCACCAGCTCCACGGTGGGCGTCACGTCCGCCGGCAGGCAGGACAGCTCCGTCCAGTCCACCGTGCTCGCCGCGCCATTGCCCACCGGCGTGCCGAGCGCACCGACGTCCGACTTCCAGGCGAACGTCATCGCCTCGCCGCGCGGATCCACCGCGCTCACGGTGAAGGTCACGCGTTCGCCCGCGAGCGCGCTCGTGGCGGACTGCGACGTGGTCTCCAGGACCGGCGGCGCCTCCGCCCGCACGCACAGGTTCACGAGCTGCTCCGTGCTTCCACCGAAGCCGTCCTTCACGGCGCCCTTCAACTGGCAGGCGCAGTCCGTGGGCTCCGCCGTCGGCTTGAAGGAGGGCGTGGCGCGGGTGACGTCGTCGAAGGTGCCCTCGCACGTCGCGCTCCAGGCGTACGTGAGCACATCTCCGGTGCCGTCCTCGTCCGTCACCCTCGCCGTCGCCGGAACCTGGAAGGTACCGCCCAGCATCACCTGCTGGGGCGTTCCGGCTTCAGAGGGGATGGGTGCACGGTTGAACCACGTCTTCCTCAGCGACGGGGGCGTGCGCACGGTGCCCACGCCGATGTGGAACTGGAGCGTGGACACCGCGCCCTGCGCGTCCGTGACACGCAGGCGGATCAACACGTCATTCTTGAGGGCCGGGTCGTAGTCGGTACCGGCGTCGCCCCCGGTGCCAGCAGCGGGGGCCGACGGGGGCGCCGCCGTCCATTCACAGACCGCGTCCTCGCAATCGAGCACCCCGCCGGAGGCGGTCCACTCGTAGGTCAGCGCCTGCCCCTCCAGGTCACTGGCCTCCGCGCGCAGCTCCACGGTGTCGCCAGGAGCCACGATGGCGCGCGGCGCACGCACCGCGAGGATGCGCGGCGCGTGGTTGGCCAGCCCCGGCAGGCCGGACTCGGGCTGGGGCACCAGGACCACGAGCGACTCCCCGTACAGCGGCAGCTTCACCCCGGCGTTCGGGCTCACGGAGGCCACCACCGCCTCCGCGGCGTCCTCGGCGGTCACGGTCAGTTGGAGCTCCTCCTCGGGAGACTCCGGCTTCACGACGGCCGACCACGCGAGGCCACCATCCGGATCCGCCGCCAGCGTCAGCGCCTTCGACTCCGTGGCGCCCGACGCATGCGTCACCGAGGCCGTCACCGAGGCGGCCTCCAAGGACCTGGGCGGCGCGACCACGAGCCGCGCGCCACCGGCCAGCGGCGCCGTGACGGCGGGATCCTCCTCCACGCAACCGAACGTGCTCAGCAGCAACAACCCCACGAGGTGCAACGCACGGGCAGGCTTCAGGGTCACGGCATCCTCGGGGAAGGTGGACGGGTCAGGGAACGATACCGGGGGATTCCCACACGTCCAATCCACGGGGGACCCGGACCGTGCGAGCCCGGCGCGCCGTCCAATGTCTGCCAATGCTCCGCGACCCGAGGGCCAGTGCCACGGCAATCCCTGTACGGCGTCCCCTGACGTAAGCGAAGTCCTCTCCCAGGCGTTCACGCCGCCCTCCCGCCGCATGGCCCCGGGCACCATCGCGGTGTTGGGTTCCGCCGCGTGCACCCGCTCGAGTCCCGCCGTCCCCAGCCCTGGCCCATCCGGCTCGCACACTGGGCCAACGTGCCGCTGCTCGCCATCCTCGCGGCCAGCGGGTTGCAGATCCTCGTCGCGTATCCGCGCATGGGGCCTCGCGGGCGGCCCTTCGCGCTCTATCCCTTCCAGGACGCCGTGCCGCCATCGTGGCTGCGCCTGGGGGACTGGCTCGCGGGGGCGCGGAGCTGGCACTTCGCGTTCGGCTGGTTCCTGGCCCTGAACGGGTTCGCGTACGTGCTCTATCTCGCCTTCAGCGGTGAGTGGCGCCGCCGCCTGTTCCTCCCGCGCCGCGACGCGCGCGACGCCGTGGCCACGCTCGCGTACTACCTGCGGCTGCGCCCCGCGCCCGTGCAGACGGGGCTCTACAACGGGCTCCAGCGGCTGGCGTACACCACGACCCTCGTGATGGGCGCGCTGTCCATCCTGTCCGGGCTCGTCCTCTACAAGCCCGTGCAGCTCCAGTGGCTCACCGCCCTCTTCGGTGGCTACGACCCCGCGCGCTTCGTGCACCTGCTGCTGCTCGCGCTGTTCGCGTTCTTCACCGTGGGCCACGTCATCCTGGTCGCCCTGCACCCGCGCACCTTCGGGGAGATGATCACCGGCGGGAGGAGGCCCAATGCCCGCTGAGCGCGTCCTCACCCGCCGCCGCGTCCTCCTGGGCGCCGCCGCGCTCGCCACCAGCGCGTGCGACTCCCAGCGTCCGCGCGCGGGCTTCCTCGGCGTGATGGACCGCTTCAACGAGCGCGCCCAGTCCGCCCTCTTCCACCCCGCCCGGCTCGCCCCCGAGGAGCCCGTCGAGCAGCTCACCCCGCCCGGCGACTTCCCCCAGTACTTCATCTCCGAGACCGTGCCGCTGGCCCCCGCGGGCTGGCGGCTGGAGGTGGGGGGACTCGTGGCCCGGCCGCGCGCCTTCACGCTGGAGGAGCTGCGGCGGCTGCCCCGGACCGACTTCCGCATCCGCCACCACTGCGTGGAGGGCTGGAGCGCGGTGGCGTCCTGGCACGGCGTGGCCCTCCGCGACCTGGCGCGGGCCGTGGGCGCGGATCCGCGCGCGGGCTTCGTGGAGTTCCGCTCGTTCGACCAGGGCTACTACTCGTCCTGGGACGCGCCGAGCGCGCTGCATCCCCAGACCGTGCTCGCGTACGGCATGAACGGCGCGCCGCTCATCCCCGGCCATGGCGCGCCGCTGCGCCTCTATTCGGGCGTGAAGCTGGGCTACAAGATGGTGAAGTACCTCACCACCGTGCGCTTCCTCCCGGAGGCCACGGGGGGCACCTGGGAGGACCGGGGCTACGAGTGGTTCGCGGGCGTCTAGGGCTTGGTGTTGACGACGCCCGGCAGGAACGGCGTGAAGCCGCGCTTGCGCAGGCTCTCGCGCTCGGCGAGCAGGGCCGCCAGGGCGGCCTCGCGCGTGGGGAAGTGGTTCACCGCGGCGCCGTTGATGACGCCGCTGGTGCCAATGAACATGAGCGTCATCTCGTCACCGCCGTAGCGGTACGAGCGGTGCGTGTTGCGCTCCAGCACCTCGCGGCGCACCTTGCCGAAGGTGCGCCCCGCCGTGTGGCGGACGACGAGCCCATCCAGGTTGATGAGCAGGTCCACCCGGCCGTTGAACTTGGCGAACTGCGCCTCCACGTCGCGCCGCCAGCGATCCACGTCCTCGTCCGTCACCAGGATGCAGTCGGTGAAGTTCGCGGTGACGACGTCGTGCTCGGCGTCGCGCTCGAAGGACATCCCCCAGGCCATGTCACGTCCTCCTTCAGGCCTGCGCGGCGTTGCCCGCGAGGAACGCCGACACCAGCGCGGCCGTCTCCGCCGGACGCTCCACCTGGGGGTAGTGCCCCGGCCCCGGCAGGTACGTCAGGCGCGCGTTCCGGATGAGCCCCACCACCGCCTGCCGCAGGAACGTGGGCGGCAGGAACGGATCATCCGTGGCCACCACCAGCGTGGGCGAGGTGATGGCGGACAGCCGGTCCGCGAAGCCGCCCGCCGTCCAGGAGTCGAAGCACTGCTCGATGGCGTCCTTCGACACGGCGCCCGAGTCCTTCAGCAGGACCTCCAGCGACTCCGGCGACAACTGCTTGCAGGCCAGGCCCAGGATGGTCTTCTGCTTCTCCCGGTCCCCCGCGGAGGTGCGGAACAGCCCGGCGGCGTCCGGAGGCAGCGGCAGCCCCGCCGCGGGCACCGTGTTGAGCAGCACCAGGCCGCTGACGCGCGAAGGCGACCCCGCCGCCACCCACTTGGCGATCTGCCCGCCCATGCTGTGGCCCACCAGCGCGAAGCGCTCCGCCTTCGCGTGGTCCGCCACCGCGAGCACGTCCTTCGCGTACTGCTCCAGCGTGTACCCCGACGCCGGCCGTCCGGAGGCCCCGGTGCCCCGGTGGTCCGGGACGATGAGCCGCAGGCCGGTCATGTCCAGCTTCTCCAGCATGGAGTCCCACACCGCGCCGGACACCATCCACCCGTGCACCAGCACCACGTCGCGAGGACCGTCCCCGAACACCCGGTAGTGCAGGGGTGTTCCATCCGTCGCGTGGGTCGTGGGCATGGGGGCTGTCCTCTTCGGGGGGAAAGACTGAGAAGTCACGTCTTGCAGGGGAGGCGTAGCAAGCCACGACTGGGGCGTGGCCGTCCACATGCTCGGGGGTTGCCCGGCGGCCGGAAGGGCGAGCTGTCCTGACGGGTAGGTGGGCGGGGAGGGAATGAAGGGTGGGAGCGGGTGCGCGCTTGCGGCAGACTCGGGTGCGTCATGACGGATGGACGCAGCGGGACGGCGGGAGCGAAGCGCACGGTGTACTGCGAGGACGCGCTCGCGTGGCTGGAGGCGCGGCCGGTGCTGGAGGGGTGCTCGCTGGTGGCGTCGTTGCCGGACGTCTCCGAGTTCCCGCAGCTCACGGTGCCCCAGTGGAAGGACTGGTTCGTGGGGGCGGCGGCGAAGGTGTTGTCGCGGGTGCCGGCGGACGGAGTGGCGGTGTTCTACCAGTCGGACGTGAAGAAGGACGGCGCCTGGGTGGACAAGGGCTACCTGGTGTCGAAGGCGGCGGAGGCGGTGGGGTGCGACACGCTCTGGCACAAGGTGGTGTGCCGCCGGGCGCCGGGGACGGTGACGTTCGGGAGGCCGGCGTACTCGCACCTGCTGTGTTTCAGCCGGGGGTTGAAGGCGGACGCGGCGAAGTCCACGGCGGACGTGTTGCCGGACCCCGGCGAGGTGACGTGGACGCGAGGCATGGGGCTCAACGCGTGCCTGGTGGCGTGCCGCTTCATCCTGGAGCAGACGCGCACGCGCACGGTGGTGGACCCCTTCTGCGGCCACGGCACCGCGCTCGCGGTGGCCAACGCGCTGGGACTGGACGCGGTGGGCGTGGAGCTGAGCCGCAAGCGCGCACGCCGCGCGAGGAACCTCCAGGCCGCGTGGACGGGCGGGAAGCTGGTGCTCTCCAGCGCGGCCGGTGACGGAGACGACGAAGCCTGACGGCTCAGGCGTCGTCCTCGAAGGACGCGCGCAGGTGGCTCAAGGGCAGGAACAGCCGCTGGGGCCACTCCGGCGCGCCGGGCCTGACGCCGATGAGCGGCCGGTAGCCGAAGCGCGAGTAGAAGCGGGCCGCGAACGCGTCCTTCGCATCCACGATGACGAGCACGACGCCCGCGTTCTCCCCGATGGCCAGGGCCCGGCGGTGCGCGTCGTCCAGCAACTGCTCGCCCACCCCCGCGCCCCGGACCCGTGAGTCCCGGGCAAGCCGTCCGAGGATGACCGCGGGAAGCGGGTAGCGCGGCAGACGCTTGATGACCGCCTCCGGCGCTTCGTCTCGCGACACCTGCCCCACGGCGAGCGTGTAGAACCCGAGCACGCGGGGCCAGTCCGGCCGGGTGTCCGGGCGGCGCAGCACCCACGTGCGGCTGACGTCGCGGCGCTGGTTCTGGCCCGCGTCCTGCCGGAAGAAGCGGTTGAGGGCCTCGTGCTCGCACTGGAAGCCGCTGGCCGCGTCCTCGCGGGTCAGCGCTTCCGTGAACGGCGCGGGGATGACGGGCGGCTCGCGGCTCAAGGGCGCTCGCGACGGCGGCGGCGGGAGAGCTCGCGCAGCGCGCGCGACGGCTTCGGGGGCGCGGCCACGGCCTTGGCCACCCGGTCGAAGTCCTTCGCGGGCAGGACGATGGACTCCTCGTCCATCGCCTTCCACTCCAGCCGGGTCAGCGCCGGAGAGCTGTATTCGCGCAGGGGCTGCCCGGGCTGGAGCGGCACGAAGGCGAGCCGGGAGCCCCGGCGCGCCTCCAGCACCACCTTGTCCAGCAGGCTGATGGCCTCGGTGATGATCTCCGAGACGTCCCCGCCCAGCTCGCGCCGCAGCCGTTGGACCTGCTCCATGACCGGGTCGGAGACGGTGGGCTGCAATCGATGGGACATGGCGAGCACTCCTGACTCACTTCTGACGCGGAAGTGAGTCACATAGTCCTCGCGCCCCGAGGATGCAATCCAGGCCGCTCAGGCCGCCTGGGCTCCGGCGAGCGCCTGGGCCACGTCCTTCTCCAACTGGGTGAGGAACGTCTCGAACAGGCGCTCCTCCAGCGCGAGCGCGGGCTCCAGCGTCGTGCCCGCCTTGTCCAGGCGCTGCTGGCAGGCGTCCTCGATGGCGCGGCGGTGGGACTGCTCCTCCACCACCACGCGCCCCAGCTCCTCGCGCACCACCGCGTGCCGCGTGGCCGCCTTGTAGAGCGGGTAGAGCACCATCGCCCGGCGCTCCACCACCGCCGTGGTGAGCAGGTAGTGCAGGTACACGTCCGCCGTCCCCGTCACGCCCGTCACCCACTCCGCAAGCTGCCGGTCCAGCGACTGGAACCACGCCGACGCCGCGCCCACGCTCAGGAACTCCGTCACGTCCTCGCGGCCCGCCACCTCACAGGCCAGCCGCTTGAACGTGAACGCATGGCGAGTCTCGTCCGCCAGGTGCCCCAGCACCTCCAGCGACGGGTGCCGGTCCGCCACCGTGCGCGAAATCTTCCGCGCCCCGATGAACTCCAGCAGCGACAACGTGTGCAGCCACCGCACCTCCAGCTCCGGAGATTGAGCCAGGTTCCGCAACACCGTCTGGATTCTGTCACGCATGGGGCGCCCCTCTATCGCGCCCCGCACGCCCTCCCAAGCACTGTCGCTCCGGACAGGAGTCCTCCCCCGCCCTGACCGGGAAGCCAGGGTCGGCGGACTGGCCAACACTGCCCTCGCCCCCGCGTTTGACCGGCGAGCCCCCTTCGCCTTTGCTTCTGCGTGTCGAGGGCTGCGCCTGGTGCCGGGGGGTTGACCAGCATGCGTCCGTATCGCGGAGACCTGCATCCGTCCGGGCACCGTCCTGCCCGCACCGCCATGTCGCGGTCCGGCTCCGGAGCCCGCGCGTGAAGTCCCCGCCCCCGTCCTCCTGCCTGGGCGTGACGGCCTTCCGCCGCTGGATGCGCGCCCAGGACGCGGGCCGGCTCCTCGCGTCCCTGCGCGCGCGCCCCCTCGCGGGCTTCCTCCTCCAGGGCTCGGCGCTCGTGAGCGTCGTGACCTGGGTCCCCGGCGTCCACACCCTCTTCGCCGTGCCCTTCACCCCCGCGCTCGCGTGCTTCCTGCCCTGCGCCGTCCACCGCGTCGCCTTCGCCTGGGTGCACGCACGCCACCGGCGCGTGGGGGCCTGCAACTGGCTCGCGTGGCTGCCGGGCCTGGCGCTGGAACACTTCTTCCTCGCGGGCCTCACCGCGCTCGCCGCGCTCCCCGGCGCGCTCGTCCTCGGCGTGCTGCTCATCGGCACCTCGGCGGTGCACGGCCAGCGCTACCGGGTGACGTGGCGCGAGCCCTTCCTCCTGGCCGGCACGCTCGTGGCCCTGCTGGGCGCGGCGGCCCTCGCGTGGCGCGCCCAGGGCGGGCTGCTCCTCGCCGTCGTGGGCCCCACCGCCCTCGTCGCCCAGGTGTACCTGGGCTCGCTCGCCACGCGCCACGACCAGGCCCGCGCGGACGCGGACCGCCTGCGCGCCGCCGTGCACGCGCAGCTCGTGGAGCAGCAGGAGCGCGACGTGGGCCGCCTCACCCAGGCCATGGCGGAGATCCTCGGCCACCACCAGGGCATGGACCAGGTGCTGCACGACGCCGGCACCGCCGCGGACATGATGAAGGCCTTCGGCACGCAGCGCGGCGTGCTCGCGCGCACCGGCTTCGAGGACCAGGCCCGCCAGCTCCAGGACAGCCTGCGGCAGCTCCAGGAGATGGTGAAGGAGGTGCGCGCCAAGAGCCGCCGCTTCGCCGGCACGGAGCCGGAGGCCGTGGACCTGGGGCTCGTCCTGGAGTCCGTGCAGGCCCAGGTGTCCCTGCGCTTCCCCGACGTGGACATCCACGTGGAGCTGCCGGCGACCCAGCCGCCTCGCGCGCTCCTGCGCGGCGGGCCGCTGACGCTGCGCCGGGTGGTGGAGAACCTGGTTGTCAACGCATGCGAGGGCAATGGCGAGCAGGGCGCGTCCCGGGTCTTCATCCGGGCGCGCACCGAACCGCTCAGCGGACGCCTGGAGGTGGAGATCGAGGACGACGGACCCGGCTTCCCTCCGGAGCGCCTCAACGCGCCCGCGGAGGAGCTCTACACGACCAAGTCCCAGGGCACGGGGCTGGGCCTCTACACCAGCGAGTGCCTGCTCCGCGCCAGCGGAGGCCTGCTGCACCGGCACAACGGACCAGGAGGCGGCGCCCTGCTCCGCATCCTGCTGCCCCGGGAGTACCCATGAAGCCCCTCAGCGCCCTCATCCCGAACCCCTCCACGTCCCTGACGCGCGGGCGCGACACGAACGAGGCGGTGGACCCGTCCAGCGGCCCGCCCCTGCTCACCCCGTTCGACGTGCGCGCCTACCATGAAGCCCTCGCCGCGCGCGGCCTCGCCCGCCAGGGCACGGGGCCCCGCGTGTACTGCCACACGGGGCTGGTGGACCGGCTGCCTCCGCCCGGCACGCCGGCGCCGGAGCTGCGCGAGCGGCTGAAGGACTCGCAGGAGCGGATGCTCGCGGAGCTGGCGCGCGCCATGGGCCCCTTCCCGGAGGGCGGCGAGGTGCTCGACCTGGGCAGCGTGCTGGGCGGCAGCGCGCTGTACTGGGCCCAGGAGCACCGCGCGCGCGTGACGGCGCTGGTGACCGTGCCCGCGCACCTGGAGCAGGCGCGCCGCTTCGTGCACGAGGCGGACCTGGGCGCGCGCGTGCAGGTGCGGCCGTACACGGGCGAGCCGCCCCGGCCCCGCGAGTGCTACGACGCCGTCATCGCCGTGGAGAACACCTGCGCCCTGCCCCGCGTGGAGTGGCTGCGCGGCGTGCACGCCCGGCTCAAGCCCGGCGGCGTGCTCGCCATCGCGGACTGCTTCTGGGTGCGGCCCGACGCCGTGCACCCCTCCGACAACGCGTGGAGCCGGCACCTGGGCAGCGTGAACGCCTTCCTCTCCGACGCGCGCGACGCGGGCCTGGAGCTGGAGGCGCATGACGACGTGTCCGCGCGAGCGGTGGGCTTCTGGACGCTGAGCGCGGAGCTGCGCGTCCACGAGCACCTGGCCCGCGCGCCCACGGATCCGCACAGCCTGCGCGCCGCGCTCAACGCCGTGCGCGCCGAGTCGCGCCGCGAGCACCTGTGGCTGCAACAGGGCCTGCTGGATGGCGGCCTGGAGTACGCGCTGCTCGTGCTGCGCCGCGAGCCCTGATCCACCGTGACAGGGCGGACAACCCGACGTGCCCCTGCCCCGTGGCACGTGGGGAGGGCGGCCCGGCACCGTGCAGCCCCCGGACGATGCTCCCGCGTCGCCCCACCCCCAGCCTTGGGTTCGTCACACCAACAAGGGGGGACGTGCATGATGGGTTTCACGCGATGGATGGTGCTGGGAGCGGTGGCGGGCGCGATGGCCCTCACGGGGTGCCAGAGCAAGGAGCGCTCGCAGGAGGGCGTGGGCGGGACGGGAGGCGCCGGAAGCACCCAGGGCTCCCAGGGCACGCAGGGCACCGAGCCCTCCATGGGCGGGGGGCATGAGCAGGGCACCACCCAGGGCTCGTCGGGTTCGACGGTGGAGCCGGGCATGGGCGGCTCCGGCTACGACGCGGGCACGGGCGGCGCCGGCTACGACGCGGGCACGGGCGGCGCCGGCATGGACAACTCCGGTGACACGGGCAGCACCACCGGCGGCTCCGTGACGCCGGGCTCCAGCGGCAACACCGACACCGGGAACACGGGCGGCTCGGTCCCCGAGCCCACCCGCTGACCCTTGAGGCCTGGGACGGCGCGGGCGTGCCCCGGGTGGCGCGCCCGCGCCCCTTTGCTTTGCTCAAGGGGCGCTCGCGCGAAGCGCAAGGGGCCTGGACGTGCACCCGACGTGCGGGGTTTCCAGAGGTGAACGCGGCCTGGGACCTGGGGGCATGTGCTGTGTCCACCCGCGCATCACCCCCGGGGGCGGGAAAGTCGGGCGGAGGTCAGGACTCGGGTACGGTGCCCGCACGATGCGCTTCTCCTTCGTGCACGCCGCGGATCTCCATCTGGACACGCCGTTCCGGGGAGTGGCCACGCACGGCCCCCTCCTGGAGCGCTTCCAGCAATCCACCTTCCATGCGCTCGCGCGCATCGTGGACGTGTGCCTGCGCGAGCGCGTGACGTTCCTCCTGCTGGCCGGGGACCTGTTCGACGTGAAGGACCGCTCCGTGCGCGCGCGGCTGGCCCTGCACACGGAGCTGTCGCGGCTGGACCGCGCGGGCATCCAGACCTTCATCGTCCACGGCAACCATGATCCGCTGAGCGGGGACACCGGCGCGCTGGGGCTGCCCGCGACGGTGAAGGTGTTCGGCCCGGAGTGGGAGGACGTGGAGGTGCGGCGCGAGGGCCACCGCCTGTGCCACGTGCAGGGCGTGTCCTATCCGGACGTGGAGGTGCGAGAGAACCTGTCCGCGAGGTTCCGCCGCACCGGCGAGCACTTCAGCGTGGGCCTGCTGCACGCGAACCTCGGCGGCGACGCGGGCCACGCGAACTACGCGCCCTGCACGGCCGCGGACCTGGCGGCGGGCGGGCTGGACTACTGGGCCCTGGGCCACGTGCACACGCGCGCGGAGCACCTGCTGCCCGGCGGCGGCGTGGCGGTGTACCCGGGCAACCCGCAGGGCCGGCACGTGCATGAGACGGGCGAGCGCGGCTGCGTGGTGGTGGACGTGGAGGACGGCGTCGCGCGCAGGCGCTTCGTGCCGGTGGACCGCGTGCGCTGGCACCGGCTGGACGTGCCGCTCGCGGGCGTCACGTCGCTGGACATGCTCCAGGCGGTGGCCACGGAGGTGGTGGAGTCGCGCTGCGCGGAGGACTTCGACGGGCACGCGGTGCGCCTCACGCTGGCCGGACGCGGCCCGCTGCACCGGGAGCTCGCGCGGCCGGGCGCCCGGACGCAGTTGGAGGCGGACCTGCGCGAGCGGCTGGCGCGCGCGCACCCGCCGGTGCTGCTGGAGTCGCTGCGCGATGGCAGCCGCCCGGAGGTGGACCTGGAGGCGGTGCGCGCCGGGGGCGGCTTCCTGGGCACGCTGCTGGAAGAAGCCCAGGCGCTGTCCCAGGACGACGAGGCGCTCGCGGCGCTGTGGGACGACGAGGACCTGACGGCGCTGGGGCAGCGCCTCAAGCGGCTGGGCGTGGATGCGCTGGAGGCCCCGCGGCCGGAGCTGGTGGCCCAGGCGGGCCAGCGCGGCGTGGAGCAGCTCCACGAGGAGGCATCATGAAGCCGGGCCTGCGCATCAACCGCTTCCAGGTGGACGGCTTCGGGCACTTCCGGGGGTACTCGGGGACGCCGGGGCCGGGGCTCACGCTGCTGTACGGGCCCAACGAGGCGGGCAAGAGCACGCTGCTGGCGTTCCTGCGCGGCGTGCTGTTCGGCTTCGAGAAGCGCGGCCAGCCGGAGCGCTACGAACCGGAGGGCGCGCTCTTCGGCGGAGAGCTGTGGCTGGACACGGCCTGCGGCCCGCTGGTGGTGCACCGCCACGGCGGCAAGCGCGCGTCGGAGGGCACGCTCACGGTGCGCGGCCTGGACGGGCAGCCGCTGCCGGAGACGCTGCTGGACCAGGCGCTGGCGGACGTGCCGCGAGAGCTGTTCTTCGAGGTGTTCGCCTTCCGCCTGGAGGAGCTGTCCTCCTTCCAGCGGCTCGCGCAGCAGCGCGGCGTGTCGGAGGCGCTGTTCGCCGCGGGCATGCAGGGCGCGCGCAGGTTGCCGGAGGCGGTGGAGCGGCTGCGCAAGGACGCCGAGGCGCTGTACGCGCCGCGCGGCCAGAAGCCCGAGCTGAACCGCGTGATGAAGGAGCTGGAGGAGGTGCGGCAGGCGCTGCGCGAGGCGGGGGACCGGCCCGCGCTCTACTTCTCCACGCGCGACCAGTTGGCGGAGCGCGTCGCGGAGGGCCACGCGCTGGAGGTGGCGCGCAAGCACACCGAACACGCACTGGACCACGCCTCGCGCCTGGAGTCCGCGCTGGGGGACCTGGCCGTGCTCGCGCGCGACCGGGCGGAGCTGGCCACGCTGCCGGTGCTGGACACCTTCCCGCCGGGCGCGGAGACGCGGCTGGAGGACGTGCTCCAGCGGCGCAAGACGTACCGGGCCCAGCAGGCGCAACTGCACGAGCGGCTGACGCCCATCGAAGAGGCGCGGGAGCGGCTGGCGGCCCCCTGGCCCGTGCGCGAGCGCGCGGAGTCCCTGCGCACGGCGCTGGCCACGTACTCCGGGCACTCCGAGCAGCTCCGCTCGCTGCCCGCGCGCAGGGCGTCGCTCACGTCGCGGCGGCGGCAGTTGGAGCAGTCGCTGGGAGAGCTGGGGCTCGCGGTGGACGCGGACGGGCTGCTCGCGCTGGACCTGGGCGCGCGGGCGCGCGGAGAGCTGGAGTCGCTCGCGGGGCGGCTGGACGCGGCGGACACGGCGCTCGCGCGGGCGGAGGCGGAGCAGGCGCGCACGCGCGAGGAGCGGACGCGGCTGGAGTCGGCGCTGGGGCGGGTCCAGGCGGAGCTGACCGCCCTGCCCGAGGCGCGGCCCGCGCAGGTGCGGCAGCGGCAGGCGGCGGTGGGGCGGATGCGCGCGGCGCGCGGAGACCTGGAGCGGCTGGCCGAGCAGCGGATGGAGCAGCGCCGCCAGTTGGACGGCGTGCGGGCGCCCACGGACGCGGTGCCGCTGCGCTCGCTGCTGCCGCTGTCGTGGGTGGTGGCGGCGGCGCTCGTGGCGCTGGGGTTCGCGGCGCTCGCGGCGTGGCTCGCGGGCCCGTCGGTGGGCGTGCTGTGCGCGGTGGGCGCCCTGCTGCTGGTGGGGTTGCTGCTGCTCGTGCGCCACCGCGTGGAGACGGCGCGCAAGGCCAGCCTGGAGGCGCAGGCGGCGCGGCACCGCTGGCGGCAGCAGGAGGAGGAGCGCTTCCGCGCGGCGCAGGCGGCGATGAGCGCGCGCGAGGAGCTGCTCCAGCGGGAGCTGCTGAACGCCTCCGGCGCGGCGGGGCTGTCCCCGGGCGCGTCGCTGTCCGACCTGGCCGCGCAGGAGTCGCTGCTCGCGGAGCTGCTGACGCAGGCCGAGCGGCGCGAGCTGCTGGTGCGCGAGGAGGACACGCTGCGCACGGCCTGGGACACGGCGGCGCGCGAGGACCAGCGGGTGGAGGAGGCGCGGCGGCACGCGAGCCAGCGCGAGCAGGTGCTGCGCGAGGAGTGGAGGGCCTTCCTGGTGGCGCGCCGCTTCCCGGAGGCCCTCTCCGCGGCGTCGGCGCTGACGCTGTGGCTGGATGCCGCGGCGCTGCGGCAGCGGCTGGTGGACCTGCGCACGGACGAGGAGGAGTTCACGGCGGCGGAGGCCGCGTGCGGCGCGGTGACGACACGGCTGCTGCAGGAGGCGCGGGCCGCGGGCCTGCCCCCGGGCCCCGCGGAGACGGTGGCCGCGCGCGTGTCCGTGGCGCTGGAGGAGGTGCGCTCCCGGGCCGCCGACCAGCGTCACCTGGACGGACAGCGCGGAGAGCTGCTGGCGGAGAAGGCGCGGCTGGACCAGTTGGCGCTGGACGAGGACCAGGCGTGGGAGGCGCTGCTCGCGGAGGGCGGCTGCCAGGACGAGGCCACCTTCCGCCGCCTCGCGGTGCAGGCGCGCAGGTACGCGGAGCTGGCGGCCCGGGTGCGCGAGCACGTCCAGCGGGTGCAGGCGCTCACCGGCCTGGGTGAGAACGCGGCGAACGAGGAGGTCCACGCGGCGGGCGGCGAGGCGGGCCTGAAGGAACAGCTCGCCACGCTGCGCGAGCGCCACAAGGCCGAGGGCGAGCGCCACAAGGCCGTGCTCACGGAGCAGGGCAGCCTGAAGGCGCAACTGTCGCAGTGGGAGAACGACGACCGCGTGTCCCGGCTGCGCATCCAGGAGGAGACGCTGCGGGCGAAGGCGGCGGAGCTGGCCACGCGCTACGCGGCGGACCGGCTGACGCTGGCGCTGCTCGGCAGGGCGCGCCGGAGGTTCGAGGAGGAGCAGCAGCCGCGCGTCATCCAACTGGCCAGCGAGCTGTTCTCCGAGCTGACAGCGGGACGCTACCGCCGCGTCTTCATCCCGGCCGGGGACGCGCGCGAGCTGCGGGTGAGCGACGGCGCCAGGGACTGGAGCGCGGAGCAGCTCTCCCGGGGCACGCGCGAGCAACTGTTCCTCGCGTTCCGGCTGGCCGTCATCCGCGACTTCGGAGAGACGCGGGGCGCGCTGCCGCTCATCACGGACGACGTGCTGGTGAACTTCGATCCAGAGCGGGCCCGGGGCGCGGTGCGGCTCTTCGCGAGGATGGCGGAGGCCCACCAGGTCCTCGCCTTCACCTGCCACCCGTGGCTGCGCGAGCTGTTCGAAGCGGAGGGCGCCCACGTCCTGGAGCTGCCTGGCGCCACGAAGTCCCCCCGCGAAGGCGCCCAACCCCTGCGGGTGGTCTCCAGCGGATAGGCAGGCGCACAAAAAAATACTGGGAGCGCGCCCCCTCGACGCGCTCCCAGTAACTCAACCCCTCCCCCGAGGGGTCCCCCTCTCGGATGCGGCCCCCAAAGCTCCGCGTCCGTCCTGCTTTTCCTTCAAAACGTCGACTGCCGAAAACCTTGAGTCCCGGAAGATCGACCCCCGAAACCCGTTCCCCCTCCGCCCGGTCCGCTCCGCGGCCCGAGCCCTTGGACCCTGGTGGCTCTGCCCCCAGCATCCCCACCTCGCCTTCAATACGTCGGCCGGGAAAAACCTTGGTTCGGCCCTGTTTTTTTTCGCCGTCCCCACGGAAGCAGCCAGCCGGCCAGCCCCCTCGGAGGACCGCGTCAGCGCTGCTGCTACAGTCGCCCACCCTGGAGGGGCGCCATGAGGAAGACGTCGGCGGTGGTCATGGGAGGCGTGGTGCTCCTGCTCCTCCTCGGAGCCGGGGTCTTCTGGTGGCCGCGCCCCACTCCCCCCGTCCCCGCGCCCCCGCCGGCCGCCCCCGCCGCCCGCCGGCAGCTCCCCCCCGCGCCGCCCGCGCCGCCCCAGGGCGCCCTCCAGGTCCAGGGCCGCGTGGTCGACCTCCAGGGGCAGCCCGTCGCCGGCATCGAGGTCTCCGCCTCCGTCCCCCTGCCCGGGGAGACCCTGACGAAGCTGGCCTGTGACACGGCCCAACCCGGCGTCTCGCTGGTGTCGGAGGACTGCGAATCCGTCACCGCCCTCCAGTGGGTCCGGGAGCTGGTGGAGGCCCACCGGGGCGGCGCCTTCGTCCTGTCCCGCACCACCTCCGCGCAGGACGGCACCTTCACGCTGGAGGGCCTGCCCCAGGGGACGGTCACCCTCTGGGCCCTGGGCTCGCGGGGCGCGGGCCTCCAGGAGGACGTCGTCACCGGCACCCGGGACGTGACGCTGGCGCTTCAAGCCAGCCAGCCCCTCACCGGCCGCGTGGTGGACGAGGACGGCGCCCCGCTCTCCCAGGTCCAGGTCACCGTGCTGCACACGGGCACGGCGCGCTACTTCGAGACGAAGACCGGCGCGGACGGCCGCTTCTCCCTGGGCCCCCTGCCCGGGGACACCTATGGCCTCCTCGCCGCCGGGCCGGGGCGCCTCACCGCGTGGATGCGGGAGGTGGCCGTGGAGCCCATGCAGGAGGACATCGTCCTGTTCGCCCCCCGGCGCATCGTGGGCACCGTGGTGGACGGAGAGCACCCCGTCGCCGGCGCCACCGTCACGGAGCTCGACGGCGGGCGCGTCGCCACCACCGACGCCCAGGGGCGCTTCACCTTGGAGGGCCTGCCCCCCGGCGAGTACACGCTGGAGGCGGAGCAGGGCGGCCTCCTGGCGCGCGAACCGGTGACGCTCCCGGAGGACCCGCGCGAGGCCCGGGTGACGCTGCGCCTGGGCACCACCTTCTACGTGGAGGCCACCGTGCGCGACACCGCCGGCAAACCCGTGGCCCACGCGGAGGTGAGCGCCGACCTGCCGAGTGAGCTCTCCGAGCACTTCGGCGCCCCCATCTTCCAGCCGCTCGGCACCACCGACGCGGACGGCCGCGTGCGCCTGGGCCCCCTCCGGGCCCGCGACTACACCTTCCAGGTGGTGGCGGACCGGATGCTGGACCTCACCGCGACCCGCACCGTGGCATCGGGCGGCCCGCCGCTGGACTTCGTCCTCTCCCCCGCCGTCGTCGTGGAGGGAGTCGTCACCGACGCCGCGGGCCAGCCGGTGGCGGACGCCTCCCTGTCGCTGCATCCCCCGGCCCGCAAGCGCAGGGCGGACGCGCCTCCGCCCATGTACGCGCGCTCGTTCATCTTGATGCACCCGCCCCGCGACGTGCCCGTCACCTTCGACGCCACCTCCGACGCGGAGGGCCGCTTCGCCATCAAGGTGGACCAGCCCCTCTCCGGCACCCTCACCGTCGAGGCCGACGGCTACCTGCCGCGCAAGCTCCAGGTCCGCGCCCCCACCTCCGGCCTGAAGCTCACCCTGGACGCGGGCGGCACCGTGCGCGGCACCGTGACGAACTCGCGCGGCGCGCCCGTCAACGAGGTGGACGTCTCCCTGGTGAAGCAGGAGGCGGAGCCCTCGCGAGGCGTCCACGACGAGCCCTCGGAAGACGACGGCGACTCGCTCGACAGCGAGCGCACGACCTTCGCGGGCACCTCCGGCGAGGACGGCCGCTTCGACATCCACGGCCTGCCGCCCGGCACCTATGCCGTGTGGATGCGCACCACCACGGGCGGCTACGAGCGCCTCCTGCCCGACCGCGTGGTGCTGCGCGGCTCGGAGACGGTGGAGCTGGCGCTGCGCCTGGACATGGACGGCCGCGCGGGCGGCATCGTCGTGGACGCGGAGGGCCGGCCCCTGGCGGACGTCATCGTGGAGGCCACCGCGAAGGAGGAGGAGAACAGCGAAGGCCGCGGGTACTCCCCCCTCTCCGCGAAGACCGGCCCGGACGGCCGCTTCGTCCTGGAGCCGCTGGCGCGCGACTGGGACTACGAGCTGACGGCGGCGAAGCCGGGCTACGCGCTGCCCCAGCCGCCCAGAAAGGAGCGCCCCGACGAGGCCCCGGACGACGAGACCTTCGAAGAGACCCGCGCGAGGCTCAACCGGTGGCTCAAGGAGCAGGAGGGCCCCAAGCTCATCGCCCGCGCGGGGAACATGGACGTGCGCATTACCCTGGCCTTCCAGGGCCGCGTCACCGGCCGGCTGGCGAGGAAGGACGGCACGCCCATCACCCGCTTCACCGTGAACGACGAAGCGGTGCGCGACCCGAAGGGCTCCTTCACCGTCTTCGTGGAGGAGCCCGGCCCCCAGCACCTCGTCTTCCAGGCGCCGGGCCACGCCCTCACCCAGCGCGACGTGGACGTGCCCGAAGGCCGCGACGTGGACCTGGGCACGGTGCGCGTGGAGGCGGGCCACGTCATCCAGGGCCGCGTGGTGGACGACGCCACCGGCGCCCCGCTGGCCGGCGTGTCCGTCTCCCTGTCGCTGCGGCCGGAAGACGTCGCCAACGCGGAGCACGCCAGCTCCTTCGCGGACGTCACCACCGGCCCGGACGGCGCCTTCCAACTGCCCGCCGTGGAGTCCCGCCCCTACCTGCTCACCGCGCAGGAGGAGCAGGAACACGCGCTGCTCGAGCGCGTCGTGGGCCCCACCGAGGACACGCTCGAGCTGCGCCTGCCCCTCTCCACCCGCCTGGAGGTCACGGCGCGGGACGCGCAGGGCCGGCCGTCGGGGGACGTCCTGGCGGCCGTCTCGAAGGCGAACCCGGACGAGCAGCTCCACGCCCCGCCGGGCGACGGCGTGGCCCTGTTCCGCGACCTGACCCCGGGCGACTACGTGGTGAAGCTCGCGGGCGGGAACACCGGCAGGGCCGTGCCTCGCGTCGTGCGCGTCGAGCCACATCGCGTCAACCGGGTGGACCTGCCGCTGACGGCGACGGGGGTCCGGCTGAAGCTGCGCTGGGGCGAGCGCGGCAGGCAGGGCACCTCCTACCTCCTCCCCGGCCGCGTCCCCGCGCCGCCCGAATCCGCCTCCGCCACGGAGGTGCGGTGGCTGCGCGAACAGGCCGTCCCGCCGCTCATCCACAACGCGGGGACCTGGGTGCTCGTCCCTCCCGGGCCCTACACGCTTCTCGTGTTGCAAGAACGTGAGGGACGCTGGCTGTCATACCGCCAGGACGTGACGGTGGGCCCGGGCACCCTGCAGGACACGCAGGAGGTGGAGGTCCCCGCGCTGCCGTGGTGAGCCGGGTCCGACATGCCTCGCGGGGCAGGGGAGCTGTGTTAAACCCCACGTATGACCCCGAGTGACGCGCTGAGCGCAGCAGACCTCGAACGTCTGGCCAGGGCGGAGGCACCGGACCTGGCCGAGTCCGTGCTGGCCTTCCTCGACCAGCCGGACCGCACGTCGGACACGCCGCTGCCGCAGGGCGCGCTGTCCTTCGACGCGCTGAAGCAGCTCCTGGAGCAGGCGCGCGCGAGCGACGACAAGCCGGGCCGCCGCAAGGGTTCCCACGAGGCGTGGCAGCGCTTCCTCGCGCAGAAGGACGTGCCGCTGCCGCCGCGCCTGCTGCTCGCGGACCTGCTGGTGTCCCTCTACGAGAAGAACACCGAGCCCGCGCGCGCCGCGCTCATCACGCTGGTGAAGGAAGCGCCGCTGAAGTTCGGCCTGTGGGCGGGCCTCAAGCGCATCTACAAGCTGTCGGAGGCGCGCCACGACGCGGAGATGTTCGGCGCGCTGGCCTGGCGCTTCGACACCGAGCGCGGCGGACGCCGTCACCGCGAGGTCAGCGGCGGCACCCTCACCTACCTCCAGCGCCGCGCGTGGCGCTTCCTGCGCCACCTGGGCGCGGCCGTGCCGGAGCTCTACCCGCAGTTCGCGGTGGAGGTGCTGCGGCACTACGACCTGGACACGACGTGGTCGCAGTGCTGGGTGGCGCACCACATCTGGGCGCACAACAGCAAGGGCTATACGGCCTCGCGCTTCGCCATCCAGCCGCCCAACGACATGGTGAAGCAGCGCATGTACCCGGACGCGTGGAAGCGCTCGCCAGACGCGCTGATGCGCCTGTTGGACACGTGCCAGTCGGACCCCGCCGCGAAGTTCGCCATCCAGGGCCTGCGCAAGGACTTCCCGGAGGCGCTGCGCAAGGTGACGCCCGCGTGGCTGGACCGCCTGGCGCGCCGTCCGCTGGGCAGCGCGCACGACTTCCTGGTGGAGACGCTCCAGGGCTCGCCGGACTTCCACCAGGGCAAGCTGCGCGCGGCCGGGCTGCATGAGGCGGTGCTCGCGCTGCTCTTCTCCCCCAGCGACAAGGCCCGCGCCTACGCCATCGAGTACGCGCGCGGCCACGCGCAGGACCTGCCCGCGGACCGGCTGGCGGACCTGGTGGAGCGGGGCGCGGACGACGTGCAGAAGTTCGCCGCCGCCGCCCTGGAGAAGCACAAGCCGCGCGACCTGGGCCTGCCGCTGCTGGGCCGGCTGCTCAACTCCAAGCCCACCGCGGCGTTCGCGGCGAAGTCGCTGGAGCAGTCCTTCGACCGCGCGGAAATCACCCACGACTTCCTGCGCGAGCTGCTCTGGGGCAAGCAGCAGCAGCTCGACTGGGCGAAGAACTACGTCTCCACGAAGTACGCGGCCGGGGAGATGCCGGCGGACTTCTGGAAGGTGACGCTGACGGAGGCGAAGCAGCGCTCGTCGCGCCAGCGCATCGTGGAGGACGTGGCGATGAAGGCCCTGTCCACCTACAAGCCGGCGGACATCGGGCCGGAGTGGCTGCTGGACCTGGTGGCGCACCCGCGCCTGGGCCGTCAGGCGGCGCAGTGGCTCACCCGCGCGGACAGCCTGCCGGGCCTGGACGTGGAGCGCGTCAAGGCGCTCGTCTTCAACGGCAAGTACCGGAGCACGGCGCTGGAGCTGCTGGGCAACCGCAAGCTCTTCACCGCGCGGCAGCTCACGGTGCCCTGGCTGCTGGCGCTGGCGCGCAGGGCGGATCCGCAACTGCACGACTTCGCGCACCGCTACCTGCTGGCGAACGTGGTGCCCGCGGACTTCAGCGACACGGGCGACGCGGACGCGGGCCTGGAGCGCCTGTTCGACCTGGCGCTGGGCGCGAAGCAGCCGCCGCCGGTGCGCGCGTTCGCGCAGACGTACCTGCGCTGCCACCACCCGGGCATCGGGCCGGAGCAGCCGGAGTCCAAGTCCTACGAGCTGCGCCCCCGCGCGCCGCGCAAGGCGTACTCGGCGGAGCGGCTGTGGCCGGCCCTGTTCGACGCGCGCGACGACGTGCGCCGCTTCGCGCTGACCCTCGCCCGCTCGGAGCTGCGCGCGTGGGGCTACCAGACGCGCGTGTACGAGCTGGCGGACTCGGACGCGAAGGAGATCCGCAACCTGGCCTATGACGCCCTGCTCAACGCGGGCGAGCCGGGCGCGGACGCGCGCCACACGCTCCAGCCGGAGGAGCTGGACGCGGGCAAGGTGTTCGCCCTCACGGAGTCCACCAAGCGCAGCACGCGGGAGGTCGCCGTGGAGCTCATCCGCCGGCACTACGCGCGGCTGGGCGGCGCGGAGCGGCTGTCCGGGCTGATGCAGAGCGCGGACCGCGAGGTGGGCCTGTTCGCGGTGCGGCTGCTCTGGGAGAAGCACCGGCCGCTGCACCTGCCGGAGGGCTGGAAGCCCGCGGGCGGAGGCAAGGACGAGCGCGAGGCGGGTGGCACCACGCGCTTCTCCGACGTGGAGGCGCTGCGCACGTTCCTGCGGCGCATGATGTTCGGCCTGCCGCCCGGGCGCGCGAAGGAAGCGCGTGAGGGCGACGTGCAGCGCCGGCTGTCCGCGAGCGTGGCCAAGCGCCGCGTGGTGGAGCTGGTGCGCGACCTGGGCCTGGAAGACGAGAGCTTCGCCCGCGTGGTGGCGCCCGTGCTGGGCGAGTTCACCGGCTCCGTGGCGAAGGGCGAGTGGCAGAGCTGCCTGGCCTCGCTGGTGCAACTGCGTGCGGCACACCCGGGCGTGCAGCTCGGCGGCATCTAGGACAACGACACCATGGCCAACCTCTCCATCGGCAACATCGAGAAGGTCCGTGCGCTCGCCGCCAATGCGCGCCTGCTCCTCGTGGGCGGCACCCGCGCCGCCGCGGACAGCCGCCTGACCGCGTATGACGCCGCGAACAACAAGGTCCTGTGGACCAGCCCCCTGCCCGCGCACGTGCTGGGCGTGGCGCTGTCCGGCGAGCAGTTCGCCGCGGCGGGCGCGGACGGCACCGTGCGCTTCGGGTCGCTCACCGACGGCACCGTGAAGTTCCAGCTCCACAACGCGCACCCCGGCGGCTGCACCGCGGTGGCGGCCAGCCCGGACGGCAAGGTGCTCTACACGGCCGGCGCGGACGGCTTCGTGCGCGCGTGGGACTGGGAGAGCACGAAGAAGCTCAAGGAGTGGAGCGCGTCCTCGCAGCCGCTGCGCGCGGTGGCGGTGGACCCCACGCACACGTACGTGGCCTGCGCGGGTGACGACAGCGTGGTGCGCTCGTTCACGGTGGCGACGGGCGCGCGCCGGGACATGCCGGGCCACGAGGGCGCGGTGCGGGCGCTGGCCTTCACGCCGCGCGACGGGCGGCTCGTCTCCGCGGGGGACGACGGCAAGCTGCGCATCGGCTACCTGGTCGGCGCGGTGGAGTTCGAGGTCCGCGGCGACAAGGACAGCGGCCACGCGGGCTCCGTGCTGGGGCTGGTGTTCCCGCCCACGCCGCAGGCGGAAGCGGGCCAGGACCCGGCGGAGCGCATCGCGTCCGTGGGCAGCGACGGCAAGCTGAAGGTCTGGCGCCTGGACGAGCGCCGCAAGCCGCGCACCTTCGACCTGGGCACCAGGGCGCTGAACGCGGTGGCCTTCGCGCCCCCGGCGAACCCCCGCCAGGCGAAGCAGCTCCTGGGCTTCCTCTTCGTGGGCGGCGAGGACCGCCGCGTCACCCGCATCACGCTGGCCACGGACGGCAAGCCCACGGACGAGACGACGGCGTTCGGCCACGGCTTCGACGCGTTCAACGAGGCGCTGAAGGCCGCCCTCCCCCGCCGCGAGGCCGCGGTGAAGGAGGCGGTGGCCCTCCTGGAGCCGGAGGCGCTGGACTTCGTCCTGGGCGTGCTGTCCTCGGACAAGGACGTCGCGGCGCGCCGGCTGGCGGCCACGGAGCTGGGCAACCACGGCCGCACCGCCGCGCGCCCGAAGCTGCGCGACCGCCTCAACGACGACGACAAGACGGTGCGCGCCGCGGCGCTGGACGCGCTGGTGAAGCTGGAGACGGAGTCGCCCCTGGCGGCCCCGCGCGCCGCGCTGGACTCGCGCTTCGTGGACACGCGCGTGCAGGGCCTGCGCCTGCTGGCGAAGCAGGGCAGCGCGTCGCCGCTGGTGCCGGGGCTCATCGCCAGCAAGCTGCCGGACACGAACGCGGAGGTGGGCACCGCCGCGCTGGACGCGCTCACCACGGTGTCGCCCAAGGGCAGCACGGAGCCGCTGAAGCTGGCCTTCGAGCGCGGCCCCGCGGCCCTCAAGGTGGAGGTGCTGCTGCGCGCGTCCGTGGCGGGCCTGCTGGCGGACCCGCGCCTGCAGCCGCTGGTGGCGCGGGCGCTGGACGACGCGGACCGGGACGTGCGCCGCGTGGCCTTCGCGGTGCGGGTGCTGGAGCGCCGCGCGCTGGCCGCCACGCTGGAGGCCAAGGACGAGGAGTTCGCGCGCACGGTGCGGGAAGTGACCCGCATGCTGACGCTCCAGGCGAAGCGCGCGGCCGGGGACACGGAGGCGAAGTTCACCACCGACGCGGAGCTGGCCGCCTCGCGTGAGCAGCTCTTCGGCAAGACGGCCGCCGGCACGGCGCTGACGGAGACCGACCTGGAGCCGCTGCTCGCCGCCATGGCGTGCCGCATGCCGGACACGGCCGTGCGAGGCGCGCGCGTGCTGGCGCAACTGGGTGACGGCCGCGCCCTGGGCGCGCTGCTCCAGTTGTCCCGCGAGGACGACGCCGCCATCCGCCGCGAGACGGCCACCGCGCTCCAGGCGTTGCAGGACCCGCGCGCCCGCGAGCGGCTGGTGTGGATGCTGGACGACGCGGACGGGGATGTGCGCGCGGCGGCGCTGTCGGCCGTGGTGGCGCTGGACGCGGACGCGCCGCTGTCCGCCGCGGAGGCCGCCCTGCGCTCCGGTCACGAGGACGTGCGCGTGCGCGGCCTGGACCGGCTGGTGAAGCTGGGCGCCAAGGCGGAGGGCGCGGAAGGGCTGCTGGGCGACGCGCTGGAGGACGAGTCCGCCAAGGTGCGCGGCGAGGCCTTCCGCACGCTGTGGGCGTGGAACGACCAGGAGCCGGTGAAGGCGCTGGACCGCGCGCTGGCGGGCCGCTTCCCGGACCTGCGCACCCGCGCGGTGGAGGTGCTCGCGCAGAAGGGCACCGACGACTGGGCGCTGGAGCGGCTGAAGAAGTCCGTGGAGGACCGCGACGCGGGCGTGGCCACCGCCGCCTACGAGGCGTGGGTGAAGCTGGCCGGCAAGGAGAAGGCGGAGCCGCACCTGGCCGCGCTCAACACCCCGCACCCGGCGCTGCGCGAGAAGGCCGCGAAGGCCTCCGTGCACGCCCCGGCGGAGGCCATGCGCTCCGCGCTCCTCAAGCGCGTGCAGGACGAGCACCTGGACGTGGCGTTCGCCGCGCTGGAGGCGCTCGACAAGCTCATCCCGAACGAGAACGGGCCGCTGCTCGCGGGCATCGCGGCGTCGGCGCTGCCGGTGCGCGTGCGGGCCGCGGAGCTGCTCGCCCCGCGCGGCGCGGAGGACATCATCGAGCCCATGCGCGGGCTCATCACGGACAAGGACCTGGAGCGGATGTACCCGCCGGGCTTCCTCGTCCCCCTGCGCGTCCGCGCGTCGCGAGCGCTGGCCACGCTGGGCTCGCGGCGCCTGCTGGGCTTCTACGCCACCACGCTCCTGCCCCACGAGGTGACGGACCTCCAGGAGCAGGGCGCGCGCGGTCTCGCCACGGCCAGCCGCCGGGGCGACGAGGGCGCGCTGCTGGACGCGCTGGGCCACTCGCTGGTGGCGGCGCGCTCGTGGGCGGCGGACGGCCTGGCCCGCCTGGGTGACGTGCGCGCGCTGCCGGTGCTCACCGGGAACCTGCGCCATGAGCACCTGCCCATCCGGCTGGGCGCCATCCTCGCGTTCGCGGCCCTGGGCCACGAGGGCGACGGCGGCCTGCTGCACGGCCTGGAGGACTCCGCGCGCGAGGTGCAGGAGATGGTGTTCGCCATCGTGCTCGCGCGGGACCTGCGCGCCAGCCGCGAGGGCGGACCGCCGGACCTGCTGACGAGCGCGCTGTCCAGCGGCCGTCCGGAGGTGCGCTACGCCGCGGCCCGCGCGCTGGAGCTGCGCACGGAGCCGGAGGCGTACCGCGCGCACCTGGTGGAGGTGCTGCTGCCGCCGCGTCCGGAGAAGGCCGGCGACATGAAGGACTGGCCCGCGGAGGAGGAGCGGGCGAAGCGCGTGATTGGGCTCGCGGAGGCGCTCTCCAGCGGTCAGCCGGAGCAGCGCTACGCGGCGGCGCAGGTGCTGCTGCTGCGCAACAAGCCGCTGGACTACTTCCGTGAAGCGCAGAAGGTCGCGCGGCCCAGCTCCCTCCAGGCCCCCTGGAAGCCGGAGACCGCCGAGGGCGCCGCGCACGTCATCCAGCCCTCCACGCCGGAGAAGCAGGGCACGGCCTCCGCCACGGGCAAGAGCTGGCTGCGCCGCCTCTTCTCCGCGGTGAAGCCGGCGGAAGGCGCGGGCACCGGGACGCCGAAGGACGCGACGCAGGCGGAGCGTCAGCACCTGCGCCGCCTCGCGTTCGGCGCCTACGTGGGCCTGCTGCGGCAGGTGACCGCGGGCGACGAGGAAGGCCACCGCGTCCGCCGCGACGCCGTGGACCGCGTGGTGAAGCTCACGCAGGAAGGCTACGCGGGCACGTCCGCCGCGGTGGCCGCCCTGCTGCGCGCGCTGGAGGATCCGCACCAGCTCGTGCGCCGGGCCGCGCTCGCGGGCCTCAAGGAGCTGTACCCCGCCGGCAGCGACGAGCCGCTGGCGCTGGCCCTGGCCTCGCTGTCGCCGGACGTGGCGCGCGCGGCGCTGGAGGAGCTGGCGGAGCGCGGGGACAAGGCCCGCCCGCGAGTGGCCGCGGCGCTCAACTCGCCGCTGCCGGAGGTGCGCAAGTCCGCCTTCGAGCTCTTGGAGAAGCTGAGCCCGCCGGGCAGCCTGGATCCGCTGCTGGCCGCGCTGGGCAGCGAGCACGCGGACCTGCGCGTGGGCGTGATTGAGCGGCTCGCGGGCGCCAACGACCCGCGCGTCACGGAGGCCCTGGGCCGCGCGATGGGCAGCGAGCACGAGGACCTGCGGCTGCGCGCCGCGGAGCTGCTCGCGTTCCGGGGTGACGACCGGGCGGTGGAGGTGCTGGGCACCTTCCTGCGCTCGGAGACGTCGGCCGTGGCCCGCCGCGCCCAGGAGGCCCTGGCGCGACTGGGGACCTCCGCCGCCGTGGCCGCGCTGGCCGCGCGCCTGACGGTGGCCACGGAGATTCCGGAGCGCACCCGGCTGGTGGCCGCGCTGGGCCGCACCCACCGCGCGGACGCGCTGGACGTGCTCGCGCGCCAGAGCGTGGAGGACGAAGCCCCCTCCGTGCGCCTCGCCTGCGTGACGGCGGCGATGCAGCTCACCTGGCCGCCGGAGCAGGAGAAGCTCCAGGAGCACGAGCGCGAGCTGAAGAAGCGCGACGCGGCGCTCGCGGTGCGCTTCCTGCGCGTGGCGGTGAAGAGCCAGGACCCGGAGGTCCGCAAGGCCGCCGCCCGTGAGCTGGAGCACGGCAAGAGCGAGGGCCAGGACGCGCTGCTCGTCCAGCTCTTCAACGACCGCGACGTCACCGTGCGCGCGGCGGCCGTGGAGCACTACTCGAAGCGCGTGGTGGAAGAGGGCGCGGCGGTGGAGCCGCTGGAGGAGATCCTCCGCGCCGGGGCCCGCGAGCTGATGCTGCCCGCGGCGGAAGGCGTCGCGCACCAGCGCCGCGCCAGCGCCCTGCGCCCCCTGCTGCTGTACGCGCGCGCCGGTGAGCCGCACGAGCGCGGCCGGGCCCTGCTCGCCCTGGGCACCCTGGGCGACGTGCGAGCCCTCTCCGAGCTGGAGACGGTGGCCGGCGGAGGCACGCCGGACGCCCCGGCCGAAGAGGACATGGTGTTCGCCGCCATCGAGGCGCTGGGCCGGCTGGCGAACCGGATGCCGGACGGTGAAGACCGCCGCCGCATCGAGGAGAAGGTGGAGGCCGCGGCCACGGACGGCGCCGCCTTCCAGCGCCAGGAAGCCGGCGTGCGCGGCCTGCGCGCCATCGGTGGAGAGCGCGCCCGGGTGAAGCTGGAGGCGCTGCTCGCCGACGGTGAGACGGACGACGACGTGCGCGCCACGGTCGCGGAGCAGCTCGGGAAGCTCGGAGACCCTGCCGCCGAGGCCGCCCTGGCCGCCGCGCTGAACGAGGAGGACGACGACCTTCGCGCCGCCGCGCGCAAGGCGCTGGACGTGCTCTTCCCCAAGGAGCGCACGCGGGTGGAGTTCCTCGCGGTGCAGAGCGAGCACGAGGACATCTCCGAGCCCGCCGCCACGTACCTCGCGAGCGAAGGCGACCCCGCCCTGCTCGTGCCCCGCCTGGCCACGCTGGACAACGTGGAGCTGCGGCTCCGCCTGCGTCGCGGCCTCGCCCGCCGTGGCGCGATGCCCGTGCCGGAGGTCATCGCCCTGTTCGGCCACGACAAGCCGGAGGCCCGCGAAGAGGCCGCGCGGCTCGTGGGCACCTGGACGGGTGACGCGCGTGAAGCCACCACGGTGGACACGGCCGGGCTGAACCGCGCGCTGGTGGCCGCCGAACGCCGCACCGCCACCGCCTGGGCCACCGCGCAGCCGCCGAAGAAGGAGCCGCTGGCCGCCGCCTGGGAGCGCCTGCTCTGGGCGGGCTCACGGCTGGGCGCGAAGGAACTGGTGGCGACGTCCGCCGAAATCCTCCGCAAGGGTGAGTCCCAGGCCCCCGCCGCCGTGCGCCAGGAAGCGGCGCGAGTGCTGGGCCGCCTGAAGGCGTCGAGCGAAGCGCAGGCCCTGCGCACCGCCCTGGGTGACCCGGACGCCGCCGTGCGCTCCGCCGCCGCGTCGGTGCTGGCCGCGCTGGTGCCGGAGCAGTCTGCGGCCTGGGCGCTGGAGGTGAAGCCCTTCGACCCGGTGGCCCTGGGCCCCACGGGCGCGAAGGTGGCCACGTCCGCGCTCACGGCCAGCGAAGGCCGCCGGCTCGCGGTCCCCGCGCTCCTGGCGAAGAAGGACCTGGAGCCGCTCAAGTCCGTGGCCGCCGACCCGAAGGCGGAGGTGAAGCAGGACGCCTGGGCCGCGCTGGGACGCCTGGGCGGAGACGAGGCCGCGGCGCTGCTGAAGACGGCCGCTTTCGACAAGTCGCAGTCGGTGGAGCTGCGCAAGGCGGCCTACCGCGCCCACAAACGTGCACGCCGGGCCGCTGAGCGCGCCCGGAAGGAAGGTCAACCGTCGTGAGCACCGCAACCGCACGTCATCCCGTCGCGCTGAGCTACGCCGCGCAGAGCGACGTGGTCGTCACGCCGGACGCCTCGCGCGTGCAGCTTGCCCTGGAGGGCTCGCGAGGCACCGTGGGCGTCAGTGGCCAGGTGAAGGACCCCACCCTCTTCCGCGACGCGCTGGCCGCCGCCTTCGCGGTGCTCTCCAGCGACCTGCGCTACCGGGGCCGCGACCGCACCGCGTACCTCGCGTACCTGATGAAGCAGGGCAAGCGCGCCAGCGCTCAAATCTGGGAAGCGCAGAAGGCCTTCCTCGACAACGCGCTGGAAGGTGAAGAGAAGAAGGACGCCGTCCTGGACCCCGTCCTCACGGTGGATCCGGATCAGGTCTCGCTGGAGGTCTTCTCCCGCGACGAGAGCGCCTACGCGCGCCTCGCCTTCGACAACAGCCTCTTCGACCAGCGCCAGGCCGCGCACGGCTCCACGTTCCTGGACGTGCCGCAGGACCTGCCCGCCCGGCTGGACCGCCTGCGCGCCTACGCCCCGGTGGTGCTGGAGGCCCACGTCGCCCCCACCGCGAAGCCCGCCCCCGCCACGGAGCCCCGGGCCCCGCGCACGGTGGAGGTCCCCCACGCGTGGCTGCGAGGCTTCCTCCAGGTGCAGTCCGCCGCGACGCTGCCGGCCACCACCTGCGCCATCGCGCCCATCGACCTCTACAACCTGCTCTTCGCGCTGCGCACCCGCCGCTCGAAGAAGGCGCCCCGCGCGCTGCGCTTCGAGCTGGTCCCCGGAGCCCCGCCCCGCCTGGTGCTGGAGCCCTGGGAGCAGGTGCTGGAGTGCCACGGCGGCGTGTACACGGGCAGCGCGCCCGCGGTGGTGCGCACCTTCGGCCGTCAGCGCCTCGCCGCGCTCGCGCGCCTGTTGCCCCACGCGAAGAGCGTGCACGTGCAGCTCCTGGGTCCGGGCCTGCCGGTGTTCTGGGTCATCGACCTGGGCGCGGCCACGCTGACGCTGGGGCTCACCGGCTGGACGGAGAGCGGCTGGTCCAGCGCCGCCGCCTTTGACGCGCTGATGCCGCGCGACGTGCCGGAAGGCCTGGCGGAGCAACTGCGCAACCGCCTGCGCAAGGACGGCCCCCTCCCCTTCGACGTGCTGTCCAGGGACGCGGGAGCCCCGAAGGATCAGGTGCGCGCCGCGCTCCAGTTGGAGTGCCTGCGAGGCCGCGTCCTCTTCGACGTGTCCCGCGGCACCTACCGCCCGCGCGAGCTGATGCCCACGCCGGTGGACGAGGCCGCGCTGCGCTACGGCAACGAGCGTGAGGCCCGCGCCCACCGCCTGCTGGGCGACGGCGCCCCGGGCTCGGGCGAGGTGAAGCTCACGCAGGTGCACGACCTGGTCGGCGAAGGCACGCGCATCCAGGGAGAGGTCGTGGACCGCGAGGCGGTGCGCAGCTTCTTCCCCAGCTTCACCATGGACCTGGAGGGCCGCGTGAAGGACGCGAGCTGCGGCTGCCCGCACTTCCGCCGCTCCGGTCTGCGCGAGGGCCCCTGCGAACACATGCTCGCGCTGCGCCTGGCGTACGCCCGCCGCCGCGCCGAGGAAGAGGCGCTCCGTCAGACGCCGGAGGGCCGCAAGCTCATCCGCGCGGAGACGCGCGCGTACGTGCGCCGCGACCCGGCCACGGGGCTGGAGCAGGTGTATCGCGTATCACTGGACGGCAAGGTGGTGGCCCTCACGTGGGGACCGCGCATGGGAGACTCGCGCCACCAGCGACTCTGGTTCGACACGGACACGGAAGCCCGGACGGCGTACTTCAGCCGTTTGGAGAAATTGACCGCGGACGGCTACATCGACGCGGCCTCGACTCTGGTGTAAACACTCACTCAACGGCCCGGCCGCCGACGGGGCGGCCGGAAGGATGGTGGCGCCGGACGAAAACCGAATAGCGAGTGGTCGAGAGAGGTCTGGACCGCATCAGCCTCAACGCCTCGAGCGTAGGAACGGCGTTGCGCCGTTCTGGTTGAAATGCTGGACACTCTCCGCAAGGTAGCCTGTTCTTGGCTCTCTCCCTCCCGAGCACTACCGTCGGGGCGGGAAGCGGAACCAACGACGCAGCCGCCGTTTTCCCACCCCGACGGTAGTGCTCGGGAGGGGAGAGCCGGTGAGGCTACCGTGCCCCAGGTGAGCTGGTGGTGCCTTCCTGGCCTCCCTCGACCGCTCGAATTCGTCTCCGTCGCCCCTCCCTGAGCCGCCGCGCCCGTCGAAGGTAACTCGATGACCGCCAAGCTGGAGTCGTTCGTCCCCGCCGCCCCGCCGCAGGCCGCTCCTGAAGTCACGCCCGCTGCCGCCCCCAACACCGCCGCGAAGCGCGAGGCCGCGAAGGCCGCGCACGACGCCCTCCTCACGCGCTGGAAGGCCATCACCGAGGCCGGCGGCGCGGACGAATGGGTGCGCGCCCAGCTCGTGGCGAAGGGCGCGCTCGCGGATGAAGTCGACTTCTCCTCGCTGAAGGACAAGGAGAAGACGGCCTGGAAGGAGAAGAAGAAGGCCGAAGCGGTGGAGCGCCGCGCGCTGGAGCGCCAGGCCCACGAAGCGTGGAAGGCCACGCACGTGAACCACCTGGGCGTGGGCATCTTCTGGAGCGAAGCCGGCCTGCCGGACAAGTTCGACCTGGAGCACCGCGAGGAGCGCGCGCGCCAGAACGGCCTGCCCCCGCTGAACACCGCGGAGGACCTGGCCAAGGCGCTGGGCCTGAGCGTGTCCAAGCTGCGCGGCTTCGCGTTCCACCGCGACGTGGACACGGGCTCCAACTACGTGACGTGGAGCATCCCCAAGCGCACGGGCGGCGAGCGAACCATCACCTCGCCCAAGCCGGAGCTGAAGGAAGCGCAGCGCTGGGTGCTGTCCAACGTCGTGGAGCGGCTGCCGGTGCACGGCGCGGCGCACGGCTTCGTGGCGGGGCGCTCCATCCTCACCAACGCGCTGGCGCACCGGGGCGCGGACGTGCTGGTGAAGGTGGACCTGAAGGACTTCTTCCCCTCCGTGAACTGGCGCCGGGTGAAGGGCCTGTTGCGCAAGGGCGGCCTGCCGGAGAACACGTCCACGCTGCTGGCGCTGATGTCCACGGAGGCGCCGCGTGAGCGCATGTCCTTCCGGGGCAAGACGCTGCACGTGGCGAAGGGGCCGCGAGCCCTCCCGCAGGGCGCGCCCACCTCGCCGGGCATCACCAACGCGCTCTGCCTGCGCCTGGACAAGCGGCTCTCCGCGCTGTCGCGCAAGCTGGGCTTCACGTACACGCGCTACGCGGACGACCTGACCTTCTCCTGGACGAAGGCGAAGGCGCCCAAGGCCCGCCGCGCGCAGGGAGCGCCGGTGGCGGTGCTGCTCGCGCGAGTGAAGGACATCGTGGAGGCGGAAGGCTTCACGGTGCACCCGGACAAGACGCGGGTCGCGCGCAAGGGCAGCCGTCAGCGCGTCACGGGGCTCGTGGTGAACGAGGCGAAGGACGGCACGCCCGCCGCCCGGGTCCCCCGCGACGTGGTGCGCCGCCTGCGCGCGGCCATCCACAACCGCCTGAAGGGCAAGCCGGGCCGCGAGGGCGAGTCGCTCGAGCAGCTCAAGGGCATGGCGGCGTTCATCCACATGACGGACCCGGAGAAGGGCCGCATGTACCTGGAGCAGCTCGCGAAGCTCGAAGCCGCCCAGCCCGCCCAGGCCTAGCGGGCCGCCGCCTTCTTCGTCCGCCGGGAAGGCTTCTTCGCCGGAGCCTTCTCCTCCACGGCCGGAGCCACGGGCGTCTCCACCGAAGGCGCCACCGGCTTCAGCGCCGAGTCCGCGAACTCCCGCAGCCGGCGCGGATACTCCGTGGGCGCGGCGGCGGCGAAGTTGCCGTGCGAAGCGCCAGCGATGCGCCACGTCTGGGCATACGGCGCGACGTGCGCGAACAGCTCATCCAGCAGCGGCTGCCCGGACTCCTCCGTCCCCGCGACGATGAACAGCGGCCGGGGCTTGATGCGCTCCACGGCATCAATCGTCCGCACCTCCTCCAGGGCAATCCCCCGCCGCCAGAACGGCACCAGCGCCCCCGTCTGGGTGACGACGCCGAAGCGGCGGAAGTCATACGCCGCCGCCAGCCACAGCGTGTTGAACGGAGACAGCAGCACCACCGCCGCGACCTGCGGGTCCTTCGCCGCCACCTCCGCCACCGCCGCGGAGCCAATGGAGAACCCCAGCGCCCCCACGCGAGCAGGGTCCACATCCGGCTGGGCCCGCACGTACGCCAGCGCCGCGCGCACATCCTGGCGCTCCTTGTCGCCCCAGGTGGACGTCTCGCCGCCGCTCTGCCCATGCGCGCGCAGGTCGAACAGCAGCACGCCATACCCCGCGTCGCGCAGCACGCGAGCCTCCGGCAGCGAATCCATCCGGGTCTGCGACAGGCCATGCGCCAGCACCCACGCCGCCTTGTTCCGCGAAGGCACGTACCAGCCGCGCAGCTCCACCCCGTCGTCCGTGCGCAGCGTCACCTCGCGCGCGGAGCCGAAGTCCTCGGGCAGCACCGCCGCCGGCTTCGGATAGTGGAAGTACTGCTCGGAGCGCCACGCCGCACGGCCCGCCAACGCCAGCGCGCCCAGCAGGCAGGGCAACACCAACACCGCCAGCACCCGCCCCCACCGAATCCGTTTCAACAACCCAGCCATGTCCGCACCTCTCCGACAGCAAGCGCCCCGCACTCCAGGGCGGAAGTCGCCGTCCCGGGCTTGTGTTGGCTCCTGCCAGACCTCTAGACCCTATAGGCAGCAATGGGGTCCTGTTTTACAATTTAGGCGAACTTTCGCAGCGGCGGCAGACTGACCGTCCGGGTGAGCAGGCATGACGACGTCGAAGACGGTCTATGACGCGGTGGTGGTGGGTTCAGGAGCCTGCGGTGGCTGGGCGGCCAAGCAACTGACGGAGGCCGGGCTCCAGGTGCTGGTGTTGGAGGCGGGGCGCGGCGCGAACGCGGACCGGGCGCTCCACCTGATGCACCGCGTGAAGCAGAAGCTGGGCTACCGCATCGAGTCGGACAAGGCCCGCACGTCGCGCCAGTCCATCCAGTCCACGAGCTTCGCGTGGCCGTTCCATCCGCACGCCTTCGTGGATGACGTGGACAATCCCTACACCACGCCGTCGGACGCGCCGTTCGCGTGGATCCGCGCGAGGCAGGTGGGCGGACGGACCAGCGTGAAGGCTCACGGCCGCCAGTTCTACCGGCTGTCTGACTTCAACTTCCACGCGGGCAGCCTGGATGGGTTGAGCCCGGACTGGCCGCTGTCGCACGCGGACCTGGCGCCGTCCTACGAAATCGTGGAGCGGTGGATGGGCCTGCGAGGCAACCCGGACGGCGTGGACACGCTGCCGGACTCCGTCTTCACCGGCCCCGCGCCGCTGTCCCCCGGCGAGGTCCGCCTGCGCGAGAAGGTGAAGGCCCGCTGGCCCGGCCGTCACGTCGTCGCCCGGCGGACCGCGAACGCGCCGGTGACGCTGCCGGCGGCGCTGAAGACGGGGCGCCTGACGCTGCGCTCGCACGCCATCGCCAGCCACATCCTGCACGACCCGAACACGGGCCGGGTGACGGGGGTGTCCTTCATCGACGCCAACTCCGGCACCTCCGAGGAGGTGCGCGCGAAGGTGGTGGTGGTGGCCGCGGGCACCATTGAATCCACGCGGTTGCTGTTGCACTCGCGCAACCGGGCGTTCCCGGACGGTCTGGCGAACAGCTCGGGGCTCGTGGGCAAGCACCTGATGGACCACATGTACCTGCGCGGCATCGAGGCGCGGATGAACCTGCCCGCGCACCTCCAGCAGAAGGAGCACGGCTGGGCGTACATCCCCCAGTTCCGCAACGTCACCGAGCGCCACCCGGACTTCGCCCGGGGCTACGGCGTGCAGGTCTTCACCTTCGATGACCAGATGCACATGGTGCCCTTCGGGGAGATGGTCCCGCGCGAGGAGAACCGCGTCACGTTGAGCACCACTGTGAAGGACCGCTGGGGCATTCCGGCGGCGCACATCGAGTGCCGGCACTCGGACAACGACCTGAAGATGACGGAGGACGCGGTCACCTCCTGCCTGGAGATGCTGGAGGAGTCGGGCTGCACGGTGGAGAAGGTCAACAAGCAGCTCTCCGAGCCGGGCATGGCCATCCACGAGGTGGGCACCGCGCGCATGGGCAAGGACCCGAAGACGTCCGTGCTCAACCCGTTCAACCAGAGCTGGGACGTGCCCAACCTCTACGTCACGGACGGCTCCTGCTTCCCCTCGCAGGGCCCGCAGAACCCCACCCTGACGATGATGGCGCTCACCGTCCGCGCCTGCGCCCACCTGGTGGGCGAGCTCAAGGCCGGCCGCATCTGATTCCCCGCTGAAGACACCGCGGGGGGCCCGTGAAAACGGGCTCCTTGCACGGCTGGCGCGGATTTATTACCTACCAGTCAGTAACTAACCCTTCGCGCCATGTCCCGTCCCCCCCGCGTCACCGACCTGCAGATCGACGAAGCGGCCCGCTCCGTGTTCCTGGCGCAGGGCCCCTCCGCGCCGCTGCAGGACATCGCGAAGCGGCTGGGCATCTCGCAGCCAGCGCTGCTGCACCGGGTGGGCACCAAGGAGGCGCTGATGTCACGAGCCCTCCGCCCCGTGCCGCCCACCGCGCTGGCGCTGCTGGCCCCAGGACCGAAAGACACCGCGCCCATCGAGGACCAGCTCCTGGAAGCGCTCCTGCATCACCGGGACTTCCTGCGCCAGTTGGTGCCCTGGTTGTTCGTGCTGCACTACTCGGCGCTGGGCGGCGCGAGGGCCATGCACCTGGACACGCCGCCCCCTGTCGCGCTGCGAGAGGGACTGACGAAGTGGCTCGCCCGGGCGAAGCGGGCCGGAAGGGTGGACCTGGCCGAGCCGAGGGCCGCGGCGGAAGCCCTCTGTGGCGCGCTGGAGGCCCGCTGCTTCAACGCCCACGTGGGCGGCGCCACCTACGCCCCGGGCCAGGATGAAGCCGTCCTGCGCCAGCTCATCCGCGTGCTGATGACACCCAAGACAGCGCCGGCACGCGCCCGCAAGAAGCCGTCGAAGAGGACCGCCAGATGACGACCGCCACGCCCAAGCGCTTCCGCTCCACGGAGGGGCCCTGGCTGATCCTCATCCTGGGGGTGCTCATCGGCTTCGGGCCGCTGTCCATCGACATGTACCTGCCGGCGTTCCCCGCCATCGGCGAGTCGCTGCACGCGAGCGCGGGAGAGGTGGAGCGCACGCTGGCGGCGTTCTTCGCGGGGCTCGCGGTGGGGCAGCTCTTCGCGGGCCCGGTGAGCGACCGCTTCGGCCGCACGAAGCCGCTCTACGCGGGTCTTCTGCTCTACGTGCTGGGCAGCCTTGGCTGCGCGACCGCGCCATCGGCGGACGTGTTGGCGGCCTGCCGGTTCGTGCAGGCGCTGGGAGGCTCGGTGGGCATGGTGACCACGAGGGCCGTCGTGAGGGACCTTCACTCGGGAGCCGCGGCGGCGAGGATGATGTCTCGCCTGGTGTTGGTGATGGGCCTGGCGCCCATCCTGGCCCCGCTGCTGGGCGGCTGGGTGCTGCGAGCCGCGGGCTGGCGAGCCATCTTCGGAAGCCACGCGGTCCTCGGGCTCATCGCGCTGGGAGCGGTGTTCGTCATCCTCCCGGAGACAGCCCCTCCGAGGAGCGGCGCCGCACCCGCCAGACCCTTCCAGGCCATATGGGGCCTCGCGAAGGCGCCGGACTTCCTGGGCCATGCGCTGGCGGCGGCGCTCGCGCAGGCTGGGATGTTCGCGTACATCGGCGGGTCGCCCTTCGTGTTCATCACGCTGCACGGCGTGAAGCCGGAGCACTTCGGCTGGTTCTTCGGAGCGAACGCGGCGGGGCTGGTGGCGGTGTCGCAGCTCAATCACTGGCTGATGGCGCGCTCCTCTCCGGAGCGGGTGTTGAAGCAGGCGGTGCGCATCGCCGCGCTGGCGGGACTGGCGCTCGTGACGGTGGCCTCGACGGGCCTTGGCGGGCTGTGGGGCATCGCGCTGTCGCTGTTCGTGTTCGTCTCCACCCTGGGAGCCATCACCCCGAACGCCACGGCCCTGGCGATGGAGCAGCACGCGAAGCAGGCAGGCATCGCGTCGGCGGTGCTGGGAGCGCTGCAGTTCATGCTGGCCGCTGGAGCCTCCGCGACGGTGAGCGCGACCCACGACGGCACCGCGAGGCCCATGGCCCTGGGAGTCGCCATCGCCGCCCTGCTCGCCCTGGGAGCACTGGGCCTGGCGAAGCGAGCCCCCGCGCACGGAACCACGGGCGCCGAGGGTGGGATTGACACTCCAGAACGTGAAGCCTGATGGTGCGGCGCGAAATGCTCGCACCCTTCTATTCCGCGTGTCCTGTCTGCAATGAGACCGGGTCCCGACCGGTCGTTGCGTTCCAAGAGCTGAGCTACGGCCGCTGCACGGGCTGTGGGCTCATCTACAAGCGCGAGCAGAAGCCAGGCCTGGGCGAGGGCTACGAGGAGAAGTACTTCAAGCACAACCGGGCGAAGTACCTGAGCCGCTGGGACCACCGGGTGCGAAAGTGCCTGCGCCAGGTGCTCGTGTGCCTGGAGTACGCGCCGCACGCGAAGGACCTGTTGGATGTGGGGTGCTCCGCGGGCTACGTGCTGGAGGCCGCGCAGCGAGCGGGCCTGAAGGCCACGGGGCTGGACTACTCCCAGTTCTCGGTGAACCTCTGCCGCGAGCGGGGCTACACGGCCGAATACGGCTCGCTGACACAGATGCCGTTCCCGGACGCGTCCTTCGACATCATCACGTTGAAGCACACGCTGGAGCACGTGGATCAGCCCATGGACGGGCTGCGGGAAATCCAGCGCGTGCTGAGGCCCGGAGGCGTGGCCTTCGTCATCGTGCCGGACGCGGCCTACTACAAGATCATCGTGATGCCCCGGAAGGGCCGCTCGTTCCGCCCGGACCGGCGAGGCTGGCAGCACCACGTCTACTTCTACGAGCACAACCTCGCGGACGCCTGCGCCAGGGCCGGGATGCAGCCGGTGAAGGCAGGCAAGGACATCCTGCGGCGGAGACTGGCCAAGGGCCTGCGAGCCCCCTACGAGTACACCCGCTTCGCCTTCCTCTGGGCCTGGGTCCAGGTCTGCCGCCTGACGCACCTGCGCAGGGAGATCCAGGTCATCGCCCGGAAGCCCGGCGCGGACGCACAGCTCCCCGCCCCGCACGCCGAAGCCGCCTGAGCACGGCGTCACACAGGACGGCGAATCCACACCCCCAGCACCACGGCCAGCACGAGCGCCACGGGCCCCAGCCAGTCCCCCCAGGCCCCCGCGAGCGAGCTCAGCCGGTCCGCCGAAGGCACACGCATCACGGTGCCGGCACGCTGGTTGTCCTCCAGCTCGGAGGTCCACGTCCCCGCGGGGTCGATGAACGCGGAGATGCCTGAGTTGGTCACCCGCACCTGGGCCGTACGCGTCTCGATGCTCCGAAACGCCGCATGCATCAGGTGCAGCCGGGGCGCGGGAGTCCCTGAGAACCACGAGTCATTCGACAGCGTGAGAATCAGGTCCGCGCCCTGTCGGACCTCGGCCGCGACGTAATTGGGGAAGATGGCCTCGTAGCAGATGAGCGGAGCGACCTTGAGCACGCGGCCGCCGTTGATGCGGAAGTCCACCAACCGGGGCCCCGGGCCACGCTTCCATCGACCGGTCCACGGAAGCATCGCGCGCAGGGCAGGAGTGTCCACCGCATCCGGAACCCACTCGGTGAGCGGGAACAGCATCGTCTTCCGGTACGAGGACTGAGCCAGCTCGCCCGTCGCGGAGGGCCCCAGGAACATGGCGGCGTTGAACTCGCGCTCGCCCTCCAGGTCGTACGTGCCGAACACCAGCGGGACCCCGCGCTCCGACACCCAGGAGCGGATCTCCTCATCCAGCGCGCCGCCGTCCTCGCTCTTCGGGGTGCCGAACGTCGTCGGATACACCGTCTCCGGCCACACCAGCAGGTCCAGCGGAGCCGAGCCCAACAGCGCATCCGACATCGCGTAATGCGTATCGAGGATGTTGCGAACGACCTCGTAGGTCCCCTGTTCCGCGGCCAGCTTCTCGATGTTGGTGATGTTCGCCTGCACCGCGCCCACCACCAGCGAAGGAGCCGAGTGCACCGCCGAGCGCACCTGCCCCAGCCGCACCCATCCATAGCCCCAGCCCACGACCGCCAGCACCACCGCCACGACCACCGGCCTGGGCCGCAAGCCCTGCCGGGCTGCGAGCCCCCGCGCGACCCGGACGACGCACTCGTTGATGAGCAGCAGGCCCAACGTGAGCCCCGGAGCGCCAGCCAGGTCCGCGCCCTGACGCAGCGTCTCCGAGGCATACATCGAGTGGCCCAGCGTCTCCGCGAACAGCTTGGGCGTGAACCACTCGGTGCCCACATACACGAGCGAGGTGAGCACGGGAGGCACCCACGCCAGGCGCGGCACCTCCGCCACCCGCCGGCGCGCGTACCACCGCACGCAGGCGGCGGTGATGAACTGGAGCTCCAACACAGGCGCGATGAGCAGGAACACGCCCCAGCACAGCCACACGGGCGCGCGCGAGTACGCCGCGACAGCGCCCGGGAACCAGCCGAACACCGCTGCGGTGAACGTCACCGACAGCAACACGCCCAGCCCCAAGGCCCCCCGAGCGGAGCGAGCCCCGTCCAGGGCCGCGAGCCAGGGCGCCATGGCCACCATGGCCAGCCACACCCAACCCGGTCGCAGCGCTCCGAGCGCCGCGAACAGCACGGTGGTCGCCGCGACGCCCAGGAGCGCCCCGGCCCACCTCTTCACGGACGTCACCGCGAGTCCTCGTCCTCGACAGGGATGTCCAGCAGCTTGTGGGGCATGCCCGGGGGAGCCAGCTCCTCGGGCACCACGCGGTTCTCGGGGATGGGGATGGGCTGCCCGTTGGCGTCCTTGGGCGTGAAGTCCGGATGGAACATCAGGATGGCCGCGAGCGGCTGCCCCTGGTCCGTCGTCTGGTAGTGCCGCATGTAGCCGGGAGGCAGCTCGAAGTCGTCGGGCACCACAAGCCCCCGCTTCAACGGCTTGGTGCCGCGCTGGTACAGGGCCGTCCCGCTCTTGCCCTCGGGCGGCGGCGGGTCATCGACGGGCATGGGAGCAGGCTCCTCCACGGGCACGGGCGCGGCGACATGCGCGACAGCGGGGCGCACGGAAGGGCGCGAAGGTTCCAGGGGGGGAGCCACCGGAGCAGGGCGCTCCGCCACCACGATGGGAGGCAGGTCCTCGACAGGCACGGGGCGGGAGAGCCACCAGAGGCAGAGCCCCACGCACAGGCCCGTGATGGCGACGGCACTCCCGATAAGCCAGGAGCCCACACCTCCTGGGGAATCGCGCGAGGGCGTCACCCGCGTCACGCCATCGGAATCCGTGCGACGCTCAGGGCCAGGCTGCGGGGAACGCATGTTTTGAGGGGCCTCCAGGGTGCGTATGCTACGGAAGCCGCTCGTATCGAGGCAATGCGCGCGCGGCCAGGCCCCTCCCATGACCGTCGACGCGTCCGGCCCCTTCCCCGTCCACGCCTTCACACCCCGTCTGCGCGCCCTGGGGGCGTTCCTGCACACCACGGTGCTGGGCACGCTGTGCGCCGGCACCACGCTGCTGTTCAAGGACGTGCTCGCGGGCACCCAGACGCTGCAACCCGTGCCGCTCGCGGCGGGGCTCGTCGTGGGAGGAGTCCTGCCGCACATCGCGCTGCGCCTGTTGCGGATGGGAACGAGGGCCACCGTCACGGTTCGGCCGGAAGGACTGGTGCTCACCCAGCAAGGGGGAGCGCACTTCGAGCTCCCCTTCGAAGCCCTGGAAGCCCTCCGCCCGTGGCGGCTGCCCACCCCAGGCCCGGGCCTGACCCTGCGGCTGCGCACGGGGCGAGCCTTCGACTACGGGCTGGAGGTCCAGGCCCCCATGCCCCTCCTCGAGGCAATGGGGACACGGGGAGACGCACGAAACGACCCGCGAGTGAGATACGCACAGGCGCGGAGCGAGAAGTGGCGCAGGCGCTGGTACGACCAGGCCCTGAAGTACGGCCTGGTGCCGGGAGTGCTCGCTGGCATCTTCTTCCGGGCGCACCAGTACATCTCCTTCGGAGGTCCGTTCGGAGAGCTCCAGATGTACGGCTGGACGGCGTACCTCACGTCCTTCGCGCGCACCTGGCTGCCGGTGTTCCTGGCCCTGCTGTTGTTTGGCTGTTTCTGGAGAGCCTTCGCGGAAGCGTTCTGCTTCGGCGCCGCGTGGCTGGGCCCACGGTGGACACGCAACGTACGCATCGGCGCGGAGTGGACCTGCCGGGCGCTCTATTACGTGGCCCTGCCAGTCTTTCTCGCGGTGCGCCTGCTGGGCTGATCCACGAAGACAGCCATCCGCGAGCGCGAATCCCGCGCAAGCCAGCGGAGGCAAAGCCCGCAAAGACAAAGCCCCCGGCGCCTTGCGGCACCAGGGGCTTTCAAAAAGAATCCGGCAGCGACCTACTCTC
>NZ_JAIQDE010000040.1 GCF_020037015.1 Corallococcus sp. AS-1-6 | reverse complement strand
CCAGCAGCGCCGAGAGCGCGAACGACGGAAGCGTGAGGCTTCTCTCGGGAGCGGCGGCTAAACCGGAAGCGGATGGGCTCCTGGGAGGGCTGTTGGCGGGCGTCCTGGCCTGCTCCGCGGAGTCGCCGGCCCCGACCATCGAACCCTCGCCAGTCCTGGCCGAGCACCGCACGGAGCTGGCGGAGAACGCCTCGACTGATGTCGGCGAGGACTGCACGAAGTTCGGTGCATCCGGATGCAAGTCAGGCCTCTGCCTGCACGCCGGAGCCATGCCCGATGAGGGTTATTTCTGTAGCCAGACATGCGTCGGCGAATCCCAGTGTCCGGCGCAGTGGAAGTGCTCGCGGGTGCATCCCGGAGCCAGCGCCCGCGTCTGTGTTCCCCCTGCGGATTGGAAGGGCGCCGCAGCGCCCTCACGCGGCTGAGCTCCCTCTTTCCTTCAAGCATTCTTCTCCGTCGGAGACGGTGATGTCTTTGTCTGTCCGGATTCTGTTGTGTGTCCTGTGTCTGGTTTCCTGGGGGGCGGCGGAGGCAGGTCCCACATGCTCCGACGGGGAAACCACTTCATGCACCACCAGTGGAGGGTGCAAGGGCGTCAGGCAGTGCTCGGCACCGCCCGGAGACGTGGGGGAGTGGGGGGACTGCATGGCTGGTACCCAGCCCCAAGCCTGCGGCGCGTGTGGCACGGGCGGAACCGCGATGTGCCTGGATGGCGAGACGCTGGGGACCTGTCAGCCTCCTACTGCAAAGCCGATGGACTACTGCGGCAACGGCTGCGACGACGATCGTGATGGCGAGGTGGATGAAGGCTGCGCGGGCAGCGCCACGTTCGACTACTGTGAGTTTCGACCGGGGTCCGGGTATGTCCGCTGGACTTGCGGATGTGGGGATGGGTTGAACGTTGGTTACTGCCTGGGCTCGGGGGACTCCCAGGCCTCGTGCAGCAGCCCGAACGGATGCTTGAAGGCCCTACTCTTCGGCCTTGGGGGAAGCCAGGCCGGAGGGAACTTCCAGTGCTGCGTGTCCAGCAAGTCCTGCAGTGAGACGGGCTACATCGCGGGCGAAATGCACTGTGGCACGGGAAGCTCGCAAAACTTCCAGTGCGCGCCCGGAGGGACCTCGTGCGAAGACAGCAACGCGTGTGGCAACACCTGCGCGGCAATCAAGCCACAGATTGATTCCGTCACAGGAGAGAGGACCCTCAGCGGCACCTATTGCGCGGCGGGCCCCGTGTGCGCCTACGCCCAGGGTGGCTTTGGCAACCCGGGTGGAGGACCCAGCGCCAGCTTCTACGGACAGTGCGGGATCATTCAGGAGGGATCGAATCCCCCCTATGAGGGCAAATGCCCGAACCCAGGCCCTGGTCCGAGTGCCTACGTGCCTGGATTCACATTGACAATGCCCCCGCCTGGACGCTGGCCAGGTGGCTATTACCCTGGGCGTGGCGGAGGAGGAGGCGGTGGTGGTGGTGGTGATGGCTGTTCCGCGCCGGTGGCTCAGCCCGAGCCCAAGAAGGACAACGTCTGCGAAGGGACTGTCGCGCCTGTGGCGGGGGCCGGCGTCTCCTCCATGTCCGCGCCCCGCGTCAATCTGAAGGACCTGACCACGCGTTTCAGCGCGGTGGACGTAGGTCTTAACGGCGAACTGGGCGGCCTGAACTTCGTGCGCAAGTACGTCTCCACCGACAACTTCTGGTCCTACCAGTCGATGTTGGGCAACAGCGTGGAGCCGTTCATCGCCAAGCCCTTTGGCTCCAGCCCGACTCGCCAGAGTTCCATGCGCTGGTGGCACACCCTCTACAGCTTCGTCCATGTCCAGGGGAGCGTTCCGGGGGGCAGCACCTGGGCCGTTCGCGATACGGAGGGCGAAGTTATCGAGTTCTCCGCCTGCCTGATAACCGGCTCCGGATGTTACGCCACGCTCCGCACCAACAGCCGCTGGTCCAATGCCAGTCTCTTCTGGGCCATCAACGGTACCTTCATCCTCACCAAACCAGGGGAAGGCCGTTTCATCTATGGCCACCGGTGGACGGCAACGGCTGGTGGCCTGGTGCGCCGCTTCTTCCTGACCCGCATCGAGGAGGATCGCCTGACGGGGACTCCGCGCGTCCGCCTCTCGCTGACGTACGCGACGCCTCCTCCATTCACTCAGGGCGGCCAGCAATTCGCCTGCCCTGGGGCGAGCGCCCTGGGCAACGGGGTCCCGTACCTCTCCACGGTCACGACAGAGGAGGGCAGCCGGCTGCGCCTGTCCTATCGGCCCGTCAATGCCGCCCCGGATGCCAATCCGGGGACGGAGTGCGTCCTGGACACGCTGTACCTGCGCAACAACTCCAACTCCTCCGATCTCTCTGAAACTGCGGTCGCGGTCTTCCACTATCCCCTTGGAACGGGCCTCACCTTCGAAAGGGCCGGCCTCCTTTCCCGGATTGACTATCCAGAAACCGGGGACAGCGTTTCCTACGAAGACACCACGGCAACGACCGCCACCGCCACGGCCTGGAGTGTCTCGGTCAATCAGTCGGCCCTGACGGGACACCAGTATCAGTCCGGCAAGGTGGCGTCCGTCAGCACTGGCACGACCACCAGCATGGCCATGAGTGCGGGGTCCGGCGACTGTGACGGTCCGGCCGCCATGGGCGGTGGATCGAACTGCGTACCGCCTTCGGCCGAGCCGACGACAGCGACTTCAGGCGACTCCGCCGGCACGTCGGTTCAATATCGCCGCAGGTTCTTCTCCCGCAGCACCCCTTATGCGCCCTACGCCATCCTGGACGGAGTCCAGGACACGTGCGTGTCGGGCAACTGCATGAGCTTCGCGGCTGGAGACATCAGCTATGGATACGCGACGCCAGCGGATGGCACGCTCTACATGAGCTCTGCCCTGAACAAGCTCGGGCGCTACGACGTCATCCAGAAGACCTTTGCTCCGGCGGGAACGGGCTCCGTGCCTGGGACTGTCAGCCCTGTGACGCAGGTGTCTCGGGCTTACGGTCAGGACTACTACGGCAACGGTGGTATCACGGGTGAAACGACGACCCAGGTGTTCGCCAGTTTCCCTTCGGGATCAATCCCCACTCCCTGGAAGCCGGTGGAGCTCTCCACGAACACCATGCCGTCCGTATTGCAGCCGAATGGTCAGGCCGTCACGCGGACCACCTACGACACGGCGACGCGGTTCGTGAAGTCCGTGATCCGCTCCGGCTTCACCCAGACGTTCAACGAGGTGACTGGGACGTGGTCAAGCCCCGTGGCCCGTCACGTCGGTATCTTCTATTACAACCATCTCAAGTGCTCTGGAGAGTCCGACACCGGAGGAACGGTGCTGAAGGAGGTCCGGGGGCCTTGCCTCGTGAGCGGTCCAGAAGCCACGGGCTGCACGGGCTCTGACTACCCCCTCACCCAGTATCGCTACTACGGGTCGCCCTCGGTGGAGCGCACCAACAACGCGGGACGCCTCTGGAAGATGTCGCGTTACACCGCTCATCAGGGTGACACCAATACCTGTTCCTCGTCACCGCTCACGACCGAATACCTCAATTACAACGCACGCGGCGTCGCGACCACGGTTATCAATCCCCAGGGCGGCACCATGACGATGACGTACCAGGGGGGACGCCTTGTGAGCGCGACAGGCGAGGGGCTGTCGACGACCCTGCGCTACGATGGCGCACAGATCCGTGCGATCCAGAAGTCTGACGGCGTCTGGACGGTCTACTGCTATCGGACGGGAACGACTGGAGCGGGATGCCAGGGCGGGCAGAAGACTTCCCAGCTCCAGTGGGTGGCGGTGGCGGATGATGAGTTTGGAGTGGACTGGAGCGAAAAGTCGGTCACGACCTACTGGCCCAATGGTGGGTTGAAGACCGAGGAGCGGCGTTCCCGCATCAATGGCGTCGAGGAACTCCGGACCCAGTCAACGCATCATCCGGATCCCCAATCTCGCCCCACTTACGCCCGGCAGGGCATGGGGACGGGGAGTTTCGCCGCCGTCAGCGGCTTCGACCTCAATAACAACCTGATCGCGACCAGCCGGCCCTTCAATGCCGCCCCCGACTTCTGCCGAAACCCAGATGCGACCCTCTCCGCACTCTGCACCCAGATGGGGTACGACTCGGCGGACCGCCTCAACCGCGTCTCCGAGTATCTGAGCGGGGGTGTCGAACAGCACACCACGATTGCCTACGATGCCCAGGGCAACGTGAACGCCGTTCGCGCGGGCTGTGCCAGCGCGACCGCGGGCTGTGGACTGCTGGCTTCATACCAGTACGACGACTTCGGAAACCTTGTTCAGACACAGCTCCCGCATGCCACCGGGCCGGTACGTCAGGCGTTCGACGCGCGCGGCAATCTGCTCGTGAAGCAGACGGAGGCCATGCGGTTGGCGAACGAGTGGTTGGAATACGGCCACGACATCCTGAACCGGCCCCTGAACGCGAAGCGTAGGAGCAGCGGCACCACGCCTGTCAGTGAGACGCTCTATCAGTTCGGCTATGATTCGGACGGAACGGTGCCGTCGAGCTGTGGCAGTAACGTGATGCACTCCGAGGGCAAGTTGCGATACCGGGACGACTCCCTGGGCCGCACCTGGTACCGCTACGACGTGCTGGGGCGGGTGGAGTCGGAGCTGAGGCAGCGGCAGGGCGACCCGGGATGCACGCCGGAATTGGAGACGCGGTACACATATGACAGCCTGGGTCGGCTGTCGGACGTCCAGTACCCCTATGGGCGCACGGTCACCTACGTCTATGGCACGCATGCGAACGCGCATCGGGTCTCCGCCGTCGACGTGACCCTGTTCACGAACTCCGGTCCGGAAACCCAGCGTCTGGTGAGCAAGGTGGCCTGGGAGCCGTTCGGCGGCCTGCGGGGTTATCAGATCAACCCGTTGCCCGCTCAGTCGACCCCGGTGGCAGTGGAGTACGCACTGGGGGATGACGGCACGCAGGCCCCCGCCAACTGCTCGGTGGCCGTCCCGTCCGCCGCGAACTCGGATCTGACGGGGCGGGTGCGCTCGGTGCGCGTGTCCCGGCATGACTTCAACCCGGGTAGCACGTTCAACGACGGTGGCATCTACAAGCGCACCTACACGTGGAACGCGGATCAAGTGGTTCGGACGGACACGTGCCTTCTGGGTGCGACGACCCCCAGGACGGAGCTGTATGCCTATGATCGGACCCTGAGGCTGACGTCCGCATCGAGGCCCACAGGCAATTGGGACGCAACCGGTGGCGCCTTCGAGCAGCAGGCATTTGGGTATGATCGCCGGGGCAATCGATCTCAGTTCACTCAGTTTGGCAGCACTTACCCATACTCGATCGCATTTGACACGGGGACTCGCTCGGATCTGCTGATGTCCGTGACGCCGCCCACTGGGCAGTACACGAAGACGAACTTTACCTACGACGCGGATGGCCGTGCAGTAAGCAAGGAGCTGGGACACTACACGTCGGGACAACCCGCGAACCTGATGGAGTTCCGCTACGCGCCTTTCGGCGCATCCGAAGGGCAGGGGGCAGCGCGTGAGTCTGTGTTTCGAGCCGTACGGGTCAACGGCTTGACGTACAACTACTTCTACGATGCCCTGGGACGCAGGCGCGCCAAGGTCAACCCCTTCAACCGGAGGGATGAATTCTTCCATGGGACGGGTAACCAACTCCTGGTGGACCAGGGATGGAATGAGGTCGTTCCACTGAACCAGGACAACTTCCGCGTGCTGGATGACTACGTCTGGCTCGGAGGGCGCCCGTTGATGATCTTCAGGGGGCGGCTGGACGCGACACAGAACGTCCGGGAGCCTGATTCGACCGTGGATTGCAGGCGTGATGGCGAAGCCGCGGCGTGCGGGGTCTATTTCCCCGTCACGGACATCGTGGGCAAGCCGATCCTCATGCTGAATGGCAGTGGACTTGTGGCAGGTGCAGCGGATTATCAGCCCTTTGGTCATGTCAACCGCCTTTCCACCTGGGACAGTTCAGGGCTTCCCTATCCGGATGACGACGCAGAGACCTTCGCTGGTTTCTGGCAGCCTGCGGAGAACAGCAATGTCCAGGTGGGCGCACGCGCTCGGTTCATGTTCATTGACATCCATGATGGGCAGGACGACGTGATGGTCTACTGGAATGACCCTGTGGCTCCCCAGGAAGTGAGCTATCAGGACCCAGAGATGAACCAGGTGATCACTCCATGGTTCCCGTTGCCCGCCGATGGGATGAGCGTGCATATCTCCGCGGGCCCACCTGATAGCTCCGGACCGAATACGTCCATGGGAGCGGCGCTGGAGAGCTTCGAATACCAGCGCTACCAGACGGGCGCGCAGCCCTTCTGGACGCCCCTGCGCTTCATGGGCCACTACTACGACGCGGAGACGGACCTCTTCGAGAACTGGAACCGCTACTACGACCCGAGCATTGGCAGGTACCTCCAGCCGGAACCGATGTTGGGCCGGGGACCCTCAGCGCTTCCTGCGTATGCCTACGCCTTGAGCAGTCCAATGTTTTACGTGGACCCGAACGGAAACGAGCCTATCGGCTTGAGTCCTGTTCCGTATCTGGCTGGGTTCTTGAGACAGCACTATGGGCGCAATGCAAACAATCAGACCGTCCCCTATGGTAGCCTCGCGGCAAATAACTGGGAGCTTCTGTCTGACGCGAAATCAATGTATCACCGCTTTGGTCCTGGCAATGAGCGGAACGAGAAGTGGGTTTCTCCGGACGGGAAGTGCGAGGCCGTATACAAGGATGGCGAGTTGGTGACGGACCCCCTGAACTACGGGACGTACAACTATTCCGGTCCTAATGGGATCGATGGCTTCGGCCATTTCGTTTACGATGTCATTCCCTATTGGTTGTATGGGAATACCCCGCAGCTCCCAGACCCCACGCCCATCTGGGCGCGGATCCTTGGACCCAAATTCTACTGACAGGGGTATCGTGAGGGTGTCGCGGTCGGGGGAGAGTTCCCGACCGCTGCCTCAGGCGAGGGGAGCGATGACGTGACGCGGTCAAATGACGGAGCGTCGCTTCGAACCCGCTGGGGCGGGGTTGCCATGTGCACGCTTGCTGGCGCTGCTCTCGGGTTGTTGGGCGACTTTGTTGCCCCAGGGCCAGCACCGGCGGCGGGCGACGTCCTCATGGCTCTCCTGTTGTCCCCAGTCGCCATTTTGGTGGGCGGAGCGGCCGTCACCCTCGACTCCAAACTCTTCGTTGTAGGCGGTCTGCTGTTCTGGCCCGGCTATTTTCTTCTGGCCAAGTGGTGGCTGCAGCGGGGAGTCATCTGGGCATTGCCTCTGATGTTCCTTTGGTGCGGGCAAGGCTGCTTCCAACTCGTCCATCGGTACTGGATGATCATGTCGGCGTAGGCGTGCGCCTGGGGCTGTGAAGGGCGGCTCTACTGGCCGTTCCGCTGTGAGGCTCGACCCCGCGCATCCTGGCGCGGTGCGGTCCAAGCACCCCGCACGGCGCGCTGCATCAACAGCTTGACCGCGCGGAGCGCGTTCTCGGCTGCTTGCAAATGGGTAAAGGGGGCTGGTATTTCTTCGTCAATCGAACGAACTCGCATGTTCGCGGTGGGCGGGGACGCGGGGCGGCTCCAGGTGGCAGGAGCCCCAGCGGCGGGAGACGGCGGTTTCTCCTCTGGTGTGTAGCAGCATGGGTGACGCGACGCGGTATTCGGGCGACGGATTTCAGCAGGTTCCGATTTCTTCGCCGTAAGAACGAAGTCATCCCAGCAAGACACCCTGGAGGGGATTCATGCTTCGCACCAAGCGTTTCGCGTGGACGTTGGCGGCCGTTGGAGTTTTCGCGACGGCGGGGCTCGTTGGCGCCTGTGACCCCGAGGACGACCCCACGCCTGGCACCCAGAATGACGCCGGCACCAACAAGCCGGACTCCGGCACCAACACCGACGCGGGCAGCAACACGGACGCCGGGACGAACACCGACGCGGGCTCGGAGACGGACGCGGGCACCACCACCGACGCGGGCTCGGAGACGGACGCCGGCACCACCACCGACGCGGGCACCCAGACGACGCTGCCCCTGGCGGTGGACGGCACCTGGGCGGCCAGCGGCTACATGGGGGATGGCTCGACCGAGGGCCTGCTGGTCGACGAGCCGGTCTGCGCCACGCCCCGGCCGGGCTCGGGCCTGGGGGCATGCCACAAGTTCACCTACAAGAAGGGTGGCAATGGCTGGGCGGGCGTCTTCTGGCAGTACCCGGAAGGCAACTGGAGCAAGGATACGCCCCCGAAGCCGGGCTTCCTGGTGCCGGACGGCGCGAAGGCCGTGACCTTCTACGCGTGGAGCGAGAAGGGCGGAGAGACCGTGGACTTCTTCGTGGGCTACGGCCCGAACTCCCGCGATGGCTTCGAGGTGAAGCTCAGCCCCCAGGCGGTCCTGACCACGGCGCCCACGAAGTACACGCTGGATATCAGCAAGATCCGCTACGCCGACGTGGCGGCGGGCTTCGGCTGGTCCGCTGGAGGCCTCGAAGAGCCGTTCGTGTTCTACATCGACGACATCCAGTGGCAGTGACCCCCAACTTGAGCGCCCGGTGCGCCAAACCAGGAACGTGAGCGGACGATGAAAGCGGGAACGGCGGTGTTGACGGTCGATGCGGCGGGCATGCGCGCGCAGAACAGCGGCCTGCTGCTGAACATGATCTGGCGCGAGCGTCAGATCTCCCGGGCGGAGATCGCCCGGCGCACGGAGCTCAGCCCGTCGACCGTCTCCGCCATCGTCGCGGACCTGGAGCAGGCGGGCCTGGTGCGCAGCATCGGCGCCGGGGTCTCCCGCGGAGGCCGCCGTCCCACCCTCATCGGCTTCTGCGATGAGGCGTTCAGCCTGGTGGGCGTCGAGCTGGGCGCCTCCCACGTCACCGTCGTCCTCACGGACCTCCGCGGCCGCGTGCGCACGCAGAGCAAGGCGAGCCACGCGGTGCGCGGCGATCCGGAAGGGTCGCTGCAGAAGGCGAAGGAGCTGGTCCAGGAGTGCCTGGACGCCGAGCGCGTTCCGCGCCGCTCCGTGGTCGGCATGGGGGTGGCCGTGCCCAGCCCCGTGCACCCGGCGTCCCCCGGCAAGATGTCCCCCCTCATCCTCCCCGCGTGGAAGCACGTGGACGTGAAGGAGTGGTTCGAGACCACCTTCGACATGCCGGTGTTCGTGGACAACGACGCGAACCTCGGCGCGCTGTCGGAGTGCTTCTGGGGCGCGGGCGCCAACGGCGAGGATCTCACGTACATCAAGCTGGCCACCGGTATCGGCGCCGGTCACATCATCCACGGCGACGTGTACCGGGGCGCTGGCGGAACGGCCGGTGAGATCGGCCACATCCCGGTGGACTCCAACGGGCCGCTCTGCGTCTGCGGCCTCAGGGGCTGCCTCGTCACGCTCATCGGCTCCACGGCGCTCACGGAGCGCGCGCGCGAGCTCATGGGCACCCGCGGCCGCAAGGGCCCCACCGTGCGCGACCTGGTGGAGGGCGCCCGCACGGGCGACGCCGCCGCGAAGCAGATCATCGACGGCATGGGCGCCTACCTGGGCATCGCCGTGGGCGGCCTGCTCAACCTGCTCAACCCCGCCATCGTCGTGCTGGGCGGGGAGATCTCCTCCGTGGGCGAGATGCTGCTCGACCCCTTGCGCGCGTCCGTGCGGCAGCGCGCCCTGTCCGTCTCCATGGCGGAGACGCGCATCGTCACGTCGACGCTGGGGGAGCGGGCCATCGCCGTGGGCGCGGCCACCCTGGTGCTCCAGGCGGCGCTGCGCGACCGCTCCCTCTTTCCCACGCAGTCCGTCGGGAGAAGTGCATGACTTCGCGCCGTCTTGTCCTCGCCCTGGCCCTCTCGGGCCTGGGAATGGCTTCGTGTGATCCGGCAGCAGGTCTGGATAACAAGCAAAGCGAGCAACCCAAGCCCGTAACGGAGCAGCCGGGCACGGGCTGGGAGATCGTCTGGCAGGACGAGTTCGACGGTCCGGCGGGCTCGCTGCCTTCCAGGGACAACTGGGTCCCGGACGTGGGCGGGGACGGGTGGGGCAACGGCCAGTACGAGTTCAACACCGCGCGGGCGGAGAACGCGTCGCTGGACGGCGAGGGCCACCTGGCCATCACCGCGCGCCGGGAGCGCTACGGCAACAACGACTACACGTCCGCGCGCCTCACGACGAAGAACCGCTACGCCAAGACCTACGGCCGCGTCGAGGCGCGCATCAAGCTGCCTACGGGCCGGGGCATCTGGCCGGCGTTCTGGCTGCTGGGCGCGGACGTGGACTCCGTCGGTTGGCCGGAGTGCGGCGAGATCGACATCATGGAGCACAAGGGGCAGATCCCCTCCGTGGTGAGCAGCGCGGTGCACGGGCCGGGCTACTCGGGTGGCTCGAACATCGGCCGCCAGCACGCCGTCTCCGGGCCGCCGCTCGCCGAGGACTTCCACCTCTACGCGGTGGAGTGGGAGCCGGAGCTCCTGCGCTTCATCGTCGACGACACCGTCTTCTTCGAAGTCACGCCGAAGAGCCTGCCGTCCGGCCGGAAGTGGGTCTACGACCATCCGCACTTCATCATCCTGAACGTCGCGGTGGGCGGATCGTTCGTGGGGCCGCCGGACGCCAAGACGGTGTTCCCGCAGACGATGAAGGTGGACTACGTGCGCGTCTACGAGAGGGCCGCGCAGTGAGGTTCGCCCGCGCGCTCCTGCCGCTGGCGCTGCTGGTGGCGTGCTCGTCCGAGCCGCGTCCCCGGCCGCCGGGCGTGCTCTTCGTCTCCGTGGAGCAGCAGAGCGCGTGGGTGCGCAACTTCAACCCGCTGTTCGCGGGCGCCGGTGCGCGCTGGCCCACCCGGGCGGGCGTGTACGAGTGCATGGAGATCTTCAGCTCCGCGCAGGGCCAGTGGGTGCCGTGGCTCGCCACCGGCCACGCCTGGTCCGAGGATCAGCGCACGCTGCGCTTCACCCTGCGCGACGGCGTCCTCTGGTCCGACGGCAAGCCCTTCACCGCGGACGACGTCGTCTTCACCTTCGGCCTGCTCAAGCAGCACCCGGCGCTGGACGCGGGCGGCGTGTGGCGCTTCCTCACGGACGTGAAGGCCGAAGGCAAGGGCACCGTCGCCTTCAGCTTCTCGCGCGTGTACCTGCCGGGCTTCAGCGACCTGGCGCACCAGATCATCGTGCCCCAGCACGTGTGGAAGGACGTCGCGGACCCGGTGACGTTCACCAACCCGGAGCCGGTGGCCACCGGGCCCTTCACCCAGGTGACGCTGTTCCGCAACCAGGTCTACGAGCTGGGCAGGAACCCGCACTACTGGCAGCCCGGCAGGCCCGCGGTGTCCGCGCTGCGCTTCCTCGCGTTCCCCACCAACGACCAGGCCAACATGGCGCTGGTGGAGGGAGAGGTCGACTGGGCGGGCAACTTCGTGCCGGCGGTGGACCGCACCTTCGTGTCGCGGGACCCCGCGCACCACGCGCGCTGGTTCCCGCTCTACGGCAGCACCGTCTTCCTCTACCCCAACACCACGCGCCCGCCGCTGGACGACGTGCGCGTGCGCAAGGCGCTGAGCATGGCGCTGGACCGCGACCGGCTGGTGGAGGTGGCCATGTATGGCTACACCCGCCCCGCGGACGCCACCGCCCTCAACGACGCGTACACCGGCTGGAAGGACGCGGAGGTGGCGAAGGACACGTGGACGCGCCACGACCTGGACGCGGCCAACAAGCTCCTGGACGAGGTGGGCCTCACGCGCGGCGCGGACGGCCTGCGGCGCCTGAAGGACGGGCAGCCCTTCACGATGGACCTGGAGGTCGTGAGCGGGTGGTCGGACTGGGTGCGGGCGGGGCAGGTGGTGGGCCGCGACCTGCGCAAGCTGGGCATCGGCGTGACGCTCAAGACATACGAGTTCGGCACCTGGTTCACGCGCCTGCAGAAGGGCGAGTTCCAGTTGGCCATCTCCTGGTCGCTGGACGGCCCCACGCCGTACAACTTCTACAAGTGGCTGCTGTCGCCGCGCACGGTGCGGCCGGTGGGCGAGGTGGCCGCGGCCAACTGGCACCGCATGGGTGACGCGCAGGCGGATGAGCTGCTCGTGCGCTTCGAGCGCGCCGGCACGCCGGAGGAGCAGCACGCGCTGATGTCCCAGGTGCAGCAGCGCTTCTCCGCCACCGCGCCCGCGATTCCGCTGTTCCCCAACCCGTCCTGGGGCGAGTCCAACTCCTCGCGCTTCACGGGCTTCCCCACCGAGCAGGACCCCTACGCGCGGCTCGCGCCGCACGCGGAGCCCGACAGCCTGCTGGTGCTGACGCGGCTGTCCCCGAGGGAGCGCTGACCATGGGCCGCTACATCCTCCGGCGACTGGGCTTCTACCTCATCGCCGCGTGGGCCTCGCTCACGCTCAACTTCGTGATCCCGCGCCTGGCCCCCGGCGACCCTGCCGCCGCCATGTTCGCGCGCTTCGAGGGCAAGGTGGCCCCGGAGGCCATGGGCGCGCTGAAGGCCGCCTTCGGCTTCACGGACGCGCCGCTCTACGCCCAGTACTTCACCTACCTGAAGCACCTGGCGCAGGGCGACCTGGGCATGTCCTACGCCTACTTCCCCGCGCGCGTGTCGGAGGTCATCGGCACGGGCCTGATGTGGACGGTGGGGCTGGCCGGCGTGGCGGTCGTCATCAGCTTCGTCGTCGGGTCCTTCCTGGGCGTGCTCGCCGCGTGGAACCGGGGAGGGTGGCTGGACTCGGGGCTGGCTCCGGCGCTCGCGTTCCTGGGGGCCTTCCCGTACTTCTGGCTGGCCATGCTGGCGCTGTACCTCTTCGGCTTCGTGCTGGGGTGGTTCCCGCTGCGCCACGCGTACGGGCACGACATGGAGCCCGGGCTGTCGTTCGCGTTCGCCGCGGATGTCGCCCGCCACGCGGTGCTGCCCGCGTCCTCCATCGTGGTGGCCACGCTGGGCGGGTGGATGCTGGGCATGCGCAACACGATGGTGGCCACGCTGGGCACGGACTCCATCCGCCTGGCGCACGCGCGCGGCCTGCCGCCCCGGCAGGTGATGCTGCGCTACGCGGCCCGCAATGCGCTGCTGCCCAACGTCACCAGCTTCGGCATGGCGGTGGGCTTCGTGCTGTCCGGTTCGCTGCTCACGGAGATCGTCTTCTCCTACCCGGGCACGGGCTACCTGCTCATCCTCGCCGTGCGCAACCAGGACTACCCGCTGATGCAGGGGCTCTTCCTGGTCATCACCCTGGCGGTGCTCGCGGCGAACTTCGCCGTGGACCTCCTCTGCCTCTGGCTGGATCCGAGGACCCGCGCCCATGCGTGACTTCCTGCGAAGGCTCGCCCGCCACCGGAAGGCGGCGGTGGGCGGAAGCCTGCTCCTGTTCTTCCTCCTGCTCGCGGTGGTGGGCCCCTTCTTCGTGATGGACCCCACGGAGCTGGTGGGCCGGCCGCACCAGCCGCCCAACGCGGCGCACTGGTTCGGCACCACCGGCCAGGGGCAGGACGTGCTCGCGCAGACGGTGGTGGGCGCGCGCGAGACGCTGGCGGTGGGCTTCGCGGTGGGCGCGCTCGTGACGCTGATTGGCGCGCTGGTGGGCATCACCTCCGGCTACCTGGGCCGCCGCGTGGACGACGTGCTGTCGCTCACCACCAACGTGTTCCTGGTGATTCCCGGCATGCCGCTGGCCATCGTGCTGGGCGCGTACCTGCCGTCCGGGCCGCTGCGCATGGTGGCGGTGCTGACCGTGGCCGGCTGGGCCTGGAATGCGCGCGTGTTCCGCGCGGAGTCCCTGGCGCTGCGCGGGCGCGACTTCGTGTCCGCGGCGGTGGTGACGGGGGAGAGCCACTCGCGCATCGTGTCGCGGGAGCTGTTGCCCAACATGGCGTCGCTGCTGGGCTCGTCGTTCATCGGGAACACGCTCTATGCCGTGGGCGCGCAGGTGGGCCTGGAGTTCCTGGGCCTGGGCGACGTGAGCGCGGTGACGTGGGGCACCAACCTCTACTGGGCCGCCAACGACGCGGCGCTGCTCACGCGCTCCTGGTGGATCTTCGTCCCCACGGGCCTGTGCATTGCGCTCGTGGGCTTCGCGCTCACGCTGGTCAGTTCCGCCATCGACGAGATGACCAACCCCGCGCTGCGCGTGCACAAGCCGGCGGCGCTGCCCGCGAGCACCGCCCCGCGCGCGCACCTGGAGAAGCCGGTGCCGGGCGTGCTCTTGCGCGTGCAGGACCTGTGCATCGACTACGCGACGGAGAAGGGCGCTTCGCGCGTGGTGGACTCGGTGTCCTTCGACGTGGCGCCGGGCGAGGTGTTCGGTCTGGCGGGGGAGTCCGGCAGCGGCAAGTCCACCATCGGCTCCGCGCTGCTGGGCCTGTTGCCTGCCTCCGCGCGCGTCACGCAGGGGCGCATCCTCTTCAACGGCATGGACGTCACCGCGCTGGAGGGCCCGGCCCTGCGCGCGTTCCGCTGGCGTCAGGTGTCCATGGTGTTCCAGAGCGCCATGAGCGCGCTCAACCCGGTGCTCACGCTGGGCGAGCAGTTCCACGACACGCTCGCGGCGCACGGCCGCGTGTCGCGCGCCGCGTCCTACGCCCGCGCTCGGGAGCTGCTGGGCATGGTGGGCCTGTCGCCGGACCTGGTGACGGCGTGGCCGCACCAGCTCTCCGGCGGCATGCGGCAGCGCGTGGGCATCGCGCTGGCGCTGGCCCTGGAGCCCCGGCTGGTCATCATGGACGAGCCCACCACGGCGCTGGACGTCGTGGTGCAGAAGGAGCTGCTCCAGCGCATGGTGGAGCTCAAGCAGCGGCTGGGCTTCGCCATGCTCTTCATCACGCATGACCTGCCGCTGCTGCTCGCGCTGTCGGACCGCGTGGGCGTGCTCCAGGGCGGCAAGCTGGTGGAGGTGGACACGTCCGCGAACCTGCGCGCCGGGGCCCGCCACCCGTACACGCAGCTCCTGCTGTCCTCGTTCCCGCACCTGTCCGCGAAGGACGCCGCGCCGCCGCCGGTCCAGCAGGCGCCGGAGCTGTCCGTGTCCCGGCCGTCCACGCGCGTCGCCGCCATCCCCGGAGGTCACCGATGAGCGCGCCCCTCCTGGAGGCGGAGGGCCTCACCCGCAGCTACCTGGCGGGCGGCTTCTTCTCCCGCGAGCGCAAGCCCATCCTCAAGGGCGTGTCCTTCTCCCTCCAGCCGGGGGAGATCGTCGCGCTGGTGGGCGAGTCCGGCAGCGGCAAGTCCACGCTGGCGCGGCTCCTGGCCCGGCTGGACATGCCGGACGCGGGGCAACTGCGGCTCGCCGGACGCGACGTGCTGGCGGACGGCGGCGCGCAGGCGTCGCTCGACTACCGCGGCCGGGTGCAGATGGTGTTCCAGGATCCGTTCGCGTCCCTCAACCCCGTGCACACGGTGGCCTATCACCTGGAGCGCCCGCTGGTGCGCCACGGCCGGGTGCCGAAGTCCGGCCTTCGCACGCGGGTGCTGTCGCTGCTGGAGTCCGTGGGCCTGACGCCCGCGGAGGCCTTCGCGAAGCGCTACCCGCATGAGCTGTCCGGCGGCCAGCGCCAGCGGGTGGCGGTGGCGCGCGCCCTGGCGGTGGAGCCGCAGGTCATCATCGCGGACGAGCCCACGTCCATGCTGGACGTGTCCACGCGCAAGGGCGTGCTGCAACTGCTCCGCGGCCTCACGCAGGAGCGCGGCATCGGCATCCTGTTCATCACCCACGACCTGGCGAGCGCGCGGCACCTGGCGGACCGCATCCTCGTGCTCTATGCGGGCACGGTGGTGGAGGCGGGCAGGGCGGACGAGGTGCTGCGCCAGCCGCGCCACCCGTACACGAAGCTGCTCCTGTCCGCGGTGCCGGATGGGGACGACTTCCTCCAGGCCGCGCTGCCGGTGCGCCCCGCCACGGGCCCCGCGCCGCTCGTGGGCTGCCCCTTCGCTCCACGCTGTCCGGTGTCCGAGCCGCGCTGCTCCACCCTCACGCCTCCCGACGTCCTGCCGGCCGCGAATCACCTCGTCCGCTGCCACCTTGAAGTTCCGAAAGGAGTTACCGCCGATGCGTCAGTTTCCTCCTGACTTCCTTTGGGGAGTGGCCACCTCCGCGTACCAGATCGAGGGTGCCACCCGCGTGGACGGCCGGGGCGAGTCCATCTGGGACCGCTTCGCCGCCACCCCGGGGAAGATCCAAGACAAGTCCGACGGCTCGGTGGCCTGTGAGCACTACCGCCGCTGGCCGGAGGACATCGAACTGATGCGCTGGATGGGGCTGAAGTCCTACCGCTTCTCCATCGCGTGGCCGCGCATCCTCCCGGAGGGCCGGGGCCGGGTGAACGCCCCGGGCGTGGACTTCTACTCGCGCCTGGTGGACTCGCTGCTGGGCGCGGGCATCGAGCCCTTCGTCACGCTCTACCACTGGGACCTGCCGCAGGTGCTGGAGGACCAGGGCGGCTGGCCCGCGCGCGCCACCGGCGACGCCTTCGTGGAGTACGCGGACGTCATCAGCCGCGCCCTGGGCGACCGCGTGAAGCGGTGGATCACCCACAACGAGCCCTGGTGCATCAGCTACCTGGGCTATGGCAACGGCGAGCACGCCCCGGGCCACAAGGACTGGAACAAGATGCTGGCCGCGGCGCACACGCTGCTGGTGTCGCACGGCAACGCGGTGAAGGTGCTGCGCGCCAACGTGAAGCACGCGGAGGTGGGCATCACCCTCAACCTCACGCCCGGCGAGCCCGCGTCGCCCAGCCCGGAGGACGCGGACGCGACCCGCGACTTCGACGGTGGCTTCAACCGCTGGTTCCTGGAGCCGCTCTACGGCCGGGGCTACCCGAAGGACGTGATGGAGGACCACGTGAAGGCGGGCCGCGTCGCGTCCCCGCACCTGGACTTCATCCAGCCGGGCGACCTGGAGACCATCGCCACGCCCACCGACTTCCTGGGCGTGAACTTCTATTCGCGCGCCGTCCTGCGCAGCAACCGCATCCCGGAGGAGCAGAACGCGCCCCGCACCGTGTTCGTGCGCCCGGACAAGACGGACATGGACTGGGAGGTATGCCCGGCCTCCCTCACGCGCCTGCTGGTGCATCTGGAGAAGGAATACAAGCCGGGCCCCATCTACATCACGGAGAACGGCTGCGCGTACTCCACCGCCCCCGGCGCGGACGGCCGCGTGCACGACGTGCAACGCGTGGAGTACCTGCGCGGGCACCTGGAGGCGTGCGGTGACGCCATCGCGCAGGGCGTGAACCTGGCGGGCTATTTCGCGTGGTCGCTGCTGGACAACTTCGAGTGGGCCTACGGGTACACCAAGCGCTTCGGCCTGGTGTGGGTGGACTACGCCACCCAGCAGCGCATCCCGAAGGACAGCGCCCATCTCTATCGCGACGTCGTGGCCCAGAACGGCCTGGACGTGGAGCAGGCCGCTTGAAGAAGCTCTTCCTGACGACGTGTCTGGCGTTGTGCGGCGGCACCCAGGCGTGGGCCCAGGTGTCCGGAGCGGGCTCCCCCCTCCAGTCGCCGCCCGCCGCGCAGCCTCCCTCCGCGGGCCCCGTGGACGCCGCCGCGCCTTCGGACGCGAAGCGCACGACGGTGACGCGGGTCATCCAGGACGAGCGCGGCTTCAAGCTCCAGGTGGACGGCAAGGACTTCCCCGTCCACGGCGTGAACTGGGGCTACACGCCCATCGGTGAGAACTACCGGTACTCGCTCTGGACGCAGCCGGAGGACTTCATCAAGCAGGTGCTGGCGAAGGAGATGGGGATGCTCCGCGACGCGGGCTTCAACGCCATCCGCCAGTTCGACGACATCCCGCCCGTCTGGGTCGAATACATCTACCGGAACTACGGCATCCACACGCTGCTCAACCCGCTGATGGGGCGCTATGGCCACCCGGTGAACGGGGTCATGGTCGCCAACATCGACTACTCGAACCCGGAGCACCGCAAGGCCATCCTCGGCGCTCTGGCCGAGAAGGTGGAGCTCTACCGGGACGTGCCCGGCGTGCTCATGTGGCTGTTGGGCAACGAGAACAACTACGGCCTGCACTGGACGTCGTTCGAGATCGAAGCCCTGCCGGGCCAGGAGGACGCCGCGCGCGCGGAGTCGCTCTACACGCTCTATGGCGAGGCGGCCCGCACGGTGAAGAAGCGGGACACGAACCACCCGGTGTCCATCGCCAACGGCGACCTCCAGTACATCGACCTCATCGCCAAGCACTGCCAGGACCTGGACGTGCTGGGCACGAACGTCTACCGCGGCCCCACCGCGCGCGACCTGTTCGCGGAGGTGAAGGCCAAGCTCAACAAGCCGGTGTTCTTCAGCGAGTTCGGCGCGGACGCCTACGACGCCCGCGCGGGCCGCGAGGACCACGTGGCGCAGGCGGAGTACCTGCGCACGCAGTGGGAGCAGATCTACCTGGAGGGCTACGGCCAGGGCCTGTCCGGCACGGCCCTGGGCGGCTTCGTGTTCCAGTGGGTGGACGGCTGGTGGAAGCACGGCCAGGAGTCCAACCTGTCCATCCACGACACCACCGCGACGTGGCCCAACGGCGGTTACGCGGCCGACTTCGTCCCCGGCCAGAACAACATGAACGAGGAGTGGTTCGGCATCGCGGCCCTGGGCCCGCCGGACTCCAACGGCATCAGCGGCATCCAGCCGCGCACCGCCTACTACGTCCTCCAGGCCGTGTTCCGCCTGGACCCGTACGCGCCCACCACCAACCCGGACGTCATCCGCGACTACTTCGCGGGCATCCGCCCGTCCGCGCTCACCAGCGGCTACACCTCGTCGGTGGCGCTGGCCCGCACGGAGGAGCTCAGCGCGGTGCGGGTGTCCAACCTGCGGCTGCTGCTGGACAGCTCGCTGTCACGCGGGAGCATCGCGACGGTGCGGCCCAACCAGAACTCCGCGGACCACACCGAATCCATCTTCTTCGACCTGGCGTTGCAGCCGGCCAGCGGCGTCTACGGCCGCGCGTCGTTCAACGTCGTGGGCAACGTGGCGCAGAACCGGCTCAACAACCTGTTCTATGAGAACCGCGGCACGCCCGCCACGCCCGGCGCGGGACAGGTCCCCGTGGGCCCCGGCGCCCCGGCGCGCGAGCAGTCGCCGTTGGATCGCTTCGCGCTGTACCAGGCGGAGTTCAAGTTCGACCGCTCGGACTTCGCGCTGGAAGGCTACTACCGCACCGGCCACTACCACTGGGGCGAGGAGGGTGACTTCTTCAATCTCTACCGCGAGGCGAACTACGGGCCGAACCTGGACATCTACCATGGCAACGCGCCCTTCGGCGTGGTGTTCAGCGGCAAGAAGGCCATCGACGGGCTGAAGGTCGCCGTGGGGCCGGAGCTGTACTGGGGCGCCAACCCCTCCGTGGTGGCGAAGTACCGCAACACCGTGGGCCCGGTGAACGTGACGCTGGTGCACCAGGAGGACCTGGCCCAGGGCTCGTCGTCGTCCACGGCCTCCGTGGTGCGCGAGCGCATCGCGCGCAGGACGGCGCTCAACTTCCAGTACGCCACCGGCAAGCTGGTGCTGGACGTGGGCGGCCTGCTCTCCGCGCCCCAGCGCATTGGCGAGACGTTCACCTATACGCGCGCCGCTCCGGAGGGCGGCCCCAGCTACCTCAACAGCGGCTACGACGTGCTCCAGGACAAGGTGCAGTTCCTGGACACGCTGGGCGCCAAGGCGCGGCTCACCTACGACATGGGGCCGGTGCGCTGGCTGGTGCAGTCCTCCTTCCGCGGACTCGTCGCGGACAGCGGACCGGAGCAGGGCAACATCATCACCGGCTGGAGCCTGCGCGAGAGCGGCCGAGGCAACCACTACTCGGGCCAACTGGGCGCGGCGGTGCAGTTCGGCTCGCTCCAGGTGTCGCCCAACGTGCTGTACCAGAAGCCCCTCATCGGGCCGAACCCCACCATCCCGGACGCGTACGATCCGGGCTCGGGCATGTACTACGCCGGCGTGCGGCCGCGCAGCGTCCTGGTGGACGCGTTCAGCGTGCTGGACAACCGCGAGACGCTGGGTGGTGAGCTGCTCATCACCTTCGACCCGACGCCGGGCACCTGGTTCTGGTCATGGGACCGCGACATGCGCGAGGACGCGCCGTTCGCCGCGGGCCTGGACATCGTCTACCGGCACCAGCCCACGTCCCGCGACGCGGGCATCGCCATCCTCGCGGACGGCAGCACCGTCGCCTTCGGCAGCGCGCCGGTGGCCCGCGACGAGTGGGAGACGTCCCTGCGCCTGGTGGGCAACCCCACCCAGCGCCTGCGCCTGTACGGCACGGCGTACGTGGGCAGCCAGCAGTCCTCCGGCGAGGACAGCCGGCAGATCCACCGCTTCGGCCTGGACGGCTCCGCGCTCTACGACACGCTGCTGCTGGCGGCCCAACTGCGCTTCAACGACTGGGGGCCGTACGACTACCACCGCGTCTTCAACCTCACCTACCCGGTGCAGTTGGGCGGGGACCTGTCCTACGGCTTGAAGAAGCCGGTGCTGGGCGCGGTGACCACGCGCTTCGGTCTGCGCGGACTGGTGCGAATGCTGAACGAGTACTCGGAGGGCCTCAACGAGCGGGGCATCACCGAGGGCCTGAAGGGTCGCGAGTACGAGGTGGGCGCGTATGCCATCCTTTCTCTCTGAGGGAACACGCATCATGAGGACTGGTCTCCTGCTGGCCGCCGTGGCCGCGCTGTCCGGCTGCTACGACGACCCGACCATCATCTACGGCAAGCCGCTGGACGGGATGACCTTCACGGTCACCGACCCGGCCATGGGCATCTACCCGAACACCTCCGTGCTGGAGGATCCGAACAACCCCTTCGCGATGTCGGGGGTGGGCACGGAGACGAAGTGGCGGATCCAGTCCGGGGCGGACCCCGTGGCGGCCTACTACGCGTGGGCCACGGTGCTCGCGAACGGGCCCTATGGCGAAGCGCAGTACTACGTGGCCCTCAACCTGGCGGCCATCTACCAGCGGGGCCTGGCGGACCAGGGCAGCCTGGCGCAGACGCGCGAGATGGCGGTGAAGGCCTACCAGTCCGTGCTCGACAACTTCCCGGACGCGGTGACGTACGACGCCTCCGGCACGGTGGCCTACGAGCTGGTAACGCCCGCGTACAAGGGCGTCGTCGAGCTGGGCGGCACCGTGGCGGGCGGCTGGGTGATGGTGAAGACCTCCAGTGGTGCGGACCGGGCGGTGAAGCCATGAAGAAGCCAGCGTGGGGCCTGTTGCTGCTGCTCGCCGCCTGCCGCCCGGATCCGGGCCCGGCGGACTACTCCGGCCAGGAGCTGCCGGGTAACCCGAACCCCGACGGAGGGACGGAGCCGGACCCGCAGATGCTGCCCGGGCCGTTCCCCTACGAGGCCGGCAAGGCCCGCCTGATGGTGGGCATCTTCTACGAGACGGGCCGCTCGCAGGAGATCATCCTCGACAACGTCGACTCCAACTTCTACCTCTACGAGAACACCGTCTACGTGGAGTCGGATCCGGACCACGTCGAGGGAAAGTCCGCGGACCGCATCGTGCAGAACGGCAAGCCGTGGATGGGCTTTGGCGTGCACTGGAAGCAGACGCACAACTTCGACACCTGGAAGACGCTCCACGTCAGCATGAAGTCGTCCGACGCCGCCTTCGCCAACGTGAAGATTGGCATGAGCAGCGGCACGGGCACCGCGGAGAAGGGCGCTCCGCTCGCCGTCGGCCCGTATGGCTGGGCGAACGATGGTGAGTGGCACCACCTGGCCATCCCCGTGGCGGACTTCGTCGCGGCGGGCCTGAAGCTCAACGACGTCTCGTCCCCGTTCACCTTCGCGGCCGAGGGTGGCACGGCCGGACAATCCCTCCTGCTGGACAACCTGTACTTCACCGCGGATTAGGCAGGAACGCAGTGCCAGGAAGGGCGGGCCGGCTGTCGCCGTGTGACAGCCGGAACGCCCGTGCCATGTCTTGACGCCGCCGTCACGCCCCCGCGTGCGGTGTCGCTCAGGGCAGGGATGCGGTTGCTGTTCCTACTCAAGGAGTCATCCCCCAATGTCTGGATCCTTGCCGCAATTGTCAAGCAGAGGCGCAAGCCCATGTCTCCGTGAAGCACCGCGTGTCTGGTTGTTACAGGCCATCGCCGCGGTGCTCATGCTGGTGTCGCTCCTGGGCGCGTCCGACGCCCGCGCGCAGACGAACGTCGCGCTGAACAAGACCACCTTGACCTCCTCCGCGGAGGGGCCCTTCCTGGGCCAGTACGCGGTGGACGGCGACGGGGGCACCCGCTGGGCCAGCGGCTTCACGGCGAACGAGTGGATCACCGTGGACCTGGGCCAGACGCGCACGATTTCGCGCGTGGTGCTCACCTGGGAGGCGGCCTACGCCACGGCCTACAAAATCCAGGTCTCCAACGACAACACCACCTTCACGGACGCGCTGACGGTGAACACCGGTGACGGCGCGTTGGACGACCTGTCGCTGCCGTCCGGCATCACGGGCCGCTACGTGCGCATGCAGGGCGTCACGCGCGCGCTGCCCGCGTATGGCTATTCGCTGTGGGAGTTCGCCGTCTATGAGACGGGCGGCACGACGCCGCCTCCCGCCAACACGGACCTGGCGCGCAACCGCCCGGCCACCGCGTCCAGCGTGGAGGCGGACGCCGCGGGGCTCCAGCCGGGCTTCGCGTTCGACGGCGACGTCAACACGCGCTGGGCCTCCGCGCAGGGCGTGGACCCGCAGTGGATCCGCGTGGACCTGGGGTCGTCCCAGGTGGTGGGCAAGGTGGTGCTGGACTGGGAGGGGGCCTACGGCAAGACGTACACGATTGAAGGCTCCAACAACGACAGCACCTGGACCCCGCTCAACACGGTGACCAACGGCGCCATCGGCCGCCGGGAGATTCCCGTGTCCGGCACCTGGCGCTACCTCCGCATGCGCGGCACGGAGCGCGGCACGGGCTACGGCTACTCGCTGTGGTCCTTCGAGGTCTACCAGAGCGGGGGCACGACGCCGCCGCCCACGCAGACCACCAACCAGACCCTCAAGCTGAACTTCCCGGAGCTGGCGTACGCGAAGATCAACGTGTCGCCCGCGCCGCTGTCGGTGACGCCGGTGCCGGAGGAGGGCAACACCACGCCGTCCGTGCGCAACCCGCCCGGGCCCTTCACGTACCAGCTCACGTTCCCGCCCAACACGACGGTGACGCTGTCGAAGAACCAGTTCTCTCCCACGCAGCCCAACACGGACATCCGCCTGGCGGTGGTGGACGTGAACGGCGTGCAGCAGCGCGCGCAGTCCGTCACGGCGCTCGCGGTGCAGGGCGCGGACTGGAACGTCGAAATCTTCTCCACGGGCAACGGCCCCACGGACCCGCGCGACCCCACCCTCATCCCGGACCCGTACGTGGCGCCCGCGCCGCTGCCGGTGGCCGGGGCGTTCCGCCTGGTCTCGCCGGCCAACAACGCGATGATCACCGCGGCCCGCCGTCCCACGCTGTCGTGGGCCCCGGTGACGGGCGCGACGAACTACAAGCTCTACGTCAACCTCACGCGCGACGACTACGACTGGATGGCGGCGGGTAACCTGCTGGACCGGTACACGCAGGTGGCGTCGCAGACGGGCACGTCGTTCACCTTCACGGAGGACCTGCCGGACCGCTGGACGTACAAGTGGTACGTGGTGGCCACGCTGTCGGGTGGCGGCACGTCGCGCTCGGACATCGGCAACTTCAGCGTGTACCTGCCGGTGGTGGAGACGCAGGCGGACGGCGTCAACCTCATCAACGGCATTCGCGACCTGAACAAGAACGGGACGATTGAACCGTACGAGGACTGGCACAACCCCATCTCCGTGCGCGTGAATGACCTGCTGGGCCGCATGACGCTGCGCGAGAAGGCGCTGCAGATGTTCTACGACGCCAAGACGTACCCGGAGGCGGGCTTCCAGATGGGGCCCCTGTCGCCCACGGACATCCCCCTGTTCCAGAAGGCGTCCGCGGCCACGCGCCTGGGCATCCCGCACATCGATGCGGGTGACACCATCCACGGGTACAAGACGAGCTGGCCCACGCAGCCGGCGCTCGCGGCCACGCGCGACCTGGACACGATCCACGAGATGGGTGACATCCAGCGCCGTGAGCAGTTGGCCATTGGCAGCCGCGGCACGCTGTCGCCGCTGGCGGAGGTGAACACCAAGGTCCTGTATCCGCGCACGCAGGAAGGCAACGGCGAGGACGCGGACCTGGCGGCGGGCATCACCCGCGCGCTCATCGCGGGCCTCCAGGGCGGTCCGGAGGTGAACCCGAGCTCCATCTGGGTGACGACGAAGCACTGGCCGGGGCAGGGCGCTGGCGGTGAGGCGGGCATCACCTACGACGGCACGACCATCCACTACCACATGCGTCCGTGGCACGCGGCCATCGAGGCGGGCACCAGCGGCATCATGCCGGGCTACGCGGGCAGTTGGCTCCTGGGTCCGGAGGGCTACGGCGCGGGTGACAACCCGGGCATCCTCAACTACCTGCGCAACCAGTTGAAGTACGACGGCGTCATCTGCTCGGACTGGCTGCCGTCGGGTTCGTGGGTGCGCTCCGCCACGGCGGGCTCGGACGTGATGGGCGGCGCGACGCCGCAGGCCATGGCCAACTTCGAGAACGAGGTCCCCCTCGCGCGCATCAACGACTCCGTGCGCCGCATCCTGGACCTGAAGTTCCGCCTGGGCATCTTCGAGGACCCGTACAAGCAGGGCCCGGCGGGCACGTCCCAGTGGCACACCGCGGACAGCAAGGCGGCGGTGCGCCGGGCGTCGCAGGAGGCCATGACGCTGCTCAAGAACGACGGCGCGCTGCCCATCCGACTGCCGGCGGGCGGCAAGCTGGTCATCGCGGGCCCGCGCGCGGACGACATGTCCTGCATGGTGACCTGGCGCTCGGACTTCCACGGCAACGAGTTCGGCGACCCGACCATCTACGCGGCGGTGAGGGCGCGCGCGGAGGCGGCGGGGCTCACGGTCTACAAGGACAACGCGCCCGCGGGCGTGACGCCGGACGCGGCCATCGTGGTGGTGGGCGAGAGCTACTTCACCCACGGCACGGAGTGGGACAAGGAGAAGCCGTACCTGCCGGGCGACCCGATTGGCCCCGCCCACGACGCGAAGTGGGGCGACCAGTACGGCATCATCAACGGCTTCAAGTCGCGGGGCATCCCCACGACGGTGGTCGTCATCAGCCCGCGTCCCTATGTGCTGACGAACGTGGTGCCGCTCTCCAACGCGCTGATGCTGGCGTACCGCCCCGGCGACATGGGCGGCTACGCGGTGGCGGACGTGCTGTTCGGTGACGTGCTGCCGCGCGGCAAGACGCCCTGGCAGCTCCCGCGGAGCATGAGCCAGATCGGCACGGACGTGGAGAGCAACCAGTTGGAGAAGTGGGACCTGCCGTTCGACCTGGGCGCGACGGACGCGGAGCGCGCGGCCATCCGCCAGAAGATCGCGGCGGGCCTGCCGGTGCCGCCCACGTACGGCAACCCGCTGTACCAGTACGGCTCGGGCATCCAGGGCTTTGGTCTGACGGACGCGACGCCGCCCGCGGCGTTCAGCCTGCTGACGCCCGCGAACAACCTGGTGATCACCGGCACGCGTCCGGCGTTCACCTGGGCGGCGAGCAGCGACCCGCAGACGGGCATCCAGCGGTACGAGGTGTATCTGGACGGTGGCGCGATGCCGGTGGCCATCACCCAGACGCCGGCGGCGGCGCTGGACGGGCTGAAGCTGGCGAACGGGGTGCACACCTGGTTCGTGAAGGCGTTCAACTGGGCGAACGGCGTCACGCAGTCCGCGACGTTCACCTTCACGCTGAACGACACGACGCCTCCGGCGGCCTTCGCGGCGCTGTCTCCGTCGGCCGGGCAGTCGGTGCCGGGCACGTCCACGCGCTTCATCTGGGAGCAGACGACGGACGTGGGCGCGGGCGTGGCGGAGTACGTCCTCATCGTGGACGGCGCGGACCGGAGCCCCTCCATCCTGCGCAGCACGCCGGTGCCGGCGGGCACGAACCTGGCGCGGGGGAAGAACGCCTACGCCACGTCCGTGGAGTTCGGCAGCGCGAACGACGCGGTGGACGGCAGCCTGGCGACGCGCTGGTCGAGCGTGGGCACGGCGACCACGGGGGACACGGAGTCCATCACCCTCGACCTGGGGGCCATCTACTCGCTCAAGCGCATCGTGCTGAACTGGGAGGCCGCGTACGGCCGCCGTTACGTCCTGGAGGCGTCGCTGGACAACGCCACCTGGACGGCGCTGAAGACGGTGGACACCGGCGACGGCGGCATCGACGACTGGACGGTGGCCGGCGTGGGCCGCTACGTGCGCATGCGCGGCGTGCAGCGCGCGACGGCGTACGGCTACTCGCTGTGGGAGTTCGAGGTGTACGGCGTGGGCACGGAGCAGACGACGCTGGGCGGCCTGTCCACGGGAACGCACACGTGGCGCGTGCGCGCGGTGGACGGCGCGAACAACACCACGCTGTCCTCGGGGCCGATCACCTTCACGAAGTAGAGCGGGTTCAGTCACTGTCCAGCAGCCGCGCCCGCACCCGCGTCTCGTTGACTTCCGGGGCCGGCACCCAGCGCTCGAAGAGCACGACCGAGCGTGCGCCTCCCACGGACGCCACCACCGGGCCGCGCTCCGCCACGTCGGGGGTGGTGGCAAGCGGGATGCCCGCCACGTCCAGCACCGCGCCCGCTTGCGTCACCCGTGTGGCAAACACATCCGACACCGAGCGGAAGCTCAGCGGCTCGTCATCCCGCTCCCACACCACGAGGTGGACATTCCCGTCGAAGGTGGCGCGCGGGTTGCCCTCGCTCAGCGGGCCGGAGGCGATGAGGAAAGGCGTGCCCGGCACCGTGCCTCCGGACGTCACTCGCATCCCATACACGTCGCTGAGGTTGGTGTTCGGGCCCTGCCACTGCTCCCATACCACCAGCACCACCGTTCCATCCGTGGACAGCGACGGGACGGATGCGACGGGCCCCGTCGTCAGGAGGGGGAAGCCGCCAGGGTCCAGCATCGCTCCCCCGGGCGTCATCCGCGCGCCGCGAATCGGCGTCCCATCCTCCGACCACGTCACCAGGAAGTTGCTCCCGGCATGCGTCACCCCGGGCGACGACGTGAAGGCCAGCCCCGAGCTGAAGCGCCGGCCGTCCGACTCCAGCACCACGCCCGAGGTGCTTACCCGCGCGCCGTAGATTGAGAACGCGTCCATGCCCGTTTCCCTCCCCCGGTCGTCCTCCCACACCACCAGGTACACGCCACCGAAGAAGTCCACCGCGGGCCGCTCCTGGTCGCCCGTCACCGTGACGAGGGAGATGCCCGTGGCATCCAGCACCGCGCCGGAGCGGCTCACCCGTGCGCCGCGGATGTTCTTGTCGTAGCCGCCCGGCTCGCGCTCCGCCCACACCACCAGGAAGTCGCGGCCGTCCGACGCCACCTGGATGTATTGCGGGTCCATGCCGCTCGGCAGGCGGATGCCATTGACGTCCAGGACGCTCCCATCCGGCCGCATCCGCGCTGCGTACACCGTCGGCCCGTCCGGGGAGCGCGTCTCTCGCCATGCCACGAGGTACCCGTCCGCGTTGGCCGCCACCGCGGGCACCTCCTGCCGGTTCGCCGCGCGCGTGAAAAGCTTCGACGTATCGTCCAGCACCTCGCCCGGCCGGCTCACCCGCTTGCCCCGGATGTACATGGGCCCCTCGTCCGTGGCGTCCACCGCGCCCGCCCACGCGACGAGGTACCTGTCACCACCGCCGGCCACGAAGGGCAGGCGCTCCTCGGGCTCCTCTCCCTCGGAGATGGGGATGCCGGACGTGTCTACCAGCTCGCCGGCCTCGGTGATGCGCGCGCCCCAGGCGCGGCGGTGTCCGGAGCGCAGGTCCTCCCAGACGATGAGCGACTTGCCGCCCTGCGGGGCCACGCGGGGGAAGCGCTGCGCGCCGCTGGCGGTGGAGATGCGGATGCCGCCCGGCTCGGACACCTCTCCGCTGTCGCGCACACGCGCGGCGAAGATGTCCGGCGCTCCTCCGCGCCGGGTGTCGTCCCACACGACGAGAAAGCGCGTGCCCGTCCAGACGACGGAGGGGTTGCGCTGCACGCCCGGCGCGCGGGCAATGGGGAAGCCCGACCGGGCCCCGTCCAGGACGGTACCGTCCGGCAGCACGCGGTTGCCATAAATGTCCGGCGTGGACTCGCCGCCACGCGCGTCCGCCCAGACGACGAGGAAGCGCTCACCATTCCACGCCACCGTGGTGTCGCTCATGATGCCGGGGAGGTCGGGCGACAGCGACGCCTCGTTCTGGAGCACCGTCCCGTCGGGCAGCACCCGCCGCGCGGTGATGGTGGTGGCAAGGTCGCCGATGCTCTCGAAAGCCACCATGCACACCGTGGGCGCACAGGCGAGCCCCGGCGGCCCACCGCCAATCTCATCCGAGTTGGACACCGTGAAACGCGGCCCCACCACTGCGCCGCCCGGGCTCACGCGCGTGCCGAAGATGCCGTCGCTCGAGTTCCTCCACACGACGACGAAGTTCGTCCCGTCATAGGCCACGCTCGGGTCTCCGGAGGGCAGCGAGGGCTCCGGGTTGAGCGCGATGCCGGACGGATCTTTCAACGTGCCGTCCGGGTCCATGCGCGAGGCGAACACGCCGCCCACGCGCGTGTCCCGCCACACGACGAGGAATCGCCCGCCACCAAAAGCAATCGCGGGCCCGCTCTCCGCCAATCGTTGGGGCCTCAGCCGGGGCGCGGTGACATCGAAGGGAGGAGACACGCTCAGCCCCGCGGCTGCCGCTTCCGCCGTCTCCTCCGGCTCCAGGAGCAACGTGTCTTCCGGCATCGAATCACAGGCGAGGAGGAGTCCCGCCAGCACCGCACTCCACACCGCTCCAGGCAACCTGGCACCGCTTCGCCGGCTCATTCATTCCCCCCTCTTGAAAGGACAGCGGAACGTCAGCCGCAACGCCGGATGCGGCAACTGTCCGTCAAGGCCACGCGGGCTTCAGGAGCACACGCCAGCCCCTCCCACGTGGGTGGGCGTGGTCCGCTCTCGTGGACAGGTGGACCATGCCGCTGCCCGTTCGAACTCGGCTGGCGCAGCGCAACCGATTGCCGAGTGCAGGCGTTGCCGGCGCTCTCGAAGGACTCCCCCCGCTTGCTCCACCATGCCTGCTCGCTCAATTTCAAGACCCGCTCCAGGGTGAGGGCTTGAGGTGAGGGGAGGGGAGGGGAGGCCGGAGTCACGGGCCGCCCCTTCTTTTGGGGACTACGGTGTGGGCGCGGCGACGGCGGCCTTGGCTTCGGCCTCCGCGCGCTTCGTGGCCTCGGCCTGGGCGGCGGTCTTCAGGCTGGCGAGGCCCTTCTCGAAGTCCTTGCCCACGACCTGGTCCATGTCCATGAACAGGCACATCGCCTTGCTGATGAAGTTGTGGTCGCCGGTCATGGTCCAGTTGACGGTGGTGCCAGTGTCAGCGGGCTTGAACGCGAAGGTGGTGATGCTGGTGGAGGCGAAGGGCTTGATGAACTCCAGCTTCACGCGGATGGACGCGTTGACCGAGGCCTCTTCAATGGTCATCTGGCCCTGGCCCACGTCGTCGTTGCCGGTCCACGCATAGGTGGCGCCCACGCCCGACTCCGCGCCGCCAAAGGTCCGCTTCATGTCCGGGTCGAGGCCCTCCCAGGGAGACCACTGGTTCCACTGGTGGAAGTCATTGACCAGGCCGAACGCGATGTCGGGCGAGCCCGGCACGGTGGCGGAGCGCGTGACGGTGAAGGTATCGGGGCGCGTGGCGACGAAGCCGGCGAACAGCGCGAGCCCTGCGACGGCGCCAATGGCAATCTTCTTGAACATGAAGGTCCTCGAAAGGGTTCCCCTGGGCGGGGAGGCCGCGTCATAGGCCGCCCGTTCAGTCCGGCTCAAGCCCCCCAGCGCGCGGCCCACCGTGACGCGGTGTGCGGAGCGGGGAGCGCGGGCCCCCATTGGACCGGCGCTCTAGAGTGCGCTCATGCGCTTCGCTGTCCTGGCGGTATTCGCGGCTCTGGTCTGCAGTGGCTGTGCGGGTGTGGAAGCTGCCTCCGGGAGAGGAAGCACGCGGTTTCTCCAGCCGGACGCGTTCGAGGAGGTGCTGTTCCATGCCGGGTTGCAGGATGAGGACGAGCTGCCCCCTCGCCGCAATCCATTCACACCCGAGGACGCGGTGGGAGTGCTCGAACGGCTGACGGAGACGCCCGTGACGTTGGGGTCGTTCCCTCCACGCATGGTCGCGGGCTTCCTGATGCGCGAGGTGCTGGCGGACGGCGACGTGTCGCGTGAGCAACTGGAGCAACGGGTGGAACGCTTCGCCCGCGAGCAGGTGGCGGTGCTTCGGCCAGACGGCTATCTCGCCTGGGCGCTGGATGGCCGCACGCAGCAAAAGGTTTCGGAGGTGAAGTGGAGGGATGGAGCCTTCCGTGCGGGGAACTTCGAACTGGGCCGCTTCTACAGCGGACGTGGCGGAGTCTTCCGTCAGGTGGATGCGCAGTTGCGTGCCGCGGACCCGAGGCCTCTCGCCGAAGTTTACGACGACGCTGACGTCATCAACCGCTCACTGGACGGCGCCGAGGACGCCTTCGTTGAGCTGTACCACGCGGTGGGGCAACTGCTGTCGCGTCCGGCGGACAGCATCGCTGGGCTGCGACACCTGCCGGAGGGACTCGTAGCCCTCATCACGAACTCGCCCGCATATTGGGAGCGCTTCCAGTACATGACGCGTGGCGAGCAGATCCGCGAGACCGCACGCCTGACCACGAATGTCGTCGCGCTATGGGGAACGGCCTCCGCCACGACGCGCTCGCTGAGGGGACTGGCCGTGGGCGCGGAGGCCACGGCTCCGATGCTCTCATTGTCCGCGGAGGGGGCGCTGGTGCTGGAACTCGTCTCGGTCCCCGTCGGGCGTGCGACGACGGTCTTGGGCGGAGTGCCCGGGGCGGCCGTCATCCTGTTGAAGTCGAATGCCCCAGGCGGTGGGGCTTCTTCATCCGGAGGACCGGGGAAGTGGCGGCCCGCGACCGAGCACATGGAGGATGCGGCCCGGAAGTATCAGTCCCAGATCACCAACGCCCCGGAGGGACAGGTCTACGACGTCGACAGCGTCAAGTTCGATGGGTTCACCCATGGCGTGTTGCTGGAGGCCAAAGGGCCGGGCTATGAGAAGTTCCTCGAGCTGGCCGTGGAGCAGGGCGGGTGGTTCGAGGGATTCACGGACATGGTCCGGCAAGCCAAACGGCAGCAGCGGGTCGCCCGTGGAGTTCCCCTGGAATGGCACTTCGCGGAGCGCAAGGTCGCGGACTACGTACGAGCGCTCTTCAAGAGAAACGGTCTGGGACGGATTCCCGTCCACTTCACTCCTCCGCGCTGAACGTCTTCACGGCCGATGACCGAAACCTACTACGCAGGGGTGTACTGGCCCGGAAGGCCCGAGCCGCTGGAGACCTATGCCCGGCGGGCCGAGGCCTTATTCCAGCGATTGGCTTCCACGGACCCGAGCCTCGCGACCTGGTACGAACAGGCCCGTTCCCGGGAGGCTGCGCTCCAGAGCCGGTTCAGCCCGGATGCCCTTTCACTTCAGCAGTTGTTCGCGAAGACGAAGTACCAGCCGGGCGAAGGCGAGCTCTCCTTCTCCGCATGGAACGGGAGCGCTGACGACAGCAGTGTCATCAACTTCTCCTGTGGCTCTCCGGTGCCGGACGCGGTGGACCTCTGCGTTTGGACTCCCGCCGCACGAGGGCTCCTTTCCGAGCGGAGCGCATCCCAGGTGCTCAAGGCGATGGTGATGGTCTGGGAGCCGGAGTGGGGTGTCGTCATTTCCGACGAGCATCGGGACGCGGTGTCCGAGGCCGGCGACGTTGGCACGTTCATCGGTTGGATGACGTACTTCTCCCGGGACCGCGGTCCTGTGCCGCCGCTTCCCGACCTGGTTCGAGTGGAGCCCGTGCAGGACCGGGGCACCCTCGTCATCCTGACCCCGGAGCGATTCACGCTGAGCAGGCCGGAGCATGTCGCGCTCGCGGAAGAGGTGAGGGTTCAGTTGCAACGGGCCGGGCTGCTGGAGCCGCTTGGAGCGCCTTGATGCTGACCCCTGACACCGCGAAACACCTGTCCCTGCTGCGCACGCTGGGGGAGCCGGAGCTGTCGCAGTGCTCGCGGTGGCAGTGGCTGGGGTGGGATGCGTCGTCGCGCTATCTGCTGTCCGTCCAGAAGCAGGGGGGCGTCTCGCTGCGCTGGTGGGACCTGCATGCGCAGACCCATCAGCCGTCCTTCGCGAGGTCCGTCCCCGGCTGTATCGCCGCGTGGTTCCTGCCTGACGCCCAGCGGCTGTTGTCGGTGACCGTGCGTGGCACCCTGCAGACATGGTCCGTGGCTGACGGCCAGTTGCTGTCCTCCGTAGAGACGGGCGGCTCCGTCTCCCACGCATCCCTGTCCGCGGATGGCACGCGCCTGCTGCTCGTGGCGAGCGTGGGCCGTGTGATGCTCTGGGACCTGGAGCGGCGCTGGCTCGTCTGGCGGAAGGAGGATCCCTGGCAGTTCCACGGCTGCGCGCTCTCTCCGGATGGCGCTTTCGCCGCGGCGGGGGCCGGCGAAGAACTTCAAGACGCCGACACCCATGCGTCCCTGCGCCTCTGGGACGCGCGGACTGGCAGGCGCGTCACGACCCGCGCCTTCGACGCACGGCGGACCTGGGCCGTGGCCTTCACGCCGTCCGGTGAGCACCTGGTCGCCGCGACCTCCTCGGGGGAGCTCTTGTTCCTGACGCTGCCCGCCCTGGAGATCGTCCGGAGCCTCAGGGCCCCCGCATCGCTGGCCATCCACCTGGAGTTCAACCCCGCGGGTTCCCTGCTGGCGGCCAGCCCCGACACGAGCGCGTTCGTGATCATCGACGTCCGCGACGGGCAGCACGTCTTCGCGTACTCCGATCTGGATGACCAGCAGGGCAGCACCGCGAACTTCTCGCCCGACGGGCGCTTCGTGAGCTGGGGCCTGGATGACGGCAAGGTGGGCATCTGGGGCGTGAGGAATGGATGGTAGCGTGTCTGCCATGCGCCCAGTCCCGTCCTTGTTTGTTCTGGCCTTCCTTGCGGCCTTCACCGCCCAAGCCCAGACCCGCATTCCTCCTCCGCCTTCGGGCGCCTATGGCGTCGAGGTCTCGAAGTTCATCGAGGCGGACGCGCTCCAGGAAGCGTCCGGGCTGACCTGGGCACCGGACGGCTCCAACCGCCTCTTCGTGGTGCTCAAGGGCGGCAAGGTCCGGGTCATCCAGAACGGGGCGCTCCTGCCCACGCCGTTCATCGATGAAGCGGTGGCGACGGGGGGTGAGCAGGGTCTTCAGAGCCTGGTCTTCGATCCGGCCTTCGCGACCAACCGCTACGTCTACGTGTTCGCGAACCAGCCGAACGTCGACGTGGGAGGTGTCACCCGGTTCATCACGCAGATCCTCCGGTTCAGGGACTCGGCGGGCGTCGGTGTCGAGCGGACCGTCATCGTCGACAACATCCCCTCGGGCTCGAGCCACAACGGCGGAGGGCTGGCCTTCGGTCCAGATGGCCGCTTGTATTTTGGGGTAGGGGACCTGGGCTCGTCCGAGGGTGGCAATGATGACCTGAGCCAGATGGCGTCGAAGATCCTTCGCGTCAACAAGGACGGGACCATCCCCACGGACAACCCGTTCTACGACGACTGGGGGCCGAACAACGACCTCATCTGGGCGCGGGGCTTCCGCAATCCCTTCCGGATCCGCTTCCAGCCTGCGACCGGGAAGCTCTGGGCCAACGTCGCTGGCGAGGCCGCCGAGCAGATCTTCAGCGTGGGCCGGGGCGACCATGCGGGCTGGTGGCAGTACGAGAACAACCAGCCCGCCGGCTTCCTGTCGCCGCTGGTCGCGTACACGCCAGGCCAGTGGGAGGAGTTCACCTTCACGTCGACAGGTGCCGTGCGCAAGAACGGCGTCGCGACCTTCACCGTGGACGGCACCTATCCGGTCTCCTCTCTGCGCAAGGGCAAGAAGGTGCATCTGCGCGATGTGCGGGACCCCAGCTTCAACGGCGTTGGCTTCATCACGGGCTTTCCCACACCCTTGTCCTTCACCGTGGCGCAGCCCGGCCCGGATGCGGTGAGCGGCGGCGGTGGGCTGAAGACAGACCCGATGGGGGATGCCGTGGTCGGAGGCGCGTTCTACGCCGGCACTCGCTTTCCTTCCGACTACGAGGGCGATTACTTCTTCGCGGACTTCGACGGGAGCGTGTTCCGGGTCGACCTGGGAACGGACGGCTCCGTGAACAAGGTGGACCTGGTGGTGAACTACTCCGACTGGGAGTCGTTCACCGACGTCGCGGTGGGGCCGGACGGCGCGCTGTATGTGCTGTCCTTCGGCAACACGATCTACCGCGTCACGCCGCTGCCCGTGGGCCAGGGCGTGATCGTCTCCACCCAGGACCTGGTCATCCCCGAAGGAGGGTCGAAGACGCTCACGGTCTCCCTGGCCATGCCTCCCACGGCCCCGACGTACGTGGCGCTCGAGCGGCGTGAAGAGGACTCGGACATCCGGGTGAGCGCCGGGCAGCCGGTCCTGTTCAACGCGACCAACTGGAGCGTCCCGCAGTTCATCACCCTGAGCGCGGACCAGGACGCGGACTCGCAGGTCGATCACGCCACGTTCTTCGTCACCATGGACCAGGGTTTCCCGGAGGGCGTGCCCGGCGTGGAGATCCACGCGCGCACCGAGGAGGATGAAGTCCAGGCGCTCAAGCTCTCCACCACCTCGTTCGACCTGGATGAGGGGATGGGCGGAACCTTCACCGTCGGCCTGACCTACGTGCCGACCTCCTCCGTGACGGTCACCGTGGCCCGCACGTCGGGGAGCACGGACGTGACGGTCACCGGCGGCGCCTCCCTGACCTTCACGCCCGAGGACGGCACGTCCACGAAGACGGTCACCGTGGCGACCGTGCGCGACACGGACAGCGAGGACGACGTGGCCTTGCTGACGGTGTCCTCGCCGGGCCTCACCTCGCGGGTGGTCACCGTCATCGCCAGGGACGTGGCCGGCGCGCCTGCCATCACCTCCGCGCCCGTGACGCAGGCGACCGTGGGAAAGCCCTATGCGTACACGGTCACGGCGATCGGGAAGCCCGCGCCGTCGCTGACGCTGGTGCAGGGGCCGCAAGGCATGACGTTGGACCCTGTGAGTGGGCGTCTGTCCTGGACGCCCGCGACCGAAGCGACCGCGACCGTCTCCGTGCGCGCCAGCAATGGACAATCGCCGGATGCGGTCCAGACGTTCCAGGTCCGGGTCCAGGCGTCATCAATCCCTGACGCTGGCACCCAGGCGGACGCGGGCAGTGCCGTGGACGCGGGCTCCCAGCCGGATGCCGGAGCCAGGCCGGACGGGGGAAGTGGCGCGGACGCGGGGCCCGTTCAGGACGGCGGCACGGTGCCCGTGCTCCTGGAGGACGATTACGGCGGTTGCAGCGCCGGCGCCGCCGCGCTTCCGGGTGTCCTGGCCTGGTGGCTGCTCGCGGGACTCGTGTGGAGGCCCCGCCGCACCCGGCGATAGAAGGTCTCTCAACGGCGGCGGGAGCGGCGGCGCAGCACCCTCAGGGAGAAGGCCCCCGCGAGCGCGATGATGAGCGCCGCCATGGCGAGCACGCTGACGCCATCGTACTTCGACAGGTCGAGCACGATGACCTTCCGGGCGATGGCGATCAGCGCGACCTCCAGGACGATCTCAACGTGAACGACGTTGTCTCGCAGGTACGCCTTGATGGTCTCCAGCAACTCCACGCCAATCAGGATGAGGAGGACGAAACCGAAGATCTCCAGCAGCTCATCCACTTCCAGAAGGAGGATGGGCGGCGTGACGATGTCCTTGGCGATGATCCACGCCAGCTCAAGCGTGGAGAGCGCGATGACCCCCATCATATCATCACGACGATCGAGACGACGACGAAGCGCTCGAACTTCTTGATGACCCGGTTCAGCCCCTCCTCGGGGGAGGGCGTGCTCTCAGTGCTCACAAGCCCTCCTCCCGCGCCGTAGAGCCCGGGCGCCTGCTCCCACGCCACCTGGGAAGCAAGGGCATGCCGCGGACGACGGGCCGAGGTCGTGGCCGCGGGCGGTGTCGTGCGTGCTTCCCCCTGGATCGAAACTGGGCGTCGAGCGCGGGGTTGGCAATTCGTCAAAACGAACAGTGCCACCCAGGGGCTCCGCCTCCCGCCCGCCGATGATTAGTCTTCCGCCACGAGGAGGTGGACGTGGCGAAGCCGCGCCAGGCGGTCCGGAAGCAGACGCGCACGCCGCACGAGCGGCGGCATGACACCGCGCTGCTCATCATCGACGTCATCAACGACCTGGAGTTCCCCGGCGGGGAGAACGTCCTGCCCTGGGCGCTGCGCATGGTGGAGCGCCTGGGCCCCTTCGCGCAGAGGATGCGCACGGCGGGCGTCCCGGTCATCTACGTCAACGACAACTTCGACTTGTGGCGCAGCAACTTCACGGACGTCTACAAGCACTGCACCCGGCGGGACAGCCGGGGCCAGCGGGTCGCCCGCGCGCTCAAGCCCCGGCCGGACGACTACTTCATCCTCAAGCCCAAGCACTCGGCCTTCTTCGCCACGTCGCTGGTGCCCCTCCTGGAGCACCTGGGCACGAAGAAGCTGCTGCTCGCGGGCATCGCCACCAACCTGTGCGTCTTCTTCAGCGCCCACGACGCGCACATGCACGAATACAAGATCACCGTGCTCAGCGACTGCTGCTGCGCCGAGAGCGACAAGGACCACGACCTGGCCCTGGATCAGCTCCAGCGCTTCCTGCGCGTGCGCGTGTGCCGGGGGGACGAGGTGCACCTGCAACCCCGCTCGCGCCGCCGCGCCACGCGCAAGCCCCCGCCAGAATGGAAGTGACGGGGGCCCCCTGACACGCGGGAGGACGGCTCAGACGTCCTTGTCGCCGTCGTCATCGTCGTCGTCGAGGATGTGGCACTTGCCCGCGTCCTCGTCGAGCGCCTTGCCGATGAACTCCTTCACCAGCTCGTCGCCGTTGAAGACCAGGGACAAGGAGGTCTGCTCCCCGCCCACGTCCTCCTTCCTGCCCACCTGGAGCTTGCCGCCCAGCGCCGTCGCGTTCCCGTCGACGTGCGCGCCCGCGGACACCCGCACTTCGCCGCCAATGGACACCACGTCGCCCTTCACCTTCGCGCCGGGCTCCAGGATGACGCGGCCCCGGATGGCGGCCACGTCGTTGTCCACCACCGCGCCCTTCTTCACGATGACGTCGCCGTCCACGGCGACCGCGTCCTTGATCTTCTCCCCGGGCTCGATGACCAGGTTCGTCCCCTGGACCGCCTTGCTCCCGTCCTTGACGTTGACGCAGATGGCCTTGGCGGGGGCCTTGGCCGGCTTCTTCGCCGGCTCCGCCGCCAGGGCGGGAACGGCCAGCGTGCAGGCGAGCAGCAGGGTGGGCAGGAGCGGGCGACGCATGGCGGAGACCTCCGGAAGGCGGAAGGGGAGCGGCATGCCCTTGCTACGGACGGCCGCGTCCCCCATTGCGTCCGGTGCCCCGCGTCAGCCGAGCACGTCCTTCGCCGCGTCGATGGCCTCGTGCGTCCCCGCGAGCGCGAGGATGTCACCCGCGCGCAGCACCTCCTGCGCGGTGGGCACCAGCACGCCCGCGTCGCCCCGCCGGATGGCCAGCACCGTGGCCCCCGTCATCCCGCGCAGGTTGAGCTCCGCCAGCGTCCGGCCCACCGCCGCGCTGGACTCGCCGAGCGCCACCGACTCCGGTTCGCCGATGCCGGGCAGCATCTGACGCACGCCGTGCAGCACGTCCGGTGACGGCTCGTCCTCGTCGCCCTTGGCGTGGGACTGGGCCGCGAGCGCCTCCACGATGACCTGCGCGCCCGCGCGCATGTGGCCCTGCAGGTTCGTGGCGCTCTTCCAGAAGGCGAAGCCCATCACCCCCAGGGACACCAGCAGGATCACCGCGCCGGGCACGCCGGGCAGGAACGGCTGGGTGATGGCCAGCACCGGCACACCCACCATGAAGACGCTGGCCAACTGGAGCGCCACCACCAGCACCCGCCGGGGCGCCGCCGCCAGGTCCACCTTGCCGTTGGCCGCGGCCGGGAGCGCGCCCTCCGCGAGCACCACGCCCAGCCGCCGCCCCATGCGCACGATGCCCACGCAGAAGGGCAGGGCCAGCGCCGTGGACAGGCCGATGACGATCCACGGCGTCAGCGTCTTGCCCCAGCCCATGCGCTCGTCGATGAACTCCGTCACCTGGGGCAGCAGCACCGACGTGCCGATGACGATGATGGTGATGAACGCCGCGTCCAGCAGCATCAGGAGCCCCATGCGCCGCACGCGCGCGCCCACCGTCTTCTGGCGCGGCGACGTGCGCAGGTTCTCCACCCAGCTCCCGTACAGCGACGCGAACGTCTGGAGCGGCGCCGGCAGCTTGCGGTCCACCCAGTTGGCGATGGGCCCCGACGCGCGGATGAGCCACGGCGTCGTCAGCGTGGTGATGGCGGACACGGCCACCGCCACCGGGTAGAGGAACGTGCCCGTCGCCTTCAGGGACAGGCCCAGGCCCGCGATGATGAAGGAGAACTCGCCAATCTGGGACAGGCTCAGGCCCGCCTGCACGGACGTGCGCGTGCCGTTGCCCGTGAAGAACGCGCCCAGCGACACGCTGAGGATCTTCCCCCCGATGACCACGCCGGTGAGCACCGCGATGGCCAGCCAGTGCTCGCGGATGAGCGCCGGGTCGATCAGCATGCCCACCGACACGAAGAACACCGCGCCGAACAGGTCGCGCACCGGCTGCACCAGGTGCTCGATCTCCTTGCCCTCGCCGGACTCCGCCACCAGCGAGCCCGCGAGGAACGCACCCAGCGCCACCGAGTAGCCGAACGTCTGCGCCAGCAGCGCGCCCGCGAAGCAGATGCCCACGCTGGTGACGAGCGTCGTCTCCGGCCGCTGGAGCTTCGTGATGTAGCGCATCAACCGGGGCACGACGAACAGGCCAATGGCGACCAGGCCCACGAGGAACGCGGCCAGCCGGCCCACGGTGTACGCCAGGTCCCCGGCGGACAGGCCGGTGCCGCTGGACACCGCCGTGAGCATGGCCATCAGCAGGATGCCGATGAGGTCCTCCACGATGAGGATGCCCACCACGATGCCGCGCAGCGCGCCCCGGATGTTCTGCTCGTCGAACGCCTTGGCGATGATGGTGGTGCTGGAGATGGCGATGCAGCAGCCGGTGAACAGGCTCTCCAGCATCGTCCAGCCGAAGGCGCGGCCGATGATGAAGCCCAGCCACACCATCACGCTGCACTGGATGACGGCGGTGAGCCCCGCGGTGGGCCCCACCTGGAACAGCCGCCGCAGGCTGAACTCCAGCCCCAGGGAGAACATCAGCAGGATGACGCCCAGCTCCGACAGCGTCTGCACGATGCCAGGGTCCGCCACCAATGGGATGGGGACGTGCGGCCCGATGATGAAGCCCGCGAGGATGTAGCCCAGCACCACCGGCTGGCGCAGGCGCTGGAAGAGGACCGTGGTGACCGCCGCGACACATAGGACGGTGGCGAGGGCTTGGAGGAACGCGTGGGCGTCGTGCATGGGGGCGCCTCTGGAGGTGATGGGCTCTCGATGACCGGCCCCGCCCGCGCTGCGCGGGGCCGGATCCTCAGGAAGTTAGGGCGGACTCAACCGCATCGCTCGAGGGCAATGGCCCCGGCGATGATGAGCAGGCACAGCAGTCCGCTCCACAACAGGCGCGCGCCCTGCCACTGATCGTGGGTGGCGCCGCCCTGCTGGGCCTGCGGCGGGGAGGAGGGGGTGGGTTCGGGGGAAGGGGAGGAAGACATGGGGAAAAAGGGCCTCGCGCGGCCGCGAAGGGCGCACCGCGTGTTGGAAGGTTCGTGTCGTGGGAAGGGCCTGCCCGCCCGAGCCCCAGGGGTCACACCAGGGCGGAGACGGGCGCGCTCCCGTGAACAGGGGAAGCGGGACGCGGAAGAACCGCTCAGCCCCAAACGGGCGGGCCCTGCGCCGGGCAGTTCACCGTCCGGGGACGGTCCGCCAGCGGCGTGAGCCGGGAGGGGAGCGCCCGGGCAAGCAGGCCCTCGGCCCGCGCCAGCATCCGCGCGTCATGGCGCGCGAGGATCGCGCGCAGCGTGTCCAGCCGGGGCGTGAACGGCGTCGAGGGGCGGAGGCCGGTGCCATCGCCGTCCACCTGATCGCGCGTGCCCGTCCGTGGCGCGGCCACGTGCGAGCCATGCAGCAGCCCCGCCTCCTCCCACCCCAGCTTCGGGGTGGAAGGCGCGCGCGACAGCGCATGCGTCCGTGACGCCGCGGCCTCCGGGGGGGCGCCGTGACGGGGCGCGGACGGCAGCCCCACCATCCCCAGGAACCAGGCCAGCACCGCCGCGCACACGACCGCCGCCAGGGCGAACCTGGCCTCGCGGGGGGCTTCACGCCCGGTGTGGGAAGGGACCGGCGTCATGGATGGGGGGGCTAAGCGTGTCGCACCCGATGCGACAGTCGGGCAACGACAGAAAACAGGTCGGCGGATGGCCTTTATACGCAGCAGGGTGCGGACGCACCTCGGAAAATCGCGCCCTTGGCGACGAAAACGTCAGGTGATGGCGTCCCGGGACGATTTCAGCATCGCGCCAGATTGACGTTGCCACCCCATCGGGGATATCCCCTTTCGGCAACCGAAAATGCGAACCATTCTCAACTTCGACGACGGATTGGGTGCTGCCCCGACACTGCCGCAGGCTGTGACGGTCCGTGCGGATCCGGTGCGGAGCCCGGCGGGACTCTTCCAGTCCGCCACGGCTGCGGCGGAGGGGGGATGGGGGCGCTGGAGCGGGGCGTTGCTGACCGCGACCGTGGCGCACGTGCTGGCGGTGGCGGTGGGGTTGATGATGCCGGGCCGCCCCGTGCCCGAAATCAAGAAGGCGGAGCCGGTTCTGGTGCTGATGGCCTACGCGCCGCCTCCGCCGCCGTTGGGTGGCGGCGCGCTGAAGAAGGCGGCCGCGGAGCCGGTGAAGCCGGTGGTGCAGAAGCCTCGCCCGAAGCGGCAGGAGCTGGTGGTGCCCGCGAAGGTCCCGGAGCCGGTGAAGGAGCCGGAGCCGGTGGTGGAGCAGGTGGAGACCCCGGCCGCGACGGAGGTGGCCGCGGTCGCGTCGCAGGCGCCCGCGGGTCCGGGCGTGCCGGACGGCGCGGTGGGCGGCGTCGTCGGGGGCGTGGTGGGCGGAGTCGTGGGCGGCAAGGTCGGCGGGCAGGGCACCGCGCCGCCCATCTACACGCCGCGCGACGTGATGAAGCTGCCGGTGCTGCTGTCCGGCAAGCCGGAGTATCCGCGCCGCGCGCGCGAGGACGGAATCACCGGCGTGGTGATGGTGATGGTGGTCATTGGAACGAACGGCGCGGTGGAGCCGGGCTCGCCGCGCATCCATCGCTCGGTGCCGGGGCTGGACGAGGCCGCGCTCGAGTCCGTGGCGGGCTGGCGCTTCTCGCCCGCCCTGGGGCACGACGGCGCGCCGGTGCGCGTGAAGGTCGTCATCCCGGTGAAGTTCGCCCTGAGGTAGTCCCTTTCGCGGTCCCGTAGAAGCCTTCATGAACCCCAAGCTCCGCTCGATTCTCTTCTGGATCCACCTGGTCTGCGGCCTCGTCGTGGGGCTCGTGGTCGCGGTCATGTCGTTCACGGGCGCGGCGATCGCGTTCGAGTCGCAGATCGTCGACTGGGCGGACCGTGACGCCCGCCACGCTGCGCCTCCCGCGGAGGGGGCCGCGCGCCTGACGCTGGAGCAGATGATCGCGAAGGTGAAGGAGGCGAAGCCCGCCGTGCCGCCCTCCGGCGTGACGGTGTCCTCGGAGCCGGACAGCATGGTGACGGTGGCCCTGGGCCGCGGCGCCGCCGTCTACGTCCACCCCTACACCGGCGAGGTGCGCGAGCAGGGCGCGCGGGGCTGGCGCTCGTTCTTCCACACGATGGAGGAGCTGCACCGCTGGCTCGCGGCGTCGGGTGACAGCCGCGCCGTGGGCAAGGCCGTCACCGGCGTGGCCAACCTGGCGTTCCTGTTCCTGGGCCTCACCGGCATCTTCCTGTGGTGGCCGCGCAAATGGAACCCGCGCGCCCTGCGGCCCATCCTGTGGTTCCGCCCCGGGCTCAAGGGCAAGGCGCGCGACTTCAACTGGCACAACGTCATCGGCTTCTGGGCGCTGCCCGTGCTGGTGGTGCTGACCGCGTCCGGCGCGGTGATCTCCTACAAGTGGGCGTCGAACCTGGTCTTCACGCTCACCGGCAACGAGCCACCCGCGGCGCAGGGGCCCACCGCCTCGGCGCCCGTGGCCGTGCCCACGCCCGCGCCGGGGACGCAGCCCCAGCCGCTGGATGCGCAGTTCGCGGCCGTGATGAAGCAGTCCAACGCCTGGGAGGCCATCACCCTGCGCCTGGCCACGCCCCAGGGCGCCGGAGGCCCCGGTGGCCGTCCCGAAGGTGCTCCGCGAGGCGAGGGTGGCCCGCGTGGAGAAGGGCGCGCGGAGGGGCGCGGCGGTCCGAAGGGCCCGCAGGCCAGCGTCTTCACCGTCCGCGAGCAGGAGCGCTGGCCGCTCTTCGCCACCAACACGGTGTCGCTGGATCCGTACACGGCCCAGTCCCTGAAGACGGAGACGTACGCGGACTTCAACAGCGGCCGGAAGCTGCGCACCTGGCTGCGCTTCCTGCACACCGGCGAGGCGCTGGGGTGGATGGGCCAGCTCATCGCGGCGCTCGCGTCCTTCGGTGCGGTGTTCCTCGTCTACACCGGCTACGCGCTCTCCTGGCGCCGCTTCGTCCCGCGCCGCAAGACGCAGCCCGTGGCCCCCGAGAGCCCGGTGGCGCCGCCCGCGGAGTCGAAGACGAACGCCGCCTGAAGCCGCGGCTCGGCAAGTCCACGCATCCCCGAGGCCCGGACCGCGAGCGCGGATCCGGGCTTCGTCGTCTTCACCCGGCGGCATGTGGCATTCGTCCGTCTGATGCAAAGCAGTGCAGGGCCATTTGTCTGCCTTTGCTCCTTGTTGTGTCGACGGGAAGAAATTTCTTGTATCGAGCAACGGGGTCCTGCATATGAGAATCATTCTCATCTAGGCAGTGCTTCCTCCCGAGGGGATTCGTGTCCACAGCAAAGCCCGGTCGTACTGGTATCCGCTCCACGCATGGCAACCCTGGCGGCGTGCGTGGCGCGCTCTGGCCCTGGGGGCCCGCGGCCGTAGGCCTCGCCTCCGCCCTGGCGGCGGGTGGCGCCGTGGCGCAGGAGACGCCGGTGACGGGTGAGGCGGCGGCGCCGGTGCAGGAGTCCCGGCCGGTGGAGCCCGCCCCCGTGGGCCAGGAGGCCCCGGCCCCCGAGCGCACCCCGGAGTCCGCGCCCACGGCGGACGCGACGGCGGAGGAGGCCGGCGCGGACGACGCGTACGTGCTGCCGGAAGTGTCCGTGGAAGGCGAGACGCAGAAGTACAACGTCACGGAGCCCAGCCTGACGCGCCTGCCCCGGCCGCTGGTGGACACGCCGCAGACCATCACGGTGGTCCCCGAGCGCGTGATGGAGGAGCAGCAGGCGACGACGCTGCGCGATGCCCTGCGCAACGTGTCCGGCATCACGGTGACGGCGGGCGAGGGTGGCCGCCAGGGTGACTCCTTCTCGCTGCGCGGCTTCTCCGCCCAGACGGACACGCTGCGCGACGGCGTGCGTGACCTGGGCTGGTTCACCCGCGACACGTTCAACCTGGAGGGCGTGGAGGTCTACTTCGGCCCGTCGTCGGTGCTGTTCGGCCGCGGCTCCACGGGCGGCGCCATCAACCTGGTGACGAAGAAGGCGCGCAAGGGCTCCTTCACGGACCTGCGCCTGTCCGGCGGCACGGCGCCAATCGGCCGCATCGAGGCGGACGTCAACCAGGAGCTCTCCGACGGCATCCAGTTCCGCGTGAGCGCCGTGGGCCAGTTGGCGGGCGTCGCGGGCCGTGACGTCGTGAAGGAGAACCGGGCGGGCATCGCGCCGTCCGCGCGCTTCCAGTTGGCGGACAAGGTCGCCCTGGAAGTGGACTACTTCTACCAGCACGAGGACAGCGTGCCGGACTACGGCCAGCCGTACTTCAACGGCTACCCCGTGAGCGTCACCCTGGACGTGCCCCGTGGGAACTTCTACGGCGTGAAGGACAGCGACGCGGAGCTCGTGAACGTGCACATCGGCACGGCGCGCCTCCTGGCGGACCTGGGCGACACCTTCCGCCTGACGAACACGCTGCGCTACGGCGGCGTGGACCGCTTCGCCCGGCCCACCGCGCCGCGCGGCCTGACGCCGGCCACCAACCCCACCACCATCGGCCGTCAGCGCTTCGAGACGTCCATGGAGAACATGTACTTCGCGGACCAGTTGGACGTGCGCGGCGTGTTCAACACGGGCTTCCTCAAGCACACCGCCAACTTCGGTCTGGACGTGTCGCGCGAGCAGCGGGAGCTGGGCCGCGTCAACCTCACCACGGCCAGCGGAAACCTGCCGGCGGACCTGTTCGATCCGGACCCCACCCCGGACCTGTCCGGCGTGAACCGCGTCCCGGGCGCCACCAACTACAGCCGCCAGTGGAACCTGGGCGCGTACGCGTCGGATCAGATCCAGGTGGGCAAGTACGTGGAGGTCCTGGGCACCGTGCGCCTGGACAACCTCCACAGCGACTACGAGACCCATGCCGCGACGGGTGACGTGGCGGCCTTCGAGCAGGAGAACAGCCTGTTCAACTGGCGCGTGGGCCTGGTGCTCCACCCGGCGGAGAACACCAGCGTCTACGGCATGTACGGCACGTCCCAGAACCCGAGCGCGGAGCTGGCCACGCTGGCCAACGACACCGTCACGCTGGATCCGGAGAAGAACGAGACCTTCGAGATCGGCGCCAAGTCCGACCTCATCCAGGAGCGCCTGAGCGTCAACGCCGCCCTGTTCCGCACGAACAAGCTGAACGCGCGCGTGCCCAACTCGGATCCGGACGGCCCGCCCACGGTGCTGGAGGGCAAGCAGCGGGTGCAGGGCTACGCGCTCGGCATCGCCGGCTCGCCGGTGCGCCGCTGGAACGTGTTCGCCAACTACACGTTCCTGGACGCGAGCATCCGGGAGCACTCCAATGACTTCCTGGAGGGCCAGCGCCTGGTGAACACGCCCAAGCGCAGCTTCTCGCTGTGGACCACGTACGCCATCCTGGACACGCTGTCCGTGGGCGGCGGCGCCACGTACCAGGACGTGGCCACGGTGAACAACCCGGCCAACGCGACGGTCGTGCTCAGCAAGGTGCCCAACTCCTGGCGCTTCGACGCGTTCGCGTCGTACTCCATCAAGAAGGTGGACCTGCAGCTCAACGTCTACAACCTGACCGACAAGCTCTACTACGACGCGTACTACGGCGGTCAGGCCGTGCCGGCGGACGGCGTTTCGGCGCTGCTCTCCGCGCACGTGCGGTTCTAGTCGCGCGCGTCACCCGCCGGGCGTAGGAGGACCTCCATCATGATGGTGCACATCCCGCAGGTCCTCACGCCCGAGCAGGTGGCCCACTGCCGCGCCGTCTTCGACAAGGCGGCGTGGGAGGATGGCCGGACCACCGCGGGCCGGCAGTCCGCGCAGGTGAAGAAGAACCTCCAGCTCCCCGAAGGCAGCCCCGCGGCCCGGGAGCTGGGGGACCTGGTGCTGGCCGGCCTGGAGAAGAGCCCGCTGTTCATCTCCGCCGTGCTGCCCCAGCGCGTCTTCCCGCCGCTGTTCAACCGCTACGAGCAGGGGATGGACTTCGGCTCGCACGTGGACAATGCCATCCGGCCCATCCTGGGCACGAACCAGCGCCTGCGCACGGACGTGTCCGCCACGCTCTTCCTCAGCGAGCCGGACAGCTACGACGGCGGGGAGCTGGTGGTGGAGGACACCTACGGCAACCACTCGGCGAAGCTGCCCGCGGGGGACCTCGTCGTCTACCCGTCCACCAGCCTGCACCACGTCACGCCGGTGACGCGCGGGGTGCGGCTGGCGTCGTTCTTCTGGGTCCAGAGCATGATCCGCGACGCGGGGAGGCGCGCGCTGCTCTTCGACATGGACACGTCCATCATGCAGCTCACCCGCGAGGTGCCCAAGAGCCCCGCGCTGGTGATGCTCACGGGCGTGTACCACAACCTCCTGCGCCAGTGGGCGGAGCCCTAGCCGCGGACGCCGGAGCCGCTATTCGGGGCTGACGTGCAGGGTGAGCACCGGGCAGGCGGCGTGGCCCACCACCTTCTGCGCCACGCTGCCCAGCAGCATGCGGGTGAGCCCCTTGCGCTGGTGCGTGCCCATCACGATGAGGTCGTACTTCCCGCGCTCGGCCTCCTCCAGCACCACGTTGCCCGCCTCGCCGATCACCACGCGGTGGGACAGCGCCACCGGCGCGCTGCCGTCCACCTTGCGCAAGAGCGCCTCCAGTTCCTTGCCCGCGGTGTCGCGCGCCATCGCCTCCAGCGACGTGGCGTCCCAGCCGGGCGAGGCCACCAGCAGGTCCGGCGCCACGTACTGCGGCGGCTCCCAGGCGTGCAGCACGTCCACCGTCGCGCCGAAGGGGCGGGCGAGCTGCAGCGCGTAGTCCACGACGGACCGGGAACCGTCCTTCAGGTCCACCGGCACGAGGATGCGTGAAGGGCCAGGCATGGGTGTCCTCCTGCTGCGGGAGCGCTGGAAGGTAGATGCCCGCCCGCCGCCAGGGCAAGGGGGCATCCAGGGAGGACCGAGCAGCGGGGCGGGCACGCAGGGTGCCCCGCGCATGGGCACCTTCCTGTCCGAGGTCCTGCCCCCATATGCGCCCTCCCATCGACAACGGTACCGTGCTCATCATCGGCGCTGCTGGCGGCATCGGCCGCGAGCTCGCCCGGCTCCTCTCCCCGCGGGTCAGGACCCTGGTGCTCGTCGCGCGCGACGTGGACGACCTGGGCAGCCTGAGGGAGGAGCTGCTCGTCCAGAACCCCACCCTGGGGGTGATGGTCCGCGCGTGCCGGATGGATGACCCGCGCGCCGTGGACGCGCTCTTCGAACACCTGGAGCGCCACTACGTCCGCGTGGACGTGCTGATCAACAACGCGGACTACGCCTCCAGCGGGCTGTACGCGGACGAGCGCTGGAGGCGCATCGAGGAGCTGGTGCAGGCGAACGTGCTGGCGCCGGCCATGATCACCCACCGCCTGCTGCGCCCCATGCTGGAGCGCGGGCGGGGCGGCATCCTCACGGTGGGCTCGGGCGCGGCGCGCCTGTTCCTCCCGGGCGCGGTGACGTTCGCCGCCACGCAGCGCTTCCTGGACGGCTTCAGCGAGTCCCTGCGCCTGGAGCTGAAGGACGCGGGCATCCCCGTCACCTTCGTGGCCCCCGGCCCGCTGGCGCTGGAGCCGCACCTGGAGGGCGAGGTGTCGCCGTTCTTCGAGCTGTCCCTGCGCCAGTGCGCCCGCGAGGCCCTGGCGGGCTTCGAGCGGGGCGAGGCGGTGGTGTACCCCGGCCTGGGGCACCGCTGGGTGATGCGGCTGCTGCGCTTCCTGCCGCGCTCCTTCAAGCGCGGCCTGGGGCGGCTGGCGCTGGGCGGCCTCAAGCGGACGCTGCTCCTGAACCCGTCCGGGCCCACCGGCCCGGATGCGCCCCCCCGGCCGGTGCTGCTGGCCGGAGGAGAGCCTTCGTCCGCCACGTAGCGGCGTGGCGGCTACAGGCCGATTTCCGCCAGGCGCGCCTTCACGCGCGTGGCCTTCACGCCGGTGTTGGCCGTGCCGCGGCCCTGCGAGTTGCCGCCGATGCCGATGTGGTGCAGCGCCACCACCTGGTTCGTGGCCGTGGAGATGACGGGCGAGCCGGACGAGCCGCCCAGCGTGTCCGCGTCGTAGGAGATGTCCGTGGTGCTGTAGCTGCCGTTGAGCACCTTGCCCGGCGAGGACTTCTTCGTCGGCGTGCAGGACGGCGTCGTGTAGTAGTCGCAGTTCTGGTTCACGACGTACACGCTGTCATTCGTCGCCGCGTTGGTGCCGGAGACGGTGAGGAAGCCGTACACCTGGCCGGGCAGTTGGCCGTTGACGGCCGCGCAGCGCAGCGCCGTCATGTCGTCCGTGCTCCACGTCTTGATGAACGTGGCGCACGAGTACCAGACGCGCGAGGCGGACGCGACGCCGTCCTCGTAGTTGAACGACACGCGCGCGCCCACCGCCTCCGACGCGCTGCCCACGCAGTGGTTGTTGGTGATGACCACGTCGTTGGAGACGAGCCACGCCGTGCAGCGGCTGCCCACCGCCGGGATGGAGAGGTAGCCCACCGCCAGGGACCGGGTGCGCTGCGTGCCCGTGAGGGACGTGGCGCTCACCCAGTTCAGCGTGCCCACGATGACGTTGGACTCCTGCGACGCCAGCGCCTCATTGGGCTCCGCGTCCGGCACGTCCAGGGGCTCCACGGAGCCACACGCCGTCAGGCCCATCACCAGCATCGCACCCACGAGCTTCTTCGCGGCCATCTCTGACTCTCCCCCCGCGCGGCATTGCGCGGCGCGGGTTCCCCAGGCACGCCCCGTGCCAGGACGCCCGCCAGAGGAGACCCGCCGTCACGCCCCCGTGACGGTGGAGCGTGGATGCTCCGTGCAACCCGGTTGCGTTTGTAAAGAAACGTCACGTTCCCCGGCGAATCCCCAGCCATCCCGGGGACTTGCGTGATTTTCATGGAGTGCCGCTTTTGCGGGCATCCGGGGCGCACCCCTGTCCCAGGCGGAGACAGGGGTGGGCAGGGCGGAATTCTTCAGCCGATGATCATGTCCTCGCGCTCGAGGGTGCCTTCCTCGAAGCGGCGGAGGTTGAAGCGGGTGAAGAGCTCGTCGGAGCCGCCGGAGGTCATCCACTGGGCCATCCGCTCCGCGACGGCGGGGGCCATCATGAAGCCGTGGCCCACGAAGCCGGACAACTGGAGCAGGTTGTCCAGGCCGGGGGTGCGCCCGAGGATGGGGTTGTTGTCCGGGGTGACGTCGTAGAGGCCGCCCCACTGGCGCAGCACCTTCACCTGGCCCACGTGCGGGAGCTGCTCCGTGAGGGCCTGGGCGAAGCGCGCCACGAAGCGCAGGGTGCTGCCCATGTTGGGGCCGGCGGGCTCCTTCGGGTCGCCCATGCCGCCGACAATCTCACCGCGCATGGACTGGCTGAAGTACAGGCCGGTGTCGAGCACCGACACCAGCGGCGACAGGAAGGGCTTGAGCGGCTCGGTGCTGAGGATCTCGTGGCGGTGCGGCTCGTTGGGCAGCTTCACGTCCGCCAGCTTCGCGACCGCGGGGCTCCACGCGCCGGAGGCGAGCACGACGGTGTCGCAGGCGATGTCGCCCCGGTCCGTCTTCACCTTGCGCACCTGGCCGTTGCTCGTCTCGAAGCCGGTGACGTTGGTGTACGTCTCCACCTTCACGCCGCGCTTCACGCAGCCCTGCGCGTAGCCCCACAGGAAGGCCCAGGGGAAGATGACGCCGTCCTCCGGGTTGTAGGCCGCCGTCACGCAGTCCTTCATCGTGAGGTCCGGGACGATCTGCCGCGCCTCGTCCGCGGTGATGATGCGCGTGGGCACGCCGTACCTGTTGTGCAGGGCGGCGTTGCGATCCAGGCGGTACGCGGTGTCCTTGCGCTTGGCCAGGAAGAGGTAGCCGCCCTGGCGCAGCCAGACGTTGACGCCCAGCTCGCGCGCGAAGCCCTTCATCAGGTCGATGGAGCGCTTGGCCAGCTCGATGAGCGCCGGGGTGCCCCACTGCATGCGCACGCCGCCGCCGTTGCGGCCGGACGCGCCCGCGCACAGGTAGCCGCGCTCCAGCACGACGACGTCCGTCTCTCCGCGCAGGGCCAGGTTGTACGCCAGCGACAGGCCCATGATGCCGCCGCCGATGATGACCACCTTCGCCTTCTGGGGCACCGGCCCCTCCGGGCGCAGCGCGGACGGGAAGTGCTCCAGCTCCTGGGGCACGCCGCCCACGGGCGGGACGGACTCGTCCACCGGCGCGCTGGCGAGCACGCGCAGCTCCGTGGGGTACAGCGGCGGGCGCGGCGTGAAGGGCACCACGCCCTCCGGCTTGAGCGCCGGGGCCTTCTGCTTGAGCAGCGCGGCCACCGCGGCGTGGCAGCTCTTGCCCTGGCAGATTCCGGTGCCGAAGCCCGTGTAGCGCTTCACCGACTCCACGTCGTGGTAGCCGCGCTCGATGGCGTGCTCCACGTCCGTGACGGTGACGTCCTCGCAGGTGCAGACGAGCGCCTTGCTCATGACAGCCCTCCCAGCAGCGCCCGGGCCGCTCTTGCGCCCATGGCCGCGGCGTCCTTCGCCGTGCCGGGCTTCGCCACGTCGCCCGCGACGAACACGTCCGCCGCCTGCGTGCGCCCGTCCGCGTCCGCCTCCACCCGGAAGTGGCCCGCGTCCGCGTCGAACTCCACCTTCGCGCCGCCCTGGCGCGCCAGCTCGAAGCCCGGCGCCACCGGCACGGACACCACCACCGCGTCGCACGACACCTTCTGCTTGCGCCCGCCCTGGGGCGTGAAGCTCAGCGCCGTGACGCCGCGCAGGCCGTGGGCCTTGAGCCCGTCGCCCACGACGGCCTTGGGGTGCGCGTTCGCGGGCAGCGGGCCCTTCAGGTCCACCACCGCCGCCACCTCCACGCCGCGCTGGGTGAACAGGTGCGCCAGCGCGTGCAGCTCCGGGCCGTGGCCCACCAGCGCCGCGACCTGGGGCGCCACGTCGTGCTTGCGCAGGAGCAGGCTCGCCGCGCGGCCCGCGAGGACGCCGGGCAGGTCGTTGTTCTCGAAGGGGAGGGTGGGGGGATGGCCGCCCACCGTGAGCAGGAAGCGCTTCGCGTAGACCTTGAGCAGCCGCAGGTTCGCGGCCTCCCGCGCGGCCACCGCCAGGTAGCGGCCGTGCTCGTCGTCATACAGGCCGATGACGGTGGCGTCGCGCACCACGCTGCCCTGCGGGAACGCGGTGGCCTCCGGCACGAAGGGCGCGCCGTCCTCCGGGGCGCCGTGGGCCAGCCGTCCGCCCAGGTTCGCGTCGCGCTCGAAGAGCAGGAAGGGCACGCCCTGTCCGGCGAGCACCCGCGCCGCCTCCAGGCCCGCCGCGCCGCCGCCCACCACCGCGACGGAGGTGTGGGAGGTGCGCGGGGGCAGGGGCGCCGGGCCCGCCTCCTTGGGCAACAGGCCCAGGCCGGCCAACTGCCGGGCCACGCGCGCCATCACGTCCTCCGCCACCGGCACGCCCGCGAACATCTCGTGGTGATCCAGCCGCTTGGGGAAGAACCAGTCGATGGTCTCGAAGATGTCCACCTTCGCGGACGGGTACGCGTTCTGCCGCTCCAGCCGCATGCCCTCCTTCGCGGGGGTGCGGCAGGTGTAGACGTTGGGCAGTCCGTCCACGCGCATGAGGCAGTGCGAGCAGGCCGCGGCGAAGCAGTACGGGCCGCGCGGGCGGTGGTACTTCACGGAGCGGGAGAGGACGTTCTCGCCCGCGGCGATGAGGGAGCACGCCACCGGCTCGCCTTCGATGGCGGGGATGCTCTCGCCCTCGAGGTCCACGGTGATGGCCCTGCCGCGCGGGGTTGCGTCTGGGAGGCGTCGCATGGGTGCCGCGCAAAATGGCGCACCCGACGGAGCCGGTCAAAGCCTGTCAGCGCCCGCCCGCCCACCGCCAACACCCGGTCACGACAGCGCAGGTGATGGCGCGCGAGCGTGGGGCTTGTTTGAGAAGGAAAAGCCCCACTCCCGGTGCGCTCGGGAGCGGGGCTTCATGATGCGGTGTGGCAAGCCCGGGTGGCCGTGAGGCCGGGTGCGTCAAACCGGGTTCTCGCTCCGGGGGAAGATGGGCTCCGGCATGCCCCGGCCGCGGTAGCCGAACCGGGTGCGGATGACCGCGCCGAAGGCCAGCGGGGTGAGGATGAGGTTGAGGACCACGCCCAGCACGGGGATGTGGCTCACCAGGAGGATGAGGCCCAGGCCCAGGGCGAGCACCACCGCCTGCGTCTTCCTGCCGCGCAGCACCGGCAGCCGCGTGCCCACCTCGCTGGCGACGGCCGCGTAGCCCAGCGCCGTGCCCAGCATGGAGGCGACCAGCAGGGCGAACGCCACCGGAATGCCGATGAGCGTGACGCACAGGACGATGGTCAGCGGGATGAGGGCCGCCATGCCGACCAGGCCCACCCAGAAGTTGCGGGCGGGGTTGGCGCGGATCTCATCCCCCAGCTCCTTCATGCGCGCCGGGAAGAACATCTGCCCCAGGAAGCCCAGGCCGAAGAGCAGCGCGAACTGGAGGATGAAGGACGCCAGGCCACCGCCGCGGCTGTCGCGGTCGTCATCGTCGTCGTGGTCCACGGACGCGTCATGGTTCTGCACGTCCTGCATGCCGCGCTTGATCTCTCCCGCCACCATGCGGCCCAGGCCCGCGCCGCCGAAGGACTCCAGGCTGCCCTCCACCCTGGCGCCGTCCGCCTTCTGCACCTGGCCGCCGAAGGCGGACACGTCACCCTCCACCTGCGCGTTGGGCCCCAGGATGACGTTGCCGCCGAAGGCGTGCGCGTCTCCCTCCACGTGGCCCTGGATCTCCAGGTTGCCGCCGAAGGCGACCGCGTCGTCCTCCACGGTGCCCTTCACGATGAGGTTGCCGCCGTACACGACGGCGCTCTCCACGGACTCGCCCTCCTTCACCTCCAGGTTCTGTCCGCGGGCCACCACGTCCCGGGCGCCGCGCTTGCCCTTCTTGTGCTTGAAGCTGTCGCGGAAGCTGCGGATCTCCTCGCGGATGCGCTGCTTGGCGGCCTCGGCCTCTTCCTTCGCGGCCTGCTTGGCCTCCTCGCGGGCCTGCCGGGCCTCCTCGCGCGCCTCCTCGCGGGCGCGCTCCGCCTCTTCGCGGGCCAGGGCGCGCTCCTCGGGCGTCGCGTTCGCGTCCACCGCCACGTCGGGCGGCGCGGCGGGGGCCGGCGGCGCGGGCGGGGCGGCGGGGGCGGGGGGAGCGGCGGGCGCCGTCACGGCCGCGCTCCCGCCAGACTCCTTCTCCTTCGCGGTGAGCGGGCGCAGCGTGAAGATGGAGCCGTCCTGCTCCAGGTGGAGCGAGTAGGCGCGGGCCACGGTGCGCAGGGCCTGCTCGGCGCTGATGCCGCGCAGCCGCACCTCCGCGGGGGTGTCCAGGTCGCCGGTGACGACCAGGTTGAGGCCGCCCTTCTCCGCGATGGTCTTGAGCGCGTCCCGCAGCGAACCGCGGAAGCTCACGTCGATGGTGCGGGCCGGCGCGGTGGCGGCGGCGGGGGCCGGGGCGCCTTCCGCGAGCGCCACCGGGGCGCCGAGGAGGAGGGTCGGAAGCAACAGGCGGGGGAGGATCTTCATGGTCACGCTCAGGCTTCGGAGAGGGACGGAGGAGGGGAGCCGGCCAGGCGCTTCAGGCCGAACAGCGACGTGAACACGACGAACGCGACGATGCAGGCCACCGCCAGCCCCGCGGTGCTCCACAGGGCATGCGCACCGCTGAACAGGCCTTCCACGAACGCGCGGCCGTCACGCACGCTGGCCGCGAACGCGGTGCCCATGCGGCCGAGCGCCCGGTCACTGCTGAACAGGACGCCCAGCCCCATTGCCAGGGACGTGAGCAGGATGCACAGGCCCGTCCACACCTCGCGGCGCTGGGGCACGGGGCTCTCCGCGACGCGGGCCATCACATTCACGACCAGCGACGGGGGCGGCAGCGGATCCGCCAGCCGGAACAGGTCGTTCTCCAGCAGGCGGTGGTCCTCCATCAGGGCGGCGCACGCCTCGCACTCCGCGGCGTGGTCCAGGGCGGGGCCCTCACCGGCCTCCAGCTCCGCGAAGAGGACCTCCAGGTCGGGGCAGGGGGTGGGGCTCATCGCGTCTCCTCCTCGGCGGGCGCCATCTTCTTGCGCAGCTTCTCACGGGCCCGGAACAGGCGCGCCATGATGGTCCCGGGCGCGCAGCCCATGATCTGCGCGATCTCCTTCGTGGTGCGCTTCTGGACGTAATAGAGGGCCAGCACCTCACGGTCGTCCACGGAGAGCGTCTCCATGGCGGCCTCCAGCGACTGCCGCTCCTCGCGCGCGATGGCCCCGTCCTCCTGGGACACCTCGTTGCTGGGGAGCACCTCCTTCATGGGCTCCAGCTCCTCCGTGCGCACCTTGGTGCGGCGGCGGAGCAGGTCCAGGCAGAGGTTGCGGGTGATGGCGAGCACCCAGAGGTCGAACGGGCGCGCGTCGTCGTAGCGGTGGAGGTTCTGGTACGCGCGGAGCAGGGCCTCCTGCGCGACCTCCGCGGCCTCCGCCTCGCTCTGCAGCAGGCGCAGCGCCAGGCCGTACACCGGGCGCTGCACGCTGCGCACGAGCGCTTCGAAAGCGGACGGGTCCCCCTTGCGGGCGGCCTGCACGTCCGCCTTCCAGGGGAGCGGGGCGGCGTCCTCAGCCATCAGCATTCCGATGGCCATGGGGAGCGAGTCGAGGGCAAGAGCGTTCACGCCCTGGACTACGGGCACGGCGAAAGGCCATTGCGCCGTGCCCGCTCATCACTTCCGCTTCTGTTTTTTCGCGGACTTGGCGGCGGCCAGGCGCTGCTTTTCGGCCTTTTCCGCCCGCCCTTCCGCCTTCACCTGCTTGCGCTGCTTCTGCTTCGCCCGGAAGCCCAGCGGGATTTCCGGCTCGGGGGCAGGCGAGGGGGCGGCCCGGACCTCATCCAGCTCCGGGAGCGCTTCACGGGGAGCGCGGGCCGGCCGGCCGATGCGGCTGGGGGGCCGTGCTTCCTTGCCCGGCGTGGCGGCACGGCCGTCGCGGCTGGCGGCGGCCGGACGGGCGGGGCGCTCGGACGAGGCCGGACGCGCGGTGCGGGGCGTGGCGCGGTCCGCCAGGGTGCGGTGGCGCGAAGGACCTTCGGAGGCGCGGGCGGCGCTCCGGGCCTCCTCCACGCGGGCCTCGTCGCGCTCGGTGGTGACGAGCCGCGGGCGCTGCGAGGTGCGGATGTCCTCCTTCGAGTCCTCCGTGTACTCGAAGTGGAACAGGCGCTTGATGACCAGCGTGGCGTACGCGCCCGGGGGCAGCGTGAAGGCCACGTTGACCTTGATGTCGCCGCGGTTCACGTCGTCGTTCTGCGTGCGGCCCACGACGAGCTTGTGCGGGAACATCACCAGCGGGCGCTGCTCCTCCTTGAAGTAGAGCATCCGCTCCGCGCCCTTGATGCGCAGGTCGGGGAGCTTGAGCTTCTCCCGGCCCAGCACCCAGGTCATGGCCTCCGCCACCTTCGGGTCCTCGAAGGTGGTGTCCGGCCCCACGAGCGGGAAGGTCTTCTCGCGCAGGATGTGCAGCACGTCCGGGGTCGCGTCCCGGTAGTGCAGGAGCGTGCCGGCCTGGTAGCGCATGGGGAACATGGCCTCGCGCGGCAGCATCAACTGGAGGTAGCGGCGGACGCCCTCGTTCCAGAGGAAGCTCTGGTACTCGAAGAGGATCATCGCCCGGTAGTCCGAGTCGATCTGCAGGAACGCGCGGAGCCAGTCGCCCGGGTGCTCGCGCAGGCTGCGCAGGATGCGGTGGTACTTCTTCGCGCCCTCGAAGGGGACGCGCGCGTCCCAGCGGCCCCAGTTGTCGCGCCAGAAGCCCTTCACCTTGGCGTCCTCGGTGCGGTCCAGGTCCGAGGGGCGGGCGAAGTAGTTGTGCAGCGCGGCCTCGAAGTCGCCCCGGATGAGGTCCTTGGCGATGAAGCCCTGGCCGTGCTTGAGCGCGCCGAAGCGCTGACTGTCGAAGTAGTTCACCACGCCCAGCCGGTTCACCTCCGCCGCGGCCAGGTTCAGCGGCGCCAGCGAGTCGCGCGTGAGGGCGCGCACGGTGACGGAGAAGCGGTTGGAGGTGATGTTCCTGGCGGACAGCGGCTTGTCCGTCCGGCCCAGGAACTTCAGGCGCAGGTCGGGCTCCTGCATGTCCACGTCCGCGCCATCCACGGCGATGATCTGCTCGGTGCGGCCCTGCTTGTCCTTCAGGCCGCAGTAGCTGATGGCGCCGGGCTTCAGGCCGAACGCGTCACGGATTCGATTCACCGCGTCGAAGGTGGACAGCTTCTGCTTGTCCATCAGGTAGACGCGATGCTTTCCGCTGGCGACTTCGTCGAAGCGGTAGGACTCCTTCACGGAGAAGTCCTCGGGTTTTTGCTTGATTCGCACGACAGCCCCCTTACCAGCGTGGACGCGCGGATAGAAGCGTTCGCGCTGCAAATGGGCATAACCTGCAACCCCATGAGAAACCTTCCCGCCCTGTCCCTCCTGGTGCTCGCCGGGCTCGCCGTGGGGTGCGCGACCCCGCTGTCCACCATGCAGACCGCGAAGACGCTCTCACCCGGGCAGGTCCAGGTGACGGGCAGCATGGGGGTCTTCGTCCCGGTGGGGACGCTGGCGTCGGTGGTGGACGTGGGCATCGACCAGGGGCGCGCGGCGAAGCGCGCCATCGAGGAGGACCGGCCCTACACCCTCACGGAGGAGGACCAGCAGCGCCTGCTGACGGCGGGCCTGGCGCTGGTGGTGGCGCCGCCAGGGGTGAACCCGGAGCTGATGGTGCGGGTGGGGCTGCTGGACGGGCTGGACGTGGGCGGGCGCTACAACGGCAACTCGCTGCGCTTCGACGGCAAGGTGCGGCTGGCCCACGGCGGGCCGGGGCCGCGCCGCTCCTATGACCTGGCGCTGGGGGTGGGGGTGTCCAAGTACCTGTTCTCCGGGGCGGTGATGGACGTCCTGGAGGTGGTCCAGTTGGGGGACTTCAGCCGGACCGACGTGGAGGTGCCGCTGTACCTGAGCGCGGAGTACGGCGACGTGTTCAAGCTCTACGGCGCCCCCAAGTACGTCTTCAGCCACACCCGGCTGGACGCCCAACTGGTGGACTTCTCCCAGCAGGGCAAGCCGGTGACGGGCTTCGACGCGAGCCTGCCGTCCACGGTGAACAGCCACTTCGTGGGCTCCACGGTGGGCTTCGCGGTGGGCTACCGGTACGTGCACTTCTACGCGGAGCTCACCGGCGGCTACGTCTTCTGCAACCCCCACATCTTCGGGCAGAAGCGGGACCTGGGCGGGATGACCTTCCTGCCGTCCATTGGCCTGGGCTTCCGCGCCCCCGAGCGCCGCCCGGCCGCGTCCGTGAACCCCGCCACCCCGGGGACGGTGGCCCCGCCCTCCACGTGAGCGATGGGGCGGGGGCGGGGACTGACCGGCCGTGCAGGGCGTTGGCGGCCCGGAACCCGGGGGGCTTCGCGAGCGTTCCTTTGGGGCGGAAGGCTCTGGTAGTGTCCGGGCCGGTGAGGATTCGCGCGTGAACCAGGCACCCGCCCCATTCCCGCCCAGGTCCGGGTCGCACCCGCGCGGGCCGCACCTGACGGGGCGGTTCGCGGACGGGACGTTGGGGGAGTTTCCCCTGGGCCCCACCACGTCGCTCGGCCGCCACCCGTCCAACACGCTGCGGCTGGTGGACCGCGAGGTCTCCAAGGAGCACGCCACCATCGAGAAGGTGGGGCGCGACTTCGTGCTGCGCGACCTGAACTCGTCCAACGGCACCTTCGTCAACGGGCGCCGGGTGACGGGGGAGATGCGGCTGAAGGACGGGGATGAGATCGCCCTGGGCTCCTCGCGGCTCGTCTTCCACAGCGGCGAGGCCGTGCCCGGCGCGGCCAACCCGCCCACGCTGCCGGGCGTGACGGTGGTGGCCAACGCCGTCTCCATGCCGGCCTTCCTGGCGCAGATGGACCAGGTGCCGCAGAACTTCCGGCCCGCCGACCAGGTGACGGACGTGGCCGCGCTGCGCCGGGATTACGAGAAGCTGCGCATCGTCCACGAGTTCCACCGGCAGGTGAGCCTCAAGGGCACCCAGGACGACCTGTTCGAACAGATTTTGAAGGTCGCCTTCGAGCTGCTCGCGGCCGACCACGGCGTCATCCTGAAGGTGGGCCCGGAGGGGGAGTTCATCCCGGCCGCGGTGCACCACCGGCAGGGCAAGCAGGTGAACGTCATGCTGTCGGACACCGTGCTCAAGCGCGTGGTGGAGACGGGCAAGGCGGTGCTCACGGCGGACGCCATCATCGACGAGCGCTTCTCCGCCGCGGAGAGCATCGTGGCGCAGGGCATCCGCTCCGCCATGGCGGTGCCGCTGCTCGTCAACGGCGACATCATGGCGGTGCTGTTCCTGGACAGCCGCCAGCAGATCAACGCCTTCTCGGAGAAGGACCTGACCATCCTCTCCGGCATCGCCGCGCAGGCGGGCATCGCGCTGGAGAACGCGGCCCTGGCGGAGCAGATCCGCAACGAGGCGGTGACGCGCGCGGAGCTGTCGCGCTTCCTGTCCAAGGCGGTGGCGGACGCGGTGATCAACGGCGGCACGGAGGACCTGCGCCAGAGCCGGCTCGCGGAGGTGAGCTGCCTGTTCGCGGACATCCGCGGCTTCACCACCCTGGCGGAGAGCGACTCGCCGCAGGAGGTGGTGTCCATGCTCAACAGCTTCTTCAGCGCCATGGCGGACGTGGTGTTCCGCTACGAGGGCAACCTGGACAAGTTCATCGGGGACTGCGTGATGGCGGTGTGGGGACCGCCGTCGTCGCACCCGGATGATCCGGCCCGGGCCCTGAGGGCCGCGCTGGAGATGCAGGACGCCGTCACGGAGCTCAACCGGCAGCGCGTGCTGGACGGCAAGAAGCCCATTGAAGTGGGCATCGGCGTGAACACGGGCCAGGCCGTCGTGGGCTACATGGGCAGCGCGGAGCGGCACGAGTTCACCGCCATTGGCGACACCGTGAACACCGCGTCGCGGCTGTGCGGCATCGCCAAGAGCGGCGAGGTGCTGGCGTCCGAGGCCACGGTGCGCAAGTCCGGGCCGGGCTTCGACGTGGAGGAGCTGCCGGTGCTGCAGGTGAAGGGCAAGGAGAAGGGCGTGCAGACCTTCCGCGTCCACGGCGCGGAGCTGACCACCTCCACCTCCCGCAAGGTGCGCTGACGGTGCGCCCCCCGGCCATGACGACCACCCAGTCGTGCCCCAACTGCGGCACGGTGCACGACACCCGGGTGTACGTGAGCGGCCAGAAGGCCACGTGCCGCTGCGGCATCCGCTTCGAGGTGCGGCGCGCGGACGTGTCCGGCATCCACCGCCCGGCCGAGCTGTCGGGCATCCGTCCGGCCGGCAGGGACCCGGACGAGGCAGGAAGCGCGGTGACGTTCACGCCGCGCACGGCGGAGAGACCGCCAGAATCGATGTCACCTCCCGCTGCTCCCGGTGTTGGAGCGGGCGGGGAGGACTCGGTGGGACAGGAGATGAGGGCCGGCTCCGTCCCAGGGGGAAACGAGATGAGCATCCCGCGAGCCAATGGCGTGGGGAAGGCGGACGAGGGCGAGCTCCCCGCGGGGGGGCTGCCCGGTGCCGCCGAAGGCCGTGACGCACCCTCCGGGGTGGCCTTGCCCTCGCCGGGCGGGGTGGCGGCGGAGGCCGTGGGGGCCACGCTGGTGCGCCCGGAGTCGCTGGGGGTGAAGGTGCCTCGCGCGCCGGTGAACACGGGGTTCCGCGACATCGAGACCGCGGAGACGGTGCTGACGGGCCAGAAGCCCCAGTTGCCGGGCCTGGAGCTGCTGGAGGTGCTGGGCCGCGGCGGCATGGGCGAGGTGTGGCTCGCGCGCCAGCGTTCGTTGGGCCGCACGGTGGCGGTGAAGATGCTGCCGCCCCGGCTGGCGAAGGACGAGGAGTTCGTGTCGCGCTTCGACAAGGAGGCGACCGCGCTCGCGGCCCTGAGCCACCCGAACATCGTGCAGATCATCGACCGGGGCGTGCAGGGCGAGCACTACTACTTCGTCATGGAGTACGTGGAGGGCCAGTCGCTGCGCCACGCGCTGAGCGGCCGGGAGCCGCTCACGCCCGCGCAGTCGCTGAAGGTGCTGCTCCAGGTGGCGCGCGCCGTGGAGTGCGCGCACGCGAAGAACATCATCCACCGCGACCTGAAGCCGGAGAACATCCTGCTGGACGGGCGGCTGCACGCGAAGGTGGCGGACTTCGGCCTGGCGGGCATCCGCGAGCCGGATTCGGAGAAGCAGCTCACCGCGACCGCGGTGGCCATGGGCACGCTCAACTACATGGCCCCGGAGCAGCGCCGGGACGCGAAGAACGTGGACGGGAGGGCGGACCTCTTCTCCCTGGGCGTAATGATGTACGAGGCGCTCACGGGCGAGCTGCCCGTGGGCCGCTTCAAGCTGCCGTCCGAGCGCGTGCGCGGCCTGGACCCGCGCCTGGACCCGGTGGTGGAGCGCCTGCTGGAGACGGACCGCGAGGCCCGCTACGCCACCGCCACGGAGGTGTGCGAGGCCCTGGAGGCGCTGGTGACGGCCTCGTCGTCGCCGCACGTGGTGGCGCCCGCGTCGGCGCTGGCGCGCGCGCAGCCCTCGCACGTGGCGTCGGCGAAGGCCATCTCGGCCCCCGAGGCCGCGGTGCTGGAGGCGCTCCACGCGGGCTGGGGCCGGGTGCGCACCGGCCTGTCCGTGGTGGGCGGGCTGGCCGTGCTGGGCTTCACGGTGCGCGCCTTCGTGGGCTTCGGGAGCCTGACCGGCACGCCGCTCGCCTCGGACCCGACGCCTCCCGTCATGCACTTCCCGGCCAACACGGAAGGGGAGGTGTTCTCCGGCCTGAAGCTCACGCCGCCCGCGCCCGGGTCGGACGACGCCACCCTGGAGCTGGGCTTCGAGCCGGGCGAGGAGGAGATCAACGTCCACAGCGGCACGTGGACCATGGACCAGGGAGAGCTGCGCGCCGTGCAGGCCGGACGCGAGGCGGACGGCAAGCTGGTGCCGCGCGCGTACCTGGCGCACCGCTACTTCACGAGCGACGACTTCACGGCCGAGGTGCTCATGGACGTGAACCCGCTGGGCAAGCAGTGGTCGGTGGAGGAGGACGGGCAGCACTTCGGCGAGCTGGCGTTCCGCATCCGCGACGTGCAGGTGTCCGTCTTCGCCATCCCCGACGCCGGCATGCGCCTGTCGTGGCGCTACTTCTCTCCGGACGACGGGCATGAGGTGGTGGGCAACAGCGCGGAGGACACCAAGAACCTGGTCCAGGACGAGATGCCGGTGCCCAAGCAGGGCCCCTTCCTGGTGAAGCTCCAGCTCAAGCGGCAGAAGAGCGGCGTGCGGGTGGACGCCTTCCTCAACAAGAAGCTCTTCGCCTCCAAGGTGCTGCCGGGCTTCGAGGGCCGCGTGGGCAAGCTGGCCCTGGGCTGCCGCAACCTGGAGTGCACCTTCGATGACCTGAAGGTCGTGGGGCCGCTGCAGGAGCGCCCCGTGCGCCGCGTGGCCGCCGGCGAGTAGTCCGCCGAGCCCCTCCGCCGGGGGATGGGGCTTGCCGCCCCGTCCGCCCGTCCCCACCTTGCGCCCGCCGGGCTTCCGCGTCGCGCGGGGCCGTTGGTGGCACGCGGGCGGGGGTGGGGCATGGCCGTGGACGTGGACCTGGGGCGCGTGCTCCTGCTGCCGCTCTGTGGCGTGGGCCTGGCCCTGCTGCTCTGGGCGACCTTCACCCTGGGGCGGACGCCCCCGGGCGCGAGGCCCCGCGGGATGCTCGTGGGCTTCGGGGCGCTGGCCCTGGGGCTGGTGCTCTTCGTCCCGTGGATGCGCGGGACGCCGCTGGTGCCCGTGTCGCCGGACGTGCTGGTGAAGGCGCTGGGCGGCGTGCTGCTGGTGCTGGCCGCGGGGGTGTCCGCCCGGGGCGCCCGGGTGCGCCTGCGGGCGGATGCGCTGCGCGGCGCCGCGCCCCTGCCGCTGGATGAGGCGGTGGAGGCCCTGCGCGCGGGGCGGCCCCCGGGCTTCGGCGTGTACCGGGGCCAACTGGATTCGGTGGATCTGCTGACGTCGCCGGGCGGAGTGCCGTGCGCCTTCTACGACGCGGCGGTGCACGCGGTGGGGCCGCATGGCCGCAAGGGGCCGCTGCTGTCGCGGGAGCGCGCGTATTCGCCGGTGCTGCTGCTGAAGGGCGAGCGCACGCGGGCGGCGGTGGGCTTCGCGCCGTCCGCGCTGCTGGCGCCGGTGGAGGTGCGGCGGTGTGCGGCGCCGCCCGCGCTCACCCGGGAGGAGCTGCTGGGGGCGCCCGCGCAGGCGCTGTCCTGGGAGCGCGTGGGCGTCCCCGGGGAGGCGTGCCTGGTGGTGGGGGAGCTTCAGCGCGGGTCCCGCGACGGCACCTACGCGCTGCGCGGGCGCGGCGGGCGTCCGGCGCTGCTGGTGCTGGGGGAGGAGGCCACGGGCACCGGCGGGGTGTTGTCCCGCCGGGCCTGGAGGCACTTCGCGGCGGCCGGGGCGCTGTCCCTGGCCGCCGTGTTCATGCTCGCCCGGACCCTGTGAGGTCCGGGCGGGCCGGTGACCGCGGGACGACTACCCCGGGTCGATCTGGCAGTTGTTCGGGCAGCTATCGCGATCGTTGTTGTTGCCGTCGTCGCACGTCTCACCGAAGTTGTACTGGGTGATGCCGTCGCCGCAGCGGGCGTTCCAGATGCAGGTGAGGCTGCACTTGCCGTAGCCCGGGCCGTTGTCGTTGCCGTTGTCGCACGTCTCGCCCGGGTCGACCGTGCCGTTGCCGCAGGTGGACTTGCACTCGGTGCGCTGGGTCTCGAAGTTGTTCAGGGTCAGCTTGTACGAGGACGCGGACGTGTGGCGCTCCGCCTGGAACACGACGACCTCGTAGATCTTGCCCTTCACCAGGCCCAGGCCGGCCACGGTGGGCCCGTCCGCCAGGGACACCGTGCCGGAGGTGGCGCCGTGCACGCCGCCCAGGTCCAGGGCGAGCTTGCGGTTGATGAACACCCAGACGTCGTCGTCACCCAGGAACGTCAGCACCTCGTTGCCCTTGAACTCGAACCAGTAGCGCGTCTCGCTGGTGAAGCTGAAGTTGCGCGCGGTGCCGGTGTTGTCGTTGAGCTTGTTCTCCTTGCCCAGGCCCACCCAGCCGCTGGCGTCGAGCGGGAAGAAGGTCTGATCATCGAACAGGTAGGAGCCGTTGCCCTGCTTGTTGAGCTTCAGCGTGCCGACCTCGGTGATGTTGACGTTGGGCGTGTCGCGGTACCACTGGTCGAAGGCCGTCTTGCCGTGGGTGGTGCCGGAGGACACGCCCTCCTTCGCGTAGACGGGCTTGCCGTCCGCGCCGAGCGCGGCGAACTTCGCGCCGACGATGCCCTGCTCCGCGCCGTTCGCGTCATTGAAGTCCGGGTGCAGGATGGCGGGGGCCTTGCAGCCCGAGTTCACGCCGCAGAAGTCGCGGTAGACGACGGGGATCTCCACCGAGTTGGGCGGGGACTCCGTGACGCGGACGCAGGCGAAGCCCGCCTCCAACTGGCACGTGGACGAGCAGCCGTCGTTGGAGCGGGTGTTGCCGTCGTCGCACTGCTCGGTGGTGTCACCGGGGAGGATGACGCCGTCGCCGCAGCGGGCCTCGCAGGTGCCGTTCACGCACTTGGGCTCCAGCACGCACAGCGGCGAGCAGCCGTCGCCCATGTCGTGGTTGCCGTCGTCGCACTGCTCGGTGCCTTCCTTCTTGTTGTCGCCGCAGGTCGTCTTCGTGCACGGCTGGCCCACGGTGTCGCACTTGTAGCCCTGCTCCAGGCGGCAGGTGTTGCTGCAGCCATCGCCGTTGGCGGTGTTGCCGTCCTCGCACTCCTCCTCGCCGGCGATGATCTTGTCACCGCACTCGGACGCGCGGCAGCGCTGGCCCTGGAAGGGGCAGCTCCAGCCGGTCTCCACGGCGGAGCAGTCCGCCTTGCAGCCGTCGTTGGACTCGTTGTTGCGGTCGTCGCACACCTCGCCGGCCTCGACGATGCCGTTGCCGCACGCCGTCGCGATGACGCAGGGACGGCCCCACTGGGGGCACTCGAAGCCGACCTCCACCTCCTTGCAGTCGAACGTGCAGCCGTCGCCGCTCACCGTGTTGGCGTCGTCACACACCTCGCCCTTCTGGACCTTGCCGTCGCCACAGACCTGCGGGCCCGGATCGTACGAACCCCCGTCCGGCAGCGTGTTGCCGGCGTCCGTGGAGCCGCCGTCGCCGGTGCCACCGTCCGTGATGTTCGTGCCGCCGTCTTCGTCCGGGTCGTCGTTGCCGGGACAGGCTGTCAGTGCGAGGAGGAGGGAAGCGAGCACGAGGCTCGCGAGCCGGGGGAGCGGGGGGGAATGTTTCAGCATGAAGGGGATGCTGAGAGCCGGTGACCCCACGTGTCAAATGGATCAGGTGTTTTCTCACCCAGCCGGTGCGTAAAAATGCAGAAAGCCCGTACGGGTGGACGGGCTTCCCTGCGGCGTTCCCTGTCTGGCGGGGCTACATCTGTTCCAGCTCCCGACCCTTCGTCTCGCGGATGAACCGGGCGGCGAAGAAGAGGGAGAACACGGCGGCCGCGGCATAGAGGCCGTACGCCCAGCCCAGCCCGAGGGCCTGGAGCGACGGGAAGGTGGCGGACACCAGGAAGTTGGCCAGCCATTGCGCCATGGCCGCGATGGACAGCGCGAGCGCGCGGATGTGGTTGGGGAACATCTCCCCCAGCAGCACCCAGACGACGGGCCCCCACGAGAAGCCGAAGAAGACGACGTAGAGGTTGGCGGCGATGAGCGCGGTGGTGCCGGCGGCGCCCTGGAGCACCGGCTTGCCCGCGGCATCCAGCGGCGCGGTGCCGAAGAGGTACGCCATCAGGCCCAGGGTGAGCGCCATGCCCACGGAGCCGATGATCAGCAGGGGCTTGCGTCCAATCCTGTCCACGAACGCGATGGCCACGAGCGTGGTGAGGATGTTGGTGACGCTGGTGATGACGGTGATGGCCAGCGAGTTCTGCTCGGAGAAGCCCACCGCCTGCCAGAGGACGCTGGAGTAGTAGAAGATGACGTTGATGCCCACGAACTGCTGGAGCATCGCGAGCACGATGCCGATCCACACGATGGGCAGGAACCCGAAGCGGCCGCCCTTCAGGTCCGCCAGGTGCGGCGTGTAGTGGGTGCGCAGCGAGCGGCGGATCTCCGCGACCTTGGACGGCGCGGTGTCCCCTTCGATGTCGCGCAGCACGCCCAGGGCCTCCTGCTCGCGGCCCCTGGCCACGAGGAAGCGGGGGGACTCCGGGATGAAGATCGCGCCCATGCCGTAGAGGAGCGCGGGCGGCAGGCCGCTGAAGAACATCCACCGCCACGCGGTGAGGTCCAGCCAGCCGGGGTTGGAGGCCGAGCCCGCGGCGCGCGCGATGGCGAAGTCCCCCAACAGCGCCATGAAGATGCCGACGACGATGGCCAACTGTTGCAGGGACGCCAGCCGGCCGCGCAGGTGCGCCGGGGCGATCTCCGCGATGTACGCGGGGGCCACCACGCTGGCGGCGCCCACGCCCAGGCCGCCCACCAGCCGCCAGAAGCTCAGGTCCCACAGGGAGAACGCGAAGCCGGAGCCCAGGGCGCTGATGGTGAACAGGGCCGCCGCGATCATCATGGTGCGGCGGCGGCCGTAGCGGTCCGCGATGTGGCCCGCGCCGAAGGCGCCCGCCGCGGAGCCGATGAGCGCGGAGGACACGGAGAGGCCCAGGGCGAGCTCGCTGGCGGCGAACTCCGTCCGCAGGGCGCTCACGGTGCCGTTGATGACGGAGGTGTCGAAGCCGAAGAGGAAGCCTCCGAGCGCGGCCACCACGGAGATGACGATGATTCTGCCGGTGTGGGTCTCTGGCCGTGCGGTGGGCTGCCGGCGCGCCGGGATATCCAGGACATCCGCCATGACGTGCTCCTCCCCCTGGGACGGGCACGTGTCCGGCCCTCGCGGTTCGCACCACGGCCCTGAGGAGAGGTGCCCCTGGTGGGCGCCGAAAGGCACCCCCGGGCAGGCCGCCGCCCCGCTGGCCGCTCGCTGGGGGGCAGGGTTCGGCCTTCCGAGCGCGGTTCGAAGCTCAGCCCTCGTCCGCCAGGCCGTACTCCTTGAGCTTGCGGGCGAGCGTGTTGCGGCCGATCTCCAGCGTGCGCGCCGCGGCGGTGCGGTTGCCCTTCACGGCCTCCAGCACGCGCAGGATGTGGCGGCGCTCCACCTCCGCCAGCGGAAGCAGGAGCGGCGCGTCCGGCGCGCGGGGCCCGGTGGGCCCGGTGCCGGGCTCGGTGGTGGGCTCGGTGGTGGGCCCGGCGGGAGCGAGCGCCCGGTCCAGGGAGGGCAGGGGCAGGTGCTCCTCCTGGATTTCGCCCTCGGAGAGCACCACGGCGCTCTCGATGCAGTTCTCCAGCTCGCGCACGTTGCCGGGCCAGCGGTAGCGCTTGAGCCGCGCGAGCGCGGCGGTGCTGAGCCGGGGCACGGGCAGGCGGTGGCGCTTCGCCGCGGTGGCGACGAAGTGGCGGGCGAGCCGCTCGATGTCCTCCGCGCCGCGCTCGCGCAGCGGGGGCAGGAGCAGCTCCACGACCTTGATGCGGTAGTAGAGGTCCTCGCGGAACCGCCCCTCCGCCACCATGCGCGGCAGGTCGCGGTGGGTGGCCGCGACGATGCGCACGTCCACCTTGACGGCCTGTGTGCCGCCCACGCGCTCGAACTCGCGGTCCTGCAGCACGCGCAGCAGCTTGCCCTGGACAGCCTGGGGCAGCTCGCCCAGCTCGTCGATGAAGACGGTGCCGCCGTCGGCCGCCTCGAACTTTCCGGGCACGCGGTGGTCGGCGCCGGTGAAGGCGCCCTTCTCGTGGCCGAAGAGCTCGTTCTCGATGAGGGCGGCGGGCAGGGCCGCGCAGTCCACCTTCACGAAGGGCTTGTCTCGCCGGGGGCCATTGACGTGGATGGCGCGCGCGAAGAGCTCCTTGCCGCAGCCGCTCTCTCCGCGCAGCAGCACGGTGGCGTCCGTGGGCGCGGCCTTCTGCACCAGGCGGTAGAGCGCCTTGAGCGGCGGGGCTTCACCGATGATGCGGTTGAAGAAGTAGCCCACCGGGGCCTGCGGCTGGTCCTTCGCGCGCTGGAGCTCCTGGTAGAGGCTGGTGCTTTGAAGCGCGGTGCTCACCTGGGCCGCGATGTCGGTGAGCTTCCGGGTGTCCTCCTCCGTGAAGGGGCCTCCGCCCAGGCGGTTGAGCACCTGGAGCACGCCGTACACGGCGCCCGCCGCGTCGCGCAGCGGCACCGCGGCCAGGCTGATGGTGCGGTAGCCCGTCATCCGGTCGATGTCCGCGAAGAAGCGGCGCTCGCCGCGCGGATCCGGCACGTGCACGGGCTCGCCGGCCTCCGCCACGTAGCCCGCCACGCCCTGGCCCAGCTTCACGCGGATCTGCGCGACCTCCGGCAGGTGGGCCGCGCGGCTGAACAGCTCGCGGCGCACGGGGTCCAACAGCCACAGCGTGCCCCGGTCCGCCTGGAGCGTGATGGCGATGCGGTCCACGAGCGTCTGGAGGAAGGCGTCCAGGTCCACCTCGCGCCCGACGAGGCCGCCAAGGGGGAGCAGGACCTGGGACACATCCGGCGGGGACGAGGGCATGGCGGCGGGCAGCGGCGGAAGTGAGAAGGGCGCTGGAGACAGTCTATCGCACGGCTCCGGGCTCGCGGCGCTCATGCGCCCGCCGCGCGGCCCAGGAGCATGCGCTGGCCTTCGCGCGCGGGCTCGGTGAAGGGGAACAGGCCGCGGGCCTCCTGCGCCATGTCCTCCAGCAGCTCGTCCGCGTGGGACGGGTCGTGGTGGAAGAGGAAGAGGCGCCCGGCGTGCAGGTCCTTGGCCACCTTGGCCGCGTCCATCATCGTCGAGTGGCCCCAGCCCTTCTTGGACATGCCCTTCCTGCCCTCGTACTCGTCGGGCGTGTACTGCGCGTCCAGGCACAGCGCGTCCGCGCCCTCGAAGTGGCGGGCCACGTCGGACGTGAGGCGCTCCGGCAGCTCCACGTCCGTGGCGTACACGAAGGAGTGGCCGTCCGCCTCCACGCGGTAGGCCATGCACCCGTCCGGGTGCGGCACGTCGATGGGCGTCACCTTGAAGGGGCCCACCTCCACGGTGCGGCCGTGCAGCGCGGCGCCGAAGGCCATCCTCGAGCGCATGGTGGACAGCGGCACCGGGAACTGCGGCGGGCGCATCTGCTGCGACAGCGTGGACTCCAGCGCCTGGGCACCGTTCGCGCCGGGGCCGTACATCGTCAGTGACGTGGTGGGCAGGTACGCGGGCGTGAAGAAGGGGAAGCCCTGCACGTGATCCCAGTGCAGGTGGGAGAAGAACATCGTCGCCTTCTGCGGCGCGCCCTCGCGCATCATGACCTCGCCCAGCGTCCGGATGCCCGTGCCCGCGTCGAGGATCAGCCGCTCGCCCTGGCTCGTCACCTCCACGCACGCCGTGTTGCCGCCGATGCGCGAGCCCGACACCGCGATGCTGCCCCGAACGCCAAAGAAGCGGATTTCCATGGTGAGTCTCCTGATGCTCCGACACCCGCTGGGGGCGCCCTGACGTGGAGGGGACAGAGCACGTCCGGTGCCAGCGCCAAGGGGCTGGAATCATTGGAGTCTTGGGGGGAGGGCGGGGCGGGCCGCTCCATTCTGGGGCGCCCCGGATGGGGCGGGCGGTCCAAACCGGCGCGGCCCCGCGCCGTGGGGGATTCCTGGTAGACCCCGGGGCCATGCCGACGATTGCGTTCTGCACCATCAAGGGGGGCGTGGGGAAGACGACCCTGTGTTCGCATGTGGCGGCGGCGCTGGCGGACGCGGGCCACCGGGTGCTGCTGTTGGATCTGGATCCGCAGGCGCACGCGTCGCTGGTGCTGGGCCTGGAGACGCGGGAGGGCCCGTGCGTGGCGGACGCGTTCGGGCCCCGGCCGAAGCACAAGCTGGATGAGATCGTGGTGGCGTCGCCGAAGCGGCCGGGGTTGTTCATCGCGCCGGGGGCGCCGCGCATGGCGGCGCTGGAGCGCGAGCTGTTCGGCTGGGGCCACCGGCTCCAGGCGATCCCGCGCGCGATGAAGACGCTGTCGTGGACGCCGGACGTCATCGTCGTGGACACGCCGCCGAGCATCGGGGCGTTCACGGAGGCCGTGCTGTGCTTCGCGGACGTGGTGGTGGCGCCGGTGCCCACGGGCGCGTTCGCGTTGCAGGGGCTGGGCGAGATTGAGACGGCGTGGCGCGACGTGCGCGAGGAGGGCGGCCAGTTGGTGGCCGCGGTGAACCTGTGGGACCGGCGCACGCCCGCGACCAACGTGGCGATGGAGGAGGCGCTGAAGGACGTGACGGTGCCGGTGCTGAAGGCGCGCGTCCCGCGTTCGGAGGCCATCAACCAGGCGGGGCTGGGCTACGAGGTGGTGTTCGACGTGAGCCCGAACGCGGCGGGCGCGGAGGAGCTGCGCGCCATGGCCCGCGAGCTGGCGAAGCTCGCGGGGCTGAGCTGACGCGCGAGATGCCTCAGTCCGCTTGTCCGATGGACCCCGTCCGCAGGGGGCCGGCGAGCCGGTAGGTGAGCAGCGCCACTCCCCTGGGCGTGATCCGGGACGCTTCCAGCCGCATCATGTGAGGCTGCGTCCCCGCTCCGAAGAGGCGCCGGCCGCTGCCAATCGTCACGGGGATGACGTGCAGGTTCAGCACGTCCACCAGGTCATGCGCCAGCAGGGTCTGCAGCAGGCCACCACTGCCATGGACCTGAAGTTCGCGGCCGGGCGAGGCCTTGATGCGGCGCACCGCCTCCACCGTGTCGCCCTCCAGCAGCGTCGAGTTCGTCCAGTCCACGCGGCGCAGCGTGGTGGACGCCACGTGCTTGGGCAGCGTGTTGAGCGACCGGGCGATGGGGTTGTCCGGGGCCGTCACGCGCGGCCAGTAGCTGGCGAAGATGTCGTACGTGCCACGCCCGAGCAGGAACGCGTCCGCCCGGCTGAAGATGTCGACGACGTGCGCGCCGAGCTCCTCGCTGGAATGGGGCTGCACCCAGCCGCCATGGGCGAAGCCGCCGCTCGTGTCCTCGCCCGGGCCTCCCGGGGACTGAACCACTCCGTCCAGCGTCACGAACTCCGTCACCGTCAGCTCCATCGTCGCATCCATCCCTTCCGGGCGATTCATTCGCCCGTCCATCTTGGCGACGAATGGCCCGGGCGTGGATCGACATGCCCGTTCAGACCGGTGCCACCCTTGGGAAAGGCGTGCGCTGGCTCAGGGCGTGGGCAGTCCGGGTGCCAGCGCCGAGCGGACGTTGGCGTCGGTGAAGCTCGTGCCCCAGACGGCGTTGAGCTCCTGGGCGATGAAGGCGGCACCCGGCTGGAACGTGCCCTGCGAGGGCTCGAACATCAGCACGCGCGGGTCGGTGAGCTCCTGCAGGCGGGGGACCACGTCGCTCACGTCGCGGCCCTGCTCCTGGGCGGCGCGCACGCCTTGCAGCCACGTGCGCACGGTGCCCTGGGCATGGGGGACGTAGAGAGGCTGCTCCGCCGCGCCCAGCGTCACGTAGAGGTGCCCCAGGCTCAGCGTGATGACGACGCTGCCGTGCCGGGTGAGCAGCGGCCCGTGGTCCGGCGGCAGGGTGTTCCAGTCCACGGCCGGGAGGTTCTGGAGGTACAGGGGCGTGAAGCGCCGCGGGTCCTGGGCGACGAGCGCGCGCGTGTGCTCCACCGGGATGAGCGTGTCCCAGTCGTCGTGGAGGATGAGGAACGGCGTCTGGAGGGTGCTGGCCAGGTGGGCGGCGGTCCAGCGCGTGTAGTCCGTGCCAGGGGTAACCGGGTCTCCACCGGTGGTGGCGTAGATGCGGCGGAAGTAGGGCTCGAAGAACTGCTGGTAGCGCGAGCGCATCGCCGGGTCGCTCACGCGCGCGGGCACCCACCGGCTCACGTAGTCCACCTCCGCGGCGAAGTCGGACAGCGGGGACAGGGCGACGCCCACGGCGGGCACCACGGTGGAGGGGGCATCCGCCGCCGCGTAGAGCGCCTCGTAGCCGCCCCAGGAGCCGCCGAAGATGCCGATGCGGCGGGTGTCCACGTTGGGGGCCTGGGCCAGGAAGCGCATGCCCGCGTTCATGTCGTCGCGGTCGTTCCGCAGGTCTCCGCCCGCGTAGAAGCGGCCGAAGACGGCGAGCACGCCGAAGTCATGGGCCAGGTGGATGAAGGCCTCACCCGCGATGATTTCGGGAGTGGTGGGCGTGAACGCGATGGGCGACGAGCCGGGCCCGTAGTGCGGCTCGCTGTCGTCCGGGTGGATGCCGGCGCCGCGCGCGGCCCACTTCGCGTCCACGGCCTCACCGGTCCAGGCGATGCCGTCATAGGGCTTGGTGAGCACCACGGTGGGGGACACGCCCGCCTTCCGGGGCGGGAACCACTGCGCGTAGGTGGCGGCGCGGCCGGGGACCTCCAGCTTGAGCAACTGGTAGGGCCAGGTCTGGCCCGCGGCGCTGTACTCCCCTGCGCCGAGCTGCGTCACCTGGACCGAGCTCGGCTCCGCCGGCGTTTCTTCCGGGAGCTGACAGGCGTTGGTGGACGGACTGGGGTTGCTGCAGCACGCGGTGGGGAGGGTGCCCAGGAGGGAGAGGGCCAGGAGCGTGGTCGGGAGCAAGCGCATGCCCCAGCAGACACCGCGGCGCGGAATTTCTGAAAGCGTCCCCGTCCATTCCGGACGAGGATGGTGGCGCATGGACTACCAGGCGGTGTTGGCGGAGGTCTGGGATGCGGTGCGGCCGGTGCTGGGGCAGGGCCGCGTGGCGACGTACATCCCGGCGCTGGCGGCGGTGGACCCGCGCCGTTTCGGCATGGCGCTCGCGACGGTGGAGGGGGACGTGTACGGCGTGGGGGATTGGCGCGAGCCGTTCTCCATCCAGAGCATCTCCAAGGTGTTCACGCTGGCGCTCGCGTTGTCGCGGGACGGGGACGCGCTGTGGAAGCGCGTGGGCAAGGAGCCGTCGGGCAACCCGTTCAACTCGCTGGTGCAGTTGGAGTACGAGCAGGGCATCCCGCGCAACCCGTTCATCAACGCGGGGGCGCTGGTCATCACGGACCGGTTGCAGCGGCTCACCGGCGATGCGCGCGGCACGCTGCGGGACTTCTTGCGCGCGGAGAGCGGCAACCCGTCCGTGGACTTCGATCCGATCATCGCCGCGTCGGAGGCGGATCACGGCCACCGCAACCGCGCGCTGGCCCACTTCATGGCGAGCTACGGCAACATGGAGAGCGCCGTCCCGGAGGTGCTGGAGCACTACTTCTGGCAGTGCTCGCTGGCGATGAGCTGCGCGGACCTGGCGCGGGCCTGTGGCTTCCTCGCCCGCCACGGGCAGCGCGCGGACGGGTCGAGGCTGCTCACGCGCAGCCAGGCCAAGCAGGTCAACGCGGTGATGCTCACCTGCGGCACGTACGACGCGGCGGGGGAGTTCGCCTACCGCGTGGGACTGCCGGGCAAGAGCGGCGTGGGCGGAGGCATCATCGCCGTCATCCCCAACCGCTGCGGCCTGTGCGTGTGGAGCCCCGGGTTGGACGCCCGGGGCAACTCGGTGGCGGGAGTGGAGGCGCTGGACCGGTTCACGACGCTGACCGGCCTGTCCATCTTCTAGAGTCAGGCTTCAGCGCAGGCCGTCCAGCAGCGTGGCCAGCTTCTGGGGCTGGGACGCGAAGGGCGAGTGCGACGAGTCCAGCGTGTCCACGGTGAAGGTGTTGCCGGGTGTGAAGGCGTCTGCTTCGCGGATCATCAGGTCCTGGAGCGCGGGGACCAGGGCGCGGTCCTGGGCGCAGCGCACGTAGCTGCGTGGGATGCGACCCCAACGCTCCTTCGTGGCGCCGGCCTTGCCAACCCACAGGGACACCGGGATGTCGGGCGTGAGCGTGAGCGCGAAGGGCAGGAAGGCTGCTTCGTCCACGTCATGGTAGAAGCCCGCGCGCAGGGCCTCCCGGTACGCCGCGTCGCCGCGAGGATTGATCCGCACCGCACCCAACTTCGCGGCGTCGCCGATGAAGAGCGCTGCGCTGTAGGGCGTGTGGGCCTCGGGCAGGGCGCCGTAGCCGCTGGCGCTCTGGAGGCGCAGCGGGACGTAGGCGCTCAGGTACACCAGCCGGCCAATGAGGTGCGGGGCCTTCTCCGCTGCGCGGGTGATGACGGTGCCGCCCGCGCTGTGACCCACGAGCACGGGCTTTGGACCGCCCTGGAGCTTCTCCAGTGCCGCGATCACCGCGTCCGCGCAGTCGTCCAGCGTGACGTCGGCCAGAGGCGAGCGCTCCTCCTTGAAGCACTCCGCGTCGCCCGTGAGGTAGGACGCGGGGAAGCGCGCGTTGAGGCCGTGGCCGGGCAGGTCGATGGCCACCACCTGGTGCCCCTTCGCGGAGAGCGCTTCGGAGACGCGCGTCCAGTGCAGTGCGTTGTGCCACGCACCATGAACCAGGAGGAACGTCTTCGGTTTGCGCGGCGTCTTCGTGGGCGTCGCCGCACGGCTCAGGACAGGCAGTACCGCCGAGCCCAGCAGGGCGGTCTTCATCACGTCACGACGGTTCATTGACGTCTCGTTCGTTGGAGGGAAGCAGGGCCATGAGCCGCTCGCGCAGGCGGGCGAGGTCGAAGAGCTGCCGCTCCACCTCCGCCAGCCGCTCCCGGTGGGCGGCGAGCGCGTCCGGGCAGATGGCGTCCGTGACCTGCCGGAGCATGCAGGGCGGAAAGGTGGCGATCTCCTCCAGGGAGAAGCCCAGGCGGATCATCCGAGCGACCTGTATGACCTGGGGGACAGCGACCTCGTCGAAGTCGCGGTATCCGTTGTCTCTGCGGTGGGAAGCGAGAAGTCCCGCCTTGTCGTAATGGCGGATCGACCGCGCGCTGCTGCCCGTGCGCCGGGCGAGTTCTCCGATGTTCATCTTGCGCTCCTGAAGCCGGATGCCAGGACCCCCAACGTCCATGAGGCCCCCTCCCGGCCGACTTGTTCCAAACCTGTCCGACAGGAGGTCTGCGCGGAATAGCGAGGCCAGTTGGCCGGCTGCCAAGCGACAAGGGGGACAGGAGCT
>NZ_JAIQDE010000003.1 GCF_020037015.1 Corallococcus sp. AS-1-6 | reverse complement strand
CTCCGTTTCGACGGGCCTGCCTGCTCGGCTGCACCTATGTCTTTGATTCTGCTTTGCTTTTCGCCGCCGCGTTAAACGGACGCGGATGCCCAGGAGCCAGGAGGACCGGAGACACACACACCAGAGAGATTTCAAGACGCCTTCCCAGTCGCTGACGGACGTGAGGGCGCCAATGATTGAAGTGTCCCCCAGTGAACACGGCGGCATAGATTGCCCATGACCTGGATGTCAAGGTCACGGACCACGTCTGCCTGCAATCCCTGGCAGGCGCACCTCAGTGCGTCAGCGGCGGTGGACCGCCCAGGCGCCGGACGATGGCGAGCAGTTGCTCGATGTCGAAGGGCTTGGGCAGGAAGCCCGCGCACGGCAGGTGCTGCCAGAAGTCCGGCGGGCTCGCGCTCATCATCACCACCGGGACGTCGCGCAAGGCCGGGTCCTTCTGCATCGACTCCAGCACCCCGGGCCCGTTGAGCACCGGCATCATGTAGTCGAGCAACACCAACGACGGACGCTCCTGGCGCATCCGCTCCAGAGCCTCGCGGCCGTTGAGCGCCGTGGCCGTGCGGTAGCCCTCGTCGGACAAGAGGTCCCGGACGGCCTCCACGATGCCGAACTCGTCGTCGACGATGAGGACGGGCCCCATGGTCACGTGCCTCGATGCTTGCGGACGTTCCGGCGCGACTTGGTCGGGGTCGCCCTGGCGGCGGACGTGGTGCCCGCGCGCGGCTTGCGGCGAGGCTTCGGCAACGGGGTCGGCTCCGGAGTCCGCGTGCGCGCGAGCCCCGTCATCAACATCTGCCCTTCCGCGAAGGGCTCGCCGACCTTGATCCCCTTGCCCGTGATCTCCAGCTCGCGCAGGGCGGGATCGTACGCGCTGTTGCGCACCTTGAGCGCCGCGATGAAGCGGCGCAGCCCGGAGTGCAGCTCCACCATGCGCAGGAACAGGATGTTCTCCGCCACCATGGAGATGCCCTTGAGCGGGAACTTCACCTCGGGGCCGAACGCGGCGGTCGCCTCCGCCGAGTAGAGGAGCGTCACCTCGCGCACCCGGCACTCGTTGACGAGCGCCGCCAGGAAGCGGGCCACCCGCGCGCGCCGCGTGGAGGCCCGGCGGAGCGCCTCGTAGCCGTCCAGGAAGATGCGGCGCACCCGGCCGCTGCGGACGATGGTCAACAGCTCCATGCCCAGCTTGTCGAGGATGTTCTCCGTGGGCGGCCGGAAGCTCACCTCCAGGTCCCCGCGCTCCATCAGGGGTTGCAGGTGCAGCCCCACGCCCGCCGCCTGCGCGAGCATCCGCTCCGGCGCGTCGTAGAAGGCGAAGTAGTGGCTGCGCTCCCCCTGGCGCGCGCCTTCCGCCAGGAAGCTCAGGCCCAGCAGCGTCTTGCCGCTGCCCGGCGGCCCCAGGAGGATGGTCGTGGAGCCCGCGGGCACGCCGCCCTTGAGCATCATGTCCAGGCCGGCAATGCCAAAGGCGTCGCGCTCCCGCGTCCCCGCCCCGGGCACCAGGTTGCCGTCCACCAGGGACTCCAGGCGGGGATAGACGGTGAGCCCGTCGCCGGTGATCTCGAAGCCGTGCTGCCCCAGCTTGTACGCGCTGCCCCGGAACTTGCGCACGCTCAGCTCGCGCAGGGTGCGCACCCCGAAGATCCGCTGCTGGAGCACCAGCAGGCCATCCACCATGGTGTGCTCCGCGCGCAGGCCCTTTTCGCCCCCGGTGGTGAGCACGATGGTGGTGCAGCCGATGAGGCCCGTCACGACCTGGAGGCCGTGGATGAACTTCTTGAGCGCCTGCCGCGACGGCGCCAGCTCCTCCGCCGCCAGCAGTCCGTCCAGCACGAGCAGCGAGGCCTTGTGCGCCTTGATCTCCTTGCGCACCAACTCCGCGAGCGCGTCCAGCCCGCCCTGCTCCAGCACGGTGAAGGCGCTCAGGTAGCTGATCTTCCCCGGCACGCAGGACGGGTCGAAGAACGACAGCGTCTGCAGGTTGCTCACCAGCTCGGTGTGCGACTCGGCCAGGAGCGTGAGGTAGAGGACGCGGTGGCCCTGGGCCGCCTGCTGGAAGCAGATCTGGTTGGCCAGGATGGTCTTGCCCGCGCCAGGCAGGCCCAGGACCATGTACATGCGGCCCTTGCGCAGGCCGCCGCACAGGACGGTGTCCAGGCCGGGAATGCCCGTGGCCACCCGCTGCTCTTCACGTGCACCGCCCGGCGTCATCACGCGCTTCCTTCCTGGGCGCCATGCGCCGAGCCGGACCGAGAGGAACAGCCCCGTGGGGACTCCATAGTCCAGGCCCCGCGTGAAGGTTCAACAATCTGGGATGCGTGCGTTCCTGGACAACACGCGGCCCCGGCCCGCCGGCCGCTCAGCGGGCGGCGTTGGCGTCCGTCGCCGGCACGGGGGCCGCGCTCCCCGTCAGCGGCTTGAGCGACGCCCGCAGCGCTTCAATCTGGGCACGCGCCTGGTTCTTGAGCGACTCCACGTCGTCCAACGTCATCCCCTTCGTGGAGATGGGCGTGCCCACGGTCACCAGCCCGCGCGACGTGGCGAAGCGCCACGAGTGCTTGGGCAGCGCGAGCCGCGTGCCGCTCACCGCCAGGGGCAGCACGTCCGCCTGCATCTCGATGGCGAGCCGGAAGGCGCCGTCCTTGAAGGGCAGCAGCTCGTCCGTCTTGGAGCGCGTGCCCTCCGGGAAGATCATCACCGGCATCCCCTTGAGCATCCACTCCTTGCAGCGCGCCATGGCGCCGGTGGCCGAGTCGCGGTCGCCGCGCTCCACCGGGATGTCGCCGGCGATGCCCATCATCCAGCCCACCACGGGCACCTTGAAGAGGCTCTTCTTGCCCAGCCACTTCATCTCCCACGGCAGGTGGGAGATGAGGAACGGATCCGCGTTGGACTCGTGGTTGCTCACCACCACGGTGTTGGCCGCCACGTGGTCCGGCACGTTGCCGTGCACGCCGAAGCGCCAGTAGGGCGTGAGCTTCGCGGCGGTGACGCCGACCAGGCGGAAGCAGCGGCCCACCACGTAGCGGCGCTTGTCGAACAGGAACGTGAAGATGAACAGGAAGAGCTGGACGAAGAAGCCCACCAGGGCGACGAGGCCCACCTCGACCCAGGTCCAGATGGAGAGCAGTGCGTTCATGAGGGGTGTCCCTTGGGCATGAGGGGTTTCAGGTGAGGACCGAGGGGTCCAGGTCCACGCTCACCGGGCAGTGATCCGACCCGTGGACGTCCGCGTGCACGGAGGCCTTCTTCACGAAGGCGAGCGCCGCGGGAGTGGCGAGCACGTAGTCGATGCGCCAGCCGATGTTCTTCTCGCGCACGCCGGCGCGCTGGCTCCACCAGGAGTAGTGGCCGCCCTCGGCGTTGAAGTGGCGGAAGGTGTCCACCCAGCCCGCGCGGATCCACCGGTCGAACTCCTCGCGCTCCTCCGGGCGGAAGCCGCTCGTCTCCCGGTTCTCTCGCGGGCGCGCCAGGTCGATGGCCTGGTGGGCGGTGTTGAAGTCCCCCATCACCAGCACGCGCTGGTTGTCACGCAGCGGCTTCTCCAGGCGCGCGAAGAGGCGGCGGTAGAAGTCCAGCTTGAAGGGGATGCGGGAGAGGTCCCGGTCCTTCCCGTTGCCGTTGGGGAAGTAGCCGTTGACCACGGTGAGCCTACCGAAGCGGGCGAACTGGAGGCGGCCCTCCGCGTCCACCTCCGGCGCGTCCAGGGTGGTGGTGAGCTCGTCCGGTTCGTGGCGGCTGAAGAGGCCCACGCCGCTGTAGCCGGGGCGCTCCGCGGCCACGAAGTGGGTCTTCCAACGGCGGGGGGCGCGCACCTCCGCGGGGAGCTGCTCCACGCGGGCGCGCACCTCCTGCAGCCCCACGATGTCCGCCCGGGCCTTGGACAGCCACGGGAGGAAGCCCTTGCGGTGGATGGAGCGCAGACCGTTGACGTTCCAGGAGACGACTCGCACGCCCCCGCTTATGGCGAAAGCGCGCGGGTATTTCCAGCCCCCACCGTTCCTGGACGGACGGTGGGGGCCGGTCACTGCTCAGTGCGTCAAGGGACTTCGAGCGCGCTGGCCTTGTTCTGCGGGCCGCGCGTGGTGCGGATGATGAAGTCCGCGCTGTTCACGTCCGTGTCCCGGCTGTTGCCCTTCGTCGCGTCCACGCCGCTGCCTTCCATGGTCGCGGCGGACGAGCCGGCGTTGGCCTTGCGCTCGTAGCTGCCGGCGGCGGCAGGGGTGCCGTTGATGGGGCTGTTGCCTTCGGCGGAGTCCGCGGTGGAGCCGTAGCCCACCGTGTCCACCGCGAGGGCGTCCACCTTCGCGGTGGAGATGCCGGGCTTGCCCAGGCGGATGTGGCCTGCCGTGCCGCCCAGTTGGATGGTGGTCCCGAAAGACGCGTCACTCGCGGCCGTGCTCCCGCCGGAGTAGGTGCTGCCCGTCATCAGGTAGAAGCCATGCGCGGCGATGGTCGCGCCCGTGGGAAGCGTATAGGCGTTGGCGTTATAGGTGTTGCCGGCCGCACTCTTGTACTGGAGCTTCCAGCCACCGATGTTCACTGCCTCGTTCGTCGGGTTGTAGAGTTCGACGAACTCGTCGTTCGCACCAGACGGACCCGCGGCGGCGAACTCGCTGATCACGACGTGGTCCGTCGTGGGGGCGGCGGTGACCTGCGCCTGGGCGGAGACGGACTGGCCGTTGAGCGTGGCCACGATGGTGCCCGTCGAACCGGCGGCGCCCGCGGTGAAGGTGAACTTCGCGGAGATCTCGTTGGCCGGCACCGTCACGGTGGCCGGCACGGAGCCCACGTTGCCCGTGGTGGACAGCGCCACGGACGTGGCCGCCGCGGCCGGGATGTCGAGCGTCACGGTGACGTTGGCCGTCTGACCGGCGGCCAGCGACACCGTCTCCGGCGACAGGTACGCCAGCGCGGCCGCTTCCGTCGCACCGAGCACGCGCACGGTGGCGGTGCGCGAATCCGCGCCCAGCGTGGCCGTCAGCGTCGCCTTGGCGGAGCCCGCCGCGTCGTCCGCCGTCACGATGACCGCCGCGGAGCGCGAGCCCGCCGGCACCGTCACCTGGCCGTTGTTGGCGATGACCACCGAGGGGCTGGACGAGGTGACCTGGACCACGACGTCCGTGGTGGCCTCGGCGCTCAGCGTCACCGCGAGCGGCTCCGGAATCGTCTCACCCGTGGTGCCCGAGCGCGCGAAGACCGCGGCCGGCTCCAGGGCGCTCAGCGTCGCCGTGGTGCCCGCGTCGGTGCCCGCGTCCGAACCCGTGCCCGCGTCCGGAGCCGGGCCGCCGTCAACGGCGCCGCCGTCGGTGCCCGCGTCCGTCTCCGTGCCCGCGTCGATGGTGCCCGCGTCCGTCTCCATACCCGCGTCGATGGTGCCCGCGTCCGTCTCCGTACCCGCGTCGATGGTGCCCGCGTCCGTCTCCGTACCCGCGTCCGTGCCCGCGTCGATGGTGCCCGCGTCCGTCTCCGTACCCGCGTCGCCCATGCCGGAGCCGCCGTCCGTCACCGTGCCCGCATCCGTCTCGGTGCCCGCGTCGGTGGTCGTGCCCGCGTCCGTCCCGGTGCCCGCGTCGGTGGTCGTGCCCGCGTCCGTCTCCGTGCCGGCGTCCGTGGTCGTGCCCGCGTCGGTGGTCGTGCCCGCGTCCGTCTCGGTGCCGGCGTCCGTGGTCGTACCGGCATCCGTCTCCGTGCCGGCGTCAGTGGTCGTGCCCGCGTCCGTCTCCGTGCCTGCGTCCTGCTCGGTGCCGGCGTCCGTCTCCGTGCCCGCGTCCTGCTCGGTGCCCGCGTCCGTCTCCGTGCCCGCGTCCTGCTCGGTGCCCGCGTCGGTCGTGGGCTTGGTCACCTGACAGCTATTGTTGCAGCGGTCGCCTTCGACGCGGTTGCCGTCGTCGCACGCCTCGCCACGCTCGATGATGCCGTTGCCGCAGACAGGGTTCTTGTCGTCATCACCACCGCACGCCGACAACACCAACAGCACCGCTGACAATGGGACCAGCAGGTGCCGGGAAGACCAGGACATGGAGACTCCGTGTTGAGTACTGAGCCTCCTCACAAACCACAAAATTACAGGCCGACGCAAACCCCTCCCGGTGACTTCCAGCTCACGGCCACGGAACCTTCCGGGTCACGGTTTTCTCAAGACCTGACAGTGCGGGTGGGTCGCCCGGACCAGCCCGGCTTCAGCCAGGAGTCCCGGGGGTTTGCGGGGACCCTGAATCCGCCAATCCATGCGCATCCAGGAAGCCCCGAACGGACTGGGCGATCTCCGTCCCGGCCTCCAGGAGGCCCGCGTGGCCGGCGTCGTCCACCTGGAGCCAGTGGGCCTGGGGCAGCGCGCGGTGCAGCCGCTGCACCTCCGACAGGGGCACGAGGACGTCGTCGCTCGCGGCGATGATCAGCACGGGCACCCGGATGGAGGGGAGCACGTCCCAGGCGTGGCCCTCCGTGAGGCCTCGCAGCGTGCGCCAATAGGCCTGCGCGCTCATGTGGTAGAGCGCGTCCAGGAACTCGGCGATGTCCTCGCGCGGAGCCCGGGGCCGCAGCGCCCCCACGGCCCTCGCCAGCGGATCCGCCAGCGGGGTGGCGAGGAAGGCCTTCACCGCGGGCGCCACCACCGGCACCCAGGGCGTTCCCGCGGCCAGCATCCCCTTCGCCGCGGACAACATGACGCGGGATCCCCAGCGCGGATCCGCCGCGCCCGGCACGCCCGGCGTCCCCGCGATGAGCGTCATGGACGGCACCAGCTCCGGCCGGCGGCGGTACAGCTCCAGCAGGATGCGCACGCCCATGGAGAAGGCGATGTGGTGCGGGGGCCGGCCGTCGCCGCGCGCCATGGCCGCCTCGGTGACGCGCTCCAGGTCGTCCACGTGCACCTTCACGCGGTAGTCCCCGTCTCGCGACTCCTCGCTCATGCCGTGGCCGCGGTAGTCCCAGTGCACCACGCGGTGGTCCTGCTCCAGGTCGGCGACGATGTGGCGCCAGAAGTTCTCCGACGTGCCGATGCCGTTGGTCAGCAGCACCGTGGGGCGGTCCGCGAGCGCGGCGTCGCGGCCCTCCTCCGGCATGCCCGAGCTGTGGGTGTGGACCGCCACCCGGGTGCCATCCGGGGCGGAGACGAGGTGCGTGGCGCGGCGGTAGGGCATCCCCGCCCACCATGCGGCCGGGCAGGCGCGGGTGCAAGGGCCGACAGCCCGTCCCCCCGAGGGCGCCCTCCCCCTGCCGCGCAAGGCCGGGCTGGACGCGCCCGGGCCTCCAGGCAATGGTGCGCGCGATGCTCAGCGTGGAGGCGGAAGGGTTGGACGTGGCGGCCGTGCTCGCCCACTACGAGGCGCACGGCTTCGCGCGCCTGGGCCGCGTGCTGGATGACGCGGGCGTGGAGTCCCTGCGCGAGCGGGCGGACGACCTGATGCTCGGCCGCGTGGTGTACCCGGGGATGTTCTTCCAGCCGGACGCCACCACCGGCCGCTACGAGGACGCGCCCCTGGGCCTGGGCTGGCAGGGCCCGTCCCTGGACTACCGCAAGCTGGAGAAGCTGGAGAAGGATCCGCGCTTCCTCGCGTGGCTGGAGAACCCGCTGTTCGAGCGGATCGCCCGCGCGCGCATCCCCGGCGACATCGTCCTGTACCGCGCCATCCTCTTCCACAAGGGCCCCGCGGGCGGCAGCAACCTGCCCTTCCACCAGGACGGCGGGAAGCTGTGGGGCCTCACGCGCGAGCCGGACCTTCAAATCTGGACCGCGCTGGACGACGCGCCGGAGGGCGGCGGCTGTCTGGAGGTCATCCCCGGCAGCCACCGCGCGGGACTGGTGACGTCGCTGGGCGGCGTGATTCCCCCGGACCGCGTGCAGGCGGCGGACGCGGAACGCCACGTGGTGCCCCTCCCGGTGCGGGCCGGAGAGGCGCTGCTCGTGCACAACCACGTCTGGCACCGCTCCGGGCGCGGCCGGCCCGGGCAGCGGCGGCGCGCGTTCTCCGCCTGCTACATGAGCGCGGACACCACCTGCGTGCGCAAGAAGAAGGCCCCGCGCGTCTTTCCTCCGGTGTTCCGTCACCCGGTGCGCGGCGGCTGAAAGGCCCTATCATCCCGGGCGTGTCCGGACACCCTGGAGTCCTCGTCGCCGAGCAGCCCCACTACCTGCCGTGGGTGGACTTCTACGAGCAGGTGGCCCGCGCCGGGACGCTGGTAATGCTGGACGACGTGCAGTGGCTCCGGCGCGGCTGGCAGCGCCGAACGCGCGTCGCCCTGCCCCACGGCGTGCCCACGCCGCCCCCATCCGAGCCGGGCTTCCAGTGGCTGTCCATCCCGCTGGAGGATCCGCACCGCGACACGCGCATCCGCGACCTGGCGGTGGACTCGAGCCAGCCCTGGGCGCGCAAACACCTGCAGACGTTGGTGACGCTCTACGGAGGCAGGCCCCACTTCCGCGCGCAGGTGTTGCCGCTCGTGGAGCCCTTCTATGACGCCGCCGCGCGCGAGTCCGGCCCGGGGTCGCTGCTGCGCGTGCTGCTGTCCAGCATGGCGCTGTTCCACGCACCGCTGGGGCTCACGCCGAACGTGGTGCTCTCCTCCACGCTGGAGCGCCGGGGCGAGGACAAGACGCAGCGGCTGGTGGAGTACTGCCTCCAGACGGGCGCGCACACGTACTACTCGGGGACGGGCTCCACGGTGTACCTGAAGCCGGAGCGCTTCCGCGCGGTGGACGTGCGCCTGTTGTGGCAGCGCTTCCGCCACCCGGACTACGCGCAGGGGCGCGAGGGGCGCTTCGTGACGGGGCTGTCCATCGTGGACGTGCTGGCCAACGTGCCCGTGGAGACGGTGCGCACGTGGCTCCAGCCGTCGCCGTGGGGGCCGTTCGCGGGGGACGGCCCCCAGCCGCTTCAGCGGGCGGACGCGGCGGTGGGCGAGGCGGACGCGGGCTTGTCGAAGCGCACGAAGTAGCTGCGCACGGCGGCGTCCAGCAGCGCGGGCTCCAGGCGCGGCGTCTGGCCCTGGTAGTTCGCCATGTCGATGACCTGATCCAACAGGTCGCGAGGCTGGCACGCGGCGAAGGGCCGGTGGTTCGGGCGGTAGTGCTCGTCGATGAGGTAGTCCACGGCGCGCGCGTCGTAGGGCACGCCGCGCTTCTTGCACATCACCTGGAAGATCTCGTGGAACTGCTCCTCGTCCGGGCGCTGCACCTCCAGCTTGTAGCGGACGCGGCGCAGGAAGGCGTCGTCCACCAGGTCGCTGGGATCCAGGTTGGTGGAGAACGCGGCGAACACGTCGAAGGGCACCTGGATCTTCTTGCCGGTGTGGAGCGTGAGGATGTCCACGTCGCTCTCCAGCGGGACGATCCACCGGTTGAGCAGGTCCTTGGGGGACACCTTCTGACGGCCGAAGTCGTCGATGAGGAGCATCCCGTTGGACGCCTTCATCTGGAACGGCGCCTCGTAGTACTTCACCTCCGGGGTGTAGACGAGGTCGAGCATCTCCAGCGTGAGCTCGCCGCCCACCACCACCAGCGGCCGGCGGCAGCGCACCCAGCGGCGGTCATACGAGGGCATGCCGGGCTCGTCATCCACCGCGCGGTGGATGTTCGCGTCGAACATCTTCACGACGAAGTCGTCGATGAGCAGCGCGTGCGGGACGAAGATGTCCCCCTCGTAGCAGTTGACCATGCCCTGGCAGATGGCCGTCTTGCCGTTGCCCGGGGGGCCATAGAAGAAGATGGCGCGCCCGGAGTTCATCGCCGGACCGATGCCGTCGAAGATGTAGTCGCGGATGATCAGGTCGCCGAACTTGTCCTGCATGCGCTGGCGGGTGATGCGGTTGCCGCGCACGGTCTGCTGCTTCACGGCGGCGACCCACTCGTTGAACGGCACGGGCGCCGGGCCGTTGTAGCGGTTGCGATCCAGGATCTGCCGCAGCACGTCCGTCACGAAGGTCGTGAGCTGGTAGATCATCGTGGAGCGGCCCACGCCGGACGCGCCACCGCCGCGGATGTCGATGTACTTCTGGCGGCGCAGGCCCTCGATGACCTCGTCCACCAGCGCGGTGGGCAGTTGCAGGCGCGTGGCCACGTCCATGCCGCGCATCTCGCCCGCGAAGAAGATGGCCTTGAGGACCAGCTCCTCCACGAACGTGGTGGTGAGGCCGGCCTCCTGGAGCGTCTTGGGCTGCGCGGGCCAGAAGCGGTTCGTCACCGGCGCGTCCGACGCCTCACCGCGCCGGAAGCCGCGCCGCTCCGGGCCCACGTAGCCCTGCGGCGGCGCCGACACCGAACCGCGACGGTCGGAGCTCGCGGGAGCCGCTCCACGGCGATCCGCCTCCGGGGGGCCACGGCGCTCCCCTTCCGGGGGCCCCCGGCGCTCCATGCCGGCGGCGGCGCGGCGCTCGGGATCCTGCGCGGGCGGAGGCGGGCCGGGGGGCGCGGTGCGCCGCTCGGTCTGCACGTCGAGCATCTCCTCGGAGAAGGGCGGCGGCGCGCCCGGCGGGGCCGCTCCCGCGGGCGGCACGCGGGGGCGCGGCATCGGATCGAAGATGACGGAGGGCAGCGGCGCGGTCTGCGCCGGCCGGGAGCGGGTGGGCTCCGGACGCTGCTCTCCTCCCAGGGGCGCGCCGGCCGGGGCGGGCGCGCGTGGACGGGGCGGCGCGGACAGGACGGGGTTCGCCTGCGCGGCGGGCGTCTCCAGCGGGGTGATGCTGCGATTCTCATCCTGCTCGGCGTCGAGGGAAGACGGACCTGGGCCAGGGGGGGGCCTGCGGGGAAAGTCAGCCATCACGGCTCCGGCGGGAGGGAGAGGCCACTGTACCCCACCGTCGTGTCGGCGGTGTTAACTTCGGGCCATGAGCTTCTTCCAGGCGCCCCCGGGTCTTGGCAATCAGTACGACGACGACGCGTTCCTGCAGGGCTACCTCGCCCGCACCCTTCCGAACGATTTGTTTCGCTCGCTCCAGGATGACTTCCGCGAGCTGGGGGAGCTGGGAGGCAAGTACTTCTACGAGTTCCAGCAGCGCGACCGGCTGAACGAGCCCGTGCTCACGCAGTGGAGCCCGTGGGGCCAGCGCATCGACCACATCGAGGTGTCCCCGCTGTGGAAGGAGGCGGAGGCGCTGACGGCGAAGAAGGGCCTGGTCGCGGTGGCCTACGAGCAGAAGAGCGGCGCGCTCAGCCGCGTGCACCAGTTCGCACTGAACTACCTGGTGCAGCCGTCGCTGGACGTCTACTCGTGCCCGCTGGCGATGACGGACGGCGCGGCGCGGTCGCTCCTGTCGCTGGGCAACCAGGCGCTCATCGACCACGCCCTGCCCCACCTGACGTCGCGGGATCCGGCGACGTTCTGGACGTCCGGCCAGTGGATGACGGAGCGCACGGGCGGCTCGGACGTGGGGCTGACGCTGACGGAGGCGCGGCAGTCTCCGGAGGGCTGGCGGCTGTACGGCACCAAGTGGTTCACGTCCGCCACGACGGCGCAGATGGCGCTGACGCTGGCGCGCCCCACGGGCAACGGCCCCGGCGGCAAGGGGCTGGCGCTCTTCTTCGTGGAGACGCGGGACGCGCAGGGCCGGCTCAACGGCATCCAGATCAACCGGCTGAAGGACAAGCTGGGCACGCGCAAGGTGCCCACGGCGGAGCTGACGCTGGACGGGACGCTGGCGACGCCGGTGGCGGGGCTGACGGACGGCATCCGCAACATGGCGATGATGCTGAACGTGACGCGCACCTGGAACGCGATGGGCGCCACCTGGAGCATGCGCCGCGCGATGGCGCTGGCGCACGACTACGCGAAGCGCCGGGTGCAGTTCGGCGCGCCGCTGTCGGAGAAGCCGCTGCACATGGACACGCTGGCGGGGCTGGAGGCGGAGTTCCAGGCGGGCTTCCTGCTGGCGTTCCGCGCCGTGGAGCTGCTGGGCAAGCTGGAGACGCGCACGGCGACGGAGCAGGAGCTGCTGCTGCAGCGGCTGGTGACGCCGCTGGCGAAGCTGACCACGGGCCGGCAGGTGGTGCACATCACGTCGGAGGTGACGGAGTCCTTCGGCGGCGCGGGCTACGTGGAGGACACGGGCCTGCCGCGCATCCAGGCGGACGCGCAGGTGCTGTCCATCTGGGAGGGCACGACGAACGTGCTGTCCTTGGACTCGCTGCGCGCGCTGGCGAAGGAAGGCACGCTGGAGGCGTTCTTCCACGAGGTGGAGGGCCGTCTGTCCAAGGTGACGGACGCGGGCCTGCGGCCGTGCGTGAAGACGGCGCACGACGCGCTGGAGCACGCGCGGGCCTGGGTGTCCGGCGCGATGGCGAACCCCACCACGATGGAGGCCGGGGCGCGGCGCTTCTCCCTGACGCTGGGGCGCACGCTGGAGCTGGCGCTGCTCAGCGAGCACGCGCAGTGGTGCCTGGAGCACGGGCACGGCCCGCGCAGCCGGGCGGCGGCGCGGCGCTTCCGGCAGAACGGCGTGGACCTCATCCAGGATGAGATCGACCTGGATGATTCGCGGCTGCTGGGCTGAGCATCGCGGCAGGTGCACGCGGCGGGCGCCCCCGTTAAGAAGCGGGCGCCATGTCCGTCCTGAGCCCCGAGCAGTGCCAGCGCTTCGCCACCGATGGGTATCTCGTCCTGCCGTCCTTCGTGGAGGGCGGGACGTGTGAGCGGATGCGGGCCGTCATCCTGGAGCAGTTGGCCTCCGGTGACGGCCCGGTGGAGTACGAGGCCGACGTGGCCTATCCGGGCTCACCGGCCAGCATCGAAGCCGAGGGCGGGCGGACGGTGCGGCGGTTGCTGAAGGCGCATGGGCGCTCGCCCCTGTTCGCGGCGTGGTTCGACGACGCGCGGATGCTGGAGGCGCTGGGGCAGCTCCTGGACGGGCCGGTGGTGCAGGCGCGGGCGCACCACAACTGCGTGATGACGAAGCAGCCGCGCTTCTCCTCGGACACGGGGTGGCACCAGGACGTGAGGTATTGGGCCTTCGCGCGGCCGGAGCTCATCTCCACGTGGTTGGCATTGGGCACGGAGACGCCGGAGAACGGCGGATTGAAGGTGCTGCCCGGCACGCACCGGATGCAGTTCGCGCCGGAGCGCTACGACGCGCGGCTGTTCCTGCGGCCGGAGCTGCCGGAGAACGCGGCGCTCATCGATGGTGCGCGCTACGTGAGGCTGTCCCCCGGGGACGTGCTGCTCTTCCATGCGCGGCTGTTCCACGCGGCGAGCCGGAACCACACAGCGGACACGAAGTACTCCGTGGTGGGGACGTACCGGAGGACGGACAACCTGCCTGTGCCGGGTTCACGGTCCGCGAGGGATTGAGGGCTGATTCAAGGCACGTACTGATATCGCTCGATGATTCGTCCCTCGGGCGAGACGGCATAGAGCTCGAACCAGTCGAACTCGAAGTTGCCACCGGGTCCGATTCCCTCACAGTGGTCGACGCGCCGGTTCACCCGAACGATGTAGACGCCCTTCCCCTGGCCCACGACGACCTCCAGGGCTCGCGCCGTGAAGATGCATTCATTCCGGCGCGCCTTGGGGAAGCGGCTCATGACGTCCTGGAGGGCCGCATGGGACGCCAGGATGGCAGGCCCATCCAGCGTCGCCATGGGCTCTACGTCATCTGGCCACTCAAAGGCAGCAGAGGAAATGGCTTTGCTTGAGTCAGCCTGAGTCTCCGGCTGAAACCCGCTCGTGGCGCAAGACACCATGCAAGCCATCGCTGCCCATGCCCAAACACGGCGGATGCCGCGTCTGGGTGGGCAGCGATGACGCGGCATCGGGTCCGGCAGGAGCTACTTCGCGGCCTGCGCGAGGGCTTCTTCCACGTAGCGGATGCCCTTGGCGGTGATGGCCTTGCCCTTCTTGGTGTCCTGGGCGTAGCCCGCGTGCAGGCGCAGGGCCTTGGCCGCGTTCGGCGCGGCGTACGTCACGCCCAGCCCGCTCCAGAAGCGCGACGTCGTTCCCGACGTCACCTCCACGTCCAGCGACTTCGCCAGGTAGAGCGGGATCAGCGAACGCAGGAGCTGGTCCTTCTCCTTGCCCGCGGAGACCAGGTCCTTCTGGCGCGCGTGGCCTCGCAGCGCGGTCTCCAGCACCGACACCGCGTCCTCGCTCGCGGCTCCGGACGTGGCCGCCTTCTTCGCGGCCGGGGCCTTCTTCGCCGCGCTCTTCTTCTTCGCGGGCGCCGCCTTCTTCGCGGCCGGGGCCTTCTTCGCCGCGCTCTTCTTGCTCGCGGCCTTCTTCGCCTTCGGCGCCGTCTTGCGGCGGGCGGAGGGCACCAGCTCCATGCGGCCCTCGAACGGCACCTCCACCACCGTCGCGTCCACCTGGCGCTCCGGCATCGCGTTGCGCAGGGACTCGATCACCTCATGCACGGACGCGCGCGGGGGCTCGGAGTGCACCGGGCGGGAGACGCGCGTCGCGGCAGGCTCGCTCACGGGCGGCTTGCCCTGCGCGTAGTACCGCACCCAATCGCTTGCCTCCTCCACCACTTCCGACAGGCCCACGCGATCGAGCAGCGACCCCAACCACCGAAGACTGTTGCGCACTGAGAACCCTCCCGTTCTGATCCACGCTACTACACTCCAGACAGAAGCAACCTATATCGCCAGCAATACGGGTTGTTCCATGCCCCCGTGGGTCCTCCCGTCCCCTCACCCACGGATCACAGGAACAGACGTGCAGATGTAGCGCGCTGTTCCCTGGCCTCACTGACGCACGGACACCACGCTGCGCGTCTTCACGTTCGTCACCTTCCCCGAGCGCTCCAGCATCCCCTCCCCCACGAGGAACAACGCGCCGTGGATCTCCTGCCTGCACCGCGCATACACCTCCGAGGGCACCACCAGGTTGGCGATCCCCGTCTCGTCCTCCAGCGAGATGAAGCAGATCCCCTTCGCCGTGGGCGGCATCTGCCGGCAGATCATCATCCCCCCCACCTTCACCGGCCGCCCCGCGGACACCCGCTTCAGCCCCTCCGCCGTCACCGCCCCCATCCGCTTCAACGTGGGCCGCAAGAGCTCCAGGGGGTGCTTCTCCAGCGACAGCCCCACCGTGTCGTAATCCGCCACCACCCGCTCCCGGACGCCCATGGGCGGCAACTGCACCGCGGTGCCATCCATGGGCATGCCGAAGAACAGGTCGTCCGCGTCCAGCGGCCCCAGCGCCTGGATCTCCCACAGCGCCTGCCGCCGCGCCCCGCACAGCGACGCCAGCGCCCCTGACAACGCCAGCCGCGTCAATTCATGGCGGGGAATGCGCGCCCGCCGCGCCAGGTCTCCCACGCTCGTGTAGTGCCCCCGCCTCGCGGTCTCCACCGCCCGGCCCGAGGACTCGCCCAGCCCCCGCACCATCCTCAACCCCAGCCGCACCGCCCCGTCCTCCAGCGTGCAGTCCCAGTTCGAGCGGCGCACGTCCACCGGCCGCACCTCCACGCCGTGCCGCTGCACGTCCGCCACCAGCGTGTGCGGCGCGTAGAAGCCCATGGGCTGGGAGTTGAGCAGCGCCGCCGTGAAGGCCGCCGGGTAGTGGCACTTCAACCAACTGGATGCATAGGCAATCAACGCGAAGCTCGCGGAGTGGCTCTCCGGGAACCCGTAGTGCGCGAACCCCCGGAAGTGGTCGAACCACTCCTCCGCCTGTTGGCGCGTGTAGCCCTTCGCCTCGCAGCCCTCCACGAAGCGGCCCCGGTACGGGAGGATGCGCGCCTCCGCCTGCTTGTGGCTCAGGGCCCGCCGCAGGCCGTCCGCCTCTCCCGCGCTGAAGCCCGCCGCCACCATCGCGAGCCGCATCGCCTGCTCCTGGAAGAGCGGCACGCCCAGCGTCTTCTGGAGGATGCCCCGCACCTCGTCGCTCGGGTACGTCACCGGCTCCTGGCCGTGCCGCCTGCGCAGGTACGGGTGCACCATGTTGCCCACGATGGGTCCCGGCCGGATGAGGGCGATCTGCACCACCAGGTCGTAGAACTCCCGGGGCTGGAGCCGGGGCAGCATGTTCATCTGCGCGCGGCTCTCGATCTGGAACACGCCCACCGTGTCCGCCTCGCACAGCATGTCGTAGACCTTCGGATCCTCCGGCGGCACCGTGGCCAGGGACAGCTCGCGGCCGTAGTGCTTTTGAATCAAGGCGAAGCAGCGCGACAGCGCCGTCAACATCCCCAGCGCCAGCAGGTCCACCTTCAGGAGCCCCACCGCGTTGATGTCATCCTTCTCCCACTGGATGACCGTGCGCCCCGGCATCGCCGCGTTCTCCACCGGCACCAGGTCCACCAGCGGCTCGCGCGTCATCACGAAGCCGCCCACGTGGATGGACAGGTGCCGGGGCACGCCCTCCAGCTCCTTCGCCACCGACAGCGTCCGCAGCACCCGCCCGTCCGTCGGGGACAGCCCCGCCTCCTGGAGCACCTCCGGCGTCACCTGGAAGCCGTGCGACGACGCCACCCGCGACAGCCGGTCCACCTGATCCAACGACAGCCCCAGCGCCTTGCCCGCCTCCCGCAGCGCGAGCCGCCCCCGGTAGCAGATGACCTCGCACACCATGCCCGCGTGCCGGCGGCCGTGCTTCTCGTAGACGTACTGGAGCACCTCCTCGCGCCGCTCGTGCTCGAAGTCCACGTCGATGTCCGGCGGCTCCTTGCGCTCCATGCTGAGGAAGCGCTCGAACAACAGGCCCATGCGCACCGGATCAATGGCGGTGATCCCCAGCGCGTAGCAGACCGCCGAGTTCGCCGCGCTGCCCCGCCCCTGGCACAGGATGCCCCGCCCCCGCGCGAACATCACGATGTCCCACAGCGACAGGAAGTACCCCGCGAAGTCCAGCGCCGCGATGAGCCGCAGCTCATGGTCGATCTGCTTCGTCACCTCCGGCGGCACGCCCCCGGGATAGCGCGCGCGCAGCCCCGCCTCCGTGAGCACCCGCAGGTGTTCATCCGCCGTGCGGCCTTGCGGCAGGTCCTCCTCCGGGAAGCGGTAGTGCAGCGCGTCCAGGGACGCCTCGCAGCGCGACGCCAGCTCCACCGTGCGCGCCAGCGCCTCCGGCCGATCCGCGAACAGCCGCGCCATCTCTCCGGGGGACTTCAGCGTCCGCTCCGCGTTCGGGAACAGCCGCGTGCCGGCCTGATCCACCGTCACCCCGTGGCGGATGGCCGTGAGCACGTCCTGGAGCACCTGCCGGTCGCGGTGGTGCGTGTGCACGTCGTTGTGGACCACCAGCGGCACGCCCAGCGCGCGGGCCAGCGCTTCCGCTCGCGCCTCCCGGGCCGCGTCCCCCGCCGACAGCGAGCGGCTCAGGCCCACGTGGAAGCCGCCGGGGAACGCCTCCGCCAGCGGAGCCACCGCCTCCAGCGGCGCGGGGCCCGGCAACAGCGCGAGCAGCCCCGACGCGTGCTCCGCCACCTTGCGCCAGGGCACGCCCGCCTCGCCCTTGGGGTGCGTCATCCGGCCGTGGGACACCAGCCGGCACAGGTTCGAGTACCCGGTCGCGTCCCGCGCGTACACCACCACCGGCGGGCCGTCCTCCAGCGTCAGCTCCGCGCCCAGGAGCAGCTTCACGCCGTGCTCCTTCGCCGCCAGGTGCGCCTTCACCACGCCGTAGAGCCCATCCCGATCCGTCAGCGCCAGCGCGGACAGCCCCAGCCGGGCCGCGGTGGCCACCAGCTCCTCCGGATGGGAAGCGCCGTGCAGGAAGGAGAAGTGGGACCGGCACACCAGCTCGGCGTAGCTCACGCCGGATCAGGATACTGAGCGGGCGTTCAGGCGCTAGATTGGATCGACGTCCAGCGAGAGGGCGACTTCATGGGTTGTTCCAGGCGCGCGGGCTGAAGGCAGACATCCCTCCTCCGCCCCGGGCCTGGCCTTTCATCCAGATGGAGTGGCGCGTCACCCCATCCAGCCCTCGCGGATCTTTCCGTGGCGTCTGTCATTGAGCAGTTTTTGAACCCCGCCACGACCCGGACAGCGATGGGATTTCGTATGGATTTCTGCTGGACGCTGTTCAACCCACGCAGACAGGAGCCACACCATGAAGCTCTCCAAGACCCTTCTCGCTGGTGCCGTTGGCCTCATCCTCGCGCCCCTGACCGCGCTCGCCGCCCCCCGGCCCTGCGAACTGCAGTGCAAGCCGACCTCGTCCTGCGCCTACCTTTGTGACAACGGTGGCGAGGTGATCACCTGCGCGGAGTTCGGCATCTGCAGCGGCCTGTCGCCGGCCGCCCCGTCCGAGCCGCAGGCCTCCGTGCAGCCCGCGCCCTCCGACGACGTGCCGGAGGCCGCCTGCCGCGCGCCCGAGGCCCGGGGCTAACCCACCGCCGCCAGCACCGCTTCCTGGAGCGAGGTGCGCTCCACCTCCTCCAGGAAGTCTCCCAGCGCGACGTTGACCGCCTGGGGCTGCTCCAGGATGCACATGTGCCCGCCGCAGGGCAGCCGCTTGAGCCGCGCGCCCCGGATGCGCTGGTGCAGCCGCTCCGCCACCGCCGGCACCGTCACCGCGTCCTCCTCCCCCACCAGCACCAGCGTCGGCGTTTCGATGCGGTGCAGCTCCCCCTCCACGCTGCGGCGGTGGATGACGCCCTGCATGGCCCGCCACACCGCGCGCGGGTTCTCCACCAACTGCCGGCGCAACAGCGCCCGCTCCGCGGCCCGCTCCGGGTCCCGCATGAACGTGCGCCCGAAGTAGAGCGACATGATCCGATCCACCACCGGCCTCAGCCCCAGCCAGTGCGTGAGCGCCGTCAGCACCCGGTAGCGCGCCAGCGTCAGTGGCAGCTCCGCCGCGGCGGACGAGTCCAGGAGCGCCAGCGAGCGCAGCAGCTCCGGGTGCCTGGCGGCCAGCCTCAGGCCCACGAAGCCCCCCATGGACTGGCCCACGAAGTGGCACGGCGCCAGCCCCAACGCCTGGATGACCGCCACCGCGTCCTCGTACACCGTGCGCAGGTCGATGACCGAGTCGCCAGGCGGGGGCTCGCTCTGCCCCTGGCCCCGGTGGTCGTACACGATGCAGCGGTAGTGACCCCTCAGCGCCTCCACCTGCCGGTGGAACAGCCGGGAGTCCCAGAGCAGCCCGTGGCTGAAGAGCACCGGCTCCCCACTTCCTCCGGTGTCCTCGTAGTACAGTCGCGCACCACGGATGGACAGGTATGGCATCTGCTTTTCCCCCGGCTTGGGCCCCTTTAGGGTCTTGCCCGGAACCCACCCTCCGTTTCGATTGATTCCGGATGCCCGGCCGCCCGGTTTGACAGGGGGCCGAAGCCGCTGCCAAACAAGGACCCCATGGACACCACCGCCTGGCAGCTCTGGCTGATTGCCGCGATCGTCCTGGGCGCGCTGGAGATCAAGCTCTCCGGCTTCGTGACGCTCTGGCTCGCCGTGGGCGCGCTGATGGCCTCCCTGACGGCCGGGGCGGGCCTGGGCCTCAACAGCCAGCTCTTCGTCTTCACCCTGGTGTCCGCCGTCCTCTTCGGCGCGTCCCGCACGATCTTCAAGAACGTTTTCATGCGGGACGCCGTGCACTTGAAGACGGGCGTGGAGGCGATGGTGGGCCAGGAGGCCGTGGTCACGGAGGCGCTGGCGGACGGACACGGGGGCACCGTGCGCATCAACGGCGAGCTGTGGATGGCGCGCTCCCTGTCCGGGCCCCTGCCCGAGGGCGAGCGCGTCACCGTGGAGCAGATTGAAGGCCTCAAGTTGTGGGTGCGACGCCCGTCGGCGTCCAACGAAGTCGCGCTGCAACAGCCGGCGCGTCGCAAGAAGAAGGAGAACGAAGGATGGGACTGACGATTGTTCTGCTGTTCCTCGCCGCCGCCGTCGTGTTCGGCATCGTCACCGGGGTGCGCATCGTTCCCCAGGCCAAGGTGATGGTCGTGGAGCGGCTGGGGAAGTTCCACCGCGTGGCCTCCAGCGGCCTCAACATCCTCATCCCCTTCATGGACAGCCCCCGCGCCATGGAGATGCGCGCCGGCAACCGCTTCACGCGCAACACCCTGGTGGACCTGCGCGAGCAGGTCATGGGCTTCGAGACCGTCCAGGTCATCACCCATGACAACGTCAACATGGAGGTGGGCTCGGTCATCTACTACCAGATCGTCGACCCCGGCCGGGCGCTCTACCAGGTGGAGAACCTGGCGCTCGCCATCGAGCAGCTCACCATGACGAACCTGCGCAACGTCATGGGCGGCCTCACGCTGGACCAGACGCTGACCAGCCGCGAGACGGTCAACACCAAGCTGCGCATGGTGCTGGACGAGGCCACGGAGAAGTGGGGCGTGAAGGTGACGCGCGTGGAGCTGCGCGAGATTGAACCGCCCCAGGCCATCAAGTCCGCCATGGCCAAGCAGATGACCGCCGAGCGCGAGCGCCGCGCGGAGGTCACCAAGGCCGAAGGTGACAAGGCCGCCGCCATCCTCCAGGCCGAGGGCGAGAAGATCTCCCGCATCCTGCGCGCGGAGGCGGAGCGCGACGCGGAGATCGCCCGCGCGGAGGGCCACAAGCGCGCCGTGATGCTGGAGGCCGAGGGCAAGGCCGAGGCCACCCGCCTCACCTTCGAGGCCATCCACACCGGCCGGGCCACCCCGGAGGTGCTCGCGCTGCGCTACCTGGAGACGCTCCAGGAGCTGGGCAAGGGCGACAACAAGATGTTCGTCCCCTACGAGGCCACCGCCGCGCTGGGCTCCATCGCCACGCTGAAGGAGGTCTTCGCCAAGGACGACGCCCCGGCCGCCGCGCCCCAGCCCCAGCCCCAGCCCCAGCTCCGCGCGCCCGCTCCGTCGGCCGCCGCGCTGAGCGCCCAGGCCCTGGCCCGCAACGCGGCCGCCAGCGCCACCCTCCCCGCCACGCGCCGGGTGCAGCCGCCTTCGGACGAGTAGCGCGGGAATCGCCGTCAGGGCACCGGCGTTTCCCCGTCGGTGCCCTTTGCTTCACGGCGCGCGCGCCCGGGCCTTGTCATCCGCCCGGCCCGTGCCACATGCTTCACCTGAAGCACCGGCTGTCGGCTGTCCACGTGGGGAGAGGTCAGAGCTCTTCCCCTGAACGAGGTCCGCGGAACCTTGAAGCTGTTCGCCTGAAAACCCGGTCCCTGGCTGTACCCCGCCGCCGCGCGTCCCCACCGGACGTGCGCGCTGGCTTCCGGTTTCAGGAGTCGCTTCAACATGCCCTCGTCCTCCTCCGTGCGCGCGCACCGCGTCTGCTTTTCGTTCACTGATGCCATCCCCGTCCTCACCGACGTGGAGTTCCACCTCGCCCCGGGCTGGACGGGCCTCGTCGGCCCCAACGGCGCCGGCAAGTCCACCCTGCTGCGCCTGCTGTCCGGGGAGCTGACGCCCACGTCCGGGCAGCTCCAGTTCGAGCCGGACTCGCCGCTCGTGTGCCTGTGTCCGCAGGGCGTGGAGGCGCTCACGCCCGACATCACCGCGTTCGCGGACGCCTGGGACGCGCTGGCGCGCAGGCTCCAGGGCCAGTTGGGCCTGGACGTCACCGCGCTGGAGCGCTGGCCCACGCTGTCCCCGGGGGAGCGCAAGCGCTGGCAGGTGGGCGCGGCGCTCGCCCGCGATCCGGACGTGCTCCTGCTGGATGAACCCACCAACCACCTGGACGCGGAGGCGCGCACGTGGCTGGTGGCGGCGCTGCGCCGCTTCCGGGGCGTGGGCGTCGTCGTGTCCCACGACCGCGAGCTGTTGGAGACGCTCACCCAGGCCACGCTGCGCGTGCACGGCGGCGAGGCGCACCTGTACCCGGGCGCCTACTCCGCCGCGAAGGGCCACTGGGAGGCGGAGCGCGAGGCGGAGGTCGCCGCCCACCAGCAGTCCAAGGCGGAGCGGGACCGGGCCGCGCAGCTCCTGGCCAACGCCCGGCGCGAGCACCAGGGCGCCACCCTGTCGCGCAGCACCGGGCGGCGGATGCGCAACAAGTACGACAGCGACGCGCGCGGCCTGGGCCCGTCCACGCTGGCGAGCTGGGCCGAGTCCCGCCTGGGCCACCAGGTCACCGTGAAGCGCCGGGAGCTGGAGCGCGCCGAGGCCGCGGTGGGCACCTTCACCGTGGACAAGACCGTGGGCCGCTCCGTGTTCGTGGACTACGTGCGCTCGCCCAACCCGTGGCTCTTCACGTTCGACACTCCGGGCCTGAAGGCCGGCGACGTGGAGGTGCTGGGCCCCACCCGCCTGGACGTGGACCGCGAGGCGCGCATCCGCATCGAGGGGCCCAACGGCGCCGGCAAGACGACGCTCCTGAAGGCCCTGCTGAAGCAGGCGCGCGTGCCTCGCGAGAAGCTCCTGTACCTGCCCCAGGACCTGGGCGCGGAGGAGACGCGCGCCCTGCTGGACGCGGTGCGCGAGCTGCCCCCGGAGGAGCGCGGCCGGGTGATGTCCCTGGTGGCCGCGCTGGGGGTGGATCCCCACCGGCTGCTCGCGTCCGAGCAGCCGTCGCCCGGCGAGGCGCGCAAGCTGGCCATCGCGCGCGGCCTGGGCCAGCACGCCTGGGCCCTGGTGCTGGACGAACCCACCAACCACCTGGACCTGCCGTCCATCGAGAGGCTGGAGGCGGCGCTGCACGACTACCCTGGCGCGCTGCTGCTCGTCACCCACGACGCGCCCTTCGCCCGCTCCTGCACCACCACGCGGTGGCTCGTGGCGAACGGACGCGTCGAGGTGGAGTGAGACACCGGCGGGCGGATTGAAGACACAGTCCGTTGGGGAAGACTGAAACATGTTTTCCCCGCCTGGGTTTCATTCCTAGAAGAGACGTGCAGGTCCGGTGGATGTCACACCGGGCCTGTATCGTCGCCTTCACCCCCCAGCCCAGGAGTCTGCATGTCTCGGCGTACGCCGCCATGGCGGTATTCGTGTCTCTTCATCACGGGCGCGCTCGCGCTCACGGGTTGCACGGACGGCTCCGTGCCAGAGGAAGCGCCCACGTTGGAGCAGCAGGCCCGTGCGCTCCTGCCCGGCCCGGACCTGCGCATCACGGAGCTGAGCGCTCCGGACAACGCGGAGCCCGGCCAGTCCATCACCGTCACCGCGAAGGTCTGCAACGCCGGTGACCAGAATGTGTATTCCAACACCACGCTCCAGGTGTACCTGTCCACCACGTCCACGCAGCAGGTGCCGGGGCCGGGGACGCCGCCGCTCACCGTCCAGAGCACCCAGGGACAGACGGACGTGGGTCCGGTGTACGCGGGCCAGTGCGTCAGCCGTTCGCTGAGCATCTCCGTCAGCCCGCCCTCGGGCTTCACGGGCAACGGCGCCTACTACCTGGGGGCCAGCATCGACACGCAGAAGGGGGTGTCCGAGTCGGACGAGACGAACAACGGCTTCGTCCGCGGCCTGATGGGCGTGGGCTGGCGGCCGGACCTGGTCGTCACCCGGGTGGACGCGCCGGCGAACCTGGCGCCGGGCCAGTACGTCACCGCCTCCGCGACGGTGTGCAACGTGGGCACGGATCCCAGCCCCAGCGGCTCCGTGCAGCTCTACCTGTCCACGGTGAACGGACTGACGGTGCCGCCGCCCTCCGGTCCGCCGCCCACCACGCAGGTCCTGATTGGCGCCGCGAGCGTGAGCAGCCTGAACGAGGGTCAGTGCCGCACGGTGCCCGTCAGCGGCACCGTCCTGCCGCCGCCCACCTCCGTGCCGCCCGGCACGCCCCTGTACCTGGGAGCCATCGCGGACGCGCCGGGGAGCGTGCTGGAGCTGCGCGAGGACAACAACACGTTCGTGCAGGGACCGGTGGGCGTGGGCAACGGCCCGGACCTGATCATCCGCTCCGTGACGGGGCCCGCGAGCGTGCGCCCGGGGGATCCGCTCCAGGCGACGGCGACGGTGTGCAACACGGGCTTCCAGTCCGCCAACACGGTCGACGTGCGGGTGGTCCTGTCCTCGGCGCCATCGCTGGCGGCCCCGTCGACCCAGCCCCGCCCCATGACCGAGCTGCCGGTGGCGAACTTCAGCGTGCCGTACCTGGGCGCGGGCCAGTGCGCCACCCGCACGGTGCAGGGCCCCGCCAACAGCCCGTACGGAAGCCCCGTCGATCAGCCCCTGTACCTGGGCGCCATCGTGGACCTGCCCCAGGGCGTGCTGGAGCTGCGCGAGGACAACAACACCCGCGCGGACTCGCGGGTGGGCGTGGGGTCCCGGCCCGACCTCACCGTCGTCGCGCTGGAGGCCCCCTCCCTCGCGCCGCTCTACGGCCCGTTCACGGTGTCCGCGAAGGTCTGCAACGTGGGGACGACGCGCTCCGCCGAGGTGCCCGTGGAGGTGTACGTCACGAACGAGTCCTCGCTGAACATCGCTCCGTCGGGTCCGCCGCCCATGACCGCCGTGCTGATGGGCATGGCCCAGGTGCCGGCGCTGGAGGCGCGTGAGTGCGTCACCCGGCGGGTGACCGGGAGCGCCGGCCTGCCTCCCGGAGCGGTGATGCCGAACCCGGTGCTGTCCGTGGGCGCCGTCGTGGATCCGCGCGCGGCGCTGCCGGAGCTGCGCGAGGACAACAACGTGTCCGCCCTGTCCCGCATCGGCCTGGGGTCCGGCCCGGACCTCGTCGTGCGCACGCTGACGGCGCCTTCCAGCGTCAAGATCGGCACCTCACTGTGGACGGACGTGCAGGTCTGCAACGAGGGCACCCTGTCCACGGGGCCCTCCACGGTGGGGCTCTTCCTGTCCACCACGCCCACGGCGGTGTCCCCCACGCTGGCCCCTTCGCCGTTGTCCCAGGCGCCGGTGGGCACGGTGGAGGTGTCTCCGCTCGCGGCGGGCGCCTGCGCGCTGTACCCGAAGACGGTCTCCGTCATTCCCCCGCCGGAGGCCACGCCGTCGCAGCCGCTGTACCTGGTGGCCCTGGCGGACGTGAACCAGCAGTCCATGGAGCCGCGTGAGGACAACAACCTGCGCGCCGCGGGCCCCATCACGCCAGGCAACGGCCCGGACCTGGTGGTGACGGACGTCACCGGCCCCTCCACCGCCAGCCCCTACGGCCCCGTCACGGTGAACGTGACGGTCTGCAACGTGGGGACGGAGCCGGCGGGCCCCGCGCAGGTGATGGGCGTCCTGTCCACGGAGGAGGCGCTGTCCACGCAGTCGCCGCCTCCCGCGCCCTCCGAGACCGTGGTGAACGTGGCGCCCGTGCCGGGGCTCGCCGTGGGCCAGTGCGTGACGACGCCGCTGAGCGGCCCCGCGTCCCTGCCCTATTCCGCCGACCCCAGCAGCCCCCTCTTCCTGGGGGCCCGCGTGGACAGCGCCAACCAGGTGATGGAGCTGCGCGAGGACAACAACGCCCGCGTGACGTCGCGGCTCATCCTGGGCAACGGGCCGGACCTGGTGGTGCGCGCGGTGACGGCGCCCACGGGGCTGCCGCAGTACAGCTCGTTCAGCGCGCAGGTGCAGGTCTGCAACGAGGGCAACCAGCCCCTGTACGGCTCCGTGCCGCTGGACCTGGTCATCTCCACGGAGACGTCCCTGTACGTGCCCGGCCAGGGCCTGCCCCCCTACACCCAGGTGCAGAGCCCCGTGGGGAACGTCATGGTGTCCGCGCTGGCCTCGGGCCAGTGCACCACGCTGCCGGTGCAGGGCTTCGTGGTCCGCCCCTCCTCGGCCCTGTCCGGGCAGCCCCTCTACCTGGGCGCCCTGGTGGACGCGCCGGGCTCGCTGCTGGAGCTGCGTGAGGACGACAACGCGCTGACGATGGCCGCGCCCATCAGCCAGGCGCAGTAGGCCTTCCGAGAGGAATCACAAACCTCCTCACCAGGATGCGCCGGCCGGGATGCCCAGGCATCCCGGCCGGCGTCTGCCTTTTTTCAGGGCCGCGATGGGTTGGGTTTGAATACCCCGGGCTGTCCGCCGTTAAGGGAATCCCCTGGATGTCCCCGCGACGTTGAACCGGGCCCGGCGGCCAGCGCGCGTGGGGACGTGGGCCGGGGTCTTCACGAACCCCGGCCGGCGTTTGCCTTTCCCAGGCCACGCCTCCGTCACGATTGGTTTGAACCGCATCGGCTTTTCGCCGGCGAGGGCGGCGCTTTAGTGCCCTCACGGCGTCGGTCCCGGCCCGGCTGCCGGCGCTTCACGGATTTCACACACCCCCAAGGAGAACACATGCAACGGCTCTCGCCGTCCTGGAGACGCGCATGCCTGCTCATCGCTGGCACGCTCGTCATCACCGGCTGTGGAAGTGAGGGCGCGTCGTCCGGCGCGAACCCCGCCCGCGGTCAAAGCCATTCCCTGGACCACGGCTCGGACCTGGTCATCACCGCGCTTCGCGCCCCCGACAGCGTTCGCGACGGGGACCCCTTCACCGCCACCGTGAAGGTCTGCAACCAGGGCTCCGCGGCCGCGTATCCGCAGAGCGGCGGCACGTTCCTGCAGGTATACCTGTCCACGACCGCCACCCAGCAGGTGCCCGACCCCAACGCTCCGCCCCCGACCCAGCAGATCACCGTGGGCGAGACGGACGTGGGGCCGCTGGAGGCCCAGCAGTGCGTCACGCGCACCGTGACCGCCAACGCGCTGCCGCCCCCGGGGCAGCCCGGCACCGCCTTCTATCTGGGCGCCAGCATCGACACGCAGCAGCGGGTGCAGGAGCTGGATGAGACGAACAACGGCTTCGTCCGCGGCCTGATGGGCCTGGGCCTGGGCCCGGACCTCGTGGTCTCCGAGGTGAGCGTCCCCGCGAGCGCCCGTCCGGGAGCGCCCTTCCTCGCCGACGTGCGCGTCTGCAACGTGGGCACGGCGCCCTCGTCCGACTCCGAGGCGGAGCTCTACATCTCCACGCTGGACACCCTGAGCCTGCCCACGCCGGGCGCGCCGGTGGATGTCCAGGCGCCGATGGGCGTCGTCCCCGTGCCGCCGCTGGAGGCGGGCCGCTGCCTCACGGTCCGGACGCAGTCGTTCGCCCAGGTTCCCCCGGCGGCCACGCAGCCCGAGCAGCCGCTGTACGTGGGCGCCATCATCGACCCTCAGCAGCAGCACACCGAGCTGCGCGAGGACAACAACACGCGCGTCGCGGGCCGGATGAGCGTGGGCTTCAATGCCGACCTGGTGGTCACCGGCATGACGGGGCCCTCCAACATCGATCCGGGGCTGCCGTTCTCCGGCTCCGTGACGGTGTGCAACGTGGGCACGGACCCGGCCTCGGGTGTTCGCGTGGACATGCTGCTCTCCACGCAGGCCTCGCTGTCCGCCTCGCAGGAGCCCGGCTCCCCGACGGAGTCCTTCGCCGGGGAGGCGTACGCACCGGGGCTGGATGCCGGACGGTGCGCCACGCTGCCGCTGTTCGGGAACGCGTCCCTGCCCGGGGCCTTCCAGCCGGACGCGCCGCTGTACCTGGGCGCGCGCGTGGACGGGATGCAGTCCATCTCCGAGCTGCGTGACGACAACAACACCTTCACGAAGGGCGCCGTGGGCGTGGGCCATGGCCCCGACCTGGTGGTGCGGGCGCTGAAGGGGCCCGCCAACCTCCCGGAGCACTACTCGTTCCCCGTGGAGGCGCAGGTCTGCAACGTGGGCACCAGCGACATGATGGGCTACACCCGCCTGGAGCTGTTCCTCTCCACGGAGGACACGGTGGCGCTCCCGCCGCAGTACGGGCCGTACCCCACGTCGACCCAGGTGTCACTGGGCGAGACGGAGGTGCCCTTCCTCGCCGCCGGCCAGTGCCGGACGCTGATGGTGGGCGCCCACCGCGACCTGCCCTGGGGGGCGCAGCCGTGGCAGCCCCTGTACCTGGGCGCGGCCATCGACACGTTCAGGAACGTCCAGGAGCTGAACGAGGACAACAACACGTTCACCCAGGGGCTGGTGGGCACGGGGCCGGAGGCGGACCTGGTCATCACCGGCCTGAAGGCGCCCGCGAACCTCGAGGATGGCCAGGCCTTCACCGCGACCTACACGGTCTGCAACCAGGGCAACTCCCCCGCGTCCTACTACGGGGTGTCGCTGTTCCTCTCCACGGAGACGGCGCCGCCCGTGTCGCGGCCGTATCCGGCGCCGCCCGTGTACTCGGAGTCGCAGCGGGCCTACGCCCTCCAGGGCCGCGCCCAGCCCGACCTGCCGCTGGCGCCCGGGCAGTGCACGACCCAGCGCTCCACGTTCTACGCCACGCGTCCGGTGGACGTTTGGCCGTCGCCGTTCGCGCGCCCCCTGAACCTGAGCGCGGTCGTGGACCTGCAGGGGTTCGAGCCGCGCCTGGACAACAACGGCTTCGCCGCGGGCATCCTGGGCCTGGGCTACGGGCCGGACCTCGTCGTCAAGGAGTTCCAGGGGCCCGCCAGCGTGCGGCCCGGGAGCACCTTCACCAGCACCGTGAAGGTCTGCAACGTGGGCACCGCGTCGATGAACCAATCCGCGAGCGTGGCGGTCTACGTGAGCACGGAGGACACCCTGCTGGCGCCCAACCCCCTGCCCTTCCCGTCCACGCCGATGGGGGGCGGCCAGGTGCTCGTGGGTGACGTGTCCCTGCCGCCGCTGGGCGCGGGCGCCTGCACCACGCGGCAGGTCACCGGCTCCGCGAACCCGCCGCCCTACGCGGCGCCGTTCCGCCCGCTGTACCTGGGGGCCGTCGTCAACCCGGACGCGGGGCCGTACGAGCTGCGCTGGGACAACAACACCCGCGTGGCGGGCCCCCTGAGCGTGGGCTACGGGCCGGACCTGGCGGTCACCGCGCTGGAGGCCCCCGCCACCGTCGCGCCGTGGGAGCCGTTCGCCGCCACCGTGCGCGTCTGCAACCTGGGAACCGATCCCTCCAGCTCCACCGAGGTGGCGCTCGTCGTGTCCCCGGAGGAGACCTGGGCCCTGCCGGATCAGGGCCATTCGTGGCTGTTCCCCTACCCGAACCAGAGCGTGGCGGGGTACCTGAACGTCGCGCCGCTCCAGGCCGGGCAGTGCGTGAGCTCCATGGGGATGGTGTCCGCCGACCAGCCCTATGGGAGCACGCCGGGGCAGCCCCTGTACCTGAGCGCCGCCGTGGATCCGGCCCTGAGCCGGATGGAGCTGCGCGAGGACAACAACGTCTTCGTGCGGGGGCGTCTGGGCGTGGGGTGGGAGCCGGACCTGGTCATCACCGCGGTGACACCGCCCGTCAGCATCCAGGAGGGCCGGTCCTTCACCAGCACCGTCACCGTCTGCAACCAGGGCTCCCAGGCCACGTCGTACGGCCCGCAGGTGACGTTGCACCTGCTGAGCCAACCCGAGCTGTCCCTGCCGGCGCAGTACGGGGCTCCGCCTCCTCCCGAAAACCTCCTGGGCGAGGTCTCCCTCCCCCAGTTGGGAGCGCACGCCTGCATCACCACGCCGGTGCCCGGAAATCTCTACGGGAGCACGGGGCCGGAGCCGCGGACGTACTACGTGGGGGCCATGGTGGACCGGAACTGGAACATCCAGGAGGTGCGCAAGGACAACAACACCTTCGTCGGGCCGCGCGTCGGCGTGGGGTCCGCGCCGGACCTCGTCATCACCGCGATGGGCGGGCCGGCGAACATCGAGCCCTCCGGCCAGGCGCAGGTCTCCGTGACCGTCTGCAACCAGGGCACGCAGCCCTCCTCCTCGCGGATGGTGGAGTTCTTCCTCTCCACGGAAGCCACCCCGCCGGAGCTGGACCTCCCCGGAGGGTTCCCCGCGCCGGGCTCCAGCGTGTCCCTGGCGGGGACGGTGGACATCCCGGGCCTGCCGGAGAACGCGTGCATCACGCGGGAAGGCACCTTCCAGGCCAACACGCCCCCCGCGGAGCCGGAGGCGCCCCTCTTCGTGGGAGCCATCGTGCGCGCCGGGTACTCCGGTGAAGAGCTGCGCACGGACAACAACGCCTTCGTGCGGGGCCGCATGGGCGTGGGGTTCGCGCCGGACCTGGTCGTCACGGAGGTCGCCGCGCCGTTCGCCGTGCGTGGGAGCGAGATGTTCTCCATCACCGTGACGGTCTGCAACCAGGGCACGCAGCCCACGGGGGGGACCAGCCAGGTGGAGCTCCTCCTCTCCACCCAGCCCACCCTGGCGTTCTTCGACGAGTTCCCGTCCTCCTCCACCCAGGTGACCCTGGGCGCCCTGGACGTGGGCTACCTGGAGGCCGGGGTCTGCGCGACGCGCCAGCTCTTCACCTCCACGTCCACGCTGCCCGGCTACCAAAGCTCCGGGCTGTTCTACCTGGGCGCGCTGGTGGACTCGCAGCGGTCGGTGATGGAGCTGCGCGAGGACAACAACGCCTTCGTCGAGAACTTCCTCGCGGTGCTGCCGTAGCCACACGCCGTTGAACGGGAGGACGCGCGGGCGTCGGCCGGGGCCTTCACGAGCCCCGGGCGGCGCCCGCCGCCGTTTCACGCGGGCTTCAGCGCGAGGTGGCGCTCCACTCGCGGTACCACGCCACCAGCCGGGCCACGCCCTCGTCCACGGACACGCGCGGCCGGAAGCCCGTCAGCGCCTCCAGCCGCGAGGTGTCCGCCCACGTGGAGACCATCTCCGCGGGCGCCGGGGGCACGGACGTCACGCGGGCCTTGGCGCCCCAGTGCCGCTCCAGCAGGCCCACGAAGTCCCCCAGCGCCACCGGCTCGCCATGGCCCACGTTGAGCAGCCGGTGCGGGGGGCTTTCCGACGGCGGCCGGTCCAGCACGCGCAGCACGGCCTCCGCCACGTCGTCCACGAAGGTGAAGTCGCGCCGCATGCGGCCGTCGCCGTGCAGCCGCAGGGGCTCCCCCTTCGCCAGCGCGCGCAGGAAGAGCAGCGGCGCCATGTCCGGGCGCCCCCACGGGCCGTACACCGTGAAGAAGCGCAGGCCGCTCGTGGGCAGCCGGTGCAGGTGGCTGTACGCGTGCGCCATCAGCTCGTTGGCGCGCTTGGTGGCGCCATACAGGTTGAGCGGCTGATCCACGGGCGCGTCCTCGCGGAACGGAGCGGGCGTGGCCGCGCCGTACACGGAGCTGGAGGACGCATGGACGAGGTGCTGGACGCGCGCCTCGCGGCAGGCCTCCAGCACGCGCACGAAGCCCGTGACGTTGGTGTCCGCGTACGCCGGGGCCTCCGCGTCCGGGGCCCGCACGCCCACGCGCGCGGCCAGGTGCACCACGCCCTCCGGACGCGCGGCGGTGAAGGCCTGTCCGAGCCGGGCCGCGTCGGTGATGTCCCCGGCGAGGAAGGTGAAGCCGCGCGCGCCGGCCAGCCGCTGGAGGCGCGAGCGCCGCAGCGCCACGTCCCCGGGGGCCGCGTCCAGCGCGTCCAGGCCCACCACCGTGTCGCCCCGGGAGAGGAGCCGCTCGCAGACGTGGGCGCCGATGAAGCCCGCCGCCCCCGTCACCAGCACCCGCATGTCACGGCACCACCTTGACCGCGTCGATGACGGCCCGGCGCAGGAACGAGTTCCAGTCCGTCGCGGACTGGTAGGCGCTCACCACGGGCTGCGAGCGGAACGTGTCCGTCCAGAGCACCTGGCCGTTGGGGTCCACCATGCCCAGCCGCAGCACCACGTCCACCCGGTTCAGCACCGCCGCGCCGGACACGTCCAGCCAGTCCAGGATGACCACCACCGCGGCCTCGGCCTTGTTCTGCTGGATGAAGGACGCCACCTCGTCGGTGAGCGGCACCGGGGCCTGGGACTGGCGCGTGGCCACGACCTCGAAGCCGCGCGAGAGCAGCTCCGCCTCCGTCTGGCGGGCCAGCACCGTGCGCGGGTTGCTCTCACCGATGATGTCCTGGCGGAACGAGCCCGTGGGAAGCACGTCCACGCGCGAGCCCGACACCACCACCACCTTGCGGATGGCTCCCTCCGGGCGCACCTGCCGGGCGGCGCAGGCCGGAAGGACGAGGAGGGACACGAGGAGCAGCGGGAGGAGTCGTGCGGGGCGCATGCCGTCACGCTAGGCCACAAGCGGCGGGGCCTCCACCCCGACCGCACCCGCCCGCCCCTCAATCGAACAACCCCTGCAGGTAGAAGTCCCCGTCCCGCCCGTCCCGGTACACCCAGGCGGGCCCCAGCCCCTCGAAGTGCACGCGGTAGTAGTCCCGCTGGTACGGGGTGTCCGTCCACCACTCACCCCCCAGGCGCTCCGGCCCCGCCATCGCCGTCACCCGGTGCCGCCGCCCCGCGAGCCGCGCCGCCAGCAGCTCCCCGGACGCCGCCACCTCCGCGTCCAGGCGGGCCGGCCGGGCGAGCAGCCGCGACGGCCGCTCCCGGGCGGCCCCCGCCTCGCGCCAGACGGTGATGGGGGCCCCGGGCCTCTCACCCTCCGGCGCCGGAGCCAGCGCGCCGGACGGGGACAGCAGGCCGCGCCGCGTCTCCGGAGGATGGAAGGCCCGGGGCGTGTGCGCGGACTCCGGCCGGTGCACCGCCTCCAGGGACGCGGCGAACAGCGCCTCCTCGCCCAGCGTCGTCGCCAGCCGCGACAGCACGCCCTCCAGGGCCGCGTCCCCCTCCGGCGCGTCCCCCAGCGCCAGTTGCTGGCCCAGGTCCTCGTCGTGCGCGTCCACCCGCACGGCGACCTCCGCCACCGGCCGCTCCAGGCGCAGCTCCCCCAGCCGGTGCCGCGCCAGGTCCAACAGCAGCTTCGCGCGCGCCGTGGGCCGCGCCAGCAGGAGCGGCACCTCGGCCTCGCCGGTGGGGTCCAGGCGCAGCACGAAGGTGAGCCGCACCGCCGCCCGCTGCCGCCCGGACAGCCGCGCGCCCAGCCTGTCGAGCAGCGTCTTGAGCGCGAACTGCACGGGCTCGAAGGTGTCCGCGGGCGCGTCCAGCACCACCCGGTCCTCCAGCGCCTCCTCCAGCGGCTCCGGCGTGAAGGGCGTGTCGTCCACGCCCCGGCACCGGGCATGGGCCCGGGCCGCGGCCGCGCCTCCGCGCGCCGTCACCGCCCCGGCCGGCAGCGCCGCCACCTCGCCCAGCGTGGACAGCCCCAGGGCGCAGAAGGCCTTCGCCGCCGCGTCCTCCAGCGCGCCCAGCGGCAGGGGCGCCAGCGCCCTCGCGCCCTGCCCCTGGGGCACCACCTCCACCCGCCGGGAGCCATGCCGCGCCAGCGCCCGCGAGGTGAACGCCTCCGACGCCACCGTCACGTGCGCCCGGTAGCCCTGCTCGCCGCAGACCTCCAGCACGCGCGCGCCCAGCTCCCGCTCGCCCCCCACCAGGTGCGCCGCGCTCGCGTCGAACCACAGCCCGTCCGGCGCGTCGCGCTGGAAGCCGGGGCACAGGCCGAGCAGCGACTCCCCCAGCGCGGCCAGCGCCTGGGCCTCGTCCTTCAGCCGGTACGGGAAGTGCCGCAGCCCGGGCTCCAGCGCGGTGGCCGCCGTCAGCGTCATCCCCGGCCGCACGCCCACCTTCAGCGCGCGCGTGGAGGCGAAGGCCACCCGGCGCTGGCCGCGCACCTCCTCCACCAGCACCAGCGGCTGTCCCGCGAGCGCGGGCGATTCAATGACCTTGCGCTGCACCGGGAAGCGCGTGACGTACAGGTAGCCCCTCCGCATGGCCCCCCCTCCTTACGTGTCAGCGGCCGGCCGGGGACAGCGCGCTCCCCAGCGAAGGCATGGGCGCGTCCCGGCCGGGGCGCTGGCCCAGGATGCCCAGGCCGTTGCGCACGCGGTCGGCGGCGTCCCGGTAGAAGCCCGGCCCCGCGTCCCCGGACGCCTCCACGTCCACGTCCAGCAGCCGCGCCCCGGCATCCAGCCCCACCTCCGGGTAGAGCTCCCGCCAGGGGCTCACGACGCGCGTCCCCACGCCCCCGCCCCGGCTGCGCTCCAGCTCCACGGACCAGCCCTGGACGCCCCGGGCCTCCAGCCGCAGCCGCGCGAGCCCGTCCGCGGGCGCCTCCGGCGACGTCAGGAGCAGCACCAGCGTCCCGCCCCGCGCCGCCGCGTCCGCGAGCTTGCGCGCCTCCGTCAGGGCCAGCCGCTCCGGACGCCCCGGGGCGCCCACGCCGAGCGTCAGGTCCACCACCACCGCCGTGAAGGCGCCGCTGCGCGCGAGCTGCACGGCGGCCCACACCCGCTGCGCGAAGGCCTGGGGCCGCACGACGAGCAGCCGCTCCAGGTCCACGCCCAGCGCCGCCGCCGCGGGGGGATAGAGCTCCTTCGGGCCGTCCACCCACGCGCACAGGCGCAGCTCCCGGTGCGCGGACGCCACCGCGCGCAGCGCCAGGCTGGTGCGCCCCGACGCCGCCTCGCCGCACAGCTCCACGGAGGTCCCCAGCGGCAGGCCCCCTTGAGGCAGGAGCGCGTCCACCGCGTCCACGCCCGTGCGCAGCACCGACAGCGCGCGACGGGGCGCCGCCTGCAACTGGCGGATCCGTTCGCGCAGCTCCTCCACCACCGCCAACCCCGACCGTTCGACCGCCGCGCCCATGGGGCCTCCTCGAGTCGCGCACCCGCCAGCGGTGCGCGCATGGGGCCAGTATCCGAAGCCGTCTGACACCCGAGCAGGCGGCGTTCCGGGCGCGCCGGACCTGTCGCGTCGGGTGCTCCGCTCGACGGACCGGGGCGGATCCGCGCGCATGATTTTTCTGGCACCGGACATGACAGGTCACGTGCGGGGCCACGAAAAAGGGCCCCGCGTCCTTCGCGGGGCCCTCCGGGTGCGGCGAGCGCGGATCAGCTCCGGGCTACCCGGCGCACAGCACCTTCACCTCCACCTTCGTGTCGCCCACGCGCCGCAGGCACGGGCCCAGGAAGAAGATGCGCGCGGAGCGGTCGCCGCTGGGCGGCTCGTAGCGGAAGTCGCCGTTGGCCGCCGTGCACGTCTGCACGGAGCCGTCCGCGCGCGTGACGTACACCACCGCCAGCCGCGGATCCGGCAGGTTCACCACGGCCACGCTCTGCGCCACCGTGGCCAGGTCCGCGATGTCCAGCAGCGTCTGCCGGTAGCTGGGCTTGCAGATGGAGTCCAGGTTCGCCCGGGTCGCGTCGAACGCCTTCGCCATGTCGCTCTGCCGGTAGCCCGGCCCGTAGGACGTCGGGCAGTCGACGTTGCGCACGTAGGCGGTGCCGCCCGTCGTATCCACGGTCAGCTCCGCGCGCTTGTCCGTCACCGCCACCGGCCCGATGGTCGCCCACAGCACCTCGCGCGACGCGCCCCGGCTGTCATGCAGGCCCTGGAAGTCCTGGTAGTACTCCCCCACCGGGGTCAGCTTGTCCCCCTGCTCCGTGCACGAGTCCACGGTCCGGTCCACGCCCAGCCCCACCGGGGGCGGCCGCTGCTTGGAGCTGCAGTCCTCCTCGTCGGACACCACCACCACCAGCAGGCGGGAGTCGTCCCGCAGGAAGCCCCCGTTGCCCCCCTCCTCCAGCGGCTGGGTGGCCAGGGGCGAGGCGACCGCCAGCCGCACCGCCTCGAAGGGCGCCTCCTGACCGCTGCCGGAGGTCCCCTGGTCCACCAGGCGCTGGAACTTGGGCAGCAGCAGCGGATCCGACCCCTCGATGAAGCGCTCGGCGGTGGGCTGGTTCGCGTCGTCCCGCACCGGCTGCAGGCGGCCCTCCTGATCCGGGAAGGAGCGGATGACGTCCCCCCCGTCCGGGAAGAGCTGGCGCTGGTACACGGAGGTGGTGATGACCCCCACGCGGAAGTCCTGGGACACGCCGTTGCCCTCCTTCAGCGCGGCCAGGAAGGCGGGCAGCTCCGTCGCGATGCCCTGCTGCTCCTCGCTCATGGATCCCGAGTTGTCGATGACGAAGAGGATGTCCGTCTTCTGGGGGGCCACCACCGGAGGGGTCGCCTCGCAGGCGTCCGGGACCGTGGAGCCGTCGTCATCCACGGGGGAGTGGCAACCGAGCGCCAGGAGCGCGGACAGCGAGAACAGGTGGGCGCAGGTGTGGAGCTTCACATCGTCCTCCAGTGCGGGGACGCGCGCTCGCGCACCGCATCAGGCGTGAGAGGGGGCGAGCATGCCCCACCCCCTCGCCGGACGCGAGACTTCTGGGCCGTTACATAGAGGAGCGTCGTACAGAAGACGAGGCACGGAAATAACGCACATCGCGTTTGCCATGTCCCGTTTGGTTGTTACGTTGGTTCATCCGCCGCAGAAAACAACCGGATGGTTCACCGGCCCGGCCGCTTGCTGACCGGGTTCAAGCAAGGAAGAGGCCGAACTCCTATGTCTGACGAGAAGAAGAAGGGCACCGCGGCCAGCGCCATGCCCACCGCGATGGCCCCTCCGGGGCTCATCAACAAGGAAGACATCCCGCAGGTGCTGCCCATCCTGCCGCTGCGCAACAGTGTCTTCTTCCCTGGCGGCGTGCTGCCCCTGGCCGTCGGCCGCCAGAAGACGATCGCGCTGATCAAGGACGCCGTCCGTGACGACCAGGTCATCGGCGTCGTGACGCAGCGCCGCGCCGAGGAAGAGGATCCGGGCGCGTCCGACCTGTACACGATGGGCACCGTCGCCCGCATCGTGAAGCTGTTGAAGATGGGCGAGGACAACTACTCGCTCGTGGTCCAGGGCCTCGCGCGCTTCCGCGTGATGGAGCTGGTCCAGGAAGCGCCCTACCTCAAGGCCCGCGTCGACGCGGTGGAGGACAAGACCTCCAGCGAGAACGTCGAAGTGGAGGCCCTGGGCATCAACCTGAAGAAGCTGGCGCGCGAGGTCATCGAGCTGATGCCCGAGCTGCCGGCCGCCGCCACGGAGCTGGTGGAGAGCATCACGCACCCGGGCCACCTGGCGGACCTCATCGCCGCCAACGTGGACGTGCCCATCGAGGAGAAGCAGGCCGTGCTGGAGACGGTCGACCTCAAGGCGCGCATGAAGCTCGTCCTGGAGCTGCTCAACCGCAAGCGCGAGATCCTCAAGCTCTCCAACAAGATCGACTCCGCCGTGAAGGGCGAGATGTCGAAGACCCAGCGCGAGTACTACCTGCGCCAGCAGCTCAAGGCGATCAAGGAAGAGCTCGGCGAGATGGGCGAGGAGGAGGAGGAGCTCGACGAGCTCCAGGAGCGCCTGAAGAAGGCCGCCCTGCCCCCCGAGGTGGAGAAGGTCGCCCAGAAGGAGCTCAACCGCCTGAAGACGATCCCGGCGGCCTCCAGCGAGTACACCGTCGCGCGCACCTACCTGGACTGGATCGCGGACCTGCCGTGGTCGAAGGTGTCCGAGGACAACCTCGACATCGAGAACGCGCGCCAGCAGTTGGACAAGGATCACTTCGGCATCAAGAAGGTGAAGAAGCGCATCCTGGAGTACCTGGCCGTCCGCAAGCTCAAGAACGACATGCGCGGGCCCATCCTGTGCCTCGTCGGTCCCCCGGGCGTCGGCAAGACGTCGCTGGGCCAGAGCGTGGCCAAGGCCACGGGCCGCAAGTTCGTGCGCCTGTCGTTGGGCGGCGTGCGTGACGAGGCGGAGATCCGTGGCCACCGCCGCACGTACGTGGGCGCGCTGCCGGGCCGCTTCATCCAGAGCATGAAGAAGGCCGGGACGAAGAACCCGGTCATGATGCTGGACGAAATCGACAAGCTGGGCGCGGACTTCCGCGGCGACCCGAGCGCGGCGCTGCTGGAGGTGCTGGACCCGGAGCAGAACAGCACGTTCAGCGACCACTACCTGGACGTGGCGTTCGACCTGTCGAAGGTCATGTTCGTCGCCACGGCGAACCAGTTGGATCCCATCCCCGGTCCCTTGCGTGACCGCATGGAGATCATCGAGCTGACGGGCTACACGTTCGAGGAGAAGCAGGCCATCGCCCGCATCCACCTCGTGCCGAAGCAGCTCAAGGAGCACGGCCTCAACGGGGACCACATCGAGGTGCAGGACGACGCGCTGCTGATCCTCACCACGTCGTACACCCGCGAGGCGGGCGTGCGTAACCTGGAGCGCCGCATCGCGGACATCTGCCGCGCGGTGGCGGTGGAGGTGGCCGGTGGCAAGCTGGAGAAGCAGGTCATCGGCGCGGAGCGCGTGAAGGAGATCCTCGGGCCCGAGACGTTCTACTCGGAGGTCGCGGAGCGCACGGAGGTTCCCGGTGTGGCGACGGGCCTCGCGTGGACCGCGGCGGGCGGCGACCTGCTCTTCATCGAAGCGACCAAGATGGCGGGCAAGGGCGGCATGACGCTCACCGGCCAGTTGGGCGACGTGATGAAGGAGTCCGCCACGGCGGCGCTGAGCTACCTGCGCAGCAAGGCGGAGGCGCTCGGCATCAACCCGAACTTCCTGGAGAAGACGGACATCCACCTGCACTTCCCCGCGGGCTCCATCCCCAAGGATGGTCCTTCGGCCGGCGTCACCATCCTGACCGCGCTCACCAGCCTGCTGACGGGCATCCGGGTGCGGCACGACACGGCGATGACGGGCGAGGCCACGCTGCGTGGCCTGGTGCTGCCGGTGGGCGGCATCAAGGAGAAGGTCCTGGCGGCGCACCGCGCGGGCATCAAGCGGGTCATCCTGCCGGAGCGTTGCCGCAAGGACCTGATCGACGTGCCGGATCAGGCGAAGAACGAGCTGGAGTTCATCTTCGCCACGAAGATGGACGAGGTCCTCAGCGCCGCGCTGGAGACGTCTCCGTTCAAGGAGGGCGCCGCCATCCAGGCTCCCACCACGGACACGCCCCCGGCGGAAGTCCGGGCGTAACGGAGTCCAGGGTTTGAAGTGACGCGGGCAGGTTCCCTTCACCGGGGACCTGCCCGTCGTCTTTTGCGAACATCCCTGGCACCCCACACGAAGGAGCGGACCCATGAAGTACACGAACCTGGGACACACGGGCCTGCGGGTCTCCCGCATCTGCCTGGGCTGCATGAGCTACGGCACCCCGAAGTGGCGCCCGTGGGTGCTGGACGAAGAGGCGGCGCAGCCCTTCTTCCGCCGCGCGGTGGAGCTGGGCGTCACCTTCTTCGACACCGCGAACATGTACTCGGACGGCGTCAGCGAGGAGGTGACGGGCCGCGCGCTGCGCAAGTACGCGAAGCTGGACGAGGTGGTGCTGGCCACGAAGGTCTACTTCCCCATGGGCAGCGGCCAGAACGAGCGCGGCCTGTCGCGCAAGGCCATCACCCAGGCGTGCGAGGCGAGCCTCAAGCGGCTGGGCGTGGACACCATCGACCTCTACCAAATCCACCGGATGGACCCGAACACGCCCATCGAGGAGACGCTGTCCGCGCTGGATCAGCTCGTGCGCCAGGGCAAGGTGCGCTACCTGGGCGCGAGCTCCGCGTACGCGTGGCAGTTCATGCGCGCGCTCAGCGTGTCCGAGCGCAACGGCTGGGCGCGCTTCGTGTCCATGCAGAACCACTACAACCTCGTCTACCGCGAGGAGGAGCGGGAGATGCTGCCCCTCTGCGAGGCGGAGGGCGTGGGCGTCATCCCGTGGTCGCCGCTCGCGCGGGGGCTGCTGGCCGGCTCACGCAAGTCGCTGGACGACAAGGAGGCCACGACGCGCGCGGGCTCCGACACGCTGTCGCCCATGCTCTACAACCAGCCCGGGGACTGGGACGTGGTGGAGGCGGTGAAGCAGGTGGCGGAAGGACGCAAGGCCCCGCCCGCGCAGGTGGCGCTGGCGTGGCTGTTGTCCAAGCCCGTCGTCACCGCGCCCATCATCGGCGCGACGAAGCCCGCGCACCTGGAGGACGCGGTGAAGGCCGTGAGCCTCAAGCTCACGCCCGAGGAGGTGAAGGCGCTGGAGGCCCCCTACAAGCCGCACGCGGTGCGCGGCCTGTAGGCGGCGGCCAGGGGTGGACGCGCCTTCAGCGCTCCTTCACGAGCGCGTCCACCTTCTTCTCCAGCGGCCGCACGTCCTCGAAGAACGAGTCCATGGAGTGCGCCGGGGCCACGCGCAGCACCGGCGGCAGGAGCGAGCGGGGGAACTCCAGCGCCTCGCTGAAGGGCTCGTTGCCCAGCAGCTCCGACACGTTGGTCAGCGCCAGCACGCCCAGCGACGCGATGACGAGCCCGCGCACCAGCCGCTTCGAGCTCCAGCGCGTCACGTAGCGCAGGTGCCAGTAGAGCCCCCACCCCACCAGCCCCAGCACCCCCAGCGTGCGCACGAAGCCCAGCCACGCGCCCAGCGAGAAGCTGAAGCTCAACAGCGCGAACAGGGGCGGCGACACCGCGAAGCCCAGGAGCAGCAGCGCGCCAATGGTGGCGTGCACGCGGAAGTGGAAGCTGCGCCGGGCGATGCGGCTCGCCAGCGACCAGCCTCCGGCCCACAAGAGCGCCAGTCCCAGCGGCAGCACGCTGGACAACAGCAGGTCGCCCCAGTCCGTCTTCCCGAACTGGGTCACCCGCTCGGAGATGAAGGACATGACCACCAGCGCCTGCATCGCCAGCGCGAAGGCGCGGGGGCGCTCGAAGAGGCGCTCCCGTGGCGCGGCGGAGGCTTCGTTGACGACGGTGTCCTCCACCACGAAGGAGCGCGGGCGGAAGCGCAGCACCGTGTCTCCCACGGACACGCGCGTGTCCGGGGTGAGCACCCGCTCCTTCAGCGCCGCCCAGGGCTCCACGCTGAAGGTGCCGTTGACGCTGCCCACGTCGTGCAGCACCACCGCGCCGTCCTCGCGCCGCTCCAGGCGCAGGTGCTCGGCGGAGACCTTCGGGTCGTCCAGGATGACGTCGTTGGCGTAGCCGCGCCCCACCGTCACCGGGAACCGGTCCAGCTTGTGCCGCGCCTGGACGGCGTCCCCTTCCAGCACCTCCAGGAAGATCACTTCGTCCACGACAGGCCCTCCAGGTAGCGGCGCGCCAGCTTGCGCGCGTTCTCCGCGGAGAAGCCGCCCAGCGTGAGGCTGGTGTCCACGCCGTGCGTGGTCGCGTTCAGCGTGGCCGCGCGCAGCACCAGGTCGTAGAGGCCCGGGAAGCGGCGGTAGGCGCGCAGGCAGATGGCGGCGCGCACCGTGAGGCCCTTCACGTCCACGAACTCCGACTTGCAGCGGAAGTTGGTGACGTCCTCGCGCGTGGCCGCCACCGCGTCCGGGTCCTGGGAGAAGAGCGTGCTGTAGAGCGCGGAGAAGCGCATGGCGCCCAGCTTCTGGCTCTCCACGTGCTGGTGCAGGTAGGCCACCACGCCCGTGCGGTGGCTGGAGGACAGGAAGATGTCCTCCTCGGAGGAGCACTGGTAGCTCGTGACCGTGTAGGGCGTCTCCGGATCATGCGGCGTGTCGCCCCAGCACTTGAGGAAGGGGCTCCAGCGGCCGGGGACGCGGTACTCGCCCAGCGACTGCTTCGGCAGGTCCGTGGCCATCAGCCGGTCGGTGATGCGCTGCTGGTTGGCCAGCAACTGCTCCTTCACGGACGTCATCAGCGTGGCCGGGTCCGGCGGAGCGCCCTGCTCCAGCGCCCGGTCCAGCAGCGCCCGCGCGCGGGCCACCGGCACCAGGAAGCCCACCTGGTTGCCCATGGTGGCCACGTTGACGCCCACGACGCCGCCCTCGCCGCTGAGGGTGGGCCCGCCGCTCATGCCGGGGTTGATGGCGCCGGTGAAGTGCACGCGCTCGTAGAGGGCGTCGCGCACCAGGCCGTTGTAGGTGCCCTCCACGATGGTGGTGCCCAGGTCGCGCGGGTTGCCCATGGCGAACAGTCGCGTGCCCTGCGGCGGCTCGTGCTCCTCCAGCTTGAAGAAGTCGCTGACGGGCGAGTCCACCTGGATGACGGCCAGGTCGCTGGCCACGTCCACCGCGAGCAGGCGCACCGGCACCGTCGCGTCGCCGCGGTCCAGCTCCGCCGTGTAGTCCTCCGGGTGGAGCACCAGGTCGGAGACGACGTGGTAGTTCGTGAGGGCGTGGCCCTTCGCGCTGACGAAGAACGCGGAGCCGATGGAGGACTTCGTCCCGGAGCGGCGCTCGATGATGCGCACCTGCGCGACGCGGCCCTGGATGCGGCGGAACAGCTCGTGCGTGGCGGGAGGCAGCGACGCCACCGGCAGGGGCGGCACCACCGCGTCCGCGACGCCGGCGTCCGGCACCGGGAGGACCGGCGGGGCCGGGGACGCCGAGGGCTCCGGCGGGGCCGAGGGCCCCTGCGCGAGCACGGCGACAAGGAGGAGGGAGAACATGGGCGGCGGCACCGTATCCCACCGCGAGCCCCTCCGGGGGACGCCTTGGCCCTGCTCTCAGGCCGCGCTACGGACCGGCCGGCTCCTCCCCCTGCCGGCGGCGGCGCCAGGCCGCGTACGACACCAGCAGGGCCCCGGCCAGGGTGCCCGCCAGCGCCCCCGCGAGCCGCCGGGAGACGACGCCCGCCACCGGGGCCTCCATGCGGAAGGTCTCCAGCGAAGCGCGCACCCCGGGGGCCAGGGCGTCCCAGCGGGCGGCGGGCGCGCTGACCGTCACCACGGCGTGGCGGCCCTCGGAGGCCAGCCCCGTCACCAGCACCGTGCGCACCTGCCCTGCCTCGCGGAGCGTCCCCAGCACCTCCACCCGGGGCACGGGCCCGCCCACGCGGTCCACCCGCTCCGGCGTCAGCGCCACGCCCAGCTCCCGTTGGAAGTGCTGGACCACGGCGGTGGAGAACGCATCGCGCTCCGAGGGGCTGGCGGAGAAGCCCCCGTCCACCACGGCGATGAGGAACGTGGCCGCGTCCGGGCCCTCCCCATCCGCCAGCGCCGCGGACAGGCCGCGCGTGCGCACGCCGTCCTCCGACACCGCGCCCACCTGCGAGCCGGTGTAGCGCTCCCAGCGCGTCATGCGGAACGTGTCCGGAGGCCGGAAGCTGTAGCCATCCCGCCGCAGCTCCGTGCCGAGCGCGCCGGACAGCGACAACCACACACCGGTGAGGACGGGCAGGAGCACGGGCCCCGAGGATAACCCCGAAGCCCGCGCCACGCCCGCTCCCCTGCCCCGCCGCTACCCGAGCTTCTTCTTCAGGTCGTCCACCGGCGTCGTGTGCGTGACGATGCGGGACTGGAGCTCCCGCGCCACGTTCGTGATCAGCGGCTTGCGCATCATCGTCATGTGCGTGCCCGGCATGTCCACGATCTCCACGCCGCCGGTGACCAACTCCTCCCAGCCGGTGTGCTCACGCGTGTCCGGCCGCTGGCTGGCGCGCAGGAGCACGAGCTTCCCGTCGAGCGGCTTCGCGTCGTACTGCGTGAAGGCGCGCGAGGTGGACTCGAACACCCGGTACAGGTTGCGCACGCGCTCCACGCCCACGTCGGCGATCTGCGTGTCGCCCTGGCTGCCCACCTCGTAGAAGTAGTTCACGCGCTCCGCCTGCGTCATCTTCGAGATGCGCTCGCGCAGCTCCATGGGATCGCGGCCGGTGGTGGCCGCCAGCATCATGGTGAGCTCGGAGGTGAGCATGTCCTCCAGGACCTGCTCCGGCGTCTTGTCCGGCACCATGTGCTGCACGGTGTACGCGTCGATGCTCGCCAGCAGCGCCACCTCTTCGCCCACGGCGCGCAACTGCCGCGCCATCTCGAAGGCGATGATGCCGCCCAGCGACCAGCCCGCCAGGTGGTAGGGCCCGTGCGGCTGCACCTCGCGCACGGCCGACAGGTACAGCGCGGCCATCTCCGCCACGGTGCCCAGGGGCTCCTCGCCCTCGGTGCCCCGGGCCTGCAGGCCGTAGCACGGCTGATCCGCGTCCAGCTCGCGCGCCAGGTCCACGTAGCAGAGGACGCCGCCGCCCGCCGGGTGGATGGCGAAGAGCGGAGGCTTCGTCCCCTCCGGCTTCAGCGCCACCAGCGGCGACCAGGCGCGTGAATCCGCCTCCAGCAGCGCGGCCAACTGCTCCACCGTCGACGCCTGGAACAGCGACGCCAGGGGCAGGTTCTTGCCGGTGAGCTGCTGGATGCGGCCCATGAGCTGCACCGCCAGCATGGAGTGGCCGCCCAGGTCGAAGAAGTCGTCGCGGATGCCAATGGGCGACATCCCCAGCGTCTCCTCCCAGACGCGGACCAACTGCAGTTGCAGCGGCGTGCGCGCCACCACCAGCGTGGAGGCCTCCGCGCGCGTGGTGTCCGGCGCGGGCAGCGCGCGGCGGTCCACCTTGCCGTTGGACGTGAGCGGCAGCGTGTCCAGCGTCACGAAGGCGGACGGCACCATGTACTCCGGCAGCGTGCGCCTCAACTGCTCGCGCAGCTCCTGCGGTCCGGCCACGGCCTGGCCCGGCGCGCCCACCAGGTACGCCACCAGGCGCTTGTCGCCCGGCACGTCCTCGCGCACCAGCACCACGGCCTCGCGCACGCTCGGGTGCGAGAGCAGGCCCGCTTCGATTTCGCCCAGCTCGATGCGGAAGCCGCGCACCTTCACCTGGAAGTCCGCACGGCCCAGGTACTCCAGCGTGCCGTTGGGACGCCACCGCGCCAGGTCGCCGGAGCGGTAGAGCCGCGCGCCCGGAACGGTGCTGAACGGATCCGGGATGAAGCGCTGCGCGGTCAGCTCCGGCCGGCCCAGGTAGCCGCGGCTGAGGCCGTCGCCGCCCACGTACATCTCCCCCGTGACGCCCGGAGGCACCGGCTGTCCGTGCGCATCCAGCACGTACACCTGGAGGTCCGGGATCGCGACGCCCACCTCGCTGCCGCGCCCGCCCTCCGCGTCCGCCGCCTTGAGCGCGCGGTAGGTCACGTGAACGGTCGTCTCCGTGATGCCGTACATGTTGACGAGCACCGGCGCGTTGTCCGCGTGGCGCGCGTACCACGGACGCAGGCTGCCGAACTCCAGCGCCTCGCCGCCGAACACGACCGTGCGCAGGGACAGGCCCTCGTGGTCGCCCGTGCGCTCCTCGTGCTGGATGAGCTGACGGAACGCGGACGGCGTCTGGTTGAGCACCGTGACGCCCTCGCGCTTGAGCAGCGCGTGGAAGTCCGCGGGCGTGCGGCTGACCTCGTACGGCACCACCACCAGCTTGCCGCCGTACAGGAGCGCGCCCCACATCTCCCAGACGGAGAAGTCGAAGGCGTACGAGTGGAACAGCGTCCACACGTCCTTCGCGCCGAAGTCGAACCAGTGCTTCGTGCCGTCGAAGAGGCGCACCACCTGGGCGTGCTCGATCTGCGCGCCCTTGGGACGGCCCGTGGAGCCGGACGTGTAGATGACGTACGCCAGGTGATGCGGCGCCACGCCGCTGTCCGGCGTCGTGGTGGGCGCGGAGGCCCACGCGGCGGCCTCCGAGTCCAGGCACAGGCGCTTCGCCGCGCCCGACGGCACCACGTCCAGCAGGTGCTGCTGCGTGAGCACCACCGGCACGCGCGCGTCCTCCACCATGAACTCCAGGCGCTCGCGCGGGTAGGCCGGATCCATGGGCAGGTACGCGCCGCCGGCCTTGAGGATGGCCAAGAGGCCCACCATCAGCTCCAGCGAGCGCTCCACCGCGAGGCCCACCAGCACCTCCGGCCCCACGCCCAGCGTGCGCAGGTGGTGCGCGAGCTGGTTCGCCCGCGTGTCCAGCTCGCGGTACGTGAGGCGCTGTTCAGCGTAGGTGACCGCGACGGCGTCCGGGGTGCGCGCCGCCTGACGCTCGAACAGCGTGTGCAGGCACGCGTCCACCGGGAAGCGCGCGTGGGTGTTCCAGCCGGCCACCACCTGCTCGAGGTCCTCCTCCGCGAGCAGCGGCAACTGGTGCAGCCGCGCGTCCGGGTTCGCCCCGATGCCCTCCAGCAACACGCCCAGGTGACGGGCGAGCCGCTCGGCGGTGCTCGCGTCGAACAGGTCGGTGTTGAACTCGAGCCCGCCCTCGATGCCGTTCGCCGTCTCCGTGAGGCCCAGCGACAGGTCGAACTTCGCGGTGCGGTGCTCCACCTCCACGCCTTCCAGGGTGAGGCCCGTCAGGTGGAACGACCCCTCCGGCGCGTTCTGCAGCGTCATGGACACCTGGAACAGCGGCGTGCGGCTGGTGTCGCGCGTGGGCGCCAGCTCCTCCACCAGCTTCTCGAACGGCACCTCCTGGTGCGCGTACGCGCCCAGCGTCGTCTCCCGCACGCGGCCCAGCAGCTCGCGGAACGTGGGGTCGCCGTCCAGCTTCGTGCGCAGCACCAGCGTGTTGACGAAGAAGCCGATGAGGCCCTCCGTCTCCGCGCGCTGGCGGCCCGCGATGGGCGTGCCCACGCTGATGTCGTCCTGTCCGGAGTAGCGGGACAGCAGCGTCTGCCACGCGGCCAGGAGGACCATGAAGGGCGTGGTGCCCTCCTTCAGCGCCAGCGCCTTGAGCGTCTCCGTCAGCTCCCGGCCGACCTTCACCGGGACGCTGGAGCCGTGCGACGTCTGCACCGCCGGACGCGGACGGTCCGTGGGCAGCTCCAGCGCGGAGGGCGCGCCGGTGAGCTGCTGCTTCCAGTAGCCGAGCTGCTTCTCCAGCACCTCGCCCTGGAGCCAGCCGCGCTGCCAGCCCGCGTAGTCCGCGTACTGCACCGGCAACTGCGGCAGGGACGGCGTGCCGCCGTTGGAGAAGGCCTCGTAGGACGCGGCCATCTCGCGCACCAGCACGCCCATGGACCAACCGTCGGAGACGATGTGGTGCATGACGAGCAGGAGGATGTGCTCCTTCTCATCCAGCTTGAGCAGCTTCACGCGCAGCAGCGGACCGGTGGCCAACTGGAACGGGTGCACCGCTTCTTCGTCCGCGAGCCGGCGCGCCTCGTCATGGCGCTCGGGGTCCGGGATGTCGGAGAGGTCCACCACCGGGAGCGGCAGCGACACCGCCGGGTGGATGACCTGCGTGGCCTGGCCGTGGTCCAGGTGGAACGACGTGCGCAGCGATTCGTGCCGGCGCACCAGCTCCGTGAAGCTCTGCTCCAGCGCCGTCACGTCCAGCGAGCCCTTCAGGCGAAGGACCATGGGCACGTTGTAGGCCGGGCTGGACGCGTCCAACTGGTGCAGGAACCACAGGCGCTGCTGGGCGAAGGACAGCGGCAGGCGGCCTTCGCGCGGCAGCGGCACGATGGCGGGCGCCTGGGTGCCCGCACCGGCCTGGAGCGCCTGGTCGATGAGGACGGACAGCTTCTGCACCGTGGGCGCGTTGAAGACGTCCCGCAACTGCAGGTCGATCCGGAAGATGCTCCGCACGCGCGACAGCACCTGCGTGGCCAGCAGCGAGTGTCCGCCCAGCTCGAAGAAGTCGTCCGTCGAGCCCACGCGCTCCACGTTGAGCAGCTCGCTCCACGCTCCGGCGAGGAGCTGCTCCGTGGGGGTGCGCGGCGCGATGAACGCCTCGTCCTGCGCGCGCTCGTCGCTGGGGACGGGCAGCGCCTTGCGGTCCACCTTGCCGTTGGAGGTCACCGGCAGCGCCTCCATCACCACGAAGGCGGACGGCACCATGTACTCCGGCAGCGTGCGCTCCAGGTGCTCGCGCAGGCCCTTGCGATCCAGGACCTCCACGTCACCCGCGACGTAGGCCACCAGCCGCTTGTCGCCGGCCACGTCCTCGCGGACGACGACCACGGACTCGCGGACGCCGTAGGCGCCCATGAGGGCGGATTCGATCTCCCCCAGCTCGATGCGGTAGCCGCGCACCTTCACCTGGTGGTCGACGCGGCCCATGTACTCCAGCGTGCCGTCGGCGCGCCAACGGGCCAGGTCGCCGGAGCGGTACAGCCGCGCGCCGGCATCCGTGCTGAACGCATCCGGGACGAACTTCTCCGCCGTGAGCTCCGGGCGGCCCAGGTAGCCGCGGCCCACCTGCACGCCGCCGATGTACAGCTCACCCGGCACACCCACCGGCACGGGCTGCGACTGCGCATCCAGCACGTACATCCGCGTGTTGGGCAGCGGCTTGCCGATGCGCACCGCGCCGGAGCCCGAGTCCTCCGGGGCCACGACGTGCACCGAGCAGCCCACCACCGTCTCCGTGGGGCCGTACTCGTTGATGAGCCGCGTGGCCGGCGCGTGCTTGCGCCAGAACGCCAGCTCCTCCGCGAAGAGCGCCTCGCCGCCGATGACGAAGGCGCCCGTGCGCCCCGCCGCCGCGTCCGCGCCCAGGAGGTCCGACAACAGCCGCAGGTGGCTGGGCGTCAGCTTCACCAGGCTGAAGCCCGTGCCCTCACGCAGCACGTCCGCCAGGCCTTCCACGCCCCGCGTCTCCGACACCATCACCACGCCCCGGCCCGCGACCAGCGGCGCCAGCATGCTGGTGACCGTGAGGTCGAACGCGAGCGACGAGTGCACCGGCGCGCCCGCGCCCGTATCCAGCCCGTACGCGGACAAGCACCACGTCAGGTAGTTGGACACGCCGCGGTGTTCGATGGCCACGCCCTTGGGCCGGCCCGTGGAGCCGGACGTGTAGATGACGTAGGCCAGGTTGCCGGCGGACACCGCCGTCACGGGCGCGTCCTCGCGCTCGCGGGAGATGCTCCGCTTCCAGTCGCCATCCAGGCTGATGAGCTGCTGGGTGGTGACGGGCAGCTCGTCCGCCAGCGAGTCCTGCGTCAGCACCACCGGCACCTGCGTGTCCTCCAGCATGAAGGACAGGCGATCCAGCGGGTACTTCGGGTCGAGCGGCACGTAGGCGCCGCCGGCCTTGAGCACGCCCATCACGGCGATGACCATCTCCAGCGAGCGCTCCAGGCACAGGGCGACCTTCACCTCCGGCCCCACGCCCAGCCGGCGCAGGTGGTGCGCCAACTGGTTCGCCTTCGCGTCCAACTGCCGGTACGTGAGCGTCTCACCCTCGAAGGTCGCGGCGATGGCGTCCGGGGTGCGGGCCACCTGCTCCTCGAAGCGCTGGTGGATGCAGGCGTCGCGCGGGAAGTCGGCCCGCGTGTCGTTCCACGTCGTCAGGAGCTGCGTCTTCTCACCCTCGGTGAGCAGCGGCAGGCGCTGCACGGGCACGTCCGGCCGGGACGCCACGCCTTCCAGCAGGACGCGGAGGTGCTCCAGCATCCGCTCGGCGGTGCCGGCGTCGAACAGGTCGGAGTTGTACTCCATGGCTCCGCGCAGCTCGCCGTCCACCTCCGACAGGGTCATGTTCAGGTCGAACTGGGCGGTGCGGTGCTCCAGCGGGACGGCGCGCAGCGTGAGGCCCTTGACCTCCAGCTCCGGCACCGGCGCGTTCTGGAACGACAGCAGCACCTGGAACAGCGGCGTGCGGCTGGTGTCGCGCGTGGGCGCCAGCTCCTCCACCAGCTTCTCGAAGGGCACCTCCTGGTGCGCGTACGCGCCCAGCGTCGTCTCCTTCACCTGGGCCAGCAGCGCGCGGAAGGACGGGTTGCCGTCCAGCTTCGTGCGCAGCACCAGCGTGTTGACGAAGAAGCCGATGAGGCCTTCGGTCTCCGTGCGGCCACGGCCCGCGATGGGCGTGCCCACGCTCACGTCGTCCTGACCGGAGTAGCGCGCGAGCAGCACCTGCCACGCGGCCAGGAGCACCATGAAGGGCGTGGCGCCTTCCTTGAGGGCCAGGGCCTTCAGCGTGTCCGTCACCGGCTTGCCCACGCGCAGGTTCACGCTGGCGCCCCGGTACGTCTGCACCGCCGGACGCGGGCGGTCCGTGGGCAGCTCCAGCGCGGCGGGCGCGCCGGTGAGCTGCTGCTTCCAGTACGCCATCTGCTGGGCCAGCACGTCACCCTGCAGCCAGCCGCGCTGCCAGCCCGCGTAGTCCGCGTACTGCACCGGCAGCTCCGGCAGGGACGGCGCGCGGCCGGAGGCGAAGGCCTCGTAGAGGGCCGCCATCTCCCGCACCAGCACGCCCATGGACCAGCCGTCGGAGACGATGTGGTGCATCGTCGCGAGCAGCACGTGCCGCTGGGCCTCCAGCTTGAGCAGCTTCACGCGCAGGAGCGGGCCGTTCGCCAGGTGGAACGGGCGCTGCGCCTCTTCGTTGGCCCGGCGCTGGGCCTCGGCCTCACGCTCGGCCTCGGGCCGCGCGGACAGGTCCACCACCGGCAGGGACACCGTCACCGCCGGGTGGACGACCTGCGCAGGCTGGCCGTCACGCATGGGGAACGTGGTGCGCAGCGATTCGTGGCGGCGCACCAGCTCCGTGAAGGCGCGCTCCAGCGCGGACACGTCCAGCGTGCCCTCCAGCCGCACCGGCAGCGGGAGGTTGTAGAAGGCGCTGTCCGGCTCCAACTGGTTGAGGAACCACAGGCGCTGCTGGGCGAACGACAGCGGCATCCGCTCCGCGCGCGGCAGCGCCACGAGCGGCGGCGCCTTCACGCCCCTGCCCTGCGCCACGAGCGTGTCCACGCGCCGGGCCAGGTCCGTCGCCGTGGGCGCCTCGAAGAGCGTCCGCAGCGGCAGCTCCACGTCGAAGGCCTCGCGGATGCGCGACGCCAGCCGCGTGGCCATGAGCGAGTGGCCACCCATCTCGAAGAAGTGGTCCTCCACGCCCACGCGCTCCACCCCAAGCAACTGCGCGAAGAGGGCCGTGAGCAGCTCCTCCGTCGGGGTCCGCGCGGCCACGAAGGCGCGCGAGCGCGACACCTCGCCCGTCGGCGCGGGCAGGGCCTTGCGGTCCACCTTGCCCGCGGGAGTCAGCGGCAGCGCCTCCAGCACCACGAAGGCCGAAGGCACCATGTACTCCGGCACCTCCGTCTTCAGGTGGCGGCGCAGCTCCACCGCGTCCAGCGTGCCCTGCCGGGGCACGACGTAGGCCACCAGGCGCTTGTCGCCCGGCGCGTCCTCGCGCACCACCACCGCCGCCTCACGCACCTCCGCGTGGTGCAGCAGCACGGACTCGACCTCGCCCAGCTCGATGCGGAAGCCGCGCACCTTCACCTGCGAGTCGATGCGGCCCAGGTACTCCAGCTCCGCCGAGGACGTCCACCGCACGCGGTCGCCGGTGCGGTACAGCCGCGCGCCCGGCTCCTGGCTGAACGGGTTCGGGATGAACCGCTCCGCCGTCAGGTCCGGCCGGCCCTGGTAGCCACGCGCCAGTCCCACGCCCGCCACGTACAGCTCGCCCGGGACGCCCGCCGGCTGCGGCCGGAGCGCGGCGTCCAGCACGTACACCTGCACGTTCGCCCACGGCTTGCCAATGGTGAGCCGCTCCGGGTTCGCGCCGTTCTCGGTCAGCGTCGCGCAGACCGTGGCCTCCGTGGGGCCGTAGGCGTTGATCATCAAGCGCCCTTCGCCCCACTTGCGCGCCAGCTCCACGCTCAGCGCCTCGCCCGCGGAGATGACGGTGCGCAGGCCCTCCAGCCCCTCCGTGCCCAACTGCGCGAGCACCGACGGCGTCAGGGTGACGGCGGTGATGCGCTGCTGCTGGAGCAGCGTGCGCAGCGGCTCGTCCGGCAGCAGCCGGTCGCGCGGCGCGAGCACCAGCGTGGCCCCGGCGACGAGCGTGCCGAAGACCTCGCACACGCTCGCGTCGAAGCTGGACGCCGCGTACTGCAAGACGCGGCTGCCCGGCGCGTAGCGGTGCGCGCGGCCCGCCTGCAGGGCCGTGTTCACCAGGCCCTGATGCTGCAGGAGCGTGCCCTTGGGACGGCCCGTGGAGCCGGACGTGTAGATGACGTACGCCAGGTTGGCGGAGGTCATGTTCACGGACGGCGCCGTGGTGGGCAGGGCCTGGAGGACGTCGCGGACGTCATCCAGGTGCAGCCCCACGCGGTCCTCCGCGTGCAGGCCCGGCATGGGCTCGCCGCGCGTCACGAGCACCGTGGCGCCGCTGTCCTCCAGCATGTAGTCGAGCCGGTCGATGGGGTACGCCGGGTCGAGCGGCACGAACGCGCCGCCGGCCTTGAGCACGCCCAGCATGCCGACCACCAGGTCCAGCGAGCGGTCCAGGCAGAGCGCCACGCGCACCTCCGGCGCGACGCCCAGGGTGCGCAGGTGGTGCGCCAACTGGTTCGCCTTCGCGTCCAGCTCCGCGAACGTGAGCGACGTGTCCTCGTAGACGAGCGCCACCGCGTCCGGCGTGACGCGGGCATGCGCCTGGATGAACGACTGGATGCACGCCTCGCGCGGGAACTCCACGCGGGTGTCGTTCCACACCACCAGCGCCTGCCGCGCCTCGTCCTCCGTCATGAGCGGCAGCGCCATCACGCGCTGGTCCATGTCCGCGGCGATGCCCTCCAGCATCATCACGAGGTGCTGCACCAGCCGCTCGGCGGTGGCGCGGGAGTACAGGTCGGAGTTGTACGCGAGCCGGCCCAGGAAGCCCTCGGACGCGTCCGCCAGCGACAGGGACATGTCGAACTTGGCCGTGCGCGCCTCCGCTTCGAACGTCTTCAGCGTGAGGCCGGCCACGGACACCTGACCGGACAGCTCCTCCGCCTGGAGCACGAACATGGCCTGGAAGAGCGGCGAGCGGCTGGTGTCGCGCACCGGGTGCAGCTCCTCCACCAGCTTCTCGAACGGCACCTCCTGGTGGACGTGCGCGGACAGCACCGTGTCACGCACCTGGGTCAGCACGTCGCGGAAGGATGGGTTGCCCTCCAGCTTCGCGCGCAGCACCAGCGTGTTGACGAAGAAGCCGATGATGCCCTCCGTCGACGAGTGCCCGCGGCCCGCGGCCGGCGAGCCCACGCTGATGTCGTCCTGGCCCGCGTGGCGCGCCAGGAGCACCTGCCACGCCGCCAGCAGGAACATGAACGGCGTCACGCCCTTCTCGCGGCACAGCGCCTTGATCCGCTGCGACAGCGCCTGCGGCACCTTCACCGCCACGCCGCCGCCCGAGTACGTCATCACCGCCGGGCGCGGGAAGTCCGTGGGCAGCTCCAGCGCGGAGGGCGCGCCGGAGAGCTGCTGCCGCCAGTACTCCACGTGCTTGCCCATCACGTCGCTGCGCAGCCACTCGCGCTGCCAGCCCGCGTAGTCCGCGTACTGCACCGGCAGCTCCGGCAGCGGCGAAGGCTTGTCCTCGCGGAAGGCCGCGTAGATGGCGGCGATCTCCCGGACGAGCAGGCTCATGGACCAGCCGTCCGTGATGATGTGGTGCAGCGACAGGAGCAGCACGTGCTCCGTCTGGGACATGCGCAGGACGAGGGCGCGCATGAGCGGCCCCGTGTCCAGCTTGAAGCCGCGGTTGGTCTCCGCGTCGGCCAGGCGCTTCGCCTCGGCCTCGCGCTCCGCGTCCGGCAGGCCGCTCAGGTCCACGACGTTGAGCGACGCCGGCGCGGGCGCGTGGATGCGCTGCACGGGCTGATCGCCCTCCGCGTGGAACGTGGTGCGCAGCGATTCATGCCGGCGCACCAGCTCCGTGAAGGTCCGCTCCAGCACGCCCAGGTCCAGTTCGCCCTCCAGACGGACGGGCAGCACGATGTTGTAGAACGCGCTGTCCGGCTCCATCTGGTCCAGGAACCACAGGCGCTGCTGGGCAAGCCCCAGCGGCAGCGAGCCCTCGCGCGGCAGCGGCACGATGGGCGGCGCCTGGAGCCCCTGCTCCGAACGCACGGAGTGATCCACGCGCTGGGCCAGGTCCGCGATGGTGGGCGCCTCGAAGAGCGCGCGCAGCGGCAGCTCCACGCCGAACGCCTCGCGGATGCGCGAGGCGACCTGCGTGGCCAGCAGCGAGTGCCCGCCCAGGTCGAAGAAGTTGTCGCGCACCCCCACCCGCTCCACGCCCAGGACCTCCGTCCAGACCGTGGCGAGCAGCTCCTCTGTCGGCGTGCGCGGCGCGGCGAACTCCGCCTCGCTGCGCTCCGTGCGGGCGTCGGACGGCGCGGGCAGCGCCTTGCGGTCCACCTTGCCCGCGGGCGTCATCGGCAGCGCGTCCAGCACCACGAAGGCGGACGGCACCATGTACTCCGGCACCTCGCCCTTCAGGTGACGCCGCAGCTCCGCCACGTCCAGCTCGGTGTCCTCCTGCGCGACGACGTAGGCCACCAGGCGCTTGTCGCCCGGCGCGTCCTCGCGCACCACCACCGCCGCCTCACGGATGTCCGTGTGGTGCAGCAGCACGGACTCGACCTCGCCCAGCTCGATGCGGAAGCCGCGCACCTTCACCTGGAAGTCGATGCGGCCCAGGTACTCCAGCTCGCCCGTCGCCAGCCAGCGCACGCGGTCACCCGTGCGGTACACGCGGGCGCCCGGCTCCTGGCTGAACGGATGCGGCACGAACTTCTCCGCCGTCAGGTCCGGCCGGCCCTGGTATCCGCGCGCCAGCGCCACGCCGCCGATGTACAGCTCACCGGCCACGCCCACCGGCACCGGACGCCGCGACGCGTCCAGCACGTACACCTGCGCGTTCGCCCAGGGCTTGCCAATGGTGATCCGCTCCGGGTTCACGCCGCCCTCGGTCAGCGTCGCGCAGACCGTGGCCTCCGTGGGGCCGTAGGCGTTGAGCATGAGGCGCCCCGCGCCCCACTTGCGCGCCAGCTCCACGCTCAGCGCTTCACCGGCGGACACGACGCTGCGCAGGCCCTCCAGCCCCTCCGTGCTCAACTGCGCGAGCACCGACGGGGTCAGCGTGGCCGTGGTGATGCCCTGCTCCTTCAGCAGCGTGCGCAGCGGCTCGTCCGGCATCAGCCGGTCGCGCGGCGCCAGCACCAGCGTGGCGCCCGCGGCCAGGGTGCTGAAGATCTCCCAGACGCTGGCATCGAAGCTGGACGCCGCGTACTGCAGCACGCGGCTGCCCGGCCCCACCCGCTTCGCCGCGGCGGCGCGCAGGGCCGTGTTCACCAGACCCTCGTGCTGGAGCAGCGTGCCCTTGGGGCGGCCCGTCGAACCGGACGTGTAGATGATGTACGCCAGGTTGTGGGCGGACACGCCCGAGCGCGGCGCCTCCTCCGGCATCCGCTCGATGGCGTCCACGTCCATGTCCAACTGGATGGTCAGGCGGCCGTCGGTGGGCAGCGAGTCCATCAGCGACTCCTGCGTCACCAGCACCGGCGCGCCCGAGTCCGCCAGCATGTAGTCGAGCCGCTCGACCGGGTACGACGGATCCAACGGGATGAACGCGCCGCCGGCCTTGAGGATGCCGAGCATGCCCACCACGAGGTCCAACGAGCGCTCCAGGCAGAGCGCCACGCGCACCTCGCGCCCGACGTAGCGGCGGCGCAGGTGGTGCGCGAGCTGGTTGGCCTTCACGTCCAGCTCCGCGTACGTGAGCGACTGGTCCTCGTACACGAGCGCCACCGCGTCCGGCGTGCCTTCCGCGTGCGCCTCGATGAGCGAGTGGATGGTCGCCTCGCGCGGCAGCTCCGCGCGCGCGCTGTTCCAGCCCACCAGCACCTGGTGCCGCTCCTCGGCGGACAGCAGGGGCAGCTCGCCCACGGGCGACTCGGGCGTCGCGACGATGCCCGAGAGCAGCACGTGCAGGCGCGCCATCATCCGCTCCGCGGTCGCGCGGGCGAACAGGTCGGAGTTGTACTCCAGGCGGCCCACGAAGCCGTCCGCCGCGTCCAGCATGGACAGGGCCAGGTCGAACTTCGCGGTGCGCGCCTCCGCCTCGTAGGCGCTCAGGGTGAGGCCCGGCACGGACAGCTTCGCCGCCAGCTCCTGGTGCAGCACGAACCACACCTGGAAGAGCGGCGAGCGGCTGGTGTCGCGCACCGGCTGCAGCTCCTCCACCAGCTTCTCGAAGGGCACTTCCTGGTGCGCGTGCGCGCCCAGCACCGACTCCCGCACCCGCGCGAGCACCTGGCGGAACGAGGGGTCCCCTTCCAGCCGCGTGCGCAGCACGAGCGTGTTGATGAAGAAGCCGATGAGGCCTTCGGTCTCCATGCGGCCACGGCCGGCCACGGGCGAGCCCACCGTGACGTCGTCCTGGCCCGCGTGGCGCGCCAGCAGCACCTGCCAGGCGGTGAGCAGCAGCATGTACGGCGTGACGCCTTCCTTCAGCGCCAGGGCGCGCAGGGCCTCCGACAGCTCGCGCGGCAGCGTGAAGGGCAGCGTCTCACCGCGGTACGTCTGCACCGCCGGGCGCGGGAAGTCCGTGGGCAGCTCCAGCGCGGAGGGCGCGCCGGACAACTGCTGCTTCCAGTAGCCGACCTGCTTCTTCAGCACGTCGCCCTGGAGCCAGCCGCGCTGCCAGCCCGAGTAGTCCGCGTACTGCACCGGCAGCTCCGGCAGGGGCGACGGCTTGCCCTGGCGGAAGGCCTCGTAGAGCGCGGCCACTTCGCGCACGAGCACGCCGCGCGACCAGCCGTCGGACACGATGTGGTGCACCGTGAGCAGCAGCATGTGGCGCACGTCCGAGATGCGCACCAGCGTGGCGCGCAAGAGCGGGCCCGTGGCCAGGTTGAACGGCCTGCCCGCGTCCTCGTCCGCCAGCCGCTGCGCCTTCGCCTCGCGCTCGGCCTCCGGCAGGTGCGTGAGGTCCACGAGCGGCAGCGGCATGGGGGCCGCCGGGTGGACGACCTGCACCGGGTTGCCGCCCTCCGCGCGGAAGGTGGTGCGCAGCACCTCGTGACGGCGCACCAGCTCCGTGAAGGCCTGCTCCAGCGGGGCCACTTCCAGCGCGCCGTCCAGCATCACCGGCGCGGCGATGTTGTAGAACGCGCTGTCCGGCTCCAACTGGTCCAGGAACCACAGGCGCTGCTGCGCGAACGACAGCGGCAGCGTGTGCTCGCGAGACAGCGGCACGATGGCCGGCGCCTCCAGGCCGAAGCCCTGGCGGACCGCCTCGTCCACGCGGGCGGAGAGCGTCTCCACCGTGGTCGCCTCGAAGAGCGCGCGCAGGGGCAGCTCCACGCGGAACGCGCTCCGGATGCGGGAGATCATCTGCGTCGCCAGCAGCGAGTGGCCGCCGAGCGCGAAGAAGTCGTCCTTCACACCCACGCGCTCCACGCCCAGCAGCTTGGACCACAGGCCCGCGATGAGTTCCTCGGTGGGAGTGCGCGGGGCCACGTGGGCGCGGCCGGCTTCGGTCTCCTTCTCCGGCGCGGGCAGCGCGCGGCGGTCCACCTTGCCATTGGACGTGAGGGGCAGCGCGTCCAGCACGACGAAGGCGGACGGCACCATGTAGTCCGGCAGCCGCGACTTCAGGCCCTGGCGCAGCGCCCCGGCCTCCAGCGTGTGGCCGGGCACCGCGACGACGTAGGCCACCAGGCGCTTGTCGCCCGGCACGTCCTCGCGCGCCAGCACGACGACCTCCGCGACGCCGGGCAGGCCGCTCATCGCGGCTTCGATTTCCGGCAGCTCGATGCGGAAGCCGCGCACCTTCACCTGGAAGTCGACGCGGCCCAGGAACTCCAGCGCGCCGTCCGGCAGGTAGCGGACGCGGTCGCCCGTGCGGTACACGCGCGCGCCCGGCTCCGGGTGGAACGGATCCGCGAGGAAGCGCTCCATCGTGAGGTCCGGCCGGCCCAGGTAGCCCCGGGCCACGCCCGCGCCGCCGATGAACAGCTCGCCGGGCACGCCCACGGGGACGGGCTGGAGCGCCGCGTCCAGCACGTACATCCGTGCGTTGGGCAGCGGACGGCCCAGCGGCACGGAGGCCGTGGCCGACAGTTGCGTGCCCCGCGCCACCTTCCACGTCAGCACGCCGACCGTGGTCTCCGTGGGGCCGTAGTGGTTGAAGACCTCGAGCCCGGGCACGAGCGCGTGCACGCGCGCCACGAGCGCCGGATCGGACGCCTCACCGCCCAGCACCAGCCGCTTGCGAGGCAGGACGCGCTCGGGCGACGGCGACGACAGGAGCGCCGTCAGGTGCGAGGGGACGATCTTCAAGCAGTCCACCGCGTGGCGCTGGAAGTACTCGCCCAGCGCGGCCGGGTCGGACGCGCGGTCGCGGGAGATGAGGTGCAGCGTGCCGCCGCCGCTCAGCGTCGGGAAGACGGCGGTGTGGCCCAGGTCCGCGGCCAGCGTGGACACCGACGCGAAGCTCGCCGCCGGGGGCAGCTCCAGCCGGAGCGTCACGCCCTCCACGTAGTGGTTGAGCTGACGGTGCTCGATGGCCACGCCCTTGGGCCGGCCCGTGGAGCCGGACGTGAAGATGACGTAGGCCAGGGAGCTCGCGTCGCCCAGGCGCGTGGGGTCGTCCTCACGCTCGCGCGACAGCATCGCGGCGTCGGAGTCCAGGCACACGTGTCCCCTGGAGGCGTCCGCCACGTGCGCGGCGAGCGAGGCCTGCGTCACGACGAGTGAAGCCGACGCGTCCTCCAGCACCGTGCGCAGGCGCTCCGGCGGATGCGACGGATCCAGCGGCACGTACGCGCCGCCGGCCTTGAGGATGCCCATCATGCCGACGATGGCCTCCGGGGTGCGCTCGGTGAGCAGGCCCACGCGCGCATCCGGGCCCACGCCGCGCGCGCGCAGCCAGTGCGCGAGCTGGTTGGCCCGGCGGTTCAGCTCCCCGTAGGTGAGCTGGCCGTCGTCGCAGACCACTGCCACCGCGTCCGGCGTGCGGGCCGCGTGGACGGCGAAGCGCTCGTGGACGCAGGTGTCGCCCGCGGGCTGGGAGCCCGTGGCGTTCCACTCCACCAGCAGCTTCTGGCGCTCCGCGTCCGGCAGCAGCCGCGCGTGCTCGTGACGCGCGTGCGGGTTGGCGGCCATCGCTTCGAGGGCGCGGAAGTAGTAGCCCGCCAGCGCCTCCGTCTGGTCCGCGTCGCGCTGCGTGCCGTTGGTGCGCAGCACGAGCATCAGCGCGCCGGTGTCCGGGCGCTGGAGGAACAGCGTGCTCAGCGGCAGCTCCATCCACGCGGTGGACGGCGTCTCCTCCAAGAGGCGCACGCCTTCGAGCTGCGACAGGCCTCCGGCCACGTGGAAGTGGACGAAGTTGAAGATGGTCTCGAACAGCCGCTGGCCCCCCAACTGCTGCTGCAACCGGCCCATGGGGTAGCGGCGGTGCGGCCAGATGTCGCCGTCCGCCTTGGAGACCTGGCGCACCAGGTCCAGCCACGTGCCGTCCTCCAGCGTCACCGGGAACGGGATGCTGTTGAGGAACAGGCCGACCATGCGCTCACTGTCGGCCGTCTCCGGACGGCCGTTGGAGACCACGCCCGTCACCACCGAGCGCTGTCCCTCCATGAGCGCGCGCACGCGCAGGTGCGCCGCCAGCAGCACGGTCTTCAGCGGCACGTTGGCCGCCTGCGCCACGCGCTGCAGGCCGTCCTGGAGCGCGGCGGGCACGTCCACCTGCCGCATGCTCAGCACCGGCTCCTGGCCCGCGGGCAGCGGCGCGCGGGGAGCAGGACGGTCCACTTCCGACAGGCGCGACTTCCAGAACCGCTCGCCCTCGCCGGAGGTGAGCGACTGGTGCTCCAGCGCGACGAACTGGCGGTAGGTGACGGCCAGCGGCGCCGCCTCCGGGGCCGGCGTGCCGCGCAGCAGGTTCACGTAGCCGCGGAACAGCTCCGACAGCAGCGTCGCGAGGCTCCAGCCATCCAGGATGGCGTGGTGGAAGATGAGCGAGAACTGGAGCGTCTTCTCCGAGCGCCGGTAGATGGCGAAGCGCAGGAGCGGCGCGCGGCTCCAGTCGAACGGACGGCAGCGGTCCTCCTCCACGAGCTTGCGCAGCAGCGCGTCCTGCTCGGAGGCAGGCACGTGGCGCACGTCGTGGAGCTCCAGCGGCACCTGGGCCTCGCGGTGCACGAGCTGCAACGGCTGCTCGTAACCGGTGAGGTCGAACGACGTGCGCAGGATGGCGTGGCGGCGGGCCAGCTCGGCCAGCAACTGGCGCATCTTCGCCTCGTCCAGCGCCATCTCCAGGTGGTAGCTGGTGGCGTCGTGGTACATGCCGGACGCCTGGTCCAGCTCGCTCTGGAAGAGCATGCCGGCCTGGAGCACGGCCACCGGGTACGCGTCCTCCACGTCCGAGGGCAGGCGCGCGCGGTCCGCGTCGGACAGCAGGCTGAAGGGCTCCGAGCCCGGGATGGCCTGCGCCGCGGCCTTCGACGGGGCCGCGTGCACCAGGTTGCCCAGCGCGCGGATGGTGGGCTGACGCAGCAGCTCCACCATGGGCAGATCCAGCCCGCGCTCGCGCAGCTTCGCGATGAGCTGGATGCTGCGGATGGAGTCACCGCCCAGGTCGTAGAAGCTGTCGTCGATACCGACGCGCTCCACGCCCAGCGTCTCCGCCCACACCTCGCACAGCGCCGTCTCCTCCGGGGTGCGGGGCGCGGCGTACGCGGTGGACATCTGCGGACGCTCGCTGCCGGGCACGGGCAGCGCGCGGCGGTCCACCTTGCCGTTGGGCGTGAGCGGCAGCGCGTCCAGCGCCATCAGCGCCGTGGGCACCATGTACGCGGGCAGCTTGTCGTGCAGGAACGCGCGCATCGTGTCCACGCCCAGGGGCTCCGCGCCCTCCTCCGTGACGACGTAGGCCACCAGGGCCTTCTCGCCCGCGACCTCCTGCACGGCGACGGTGACGTCGAGCACGGACGGGTGTCCGCGCAGCGCCGCTTCAATCTCTCCCGGCTCGATGCGGAAGCCGCGCACCTTCACCTGCTGGTCGATGCGGCCCAGGAACTCCAGCGTGCCGTCCGCGCGGAAGCGGACCAGATCGCCGGTGCGGTACAGCCGCGCGCCCGGCACGGTGCTGAACGGATCCGGGATGAACTTCTCCGCCGTCAGCTCCGGCTGGTTCAGGTAGCCGTGCGCCAGACCGTCGCCGCCCGCGAACAGCTCGCCGGGGGCGCCCAGGGGCACGGGCTCCAGGGACGCGTTGAGGACGTGCACGCGCGTGCCGTTGATGGGACGGCCGATGGGCACGGAGATGCCCAGCGCGCTCGCGTCCTCCACCGGGTAGCACGCGGTGAACGTCGTGTTCTCCGTGGGGCCGTAGCCGTTGATGACGCGGCAGCCCGGCAGTTGCTCCATCACGCGCAGCACGTGCGCGGGGGACAGCACGTCACCCCCCGCCAGGAGCTGGCGCACGGGACGCAGGCCGTCCAGGTTGCCGTCCACCATCTGGTGGAACAGGCCGGCGGTGAGCCACAGCGTGCTCACGCCCTCGCGGGTGATGACCTGGCCCAGCTCGTCCAGGGTGGGCGCGCGCGGCGGGAACACGGCCAGCTTCGCGCCGTTGAGCATCGCGCCCCACAGCTCGAGGGTGGACGCGTCGAACGCGAGCGGCGCCAACTGGAGGAAGACCTCCTTCGACGACAGGCTCACCCACTCCGGTCCGCACACCAGGCGCACCACGGCGCGGTGGGGCACGGACACGCCCTTGGGCCGGCCCGTGGAGCCGGACGTGTAGAGGACGTACAGCTCGTCCTCGCCCGTGGGCGCGGTGTCGAGGTTCGCCTCCGGACGCTTCGCGAGCGCGGCCGCGTCGTCATCCAGGCAGACCACCTGGAGCCACTGCGCGGGCAGCTCGTCCGCGATGGCGGAGACGCTGACGAGCGCGGACAGGCCCGCGTCCTCGATGAGCATCGAGAGGCGCTCGGTGGGGAAGCTGGGGTCGAGCGGCACGTACGCGCCGCCCGCCTTGGCGATGCCCAGCACCGCCACGACGAGGTCCAGCGAGCGCTCCAGGGACACGCCCACGCGCTTGCCGGGCCTGACGCCCAGCGCGCGCAGGTGGTGCGCGAGCTGGTTGGCGCGCGCGTTGAGCTGGCCGGCGGTGAGCGTCTCACCCTCGAAGCTCACGGCCACCGCGTCCGGGGCGCGGGCGGCCTGCGCCTCGAAGACGCGCGACACGGGCTGGCCGTGCGGGTACGTCCGCGGGCGGTCGTTCCACGCGGCGAGCGTATGGCGCTCATCCGGCGTGAGCAGCGGCAGCGTGCCGATGCGGCGCTCCGGGTCGTCCACGACGGCGCGCAGCAGCGTCTCGAAGTGGGCGAACAGGCGCTCCGCCGACGCGCGGTCGAGCACGTCCGTGTTGTGCTCCACCGTGACGGTGAGCCCGCCCTGCCACGGGAACACGACGACGAGCAGGTCCCACTTCGCGGTCCCGTTCGTCTCCGCGTCCAGGAGGCTCAGCTCCAGGCCGGGGAGCTGGAGCGGCGGCAGCGGCGCGTTCTCCAGCACGAACTTCACGTTGAAGAGCTGGCCACCCGGCTCGCGCGGCGGCTTGAGCGCCTGCACCAGCGTGCCGAAGGGCAGGTCCTGGTGCTCGTACGCGTCCAGGGTCCCCTTGCGCACGCGGTCCAGCAGCGCGCGGAAGGACAGGTCGCCCGACACCTGCGTGCGCAGGACGAGCTGGTTGGTGAAGAAGCCGACCAGGGACTCCAGCTCCTCGCGGGCGCGGTTCGCGATGTCCGTGCCCACGACGATGTCGTCCTGGCCCGTGCGGCGGTGCAGGAGCGCGTCGAACGCGGCGAGCAGCACCATGAACAGCGTGGCGCCCTCCCCTCGTCCCAGCGCCTCGATGCGGGACGTGAGGTCCGGGGACAGGTGGAAGCGGCGGCTGTCACCGTGGAAGCGGTCGCCCGCGGGGCGCGGCGCGTCCGTGCGCAGCGTGATGCGGGGCGCTCCGGCGAGCTGCTTCTTCCACCAGGAGATCTGCTGCTCCAGCACGTCGCCGCTCAGCCACTGGCGGTGCCAGAGCGTGTAGTCCGCGTACTGCACGGGCAGCGCGGGCAGCGGCGAGGGCTCGCCGCGAGAGAACGCGGTGTAGAGCGCCTGGAGCTCGTTCATGAACACGCCCACGGCCCAGCCATCCACCACGATGTGGTGCATGGCGAGGCACAGCACGTGCTCGCGCGCGCTCAGCTTCAGGAGCTGGGCGCGCAGCAGCGGGCCCTGCACCAGGTCGAACGGCCGGGCGGCCTCCGCGTTCAGGTGCTTGCGGGCCTCGGCCTCCGCCTGGTCGGTGGGCAGCGAGGACAGGTCCACCACGGGCAGCACGAACGGCTTCGCCGGCAGGACGACCTGCACGGGAGAACCGGACGCGTCCTGGTGGAAGACGGTGCGCAGCGCCTCGTGGCGCCGGACGATCTCCTCCAGGCCGCGGCGGAGCACGTCGACGTCCAGGTCGCCGCTCAGGCGGGCCGCGCTGGGCACGTTGTAGATGGGCGTGCCCGGCGTGAGCTGCTCGAAGAGCCAGAGGCGCTCCTGATCGAACGACAGCGGCAGCGAGCCCTCGCGCGAGGCGGGCTTGAGCGGCGGCGTCTTGAACTTCCGCTCGGCGCCGGTGGCCTCGTCCACGCGGGCGGCCAGGGCGGCCACCGTCGGGGACTCGAAGAGCGCGCGCAGGGGCAGCTCCACCTGGAACTCGCCGCGCAGGCGCGACACCAACTGCGTGGCCATCAGCGAGTGGCCGCCCAGCTCGAAGAACGAATCCTCCGCGCCCACTCGCTCCACGGTGAGCACGCGCGCGAAGAGGGCGGCCACGCGCTCTTCCGTCGGCGTGCGCGGGGCCACGTAGGCGTCAGGACGCGTGAGCGCGCCCGTGGGGGCCGGCAGGGCCTTGCGGTCCACCTTGCCGGCGGGCGTCATCGGCAGCGCGTCCAGCACCATGAACGCCGCCGGAACCATGTACTCCGGCACGCCGTCCTTCAGGTGCTTGCGCAGCGAGGCCACGTCCACCGTCCGTCCCGGCTGCGGCACGACGTAGCCGACGAGCCGCTTGTCACCCGGCACGTCCTCGCGAACCACCACCGCCGCCTCGCGCACGTCCGCGTGGCGCAGCAGCACGGCCTCGATCTCTCCCAGCTCGATGCGGAAGCCACGCACCTTCACCTGGTGGTCGATGCGGCCCAGGTATTCGATCTCGCCCTCGGCCAGCCAGCGCACGCGGTCGCCGGTGCGGTACAGCCGCGCGCCGGGCTCGTTGCTGAACGGATTGGGGACGAACTTCTCGGCCGTCATGTCCGGCCGGCCCTGGTAGCCGCGCGCCAGGCCTTCGCCCGCGACGTACAGCTCGCCGGCGACCCCCACGGGCACCGGGTGGTGCAGGGCGTCCAGCACGTACACCTGCACGTTCGCCAGCGGCTTGCCGATGGTCAGGCGCTCCGCCCGGACGCCGCCGTGCGTGAGGGTCGCGCAGACCGTGGTCTCCGTGGGGCCGTACGCGTTGATCAGCGTCCTCCCCTGCCCCCACTTGCGAGCCATCTCCACGCTCAGCGCCTCACCGGCGGAGACGATGGTGGACAGCCCGTCCAGCCCGTCCGTGCTCAACTGCGCGAGCACCGACGGCGTCAGCGTCACGGTGGTGATGCGCTGCTGCTGAAGCAGCGTGCGCAGCGGCTCGTCCGGCAGCAGCCGGTCGCGAGGCGCGAGCACCAGCGTGGCCCCGGACACGAGCGTGCTGAACACCTCCCACACGCTGGCGTCGAAGCTGGACGCCGCGTACTGCAATGCGCGGCGGCCCGTGCCCAGGCCCTTCGCCGCGGCGGCCTGCCGGGCGGTGTTGTTGAGGCCCCGGTGCGGCAGGAGCGTGCCCTTGGGGCGGCCCGTGGAGCCGGACGTGTAGATGACGTACGCCAGGGTGTCGGCGTTGGCGCTGGAGGCCGGAGCGGTCTCCGGCAGCGTCCGGAGGTGCGCCGACTCCACGTCCATGCGCACCACGCGCAGGCCGTCGGTGGGCAGTTGCTGGCTCAGCGACGCCTGCGTCACCAGCACGGGCGCACCGCTGTCCTCCAGCATGAAGGACAAGCGCTCACGCGGGTAGGACGGATCCAACGGCACGAAGGCGCCACCGGCCTTCTGGATGCCGAGCATCGCCACCGCGAGCTCCAGCGAACGCTCCACGCAGAGCGCCACGCGCACCTCGGGCCCGACGCCCAGCGTGCGCAGGTGGTGCGCCAACTGGTTCGCCCGCGCGTCCAACTGCGCGTACGTCAGCGAGGCATCCTCGAACACCAGCGCCTGCGAGTCCGGCGCGCGACGCACCTGGGCCTCGAAGAGCACAGGGAACGTCACGTCGCCCGCGACGTCGCCGCGCGTGTCGTTCCACGCCACCAGCACCTGGTGACGCTCCTGCACGCCCATCAGCGCCAGCTCGGACAGCTTCGCCGAGGGACGCGCCGACACGGACTCCAGCAGCACCCGCAGGTGCTCCGTCATCCGCCGCGCCGTCGCCGCCGCGAACAGGTCGGTGTTGTACTCCAGCGTCCCTTCCAGCCCGCCCGCCGTCTCCGTCAGGGACAGCGTCAGGTCGAACTTCGACGACTTGGACTCCACCTCGTACGGCGACAGCTCCACGCCCGAAAGCTTCAGGTGCGGCAGCACGTCCTGCTGCAACGCGAACATCACCTGGAACAACGGCGCGTGGCTCAGGCTGCGCTGAGGCTGAAGCTCCTCCACCAGCTTCTCGAACGGCACGTCCTGGTGCGCGTACGCGCCCAGCGTCGTCTCGCGCACCTGCTGGAGCACCTGCTGGAAGCTCGGGTTGCCCGAGAGCTTCGCGCGCAGCACCAGCGTGTTGACGAAGAAGCCGATGAGCCCTTCCGTCTCCGCCTGCGTCCGGCCCGCGATGGGCGAGCCCACCGAGATGTCGTCCTGGCCGCTGTAGCGAGCCAGCAGCACCTGGAACGCCGCCAGCAGCAACTGGTACGGCGTGACGCCTTCCTGCTTCGCCAGCGCGTTCAGCGTGCGGCTCAGCTCCGCGCCCAGCTTCACCGGGACGTTCGCGCCGCGGTACGTCTGCACCGCCGGACGCGCGAAGTCCGTCGGCAGCTCCAGCACCGCCGGAGCCCCGGCCAACTGCTGCTTCCAGTAACCGACCTGCTTCTCCAGCACCCCGCCCAGCAGCCACTCCCGCTGCCACTGCGCGAAATCCGCGTACTGCACCGCCAGCTCCGGCAGCGGCGACTTCTGATTGAGAACCTGGGCCTCGTAGAGCGCGGCGACCTCGCGCACGAGCACGCCCATGGACCAGCCGTCGGAGACGATGTGGTGCATCGTCACCAGCAGCACGTGCTTCGCCTCGCCCAGCTTCAGCAGCTTCGCGCGGAAGAGCGGGCCCGTGCCCAGCTCGAACGGGCGCGCGGCTTCTTCCTCCGCCAGCCGCCGCGCTTCCGAGTCCAGGACACCGGAGACCTCCACCACCGGCAGCTCGAAGGACTTCGCCGGGTGGATGACCTGCACCGCCTGACCGTTCTCCTCGCGGAAGGTCGTGCGCAGCGACTCATGCCGGCGGACGATCTCCTCCAGGGCCCGCCGCATGGCTTCCACATGCAGCGCGCCCTCCAGCTTCACACCGCCCGCCACGTTGTAGAAGGCGCTGCCCTGCTCCAACTGGTCCAGGAACCACAGACGCTGCTGCGCGAACGACAGCGACTCCGTGGCGCTCCGGGGCCGAGGCGTGATCGCCGGGGCCTTGGACGCATCACGGCCCGAGATGGCCGTGTCCACGGACGCGGCCAACGTCGCCACCGAGGGCGACTCGAAGAGCGCGCGCACGGGGATCTCGACACCGAAGGCGGCGCGCAGCCGGGAGACCAACTGCATCGCCAGCAGCGAGTGGCCGCCCAGCTCGAAGAACGAGTCCTCCGCGCCCACGCGCTCCACGCGCAGCAACTGCGCGAAGAGCGTGGCCACCTGCTCCTCCGTCGCCGTGCGCGGGGCCACGTACTGGCCCTGCGAGGTCTGGGCCTCCGGCGCCGGCAGCGCCTTGCGGTCCACCTTGCCGTTCGGATTGAGCGGCAGCGCGTTCAGCACCACGAACGCCGACGGCACCATAAACTCCGGCAGCCGCGCCTTCAGCCCCTTGCGCAGCTCGGCCACATCCAGCGACGCGCCCGCGACGTACGCCACCAGGCGCTTGTCACCGGGCACGTCCTCGCGCACCAGCACCACGGACTCGCGCACGCCGGGCTGCGTGGACAACACCGACTGCACTTCACCCAGCTCGATGCGGAAGCCACGCACCTTCACCTGGAAGTCGAAGCGGCCCAGGTACTCCAGCTCGCCGTTCGGCAGCCAGCGCACGCGGTCGCCCGTGCGGTACATGCGCGCGCCGGGCTCGTCGCTGAAGGGATTGGGGAGGTACTTCTCCGCCGTCAGCGCCGGCTTGCCCAGGTAGCCTCGCGAGAGGCCCGCGCCCGCGATGTAGAGCTCGCCCGGCACGCCCTGAGGCACCGGACGCAGCCACGCATCCAGCACGTACCCCCGTGAGCCCGTGAGGAGCCGGCCCACCGTCGGCTCCCGCGTCGCGCCCTTCTCCACGAGCAGGTACGTCGAATACGTCGTGTCTTCCGTCGGACCGTAGAAGTTGTAGACGGCCTCCACGTTCTTCAGTCCGTAGACGGACTGCGCCAGCCGGTTCAGCAGCGGCTCGCCCGCGAGGTTCACCGTCCGCACGGTCTCCGGCACGCCCTGGCTGCGCACGAGCTCCGCCATCGCGGAGGGCACCGTGTTCACCAGCGTCACCCGGCTCGCGTCCTTCATCGTCGGGAGCGCCAAAGCGTTCTCCGCGACGATGACCGCACCACCGACGCTCAGCGGCGCGAAGACCTCGAACACCGAGATGTCGAAGTTCAGCGACGTCGACGCCAACATGCCCGACAGTTGCCGCGGCGTGAAGAACGCCGTCGCCCAGCGCAGGAAGGCCACCACACTGCGCTGTTCAATCGCGACGCCCTTCGGACGGCCCGTCGAGCCCGACGTGTAGAGCACGTACGCCAGGTTCCCCAGGCTCGTGCGCGCATCGACGCGCGACACAGGGTGCTTGGAGATGGTCTCCCAATCCGTATCCAGGCAGACGTTGCGCGCCGAGTGCGCAGGCAGCGTGCCCAGCAGCTTCTGCTGGGTCAGCACCACGGGCGCCTGCGCGTCCTCCAACATCCAGCCCAGGCGATCACGCGGGTACGCCGGATCCAGCGGGACATACGCGCCACCGGCCTTCAGCACGCCCAGCAGCGCCACGACCATGCGCGCCGAGCGCTGCATGCTCACGCCCACCAGCGTGTCCGGGCCCACGCCCATGCCACGCAGGTGGTGCGCGAGCTGGTTCGCCTGCGCCTCCAACTGCGCGTACGTCAGCACCTGCCCGTCGAAGTAGACGGCCGGCGCATCCGGCGTGCGCGCCGCCTGCGCCTCGAAGAGCGCCTGCATCGTCCCACTCACCGGGGCCGGCAGGTCCGTCCCCGAGATGTCCTTGAGCAGCGACTGCTTCTCCTGCGCGCTCATCAGCGCCAGGTCGAACACCTTCGCCATGGGGCGCACGGCCACGGACTCCAGCAGCACCCGCAGGTGCTCCGTCATCCGCCGCGCCGTCGCCGCGGTGAAGAGGTCGGTGTTGTACTCCAGCGTTCCTTCCAGGCCGCCCGCCGTCTCCGTCAGGAAGAGCGTCAGGTCGAACTTCGCCGTCTTGGACTCGACGTCGTACGGCGACAGCTCCATGCCCGACAGCTTCAGGTGCGGCAGCACGTCCTGCTGCAACGCGAACATCACCTGGAACAGCGGCGCGTGGCTCAGGCTGCGCTGAGGCTGGAGTTCCTCCACCAGCTTCTCGAACGGCACGTCCTGGTGCGCGTACGCGCCCAGCGTCGTCTCGCGCACCTGCTGGAGGACCTGCTGGAAGCTCGGGTTGCCCGAGAGCTTCGTGCGCAGCACCAGCGTGTTGACGAAGAAGCCGATGAGCCCTTCCGTCTCCGCCTGCGTCCGGCCCGCGATGGGCGAGCCCACCGAGATGTCGTCCTGCCCGCTGTAGCGGGACAGCAGCACCTGGAACGCCGCCAGGAGCAACTGGTACGGCGTGACGCCCTCCTGCTTCGCCAGCGCGTTCAGCGTGCGGCTCAAGTCCGCGCCCAGCTTCACCGGCACCGTGGCGCCCCGGTACGTCTGCACCGCCGGGCGCGCGAAGTCCGTCTGCAGCTCCAGCAGCGCCGGAGCCCCGGCGAGCTGCTGCTTCCAGTAGCCGACCTGCTTCTCCAGCGCGCCACCCAGCAGCCACTCCCGCTGCCACTGCGCGAAGTCCGCGTACTGCACCGCCAGCTCCGGCAGCGGCATGGCGCGGCCCTGCGAGTGCGCCTCATAGAGCGCGGCCATCTCGCGCACGAGCACGCCCAGCGACCAGCCGTCGGAGACGATGTGGTGCATCGACACCAGCAGCACGTGCTTCGCTTCACCCAGCTTCAGCAGCTTCGCGCGGAAGAGCGGGCCCGTGCCCAGATCGAAGGGCCGCAGGGCCTCTTCGTTGACGCGGTGCTGGGCCTCCTTCTCGCGGGCCGCCTCGGCCACGGCCGACAGGTCCACCACGGGCAGGTCCATCCGGCCCGCGGCGTGGATCACCTGCACCGCCTCGCCGTTGTCCTCACGGAACGTCGTGCGCAGCGACTCGTGCCGCGTGACGATCTCCTGGAGCGTCAGCCGCAGTGCCTCCACATCCAGCGCGCCCTCCAGACGCACCGCGCCCGGCACGTTGTAGAGCGCGCTGCCCTGCTCCAGCCGGTCCAGGAACCACAGGCGCTGCTGCGCGAACGACAGCGGCAACGTGCCCTCACGCGACACCCGCTTCATCGGCGGCAGGTTCGCGCCTTCCGCCTGCTGCTTCTTCCCGTCGACGAACGACGCGAGCGAAGCCACCGTGCTCAGCTCGAAGAGCGAACGCAGCGGGACCTCGACGCCGAAGGCCGTGCGCAGCCGGGAGACCAACTGCATCGCCAGCAGCGAGTGCCCACCCAGCTCGAAGAACGAGTCCTCCGCACCCACGCGCTCCACGCGCAGCAACTGCGCGAAGAGCGTCGCGACCTGCTCCTCCGTCGCCGTGCGCGGCGCCACGTACTGGGACCGGGCCTGAGCCTCCGGCACCGGCAGCGCCTTGCGGTCCACCTTGCCGTTCGGATTGAGCGGCAGCGCGTTCAGCACCACGAACGCCGACGGCACCATGTACTCCGGCAGCCGCGCCTTCAGCCCCTTGCGCAGCTCGGCCACGTCCAGCGACGCGCCCGCGACGTACGCCACCAGGCGCTTGTCGCCGGGCACGTCCTCGCGCACCACCACCACGGACTCGCGCACGCCGGGCTGCGACGCCAGCGCCGATTCGACCTCACCCAGCTCGATGCGGAAACCACGCACCTTCACCTGGAAGTCGATGCGGCCCAGGTACTCCAGCTCGCCCGTCGCCAGCCACCGCACGCGGTCGCCCGTGCGGTACATCCGCGTTCCAGGCTGCTCCGAGAACGGGTTGGGCACGAAGCGCTCCGCCGTCAGCGAAGGCTTGGCCAGGTAGCCGCGCGCGAGGCCCGCGCCCGCGATGTACAGCTCGCCCGGCACGCCCTGAGGCACCGGACGCAGCCACGCGTCCAGCACGTACGCGCGCGAGCCCGTCAGCGGACGGCCAATCGTCGGCTCCCGCGCGCCGTCCTTCTCCACGCGCGTGTACGTCGAGTACGTCGTGTCTTCCGTCGGGCCGTAGAGGTTGTAGACGCCCTCCACGTTCTTCAGCCCGTAGATGGCTTGAGCCAGCCGGCTCAGCAGCGGCTCACCGGCGAGGTTCACCGTCCGCACGGACTCCGGCACACCCTGGCTGCGCACCAGCTCCGCCATCGCGGAGGGCACCGTGTTCACCAGCGTCACCCGGCCCGCGTCCTTCAGCGTCGGCAGGGCCAGCGCGTTCTCCGCGACGATGACGGCGCCACCGCTGCTCAGCGGCGCGAAGACCTCGAACACGGACAGGTCGAAGTTCAGCGACGTCGCGGCCAGCACGCCCGCCAGTTGCTGCTTCGTGAAGGCCGCCGTCGCCCAGTGCAGGAAGGCCACCACGCTGCGCTGCTCGATGGCCACGCCCTTCGGACGGCCCGTGGAGCCCGACGTGTACAGCACGTACGCCAGGTTCCCCACGCCCGTGCTCGTCGCGACAGGCGTGGTCGGCTGCCGCGCGATCACGGCCCAGTCCGTGTCCACGCAGACGGTCTTCGCGGAGTGCTCGGGGAGCACGCCCAGCAGCTTCTGCTGCGTCAGCACCACCGGGGCCCGAGCGTCCTCCAACATCCAGCCCAGGCGATCACGCGGGTACGCCGGATCCAGCGGCACGTACGCGCCACCGGCCTTCAGCACGCCCAGGAGCGCCACCACCATCCGCGCGGAACGCTCCAGGCTCACGCCCACCAGCGTGTCCGGGCCCACGCCCATGCCACGCAGGTGGTGCGCGAGCTGGTTCGCCTGCGCGTCCAACTGCGCGTACGTCAGCACCTGCCCGTCGAAGTAGACGGCCGCCGCGTCCGGCGTGCGCGCCGCCTGCGCCTCGAAGAGCGCCTGCATCGTCCCGCTCACCGGGGCCGCCAGGTCCGTCCCCGACACGTCCTTCAGCAGCGTCTGCTTCTCCTGCGCGCCCATCAGCGACAGGTCGGACAGCTTCGCGCCCGGATCCGTGAGCAGCGACTCCAGCAGCACCCGCAGGTGCTCCATCATCCGCCGCGCCGTCGCCGCCGCGAACAGGTCCGTGTTGTACTCCAGCGTCCCTTCCAGCCCGCCCACCGTCTCCGTCAGGTAGAGCGTGAGGTCGAACTTCGCCGTCTTCGACTCCACGTCGTAGGGCGACAGCTCCACGCCCGGCAGACGGAAGTGCGGCAGCACGTCCTGCTGCAACACGAACATCACCTGGAACAGCGGCGCGTGGCTCAGGCTGCGCTGAGGCTGGAGTTCCTCCACCAGCTTCTCGAACGGCACGTCCTGGTGCGCGTACGCGCCCAGCGTCGTCTCCTTCACCTGGGCCAGCAGCGCGCGGAAGGACGGGTTGCCGTCCAGCTTCGTGCGCAGCACCAGCGTGTTGACGAAGAAGCCGATGAGGCCCTCCGTCTCCGCGCGCGTGCGGCCCGTGATGGGCGAACCGACCGAGATGTCGTCCTGCCCGCTGTAGCGCCCCAGCAGCACCTGGAACGCCGCCAGGAGCAGCATGTACGGCGTGACGCCTTCCTTCTTCGCCAGCGCGCCCAGCGCCTTGCTCAGCTCCGCGCCCAGCTTCACCGGGACGTTCGCGCCGCGGTACGTCTGCGCCGCGGGACGCGCGAAGTCCGTCGGCAGCTCCAGCACGGCGGGCGCTCCGGCCAGCCGCTGCTTCCAGTAGCCGACCTGCTTCTCCAACACGCCGCCCAGCAGCCACTCCCGCTGCCACTGCGCGAAGTCCGCGTACTGCACGCGCAGCTCGGGCAGCGGAGAACCCCGCCCGCCACGGAACGCGTCGTAGAGCGCGGCGACCTCACGCACGAGCACGCCCATGGACCAGCCGTCGGAGACGATGTGGTGCATCGTCACCAGCAGCACGTGCTTCGCCGCACCCAGCTTCAGCAACCGCGCGCGCACCAGCGGCCCCGCGCCCAGGTCGAACGGGCGCACGGCCTCTTCGTCCACGCACCGCCGCGCCTCCGCCTCGCGCGACGCCTCCGGGAAGCCCGTCAGGTCCACCACCGGCAGCTCGAAGGCCTTCGCCGGGTGGATGAGCTGCACCGCCTCGCCGTTCTCCTCGCGGAAGGTCGTGCGCAGCGACTCGTGCCGGCGGACGATCTCCTCCAGGCTCCGCCGCAGCGACTCCGCATCCAGCGCGCCGTCCAGCCGCACCGCGCCCGGGATGCTGTAGAGCGCACTGCCATGCTCCAGCCGGTCCAGGAACCACAGGCGCTGCTGCGCGAACGACAGCGGCTGCGTGGCACCTCGCGGCCGGGGCGCGAGCGCCGCCGCCTTCGGCTCCTGCTTCGACGCGGTGACCCGCTTCGCCAGCTCCACCAGGCTCGGGCCCTGGAGCAGCAGCTCCATGGGCAGCGAGATCCCCAGCCCCTTCTCCACCGCGTGCGCCAGCTCCACCGCGCTCAGCGAGTCCAGGCCGTAGCGCGTGATGGGCTCACGCACGTCCACCGTCTTCGCCGGCACCTTCAACTGCTCCGCCACGCGCTCCACCAGCCACGTCAGCGTGGCCCGGGCGGCCTCCGGCACGTCCTCACGGACCGGCGCCGCGGCGGGCTCCGGGGACTCCTCCGACGCCTCCGCCTCCTCGAACCCCGGCTCGCGCCACACCAGCACCGTGCGCAGCTCGTCCGCGAGGAACTGCGCCTTGCACGCGTGGCGCTGGATCTTCCCGCTGGAGGTCTTCGGGATACTGCCGGGCTCGATCAGCGCCACGGCGTGCACCTGCACCTCGTGCCGCTCGGCGACGCGCTGGCGGATCTCCTTCACCGCCGCCTCCGCCATGTCCACCTGCTTGCGCAGGTTGCCCGCCTTGCGCAGGTCGATCTCCTGCACCACCACCAGGCGCTCCTCGCCCGCCACCTCCAGGGACACCGCCGCGACGCTGCCGGCGCGCAGCGCGGGGTGGCTCTCCTCCACCGTCTGCTCGATGTCCTGCGGGTAGTGGTTGCGGCCGCGGATGATGATCAGATCCTTGGCCCGGCCGGTGACGAACAGCTCGCCGTCCCGCATGAAGCCCAGGTCGCCCGTGCGCAGGAACGGCCCTTCGTCCGTGCCCTTCACGCGAGCCTGGAACGCCTCCGCCGTCGCCTCCGGCTTGTTCCAGTAGCCCTGCGCCACGCTGGGGCCGCGCACCCAGATCTCCCCCACGCCGCCGGGCGCGCACGCCTCGCGCGTCTGGGGATCCACGATGACCACGGGGTGTCCCGGCCGCTCGTCGCCGCAGCCCACCAGGACGCGCGCCTCCGGCTTCGCCGCGTCCACCAGCACCGCCCGGCGCTGCTCCAGCGCCTGGGCATCCAGCGCGCAGCGCACCGGCGGCGCCTCCACGCGCCCGCCCGACACCAGCAGCGTCGCCTCCGCCAGGCCGTAGCACGGGAAGAAGAACTCACGCTTGAAGCCGTGCGGCCCGAAGGCCTGCTCGAAGCGATCCAGCGTCGCCGGGCGGACGGGCTCCGCTCCGGTGAACGCCACCCGCCACGAGCTCAGGTCCAGCGCCTGCCGCTCCTCCGCCGGGATGCGCCGCACGCACAGGTCGAACGCGAAGTTGGGCCCGCCGCTGATGGTGGCCTTGTAGCGGCTGACGGCCTCCAGCCACACGCGCGGGTTCTTGAGCATCGTCAGCGGCGACATCAGCGCCGCGTGGAACGTCGCGTACAGCGGCGTGAGGATGCCGCCGATGAGCCCCATGTCGTGGTACGGCGGCAGCCAGATGACGGCCGAGCTGCTGGGGCCCAGCTCGAACGCGTCCGTGATCAGCGCCAGGTTGTGCGCCAGGTTCCCGTGGCTCAGCATCACGCCCTTGGGCGAGCCCGTGGAGCCGGACGTGTACTGGAGGAACGCCAGCGTCGACGCGTCCACCGCCGGCGGCGTCCAGTCCGCCTCGCCCCCCGCCGGGAGCTCGTCCGTCCCCATCCAGTGCAGCGAGCGCAGGTCCGGCGCCTGCTCGAAGACGAACTCCGTCATGGACAGGATGCCGGACGTGGTGAGCACCACCGTCGCGCTCGCGTCCTGGATGATCGCCCGCAGGCGCGGCAGCGTGCGCTCCAGCCGCATCGGATCCGGCGGATACGCCGGCACCGCGACGAGCCCCGCGTAGAGGCAGCCGAAGAAGCCCGCCACGTACTCCAGGCCGGGCGGATACAGCAGCATCACGCGCTCGCCCGGCTTCGCCACCTTCCGCAACGCCACCGCGATCCGCCGGGCCCGCGCGTCCAGCCCCGCGTAGCTCAGCGTTCCGTCTTCCTGACCCGCGTCATCCAGGAAGGTGTACAGCGGCTGATCGGACCGCGACTCGGCCCGGCTCCGCAGGATTTCGACGAGGGTGGAATGCGAGGGCGTCAGCTCAAGGGAACGCGACAAGGAAGAACCCATCAGGAAAGCCGGAGAACACCGCAAGGGCTTCAGTGGGCCGACTGCCTGTAGGGCTCACGCACACAACGTGCGTGGCACAGGCGCCCTTGCAATGGATCCGGGGGAGCAGAACTGGATACGAGAATACCACTAGGAATGGGTTCTACTGAACTTGAACAATTTGCTCGAATCGCTCAGATTCGCTTGTCAGCTCTGCATCCTGGTCTTCAGCATCCGCCCCGACCTGCCTTGACTCCGCGAGTTCCACCCTCGGAACCGCTTGGAGCTTTGTCAGGGTGTGGGCGTCTCTCCGATTGCACGCACCCATCATGACCGCTCCCCTGTATCGCCTCGCGGACGCCACTCTCGTTGAACCGCTCGTCCAGGATTTCCAGGCCTGGTGGATGACGGTGGCGCCCATGCCCGCGAGCCTGCATCTGCAGGCCTACCTGCTGCCGCTCCTGAAGGCCTACCTGCAGACGCCGGACTTCCACGCGAAGGCGGCGAAGGACCCGGCGCTGAGCGGCAGCTCCTTCGTGGGCATCGCGCCGGAGCGCGCGGACGAGGTGCGGGCGCTCATGCAGCGGATGACCGCCGCGCAGGAGGACAACATCAAGCTGGCGGAGGCGTTCGACGAGTTCCAGACGCAGTTGTTGGCGGAGGCCAAGGGCCAGTCCCTGGAGCCGCTGTACGCGCGGCTGCCGGAGCCGCTCAAGGGCGTGGTGGAGCTGGTGTACGACTACGTGAACCGCCCGTCGATGCGCGTGCACGAGGGCCTGCTGTACCGGGGGCGCCACTACAAGTCGGACCTCCAGTCGATGCGGATCCGCCGGCTGAAGGCGGACGCGGAGCGCGACTCGCTGCTCACCACGCCGCGCCTGATGGAGGCAGGGCACCTGGACTGGAAGGTGCCCTTCCACGACGAGCGCCTGGACAAGCTGTTCAGCCTGGACCTGGAGCCCAAGCCGCTGGAGTGGATCCGCGACCTGCTGGGCGACGCGGTGAAGTCCGACGCGGACCTGATGCCCCTGCTCACGGAGGCGCCGCAGACCCTTCCGGAGACGTGGAGCGGGCCGGGGCCGCGCATCCGCTACGTGGGCCACGCGTGCGTGCTGGTGGAGTGGAAGGGCACGTCCATCCTCATCGACGCGGTGGTGCCGGTGCGGCCGGAGAAGGTGGGCCCGCTGGAGCGCATGTCCTTCGCGGACCTGCCCCGCCGCATCGACTACGTGATCGTCACCCACAGCCACCCGGATCACCTGGACATCGAGACGCTGCTGCGCCTGCGCCACCGCATCGGGACGCTGATGGTGCCGCGCGCCAGCGGCGCCCTGGCCGGTGACTACTCGCCGCGGCTGTTGGGCAAGGCGCTCGGCTTCAAGAACGTGCTGGAGCCCTACTTCTACGAGTCGCTGCCCATCGCGGACGGGGAGATCATCGCCGCGCCGTTCATGGGCGAGCACGGCGACGTGGCCCACGCCAAGACGGCGTGGATCATCCGCACCGGCGACGAGCGCCTGTTCTTCGCCGCCGACTCCATGTGCGTGGACGAGACGACGTACCGCGACCTGCGAAGCACGGTGGGCGAGCTGCACACGGTCTTCATGAACACGGAGATCGAAGGCGCCCCGCACACGTGGATGATGGAGGGCTTCTTCCCCAAGAAGCGCGACCGCAAGCTGGAGAAGAACCGCCGCTGCCGCGGCAGCAACTCCACCGAGGGCCTGCGCCTGCTGGAGCTCGTGGGCGCGAAGCGGCTCTTCAACTACGCCATGGGCCTGGAGCCCTGGATGGAGCACATCATCGGGCCGGCCGCCACGCCGGAGACGCCCCGCATGAAGGAGTCCGATCTGCTGCTCACCACCGCCCGCGAGCGCGGCCTCCAGGCCGAGCGGCTCCAGGGCGCGCAGCAGGTCCACCTCAAGGGCTGAAAAGCGCACGCGGGCGCGGGGCGGCCTGGCCCGCCCTCCCCTCGTACGTAGGGCTCGACGGGACGAGCCCAACCGGTATGCTCCGGAACATGAGGAATCCCCGGAAAGAAACCCTCACGTTCATCGCGGTGACGCTCGCGGTGAGCTGGACGATGGCCGTGGCGTTCATCGCCGGCGGCGAGAAGTCCGTGTGGTTGATGCGCTGGATGATGTGCGTGCCCGGCATCGTGGGGCTGGCGTGCTCGTGGTTCTTCCGTCGCGAGCCGCCCTCCGCGGTGGGCTTCGCCTTCCCCGGCTGGAAGTGGTGGCTCGTGGGGCTGGCGCTGCCCCTGGCGTACGGCGCCGTCATCGCGCCGCTGGCCTACGCGATCCGCTTCGTGACCGGGGACGCGGCCTTCATCACGTACCAGCCGGAGCTGCTCAAGGGCCCGTTCGGGGTGACGGGCCTGGCGACGGTGCCGGTGATGATCCTCCTGTTCTGGGCGCTGACCATCACATGGTGGCTGGCCGCGGCGTCCGTGCGCTGGCGCTGGGTGGAGAAGCTGGGCGCGAAGCTGCCCGAGCGCTGGCGCTGGCTGCGCCACGGCCTGTTCGCGCTGGTGTGGTGGCCCGTCGTGGGCTTCGGCGTCCCCAGCGAGCTGGGTGAGGAGGTGGGCTGGCGCGGGACGCTGGCGCGCTGGTGGATGCACCGGCCTGCGCTGGCCGCGGCCATCACCATGCCGGTGTGGGCCGCGTTCCACCTGCCGCTCATCTTTTCCTCCACGCAGCGCGGGCACGTGGGGCAGAACGTGACGTTCCTTTTGTCCATCGCCGTGGCCGCGGTGGTGTTCGCGCAGCTCTACATGGCGTCGCGCTCCATCTGGCCGCCCGCGCTCTTCCACGTGAGCTGGAACCTCATCAACCCGCTGCTCTTCGGCAGCGTCTACAACGGCCGGCCGGGGCTCTTCGGCGGTCAGGTCTGGGTGTTCAACGGCGAGGGCGTCTTCGGGCTGCTGCTCAACGGGCTGGTGGCCGTGTGGCTCTTCCGCCACTGGAGGCGGAGCGCCCGGAGCGCGGAAAGCGCGGTATTGCCGGAGTCCTCCGCGACGCCCGCCTGAGAAGCGATGCGGCCCGCCGAGCGCAGGCTTTTCCGCATGTGACATCCCGGGTGGGCAACAGTTACTCTGCCGCGCGAGATGACCCCTGCCGCCCGGGCCGACATGGAAGCACGTGCCGACCGCGCCCTGCGCCGGGGTGAGCTGGCGGAGGCGTTCGAGCTCTTCGAGCACCTGCTCGCCGCCTTTCCGCGCGAGGAGGCGCTGGCGGCCAAGCTGGCCCACCTGCGCGACAGCCTCCAGCCGGAGGAGCTGCAGCACCTGAAGAACCGCGTGCGCGAGCCCCAGCGCCTCCCGCTGGGACCGGCCTCGCCCATGCAGGAGGGCGAGCGGCTCTTCACGCTGGGCGACTACGTGGGCGCCGCCGCCGCGTACCGCCGGGCGCTCCAGGAGCGCCCCGGCAACGAGCTGGTGCTGGAGCGGCTGGAGGAGCTGTACCGGATGGCCCGCGAGATGCCCGTGCAGTCCCCCACGGACCGGGCCCTCCCCGCGCAGAAGGAGGACCGCCTCCAGGCCCTCCTGGACCGGCTGGCCTCCCGGCGTCGCATCAAGCGCGACTGAGGGGCCGCCCCCGCGTCCCTCCGAGCGCGGATCCGACAGCACCGCTGATTCGTGCGTTGCACCCCCTGGGGGTGGCACCTACTATCCGCACCGACGTTGCTGTCATAGTGTCGCCCGTCCCCACTGACACCCGCGTCCGACTTTCATCGTTCCTATGGCTCGACCTCTTCGACTTGGCGTCCTCACCGGCGGTGGTGACTGCCCCGGACTCAACGCGCTCATCCGAGGCCTCGTGCGACGGGGTGTGCTCGAGTTCGGCCACTCGTTCGTCGGCATCGAGAACGGCTACATGGGCCTGGTGGAGCCGGAGCTCGTCCGCCCGCTCGGCCTGGAGGACACGCGCGGCATCCTGCCCAAGGGCGGCACCATTCTTGGCACGTCCAACAAGGCGAACCCGTTCTCCTACCCGGTGCGTGAGGGCACGGGCTGGGTGACGCGGGACGTGTCGGATCAGGTCCTGCGCCGCTGCGAGGAGCTGCGGCTGGACGGCCTGGTGGCCATTGGCGGGGACGGCACGCTGTCCATCGCGCACCAGTTGGCGGAGAAGGGGCTGAAGGTCGTCGGGTGTCCGAAGACCATCGACAATGACCTGTCCGGCACGGACCAGACGTTCGGGTTCGACACCGCGCGGCTCATCGTCACGGAGGCGCTGGACCGGCTGCACTCCACCGCGGAGGCGCATGACCGCGTGATGGTGGTGGAGATCATGGGCCGCCACGCGGGCTTCCTCACGCTGGAGAGCGGCATCGCCGGCGGCGCGGACCTCATCCTCATCCCGGAGATTCCGTACCGCGTGGAGTCCCTGCTGGAGACGCTGAAGAAGCGGGCCACGCGGCGGCGCAGCTTCTCCATCATCGCGATTTCGGAGGGCGCGTATCCGGAGGGCGGCGCGCTGTCCGTGCTGGCGGAGGCCGCGGACATCCCGGGCCGGGGCGTGGTGCGGCTGGGCGGCTCCGGCAAGGTGTGCGCGGATCTGCTGGCCAGCCACATCGAGGCGGAGATCCGCGTCACCGTCCTGGGCCACCTGCAGCGCGGCGGCAGCCCGAGCGCGGCGGACCGGGTGCTGGCCACGCGCTACGGGTGCAAGGTGCTGGACCTGGTGCGGGACGGACAGTGGGGGCACATGGTGGCGCTCAGGAACAACGACGTCATCCCCGTGCCGCTGAGTGAGTCTCGCAAGGAGCGCCGCGTGGACGTCCGGGGAGACCTGGTGCGGTTCGCGCGGAGCATGGGCATCGGGTTCGGGGACTGAGGGAGAGCGCGCAGCGCACGCCATGACGCTCGTCGGCCGCCATATCGGTCGCTATCGCATCCTGGAGGAGCTGGGCTCCGGGGGCATGAGCGTCGTGTACAAGGGCCTGGACACGGCCCTGGACCGCGAGGTCGCGGTGAAGGTGCTGCACCCGCACCTGGCCGGCAAGGACGAGTCGCGCCGTCGCCTGGCGCGCGAGGCCCGCGCGGTGGCGAAGCTGCACCACCCCAACATCCTGGAGGTGTTCGACTTCTCCTCGGCGGAGGCGCACGACGCCTTCATCGTCACGGAGTACATCCGGGGCCGGACGCTCAAGACGTACCTGGACGAGGGCCCGCTGGAGCCGCCGGAGCTGGCGGCGATGATCATCCACGAGCTGGCGGCGGCGCTGGCGCACGCGCACGAGGCGGGCGTCATCCACCGCGACCTGAAGCCGGAGAACGTCATGGTGCGCGAGGACGGGGTCCTCAAGCTCATGGACTTCGGCATCGCGCGGCTGCTGGACATCGAGGACCGGATGACGGTGACGGGCGCGCTGGTGGGCTCGCCCGCGCACATGTCGCCGGAGATCATCGAGGGCCTGGAGGCCGGGCCGGAGGCAGACGTCTTCAGCCTGGGGATCATGTTCTACGCGCTGATGACGGGCCGGCTGCCCTTCACGGCGTCGAACACCACGGCGACGTTGAAGCGCATCCTGGACGGCGCGTACGAAGACCCGCGCCGCCGCGTGCCCACGCTGTCGGACGAGCTGGCGGAGATCTGCGCGACGTGCCTCCAGCGCGACCCGGCGCGGCGCTACCCCAACGCGGGGAAGCTGCGCGACGCGCTGGCGGACGCGCTGGCGGGGCTGGGGTTCTCCCGGGTGGGCGAGGAGCTGATCTCGTTCTTCGCGGATCCGCCGTCGTACCAGCGGCTCGCGCGCCAGCGCATCGTCGCGGCGCTGCTGGAGCGCGGGGAGCGGCAGCTCGCGGAGAAGCGGACGCCGCGCGCGCTGGCGTGCCTCAACCACGTGCTGGCGCTGGACGCGACGAATGAACGGGCGCTGGGGTTGCTCAAGGGCATCCAGCGCCAGCAGCGGCGGCGCACGTGGCGCAGGCGTGGCATCCGCGTGGGAATCGGGGCGGGCGTGGCGCTCGCGTTGGGGCTGGGCGGCTGGCAGGTGTCCCGGATGAACGCGAGCGCGCCCGAGACGCCGAAGGCTCCGGGAGCGCAGGTCGCGGCTGGCGCCGCCGCGTCCGCGGGAACGCAGGGCACGGGCGGCACGGTGGTCCCCAACGGCACGGGCACCCTTCACGGCGGACAGGGCACGGGCGGCCCGGCGGGTTCACCCGGCGGTACGGGCATCCCCAATGGCGCGCAGGGCACGGGTGGCGTAACGGGTTCACCCGACGGTAAGGGCGCCCTTCACGGCGGCACGGGCACGGGCGGCACGGCGGGTTCGCCCGACGGTACGGGCGCCGCGCAGGCCCCGGGCTCGCGGCCCACCGGCACGGGGACTCCCGGTCGCGACGCACCCGCGCCTCCCACGGACTCCTCGCCCCGCGTCCCCTCCCCTCCGGAGCGCACGCCCTCGCGCCCCACGGTGGTCGCCAGCCTCGACCCCCAGGACGACTCCAGGCCCGCGCGCGCGGGCAGGATCCCCGTGTCCATCCTCGTGCGCCCCTACGGCTCCATCCGCGTGGACGGCGGCCCCGCCGGCACGCAACAGCTCGCGCAGCACGACGTGCACCTGTCCCCGGGCCAGCACACCGTCACCGTCTCCTGCGGCTACTGCGAGGACGCCACGGAGACCATCGACGTGAAGCCGGACGGCGAGAACGTCTTCCGCCTGCGCGCCCTGCTGAAGGCCTCGCAGCTCGCCATGGACTACCAGCCGCCGGACGCCACCGTGCGCGTGGGCGACGTGGAGCGCACCGCGCACGACAGCCTCCAGCACCCCTTCGACATCCGCTCCCCCCGCGGCCCCGCCAGCTTCCAGCACCGCGTGGAGGTGGAGATCTCCTCCCCCGGCTACAAGACGGAGAAGCGCGTCGTCCTGCTGGAGCCCGGCAAGCCCACCACCCTGCGCGGGAGACTGGCCCCCGAATGAGCCGTGGCCCGTTGCTCCTCGTCGTCCTCCTGCTGGCCGCCCTGCTCGGCCCCGCGTCCGCGCGCGCCCAGACGCCCATGGGCGCGGATCCGGAGGTCGCCGCGCTGCGCTCGTCATTCGAATACGGCAAGTACGCGGAGGTGCTGGAGCGCGCCGGCCAGCGGATCGACCGGGGCGACCTGCCGGAAGAGGACCTGGTGGAGCTGCACAAGCTCGCCGGCCTGTCCGCCTTCAACCTCAACAAGACGGACGAGGCCGAGCGCCACCTGCGCGCCGTGCTCCGGTTGGATCCCGACTTCAGCCTGGACCCCTTCGTCGTCCCGCCCCCGGCCGTCGCCTACTTCGAGGACCTCAAGAACCAGATGTCCGGCGAGCGCGAGTTCCTCCGCCAGGAGCAGCGCCTGCGCCTGGAGCGCGAGAAGGCCGAACAGGAGCGCCGGGAGCAGGAGCGCGTCGCCCTGGAGACGCAGCGCCGCCGCGCGGAGGAGCTGGCCCGCCAGGTCACCGTGCGCACCGTGGAGAAGCGCAACTTCCTGGTCAACTTCGTCCCCTTCGGCGCCGGCCAGTTCCAGCAGGGCCGCAACGGCATGGGCATCGCCATCGCCGCCACCGAGGGCGTGCTGGCCATCACCAGCATCATCGCGTTCTTCGCGTACGACTCGCTCTTCGAGGAGCGGCTCGTCAACCTGGACAACGTGCTGGATGAGGACGGCCGGGCCTCCATCCCCATCCGCTACATCCCCACGGACCGCGCCCGGCAGGCGGACACCTGGCAGTTGCTCAAGCTCGCGTCCGCCACCGGCTTCTACACCGTCTACACCCTGGGCGTGGTGGACGCCGTCTACCACCACGAGGACCAGGTGGTGACCAGCACCACCGTCGAGTCCCGCCCCGAACCGAAGCCCTCTCCCTCCGTCTCCCAGGCCGCGCCGCCGCGCGTGCGGCTGTACTCCACCCGTGGTGGGCTGGGCGCCGGCTTCTCCCTCACGTTCTAGCCCCGAACCAAAGTCCACCCATGGCCAGCCTCACCGTCCGCACCCCCGATGGAAAGGTCCGCACGGTCTCCCTGCTCAAGCGCATCACCAGCCTGGGGCGGGGATCCGACAACGACGTGCCGCTGGAGGACTCAAGCGTCCCCGCCAGCGCCCTGCACGTCACCTTCGACGGCACCCGCTACGAGGTGGGCAGCCTGGGCGCCACCTTCCACGTCAACGGCAAGCGCCGGGACAACCACGCGCTCGCCACCGGCGACGTGGTCAAGGTCGGCGGCACCGAGCTGACCTTCTCCCGCGAGGACGCCCCCCGCGAGCCCGTGCGCCGCGAGGTGCCCGAGCGCGAGGTGTCCCTGCCCTCCGCCGCCACCGCGTCGTCGGATTCACACACGGCGGAGCTGCCCGGCGTGGTGGGCCGGGAGCTGGTACTGCTCAAGCGGCTGACGGCCTTCAGCGAGCGGCTCTTCGGCAGCTACGACGTGGACCGCATCCTGGAGAGCCTGCTGGACGAGGCGATTGAGGTCACCCGCGCCGACAAGGGCTTCCTCATCCTGATGGAGAGCGGCGAGCCGCGCGTGAAGGCCGCGCGCAACGTGGCCCGGGAGAACATCGAGGACGCGGTGGAGAAGCTGTCCGACTCCATCATCGCCAAGGTGGTGAAGGACCAGAAGGCCATCATCGTCGCGGACGCGCTGGACGCGCCGGAGTTCAAGGCCAGCGAGTCCGTGGTGAACCTCAAGGTCCACTCCGTCATGTGCGTGCCCGTCATGCACAAGGGCGACCTGTTCGGCGTGCTCTACGTGGGCAACGACCGGCTGGTGAACCGCTTCGAGCCCAAGAGCCTGGACATGCTCACCGTGTTCGCGGCGCAGGCGTCCCTGCTGTTGCAGAACGCGCTGCTCGTGAACGACCTGAAGCTCGACAACACGGAGCTGCGCCGCAAGCTGGAGGACCAGCGCTACGGCGACATCGTGGGCGCGTGCCAGGGCATGCGGGACGTGTACAAGCGCATCGACAAGATCGCGCCCACGGACATCTCCGTCCTCATCACCGGCGAGACGGGCACGGGCAAGGAGCTCATCGCCCGGGAGATCCACCGCCGCTCGCCGCGCACCAAGGGCCCGTTCATCACGGTGAACTGCGGCGCCATCCCGGAGAACCTGCTGGAGAGCGAGCTGTTCGGCCACGCCAAGGGCGCCTTCACCGGCGCGGTGGCCACGCGGCCCGGCAAGTTCCAGGCGGCCATCGGCGGCACGCTCTTCCTGGACGAAATCGGAGAGATGCCGCTCCAGCTCCAGGTGAAGCTGTTGCGCGCGCTCCAGGACAAGGTCGTCTACAAGGTCGGCGAGAACCGCGGCGAGCCGGTGGACATCCGCGTGGTGGCCGCGACGAACAAGGTCCTGGAGGAAGAGGTGAAGCGGAACACGTTCCGCGAGGACCTCTACTACCGGCTCAACGTCGTCACCGTGAAGCTGCCGCCCCTGCGCGAGCGCGGCGAGGACGTCATCGTCCTGGGCCGCTTCTTCCTGCAGAAGTACGCGCGCGAGTTCAGCTCCAAGGCGCGCGGCTTCACGCCCGCGGCCGCCGTGTCCATGAAGAAGTACGGCTGGCCGGGCAACATCCGGGAGCTGGAGAACCGCCTGAAGAAGGCGGTGGTGCTGGCGGACAAGCCGCTGCTCGGCGCGGACGACCTGGACCTCAAGCCGGAGAACCTGGAGCCCATCATGCCGCTGCTCCAGGCCAAGGAAGAGTTCCAGAAGCGTTACATCAACGAGGTCCTGGCCCGGAACAACGGCAACCGCACCAAGACGGCCAAGGACCTGGGCGTGGATCCCCGCACCATCTTCCGCCACCTGGAGAAGCTGGAGGCGGAGAAGACGGGCGGTCCGCTTCCTCCCGAGGAGAACGAGGAACTGTTATAGCGTTCCTCCAAGCCACGCCATGCACCGTCACGCGACGCGACAGTCCCGGGGCCTCCTCCAGCCGCTGGTGACGGCCCTGGGGATCGCGGCGATCGCGACGGGCTCCGGGTGCCTCATCCCCCAGGACGAGGCGCTGCTGGAGAGCGTGCCCCAGTTCAAGAACCGGCCGCCGCGCATCCTGGAGGAGCAGGTGGAGCCCTCCGAGCGCATCCTGCGCGCGTTCGGCGTGGGGAGCTGCACCCAGGACTTCAACGTGGTGGTGGAGGACCTGGACGTGGACGACCGCATCACCGTGGAGTGGTACGTGGACTACAACCCGTCCAACCCCACGGGCTTCTACCGGCAGATCGTCCTCGCCAACACCGGCCAGCCCCGCCGTGACGACCGGGGCACGCTGCGCATGGACCTGCGCTCGGCCAACAACCCGCTGGCCCCGCCGGGCATCCACCTGGTGGAGGCGCTCGTCACCGACCGGCACCTCACCAACCGCCAGCCGGATCCGCCGGACGAGGTGTTCCTCGCGGACGGCGGCGTGGTGAAGAACCCGGGCTTCGTCACCTCGTACTCGTGGGTGGTGAACACCGTGGCGGGGGACTGCCAGTGAGGCGCGCGCTCCGGGCCCTGGCGCTGGCGCTCGGGCTGACCGGGGCCGGGTGCGACTTCCTGAAGGAAGAGCCGCCCCCGGAGCAGTTGGTGTGCCGCTCCGACGCGGAGTGCGCCGCCGGCCAGGTGTGCTTCGTGGACGGCTGCGGCAACCCCGGCGGCGACATCGTCGTGGAGGTGCAGCCCCACCCCAAGGCGGGCCTGCTCGCGCAGGACTTCCCGGTGGACCGGCTGCGGGCGGAGCAGAACCTGGAGCTCTTCAGCCCCGTGCGCCTGGCGGGCACCGTCACGCGCGGCACCACCGCCGCGGCGGACGGCGGCACGGCCCCCCTGCCCTACCGCGCCCCCATCCACCTGCTGGCCACGGGCGACAGCCGCCTCATCCCGGGCGTGGCGCGGCGCTATGAGACGACGCTCACCCCGGACGACGGCGCGTGGGTGCTGCCCGTGGGCAGCGGCAGGTACACCGTGACGCTCACGCCGGTGGACCCGACCCTGCCGCCCCTGTCGCGCGACGCCGTCGTGGATCCCTCCTCGGGGGGCGCGGTGGCCTTCGACCTGCCCACCGCCTCGCGCGTGGTGACGCTGACGGGGACGCTGGTGCTCCAGGGCTCGAAGCGGGTGGACGCGGACATGGAGGTGCAGGTGCTGGATGAGTCCCTGCGCCCGCTGTCCCAGCGCGCCCGCGTGGCCCGCGACACGGGCGCGTTCCAACTGGTGCTGAGCGCGGAGGACGCCGCGCGCGCCACGGTGCTCCTGCGCGCGACGCCCGTGGACGCCGCGGACCTGGTGCCCTGGAAGACGTTCGTGGTGGTGCCGTCCAGCACCCTCCCCGCCCCGCTGGAGCTGGGCGACCCCGGCGCGCCCGTGCGGGTGGAGGGCCGCGTGCTGGAGATGGACGGCCAGACGCCCATGGCCGGCGCGCGCGTGTCGCTCCAGGGCCGCGTGGCCGGCGGCGGCACCTTCAAGGGCGTGCCGGTGCTGACGGACGCGCAGGGGCGCTACCAGCTCACGTCCCTGCCCGGCGCCGCGGAGTCCCCGCTCACGCTGGTCATCGTCCCGCCGCCGGGCTCCCGCTCGCGCCTGACGCCCCAGCAGGTGGCGGTGGCGGCGGTGGACACGGTGCTGCCGGACGTGGCGTGCCCGGCGCGCATGACGGTGGCGGGCAGCGTGAGGAACCCGGAGGGCACCGGCCCCGCGTCGGGCGTGCGCGTCGTGGTGGAGCCGGTGGGGGCCCTGGAGGGCTATCCGCAGCCGCCCCTGGGCTTCGAGTCGCCCCTCACCACCAACAGCGAGGGCAGCTTCTCGCTGGCGCTGGACCCGGGCGAGTACCGGCTGGACTTCCTGCCCGGGGAGAACCTGCCGCGCGTCAGCCGCTTCGTCACCGTGCCGGCGGGCACCGCCGAGTCGGACGTGATGACGCTGGCCGCCTTCACGCTGTCACGGGGCCGTTCGCTGAGCGGCCGCATCACCCTGCCCCCGGACCCGGCCCTGGCGCCGGACGGCATCGCGGCGAACGCGTCCGTGCGCTTCTTCCGCGTGGTGACGGTGGGGGGACGGCCGGAGTCCATCCTGCTCGCGCAGACGGTGTCCGACAGCACCGGGCGCTACTCCACCGTGCTGCCCACGCGCTGAAAGCGGCGCGCGTCTACCGGCCGCTGTCCTTGCGGCGCGCGGTGTCGAAGGCGGCGTGCAGCGCGTCCACCGCGCCGCCCACCTCGCCCGCGTACTGCACCGCGTGGATGGTGTAGAGGTCCTGCACCCGCGTGAGGTGGCGGTACACCGAGCGCAGCTCCACGCGCGCCGGATCCCGCGACTCCAGGGCGCACTCGGACTCGGACTTGCGCACGCGCGTCAGCCAGTCCGTGCGGAAGCGCATCCACTCCTGGTCGACCTTGCGGGCGGGGAGGACGTGCACCAGCTTCTCGCGCTCGGACTCCAGGTCCTTCCAGTGCGCGGTCGCGGCGTCCAGGCACTCGCGCACGGTGAGCGGCGGCGTCACCGGCGGGGGCCTGGAGGGCGTCATCGCCGCGACGGAGTGCCCCACGTTCCAGATCAGCCACAGCGAGACCAGCGAGGCCAGCGTGATGTGGACCGCGTACGCGGCGCCACGGTAGCGGCGGAAGCGGGGGTCTTTCTGCGAGTCGGGAGCGGACACGGGGTCCAGGTCTTACGACCCTGGACCCCGGGTGGCAATGCTTCCCTTGCGCACCGTCCGGAAGGCGAACCCTCCGGGAGGACGCCAACGGCGGGGACTACTGGCCGGGGGTGCCCACGGCCGGAGCGGCCTGGGGCGCGGCGGCCGGAGCGGCGGCGGGCACCGCGGCGGCGTCACCACCGGCGGCGGCGCGCTTGGCGGAGCTCAGCCGGCCGCGGAACTGCGACAGGTACTGGGTGGCCGGGTACGTGGCCAGCGCGTCGCGCACCGTGTCCGCCGCCTTATCGAACGCGCCCGTCTCCTGGTACGACTGGGCCAGCAGCAGCATGGCGTAGTCACGCGTCTTGGACTTCCTGTCGCCTTCCACGAAGCGGGCCAGCAGCGGCACGGCCTTGTCGTGCTGACGGAGCTGGTTGTAGGCGGTGCCCAGGAAGAAGGACGCGTCCAGCGCGTCGGCCTCCTGCGGGTTCATGGCCAGGAAGCGCGACAGGTTCTCCACCACGGCGGGCATCTCGTTCTTGCGGAAGGCGATCTTCCCGCGCTCCAGGGCGGCGTCGCCCGTCTCGCGGCGCAGGATGGCGGCGCGGTCGTTCAGCGCCTGGCGCTCCAGCGAGGACAGCTTCTGCGTGTCCAGCTTCACCAGCGCGTCGATGCCCTTGAGCCGCTCGTCGCCCGGCAGCGTGGTCATCATCTTGTAGACTTCGTTCGCGGCGCGCTGGGCCGTCAGGTGCGCCGTGGTGTCCGCGCGCTGCTTCTCCAACTGCGAGGACAGGTCCGCGACCTGCTTCTCCAGCCGCTCCCGCTCGTTGGTGTTGCTGGAGCTGCGAGCGCCGTTCACCAGCACCGCGCCACCGACCGCCAGCACCGCGAAGAGCGCGTAGGCCACCGCCGAGGAGATCCACTGCCGCTTCTGGAAGTCCTCGTGGCGCTTGCCCACCGCCTTCACCTCCGCGTGGAGGTTCTTCAGCAGGTTGTCCGTCTTGATGACGAGGTTGCGCGACTCGATGACCTCGCGACGGAGCTCGGAGAGTTCCTTCTCGACGTCGGTCTTCGGTTGTTCAGAGGGCATGGACATCTTCCTGGGACCGGAAATGACTTCGGCCGACTCACGCATGCTAGGGGACTCTCCGGGATGAGGGGCGGGTTCTTTTTCCGCTCCCCAACAGGGCCCTTGGTGGCCACCATTCCCCGAAGTCCCTGCTCCGCGCGCGCTCGCCTGCCCTGGTGTTGGAACTTTTCCAGACCTCTAGAACGAGGCCATGGGACGGGATGGATTCGGCGGGAACGTATACGTCAGTCCGAGCGCGAACCAACTGCCTCCGTGACTGAAGCTGAAGGGCCCGCGCCACGCCTCCGCGTTCGGGGACTCCACGGGGCCGCGCAGGAACATGAAGCGGTACTCGGCGGTGATGCCCCACTCCGCGGACAGGCGGAGCGTGGCGCCGAGCGAGCCCACCCAGGCCTGTGAGACCTGCTCCTTGAGGGACGAGCCCTCGCGCGTCGAGGAGATGACCGCGGGCCCGGTGAGCACGCCCGCGAAGGGCACCAGTCCCTGCGGCCCCACGTCGAGCACGCCCTGGAAGCGCAGGCCCAGCAGCGCGCCGTAGGACACGGTGCTGACCTTGCGGAAGACGGTGCCGTCGGCCCCGGGCTCGGACAGGCGCAGGTTCTGAGCGGTGCCGAACAGATCGATGCCCACCTCCACCAGGTCCGACACCGCGTAGGCGAACGAGGCCACGCCCAGCGGGCCCCCGGAGGACTCCGGCGCGCGCTCCAGGCCGGCCCCCGGTCCCTTGGCGCCATACCAGGCGTCCTGGAGCGTGCCGTTGGAGGTGAGCCGGTAGCCGGCCTGCACGGTGATGCGGCCCACGCCATCCAGGTCGGTGGGGGCCCGCTCCGCGCCCCAGTCGCCGTCATCCTGGGCGAGGGCGAGGGCGGGCGCGACGGCGAGGGCGAAGACGAGCGGCAGACGGCGGAGCATCAAGGCGCGGATCCCGGGGCTTTCTGCCGGCACGGGCGCTCGCGGCCCGGTGCTACAGGCGTGTCGCACACCGTAGCCGGGGACCCCGCCGCGTCAATTTTCCGGACCGTCCTCCGCCGTGTCGATTCCGCGCCCTACCATTCGTCGCCATTTCGAACCCGACGTTCCAGGAGAACTCCCCATGCGCTTCATGATGATCGTCAAGGCCAGCAACGAGAGCGAGACCGGCCGCCTCCCCTCTTCGGAGGAGCTGGGCGAGATGGGCAAGTACAACGAGGAGCTGGTGAAGGCCGGCATCCTGCTCGCGGGGGAAGGGCTGTACCCCAGCTCCAAGGGGTCGCGCGTGACGTTCTCCGCCACGGGCTCCACGGTGACGGACGGCCCCTTCGCGGAGACGAAGGAGCTGGTCGCCGGCTTCTGGATCATCGAGGTGAAGTCGCGCGAGGAGGCCATCGCCTGGGCCCGCCGCGTCCCCTTCAAGGACGGACAGGTGGAGGTGCGCCAGGTGTACTCCGCGGAGGACTTCGCGCCCAGCGACCCCACGGGCGAGCATCGCGCGAAGGAAGAGGAGCTGCGCGCGCAGGTCGAGGCGAAGGCCAAGGCCTGAGCCGTCAGCGGGCGCGCCGCTCCAGCTCCAGGAGCGGCATCTCCAGCACCACCACCGTGCCGTGCGTGCACGAGGGGGTGAAGTCCGCGCGATCCAACTCGCCCAGCAGCGCGCGCAACTGCGCGTCCGTGAGCGGCGAGGAGGACGCGCGGCGCGCGGCGTGACAGGCCATCACGCGCACGGCCTCCGCCAGGCTCGTCACGTCCAGCGGAGCGCTGCGCGGAGGCAACGCGCGTGACAGGGCCTCCAGGAGCGCGCGCGGGTCCACGCCCTCCAGGCCCGCCGGCACCGACTTGAGCGCGAGCGCCGTGCCGCCGAAGGGCTCCACGTCCACGCCCAGCTTGAGCAGCGCCTCGCGGCCGTCCACCAGCGCCTTCACCGCCGCCAGGGACAGGTCCACCGTGGTGCCGAACAGCGACGGCGGCGGCGCCTTCGCGTCGTCCTCCAGCCGGCGCAGGTACGCGGTGAGGCGCGCGCGCTCCAGCGCGGCGTGCGGATCCAGCACCACCAGCGTGCCGCCGGGGCCCTCACAGACATGGAAGCGGCTGCCCAGCAGGCCCATGGGGCGCAGCGCCGCGAAGTAGCCCGGGGGCGGCGCCTCGTTGAGCTGCGGCTGCGCCTCGCCGAACCCGAGCGACCGGCCCGGCACCTGGGGCGCCTGGAACGGACCGGGGAACGCGCCGCCCTGCGCTCCGCCGTTGGGCGCGAAGTAGGACGGCGTCAGCGGGCGCGCGGGCGTGGAGCCCCCCGGTGCGTCCATCGCGGTGGGCAGCGGCGCGCCCCAGGTGGCCTCCTGCGCGCGGGTGAGGAAGCGCTCCACGGCGTGCGCGTAGTGCGCGGCGTCCCGGGGCTGCGGGTTCGCGGCCTGCTCCTCCGGCGAGCCCAGCCACGGGGCCGCGCGCAGCACGCGCGAGAGGGCGGCGCTGATCGCGTCCTGCACGCCGCGCGCGTCCGCGAAGCGCACCTCCATCTTCTGCGGGTGCACGTTGACGTCCACCGCGGCGGGCTCCACGTCGATGTGCAGCACCACCACCGGCTGGCGGCCCGCGGGCAGGTAGTCCTGGAACGCGCGCTGCACGGTGCTGATGAGGCCGCGGTCGCGGATGTAGCGGCGGTTGACGAAGGTGTAGAGGCCGCGCGCGTTGGGCAGCGTGTACTCCGGCGACGCGAGGTAGCCCGTGACGACGACGCCCAGCCGGCGCTCCTCCACCGGGAACAGGTGCGGGAAGGACGCGGGGCCCAGGGCCGCGGCGATGCGCTCGCGCGGATCATGCTCGCTGGCGGGGCTGGAGAAGAGCTCGTTGCCCTCGTGCGAGGCGAAGAAGCCGACCTCCGGGTGCGCGAGCGCCAGGCGCACCACGGCCTCCTCGCAGTGCTTGAGCTCGGTGGCACCCTGGCGCATGAACTTGCGGCGCGCGGGCACGTTGAAGAACAGGTCCTCCACGGTGATGACCGTGCCCACGCGGGGCGGCGCGTCCTCCACCGTGGGCGGGCCACCGCCCTCCACCGTGACCTTCGTGCCCTCGTGCGCGTCCGGCTCCGCGGTGTGCAGCGTGAAGCGGGACACGGAGGCGATGGCGGGGATGGCCTCGCCCCGGAACCCCATGGAGTCGATGTGGAAGAGGTCGTCCAGCTCGCGCAGCTTGCTGGTGGCGTGGCGCTCCAGGCAGAGCGTGGCGTCCTCGCGGCTCATGCCGTGGCCGTCGTCGGAGATGGTGATGCGCCCCACCCCGCCCGCCTCCAGCTCCACGCGCACGGTGCGGGCGCCGGCGTCGAGCGAGTTCTCGCACAGCTCCTTCACCACGGAGGCGGGGCGCTCCACCACCTCGCCGGCGGCGATCTTGTTGATGAGCACGTCGCTCAGGCGCGCGATTCGGGACATGGCGATCAGCCACCCTCCGCCACCTGGATGACGTTGTCCAGAACATCACGGGCGCGCTCGGCTGACATTCCTGGACGGCTGGGCTAACACCCGCCCCTGCGAATGGAAGTGATCCGAGCAGGCAAGGGCCCGATGCGAATCGCGGTGACAGGCGCCAGTGGCGACTACGGCAGGCTGTTGCTGCCGAGGCTGGAGGCGGACCCCGGCGTGGAGAGCATCCTCGTGCTGGACACGAAGGAGCCCCCGCCCATCAGCAAGGTGGAGTTCCACCGCGTGGACCTCACCCGCTACGACGCGGAAGCGGAGCTGACGGACGCGCTCACCGAGCGCCCCGTGGACGCCCTCTTCCACCTGGCGTTCCTCTTCGGGCCCATCCTCAACGGCCCGCTGGCGCACGAGCTGGAGGTCATCGGCACCATGAACGTGCTGACGGCGGTGGGCCGCGCCCGGCTGCCCCGGCTGGTGGTGCCGTCGCTGACGGTGACGTACGGCGCCAGGGGCAACAACCCGGCGCTCCTGCGCGAGGGCTCGCCGCTGTTCGGCTGCCCGCACAGCCGCTTCGTGAACGACAAGGTGGAGGTGGAGGGCCAGGTGCGGGCGTTCCGCGAGCGCAACCCGGACACCCGCACGCTGGTGTTGCGCTTCGCTCCCCTGCTCGGCCCGAGCCTGGACAATCCGGCGACGCGGTTGCTGTCGCACGCGGTGGTGCCCACGCTCCTGGGATTCGACCCGCTCTGGCAGGCCATCCACGAGGAGGACGCGGGCCGGGCGCTGCACCTGGCCCTGCGGGCGGAGGCGGCGGGAGAGTTCAACATCGTGGGGCGCGGGGTGCTGCCCCTGTCCGGGCTCATCCGGCAGGCGGGCGCGCAACCGCTCCCCCTGCCGGGGCCGTTGTTTCGTGGAGCACTTCGCGCGCTCGGGGTGGTGGGAGCGGGCACGTTGCCGGTGGCCCTGCTCGACTACATGCATTACTCCTGGGTCGCGGACGGGGAGCGCGCCGAGTCCGCGCTGGGGTTCGTGCCCCTCCACCATGTCAGGGACGCCGCCTCGGCGCTCAGAAGGAGCCAGTCATGACCAAGGGTGTCCTCGGGAATGATCCCTTCCAGCGGGGCGCCGCGCCTCGCACGGGCGAGGTGAAGGACGACGCGGCCCACCCGAAGGCCGCGAAGAAGTCCGCGGCGGCGAAGGGCGCGAAGTCAGCGGGCAAGGCGAAGAGCGCCAGGGGCGGCGCGTCGAAGTCCGGCGCCCAGGCGAAGGCGCCAAAGGGTGGCAAGGCCGCGGAGGCGAAGCAGGGCCCCGCCACGCCGAAGACGCCCGCGGCCAAGGTCCACAAGTTCGAGGCCCGCTCCCACGAACGCGGCGGCGCGAGGCACGAAGAGGACGCGCACGCCTCGGGCCAGCACCCCGCGGGCGAGGACGTGTCGCCCCTGCGCGAGCCCTCCGTGCCCGGCCCCGCCGCCGGGCCCCGTGCGTCGCGGCCCCAGGTGCTCGCGGACGAGGTGGGCGGCTCGCGGCCCCAGGAGCGCACGGTGGACCGCGCCCTGACGGAGGCCATCGCCTCGGAGGCGGCGGAGACCGCGGCGAAGACGGCCGTGGATGAGCTGTTCGAGGGCCGCACGGGGCCGGACCGCGACATCGAGCGCGTCCTCGCGACGGAGCTCGTCGCAGAGGTGGCCGAGTCCGCCGTGCGGCAGGTGCTGGACCTGGGCAACGGTGACGCTGGCGAGCGCGAGGTCGCCACCGCCATCGCCACCCAGGTGGCCGAGGCCACCGCGGGCGTCGCCGTGGACGAGGTGATGGATCGCAACGCCGCCAGCCCCGAGGAGCGCACCCTGGCCTCCGCCGAGGACCGGCCCGGCGAGGCGCGGGGCCTGGACGAGGACGAAGGCGCCGACGAGGTCTGGACCGCCGACGCCTGGCGCCGCGACCCGAAGGACGCGCCGCCGCCCGAGGAGCTCGAGGAGGTCTGGACCGCCGACGCCTGGCGCCGCGACCCGGAGGGCATGGCCGCGCCGGAGGAACCGGACGAGGACGACCGGGTCACCGGCGTCGAGCGCGTCGAGGAGGACGGCGTGCACATCTCCGTCTCCATCATCGAGGGCGCGGCCCCCACGGACGTGGAGCCGGAGGTGGAGCTGCCCGACGAGTCCCACGACGAGCTGCCGCCCAGCCGCCGGCCCCTGTCGCTCGTGAGCGACCCCGGCGAGGCGCCGCTCCCGGACGAAGCGGAGCGGGACGCGCGGGGCTTCGGCCGTCCGGAGGAGCCGGCCGCGCCGTCAGGCTTCGCGGGCCGCGCCGCGGGCATGTTCTCGCTGGCGAAGGAGATCGCCGGCCAGGCGCTCGCGAGCGAAGGCCTGGGCCGCGCCGTGGGCGCCATGCACGGCCTGATGGAGGCCATGCGCACCAGCCTGGGCACCGGCGGCGGCAGCCGGCTGGACGACTACGGCAAGGACGCGGGGCTGGTGGAGAGCCTCCAGCCCGTGCTCGACTTCCTCTACGAGCAGTACTGGCGCGTCTCCGTGGAGGGCGTGGATCAGGTGCCGCGCGGCGCCTCCATCCTCGTCGCCAACCACTCCGGCGCCCTGCCCTACGACGGCCTCGTGATGGCGCAGGCGCTGCTGCGGGAGCGCCCGGATCTGCTCGAGGCCCGCTGGCTGGTGGAGGATCAGGTCTTCCACGCGCCCATGCTGGGCACCCTCTTCAACCGCCTGGGCGCCGTGCGCGCCTCGCCGGAGAACGCGCTGCGGCTGCTCGACGAGCACCGGCCGCTCGTCGTCTTCCCGGAGGGCTACCAGGGCGCGAGCAAGCCGTTCGCGGAGCGCTACCGCCTCAAGCGCTTCGGCCGGGGCGGCTTCGTGAAGCTGGCCCTGCGCACCGGCGCGCCCATCGTCCCGGTGGCCATCGTGGGCGCGGAGGAGACGTCCCCGCTGCTGGGTCGCATCCCCGGTGGCTTCCTCGGGTTCCCGTCGCTGCCGCTCACCGCGCCCGGCCCGCTGCCCGCCAAGTGGACCATCCGCTTCGGCGAGCCCCTCACCATGGAGGGCCTGGCCCCGGAGGCCGCGGACGACCTGGGCGAGGTGCAGCGGCTCACCGAGCGCACCCGCGAGTCCATCCAGCGCATGCTCCAGGCCCTGCTGCGCGAGCGCCGCTCCGTCTTCACGGGCTGAGGGCCCGGCGGGAGGGGTCCCCGGGGGCGTCAGCCGCAGATGCGGTTGCGCCCCTGGCTCTTCGCCGTGAAGAGGTGCTCGTCCGCCGTGCGCACCAGCTCCGCGGGCTCGCGGTGGTGTGGCTCCAGCGTGGCCACGCCCATGGACAGCGTGACGGGAATGACCTGCTTGTCGAACTCGAAGCGCTGCCGCTCCACCAGCTTGCGCACCTTCTCCGCGAGCTGGCGGGCGCCGGTCAGGTGGATCTCCGGCAGGAGCAGCGCGAACTCCTCGCCGCCGTAGCGGGCGAAGACGTCCTCGCGCCGGATGCGCGTGCGCACCGTGGACGCCAACTGCTTGAGCACCGAGTCCCCGGCCAGGTGCCCGTAGGTGTCGTTCACGTCCTTGAAGTGATCCAGGTCGAACATCACCAGCGACAGCACGCGCTCGTAGCGGCGGCTGCGGGAGACCTCGCGGTCCAACTGCTCGTCGAAGTAGCGGCGGTTGTAGATCTGCGTGAGGCCGTCCATGGTGGTCAGCCGGTAGATCTCGTCGTGGTACGCCGCCTCGATGTTGCCGCCCGCGATGAACTTGAAGATGGTGCGGCCAATCTTCACCAGGTCGCCGTTCTGCAGCGACCGCGCCGACGACGCGATGTCGTCGTTGACGAACGTGCCGTTGGTGGACCCCAGGTCCTCGATGCGCACGCCCTTGGTGGTGTTGGTGATGCGCGCGTGGTTGCGGCTCACCGCCTCCTGATCAATCTGGATGTCCGCCTTGGACGACCGGCCGATCAGCGTCTCCTGACGCGCCAGGTCGTACTTGCGCCCCAGGTCCAGGCCGTAGATGACCACCAGCGCCGCGTCCAGGTTGACGGGGCGCTCGGAGATCTTCGAGATGACGGTGACGACCGTCTCCTTCTGGCCCATGACGCCGCCAAACGTATCACCGCGCAATTCGCGAAAGCGAATTCACGGCCGGCGCGGGTACCCCGCCAGGTCGTAGACGCACTGACACCCCAGCACGTCAGGGCACCCGCACCGTGCGCGCGGCGCTGACGGCGGGTCTCAGCGGCAACCCCAGCGTATCCACCAGGGACGCCACCACCGTCACCTCCGCTCCGGAGCAGGAGGTGGGCAGGGCGAAGGACACCTCGCCCGAGCGCGAGGCCACGTCGATCCGGGCCTGCGCGAGGAAACACTCCACGCCGCCGCCGCTCAGCGTGATCAGCACGCCGCCCTCGTCGCCGTTGGCGGGATTCGCGCCCACCTGGAAGCCGTCCACCCGCAGGCGCAGGGTCGCGCCGCGAGCCACGGTCGCCCCCTCGGACGGCGCCAGCCACGTCACCTGGGGCCGGCCGTAGTTCAGCGTGGACACGGCGCGCACCGACCGGACGAGCGGCTCGGGCGAAAGGCCCCCGGACTCCGCCAGCGAGGAGAGGGTCTGCGAGCGGCCCTCGGACGGCGCCACCGTCAGCGCCTCCACCGCCAGCGACGCGCGCGAGCCCTCCGTGTCGCCCTGGAAGGTGCGGTCCTCCAGGCCCGCGGGAGGCACGGGCAGGCGCACGCCGGTGACGGAGCGGCGGCTGTCCACCCAGACCGTCCAGCGCCGGCCCGCGGCGTTGGTGAAGGTCGCGCGCACGAGCGTCGCGCCTGACACGGAGGCGTCCATGCGCCACTCGCGCGGCAGCAGGCCATGCCATGGCAACACGTCCGGGTTGTAGCGGGCGCCCTCCGGGATGCCGAGGAACGCGTCCGCGAGCGGCACCGGCTGGAGTCCCTCCGGATCGAAGCGGGGCGCGTCCAGCGGGGCCGTCACCGCGCTGGTGGCCCGGCCCACGGGCTCCTCGCCGCCCAGCGCTCCGGACGACGCGACCGCGACCAGCCGGTACGCCTGTCCCTCCAGGCCGTGATGGGCCGGCGCCATGCGCACGCGCACGAGGCCCGGCGAGGACAGCAGGGGCTGCGTGTCCGTGTTCGGATCCACCGGGTTGGCGTTGACGGCGGCGCCCAGGCCCAGCGGCACGGTGCCCTGTCCGGGCGCGGTCACCGAGCCCACCACCAGCGCGCGCGCCAGGTAGCTGTCGCGGAAGCGCGGAAGCGGCGGGACGCGCACCACGAACGGGAAGGCCAGCGGCACCTGCTGGAAGTCCAGCGACGTCAGCGGCCCGGCGGGCGGAAGCCGCCCTTCGATGGGCGCGTACAGGGGGAAGCGCACGTCGCGATGGACGGCGGAGGAGAACCGCCCCGACTGCGGCAGCGCGCGCGCCAGGAGCAGCAGCGGATCCGTGCCCGGATCCATCATCCCCGCCGGCAGCTCGCCGGACGGCACCTGCGCGGTGAGGGCCCAGGCGGTGCGCGTGCCACAGGTCCCGGTGCGGGTGGCCGTCTCCGGATCCGTCCCGTCCGCGAGCGCCGCGTCGCACACGCCCGGGATGCCCGGCACCTCCACGGACTCCAGCGGAAGGACGCCCAGCCCGTTCACCCAGACGTTGGCGGGCACCTGGAACGGGCGCGTCACCCCGCCAAGCGACAGGTCCACGCTCCGGTCCGGCCCCTGCACCTGGGCGGAGGCCGAATCCGACAGGAGCCCCGGCACGGACAGCCCCGCCAGGCCCAGGGCCAGCGCGCCGCCGGTCCCCACGGGCGCCAGGTGGGTGAACCGGGCGCGCACCCCGCCCACGCGGTCCGCCGGGTTGCGGCGCAGCGGCAGCCGGAGGTCCCGCGTGCCGTTCACGTCGTAGTTCGCCACGGTGAGGTAGCCGAAGTCCGGGTGGAAGACGGACACCGTCGAGTCGCTCCGGGCCGCCAGCACGGCCACGCCCAGCGCGTCCGTGGACTCGCGCGCCGTCTCGCCGCCCAGCGCGTCCGCCACCACCACCGAGGCCCCCTGGACGGGGTACCCCGTGAGCGCGTCCGTCACCACCACCCGCACCTGCCCCGAGGCCGTGTGCGGCGGCAGCACGGTGACGCGCGCACGGCACGCGACGGAGCCCACCCGGGCCTCCACCGCCTCCTCCTCCGCGCCCGCCGCCTCCAGCGTGAACGTGGCCCCGGCGCCGGTGCCTCCGCCCTTCACGCGCGCCGACACGGCGGCCCAGGTGAGCCCGTCGCGCGGGACGACAGGCTGGCCCGCGACATCGGACACCCAGGCCTCGAAGCGCAGGGCGGCGCCCACGGGCGCGATGACGCGCTCGGGCACCACGTGGCAGGCCGCGACGCGGGACTCCGCAGGGGGCGCTCCACAGGCGCCGTCGCGGCACAGCTCCCCGTCCTCGCAGTCAGCGTCTCCGGTGCAGAGGGCGGGGACGCAGCGGCGGGCATCACAGCGGCAGCCCAGCGCCTGCGACTCACAGCCTGCGATGGCGTTCAGCTCCCCTCGGCGCTGCTCCGAACAGTCGAGGTCCGTCCGGCACGCGGGCTCGCAGCGCGACAGGGCGGTGTTGCAGAAGAAGAGCGCCGGGTCCCCGCAGTCCTGATCCACCGTGCAGAAAGCGTCCGCCCTGCCCCCCTGGATGAACGGCGCATCCATGTCGGACATCGCGCAGCCCATGGCGCACGCCAGCAGGCATGCGAGCACGAGGCCGGGGGACCGGACCGGGTGGGGGATGGAACGCATGGGAACTCCGAGGGGGACCGGCCTTGCCCCGACCTTACAGGGGGATGGGCCGCGACGCACCCGCCGATGACACCGGACCGGCGCGCGCTGAACGTCCGGATGCCGGGCGGAACCGGGGGCCCGGGAAAATCGGACGGACGGGCAGGCAAGTGTCGGTTGGCTTCCGTCGCCAGGGGTTCCAGAATCACCGGACGATGGCGCGCGGTGAACCGAAGACCTTGGAGAGCCTGCTGCCCCGGGTGCTGACGCGCCTGGCGGGAGAGTCGGGCCGCGCGTCGTCGCTGATGCCGCTGTGGACCGCCGCGGTGGGAGAGAACATCGCGCGCCACAGCCGGCCGCACCAGTTGGACGGCACCACGCTGATCGTCACCGTGGAGAGCGCCGAGTGGGCCCAGGTCCTCTCCCGCCAGGCCGACTCCCTGCGCGAGCGGTTCAACGAGAAGCTGGGCGCCGGCACCGTGAAGGCGCTCGTCTTCCAACTGGAGTCGCGATGAGGGGCGCGCTCTGGGGCCTGCTGCTCGCGGGCGCGGCCGTCCTCCCCGCCTCCGCCGCGCCGCCGGCCCCGGCGGTGGCCTCCGTCTCCCTCCCCGCCCCGGAGGGCCAGGAGTCTCCGCCCCGCGTGCCAGAGGAGACGCCCCAGGCCCACGAGGCCCGGGCCCGGCTGCACGTGCTGCGCGAGTTCGAGCGCGTGGGCCGCCGCGCCCCCACCAGCGACAAGGCGCTGGAGGCCGCGGCCCGGAGGCTCGCGCGCGAGGCCCTGAGCGAGTTCACCACCGGCGCCCCGGACCTGCGCACGTTGACGGAGGCGGTCAGCGACTCGGGCGCCGCGGATCCGTCCCCCAAGGTGCTGGTCATCCGCGCCTGGGTGCGCGCGCACGCCATCGAGACGTTCCTGGCCCGCACGGACTTCAACGACGAGCGCGTGAGCCACTTCGGCGTGGGCGTGGCCTTCCTGGGCGAGCGCGCCGCGCTGGTGCTGCTCGTCGCGGACCGCAAGGCGGAGGTGCTCCCCGTGCCCCGGACGCTCGCGAAGGCCGGGACGGAGAAGCGCGTGTGCGGCCGGCTCGTGCCGCCGCTGCGCGCCCCACAGGTCTTCGTCACCCGGCCGGACGGAGAGGTGGAGGCCGTGGCCCTGAGCCGCGCGCCCTCCGGCACCAACGGCTTCTGCGCCCTGGTGGGCTTCGACCTGCCCGGCGGCTACACCGTGGAGGTGGTGGGCCAGGGGAACGCGGGGCCGGAGGTGGCGTCGCTGTTCCTGGTGCAGGTGGGGGCCCGCGCCGCGCGCGGCGGACAGGAGTCCCAGCAAGAACCCACCACGCTGGCCGAGGCCCGCGCCGCCCTCTACGAGCGAATCAACACCCTGCGCCGCGCGCACCAGCTCCCGGAGCTCACGCCGGACTTCACGCTGGAGGACGTGGCGCTGCGCTACAGCACGCGCATGGCGACGGAGGGCTTCTTCGCGCACATCGCGCCGGACGGCTCCACGCTCACGCGCCGCCTCCCGGAGGGCACGCGCTACGTGCGCGCCGGGGAGAACCTGGGGCTGGCGGCGGGCCCGCTCGCGGCGCACTTCGGCATCGAGCACAGCCCCGGCCACCGCAAGAACCTGCTGGACCCCGCGTTCCGCTTCATGGGCGTGGGCGTGGCGTTCCAGAAGGTGGACGGCCGCGACCAGGCCATCGTCACGGAGGTGTACACCGCGGCCTCGCCCGGCGCGGCGCTCCCGGTGGACCCCGTGTCGGACGTCTATGACGCCCTGGCCCGGCACCGCGCCGCGCTCAAGCTGCCGCCCCTGGTGCGCAGCGAGGCCCTGGAGCAGTTGGCGCGAGGTCACGCCCGCCGCGCGCTGTCGCAGGACGAGCCCTCGGCGGGAGACGGAGACCCGTCCCCGCTGCACGAGCGGGTGTTCTCCGCGCTGCCGGACGCGGGCACCGCTTCGGTGGACTTCTTCGTCGTGGGAGACCCGGGTGCCGTCCCGGAGTCGCGCAGCCTGGCCACCGCCACCTACACCCGGGTGGGCGTAGGGCTGGTGCGGGGCAACTCCAAGCGCTTCGGCCAGGGCCAGTACTGGGTGGCCGTCATCTACGCCGCGGTCCCCTGAAGGGGAGGCACCGGCTCCGCGGAGAAACGCCGACGCGGACGCCGGCCACGTCCGGTGTTTCGGGCGTGACCGGTTGCAAGCTCGCGCGGGGCCGGTGGACCGGCCCCATGTCAGACGTCCCGGTTAGACAGGCCGGCGCTGCGTGGCGTACGCCTCCAGCCCCATCTGCGGAGGCGCGAGGTTGGCGTACATCGGGCACTTCATGCACGTGAACGACTGCCAGCCGCGACGCACGGCCTCATCGAGGCAGTTGTCGTAGTGGTTGCAGTTCAGGTTGCGATGCGTCTCGACGCCTGCCCGCTTCGGGCCGGCTTCGGGATTGATGGTCTGCGGCAGATCGGACGGACACGGCTTCATGGAGCCTCCCCTATGAGCTGTTTCCCCCCCCGAGGTCTGTGAACGAGCAGTGCTACCGACGACAGGTCTGACTGACACACATCGGTCCGGAGTAGCGCTCAACAGCGGCGCAACGTAAGGATTCCCTCCGGAGAGCGCAACGGGTCGACAACCCCGCGGGACGAGCCCGCGGCGGCGGGATCTAGGACTTGTCGGGCCGACTGTCAAACCGACCCCCGCCCACCTGGTGGGGAATGTCGACTGCAAACCTCTCGTTCCGAAGCCGCAAGGCCGCGAAGTGAAAGGAAGAAATCCATGAGTTGGACCGGCTGGGTGGCGGGATGGGTGACGGGGGTGGCGCTGGGGCAGTCCCCGGCGACGCTGGAGGCCGTCCGCCTGCACCGGTCCGACGCGGCGGCGCTCGCCCGGGCGGAGCTCACCGCCTGTGAGCAGGCGAAGTGCCCGGACGCGGGCCGCCTGGGCCTGCTCGCCGGCACCCTGGTCCTTTCGGACGGGGACGCCGCCCAGGCCCGGGACCTGCTCACCCGCCACGCGCCCCCCGCGCCCCTGGAGGCCTTCCACGCCTTCTACCTGGGCCAGGCGCGCTTCTACGCGGGGGACCCCAACGGCGCGGCGAAGGACTTCGAGCGGGCCCTGGAGAAGGCCTCCCCCGCCCTGGCCGTGCGCGCCCGCGCCCGCCTGGGGGAGTCGCTCCTGGACGCACACCGGCCCAGGGACGCGGCCCCGGTGCTGGAGTCCGCGGCGGCGGCGCAGCCCACCCCGGAGCTGCTCTTCCAGCGCGCCCAGGCGCGCGCGGCCACCGGCAACGCGGCGGGCCAGCGGGCGGACCTGAAGACCGTGGCGCTGCGCTTCCCCACCCACCCCTACGCGGACGAGGCGCTGGAGCAACTGGCCGCGCTGAAGCCCGCGGTGAAGCTCACCCTGCCCGAACACCTCCAGCGCGCCCGGGGCTTCCTCTCCGACGACGCGGCGCGGGCCGAGGCGGAGCTCGTCACGGCGGAGAAGCGGGGGCTGGTGAAGGGCGCCCCCGCCCAGGCGCAGGTGGCGCTCCTGCGCGCGCAGGTGCTCTTCGCGCGAGGCAAGCGCGAGGAGGCGGAGAAGGCGCTCGCGGTGGCGCGCAAGGGGCCGCCGGCCATCGCCGCGGAGGCCGCGCTGGTGGTGGCGCGCCGGGCGCTGCGCTCGGATGACAACGAGAAGGCCCGCAAGCTGATGGCGGCGCTGGACAAGGCCTATCCCTCCCAGGCGGCCGGCGAGGAGGGCGCGTTCTTCGCCGCGTGGCTGGACCTGCAGGGCGGCCGCTTCGAGGACGCGGCGAAGTCCTTCGCGGACTACGAGAAGCGCTACAAGGGCTCGCGCCGCCGCGATGAGGCGATGTGGTTCCGCGCCCTCTCGCACATCCGGCTGGAGCAGCACGCGAAGGCGCGCCAGGCGCTGGACGACCTGGTGACGGCCTATCCGAAGACGAGCCTGGCGCCGCAGGCGCGCTACTGGATGGCGCGCACGGAGGAGCTGGGCGGCGGCAAGCCGGCGACGGTGGGGCCCGCGTATGAGGCCGTCATCAGCGCGGCGCCCGCGTCGTTCTACGCGCTGCTCGCCACGGAGCGGCTGCACGAGCTGGGACGCACGCCGCCCGCGGCCTTCCCGCAGCCTCCGAAGCAGCTCACCCTCCCCCGCCCGCCGGAGCTGGAGCTGGCGGTGGCGCTGACGCGCGCGGGCCTCTTCCGCGACGCGGCGGACGAGGTGCAGTCGCGCGTGTCGGGCCTGCGCGGCCCGGACCAGGCGCTGCCGTTCGCGCACGCGCTCCTGCAGCTTGGCGAGTTCGGCCACGCGCACGTCGTGGCGGCGCGCTACCTGTGGGGCCGGGCCTTCGGGGCGAAGGCGCCGGACGCGCTGGCCGCGTTCTACCCTCGCGCGTTCGCCCAGGCGGTGGAGACGGAGGCCACGCGGCAGGCGCTGGATCCGTTCCTCGTGTGGGCCATCATGCGGCGGGAGAGCGCCTTCCGGCCGGAGGTCATGAGCGCGGCGGACGCGCGCGGCCTCATGCAGATCATCCCGCCCACCGCGACGGAGATCGCCCAGAAGATGGCGGAGCCCGCGCCCGCGCCCGCGGACCTGTTCGCCCCGGAGCGCAACATCCGCTACGGCGCGTGGTACCTGGCGCAACTGATGAAGCGCTTCGCGCACCCCGCGCTCGCGGCGGCGGCCTACAACGCGGGCCCCAAGGCGGCGGTGCGCTGGACGCAGGAGCGCGGCGGCATGCCCCTGGACCTGTTCGTGGAGTCCATCCCGTACCGGGAGACGCGCGGCTACGTGAAGCAGGTGGTGGCGGACCTGTACCTCTACCACCGCTTCTACGAGAAGGACGGCCCCCAGGCCCGGCTGGCCCTGACGGTGCCCGCCCCCAGCACGGACGGCGTCAGCTTCTGACGGCTCAGGCGCCGCGCACGGCCCGGCGGCGCTCGATCTCCTGCTCCAGCGACTGCACGACCTCCGACAGCGGCATGCTGCTGGAGTCCACGTGCACCGCGTCCTCGGCGGGCTTCAGCGGCGCCACCTCGCGGCCGGAGTCCGCGGCGTCGCGGCGCGTCTGATCCTGGAGGACGCCCTCCAGGCTGCTGTCCACGCCCTTCTGGAACAGCTCCTCGAAGCGGCGGCGCGCGCGCACCTCCGGGTTCGCCTGGAGGAAGAACTTCACGTCCGCGTCCGGGAACACCACCGTGCCGATGTCACGGCCCTCCAGGATGGCGCCCGACGCCGCCTCCAGCGCCAGCCGCCGCTGGAGCGCGAGCAGCCCCGCGCGCACCACCGGCCGCCCGGACACCTGCGACGCCCCCATGGAGATGGGCGGCGTGCGGATCTCCGACGACACGTCCTCGCCGCCCAGGAAGACGTGGTTCTCCTCGCCCACCACCTGGAAGTGGATGCGCACGCGCCCGAGCAGCTCGCCCAGCTTCGCGTCGTCGTCGAACGCGATGCCCTCGCGCGAGGCCATCAGCGCCACGCAGCGGTAGATGGCGCCGGTGTCCACCAGCGCGAAGCCCAGCCGCCGCGCGAGCAGCTTGGACACGGAGGACTTGCCCGCCCCGGCCGGCCCGTCGATGGCGACGATGAACGGACGCGCGCTCATGACAGGACCTCCTTCAGCGCGGCCACGCAGCGCGCGTTCTCCTGGGGCGTGCCCACGGAGATGCGCAGGCAGTTCGGGTGGCCGTTGCCCGCCATGGGCCGCACGATGACGCCCCGGCGCAGGAGCTGCTCGTACACCTCGCCGGACGGACGGTGGCAGTCCACGAAGACGAAGTTCGCATGGCTGTCCGTCAGCGTGAGCCCCAGCTTCGGCAGCTCCTCCGCGTAGAAGCGCAGGCCCTCGCGGTTGTTCTCCCGCGTGCGCTGCACGTGCTCCGTGTCCTCCAGCGCGGCCATGCCCGCCGCCTGCGCCACCGTCGTCAGGTTGAACGGCATGCGCGTGCGGTGCACGTAGCCCGCGAGCTTCGCGTCCATCACCGCCGAGCCCAGACGGATGCCGGCCAGCCCGTGGATCTTGCTGAAGGTGCGCAGCCCCACCAGGTTCGGGTGCGCGTGGAACAGCTCCACGGCGCTCGCGTAGTCGGGCCAGTCGACGAACTCCGCGTAGGCCTCGTCGTGGACCACGAGCACGTCCTTCGGCACCGCCGCCAGGAACGCCTCCAGGTCCTTGCGCCCGAACGTGGTGCCCGTGGGGTTGTCCGGGTTGGCCAGGAACACCATGCGCGTGCGCGGCGTGACGGCGCGGGCCATGGCCTCCAGGTCGTAGCGGAAGCCCTCGCGCATGGGCACCTCCACGAACGCGCGGCCGTGCGCCTGCGCGGAGATGCGGTACGCGGGGAACGAGCCCTTGCACAGGAGGATCTCCTCCTCGGGCGTCGTGAACGTGCGCATCAACAGCTCGATGAGCTCGTTGGAGCCGCTGCCCAGCACGACCTCCTCCGGCTTCACGCCCAGGTGCGCGGCGAGCTTGCGCACCAGGTGGAAGCTGGTGGCGTCCGGGTAGAGGTTCACCTGGGCCGCGGCGTTGCGCATGGCCTCCACCGCGCGGGGCGACGGGCCCAGCGGGTTCTCGTTGGAGGCCAGCTTGATGACGCCCTTGAGGCCGTACTCCCGCTCCGTCTCCTCGATGGGCTTGCCCGGGACGTAGGCCTTGAGCGTCTCGACGTAGGGAGGGACGAGCGGTCGCATGCGGTGGGAACCCTCTACTTGCCGGAGAACATGCCGAGCGCGCGGAACTTGTCGTAGCGGTCGCGCACCAGCGCGTCCGGCGACAGCTCCGCCAACTGGCCCAGGTGCTTGCGCAGCGTCTTGCCCAGCGCCTCCGCCGCCTTGGCCGGGTCGCGGTGCGCGCCGCCCGGGGGCTCCGGAATCACCTCGTCGATGATCTTCATCTCCAGCAGGTCCTGCGCCGTGGGGCGCATCGCGTCCGCGGCCTTGTCCGCCTTGGTCGCGTCGCGGAAGAGGATGGAGGCGCAGCCCTCCGGGGAGATGACGGAGTAGACGCTGTTCTGGAACATCAGCACGCGGTTGCCCACGCCGATGGCCAGCGCGCCGCCGGAGCCGCCCTCGCCCACCACGGTGGAGATGATGGGCACGCGCAGCCGGCTCATGACCTCCAGGTTGATGGCGATGGCCTCCGCCTGACCGCGCTCCTCCGCGCCGATGCCCGGGTACGCGCCCGGCGTGTCCACGAAGGTGAGGATGGGCTTCTCCATCCGCTCGGCCAGCTCCATCAGCCGGCGCGCCTTGCGGTAGCCCTCCGGGCGCGGCATGCCGAAGTTGCGCGCCATGTTCTCCTTGGTGTTGCGCCCCTTCTGGTGCCCGATGAGCATCACCGTCTTGCCGTCGAAGCGCGCGAAGCCGCCGACGATGGACGGGTCCTCTCCGAAGTGCCGGTCGCCGCACATCTCGAAGAAGTCCGTGAAGAGGTGGTGGACGTAGTCCAGGAAGTACGGGCGCGCGCTGTGGCGCGACAACTGCACCACCTGCCAGCGGGTCAGGTCGCTGAAGATCTCCGTCTGGAGCTTCTTCGCCTTCTTCTCCAGCTTGGAGATTTCAGAGGAGAAATCCACGGTGCCGCTGGTGGAGAGGGCCTTCAGCTCCTCGATCTTCTTCTCCAGCTCGATGAGCGGGCGCTCGAAGTCGAGCGCGTAGCCAATGCCGGTTGCCATGGCGCCGAACTAGCACCAGGGTTCAGGCCAATCAACGCGCAAGCGGTTACGCACCCCCTGGAATGTCCGGGGAGACCGCCCGTCTGGAGCAACATGGTCCTCGCCCTGTCCCTGCTGGCCCTGACACTGTCCGCCGCCCCGGCCGCGCCCCCTCCCGGCCGGGCCCTCAACACGCAGGGGTTCCGGCTGTACCAGTCCGGCCGCTATCCAGAGGCCCTGGAGAAGTTCCAGGCCGCTGCCCGGGCCACCCCGGACTACGCCCTGGCCCACTACAACGCCGCCGCCACCCTGGGCGTCCTGCGCAAGCAGGGCAAGGTGTGCGAGTACAGCGCCCACCGCGACGCCATCATGGAGGAGCTGGCCACCGCCGTGCGCCTGGACGCGCGCCGCCTCCAGCGGGCGAAGGAGGACCGGGACCTGGACGTCATCCGGGACACACTCGGCTGGCAGAAGCTGCTGGGCCGCACGCCCGAAAAGGAGGCCGACGTGCCGGCCCTCCTCCGGGCGGTGTCCTGGTACGGCCCCGGCGTGGGCGTCTACGGCACCATCCGGGCCCTGCAGTTCCAGGGCGGGGGCCGCGTGGAGCTCTGGAGGCGGGAGGTGGGCGACTCCGGCGCGCCCCGCGAGTCCCGGACCCCGGGCACGTACACCGTCCGGGGCCGCACGGTGGAGGTGAAGCTCCCCAACGCCGCGCCCGTCACCGGCACGCTCAGCACCACGGGCGCCCTCACCTTCCCGGAGCCCCTGGGCGCCTTCACCGACAGCCCCTCGGAGTGCGACGCCTGAGGTGGGCGCCGTGAAGTGACGCCCGGTGCACGCCTACCCGCGTCCACGGGACAGCGCCCTGGCGCGCCTGCCTGCCGGTGCCCACCTTCCTGCCGCAAGCCGAGGGGGGAAGCCGTGCACCGACTCAACGCCAGACACTGGGGGCTGGTCGCCATCGTCGCGGTCGCGCCCGTCATCCTCGCCTTCGTGCTGGGAGCCCTGGCGCCTCCGCTGCTGGAGCCGGTGCTGGGCACCCCGGTGGGCGGGCTGAGCTGGGGGCTGGCCACGGTGCTGGGGCTCGTGGGCGGCGCTCTCTTCGCGCGCATCCTCGCGGCCCTGCAGCGCCCGCGCATCCAGGCGTCGCCGGTGCTGCGCGTGCTGGGCACGGCGGGCGGCGCCAGCCTGGTGGTGACCCTGTGCATCGTGCCGGCGGTGGCGCTGATGCTGCTGGGGCCGGGCTGGGTGCTCCACCAGCACCTGGAGGTGCCTGAGGCCCCGGCGGTGCGCTCACTGGAGGCGACCGCCGTGGACCTGCTGGGCCAGGTGCGCCGGGCGGATCCCCACCGGCTGCCCCTGTCCCTGCTCCTGCCGGGCCCCCACTGAAGGAGCCCGGCGCGGCGGAAGGCTCAGGCCGCCTTGATCTTCGCCGGCGGCGCGGACAGCGCGTACCAGGCGGTGCGGAACGCCTTCAGCTCGCGCAGCCCCGCGGGGTGACGGCCCAGCGCGGGCGCCATCGTCACGGGCAGGCCGATCTTCTTCTCCATGGCCTTGGCCGCGTTCAGCTCCAGCTTGCGGCGGTTCTCGCACTTCTCGCAGGTGGACTTGGGGCCCACGCGGTTGACGAGCACCCGCTCCACCTGGAGCTTCTTCTCCTTGAGGTACTCCACCAGCCGCTCCGTGCGGGACGACGCCAGGTCCTCGCCGCGCGTGACGACCACGAAGCGCGACTCGCTGGGGGACGCCAGCGCGTCCTCGAAGCGCTTCACGTGCTTGAGCATCGCGGCGAAGTCATCCGCCAGCTCGCCCAGGCCCTTGGCGCGGTGCTTGTTGAGGATGCCGTGCAGCGCGCCCAGCCACGTCTTTGCTGTATCCGCCAGCTCCACCACGCGGACGTTGGTCACCTGCGGCGACGAGTCCACCACGATGCGCTTGAAGCGCTCCTGCACCAGCGCGTCCGTCAGCACGGACATGGCCGCCAGCTCGTCGATGCCCGGGGGCGCGCACTCCAGCAGGTTGCGCAGGTAGAGCAGGTCCGCCGGCACGTCGTTGCCCGCCTTGGGCGCGCCCTCGAAGGCCTTCTCCGCCTTCTCCTTCAGCCGCTTGCGCAGGGCGTTGAACCAGCCCGCCATGTCCAGCTCGCGCGCGTACAGGCCCTTGGTGCCCTTCACCTGGGTCTCGGTGTCGGTGAGCCGGCTCTGGAGCACGTCCGACAGGGAGTGCGCGGGGTCCGTGGAGATGAGGAGCACCGGCCCCTCCTTCTCCGTCAGCGTCACCGCCGCGGCGGCCGCGCAGGAGGACTTGCCCACCCCGCCCTGCCCCACGAAGAAGATGAGCCGCGTGGGCGGCAGCGGAGGCGCCGCGATGGGAGGCATGGACGGGGCGCGCACCAGCGCCGGAGGCCCTTCGGCCGCGCTGAACTCCAGCGCCTTGGTCTCCTTGCCCGCCGCCCACTCCTTGGCGAACTCCTTCAGCCCGTCCAGCCCCCGGGGCGCCACCTCGCGGCGGCCCAGCAGGTTCACGGGCACGGTCTTGTCCAGCGCCTGGTACTTGCGCACGTGCGGCGCCTGCAGACCCCGGCGGCCCTGGCACGCGGGGCAACCCTCGTGGTCCTCCACCTGGTTGACCACCACCTCCGTCACCGGCAGCCCGCGCTCGCGAAGCTGGGTGAAGTACATGCGCGTCTGCGCCTCCGGCACCGGCTCCGCCAGCGCCACCAGGTGGAAGGCCGTGCGCGCCGGATCCTTCAGGAGCGCCAGCAGCTTCTCCGCCTTCTGGCCCACCTGCTCCAGGAAGCCGCCCGAGCCCTCCGCCGCCGCGGCGGCCGCCGCCTTCTTGCCCTTGCCGCTGGGGGCCGGGGCGGCGCGGTCCTGGCCCGCCTTCACGAAGCCCAGGAACTTGCGCAACTGCGCCGGCATGTCGAACAGGCGCAGCGTGTGGCTGGTGGGCGCCGTGTCCACCACGATGCGGTCGTAGTCACCCGACTCCAGCAGGTCCACCACGTGGAAGAGCGCCACCAGCTCCTCCAGCCCCGGCACCGCCTGCTGGTAGAGCTTGCCCAGCTCCTCTTCCGACAGGTGCGTCCCCTTCACCGCCGCCTTCGCCAGCGCCGGCAGGTAGTCCGCCAGGAACGGCTTGAGCAGCGCGGGCGGGTTCAGCTCCGCGCCGAAGAGGCCGCCCTCGCCCTTGCCCGCCTGGAGCTTGGTGGGCTTCGCCGGCAGCTTCTTCTTCACGAGGTCCGACAGGGACTGGACCGGATCCAACGAGACGACCAGCACCCGGTGCTTGGGCGCTTCTTCGGAGAGCCTCACCGCGTACGCTGCCGCGAGCGTGGTCTTGCCGACCCCGCCCTTGCCGCCGAAGAAGTGAAGAACTCGCGCGTCGCTCATTGCGTTGTGGCCTTCCTTGTGCCCCCCCGGCGGCACCCCAGATGACTCACGTCGGACGACCGCACCATGGGGGGCGGACGTGGCCCGAAATGAAACGTCCCGGCCGGGCCCTCACCAACGGGTGGGAGAGGCTCGGAGGATCCCCCGTCCAGGGGGGAAAAGTCAAGAATTGACAGGGGTTTTCGAGACCTCCCCCGCCCGTTTAAACCGGCTTGGGGAGGCCCCGTGCGCGCTCTCCTGGAGCCCGGCCAAGGGCCCGGAATCCGGGCCTTCTTGCCTACCCGTCAGGTCAGCGGCGAGCGGCGGACGGGCCCGGACGGGGCGCGGATCAGCGGGTGAGGAAGCTGCTGGCGCTCATGGGGCCGTCGTTGCCCTGGCCCCCCAGGGGACTGCCGCCGCCCGGGGTGCCCTGCGCCCGGTTCTCCGCCGCGTAGCGGTTGAGCTTGTTGTAGAGCGTCTTCTCGCTCACCCCCAGCACCTCCGCCGTGCGGGCCTTGTTGTTCCCGTTGCGCTGGAGGCTGCCCAGGATGTACTCGCGCTCCACGGCGTCCAGGCTCAGGCCGAACGGCAGCTTGAACGTGTGGCGCTCCGGGCTCTTGCCGGCCATGTCGGGCGGCAGGTGCTCGCGGGTGATGAGCTCCCCGTCGCAGAGGATGACGGCGCGCTCCACGGCGTTGCGCAGCTCGCGGATGTTGCCCGGCCAGTCGTAGTTCTTGAGGACCTCCATGGCGTCCGGGTGCACGCCGGAGACGCGCTTGGCGGAGTCCCCGCGGAACTTGTCCACGAAGTGCTGGACCAGGATGGGCACGTCGTCCCGGCGCTCGCGCAGGGGCGGCAGGTGCAACTGGAACACGTTGAGGCGGAAGTAGAGATCCTCGCGGAAGCGCTGGTTCTTGATCTCCTGCTTCAGGTCGCGGTTCGTGGCGGACAGCACGCGCACGTCCACTTCGATCTCCACCTTGCCGCCCAGCCGGCGCAGGCGCCCTTCCTCCAGCACGCGCAGCAGCTTGGCCTGCAGGTCGATGGGGATCTCTCCCAACTCGTCCAGGAAGAGCGTGCCGCCGTGGGCCATCTCGAACACGCCCGGGCGGCGCTGATCCGCGCCGGTGAAGGCGCCGCGCTCGTGGCCGAAGAGCTCGGACTCAATCAGCGTCGCGGGGATGGACGCGCAGTTGATGGCGATGAAGGGCTTGTCGCGGCGCAGGGACAGGTTGTGCACCGTGCGGGCCACCACCTCCTTGCCCGTGCCGGACTCGCCGCTGATGGAGACGCTGGCCTTGGAGGGGGCCACCTTCTCGATCATCTCGATGACCTTGCGCATCCCGGTGGAGCCGGCGATGAGGTCCGTGGAGCCCAGTTGCTTGAGGCGGCGCCGGAGCGTCTGCACCTCGCGCATCGTCTCCTTCTTCTCCAGCGCGCGGTCGATGCAGACCTTGAGCCGCGCGGTGTCCAGCGGCTTCACGATGAAGTCGTACGCGCCCTCGCGGATGGACTCCACGGCGGTGTCGATGGTGCCGCGGCCGGTGAGGAACACCACCGGGCAGTCCGGCAGCTCGTCGCGCAGGTTGCGCAACAGCCACAGGCCGTCCGTCTCCGGCATGGCGAGGTCCGACAGGACGACGTCGGGCCGGAACTCACCGGCCTTGCGGAGGGCGTCATGCCCGTCGAACGCGGTCTCGACCTTGTGACCCCAGGCGGACAACATCTCCGCCAGGGCCTCGCAGGTCTCACGTTCGTCATCCACGGCCAGGATTCGTGCGCTGCCCAAGGTGAAAACCTCCACTGCGATGAAGCGTGATGAAACCGGATGGAAGACCGACCGCGCCCAGGAGGGGGAAGCTCAGGCGCGCGGGAACACGAGGCGGCACGTCCCCGCCTCCACGAAGAATTCGATGCCAAGCTGGGCCGCGCGGAGCGTCAGCGCGGCCACGGTGTCCGTCGCCCGCTCGGGCGCCGGGGAGCCGTCCGTCACCTCCAGCACCGCGCTCGCGCCCTCGCCGCGGACCGAGACGACGACGGTGGCGCCGGACTCCGCGCGCTGGAAGGCGCGCATCAGCACCTGCACCAGGAAGAACCCCAGCTCGGTGGTGTCCTCCATGTGGGCCTGTACGTCCGGCTCGATGGAGCGCTGGACCTGGAGGCGGCGCCGGCGGCTCTCATGCCCCAGCACGTCCAGGGCCTTGCCGGTGGCGTCCGACAGCGGCGCGTCCCCGGAGGGGCCCGCCCCGCGAAACACGATGAAGTCCGAGAAGAGCTTGAGCAGGCCGTCCACGCGAGCGATCTGCTCGCGCATCGCCTTGAGGTTCTTCTCCTGCGTGGCCGGCACCTGACCGGACTCTCCCTTGAGCTTCTCGGAGAGCACTTCGAGATGGATGGCCAGCGCGTTGAGCGGGTTGCGCACGTCGTGCAGCAAGCTGTCCATCAAGGGCGGAACCGCGTCGTAGCGGGCCGCGCCCACCACCGGGTCCGACACTTCCTGGACAGAAGGCACACTGCTGGCCATGAGAGATGAGTTAACCACCTGGAACTCCTGGGAATTTCCGTCGCCCCACCCCCGCCGCCGCCCTACCGAGGCCAGGATTTAGGGAGCACCCCTGGGATCGTCAACCCTGGGTCGGTAATTCTTGCCGGAGTTCTAAAATTCCCGTGTCGGAACAGCCACTTAGGAGCACTCACAAGTGTCATTCAACGAACGGGAACCCCACCCGGGGAGAACCGCGCGTCCAGGGATTGTACACCCCCGGACAGCGCGTCCACCCTCAGGTCCCGGTTGCGGGCGAGGGCGGCTGCGCGGCGGCGCCCAGGCCCACGAGCTGGAGGCCCAGGCGGGCCGCGTACTCGAAGATGCGGGGGTCCCGGTAGAACTCGCCAAAGACGATGCGGGTGCAGCCGCTGTTGGCGATCAGCTTGAAGCACGGCCAGCAGGGGCTGGCGGTGGTGTAGATGGTCGCCCCGTCGATGCCGACGCCGTTCTTGGCGGCCTGGATGATGGCGTTCGCCTCCGCGTGGACGGTGGCCACGCAGTGGCCGTTCTCCATCATGTGGCCCACTTCATCGCAGTGGGGCAGGCCGCGGATGGCGCCGTTGTAGCCGGTGGACAGGATGGTCTTGTCCCGCACCAGCACCGCGCCCACGTGCTTGCGGTCGCAGGTGGCGCGCGTGGCCACCTGCAGGGCGATGTCCATGAAGTACTGATCCCAATTGCCCCGAGCGGACATGCGCGTGAACCCTCCAGCGAAAGAGCCCGCAGCTCTAACGCTGGATCAGGCCCGCACCAACTTCTCGGTCCGGGGCTGTGGGCTCAGCGACTGGCGGTCTTCTGGGGCCCCGCGCCGTCCACGTCCGGGGAGCGCTCCAGCAGCCGGCCGAAGCCCTTCGCCTGGAGGAAGCCGCGCACCTTGGCGCTGGGCGCGGCGAACGTCTCGCCGGGCATGGGCACGTCGAAGCTGAAGTTCTGGGCGTCGACCTCGAAATCCACCTTCGCGGTGCGGTAGCCCTCCACGATGGCCAACAGCCGCCCCGTCTCCAGGCTGAAGATGCCGCCGCCGGAGGCCCCGTAGCCGATGGGCGCGTCCGTCTTCAGCATGCGCGGGTGCTTCGTCTCCTTGTCCCACTCCACCTGGGACACCATGCCGCCGGAGATGGACAGCGCGCGGCCGTACGGGGACGCCGCCACCACCACGTCCTCGCCCGGCTCCGGCTCGTCGTCCGCGGCCAACTCCGCCACGGGCCACGTCACGCCCGTCACGCGCAGCAACGCCAGGTCCAGGTCCGGCACCTGGCCCATGGCCACCACCTCCGCGGGGTACTCGTGCGTCTCCGCGCGCCGGTCCAGCACGACCTTGAGCACGGGGTCCTCCAGGTCGCCCTGCTCCACCGCGTGCGCGTTGGTGAGCACGTAGCTGACGGGCCCGGCCCCACCGGCCTCCGTGCCGATGACGACGCCCGACGCCGAGCGGCGCACCTTGCCGTCCTCCGTCGTCACCAGCCGCACGTTGAGCGGGAGGATGCGGCGCACCATCGCCTTGCGCGTGGGCTGCGGCGTGGGCTCGGAGCGGGCCAGCGCCCGCTCCACCCGGAGCGGAGCCTGCGTGTGCGCCGCGACCGGAGTGTCCGAGGAGGACTGCGACGGGGCACTGGCGCACGACACGAGGGCCCACAGGAGGGGGGTGCCCAACAGCAACCGGTTCATCAACACTCCAGGCGCAAGGAGGAGGGGGACGAGAAGACGACGACACACGCAACAACTCGGTGTGAGGTCCCATCATCCCGAGCCCTGGCCTGGAATGAAAAGCAGGCGGGCAGGCATCGGCTTACCGGATGCCTGCCCTCCCCCACCCGTCAGGTGTAGCGCTGGCGCATCAGGAACAGGATGGCGTCCTTCGCGCAGAACTCGCAGTAGCCGTAGCGCTCGGCCATCGTCTTGAGCGTGTCCTGCACCTGGGACTGCTCGCGCGCGGTGAGCTGGTTGCGGTCCTCGGAGAGGTACTTGAGGACGTTCTCCTTGTTCTTGCGCAGCACGCGCTTGCGCTCCTCGAAGTAGTGGTCGCGCAGGCGCTTGAACATGTCCGGGAAGATGCGCGGGTAGTCCATGGCGCCGTCCGGGTTGTCCAGCCGGTGCGCGCCGATGCTCGCGATGAGCCCGCGGCGGAAGTCCGCGGGGGCCTCGCCCTGCGGCATCACGATGGCCTCCACCTCCGCCATGCGCGCCTCGTCCGGCTTCTCCATCTCCCCCGTCACGCGGTTGCGCATCTTCTCCCCGCGCACCCAGTGGCTGACGCCCTGGATGTAGCGCTCCACCAGCTCGCGGTACTGGCCCTCCGACACCAGGCCCATGGAGTCGCGCACCTCCGAGTCCACGCGGTCCAGGTACTCGCCCTCCACCACGCGCACGAAGGTCTCGTGGTCGTGGTAGCCGTCCATCACCTCCTGGAGGAGGAACTCGTAGACGCTCTTGTCCTTGCAGAGCGCGTGCAGCTCCTCCAGCACCGCCAGCGCGTGGAGGCACTTGTAGTCCGGGTTCTGCGCGGCGTTGAAGAGGGCCGTCTTGATCTCCCGCGCGCTCGCGCCGGAGCGCCCCTCGTAGTTGGGGTACGCGTCGGACTCCTCGTACATCTCCTCGCGCAGCTTGAGCAGCTCCTTGGTGTTCGCGGAGGACAGCCGCGCGGGCACCCCGGCCTCCTGGTACAGGTGCAGCTTCTCCACCGGGGCCACCTGGTCCACCAGCGGCTTCACGTTGGCCGGGTAACGGTCCGGGATGGGCTTCTTCAGACGCGTGAGCACCGCCCACATCGCGGCCACCTCCGTGGCGTGCGGCGCCACGTGCTTGCCCACGGAGGTCGCGGTGATCTGCGCGTCGTAGATCTCCTGCTCGACCTTGTACCGGCGCAGATACGGCACGCGGACCAGCTCGATGCGGCCCTTGAACGACGCGAAGTCCGGCAGCTCCTTGAAGGCCCCCAGGTGCTTCTCGTTGGAGGACGCGATGAGCACCTCGTCCAACTGGAGCACGAAGGGCTCCAGGGGCACCTCGCCCGTCTCGCTGAAGCCCAGCAGGTACTTGAAGGCCTCCAGCGGGCGCTTGAGCAGGTCCGCGTACTCGATGAGGCCCCGGTTGGCGTGCACCAGCGGGCCGTGCGGCTCGAAGAGCACCGTGCTGTGCAGCGCGGCCGGCAGGTTGAGCTGGGTGCGGTCCGCGGAGATCTGCTGCGCGGCGGCGTCCACGCTCATCTGCGGCTCCACCGTCACCGTGCCCACCTGGTAGCGGCGCGACACGTAGAAGCGCTCCACCTGCACGTGGCGCAGGACCTTGAGGTAGTCCCCGCCGTAGGCGTTGAGCAGGGCCGTATAGATGCGGCGGCACTTGGCGCACAGCTCGCCTTCGCGCACGTAGTCGGACAGCAGGAAGTCCCCCGTCGCCCCGTCGCCCAGCCCCTTCTTCTTGAGCGCCCCCTCCAGGAGGCCCTTGCGCTCCGCCGGAGGCACCGCGAACAGCGGGTGGTCGCGCAGCTCGCAGGGCATGCGCAGGTCCAGGGACTCCGCGTCCAGGTGCGCGTACGTGGTGAGCTCGCCCTCCGCGGACTTCACGCCCGCGCGCTCGCCGAAGCCGATGGAGCCCTTGATCAGCTTCTCCGACGGGAACACCCACGCGATGCGGTAGAGGGCCCCTTGCGGCTGGCGGGAGTAGTCCTCCATGCCCTGCTTCAGCGCGTTGACCAGGCTGGACTTCGCGCTGCCGTTGGGGCCGTGCAGCATGATCAGCTTGTTGATGCGGCCGGCGCGCACGAAGTTGCCCAGGATGCGGTAGAGGGCGTTCTGCACCTCCTCCTGCCCGGCGACGCGGCCGTCGTGCTCCGCGGACGGCACGTCGAAGACCTTGAAGCGCCGGATGGTGCCGGTGGGGTGCGGCACGGCCTCCGTGCCGTAGTGGTCCATCACGTCCCGCAGGTACTGCGCCGCGTTGCGTGACTGCCCCTTCGGGTCCGTGAAGAAGAGCGACAGGTACTCCTCGAAGGACAGGATGGACCGGTTCTTGACGAAGTCGGCGCTGACCTGTGCGCCCACCTCCTGCAGATAGCCCTTCGCTTCCACGGCGGCTCCCCTCTGTGGATGGGTGGTCTCTCGGATGTAGCCACGGCGCTTCGCCGTCGCATGTGAACCCCCGGGGCTGACCTTCGTTCCCGGCCCCCGGGATGTAAAGCGAGCCCCCCTGCCCTCGCGGGCGGTGTGTTCGGGGCCGCGCGCTTGGACGCCAGCCGTGTCCCACCCGGCCAGGCGGGCGTCCCGGGGGGAAGGTTCAGGCGCGCTGGAAGATTGAGGGCGTCCGTCGGATGACGGATGGTTCGTGATTCGCGCACCCGGGACGGGTGAGATACGGTCCCGGGAAGCCACACCCCATCCAGCCGCAACGCCTCACCCGGAGCCCACACGCGATGCACAAGGAGCCCATCATCGGCATCGACCTCGGCACGACGAACTCGTGCGCGGCGATCGTCGAGGACAGCGGGAACGTCAAGCTCATCCCCTACAAGGGCGGCGAGTACACCATCCCCTCCATCTTCGCCATCGACGACAAGGGCAACGAGCTCATCGGCTTCGAGGCGAAGCGCCAGTGGCAGCTCAACCCGCGCAACACGGTCTACGGCGCCAAGCGCCTCGTCGGGCTCAACTTCAGCAGTGAAGTCGTCGGCACGATGAAGAAGGCCGTGGCGTACAACATGCGCCCCGGCTCGAAGAACGACGTCACCCTGGACGTGGGCAAGAAGGAGTTCACCCTCCAGGAGATCAGCGCCAAGATCCTGGGGAAGATCCGCGAGGTCGCCTCCAACTACCTGAAGACGCCCATCAAGCGCGCGGTGGTGACGGTGCCCGCGTACTTCAACGACCGGCAGCGCCAGTCCGTGAAGGACGCCGGCAAGCTGATCGATCTGGAGGTCGTGCGCATCATCAACGAGCCCACCGCGGCGGCGCTCGCCTACGGCGTGGGCAAGGGGCTGGCGGAGAAGGTCGTCATCTACGACCTGGGCGGCGGCACCTTCGACGTCTCCATCATCGAGATCCGCGACCGCGTCTTCGAGGTGAAGGCCACCGGCGGCGACGTGTTCCTGGGCGGCATCGACTTCGACAACGCCATCATCCACCACGTCCTCAAGGACTTCGCGGCCAAGACGGGCATCGACCTGGCCACGGACCCGGTGGCCATGCAGCGCATCAAGGACCTGGCGGAGCGGACCAAGATCGACCTGTCCGCGCGCGAGGAGGTGCCCTTCAACATCCCCTTCATCACGATGACGGCGCAGGGCCAGCCGCTGAACATCGAGATGAAGTTCACGCGCAAGATGCTGGAGCAACTGACGAACCAGTTGGTGGACCGCACCCTGCAGATGGTGGCGCGCGTGCTGGTGGACTCGGGCCTGTCCACCAAGGACATCGACGAGGTGATGCTGGTGGGCGGCCAGACGCGCATGCCCGTCGTGCAGGACCGGCTCACCAAGTTCTTCGGCAAGCCGCCCAGCAAGGGCGTGCACCCGGACGAGGCCGTGGCCATCGGCGCCGCGCTCTACGCGCACTCGCTCCAGGACGACACCAACCTGCGCATCCAGTTGTTGGACGTCATTCCCATGGCCATTGGCCTGGAGCGCGGCGACGGCGGCTTCCACGTCGTCTTCCCGCGCAACGCGTCCATCCCCAACGCGAAGCAGCTCCTGGCCACGACGAGCATCGACAATCAGACCGAGCTCGCCATGCGCATCTTCCAGGGCGACCACGACACGGTGGCGCGCAACGATCTGCTGGGCGAGTTCACCTTCTCCGGGATCATGCCCGCCAAGGCCGGCACGGTGAACGTGGAGATCATCTTCGACGTGAGCGTGGAGGGCATCCTCACCATGCGCGCGAAGGACCCCGCCACCGGCCGCGAGATGAAGACCACGGTGCGCGTCACGCAGAGCTGAGGGGCGCCAGAAACACCACGGCGCCCCTGCCTGCTGGAGGCGAGGGGCGCCGGAGGCAACCACCGACCGTCTGGGGGAGACCTCAGGCGGTCTTCTTTTCCTTCTCCATGACGATCTGCGGAGGCTCGTGCTTGGTGATCACCTGCTCGGTGATCTTGCACTCCTTGACGCCCTCGCGGAACGGCACGTCGTACATGATCTCCAGCATGGCGTCCTCCATGATGGCGCGCAGGCCGCGCGCTCCGGAGTGACGGCGCATCGCCTCGCGGGCGATGGCGCGCAGCGCTTCCTTGGTGAAGGTGAGCTTCACCTTCTCGATCTCGAACATCTTCTGGTACTGCTTCACCAGGGCGTTCTTCGGGATCGTGAGGATGGTGACGAGGTCATCCTCCTTCAGGTCGTTGAGCGTCGCGATCATCGGCAGACGGCCGATGAACTCCGGGATCATCCCGAACTTCATCAGGTCTTCCGGCTCCGTCATGGCCAGCAGCTCACCCACGCTGCGCTCTTCCTTATGGGTGATCTTCGCGCCGAAGCCCAGGCCCTTCTCACCCACGCGGCGCTTGATGACGCCGTCGATGCCGTGGAAGGCACCGCCGCAGATGAAGAGGATGTTGGTCGTGTCGACCTGGACGTACTCCTGCTGGTTGTACTTCTTGCCGCCACGCGGGGTGACGTTGGCGCGGGTGCCTTCGATGATCTTCAGCAGGGCCTGCTGCACGCCCTCGCCGCCCACGTCGCGGGTGGCGCTGGGCATGTCACCCTTGCGGGCGATCTTGTCGATCTCGTCGATGTAGACGATGCCGCGCGCGGCCTTCTCCACGTCGTAGTCGGCGTTGTGGAGGAGATTCTGGATGATGTTCTCGACGTCCTCACCCACGTAGCCGGCCTCGGTGAGGCTGGTGGCGTCCGCGATGGTGAAGGGGACGTTGAGGAAGCGCGCCAGGGACTGCGCGAGCAGCGTCTTGCCGGAGCCCGTGGGGCCGATGAGCAGGATGTTGCTCTTCTGCAGCTCCACGTCCTCGCCGCCAGGGCTCTTCACCCCGGGGCGCGGCCGGGAGGCCGGCTTCTTCTGGTAGATGCGCTTGTAGTGGTTGTAGACCGCGACCGAGAGGACCTTCTTCGCCTGGTCCTGACCGATGACGTAGTCGTCGAGGAACGCCTTGATCTCCAGCGGCGTGGGCAGGCTGACCTGCGGCTTGCCTTCCTCGCGTTCGTTCTCGTCCGCGATGATGTCGTTACACAGCTTGATGCACTCGTCGCAGATGTAGACCGTGGGTCCGGCGATGAGCTTCCGGACCTCGCGCTGCGACTTGCCGCAGAACGAGCAGGACAGGTTGACGTGGTGCTCCTTCTTCACTGCCGCCTCCGAGTTCGCCGGTCCCGGTTCGGGACCTTCTCCGCCGACCACCGCACTCCAACACCCGCGAAGCCGCCCACGTCTTTACGACGGCTCCAGGCCCACCTGCTACAGGCCCTGAACCCACTATAGGGCCCTCCCCTTCGGGCAGGAAGCCCGGTGGAAGCGCCCTTTCATGGGAGCGTTCAGCCCAGGTCAACGGGTCGGTCTTGGATAACAGCGACTCAGGCGTCCGTCACGCTCGACGCGAGTTCTTCGACATCGTCCGCCAGGGCGGCCGCCCGCTCGGCGACAGCGTTGGGGACTCGACGGCTTCCCGCCAGCTCGGAAGCGAGCTTTCGCGCCATCTGCGCCAGTTTCCGCACCTGGAGGCTCTCCGGGGGCGGCTCCGGCGGGGGCCGGGGGAAGCGCTCGGCGAACTCCTTCTTGAGCTCCGTGGGGGACTTCTCCGGGCTCCAGATGCTGTCGCGCAGCGACTTGTATTCCGTGGGGGAGAGCTGGCCGCGCTCCTCGGCGTCGGCGAGGACTTCCACGACCTCGAAGGCGGGGGCCTTCTCCGGGAACTCCTGCTGCTGGAGCTCCTCCGGATCCTCGTGCTTGGCCAGGAAGCTGAACGAGCGCGTGAGCTTGAGCGCCGTCTGCTTCTTGATGTGCAGCTCCTTGAGGCAGTAGGCCTCGAAGGAGGCGTGGCCCCACTCCTCGTACTTGGCTTCGTCCCGGACCTGGACGAGCAGCTTGCCCAGCTCCGCCCAGGTGGACTTGAAGCGCTTGGCGGCGAGCAGGACGGTGTGGCGGAACGTCCCCGGGGGGACGCTCATGGCCTTCTTGGCGATTTCGACTTCGGCGACAGAGGCGGACATGCCTGTTGTATCGGGCACGTCCGGAGGGTGGGCAAGAAAGTCGCCCTACCCCCGCTTGCCGATATTGAACGAAAGCCCCACGGTGGCGCGCTCGCCGTCGTAGGCCTTGAAGGGCCACTTCTTCAGCTCGGAGAACAGGCACTCGTAGAGCGGGCCCTGCTTGAACTGGGGGTTGTCCACCCAGAGCTTGTTCACGCGGCCGTCGTTCCCGATGACGAACTCCATGGGGATCTTCGCGGACAGGCCGGGCGTGCGCTCGGCTTCTTCCTTGAAGCAGCGGAAGAGCTTGGACTGGTTGCCCGCGACGACGCGGTTGATGGCGCCCTGGTCGAACTGCTGGGCCATCTCCAGGCCGTCCGGATCCGTGGAGACGCTGCCCGTGCGGGGCGGCGGCCGGTTGCCCGCGACGGCGGCGGTGGCCACCGCGCCACTCCCGCCTGTCTTGCCGGTGGCACTGCCCTGCCCCGCGGGGCGATCCGGGCGGCGCGGGTCGTTGGTGGGGTACGCGAAGAGGTCCTCGTCGTCCACGCGCGCCTGGGCCAGGCGGATGGTGGGCGGGTCCATGGTGATGCCGTCCACCTCCTCCGTCGCGCCGAACAGGCCGTACACGGCGGCGTTGCGCGCCAGGTACCAGCCGGTGACGCCCAACAGCAGCGCCACGCCCGCGGCGACGCCGGCCAGCACCTTCACGCGCTTCTGGTTGCGGGCCTGCTCGACGAGCATCGTCTGGGCGACGCGGCCCTGCGCCTCGAAGCGCGCGATGTGCACCTGGAAGGCGGCGGTGTCCCGGAGGTTGCGGAACTCCCGCTCACCGGCCGGGGCCACCGGGCTGTCCGGGGTCAGCTCCCCCGTGTAGAGCTTCTCCACCACCTGGGACGCGGTGATGGGCCCCAGCACCAGGTCGCCCTGACGGAAAAGCCACTGCCCATCACTGTCCATCGCGAGTTCTTGAGCGGCCAGCATTCGCGCGGGAGTATCGTGTTTCTCCCCTCGACATCGCAACGCCGTGGCCAGGTCCTCCCCCAAACGAATTCCCGCCGTACTGTGGACTTGGTATCGCGGTGGAAACTTCCGCGGCTTCCAGCGCCAGGTGGAGGGCCCCACGGTCCAGGACGCGCTCGAAACCGCGCTGGAGCAGGCAGGCTCACCGGCCACGGCGATGCCGTCCGGGCGCACCGACCGGGGCGTGCACGCGCGGATGCAGGTCATCAGCCTGCGCCTGAATGAGGACGTGCCCCTGGAGTCGCTGCCCGAGCGGCTGTCGCCGCACCTGTCCCCGGACGTGGGGCTGTGCATCGCGAAGCGGCCACCGGGCGCCTTTCACGCCCAGTGGAGCGCGAGCGGCAAGGAGTACCGCTACCACCTGACGCTGGGTGCGCCTCCGACGGAAGCGTGGAGGCCGTACGCGCTGGACGCGGCGGCGGACGAGACCCTCCAGGCGGGCCACCGGGTGGTGCCGGAGAAGCTGGAGGCGCTGCTCGAGCGCGCCGTGGGCACGCGGGACTTCACCGCGTTCCACGAGCGCTCCAGTCCCCAGAAGCCGCGCACGCTCCAGTCCGCCACCCTGCGGGAGCTGGGCGGAGGGCTCTTCGAGGCGCGGCTCTTGGGAGACGGCTTCGCGCGCTACCAGGTGCGGTACCTGGTGGGCAGCGCGCTGAAGGTGGCCGCGGGGCTCCTGTCCGAGGAGCAGTGGCACGCGGCGCTGGATTCGGGGACCGCCCTGGCCGGCTTCAAGGCCCCGGCGCATGGGCTGGTGTTGTGGGAGGTCCGCTATCCTTCCGCGGTGGACCCCTTCGGGCCCGGCGAGCGCCTCCACCCGCCCGGTCTGCCCGACGCGCCACCCTTCACGGGAGCGCCGCCGGGCTGACGTGTGGCGCTTCAGTCCACGAAGCGCGCTTCGTACTTCGCCAGCAGATCCGAGATGGCCTCCCGGAGGTACTCGCTCTGACGGATGCGCGTGGAGCGCGACAGCTCCTTCAGGGCATCCAACTTCTCGCGGTTGAGACGAAACACGACCGAGGTGAGGCGGGGATTCATGTCCAAGTGCGTGGCCTCCGACAGATGCACACACCCTCTCACAATGTCGGACAACCTCAAGAAAACAACCTACGAGGCCGAACCCACCGGGATGATCCACTGCAACCCGGTGAAGAGCTCGGTGTCCGCGCGCAGTCCGGAGCCGAACCCGAACGTGAAGCCGAGCCCGCCGTACAGCGCGAAATGATCCGAGAGGGTGTGTCTGGCGCCGAACCCTATGCGAGGCCCCAGCCACGGCCCAGAAATCGGACGCACGGAAACGCCGAGCTCAAAGAAGGTCCGCCACGACTCGGATCCGAAGAGGCTGCGGTAGCCGGTGATCAGCGCCAGCTCCTCCCCCGGGCGGCCCGTGCTGCCGCGCGCGAGGAGGAACACCTCGTCCCCCTCGTAACCCACGGTGATCGCGGCCCCCAGGTCCAGGTGTCCGGCGAGCCCGGACACGGCGGCGTCCCCGCTGATCCGTTCGGTGTACGTGGCCCCGGGCCCCACCGTGAGGATCAGCGAGCGCCGGCGCGCGTAGGGCCCGTCATCCAGGGACTCCACCGCCCCAGCGGGGGTGGCCAGCGCCAGGCCCAGCGGGATCAGCAGACCCCTCACCCCACCACCGGGAGCTTGAAGCCCTCGGCCGTGCCCTGCCCCGCCGCGGGGGCGATGCCGGCGGCTTCATTGAGGCGGCCGGAGCGGAAGGGCTCCAGGTCCAGGGCCACGAACTTGAAGCCCAGGGACTTGAAGGCCCCGTTGATCCGCTCGCGGATGCCGGACTCGAAGAAGCGGGGGTACTCCTCGCTGGCCAGCTCGATGCGCGCCACGTCCTGGTGGTAGCGGACGCGGAACTGCTTGAAGTCCAGCGCGCGCAGCTCCGACTCCGCCGCGGCGATCTGCAGGAGCCGGTCGCGCGTCACGGACGTGCCATAGGGGATGCGCGACGCCAGGCACGCCATCTGCGGCTTGTCCCAGGTGGGCAGCCCCAGCTTGCGGCTCCAGGCGCGGATCTCCTCCTTGGTGAGCCCGGCCTGGGCCAGGGGGGACACCACCCGGTGCTCCTTCGCGGCCTTGTGGCCGGGGCGGTGATCCTTGAAGTCGTCCGCGTTGAAGCCGTCCAGCACGACGGTGAGGCCCAGCTCCGCGCGCTTCGCCTCGCAGAGGTCGTACAGCTCCGTCTTGCAGAAGTAGCAGCGGTTGGTGGGGTTGGCGGCGTAGCTGGGGTTCGCCAGCTCGTTGCTGGAGACGACGACGTGCCGGGCGCCCAGGCGGGCCGCCAGCTCACGGGCCTCGCGCTCCTCCTCCGGGGCCACGGAGGCGGACAGCGCGGTGAGCGCCAGGGCGCGCTCGCCCAGCACCTCCACCGCGACCTGGAGGACGAAGGTGGAGTCCACGCCGCCGGAGAACGCCACCAGGGCGCTGCCGTGGGCGCGCAGGGAGTCGCGCATCGCCTCCAGCTTGGGGCGTGACGCTTCACACAGGGCTTCAATCCGCTCGGGGCTCAGCATGGGGGACTCCTAAAACGGAAGGGCCCCGGATTGCACGCGCATCGCGCGGGCAACCTGGAGCCCTTCGACAGTCAGGGGACGACGGTGCGCCTTAGCGGGCCTTGCCCTTGGCGGCCTTCTTCTTCGCGGCCGGGGCCGGCTTGCCCACGCGGGCGGCGCGGGTGGCCGGACGCGCCTTGGCGCCCTTGGAGCCCTTGTCCGCCTTGGGTGCCTTCGCGGCCTTCACGGCGGCGACGCGGGCCGGCGGGTCCTCCTCGTCGCGGCGCGCCTTCTTCGGCGGCAGCGGGTTGGCCTTCATCTTCTTGCCGGTGATGGTCTTCAGCTCGTCCGTGGACATCAGGCCCAGGTCCAGCAGCGCCTGGAAGATCTTCGTCCCGCCGTCCTCCACCGACTCCGTGTCGGAGTAGATGGTCACCTCGGGGGAGGTGGGCGGCTCGTACGGCTCCGTGATGCCGATGAAGTTGGGGATCTCCCCGTTGAGCGCCTTCTTGTACTTGCCGGTGGTGTCGCGCTCGATGAGCTTCTCCGTGGGGCAGTCCACGTAGACCTCCACGTACTTGCCCACCGAGCGGCGCACCTCCTCGCGGCTCGACTTGTAGGGGCTGACGCAGGGGACGAGCACCGCCACGCCGTTGCGGGCCAGGAGGCCGGCGACGAAGCCCAGCCGGCGCACCACCGTGTTGCGCTCGTCCTTCGTGTCGCCGATGCCGGCCCACAGGTCGTTCTGGAGTTCGCCCTCGTCGAGGACCTCCACGTTGCGTCCGACCTGCCGGAGCCGGGCCGCGATGTAGGCGGCCGTGGTGGTCTTCCCGGTCCCGGACATGCCGGTCAGCCAGAGGGTGAATCCAGTGTTGGTGGCCATAAGGGTTCTAACTCCCTGCGTCCGGAGCGCTTCTTGCACGCGGCGTAGGACGCGGCAGATCCAATAGACCGCCGCTTTATAGACGAAAACCCAGTGACTTGACAATTCGGACCCACCTTTCCGCAGGTGGGGTCGGTTGCAGGGCAAGTTCCCGCCCTTACACGGGTTTTTCAAACCTGAAATCCGCCAATGCAAGCGGAACAGTCTGAAAATCCCCCGCGCTCCAAACAGACCGGGAGGCGGAGGCGGCACGGCCTCCGCGTATGGCGACCACCACGTACGACACCTGAGGCAGCAGTGGGATTCCCGAGGGAGCAGCCTGGCGTCGGTCCTCGGCGGAGAAGACGGCGGGCGCGTCCACGTGTGAGTGGAAGACGCAGGCCACCTCCTCCTGTCGCGCGTCCGCGTCCAGGCACACCTGGAGCCAGGCCTCCGGGGCGAAGGCGTAGGCGACGTGCGGCGTGGGGGAGGCGTTGGGCAGCGGGACGACGCGCCAGGAGTCCCCCTCCCCCGCCCCGCTCCGGAGGATCACGCCGCAGCCCTCCCGGGGCCACGCGGCCTCCAGGTGGTGGATCATCCGGGCGAAGACTTCCGGCGGGATCAGGGCTTCGCTTCCGCCGCGGCGCAGCGCGAGCACCGGCGCGGCTCCAGCTCCGTCAACGCGCCCGGAGCGCTCAGCCACCGGCCGCCCAGCGACGGGCCCAGGCCCAGCCGCAGCCGCTGGAAGACGAGCGCGCCCAGGGCGCCCAGGGCCACGCCCATGGGGCCATCCGGCGGCGTGCCCAGGTGGCGCACCGTCTCACCGAAGCACCAGACGCACCCGTCCGCGCCCCGGAACACCACCGCGCCGCGCGCACCGTCGCCGCCCAGCGCGACCCAGGGGGCCTCTCCGCTCCAGGCCGCCGGCAGCTCCGCGAGCAGCCCGCCGCCGGGCGTGCCCACCGCGTCCGGGTTCACCTCCGGCACCACGCGCGCCAGCACCTCCGCCACGGGCTGGCCCACGTCATGCGCGGACGCGAGGAACCCCGGCGACCAGGGGCCCAGGGTCAGCGAGCCCACGCCCGTCACGGGGGTGCCGCCGCCGGCCAGGTACGCCGTGGCCGTGAGGCCGGACGCGCCCAGCCCGTCCACGCGCGCGCCGCCCGAGAGCAGCGCCTCCTGCCCGCGCCCGCCCACGTCCCTCAGGAGGATCTGCCGGGAGTAGCGGAGAATCTGGTCCTCGCGCAGCGCCATGACGTCCCCGGTCAGCCTCCCGCCATGGCGGGGATGAGGGTGATGCGGTCCGCGTCCTTCACGGGCGTGTCCAGGGCCTTGAGCGCGCGCACGTCCTCGTCGTTGAGGAAGACGTTCACGTACCGCCGCACGGCGCCCTTGTCGTCGAAGAGGCGCGCGCCCATGCCGGGGTAGCGCGCGTCCAGGTCGCGCAGCACCTCGCCCACGGTGGCGCCGGTGGCCTGGACCTCGGACTTGTTGCCCGTCAGCGTCCTCATGGGTGTCGGAATGCGAATCGTGGCCATGCGCTCAGCTCCCCCGCTTGCGGATGATCAACCGGTGCGTGCCGTCCCCGCGTGCGTCCAGCGACACCACGTCGTGGCCCTCGTCCTTGGCGCTGCGGGGCACGTTCTTCAGGGGCTCGTCGCCCTTGAGCAGCACCTCCAGCAGCGTGTCCGGGGGCAGCGACTCCAGCTTCAGCTTGGTGCGCACGTAGGTCATCGGACACACCTCGCGGGTGATGTCCAACGTCGCCGTCACGTCGGGCATGCGGTGTCCTCCTGGGACGAAGGGAACGGGGGCAGCGTCTGGATGGCGCACCCCGGGCAGTCCGGCGCGCGCGTCACCTTCACGGTGCGCCCCTCCAGCGTCTCCCCGTCGAGCACGTGCAGCGTGGCCTGTCCCCGGGGGCCCGTGGCCGCGCCCGCCAGGAGTTCCAGGGCGAGCAGCGCCTGCACCGCGCCGATGAGCCCCGCCATCGCGCCCAGCACGCCCGCCTGCGCGCAGGTGGGCACCGCGTCCGGGGGCGGCACGTCCTCGTAGAGGCAGCGCAGGCACGGGCCGCCGGGGTCGATCCGCAGGGCCTGGCCGCTCATGCGCAGCACGCCGCCGTACACGAGCGGCACGCCGGTGAGCACCGCCACGTCCGACAGGAAGAACTTGGTCGCGACGCCGTCGGTGGCGTCCACCACCAGGTCGTGCTCGCGGAAGAGCGCCTCGGCGTTGTTCGCGTCCAGCCGCTCCGGCAGGGCCTCCACGCTCAAGCCGGGGAAGGCGCGCAGCAGGCCGGCGGCGGCGGACTCCGCCTTGAAGCGGCCCACGTCCCGGGTGCGGTGCCAGAGCTGCCGGGGCAGGTTCGTCACGTCCACCCGGTCCGGATCCACCAGCGTCAGGTGGCCCACACCGCCCTGGGCCAGCGCGAGCGACGCCGGGCAGCCCAGGCCGCCCGCTCCCACCACCAGCACCCTCGCGCGCTCGATGCGGGTGGCGTGGGGAATGCGTTCGTGGTGGTCGGTATCCGGGGAACCGTGCATGGGGCTGGTGCTCCGCGAGGAACGAACGAATATGGTGCGGCGGCTCCACGTCTCGTCTTCAAACCGCCGCCGTCACAAGCGGCCCTCACCTGCCAGGACATATGAAAAACCTGACCGGCGCGCTCGTGTTTTCCACCCTGCTGTCCCTGGCTGTCGGCTGCCACAAGAACACGGGGGAGAGCCCCGACGCGGCCACGCAGACCGGCACCGTCAAGGAGGAGCTCCAGGCGGGCAACACGGCCGCTCCCCCGGAGGCCCCCGCCGAGGCCGGCACGAAGGACGCCAGCGCCGTGAGCTACGACTCGGGCGCCAGCGACCGCCTGGCCCTGGAGGCCTGCGTGGACGGCTGGCTGAAGTCCCACAACCTGGACAAGTACGGCAGCCAGAAGGGCACCATGTACGCGGGCGGCACGCCCCTGTTCGACGAGCGCACGGGCGAGACGAAGGACCGCCTGGACTTCGTCCTGGAGCGCCAGCCCGAGGCCAAGAAGGCGTGCGTGGACGAAGGCGCCCCCAAGTAGCGCGCCGCCGCCCTCCCGGACCCGCCAGGATGCTCACCTGGCGGCTTGCCGGGAATTCCGCTCCCCGGGAAGGTCCCGTAAGCTGCCGCTCGAATGGACAGCGACCCCCGACCCGGCGACGACCACCCGGCCCATGACCTGAAGGCCCGCGTCCGCGCCGTGCTGGAGCGCCGCAACCTCACGGACAACGTGTCCGCGGAGCAGGCGGCGGCCTCCTGGGAGCAGGACCGCTTCGTCGCCCGGGCCCGCGCGCTGTTCTACGCGCGGATGATGTTCCTCACGTTGGGCCTGCTCATCCTCGCGGTGCCCGCGTGGAGCGGCTACTTCGGCTTCAACGGGCCCATCTCCTTCCTGGGCTACTTCGCGATGCTCATCTACAGCGTCGCGAACCTGCTCGTCATCGACCACCCGAAGGCGGGCCGGTGGGTGACGTACCTGTCGCTGTGCTGCGACCTGCTGATCACCGTGGTTCTCATCGCCCGGCCGCAGGTGGGCGGCGGCCTCCAGAGTCCGCTGCTGGCGACGCAGCTCTTGTTCACCACCCTCTTCGCCATCCTCTTCCCCAAGCCGCTGGCCATCCTGCCGCCGCTGCTGGCGCTGCCCATCACCACGCGCCTGGACCTGCTGCTCAACCGCTCCGTGACGGCGGTGGAGCTGCTCACGCTGCTCTGGTACCTGGGGCTCAACTTCATCATCGTCTACGTGCTCGTGTACCTGAACGAGCGCGAGGCCACCGCGCACCGCGAGGTGGTGTCCCTGCAGGGCGACCTGAAGGAGCTGGCGGTGGTGGAGGAGCGCAACCGGCTGGCGCGCGAGATCCACGACGGCCTGGGCGCGTCCCTGTCCTCGATGATCATCCAGGCGGAGTACATCCTGAACCTCGCGCGCGAGGACGGGCTGCGCACGGAGATCCGCGAGATGAAGGCCACCGCGGAGGAGTCCATTGAAGAGCTGCGCCGCAACCTGCGGATGATGCGCGACGACTTCGAGCTGGCGCAGGGCCTGGAGGACTACATCAAGACCTTCCGCGACCGCACCGGGCAGGACATCCGCTTCGAGCGCACGGGCCTGGCGCGCAAGCTGCCCCCGGACGCGCAGTTGGCCCTCTTCCGCATCCTCCAGGAGTGCCTGTCCAACGCCGCGAAGCACGCGGAAGCGAAGGAGGTCCAGGTGCGCCTGGACTTCAGCGCGGAGGGCGTGCACCTGGTGGTCCGCGACAACGGCAAGGGCTTCGACCCGGGCCGCACGCCGCGTGGACACTACGGCCTGCTCAACATGCGTGAGCGGGCCATGAAGCTCGGGGGTTCCATCGTGGTGGACTCGGCGCCCGGCGCCGGGGCCCAGGTGGCCTTCTCCCTTCCCTGTCTTTCCGCCTGACACGCACCGGAGATCCGCCCCGTGGACCCGACCCCGAATGCCGCCGCCCTCCCCATCCGCGTGTTCGTCGTGGAGGACCAGACCAAGATTTTGAAGAACCAGTTGCGCCTCTTCGAGGGCCACCCGGACATCGACATCGTGGGCACCGCGCTGTCCGGCGAGGCCGCGCTGGTGGAGGTGGAGCGCGAGCAGCCGGACGTGCTGCTGCTGGACCTGGGCCTGCCGCGCATGAGCGGCATCGACGTCACCCGCGAGGTGAAGGCGCGCTTCCCGAAGGTGGAGATCCTGATCTTCACCATCTTCGACGAGGAGGACAAAGTCCTGGAGGCCGTGAAGGCGGGCGCGTCCGGCTACCTGCTCAAGGGCGCCACGGTGGACAAGATCGTGGAGGCCATCAAGGAGGTGCGCGCGGGCGGCACGGTCATCCAGCCGAACCTCGCGCGCCGCCTGCTGCGCCACTTCCGCGTGGAGCCGGACACCGCGCCCGTGCCCACGGAGCCGCTGGCCGTGGCGCCGTCCGCCGTGGAGTCCGCGCCGTCAGGTGAAGAGGCGTCCGCGCAGGAGCCGCTGCTCAAGCCGCTGTCGGACCGCGAGCGCGAAATCCTCCAGCTCATCGCCAAGGGCGTGTCCAACAGCGAGGCGGCCCGGCTGCTGTCGCTGTCCAAGGCGACCATCCGCACGCACCTGGAGCACATCTACCGGAAGCTCGAGGTGACGAACCGCGTGGAGGCCGTCACCGAGGGCATCCGCAAGGGGCTCATCTCCGTCTAGTAGCGGGCCCTGATGGGTCGGGCCGCTTCTTTTCACGGACGACGCGGTGCGTGGCTTCTACAGTGGGGAGTCTTCCTTCCCCACTGACAGGAGCCCCACCATGGACGTCCGCGCCGCCGTCGCCTTCGAGGCCGGCAAGCCCCTGAGCATCGAAACCGTGCACCTGGAGGGCCCCAAGGCGGGCGAGGTGCTGATCGAGCTGAAGGCCACCGGCCTGTGCCACACCGACGAGTTCACCCGCTCCGGCGCGGACCCGGAGGGGCTGTTCCCCGCCATCTTCGGCCACGAGGGCGCGGGCATCGTCGTGGACGTGGGCCCGGGCGTCACCAGCGTCAAGAAGGGCGACCACGTCATCCCGCTCTACACGCCGGAGTGCCGCGGCTGTAAGTCGTGCCTGTCGCGCAAGACGAACCTGTGCACGGCCATCCGCGCCACGCAGGGCAAGGGCCTGATGCCGGATGGCACCAGCCGCTTCCGCCTGGGCAAGCAGATGATCCACCACTACATGGGCTGCTCCACGTTCGCGAACTACACGGTGCTGCCGGAGATCGCCGTGGCGAAGATCCGCGAGGACGCCCCCTTCGACAAGGTCTGCTACATCGGCTGCGGCGTCACCACCGGCGTGGGCGCCGTCGTCTACACCGCGAAGGTGGAGGCCGGCGCGAAGGTCGTCGTCTTCGGCCTGGGCGGCATCGGCCTGAACGTCGTGCAGGCCGCGCGCATGGTGGGCGCGGACATGATCGTCGGCGTGGACCTGAACCCCGCGCGCAAGGAGATCGCGGAGAAGTTCGGCATGACGCACTTCGTGAACCCGAAGGAGGTGGAGGGCGACCTCGTCCCCTACCTCGTGAACCTCACCGGCGGCGGCGCGGACTACAGCTTCGAGTGCATCGGCAACGTGAAGACGATGCGCCAGGCCCTGGAGTGCTGCCACCGCGGCTGGGGCGAGAGCATCATCATCGGCGTGGCGGGCGCGGGGCAGGAGATCAGCACCCGCCCGTTCCAGCTCGTCACCGGCCGCGTGTGGAAGGGCAGCGCGTTCGGCGGCGCCCGCGGCCGCACGGACGTGCCGAAGATCGTCGACTGGTACATGGACGGGAAGATCCAGGTGGACCCGCTGATCACCCACACGCTGAAGCTGGAGGAGATCAACCACGGCTTCGACCTGATGCACGAGGGCAAGTCCATCCGCAGCGTGGTGAAGTACGCATGAGCGCCGTGACTCCCACGCTCGTCAGCGAGCACGCGTGCTTCGGGGGGACACAGTCCTTCTGGAAGCACCCGTCCGAGGCGTGCGGCGGTGAGATGCGCTTCAGCGTCTACACCCCGCCCCAGGCGAAGCACGGCAAGGTGCCCGTGCTGTACTACCTGGCGGGCCTCACCTGCACGGAGGAGACGTTCGCCACCAAGGGCGGCGCGCAGCGCGTGGCGGCGGAGCTGGGGCTGCTGCTCGTGGCGCCGGACACCAGCCCTCGCGGCGCGGGCATCCCGGGCGAGGACGCGGACTGGGACTTCGGCACCGGCGCGGGCTTCTACCTGGACGCCACCCAGGAGCCCTGGAAGGCGCGCTACCGCATGGGCACGTACGTCACGCGGGAGCTGCCCGGCATCATTGCCGCGCACTTCCCCGCGCGCATGGACCGCGAGGGCATCTTCGGGCACTCCATGGGCGGGCACGGCGCGCTGGTGACGGCGCTGCGCGACCCGGGCCGGTACAAGTCCGTGTCCGCGTTCGCGCCCATCGGCGCGCCCATCCGCAGCCCCTGGGGCAAGAAGGCCTTTGGCGGCTACCTGGGGCCGGATGAGGCGGCGTGGCGCGAGTACGACGCCACGGAGCTCCTGAAGGCCGGCCGGCGCGTGCCGGCGCTGCTCGTGGACCAGGGGACGAAGGACAAGTTCCTGCCGGACCAGCTCCACCCGCACCTCCTCAAGGAAGCCTGCGAGGCGGCGGGCCAGCCCCTCACCCTGCGCATGCAGGAGGGGTACGACCACGGCTACTACTTCGTCTCCACCTTCATGGAAGACCACCTGCGCCACCATGGCGCGGCGCTGAACGCGGGCTGAAGCCGCGGCCCGGGCACTCATGCCCCGCAATCCCCCTTCCCTCTCCGGCCCGGACGTGGGAGGCGTGGGGCATGAGTGCTTCCTTCAAGTCCCTGGGCCTGTCCCCCGAAACGCTGGGCGCCGTGAAGCGTGCCCGCTTCGGTACCCCCACGCCCATCCAGGCGCAGGCCATCCCGCCCGCGCTGTCCGGCCGTGACGTCATCGGCTGCGCGGCCACCGGCACCGGCAAGACGGCCGCCTACCTGCTCCCGATGATTGAGCGCTTCGCGGGCGAGAAGGGCACGCGGGGCCTCATCCTCACCCCCACGCGCGAGCTGGCGCAGCAGGTGGAGGAGCAGGCCCGCTTCTTCGGCGAGCCCCTGGGTGTCCGGCCCGTGCTCATCGTCGGCGGCGAGGACATGAACGCGCAGGTGGACGCGCTGCGCGAGCGCCCCACCCTCATCGTCGCCACGCCGGGCCGGCTGGTGGACCTGCTGGGCGTGAAGGCCGTGAACCTGTCGCGCATCCAGACGCTGGTGCTGGATGAGGCGGACCGGATGCTCGACATGGGCTTCCTGCCGCAGATCAACCAGATCCTCCACGCGCTGCCCCGCGAGCGCCAGACGCTGCTGTTCTCCGCCACCCTGGGCGCGGACGTGACGCGCTTCGGCCAGCGCGCCCTGCACAGGCCCGTGCGCGTGGAGGTCACCCCCAGCGGCACGCCCGCGCCTCGCGCCGAGCAGCACCTCTACATCGTGAAGCCCGAGGAGAAGTGGCCCCTGCTGCTCACCCTGCTCTCACAGGATCAGGCCAGCGCGCTCGTGTTCGTGCGCACCCAGCAGCGCGCGGACAAGATGAAGGAATTGCTCGCCGCCGCGGGCCACAAGTCCGCCGCCCTGCACGCGGGCCGCACGCAGGCGCAGCGGCGTCAGGCGCTGGAGGGCTTCCGCCGGGGGCAGTACCGCTGCCTCGTGGCCACCGACCTGGCCGCGCGCGGGCTCGACGTGGATGACATCGGCCACGTCATCAGCCTGGACGTGCCGCACGGGCCGGAGGACTACGTGCACCGCATCGGCCGCACCGCTCGCGCGGCGGCCAGCGGGCGGGCGTCGCTGTTCGCGCTGGAGGTGGAGCGCCGGACGCTCCAGGACATCGAGCGCATCATCCGCCAGGAGCTCCCGCGCACGGAGGTGCCGCGCAGGGACCCCATCTTCAAGCGGGAGATGGAGGCGTTCCTGGCGAAGCAGCGCGACCCGGGGCCGCCCCAGGCCGACCATGGACGCTCCAAGCGTCCCGAGGGCGCGGCGCCCGGGCGGCATGCCCGGACGCACGGCAAGGGCCGGCCGAAGGGCCCCGCCGGTCAGTGATCGTGGTCGTCGTCAGGGCCGTGCGCGTGGCCGTGCTCGAGCTCCTCGGGCGTGGCGGCGCGCACTTCCTTGATGGTGACCTCGAAGTGCAGCTCCTTGCCGGCGAACGGGTGGTTGAAGTCCACCAGCACCGTGTCCTTGCGCACCTCCTTCACCAGGAAGTCGACCTCGTCGCCCTCCGGATCCGTGGCGCTCAGGATGCCGCCGGCCTTGATCTCCAGGTCCTCGGGGAACTCGGTCCGGGGGACCTCCTCCACGCCTTCCGGATCGTAGTCGCCGTAGCCGTCCGCCGCGGAGACCACCGTCTTCAGCGACTCGCCCGCGGACTTGCCCTCCAGCGCCTTCTCCAGGCCGGGGACGATCTCCTCGTAGCCGTGCAGGTAGACGAGCGGCTCGCCTGCCTCGCTCTCGTCCACGATCTTCCCGTCTCCGAGGTGCAGTTTGTAGTCAATGGCGACAACGCTGTCCTTGCCGATTTTCATGGGGCCCTCATAGCGCATTCAGTCATGTCGCGGTGGAAGGATGATGATCACCGTTACGGCGTGCACAGGGACGTCCTACCAGCGCATGCGCAGCTCGAAGCGCCCGCGCCCGTCATCGGACTCCAGGGCGGCGCTGGGGTTGGCGGCGCCGGCCTGGCGCAGGGCCTCCTCGCAGCACCCCGCCGCGGCCTCCGCCGGGAAGGGATAGCCCTGGAACGTCACCCGCCAGTCCTGGGGGCCCAGCTCCGCGGAGGTGATCTCCACCGGCTCCATCACGGAGCGGAAGCTCAGCGCCACCCGCTTCATCGCGCGCTCCGGGCCCGCGACCTTCAGGGCCACGTTCACCACCTTGCCCACCAGCGTCTCGAAGTAGCCGCGCACCAGGTCCCGGCCCATCTGCCGCAGGGCCTCCTCGCGAGGCCGGCCCGCGTACGCGGCCTGCAACACCAGGTTCTGGCAGCGCAGGAACACCGACGCCGGATAGCTGGCCCGGGGCCGGTCCGGATCGTAGCCCGCCGCCGCCAGGCGCTCGCGCAGCGCGTTGTCCAACCGCACGCAGCGCACCAGCGACTCGAACAGCGTGGACTGGATGACGACCTCGGCCGGGGGCATGGACGCTCGAAGTGGGGAAACGCGTTGAAACCTGTAAGGCGCGCGACACTACCCTTTCGGGTCCTGGAAGCGAGCCCTCTGGCGATGTCACGTCCAACGCTTGTCGTTTCAAGGCCTTGGAGTGGACAGGGGGGCAATCGGCCGGCCCTGGAAACGATTTCCGGGCAGGGCCGTCCGTGAGCCAGACGATGGAAGGCGTCACGGACGAAGTGCTCATGGACCAGTTCTGCCAGGGAGACCAGCCGGCGTTCGAGGCGCTGTTCGCCCGGCACGCCGGGCGCGTGCACGGCTTCCTCGCCCGGATGGTGCGGGACGGGCCGTTGGCGGAGGACCTCATGCAGACGACGTTCCTGTCCGTCATCCGCGCCCGGGGCCGCTACGAGCGGGGCACGCGCTTCACGCCCTGGCTGCTCACCATCGCGGCGAACGCGGCACGGGACGCGCTGCGGCACCAGCAGCACGTGGACGCGCACGCGCACGCGCCGCCGGAGGGCCCCACGTCGGTGCCCGCGCCGGACGGCGATCCGGCCATGCGCCGGCGCATCGAGGACGCGCTCCAGCAGTTGCCCGTGGAGCAGCGCGAGGCGGTGGTGCTGAGCAAGCTGGAGGGCTGGTCCTTCGAGGAGATCGCGGAGATGCGCGGCATCCGCGCGGGCGCGGCCCGGCTCCGGGCGCACCGGGGCTACGAGAAGCTGCGCGAGCTGCTGGGCGGACTGGAGGACATGTCATGAGCCATCCGTCCGACCCATGGCGTTCCGCCCCGCCCCGGCTGGATCCGAAGGCGATGGAGCGCGCGCTGGCGGCGTCGCGCGCGGAGCTGGCCCTGAAGCGGCCGGTGCGCGGGTGGCGTTCGCAGGCGGTGGGGCTGTTCGCGGCGTCCGCGGGGATGGCGCTCGCGGTGGCGGGCGTGCTGCTGGCGCTGGGGCGCACCACGGGCGCGATGCTGATGGGCCGCGCGCCCCTGCTGGCGCTGCTGCTGTCCACGGGGGCGGTGTGCTCCTGGGGGGCCCTGTCCCCGCGAGGGCGCGCGCTGCGGCAGGTGGGCGTGGGCCTGGCGCTGGTGAGCGCCGTGTTGCTGGTGCTGACGCGGGCCGCCCCGCGGGGCCCTTCCACCCTCCCCGAGTGGGTGTGCACGGTGAGCCATGTGGCGATGGCGCTGGGGCCCCTGGCGGTGGCGTTGGGGGTGCTGCGGTCGGCGGCGTTCGACCCGCTGCGCGCGGCGGTGGCGGGAATGGCGGTGGGGACGGTGGGCGCGTTCGTGGGGGAGCTGGCGTGTGAGCAGGGCCCTGGCCACGTGGCCATCTATCACCTGGGGGCATGGGCGCTGTTGACGCTCACGACCTGGGCGCTGTCGAAACGACTCAAACCCCGGACCTACGCACCATGAAGCACGATCCCTCGCTCATCTTGACGCAAGACGTGGACGGCGCGCCGGTGCGCATGGGCGCGGCGGTGATGATCGTCCGCACCGAACAGGACGACTCCGTGTCCGAGCGCTTCCTGGGCCGCGTGGGCATCGTCGTGGCGCTGGTGTTCGACGATCCGGACATGCAGTACCCGAGCGACCCGCTCATCCAGGTGCGCGTGGCCGGCGTGGGCGAGGACCTGTTCTTCGCCCGCGAGCTCGTCGAGGTGCCCGAGGGCCACTACGTCGCGTTCGGGTCGTCCAGCTCCGGGTAGTGCCGGAAGATGCCTTGTGGATTGAAGGGCTGTGCGCGCGGGGACTTCTTGTAGGCGGCGATGCGGGGGCGCTCCGCGACGCGCTGACGCAGGGCCATCACGCCGGGCACGTCCGGAGCGACGCGGCGCATGGCATTGGGAAAGGCATACAGCAGGCCCTCCACCAACTGGTACAGCGCCAGCTCCGGATAGGAGAAGTCGCGGCCCAGGAGGAACTTCCCTCCGCCCTGGGGGTTCGCCTTCAGCACGCGCTCGAAGTAGCCCAGGAACTTCGGGATGCGCTGGGTGCGGAAGTCCTCGGCGCGGCGCTTCGCCTCGGCCTTCTGCTCGTCGTAGTACTTCATGGCGGCGACGGGGTGGTGCGTGTCATGCGCCTCCGCCACGGCATCCGCGACGGTGAGCTGGAATTGACGCGCGTGCAGCCGCGAGGCCTCGTCCGAGGGGACCAGGCCGAAGCGCTCCCCCAGGTAGGAGCAGATGTTGGGCGCCTGGGAGATGACGACGTCGCCCACCTTGAGCAGCGGCGGCGCGTACGCGGGCACGGGGGCCCTGCCGAGCATGTCCGAGACGGCCTTCCCGCCGGATTGCAGCCCCACGTCCACCCAGTCCGCGCCCGCCTCCTCCAGCACCAGCCGCACGAACTCGCCCCGGCCGGGAATGCCGGGCCAGTAGTACAGCTCGAACCTCGCGTCGCTCATCGCCGTCACCTCGCGTGATGGGAACCGGCGCGCATCCTGCGCTCGCGGGATGCGCGCCTTGGAAACCCATCCGCGGGGAGGGTTCACTCCCCCACGGTCACGGGCTCAGTGCGTTCCGCTGGTGAACTTCAGCCCGATGATGGCGACGATCATCATCCCCAGGAAGAACAGGCGCGAGGGCGTGGCGGGCTCCTGGAAGAGCACCATGCCCGCGATGGCCGCGCCGGCCGCGCCGATGCCCACCCAGACCGCGTAGGCCGTGCCGATGGGGAGCTGCTTCACCGCGAGGCCCAGCAGGCCCATGCTCGCGATGATGGCCCCCACCGTGAGGACGCTGGGCAGCGGCCGGGTGAAGCCCTGCGTGTACTTGAGGCCCACCGTCCAGGCCACTTCGAGCAGGCCCGCGATGACGAGGAGGATCCACGACGACGACATGACGCACGACTCCCGTGAAGGCGTCGTCTTGTCGTGACCGGGTACGGCGCACCTCGTCCGGGCTCGGACGCCCCACCCCGGGGCCTCCGCACGCGCCGCGGAAACTAACCGGGACGGCCGCCTTGCGCCACCCACTTGGGGCGGTGACTCAGGCTTCTTCATCAGGGGCTGGTCTGACATCCGGCAGACTGTAGGGTCCGCGTACCATGACTCCCTCGAAGGCCCCTCGGTGGCGCCACTTCGCCCCCATCCTCACGGCCCTGAGCCTGGGATGCGCCACCATCGCCATGGACACCGAGACGGACTGCATCCAGCGACACCCCGGTCTGCCGGAGGCATGCGGCCTCACCGCCGCGGAAGCCTCCGCCATCATGGCCGCGGGCGTCGGCGCCACCGGCACGCACAGCAACTCCGAAGTGGATGTGAACGATTACGTTGACGACCCGCGACTACCCGCGTGGAAGAACAGGTGCATGCGAAACTGGAACGCCTGCGCGGACGGCCTCTTCTCCGGCCCTTGCACCGACTGTTTGCGACGGTGCGAAGGCCAACACGCATGGCCCTTCAATCTATGCCGTCCCGCCAGGCCGAAGCGATGAGGACCGAATGAACCCACCCGACTGGAGTCCGCTCCTCGACCTTGCACGGCATGTGCTTCGCGAGAACGCACCGCTGCCCCTGAGTGATGACGTACGCGCGCTCCTGATTCAGACCGCCGCCGAAGTGGCCGTCTCCGACGCCGCATCAGCGCTTCAGACGGACGCCGGAGCCCTTGCGCTCCTGCGCGAGTGCGCCCGCCGCATCACCGACGGGTCCAATCGCCTGACAGACGCACTGCACCGGATGTGGAAGCTCCAGCGCCAGGGAGATTGGGACGGCGCGCGACAGGAAATGCGCGATGTGCTCGCCGTCGAGGTCGTCCCCTTCTACCGCGAGCTTGCGACGGAGCAGCTTGAAGGCATGAACGACGACCCTTGACGACCATGGAGCCTCCTGGAAGGGCGGCTTCACTCAACAAGACAAAACAGTCACGAACCTGCTAAGCTAGCAAAACAAGAAATAACAACAAAGAAGTAAATTTCCAATGGAGGCCCTTCCAATGCAAGCCAAGCCTTTCGCCGTGGCCGCCGGCGTGTCGCTGTTCGCGTTCGGGCTGGTCGCGGAGGCAGCGGAGATCTTCCGCAACACCGGAACGCTCACCGGTTGGAACGCCATCAACCGCGAGCACAACGGCTCCGTGAACGAGGTCACGAACGTCACCTACGAGGGCCCCACCGCCATCAAGGTCACGCAGGTCTACGACCCGAACTACACGGGCCGGTACCACTCGGAGGTGGTGAGGAACAACGTCTACCGCCGGGGCGACATGGGCTTCTACGGCTTCACCTTCCGGCTGCAGCAGGACTGGCAGTTCCAGCCCCAGTCCTACAACCTGGCGCAGTTCATCGCGGACTTCTCCAACACCGGCTGCGACGACTACATGCCGTCCACCATGGTGTGGCTGTCCGGCAACCAGCTCTACACCCGCGTCAAGCAGGGCACGGTCTGCGCCCAGAAGACCGTCACCTTCCCCAACCTGGCCACCGTCAGCGCGGGGGAATGGCACAAGGTCATCCTGCAGGTGAAGTGGGCCAGCGACAGCACCGGCTACATCAAGCTCTGGTTCGACGGGGTGAAGGTCCTGGAGCAGTTCAACCTGGCCACCACCGTGGCGGACGACCGCTATTTCCAGTTCCGCGTGGGCCTCTACGCCAACGGCTGGCATGACAGCGGGTACATGCAGGGCTCCCAGCCCACCCGCAGCATCTGGTTCGACGAAATCGCGGCCGGCACCACGTTCGCCGACGCCGACCCTGCGCAGTGGTAGTCCCGGTGGGCGCGGCGAGGTCCTCCCCCCGCCGCGCCGCCAACCTCAGGGCAGTTGTGACTGGAACGCGCCCCAGCGCTTGTGCACCCACTGCCGGATGTACTCGACCTCCTCCGCGTGGGTCTTGAAGTCCTGGCGCAGGTGCCAGTCCGGGAAGTTGTTGTAGCCCCCGTCGCTCCCCGCCTCCGGCTTCGCGAAGTTCCGGTACTGCTCCGCCCACCGCGCCTCGTCGCGCTGCGCGTTGGGCCCCAGCTCCCGCACGTAGCCGTCGATCATCGCCTGCACCCGGGCCTCGCTCAGCTCGTTCTTCAAGGCCTGGCGGTAGCGCTCGCGCAGGGGGCCCGCGATGCCAGGCTCCGCCAGCATCCGCTTGAAGAGCAGGTTGTCCGACGCGTAGGTGGGCCGCGCCGTGGCGCTGGTGCGCGTGGTGTCGTAGTTCTGCCCGAAGCTCGCGTCCAGGTCCCACGGGATGTAGCGCCAGGGCCCGCCCGTCTTCGGGTCGTACGCGTGATAGGCGTTCTTCGCCTGCGAGTCATTGCCCTGGATGAGCGTATTGAAGATCCACCAGTCCTCGTAGTCGCGCGCCTTCAGCCTCGCGCCGAACTCCTGACGGAAGCTGTCGTTGCTGGAGTCCGCCACCCACGCGACGAAGGCGTGCAGCGTGCTGAAGTTGCCCGGCGGGTTACCCTCGTCCTTCACGAAGCCGACGTCGAGGCTCGCCTTCGTCTGCCCGTTACGCGTCAGGCGGGAGAAGTTGGCGTCCGCGGTGTCGGCCTTGAAGAGGTCCGAGTCATCGTCGATGCCGTTCCACTCCATCAGCCGCTTGTCCACGTGGTCCGCCGCCGTGTAGAGCCCGCGGTACTTGTTGTTCGCGTACACCACCACGCTGAAGGTGCGGATGCGCACGGCGTTGGGGGACAGCCGGTTCCACAGGTCGAACGCCAGCCGCGAGCGCAGGTAGGAGTTGTCATTGAACGTGGTGATGAGCACCACGCGCTTGCGGTCCTTGAAGCCGTCGCCGAAGACGGGCTCGGAGAACAGGTCGTCCTCCGCGAACTTGAGCGTCAGGCTGCGCTTGGGGAACACGCTGGACGTGGCCCCGCGGTACTTCGCGTCAATCGTGTAGCGGTGGCCCCGGTACACCACCTCCGCGGGCCGGTAGGCGCCGGACGTCAGGCCCACGTCCGGATTGAAGAACAGGTGCACCACGGGCAGCCCGTACTCCTCCGTGTAGGCCACGGGGTCGACGATGTCGACCTTGCCCGGCGCGGTGTCGTTGTTGGCCACGCCGACCTTGAGCGTGCCCGTCTCGCCGGTGGTGCGCTCCTCCAGCGTGAGCATCCACACCGCGCCCTGGTTGAGCGCGGGCGTCCAGCGCAGCGTGGCGGTGGCCGCGTCGAACGTGGCGCCCGGCGGAAGGTTCCTCACCCCGAAGCGCAGCCCGGCCTCCGCGAGCCCCGTCGCGCACGTCACCTTCGCGGCGAAGGACTCGCCCTCCAGCACCCAGCGCGTGTCGCCCGCGGTGGGCGCGCAGGCCTGGGGTGCCGTGCCCGCATCCCCGGCTCCCGCGTCCGGCGTTCCGGAGCCCGCGTCGGTCGGAGCGCCCGTGCCCGCGTCGGAGGAAGGCTGCGTGCCTCCATCCACCGTGCCCTCGCCGGACTGCGGGTGCGTGCCCGCGTCGGAGGCCGTGCCGGAAGGCGTGTCGTCCGTGGGCGATGAGGTGTCACCGCCGCCGCCGCACGCCACCAGGGCGAAGCACGCCAGCCCCGCCAGTCCCCGCGTCCACCATCGCCTGGATTGCACCGAGAATCGTCCCCCTTGCGTCACGGCCCACAGCAGACCGTGGAGGCAAGGGGTAGTCATCGTGCTGGAGTGCCGACACCGGCGCTCCGGGGCGATGTCGCTCGTCCGACAGCGTCAACGTCAGTACGTCGCGATCAACCCGGCATGCAGGCTGGAGTACGTCTCCTCGGTCGCTCCGCCGTTGTTCCAACCGGTGAGCGTGCCGGGCCCGGAGAACTGGTCCTTGAAGTGCGCCAGCCGCCAGGCCACGTCGTAGCCGAACGGTCCCCAGATGTCCCCGGACACGCCCAGCTCCGCGCTCCAGCCGAAGCTGGACACGGACGTGCCGTAGTCGCGGACCTCCAGCGCCCGCCGCCCGCCGTCCGCGTCCGGCGAGTGCCCCGGCCTGGGTGACAGCAACAGCCCGCCCGACGCGTCCAGCCGCACCGAGCTGAACAGCGGCACGGACAGGTCCAACGCCACGGACGGGAACACGCGGTGCGTGCCGGTCAGCGGGTTGTCCGCGGTCGCCTCCACGTCGAACGCGCGCGTCTGGATGCCCGCGCGCGCGCCCACGTAGCCCTGCTGCGGACGCGTCGTGCCGAAGCGGAAGTAGAAGCGGTACATCGCCTGCGCGGTGAAGGCCGTGTCCGTGGCGGACACCTCGCGCACCGGCGTCTGGCCGCCGTCCCCGGTGAGCGTCACGTCGGAGCTGGAGAAGCCCCGCTGCGCCCCCAGTTGGAGCCCCAGCCCGCGCAGCACCGACGTGGGGTGACGCGCCAGCGGCAGCACCTCCGCCTCCAGCGCCAGCCCCAGGTACGGATACGACGACGAGAAGTCCGACGTGTCCCCGAGCTGATCCTCCTCCGGCAGCCGGTCGTACGCGCCGCAACTGTCCACGCCGGGCCGCGCGCAGTAGCGCCGCCACGTCGCGGTGAGGGACAGGTTGAGCCGCACCCAGGTGGGCGCGCCCACCTCCGGCTCCGCCTGCGCCTGCGCCTTGCCGGACGGGCCGGTGCCCAGCCGCAGCGACAGCCACGCGGGGGACTCCCGGGCGCCATGGAAGGCCGGCGGCGTCAGGACGTCGGAGGCCGCCGCGGCCGGAGCCGACAGGGCCCCGATGAGGGCCAGGGTCCGCGACAGTCCCGAGGGGACCCTCGTGCTTCGGGGGGTCGTCATGCGCCGGTCAGGTTCACCCAGCGCCGGGGCGAAGTCCAGGCTCGGGGCTCAGGCGTTCATCACGTGACCCACGCTCGCCGTGGAGGGCACTGGCGCGGGCTGCGGGGTGAGCGAAGGCGAGGAATCCTGGGACACCACGGGAGCAGGCTGAGATTCCTGGGCACGACCCAGGAAGTCACGCCGGTAGATGCGCACCATGGCCATGAAGATGGACGCGATGAGCGGCCCCACCAGCAGGCCCATCATCCCGAACACCGCCAGCCCGCCGAACATGGACAGGAAGACGAGCAGCGGGTGCAGCGCCATGCGCGAGCCGCACAGCCTGGGGCGGATGACGTTGTCGATGCTGCCCACCAGGAAGGTGCCCCACGCGAGCAGGAACACGCCCTCGCTCACCCGGTTGGCCGCGATGAGGATGACGCCGATGGGCCCCCACACGAGCGCGGTGCCGCCCACCGGGACCAGCGCCACCAGCACCATGGCCGCGCCCCACACCCCGGCGTGCGGCACGCCCGCGATGAGCAGCCCCACGAAGCCCACCGCGCCCTGCACCAGCGCGGTGACGGTGTTGCCGTAGATGATGGCGTACGCGACGTCCGTGAACTCGTGGGAGAAGGCGTCGAAGTAGCGGCGCTCCAGGGGGATGAGCCGGGCCACCTCGTTCACCAGACGACGGCCGTCCAGGAAGAAGTAGTACATGGCGACCGTCATCAGGAACATGTTGACGAGCAGCTCCGTGCCGGCGCCCACCAGGTCCGCGAGCAGCCCCGCGCCGCCCGACACCGCCGTCATCAGCAGGCGCTCCGTCTCCGAGCTCTCCGGATCGAAGTGCACGTAGCGGGCGAGGCCCCGCGGCAGGCTGTTGAGGAAGTGGTGGCGCAGGTCCACCTGATCCAACAGGTCCTGCGCCTGGCCCACGAACTGGAGCACCTCGCGGGCCACCATCCAGCCCACCAGCGCCAGCGGGGCAAGAATCAGCAGGAACACCGCGAGGGTGGACAGTCCGGCCGCCAGGGACTTGCGGCCCTGGAGCCGGCGGTCCAAGGAGTCCTGGATGGGCATGAACAGGACGACCAGGAAGCCGCCCAGCAGCACCGGCATCAGGAACGGCAGCAGGATGCGTGAAAAGAGAATCAGCGCGAGCGCGAACAGCCCCGCGAAGATGAAATTGGACCACCGCTTCGAATCGCCCGCCGTCACCGCCCCACCCCGTCCCCAGACCCGCTGAACGCAACGTAGGAACGGAGTTTCCCAGCAGGAAGTCCGTCCCTCCCTTCACCAAGAGGCCATCCATGACTTCTGGACGTTTCGCTCCCCTGGCGGCCGCCACCGCGGTGGTCGCCAGCGCCTTCCTGATGCTCGGTCCGGCCGGCTGTGACGAGAGCCAGAACGCGGCCTGCACGGACAACTGCCCCGCCGTGGAGGGCACCTACCCGCTGAGGTTCATGGGGGACGCGGGGCTGCCCGCCGAGTGCGTGAACCTGAACGTGCAGCCCCTGGCCGACGGCGAGGTGCTGAGCATCCAGCGCGGCGAGGGCGGCATGCTCACGGGCTCACTGGCGGGGGTGCCGCTGACGGGTCAGGTGTACGCGAGCGGCGATCTGACCCTGACCGGCCTGCCGCCGCCCAGCAGCGATGGCGGGGTGAGCACGATCTACACCCTCAACGCGACCCACACCGGCGGCGGAGACGACGACGGGGGCCTGGTCCACGGCGGCCTGTCCGGGAACTTCACCGGTCAGTTCTCGCGCATCCAGGGGACCAGCGCCCTTCGGTGCAACGTGGCGCGCCCCTTCACGGCGACCCGGCAGTGAAGCCAGGGCCGCCGGGAGCGGCGCCAGGGCGGCAGAATTACTTCTTCTTGCCTTCGGCGGCGGCGGCCTTGGCGGCTTCCTTCTGCTTCTTGATCCGCTTCTTCCAGTGCTGACGGATCTTCATCTGCACGCGGCGGTGCTTGCTCTTGCTGTTGGCCATGTGGGTGGCTCCTGGTCTCCGGAATGGAGCAAAGGGGGGCTTACCTATCAGAAGCCTACGGGCTCCCGGAAGAGGAACCCTCGGGGTCCTCCGGGACGGGCGCCCCGTCGGCTCGCGGCGCGGGGCCGGGCCCTCCGTCCGGGGGGGGCTCGTTGGGGGCCGGACGGGTCGGGAAGGGAATGCCCTCCGCGCTGCGGACCCGGGTGGGCTGGGCGCTGCCCAGCGTCACGTCCCCCTCCCGGTCCTCGTCGCTGGGGCGCTCCTTGGAGGCCGGCACGCTCGTCTGGTGGGGGCGCTTCTTCACCGAGGCGAAGATGGGGCGGCAGGCGTCCACGAAGCGGCGGACCTCGTCCAGGGGCAGCGCGGGCGAATAGTTGTCGTTCACCCCCGTCATGGGCTCCGCCATGCACATGGCGTTGAGGATGGCCTCCTCCGTGGCCTCCATCACGGCCTCGTAGAGGGGGTCCAGGCGCTGATCCAGGAGGATCTTCATCTTGTAGACCATCTTCTGGGTGCGCCTGGGGATGATGTTCGCGGTGGAGAAGCCCACGACGATTTCACCCGAGCCGTGCGCCGCGTAGCTGCCCACGCGGCCGATGCCCAGGCCCACGCGCTTGCAGAGGCGGTTGATCTGATGGCTGAGCAGCGGCGCGTCCGTGGCGACCACCGCGATGATGGAGCCGTAGGACTTGCCGCGGTGGGGGGTGTTCTTGAACTTCTCCACCAGCACCTCGCCCACCGGCAGGCCGCCCACGCGCAGGTTGTGCATCTTCCCGAAGTTGGACATGACGAGCACGCCCAGCGTGTAGCCGCCCAGCACCTCCGGCAGCTTGCGCGAGGACGTGCCGATGCCGCCCTTGAAGTCGCACGTCACCATGCCGGTGCCGCCGCCGACGTTGCCCTCCTGCACCGGGCCTGACTTCGCGTTGTTGATGGCGGCGACGACGTGCTCCTGGCGCACGTGGCGGCCGGAGATGTCGTTGAGCCACGAGTCGTCGCACTCGCCCACCACGGGGATGATGACGTCGTGCTCGTCGCCGATGCCCGGGTAGCGCTGGACGAGGTAGTTGGCCACGCCGTCGGACACGGCGCCCACGGCCATGGTGTTGGTGAGGAGGATGGGCGTCTCGATGAGGCCCCACTCCATGAGCTGCGTCATGCCGGAGACCTCGCCCGCGCCGTTGAGCACGAAGCCGCCCCCGCTCATGCGTTCCATGAAGATGTTGCCCAGGTTGGGCAGGATGGCCGTGACGCCCGTGCGCACCGGGCCGTAGCCGGGCCGCAGCGGCCCCGAGCCCTCGATGAGCGTGGTGTGGCCCACCAGCACGCCTTCGACGTCGGTGATGGCGTTGTACTTGCCCGGCTTGAAGCGCCCCAGCGGCAGCCCCAGCTCCCGCGCCCGGACCCTCGGCCCATTCTCTTCCGGTATCCGCACCATGCGCCGACCGTACCCGACAATCTCCGACGGTCAACCCTGCTTCCCTACCGACCGGCGCGAACGTTCAGCCGCGTGCGGGAGGCCTCAGCCCCTCCACGAGCAGCCGCGTCTGCACGCGGGCGAGCGCCTCCGCGGCCTCCGCGCCCTGCGGGGACTCACCGAGCTGCCGGTCCACGAACAGCGAGGCGAGCCCGTGCACGAGCGACCACGCGGTGAGCGTGAGGGGCCGCGACTCGCCGGGGCGCAGCAGGCCCGCCGCCTGTCCCGCCTCGATGCTGCTCACCAGGAGCGTGAAGGCGCCCTGCTCTCCCTCCGGCTCCGGGGGCGGTGACATGGGCCGGGTGAAGTGCGGGCCGAACATCACCCGGAAGTGCGGCGGGTGGCGCACGGCGAACAGCACGTAGGCCTCGCCCGCCGCGTACAGCCGCTCCAGGGGGCCGGTGTGCGGGGCCATGCGCTCGCGCATCTCGCGCGCCATGGCGCGGAAGCCCTCGTGCGCCACCGCCTCCAGCAGCGCCTCCTTGTCCGCGAAGTGCCGGTACGGCGCCGCGTGGGTGACCCCCGCCCGCCGGGCCACCTCCCGCAGGGACAGCGCGCCGAAGCCCTCCTCGGCGATGAGCGCCACCGCCGCGTCCACCAGCGCCTGGCGCAGGTCCCCGTGGTGGTAGCGGCCCTTGTCCTCCGGTGCCTCCGCCGCCTGCTTCCGCTTGCCCCGCGTCGCCAACGTCCGTGCCTCCTCGCGCGCCTGGTGCCGCCCGCGCGACTTGAGCACCCGCCGCATGAAGTTGCCAGCGTCAACATCCATGTTGACACCGAAAACATGCAATGTTTACAGTGTCTACATTCTGGGGTTGGCGCGGGGCCATCCGCGCCCTCACGTTGCACTGGAAAGGGAGCCGTCATGACGACCGCGACGAAGCAGACGATGTCCTCCTCCGCGCCGGGCTGGCTGCGGGCGTTCCGCACGCTTCCCCGCCAGCACGGCTTCGAGCCGCTGCGGGTGGAGGGCCAGGTGCCGGAGGGGCTGCGGGGCTCGCTGTACCGGGTGGGGCCGTGGACGTTCGACGTGCACGGCCGGCCGTACCAGCACTGGTTCGACGGGGACGGCGGGATGCTGGGCGTGCGCTTCGGGGCGGACGGGGTGACGGGGGCGTCGCGGCTGCTGGACACGCCCACCATGGTGGCGGAGCGCCAGGCGTCCTCGCAGCGCTACGGCGCGTACGGCACGCCCACGCCGCTGCTGCACAAGCTGCGCGACGTGCGCAAGAACTCCGCGAACACGTCCGTGATGGCGTGGAACGGCAAGCTGTACGCCCTCTTCGAGGGCAGCGTGCCGGTGGAGGTGTCCCCGGAGGACCTGTCCACGCTGGGCGAGACGGACTTCGACGGCACGGTGGTGGAGACGTTCTCCGCGCACCCGCACCGCGTGCCGTCGCGCAAGGCGTCCTACAACTTCGGCATCCGCTACGGCCGGGAGACGCTGGCGGACCTCTACGCGCTGCCGGACGGCGGCCCGGCGCGGCGGCTGGGCACGGTGAAGCTGCCGGGCGCGACCATGGTGCACGACTTCATCGCCACGGACCGCTACCTCGTCTTCTTCCTCTCACCGCTGCGCTTGAACCTCTTCCGCGCGCTGCTGCGGGTGGGCTCCTACTCGGAGAACCTGCGGTGGCGGCCGGAGGCGGGCGCGGACGTGCTGGTGGTGCCCATCGACGACGTGGCGCACCCGATTCGCATCACCACGGACGCCTTCTACCTGTGGCACTTCGGCAACGCGTACGAGCAGGGCGACACGCTGGTGGTGGACTACGTGCGCTACCCCGACTTCACGACGAACCAGTGGCTGGGCGAGCTGGTGCGCGGCCCCACGTCCCTGGACGCGAAGGGCATGCTGCACCGGGCGGTGGTGGACCTGAAGGCGCGCACCTTCCGCACCGAACAGCGCGCGGACCTTAGCTGCGAGTTCCCCCGCGTGGCCCCCGGCGTCGTGGGCCGCGCGCACCAGACGCTCTACCTGGGCGTGCACCGGAGCGATGAAGCCCGGCGCGGCCTCTTCGACGGCGTGGCGCGCATGGACATGGCCACCGGCCGCATGACCACGGCCTCCCTGGGCGAGGACACCTACCCCTCCGAGCCCGTCTTCGTCCCCCGCCCCGGCGGGAGCGCCGAGGACGACGGCTGGGTGCTCACGCAGGTGTTCGACGCGAAGACGGACACGTCCCACGTCGCCGTGCTGGACGCGCGCCACCTGGAGGACGGGCCCGTGGCGCGCTGCCACTTCAACCACGCCCTGCCGCCCACGTTCCACGGCGGCTTCGCGCCCGCGACGTGAAGAAAGGGGACGGCGCGCCGTGCGCACCGTCCCCTCCCCTGCCCGCGCTTCAGCGGACGCTCAGGACTTGAGCTCCGGACGCGGCGCGGGCGGGGTCTCCGCGGGGGCCGCGGCGTTGGCCTGCGCGGTCTGCTCTTCGATCCGCTGCACGACCTTGTTGAGCGGCGGCGCGTGGGCGCCGGCCGGGTTCTCCGTCTGGGCCCGGCGCGCCTCGCGTTCCTTGTAGCGGCGGATGGCGGGCGCCATGATCTCGCCAATCAGCGTCCGGTAGTCCATGCCGGCACCCGCCGCGATGAGCACCAGGTCGCTCCAGCCGGGCGTGAGGCCGGGCAGCGGGTTGCACTCGATGAAGTAGATGCGCCCCTTGTCGTCCATGCGGAAGTCGATGCGCGCCACGTCGCGGCACCCCAGCGCCATGAACGAGTTGCGCGCCGCCGTGCGCAGCTTCTCCAGCAGCGCGGGTTCGATCTTCGCGGGCGCGTCGTAGCGGATGCGGTCCGTCCAATCGAGCTTGTGCTGGAAGCTGTAGACGGGGTTCTTCTCCGCCTTGTCCAGGAAGACGATCTCCATGGGCGGCAGCACGCGCGGACGCCGCTCGCCCAGGAGGCCCACCGTGAACTCACGGCCGCCGATGTACTCTTCGATCAGCGCGGGCTGCTGGTACTTGCCGGCGATCTCCCGGACCACGTCGCGCAGCTCCGCCTCCGAGTTGCACACGCTTTTGGTGACGACGCCCTTGGAGCTGCCCTCCGCCACCGGCTTCACGATGAGCGGGAAGGTGGTGAACTCCTTGTTGAGGCGCTCCTTGCCCGTGACCATCAACTGGAAGTTGGGCGTGAGGATGCCCGCCTGGCGGACGATCTTCTTCGCCAGCGCCTTGTCCAGCGCGAGCGACAGCGTCGCGGGGTCGGAGCCCGTGTACGGGATGTCCAGGAGCTCCAGCATCGCCGGCACCTGGCTCTCACGGTTGCGGCCCTTGAAGCCCTCCGCGATGTTGAAGACGATGTCCAACGGCGTGCTGGAGAGCACCGTGGGCAGCTCCGCCGTGGCCTCCAGGTCGATGACCTCGTGGCCCCAGGACGCGATGGCCTCGCGGATGGCCTGGAGCGTGTTGGGCGAGTCGTACTCGGCCTCGCTGTCCTCCTGCACCGTCTCCGCCGTGGCGCTGGGCTTCACGCGCTTCACGTTGAAGCTGAAGCCCACGCGCAAGGGACCGGACTTGCGCGCGGGCCTGCCCTGGCGGCTCTTGGAGTCGCGGATCTTGTGGCGCTTGCCCGCGCTCTGGATGATGGAGTTGATGACCCCGTCCAGGTGCAGCCCCTCCAGCTCCGCCGCGGCGTAGATGCCCGCGCCCGGCTCCAGGCTGGGCAGCGCGTTGATCTCCAGGAAGTACGGCACGCCCGCGTCGGACACGCGGAAGTCCAGCCGGCCCAGGTCGCGGCAGTCCAGCACCTGGAGGATCTTCTGCGCCATCTTGCGGACGTCCTCGGACATCTTCGCCGGGATGTTCGCGGGGGCGCGCACGGACACGGACTTCTCCCGGCGCGTCTTCAGCTCGTAGTCGTAGATGGCGTACTTGCGGCCCTGGGACGCCTCCGGGTCGATGACGTACTCCACCGGCGCGAGCACGCCGTCGTAGTCGTTGTCCACCGCGGCCAGGAACGGCACCGTGAGGTCGCGCCCGCTGATGTACTCCTCCACCAGCACGCCCGCCGGGTACTTCTCCAGCGCCTTCGCCACCTTCTCCCGCACCTGCTCCAGCGTCTCCGCGACGGAGTCCTGGGTGATGCCCTTGGAGGAGCCCTCGAAGTTGGGCTTCACGATGACGGGGAAGCGCAGGTTCTCCGGCTGCAGCTCGCTGAGCTTCTCCACGTACTGCCAGCCGGGCGTGCGGATGCCGTGCTTGGAGAGGATGAGCTTGGTGAGCTGCTTGTCCAGCGTGAGCGCCAGCGCGTACGCGTCCGAGCCCGTGTACGCGAAGCCCAGCTCGTCGAAGAGCGCCGGGTAGAAGGCCTCACGGAAGCGGCCGCGGCGGCCCTCCGCCGTGTTGAAGATGAGGTCCGGGCTGTACGCCTCCAGGCGGGCCACGGTGCGCGACGCGGGGCCGCTCACCTCGAAGCGCTCCAGCCGGTGGCCCAGCCGCTCGATGGCCCCCGCCAGCGTGTTCACCGTCTCCTGCGTGTCGAACTCCGCCTCTTCTTCCGAGTCCGAAAGCCGCAGGTTGTAGGTCAGCGCGATGCGCATGGCTTACCCCGTCTCCCTTTCCTGAATGCCTTGCCGCGGCGCACCTTGGCCGCGGACATCAACCGTCCGGGAGCGCGCGTCGCGCCCACCGGCGTGCGGGCTGCAACCGTCGCGCCCGCGACAACCTTCCCGTCCACCACCTGCGTCTGCGCCCAGGTGTCCCCCAGCCGCAGGCCCAGCGGGTCGCGCAGCACGCGCCACGCCTCCACGCCGCCAATCACCACGAAGCCCGCCAGGGCGGCCACCACGCCGTGCGGCGCGGGCATCATCCCCAGCAGCACCACCAGCGCGAGCGGCGCGTTGCGAAGCGTGCTGTCACGGTGCCGCGCGGCCGAGCGCGTGGGCAGGTGCATCACCTTCACGCCGCAGATGCGCTTGCCCACGCTCTGCCCCTGGAGCATCCCGTCCGCGAGCAGCAGGAACAGCAGCGCCACCACCGCGCCCGCGGCGCCGCACACCACGTACAGGCCCCAGGCCACCGCGCAGTCGATGATGCGCGCGCCCAGCCGCAGGAGCAGCGACGCCTTCGGGTACGGTGAGTCCGGCTCCGCGTCCTCCTGCACCAGCCGCAGCACGCGGCCCGCGCCGCGGCCCTCCGCCATGAGACTGCGCTCGGGGGCGGTGCTCACTCCTCGGGCTCCAGCGTGAGCCCCTCTTCGGTGGGCTCCGGCTCGTCCAGCCCCGCCAGCTTCGCCAGCCGCTCGTGCGCGGACAGCGGGTGGACGAACGGCACCACCGACTGCGCGTGCTCCCCGGCCGCTTCCGCCGCCAGCCGCGCCGTGGGGCTGCCCGTCTCGGACATGCGCAGCAGCTTCTGCCGCGCGTCGTCCTCGTCGTGCCGCGCGGCCTCGCCCTCGCGGGTGAAGAAGACGAAGGCCATGGCCGGGCGCTTGGAGGACTCGCGCATCGCGAACTGCACGCCGTCCAGGTTCCAGCCCTTGCCCGTCCACTCGTTCAGGGTGCGCTCCAGCGCGCCCTCGTCCACCGTGGACAGCTCCACCACTTTGTACTGCAACGGCCCGGGCTCACGGACGACGGGAGCGCGGCCCTTCCCAGGGCGCTGGCCCGACCGGGAGCGCGGCGCCTTGGACGGCGCGGCGCCACGTCTGGGCGGAGGCTTCTCGGTTCTGCGTCCGGGCCGCTTCTTCTGGGTGGGCATCGTGGTGGGGGCATTTGGGCGCAAGCGGCGGAAGCGATCAAGCCTTCCGCCGATGCCGCGCGCCCGGGTGTCGCCTACAGGAGCTTGGCCGCTTCCAGGGCGTGGTAGGTGATGACCAGGTCGGCGCCGGCGCGCTTGATGGATGTGAGGACCTCCAACATCACGCGCTCGTAGTCCACCCAGCCGTTCTGCCCGGCGGCCTTGAGCATCGCGTACTCGCCGGAGACGTTGTACGCGGCCAGCGGCAGGTCGAAGTTCTCACGCAGCGCGCGGATGACGTCCAGGTACGACAGCGCCGGCTTCACCATGATGAAGTCCGCGCCCTCCTCCACGTCCAGCGCCGTCTCGCGGAGGGCCTCGCGCACGTTGCCGGGGTCCATCTGGTAGCCGCGGCGGTCGCCGAACTGGGGCGTGCTCTGCGCGGCCTCACGGAACGGGCCGTAGAAGCCGGAGGCGTACTTCGCCGAGTACGCCATGATGGGCGTGTCCTGGTGCTTCACCTCGTCCAGCGCCTTGCGGATGGCGCCGATGCGGCCGTCCATCATGTCCGACGGCGCGATGATGTCCGCGCCCGCCTGCGCGCAGGTGACGGCCATCTTGGCCAGCAGCGGCAGCGTGGCGTCGTTGGCCACGTGGTCGCCGTCCAGCACGCCGCAGTGGCCGTGGTCGGTGTACTCGCACAGGCACACGTCCGCGATGACCTGGAGGTCCGGCTCCGCGGCCTTGATCTCCCGGATGGCGCGCTGGACGATGCCGTCCGTCGCGTACGCCTGGGTGCCGCGCGCGTCCTTGTGGTCCGGGATGCCGAAGAGGATGACGGACGGCACGCCCAGCGACTTCGCGAGCTTCGCCTCCTTCACCGCGTGCTCCAGCGAGAAGTTGAAGACGCCCGGCATGGAGGCGATGGGACGGCGCACGTCCCGGCCCTCCACGACGAACAGCGGGTAGATGAAGTCCGTGGGTGAGAGGCGCGTCTCTCTCACCATGTCACGGAGGGCCGCCGAGCGGCGCAGCCTGCGGGGACGGTGGACGGGGTGGGCCATGGGTCGCCGGTATAAACCGCCGGGCCCCGCGCTTCACCCCTTCCGAGCCCTGAATCCGCCTGCTCAGCCGGCGACGGGGCGCCAGGTCAACTGATGGCGGCGCGAATCGCGAGCCATGCGGTCGGCCCGCCGCCCGGCCAGATCCGCCTCGTACAACGCCCGGGCGTAGCGCACCCGCGCCGCCTCGGTCCCGGTGGTCAGCTCCCGCTCGGCGGCCTCCAGCTCACGGCGCGCGTCCTGAAGCTGCTGCTCGGTCCCGTTTGCCCACGTCATGCCCATGTCTCCTGTGTGGTGTGTCCGCGAGCGTTGGCGTTCAGGTCCCGCGGGTCGCTGACAGGCATTGCAGGGCCTGGACCAGGGACACCGTTGGAACCCCCAGGAGTGCAACGCCCGGGAAAGACGAGGTGTCGCGTCGCGCCACGCGCGCTCCGGGTGCGCAAGGCGTTTCCCAGCGGCGCGAACAGGGGAACGCGGAGGGAAGCCCGCATGCACGGCGGGCCGTCCCTCCCCCGGGGGCAGCTCGATTCCATGCGGGTGCAATCATCCGCCCAGCGGGTCGTCTACAGTCATGACCGTGACGACTCCACCTCCCGCGCTCGAAGTGCAGGGCCTGCGAAAAACGTATCGCCGAGCGTTCGGACGCGGCGGCCATGAAGCCCTCCGGGGCATGGACCTCCACGTCCCGGCGGGCAGCGCGTTCGGGCTGATTGGCCCCAACGGCGCGGGCAAGACGACCTTCATCAAGAGCGTGCTCGGCATCGTGCGGCCCACCGCGGGCACGGTGCGGGTGCTGGGCGGGTCGCCGGAGGACCCCGCCATCCGCGCGCGCATCGGCTACCTGCCGGAGCGGCTGCACCTGCCCGGCACGTGGAAGTCGCCCGCGTTCCTGGCCACCGTGGCGCGGCTCAAGGGATTGAAGCCGGACGCGGCCGCGCACGCGCGGCTCCTGGAGCGCGTGGGGCTGGCGGACGCGGTGGACCGGCGCATCGGCGGCTACTCCAAGGGCATGCGGCAGCGGCTGGGGCTGGCGGCGGCGCTGCTGGGAGACCCGGCGCTGCTGGTGCTGGACGAGCCCACGGACGGCATCGACCCCATGGGCCGGCTGGAGGTGCGCCGCATCCTCCAGGAGGAGGTCCAGAAGGGCGTGACGCTGTTCCTCAACTCGCACCTGCTGGCGGAGACGGAGCGCGTGTGCGACCGCGTGGCCATCCTCGCGGACGGGCGCGTGCTGCGCGAAGGAAGGCTGGAGGAGCTGGCGAAGGCGGGGGCCCGCTGGCGCGTGCGCTTCGCGCCCGGCGCGGACCGGGCGGCGCTGGAGGCCGCGGGCTTCATGGCCGTGGCGGATCCGGCGCGGGGAGCAAGGCCGGGTGGTGACGCGAGGGCGGACATGGCGCCCGCGAGCGGTGGCCGGGAGGACGGTGTGTACACGGTGGACGCGGCGGACGTGGCGGTGCTCAACGCGGCGTTGGACAGGGCGCGGGCCTCGGGCGCGCTGCTGATGGAGCTCCGGCGCGAGGGCGCGGACCTGGAGGCGGTGCTCGTGGGCGCTGTCGGCGGCGGGCCGGGGGTGGCGGCGTGAAGAGCCCTGTCTTCGTCATCGCCGGCTACGTGCTGCGCGAGGCGGCGTCGCGCAAGTTCATCATGGCCTTCATGGTGGGGCTCACGCTGGTGCTGGCCACCGTGGCGCTCAGCCTCAAGCTGGAGGTCGTGGACGGCGCGCTCGCGGCGACGCGCCTGTTCGGCGAGGTGATGCGCTCCAACATCATGTCCGTGGACGTGGCGCTGCGGCCCATCTACCGCGCGGCGGCGTACCTGGTGTTCTACGGCGGCATCCTCTTCGGCATCGTCGCGTGCTCGGACTTCGCGCCGGGGCTGCTGTCGCCCGGCCGCATCGAGCACCTGCTCGCCCTGCCCTTGCAGCGCTGGCACCTCTTGGCCGGCACGTTCCTGGGGGTGATGACGCTGGCCCTGGGCGGCACGGTGTACGCCGCGGGCGGGCTGACGCTCATCTTCGGGGTGAAGACGGGGTACTGGACGGCGGGGCCGCTCATCGCCGGGGGCCTGGCGTGCGTGGGGTTCGCGGCGGTGTACGCGGTGATGCTCACCACGGCGACGCTGGTGCGCAGCGCGGCGCTGTGCTCCGCGGCGGGCTTCGTGCTGCTGGTGGGCGGCATCCTCGCGGGCTTCCGCGCGGACGTGTCGCGCTACCTGGAGTCGGGCTTCGGCCGCACGGCGTTCGACGCGGTGACGCTGGTGCTGCCCCGGCTGTCCGCGCTGGCGTCGCGCGCGGCGGACCTGGCCAGCTCCACGCCGATGGAGAAGGGTTCGCTGGGCATGCTGCTGGGCGGCGTGCTGGTGTTCGGACTGGGGGCCCTCTCCGTGGGCTTCTGGCACTTCGAGGGAAAGGACTGCTGAACCATGGATTCGCGCGGGCGCAGGAGGGTGTGGCTGGTGGGGGCGCTGCTGTTGTTCGCCGGGGGCGCGGTCCTGATGTTCACGGGCCAGGGCGACACGCCGGCCGCGGAGGCTCCGGACGTGGAGTTCCCCCGGCGCATGAAGGGCTCGGACCTGGAGCGCGCGGAGAAGCGGCGCACCTGGGTGATGCCCGCCGTGGTGGACGCGGGCGTGGCCGCGCCGGTGAAGCCGAGGGATCCGCTGCTCGCGGCGCTGCCCCGGGGCCCGGGCCGCACGGCGGTGGTCATCGAGGCGAACGCGCTGCGCTACTCGCCCGTGGGCGAGCTGCTCATGGACTGCCTGCTGCGTGACGGCGGCAAGAACCTGGAGCAGTTCAAGGCGATGAGCGGCGTGGATCCGCTCCAGGACCTGGACCGGCTGGTCGTCACCGACGAGGGCGTCATCCTCTCCGGCGACTTCAGCAAGGCGAAGTACCAGGAGCTGCTGGGCGAGCGAGTGTCCTCCGACTACGGCGCGGGCGCGCGCGTGTACGAGCCGGGGGACACGACCTTCGCCCTGCCGGACGGCGGCACGCAGCGCGGGCGCATGGACACGTCGGTGGGCACCTGGAACAACCAGATGCTCGTGTTCGGCAAGTCGCCGGACTCCGTGAAGACGGTGCTGGATCGCATGGACGGGCGCGGCCAGGAGGAGGGGCCGCCGCTCCTGGATGAGAACAGCACCTACGGCGAGATGTACGGCGTGCTGGCGGTGGAGACCCTGGCGAAGCTGCTGGGCCCGGGCCAGGAGGAGCTGGCGCGGCGGCTGACGGACGTGGCCCAGAACGTGGAGCTGCACCTGGACACCAGCGGCGACGTGGCCATGGTGGCCAACGTGACGGGCCTGGACGCGGAGAAGATGACGGACCTGGGCAAGTCCCTGGGCGGCGCGCTGTCCATGGCGCGCATGAAGGCGCAGGCGGAGGGCAAGGAGGACCTGGCGCAGCTCCTGGACTTCGCGAAGGTCCGGCCGGACGGCTCATCCTTCAAGCTGGAGCTGGCCGTGCCGCTGGCCACCCTCCAGGAGCAGCTCGCCTGGTGCCGCGAGGAGCGCCAGGCCGCCGAGCGCGCCAGGTCCACGCCGTAGCGCTCAGGGCGCCGGACGCGCGCCCCTGGCCTTCGCCTGGGGGGGCGCGGGACGCCAGCCCAGCACCACCCGGCCATACGGCGCGGGCCCCATGTCCAGCCCGCGCACGTTCAGGCTGTCGCGCTCGCGGTCCAGCAGCGCGTAGTCGTTGATCAGCGACACGCCCACCGACGAGCTGAGCCACAGGTCCCGGCCCAGGTGGACGTTCACGGTGGGCCCCACGCGGACCTGCGTCTCGCGCAGGTAGGTGGCGTTGAGCGCCTGGAGCTCCGGCGCGAAGCGGGTGCGCAGCACCTGCATGTCCAGCGCGCCCACCAGCCCCAGCTCCACCGTGTCGCCCAGCTTGCGCAGGAGCGTGAGCCGGGGCAGCCCCACCTCCACGACGTACGGGCCCTGCCGGTAGGTCAGGAGCAGCATGGGAATCACCGGCAGCTTGTCGAAGGGCCACAGCGCGACCACGCCGAACATCAGCCCGAGCCCCGGCGTGTCCTCGAACTGGTAGCGGGCCATCGCGAACGCCACCCACGACGTGTCCAGCGCCAGGTCGAACGAGGACCGGAAGTCCGTGCGGGTGCTGGCCGTCACCCCCGTGACGAGCAGCCAGCGCGGCGCCAGCGGGCGGACGGCCGTGAGCCCCAGTTGGACGCGGTGGTACTGCCGATCCACCGCGTCCTCCCGCAGGGCGGGCACGTCCGCGCCCATCCACCGCGTCTCGTAGCCCACCGACGGCAGCAGGTACGTGCGCCCCACGACGAGCAGCGGCAGCGGCACGCGCAGCTCCAGGGCCATCCGCTCCTTGACGTGGACGCCCCCCGCCTCCAGCGAGCCTCCGCCGGAGAGGCCATAGCTCACGTAGAGCCGGTCCGCCTGCGTCTGGGCCCCGGCCGGTGCGCCGAGGAGCAGCACCGCCACGGCCCAGCAGCCCAGGACCGGAGCCAGGAGTCGCCATCGCACGGCGCGGCGGAGGTCCACGCGCATCACACCCTGCCTTCGCAAAGACGGGGCGGCCGGTCCCGGCCCCGAGTCCGGCGAGTCTACCCTGCCCCGCTTCACCCGGGGTGACATGAAAGACGTGGGGTGTGTCAGCCCACCATGGCGTTGACTTCGTCCGTGAAGGCCGCGTCCTCGTCCGCGTGGACGACGAGCGGCGGCAGCACGGTGAGGTCCGCCCGGCCGCCCTTCACCGCGTGGAGCAGCACCAGCTTCGCGGGCCGGTCCGCGCGCGGATGCACCATGCGCACCGTGCGCGGCTCCAGTTGCAGCGTGCGCAGCACCGACACCAGCTCGCTGAAGCGCGACGCCGGGTACACCATGCACAGCGCGCCCCGGGGCACCAGCAGGTACGCCGCGGCGCGCACCACGTCCGGCAGCTCGCAGGCAATCTCATGCCGCGCGAGCGCCTTCTCCCGGGACAGGTTGCTCTGGCCCGCGGTGCGCGCGCGGTACGGCGGATTGCACAGCACGTGGCCGAAGCTGCTCGCGGGGAACGTCTCCGCCACGTGCCGCAGGTCGCCCTGCACCAGCGTCACCGAGCCCTCGCAGCGGTTGAGGTAGACGTTGCGCTCGGCCAGGGAGAACAGGCCCGGCTGCAGCTCCAGCGCGGTGATGTCCGCCCTCCCGAACCGGCGCGCCAGCACCAGCGGGATGATGCCGCACCCGGTGCCCAGGTCGAGCAGCCTGCCCCGGTCCGCCCCCGCCTCGAACACCGCGAAGTGCGCCAGCAGCACGGGGTCCAGCGTGAAGCGGTAGCCCAGCCTGCGCTGGAGCACCTGCACCTCGCCGCCGCAGATGGCGTCGAGCGTCTCCCCCGGGCCGGGCTCCAACCGCAGCCGCACCCGGCGGGGCCAGTCCTGCGCGGTGCCGGTCAGCGCACGCACTCGAGGGGGCCGTCAGACTTCGGGATCCAGGAAGAGCAACCCCGCCGGCACGCGCGGCTCCACGCGCAGGGTGCGCGGCGGCAGCGTGGCCTGGGCCTCCATCACGGCCCGCACCTCCCACACCGGCGGCGGGTTGAGCGCGAAGCCCGCCTGGAACGTGCCGGCCTCCACGCCCGCCACCAGCGCGTCCAGGCCGTGCACCGGGAAGACCTGGGGATGTCCGGACGCCTCCGGCTCCTGGATGCCCAGCACCGTGCGCAGCACCAGCGTGTTGAGCAGCGCCAGGTCCAGGCTGCGCAGCGTGGGGTTGCGAGGCGCGCCCTTCAGGTGCGCCAGGTCCAGCCCCTGGCGGAAGCGCAGGATGCGGCCCCGCCCGCCCGGCAGCACCAGCAGCACGGCGTGCTGCCCGGGCACCAGCGTGGCCAGCCGCTCACGCGCCGCGGCCAGCCCCTGCGGCGTGGTGAGGGGCGCGTCCAACTCCGTCACGCGCGCGTACGCGGCCACCAGGGTGAGGAAGGTGTCCTCCTGGAACGTCTCCACGCCCTTCAGGGCACGGTGGATGGGACACAGCTCCAGGCCCGGCTCGGACAGCGGCACCACCGCGGCCAGGCTCCGGCCCTGCTCGCTCAGGGCCGCCAGGGGCCGCATGGGGGCCTCGTCCAGCACCGCCTGCAGGCGCTTGGACACCGGGGACGGCTCGATGCGCAGGAGCGACACCGGGTTGCCGTCGTACTGCCCCTTCCAGACGGAGATGCCGCGCTCGGCGGCCTCCGCCAGCAGGGCCCGGAGGGCGCCGTGGTCATCCGCCACCAGGGTGACGGCGGGCTCCACCTCCCACGCGCGGGGCCGGTATGGGTCCTGCTCCAGCGACGGCACCGCGTCCGGCGTCAGCGCGCACAGGAGGTAGCGCACCGGAGGCCCGGAGAAGCGGCCCGCGGGGCCGTGCAGCTCCACGACGTAGAGGGCGGGGCGCGCGTCCTTCAAGAGCCCGCCCGAGTCCCGCATCCGGCGCAGCTCCGCGCTGGGGTTCGCGGACTCCAGCAGGGGCCGCACGTGCGTGGGCAGCGGGGCCGCGTTGCCGCGAGGAGGACCGTCCCCGGGCTCCAGCGAGGAGCCCAGCGAGGTCAGGAGGGCCGAGAACGGGAGGACGCGCGCCATACCGGGGAAAGGTGATGCCGCCCCTCCCCGCGCGCCATGACGCCTGCCCGCCCGGCCTCCAGGCCGTCTACCACCAGACGTTCTTGTACGGCCGGTCCTTGGCGCCGTGCGAGCTGCGCAGGGCGGAGCGGTCCACGCTCTCCTCCCACAGCAGGCTCACGGTGGTGATGGCGCCCGCGGAGCCCAGGAAGGACAGCACGTAGGGGGTGGACTGGTTGAAGCCGCCCAGCACCAGGCCGGAGATGAGCAGCACCGCCGCGCCCACGCCCCCGCCGAAGAGGTCCGCGCGGAGGATCTGCGACGCCGTGGGGTTGTAGCGCATGGTCGCCAGGGCCAGCACGCCCGCGCCCACGCCCGGCGAGATGAGCAGCATGTCCTTCCACGTCTTGCCGGAGATGGCCGTGCCGGAGAAGTGCACGATGGCGAGAAACAGCGCGCTGTACGCCGCCGCCCAGCCCGCGCCGGACGCCACCAGCAGGCCGTCCGAGAGCGGCAACTGCCCGCCGCCGATGCCCGCCGTCAGCCACGCGCCCAGCTCCGCGCCCAGGAACGCGGACCAGGTGAGCACGCCCGGGTCCTGGGTGATGAGGTCCATGAAGCCCGCGAGGAACATGCCGCCAATGCCCGAGTTGAGGATGGTGAAGTTCGCCATGGGCGTGTCCACCCAGTTGTTGAACTGCCACCACGCGGAGGCGCCGAAGCCCAGGCCCGCGCCAATCAGGGTGCCCGCGAGCATGGACTCGCGCGAGCTGCGGTCGAAGTTGAACTCCTTGGAGAACGCCTGCGTGAAGAAGCCACCCAGCGCGCCCAGGGCCGTGTGGTGCAGCACGAAGCGCATGCTGCCGGGGCCGGACAGGAACGGCCCCCGGCGGCGCTGGCCGTCCAGGAACACGCCGTTGTCCTCCGGCGGCGGGCGGATCCGCGAGGCGGCGGTCGCGGTCTCGTCCCGGAGGGACTCCGGGCGCACCTCCCGCGTGCCCTCCGTCAACGGCGCCTGCGGCTCGGTGCGCAGGCGGTCCGGATCCGGCGGCTGGAGCGGCGCGTCGCTCGCGCGCGGAGGCGCTTCATCCGGAGGCGCGGCCTGCGTGGGCGGCGGCTGCCCATACGCGTCGCCCGCGGGCGTCGCGGGCGCAGGCTCTTCCGCGCGCGGCTCGGCCTGCGAGGACGGCGCCGGGTACATGCCCGGCGCGGGCGGAGGCGGCGGCTGCGGCGCCGGATAGACGCCCGTGCCACCCGCCTGGGCGAGTGCGAGGCCCGGCAACATCAGCGCGACCGCGAGGACGGTGACAGGGAGGTTCCAGGTTCGACGGTGTGACACGCGAGGGGCTCCTTGGGTCCGGCCGTCCGGCAGAAAACCACAACCGGTGCGCCGGTGTTGGTTTTCCGCCGCGTGTCGAAGATTCTCGCGCGCCCATGCCCGAAGGCATCTCGTGGTCCGAACTCGGCGTCGACTCCGCCCGCGTGCAGGCGGTGAACGAGGCCCCCTTTCCCGCAGGTCAGCGCGACTTCGTCCTCTACTGGTGCATGGTGAACCATCGGTGGGAGGAGAACCACGCGCTGGACGCCGCCATCGCGCTGGGCAACCACCTGGGCCTGCCCGTCGTCGTCTACCAGGCCCTCCGCCCGGACTACCCCTACGCGTCGGAGCGGCTCCACGCGTGGGCCCTGGAGGGCATGGCGGACATGGCCCAGGGCTGCGCCGCGCGCGGGCTGCCGTACTGGCTGGAGCTGCCGCGCACGAAGAAGGAGCACAAGCCCCGGCTCGCGAGCCTGGGCCGGCGCGCGGCGGCCGTCGTGTCGGACCTGTTCCCCACGTACATCATCCCGGGCCACCTGCGCGGCGCGGCGAAGGCGCTGCGGGTGCCGCTCATCGCCGTGGACGCGTCCTGCGTGGTGCCCATGCAGCGCATCCCCGCGGCCCAGGTGGGCGCGTACGCGCTGCGCCCCAAGCTGCGCAAGCTGTGGCCGGAGTACCTGGAGCACACGCTGCCCGGGCGCAAGCCCCGCGTGTCGGGCGCGAAGCTCCAGCCGGACTTCGAGCTGTCCGACGCCGTGCAGGCCCGCGCCGCGCTGGACACGTTCGCGCTGGATCATTCCGTGAAGCCGCTCGACGAGCGCGGCGGACGCAAGGCGGGCCTCAAGGCCCTGGGCGCGTTCCTCCACGAGCGGCTGGAGGGCTACGACACCGGCCGGAATGATCCGGGCCTGGGCCAGCAGTCCAACCTGTCGCCCTACTTCCACTGGGGAAACCTCTTCCCCGGCGAGGCGGCGCGCGCGGCCATCGCGGCGAAGGGCAAGGACCACCCCGCCGTGCAGTCCTTCCTGGAGGAGCTGCTCGTGCGCCGCGAGCTGGGCTTCAACTACTGCTTCCACACGCCCGGCCCCAAGCAACTGAGCACGGAGTCGCTGCCCGCCTGGGCGCGCGAGACGCTCTCCCGCCACTTGAAGGATCCGCGCCCGCACCTCTACTCCTTCGAGGAGCTGGAGCAGGGCCGCACGCAGGACGCGCTCTGGAACGCGTCCCAGCGCGAGCTGCGGGAGCGCGGGCGGATCCACAACTACCTGCGCATGCTCTGGGGGAAGAAGATATTGGAGTGGAGCCCCACGCCGGAGGAGGCGCTGGCCCGCATCGCGCGGCTCAACGACACCTACGCGGTGGACGGGCGCGACCCGGCGAGCGTCTCCAACTTCATGTGGGTCCTGGGGCTGCACGACCGGCCCTTCCAGGAGCGCCCGGTGATTGGGAAGGTCCGGCCCATGAGCTCGCCGCGCACCGCGGAGAAGTTCGACCTGGACCCGTACCTGGAGCGCTGGGGCACCCCGCCCGGGCCACCCGGAGCCACAGCGACAGTGAAGAAGGTTCGCCGGAAGGCGGCCCGCCAGGCCCGCCGGTAGACATCCCCTTGAAGACGGCGGTTCACTTTCCGCCCCGGGGTCACTAAACCGGGCGGACATCCCCTCTTTCCCGGCACCAGGAGTCAGCCATGGGCACGATGAAGTTCGAGGTCCCCCACAACCTTCCCAAGGACGAGGTCAAGAAGCGCGTCGAGCAGCTCCTCCACTACTGGGGCTCCAAGTACGGCGTGAAGTCCGACTGGCAGGGTGACGCGGGCGCGAAGCTCGTCGGCAAGGTGATGGGCATCAACCTGGACGCCAGCTTCGTCATCACGGACAAGGCCATCTCCGGCGAGGGCACCGACCCCGGAATGCTGCTGCGCAACCAGGCCAAGACGTACATCCAGAAGAAGTTCGGCGCGGTGCTGGACCCGTCCAAGAGCCTGGATCAGGTGAAGGGCAACCTGGAGTGACGCTGTCCGGCGTGCGCCGGGCTGGGTGATTCAGCCCGGCTGCTCCTCCAGCGCGGCCAGCGCATAGCGGGCCGCGCGGGAGATGGCCTCCGCGGAGTCGAGCATCTCCGGGTAGTGCCCCGCCAGCGGGCGCTGCGGGTACTTCAACTGCGCGACGGCGTTGCGGTAGCTGCGCCGGGCCGCCTCGAAGTCCTGCGTGCGCTCCTGCACCTGGGCCAGCAGGTAGTGGCCGATGGCCAGCGTGGGCTCCAGGAACAGGGCCTTGGCCAGCTCGGAGCGCGCCTCGGCCAGGCTCCCCGCCTGCATCGCCGCCACCCCACCGAAGACGCGCGCCTCCACGCACAGCGGCTCGCGCTGGAGCGCCTGGCCGAAGGTGTCGCGCGCCTCGTCGATGCGGCCGGTGAGCGAGTACAGGTTGCCCAGCGTCAGCAGCGCGTCCAGGTCCGAGGGCTCGTCCACCAGCAGGCGCTTCACGCCGTCGATGGCGGCGGGGAAGTCCCCCTGCCCCATCTTCCGCACGGCCATGTTCAAGCGCTCCGCGGGCGGCAGGAGCTGCGGCCACGAACCGCTCGGGCGCGCGGGCACGGCTTCCGCCGGGGGCCGGGGCGTGGGCGGCTCCACGCGCACCGCCGCGAAGGTCCCGGTCGTCGCGGGCCGGCGCGGAGGCTCCCCGGGACGGGGCGGATCCAGCTTGATGGCGGGGAACTCCCCGGTGCGCGTGGGCTCCGGCCGCACCGCGGGGAACTCCCCCGTGCGCGCCGGCTCCGGACGGAGGGCGGGGAACTCCCCGGTGCGGCGGCCCGCCAGCGCGCCCAGCGCGGGCAGCTCCAGCGTGGGCCTGCGCACGGGCGCGTCCGGAGCCTTGCCACTGGCGGCGTCACCCACGCCCGCCGTGCGCAGCCGCGTCGCGGTCTCCGCGCTGGCCTGCATCCGCTGGCGCAGCTCCACGGCGAAGGACTCCGGGCTGCCCGGCCGGAGCTCCGTCGCCAGGGGCGCCAGCGGCGGCGGCGGACGCGGGCGCTCGCCCAGGGGGCGCCGGTACACGAACGCGCCGTCCACTTCGATCATCTCGAAGCGGTCGTAGACCTTGAAGAGGCTCTCCGAGTACCCCAGGAAGAGCAGCCCGCCCGGCCGCAGCGCCGCGAGGAAGCGGTCCATCAGCCCGCGGATGGTGGGCAGGTCGAAGTAGATGATGACGTTGCGGCAGAGGATGAGGTCCAGCGACGCGGGCGCCACCTTGTCGAACACCGGCGCGGCCAGGTTCTGGCCATCGAAGCGGATGTACTCGCGCAGGATGGGGGACGCCTCGTAGCCGTCCTCCACGGGCCGGAAGAAGCGCTTGAGCCGCTCCGGTCCAATGGCCATCGCGCGGCGCGTGGAGAAGCGCCCCTGCCGCGCGGCCTCCACCGCGGCCAGGTTCAGGTCGGTGGCCCACAGGTCCACCTCCACCGCGAGCGCCCCCAGCTCCGCCATCACCAGCGCCAGGCTGTACGGCTCTTCTCCGGTGGCGCAGCCGGCGGACCAGATGGACACCTTGCGCATCTCGCGCCGGGCCCGCGCGAGCAGCTCCGGCAGCACGCTCCCCTCCAGCGCGCGGAACTGCTTCGCGTCGCGGAAGAACTCCGTGTGCCCCACCGTCACCAGCGGCAGCAGCGCGCGCAGCTCCTCCTCGCCGCTCGCGCTCATCAGCTTCTGCAGGTACTTCTCCGGGTCGCTCAGCCCCAGCGCGGGCATGCGCGTGGACAGGGCGAGCCGCAGGCTGTGGTAGCCATCCAGGGTGATCTTCAGCCCCGCGCGCTCCAGGAGGAGCGCGGACAACTGCTGGAGCACCTTGTTGCCCACGTTCAGCACGCGTCCACCCACTGCACGAGCGTCGGCGCGATGACGTCCAGCGGCAGCACCTGCTGCGCCGCGCCCAGGAGCACGGCCTCGCGGGGCATGCCGTAGACGACGCACGTGGCCTCGTCCTGCGCGATGGTGCGCCCGCCGCGCTCGCGAATCTCCTTCAGCCCCCTGGCGCCGTCTCGGCCCATGCCCGTCAGGATGACGCCAATGCACCTCTTGCCGAAAGACTCCCCGGCCGAAGTGAGCAGCATGTCACACGAGGGCCGGAAGCCCCGCAGGGCAGGTCCTGTATCCAGTTCCAGACGGCCGTCCGGCTTCACCAGCAGATGTCCTCCCGAAGGGGCGATGTACACCGTGCCCGGCTCCATCCACGCGTCGTGCGTCGCCTCGACGACGCGCAGCGCCGTCTCCGTGGACAGCCAGTGCGCCAGGCCCTCCGTGAAGCCCTGGCTGATGTGTTGACAGTAGGCGATGGGCGCGGGGAAGCCCCGCGGAATCATCCGCAGCACGGACGCGACGGCCTTCGGCCCGCCCAGCGAGGCGGCCAGCGCGACCAGGGGGAACGGCGCGGTGGGCCCCTCCTGCGCCGGCTGCCGGGCCCTGGGCGAGGAGGGCGGCGAGCGCACCCCCTTCACCTGCGCCAGCATCACCAGCTTGCGGTTCACCGCGTGCCAGAAGTCCGGCCCCGGGGTCATCGGCCGGTCCATCACGTCCAGCGCGCCCAGGGCCAGCGCCTGGAACGCCTGCTGTCCGGTGAGCACGCCCGGGTGCAGCGCGAGGATGGGCGTGGGGCGCTGGGCCATGACGCGCTCGATGGCGCCCAGCGCCTCCGAGGACACCAGGTCCACCAGCAGCACGTCCGGGAAGTGCCTGCGCACCACCGCCTCCGCGCCCGCGAAGTCCGCCTCCGGCGGGCCCACGGCGACCAGCGACTCGCCGTCGAAGAGCCCGCGCACCAGCGCGCGCAGGCCCCGCCCCACCAGGAGGACCCGGAACGCCAGTCCCGTCACCGCCGTGCCGCCGCCCACCAGAGGCTCCTCAGGTCAGCCGATCGATGGACTGCGCCAGGATCTCCACCCCCAGCTCGCCCTTCACCAGGTACGCATCCGCGCCCGCATCCAGGCCGCGCCGCTTGTCCTCCGGCGACGCGAGCGACGACAGGATGATGACCGGGATGCGCGCCACGGCGGGCGTGCCCTTCAGCCGCCGCGTGAGGGAGAAGCCGTCCAGCTTCGGCATCTGCACGTCCGTGAGGATGAGATCGTACGTGTTCGTCTGCACCTTCGCGTACGCCTCCTCGCCGTCCTGCGCCTCCTCCACGGAGTGGCCCAGCGCCTTGACGAGCGCGCCCTCCGTCGCGCGGGCGATGGGCGAGTCGTCCACCAGCAGCACGCGCAGCCGGCGGCTGGCGGGCGCCTGGGTGACGGGGCGGGCCATGCGGCGCACCTCCGTCATGATGTCCGGCACGTGCAGGAGCACCGCGATGCGTCCGTCCTCCAGCGCCGCCGTGCCCGCGATGAACGGCGCGCCCTTGAGGAACTCGCCGCCGCAGGGCTTCACCGCCACCTCGCGCTCGTCCACGAAGCCGTCCACCACCAGCGCGGCGTAGTCGTCGCCGTGGCGCACCACCACCGCGGGGGGCTTGTCGAAGCGGTTGCCGCCGTTGAGGCCCAACAGCGGCCCCAGCGCCACGAGCGCCGTGGGCTTGCCCCGGTGCCGCACCGCCAGCGTGCCGAACACCTCCATGCGGTCATCCGGCTTGATGCGCATGACGGCCACCACGTCCGCGGCGGGCATGCCGTAGACGTCGTCGCCCAGGCGCACCAGCAGCACCTTCATGAGGGCCAGCGACTGGGGCAGGCGCAGCGTGATGGTGGTGCCGCGGCCCTGGCGGCTCTGCACGCCCACGGACCCGCCCAGCGTCTCCACCTTGCGCTTCACCACGTCCATGCCCACGCCGCGGCCGGACAGCTCGCTGACCTGCTCGCGGGTGGAGAAGCCGGGACGGAAGATGAGCTCGATGGCCTCGCGCTCCGACAGCGCGGCGGCCTGCACCGGCGACAGCAGGCGCTTGTTGATGGCCACCTGCTTGAGCCGCTCGGTGTCCATGCCGCGGCCGTCGTCCTCCACCTCGATGTGGAGCATGTCGCCGTCCACGCGCACCCGGATGCGGATGCGGCCCGTGGCGGGCTTGCCCATCTGCTGGCGGAAGTCCGCCGACTCCAGGCCGTGGTCCACCGCGTTGCGCAACAGGTGCACCAGCGCGTCACGCACGTCCGCCAGCATGGACCTGTCCACGCCGATGTCGGCGTTCTCGATGATCAGGTCCACTTCCTTGTTCTGCGTCTTCGCGATGTCGCGCACCGCGCGAGGGAACGCGTCGAACACGGTGGACAGCGGCACCAGGCGCGCCTCGGCCACGTGGTCCGCCAACTGGGCCAGGTTGCCGTGCAGCGTGTTGATGCCGTCCCCGTTGCGGCGCACGAAGCGGAACGCGTCGTCGCGCAGCATGTGCAGGTCCGCCTCCGCGCGCTCCAGCTCCGCGCGGATGGCGTCCGGGACGTCCACGTCCTCGGAGATGCGCAGGAAGCGGTCGCCCAGGCGGCTGAAGCGCTCGAAGAGCTGCGCCGTCTCCGTGCTGCGCAGCCGGCCGCGCGCGCTCTCCACCAGCAGGTCGCCGGCGAGCAGGCCCAGCGAGTCCAGCACCTCCACGTTCACGCGGATGCTGCGGTCCGCGATGGTGTTGCTCTTCGCGGCGCTGGGCGCCTCCTCCTCCTTCGCGGCCGGGGCCACGACGGGGACGGGCTCCGCCACGCGGGACGGGGCCTGCGGCGCCACCGGCGCCTGGGCCACGACGGGCGCGGCGACAGGCGGAGCCACCGGCGCCTGCACCGCGGGCTTGGGCGGCGCGGCGGGCGGAGGCTGCGCGGCGGGCTTGCGCACCGGGCCCAGGGCGGGCACGGGGTGGCCGGACACCTCCGACAGGGCCTTCACCATCTCCTCGGTGGCGGACGTGCCGGTGTGGGCCGCATCCAGGTCCTCCAGGAGGTCCGACAGCACGTCGCAGGCACGGAGCATCACGTCCGTGGCCGTCTCCGTGGCCGTCTTGCCTTCGCGCTCGGCGCGCAGGACGTCCTCGGCGGCGTGCGCGAGCTGCCCGATGGCGGCCAGGCCCAACATGCGGGCCTCGCCCTTCATCGTGTGCAGTTCGCGCGCGACGTCGTCCGCGGCCTGCTCCGCGGTCTCCTTCTCCAGGTCGATGACTCCCAGTTGGATCTTCTGGAGTCGGTCGGCCGTGACCTCCTGGAACTTCTTCAGGAGGGATTTCTTGAGGGCCTCGGTGTCCATGGGTCGCGGGCGTCAGGGCGCTCTGCGCGCCCCTCGACCCATTTCTCCCCTCAGGAGAACGCCTAGTCGGCCTTGAACCGCTTGATGAGCTCCGCGAGCCGGCCCGCGAGCTGGGTGAGCTCCGCGGCCGCCCCGGTGGCCTGCTTCGACGCCTGCGTCGTCTGGCGCGTCACATCCTCGATCTCCGCCATGGACGCCACCACCTGCTCGGTGGCCGTGCGCTGCTGCTGGGTCGCCAGGTTGATGACCCGCGCCGCGTCGCTCGTCTCCTGCACGCCGGCGAGGATGCCCTCCACGGCCTGCGCCGCCACCGCGCCCAGCTTCTCGCCGGACTCCGTGGCGTGCTTGGACGCGTCCGCGGCGCCCGCGGCGGCCTGCGTGGCCTCGCGGATCTCCGTGATCAGGTTCTTGATCTCCTTGGTGGACTCCAGGACGTTCTCCGCCAGCCGGCGCATCTCCGCCGCGACGATGGAGAAGCCCTTGCCCGCCTCGCCCGCGCGGCTGCCTTCCAGCGCCGCGTTGAGCGCCAGCAGGTCGGAGCGATCCGCGATCTCGTCGATCACCTCCACCACCGTGCCGATGCGCTCCACGCGCTTGGACAGCTTGGAGATGGAGTCCGCCACCGCGACGCCGTCGCTGCGGATCTGCTGCATGGCCTGGATGAACTCGCCAATGGCGCCACGGCCCGCGCGGGCCGCGCCCAGCGTCTCCTCCGCCACGCGCGCCACGCTGCCCGCGTTCTCCGCGATCTGCGCGGACGCGTGCTTCAGCTCCTCCATGGTCGCGGTCGTCTCGTGGATGGCCGCGGCCTGCTCGGTGGAGGACGTCTCATGCTGCGTGGACGCCGCCAGCACCTGGTTGGCGGAGGACGACAGCCGCAGCGCGGCCTCGTTGATCTCCCGCACGAAGATGCGCAGCGTCTCGATGACCTTGCCGAAGCCCTCCAGCAGGGGCCCGAGCTGGGGGTCCTCCGTGGACGTGTTCCAGCGCGACAGGTCGCCCTCGCGCACCAGGATGATGAGCGAGTCGAGCGCCTGATCGATCTCCTGGGCCGCCACCTGCTTGCGGTGCTCGGCGGAGGAGAACTGCTCCAGCACCTGGTTGAGCAGGTGGCCGAAGCCGGTGGGGTCCGCCTGCACGCGGTCCTGCGGCACGCGCGCGTTCAGGTTGCCGGACAGCACCGCCATCAGCGTGTCGGTGAAGGGCTTGAGCGGATCCGCCACCGTGTTGGCGATTGCGGACTCCGCGCCGGCCTTCACGCCCGGGGACTTCCTCGCGCCGCGGGACTTCGCGGGCTTCTCGTTGGGGCTCTCCAGGGACATGTGTGTCAGTGCCTTCCTTGCGTCTTCAAGGTTTCCGCCAAATCAATGAGCAACACGGGACGGCCGGCCTCTTCATCCAGGGCGAGGCAGACGCCCACCGCATACGAAGCCGCCGCGGCGGCGGCCGGCATGCGGCGCAGCCCCGCGAGCGGGATGGAGCGCACCCCGTTGACGGCGTCCACCTTCAGGTGGCCCTCGCCCTCGGGGGTGTCGAACACGAGCGCCCGGTGCCCCTTGTGGGGCAGGCCCAGGTCGCGCACGGTCAGGTCGTCCGGGAGCGCCCGGTCGATGCGCAGCACGGACGACGCGTCCGTGCCGTACTCCGAATCACCGATCTGGAAGAAGAGGATGTCCACCTCCCCCAGGACCCGGTCCGCATCCGCGTCCAGTCCGGGGACCTCGTCATCCAGCAGGACGTTGCCGCTCATCGCACCACCGCGCGCTGACGGGCCGTCTGCAGCAGCTTGGAGAAGTTGAGCAGGTTGAGGCCATCCGCCGGCCCGGAGCCCTGCACCACGCCCAGCAGGTGCTCCGCGGCCTGATCCCCGCCCAGGGGCGGCGGCAGGATGTCCGCCACGGGGACGCGGCGCAGGCCGAGCACGGTGTCCGCCACCACGCCGGACACGTAGCTGCCGCTGACGCCCACGAAGATGCGGGTGCGCGGACCGATGCGCGCCTCGCCCTTGCTGAGGAAGCGCAGCAGGTCCACCACCGGCAGCACCTGCCCGCGGTGGCCGGTGACGCCCAGGATGAAGGACGGCGTGCGCGGCAGCGGCGTGAGCAGCCCGGCGCGCAGCACCTCGAGCACGTTCTCACTGGGGACGCCGAAGCGCAGCTCGCCCACGCGGAAGCAGAAGAATTCCTGCTCCGGCCGGGCCTGGGCGGCCACCGTACGGTCTGGCGCCATGCGCAAGGCGCGTTGGAGGGGGGAGGAGTTCGGGGTCAAGGCAGTGAAGTATCCGAGACCGGGATAAAGAGGGTCAAGGGTCCATCGTCCGGTGCCGGACCGGCCGCCTGCTCTCCGTTTCGATGGTCCAGCGTGACCCAAAGGTGTAGGGTTGTGCGCTGGAAGCCCCTGAGGAGGACGATGTCCCGCGTACTGGTCATTGACGACAGCCCGATGCTTCTGGAGCTTACCGTCCGGGCCCTGACGGCCGCCGGCTACGACGCCAGTGGCGCGCAGGACCTGGCTACGCTCAACCAGAAGCTCACCGAGGGCCCGTTCGCGCTCATCCTCATGGACGTGAACATGCCGGAGATGTTCGGCGACGACGTCGTCGAGTACCTCCGCACCCAGAAGGGCGTCACCTCCAAGCTCGTCCTCTACTCCGACATCTCGGAGCAGGAGCTGGAGGCGAAGGTGAAGAACTCCGGCGCGGACGGCTACATCCTCAAGAGCGGAGGCCTGGAGGGCGTGCTGGGGGGCGTGATGGGCCTCATCGGCGCCCCGGCGCTGAACATCCCCGCCGCGGTCCCCTCCCCCGCCCCGGCCGCCGCGCCCGCCACCCCGGCCCCCGCCGCGGCTCCGGCCGCCCCCGCCACGGGTTCCGGCGGACTCCCCAAGGCCCCGATGGCCGCCGGGGGGCGCAAGCCGCGCATCCTCATCGTGGACGACAGTGAGATGACGGCGCGGATCATCGAAGCGGACCTGGTCTCCAAGGGCTTCGAGGTCCACGTCGCGGACACCGCGGACAAGGCCACGAAGATCATCCTGAAGAAGCAGACGCGCCCGGACCTGGTGCTGCTGGACGTGCGCATGCCCAACGTGAACGGCGAACAGTTCTGCCGCTTCATCAAGAGCAACAGCCTCTTCAAGGGCATCAAGGTGCTGCTGTGCTCCGGTGAGAACGTCGAGGAGCTCCAGCGCATCTGCCGCGAGGCCGGCGCGGACGGCTACATCCCCAAGGACGCCGTGATGGGCAACCTCGTCGCCAAGGAGCTGATGCCCCCTGGCGCCGAGTAGTCACCGCGCGCTTCAGGGCTTCGCCGCCGCCTCGGGCGTCACGGTCTCCCGGGCCGGGCAGCTCGTCTTGGCGGCCCGCTCCTGCAACTGACCCTGCACCTCCGCGGACTTCGCCTCGGAGGGCTTCGCGTTCTCCACGAAGCGCTGGTACGCGGCGAGCGCCTCGCAGGGCTTGCCCAGCGCGTCGTAGGTCTTCACCAGCGCGTTGAGGATGGGGCGCTGGCCGGGCTGCAGGTCGAAGGCCTTCTGGAAATCCGCCGCCGCCTCCTCCGTGCGCGCCAGGGCCTCCAGCGAGAGGCCGCGCCACACGTGGTAGCTGGCGTTGTCCGGCTGCGCCGTCACCAGCGCGGTGGCGGACTTCAGCGCCAGCTCCTTCTCCCCGGCGCGCGCGTTGGCCGTGTACGCCAACTGGAGCAGGACGATGTTGGGGCCGCACTTCTCACCGAACGCGTCCGTCACGCGGGTGAGGCCCTTCAGGTCGCCGGTGTCCAGCAGCAACTGCGCCAGTTGCTGCGCCTTCGCCTTGTCGCACGGCGTCTCCGCCAGCTCCTCGCGCAGCTTGCGCACGAGCGGCTTCTTCAGGCCGTGGTCGAACTCCGGCTCCTCGGGCGCCTTGCTGCACGCACCGAGGACGGCGCCGGAGGAGAGACAGAAGACGGCGAGGCGGAACGCGGAACGGAGGGAAGCGGACATGCCTTCCTGCGTAGCCCTTCCCTCCCGGACGGTCAAACCTCCGGCGCGCCCGCGGCGTTCTCCCGCTCGTCCAGGCCGCGCGCGAAGTTGCCGATGATCAGCCCCGGCCGCGCCGCCTTCAGCCGCTGGAGCAGCGTGCGGATGCCCACCGGCTCGCCGCCCGCGCCCACGCCGCGCGCGACCTCCAGGTACTGGAGCGGATCGATGCACAGGGAGCGCGTCTGCACCTGATCCACGCGGTACTTGCGCACCAGGTCCTCCAGCGCCCGCACCTCTCCCTCGCGGTCGGTGACGCCGGGGAACAGGAGCAGGTTGAGCGCCAGGTACGCGCCCCGCTCGCGCGCCAGCGCGATGGACGCCTCCACGTCCTCCCAGCCGTACTTCACCGGCTTGTAGTAGGCCTCGTAGAGCCCCTTGGACGCGGAGTTGAGCGACACGCGCACGGCGTCCAGCCCCGCGTCCAGCAGGGCCTTGAGCCCGTGCGTGAGGCTCGCGTTGGTGTTGATGTTGATGGAGCCCTTGTCCGTCTTCGCGCGCATCAGGCGGATGGACTCCGCGATGAACTTCCAGCGCGTGAGCGGCTCGCCTTCACAGCCCTGGCCGAAGCTGACCATGGTGCGGCCCGGCGCGTGCTCCAGGTGGTACAGGCCGATGGCCGCCATCTCCTCCGCGGAGGGGCCGTCATCCATGCGCTCGTGCGAGGCCGGCGGGCCGTCCGCGGGCTGATCCGAGATGCAGCCCACGCAGCGCGCGTTGCACATCACCGACGCGGGGATGGCGCCCTCGTCGCGCGCGTAGAAGATGTTCTGCGACGTGAAGCACCGGTAGAGCAGCGCGCACGTCTTCAACTGCTTGAGCACGCGGCTGTCCGGGAAGCGCTCCATGTGCGCGGACACCAGGCCCTTCAGCTCCGGCGTGGAGTACGCCTCCGGCTCCCAGTGCGAGCGCCGGTCCGTGTGGATGGCCCACGCGAGCGGCCCCTTCTCTCCCCACGCCGCCGCCGTGTACGCCCACTGCGGCAGCACCGGCCCGCTGCCCTTCACCTCTCCGGGAAGGAACGTGCGCGTGTAGCCGGGGGGCAAAAGCGCGCCCACGGCGTTGGGCACGAAGGTCTTGCCCCCCACCTTCATCTCGCGGACCAGCTCCAGCTCGCCGGAGTCCGGGTTGAGGCCCACGGGCAGGCGGCCAGGCAGGTGCACCAGGCGCCCGGCCGCTGGCAGGGCGATGGGCTTGTCCTGCGGGGGCACCAGCTCCTCGCCGCTGCGCAGCGTGGCGATGAGGTAGGGATGCTCCATGACCCGGCCCTTGGGGTCCGCGAAGAGCAGTTTCGGCGCGTGCGTCATGCACTGTTAACTAACACGGGTGGGCCGCCCTGCGTCCAACGCCTCGCGTCATATGGATGGATGAATGACGCCCATCACAGGCGACCCGTTTCCGCGTCGGAGCGCGCCTTGAAAGCGCTCATGCCCTGGTCTATGGGTCCGCCACGTTTTCCAGGCAGTCCCCCATTCGTCGGAGGCAGTCGTGATCGTCGGAGTCCCCAAGGAGATCAAAACCCGCGAGTACCGTGTCGGCATGGTGCCTGCGGGCGTGCGCGCGCTCACCATGGCGGGGCACACGGTGCTGGTCGAGACGAACGCTGGCGTCGGCTCCGGCATCCCGGATTCGGAGTACCAGCGCGTCGGCGCGCAGATCATCACCAGCGCGGATGAGGTGTGGAAGCGCTCGGAGATGATCGTGAAGGTGAAGGAGCCCATCGCGCCGGAGTACGAGCGCATGCAGCCCGGGCAGATCGTCTACACGTACTTCCACCTGGCCGGCGTGGATCCGGAGCTCACCAAGACGCTCATCAAGAAGAAGGTGACCGCGGTCGCCTACGAGACGCTCCAGTTGGACGACGGCAGCCTCCCGCTGCTCAAGCCCATGTCCGAGGTGGCCGGCAAGATGGCCATCCAGGTGGGCGCCGCGTGCCTGGAGAAGGCCCACGGTGGCAAGGGCATCCTGCTGGGCGGCGTGCCCGGCGTGCGCCGCGGCCGCGTGGCCGTCATCGGCGGTGGCGTGGTGGGCCTGTGCGCCGCCAAGGTCGCCGTCGGCATGGGCGCGGAAGTGACCATCCTGGACGTGAACCTGGAGCGCCTCACCTACCTGGACGACGTGTTCCTCGGCCGCGCGCAGACGCTGGCGTCTGACACGGAGTCCATCGCGCGCACCGTGCGCGAGTCGGACCTCGTCATCGGCGGCGTGCTCATCCCCGGCGGCAAGGCCCCGAAGCTGGTGTCGCGCGAGCTGATCGGTGAGATGGAGCCCGGCTCCGTCGTCGTCGACGTGGCGGTGGACCAGGGCGGCTGCATCGAGACCTGCAAGCCCACCACGCACGACAACCCCACCTTCACCGTGAGCGACGTCGTCCACTACTGCGTGGCGAACATGCCCGGCGCGGTGCCCCAGACGTCCACCTTCGCGCTCACCAACACCACCCGCCCCTACTCGCGGAAGATCGCGGACCTGGGCCTGGTGGAGGCCGTGAAGTCGGACCGCGCCCTCCAGCGCGCCATCAACACCTACAACGGCCACATCACCTACGAGGCCGTGGCCAAGGACATGGGGTACGACTATGTGCCCCTGATGGACGCACTCAGCGGCAAGAAGTGACGTAGCGGTCGCATGCTCCACGGCCGGCCAGCCATGTGCTGGCCGGTTGCCTGGATGGGACCTTTGTACGGGTGTCCCATCCAGTTCCCACCCTGAGGAATAAATGATCCCGCCGGGCGTCTCCGCACTCCAGAAGCGGGCATGCGGGCGGCGTGGCAGGGGAAAGCGTTGTTGACCCGTCTGTTCCGGTGCATAGATTGACTGTTAGGCAGGCGACGCATTCCCCAATCATTTCGGGCCCCTGGAAGGCGGGAGCATGATGCTGGACTTCAGGCAACCCAACCGGACGAAGCAGGAATTCGAAGAGCTGGCGCTGGCGCACCTGGACCCGCTCTATTCGGCGGCGCTCCGGTTGACCAAGAACGAGCGCGACGCCGAGGACCTGGTGCAGGACACCTGCATGCGGGCCTACCGCTTCTTCGACAAGTTCGAGCGCGGGACCAACATCAAGGCCTGGCTCTTCAAGATCCTCACGAACACCTTCATCAACCGCTACCGCCGCAAGGTGAAGGAGCGCACGGTGGTGGAGGGCGTGGAGCGCGAGGCGGTGCATGAGCGCTTCGTGAGCCGGGACGCGACGGACTTCGCGGCCAACCCGGAGCAGTACTTCTTCGACCGGCTCCTGTCGGACGACGTGCTGCGCGCCATCGACTCGCTGCCCATCGACTTCCGGCTGGTGGTCATCCTCGCGGACCTCCAGGAGTTCTCCTACAAGGAGATCGCGGAGATTCTGGAGTGCCCCGTGGGCACGGTGATGAGCCGTCTGTTCCGCGGCCGCAAGCTCCTGCAGAAGACGCTGCGCGAGTACGCCGAGGGTCAGGGCGTCTTCCGGCACGACGGTGAGCCGGTCCAGGCCCCCGCGGATCTGGAAGAGTTCCGGCGCCGGAAGAAGGCAGGCTAGAAAGAGGTTGGAGGGGCGTCGTCCTCCCTCCGCCCACCTCATCGAGCGCCCATGACCTGCCAGGAACTCGAGCGGTTGCTGTATCCGTACCTCGACGGCGAATTCCAGCCCGAGGAACGCCACGACGTGGAGTCGCATCTCGAAGGCTGCGCCGCGTGCGTCGCGCGGGTGGACGAGGAGATGCAACTGCGTCAGACGCTTCGCCGCGCGGCGAAGCACTCCATCTCCGCCCAGGGCACGCGCGCGCCGGCGTCGCTGCGCGCGGGCATCCAGTCCGGCCTGCACCGCGAGCACCGCCGCGCGCAGGTGAGCCAGTGGCTGCGCGCCGGGGCCATGGCCCTGGTGGTGGTGACGGTGAGCGGCGGCTGGATGATGTACCAGTCCGGCAAGGCGCAGAAGGCCACCATCCTGGAGGCCGTGCAGCGCCACACGCGCCAGCGCCCCCTGGAGTTCGTCGCGGGCACGCCGGAGCAGATTGAAGCGTGGTTCAACGACAAGGTGGAGCACCGCATCACCCTGCCCCGCCTGCAGCAGGCGCGGCCCGTGGGCGCGCGCTTCTCCACGCTCAACGGCCAGGAGGTCGTCTACGTCAGCTACGAGACGCAGCCCCGCCTCACCAACGAGCCCAAGCGCAACATCGGCGTGTTCGTGTACCCGGCCACGGGCCAGCGGGTGATCAAGGACGAGGGCCCCACGGTGGAGAACGTCGCCGTGGACTCGAGCCAGGCGTACAACGTGGTGACGTGGCGTGATCAGGACGTCACCTACGAGCTGGTGACGGACCTGGATGACGCCGCCATCCTGCAGATGCTGCGGGATCAGGAGCACCGCTCCAACGGGCTCGTGCGCCCCGCGCAGGTGAAGCCCGCGGTGAGCGTGCAGCCCGTGTCGCTACAGCCCTGAAGCCCTCGCGAAGCGGGGGCTCGGGTGGTCGCCTGCTCAACTGAATACCGGGCGTTGCGCCCGGTGTGAAGATTGACGGTCCCAGGCATGGCCGATAGCCTCGACGGCGTCTTCACTCTCGCGCGCCGCCGCTGCTGTTCCTCGCGGTGTCACACCGCGCGCCGCACCCCCAGGATGGCCGTCCCTTCATGTCCAAGCGAATCCTGATCGTCGAAAGCGACGCCACCCTCGCCACCACGCTGCAGCAGGCCCTGGAGTCGCGAGGCTTCTCCGCGCAGACGACGGGCGACGGCAAGGGCAGCGTGGAGCTGATCCGCCGTGAGCGTCCGGACCTCGTGGTGCTGGCGGTGGACCTGTCCGCGGGACAGAACGGCTACCTCATCTGCGGCAAGCTGAAGAAGGACGACGAGCTGAAGACGGTGCCCATCGTCATCATCGGCAACCCGGACGGCTTCGCGGCGCACGGCAAGCTGAAGGCGCGCGCGGACGAGTACGTGGCGAAGCCGGTGGACGCGGACGTCCTCATCGACCGCGTGGGCGGCGTCATCGGCTTCCCGGAGCCGCCCGTCAGCAACGAGGTGGTGGACGAGAGCCTCACGCTGGACTCGCTGGGCGAGGAGCCCGCGACGGACTTCGGCTCGGAGGAGATCGCCGTCGACACGGGCGAGGAGCCCGCGGTGGCCGGGGAAGACCTGGACATGCTCGACGACGCCTTCAGCGACATGTCCGAGCCCGTGACGGGCACGCCCGAGGAGCCCGTCGTCGCGCCGCCGGAGGAGCTGGAGTCCCCGTCCGGCCTGGAGGAGATCTCCGCGCTCGACTCGCTGGGGCCGGACAACGACGACTCGCTGGACATGCTGGGCGGCCTGGACGAGCCGGAGGAGAAGACCGTCGTCGGCTTCATGCCGCCGGTGGAGCCGGAGCCCGTCGCCGCCGCCCCCACCCCGCCGCCCACGCGCGCCGCCCCCACGCCGCTGCGCGCGGTGCCGCCGCCCGCCCCGGCCCGCGCCGTCGCCGCGCCGGTGACGCCGGCCGCCGCCCCGGGCCCGTCCGCCGCGGACCTGGCGGAGCTGCGCAACCTGCGCGCGAAGGTGGCGGAGCTGACGAGCGCGCTGGAGGACTCGCGCGCGGAGACGACGCAGGTCGAGGAGCGCGTGCAGTCGCTGGAGTCCGAGCTCCAGGCGAAGGCGACGGAGCTGGAGGCGTCCCGCTCCACCGCCGGCAAGAGCGACAAGGACACCTTCGCGCTGCGTGACACCGTCAACAAGCGCGACAAGGAGATCCTGCGCCTCAAGTCGGAGCTGAACCAGAAGGACCAGGAGATCATCGAGCTGAAGGATCAGCACCTGGAGCTGGAGCAGAAGGCCTCCACCTCCGAGGAGGAGCTGAACCGCCGCGACGCGCAGATCAAGACGCTCACCACGCGCACCGAGCAGCTCACCTCCGAGCGCAAGCGCGTGGACCAGCAGCTCGCCACCGCGAAGGAGGAGGCGCGCGGCGCCACCGCGAAGCTGGGCACGCTCCAGGCGGAGCTGGATCAGCACCAGGCCCAGGCCCAGGCCCTCCAGGGTGAGGTGGACTCCTTGCGCGCCCAGGTGGCCCAGCAGGACGCGGACCTCCAGGCGGCGCGCGAGGAGGCCGAGGGGCTGCGCTCGCAGGTGGAGGCGGCGCAGGGCGAGCTGGAGGGGCTGCGCGGCCAGTTGGAGCAGGCCCAGGCGGACCTGTCCAACCAGAGCGCCCAGGCGGCCTCCGAGGCGGACGGCCTGCGCGTGCGCATCACCGAGCTGGAGCAGGCGGCGGTGCGCAACGAGGAGCGCGTGACGAAGCTCTACGCGCGCATCAAGGGCGACGAGAAGCTGCGCGAGAAGACGAAGAAGGCGCTGGCCATCGCGCAGCAGTTGCTGGACGAGCCGGGCACCGCCGTGGGCGACGACGCCGACGAGGAAGCCGCGGCCTGAAGCACCGCGGTACCGCCTGACGGCGCCCCGGGGGAAGGCGCGGGCCAAACCGCCCTCCCCCGCCGTCAGCGCTCCGGCCTACTTGCCGCCGGGCGCCTGCTTGGGGGCCGTCTTCTTCTCGTGCAGCTTCTTGGCGAAGGACTGCACGGCGGCGGGCACGTTCTTGTCGCGGGAGAGCTCCTTGAGCTCCGCGTCGCGCAGCGTGTTGAGGAACTTCATGGTGACGGTGAGCGGCACCTTGGGGTTCTTCACCAGCGCGAGCTTCACCTTCTGCATCTTCGTCCACTCGCGGTTGTTGTAGATGACGCGCAGCACGTCCTCGTTGACGGCGCGGTTCGCGGCGCACGCGAGCACCTCGCCGTCCGTGATGCGGGGGCTGCGGATGACGGCCACGCAGACGAGCTTGTTGGTGTCGCGGATGAGGGCGGAGCGGGCCTCCTTGTTGCCCAGCGTGCCCAGCTTGATCTTCTCCGCGATGGACATCTTCATGATGCGCTGCGCGAGCGTGAGGCGCTTGCCCTCCTCCATGGGGGCGGCGTCCTCGGCCTGCGCCGCCGTGCCCAGCTCCTGGAGCACCTCCTCCGCGGTGGGGCCGGGGTCCGGCGGCGCGGCGGCGGCCTGCGGGCCGTAGATGCGCACGCGCGCGGCCTGCATCGCGGGCACGTCCGCCAGCACCAGGCCGCTGCGGACCGCGAAGTCGCAGACGCTGTCCACCAGCGACGCCGGGACGCCGGGGTTGGCGCACAGGCCGCGGATGATGTCCTCGTTGCGCAGCAGGCGCAGTTGGTTCTGGGAGATGATCTCCGCCACCTTCGGGCTGCACGTGCCGGCCACGCTGGCCACGGCGTCGTCCGGCGTCTCCGAGTTGAGGACGAGCATCTCCGCGTAGGCTTCCTTGTCCTTGAGCAGGCCCAGGAAGTAGCCCAGCACGGGCGGCTGCACGCCCTCGTCGCGCAGCGCGGAGCCCAGGATGCGGTCAGGCAGGTTCGCGGACGTCTTGGCGGCCGTCTCGCGCACGTTCGCGTCCGGGTCGAACGTGAGCATGTAGAGGGCGCCCAGCATGTCCGCCGGGTTGAGCGGCACCAGGGACTTGGCCGCCATCATCCGCAGGGGCACGGGGGCGTTGGGGTCCACGTGCTTGCGCAGGTTGGGCGGCAGGAACTCCGAGTTGAAGGGGCAGCCCGGGGGCGGGGCCGGAATGCTGGGGTCAGCGGCGGTGCTCATGTCGCGTGATTCCTTCCGTAGATGATGCGCAGCCCCTCCAGGGTGAGGAACTCATCCACCTCCTGGATGGCCTTCGATTCACTGGCCACCAGCGGGGCCAGGCCCCCGGTGGCCACCACTTTCGCGGAGAAGCCCATCTCCGCCTCCATCCGCGCGCACATCCCGTCCACCAGGCTCACGTAGCCGTGGACCAGGCCGGCCTGCATGGAGTGCACGGTGTTGCGGCCCACCACGTGCGGCGGGCGCGCGAACTCGACGCGGGGGAGCTTGGAGGCGTTCTGGAACAGGGCCTCCATGGAGATGTTGATGCCGGGGCAGATGGCGCCGCCCAGGTACTCGCCCTTGGGCGTCACCGCGTCCAGCGTCGTCGCGGTGCCGAAGTCCACCACGATGAGGCCGCGGTGGTGCTTCTCATAGGCGGCCACCGCGTTGACGATGCGGTCCGCGCCCACTTCGCGCGGGTTGTCGTAGAGGATGGGCATGCCCGTCTTCACGCCCGGGCCCACGAACATGGGGCGCGTCTTGAAGTAGCGCTCGCTCATCTTCTCCAGGATGAACTGGAGCGGCGGCACCACGCTGGACACCGCCACGGCCTTCACCTGGTTCGCGTCGATGCCGCTCCAGGAGAAGAGCTGGCGCACGAGGATGCCGTACTCGTCCGCGCTGCGCCGCGCGCTCGTCTCCAGGCGCCAGTGGTCCAGGAGCCGCCGGCCCTCGTACACGCCCAGGACGGTGTTGGTGTTGCCGACGTCGATGGCCAGGAGCATCAGGCGCGCACTCTAGCGCTGGGGACGCAACTGCTCCACGTCCCCCGCCAGCACGCGCTCCACGCGGCCGTCCGCCACGCGCACCAGCAGGGCGCCCGTCGCGTCGATGTCCTCCGCGAACCCCTCCCAGTCCCCCCGGTCCGTCCGCACCCGGACGGGCACGCCCAGGGTGCTGGAGAGCGCCTTCCAGCGGGTGCGCACCGCGTCGAAGCCGGTGGCCAGGTACGTGTCCAGCCAGGCCTCCAGCCGGTTCCACAGGGCCGCGGTGAAGGCCGCGCGACCCACCGGCCGCCCCAGCGCCAGGGAGAGCGACGTGGCCGTGGCGCGCAGCTCGTCCGGGAAGTGCTCCTCCCCGGAGTTGAGGTTCACCCCCACGCCCACGATGACGAAGTGCACGCGCTCGGGTTCGGCGGACAGCTCCGTGAGGATGCCGGCCACCTTCCGGCCGCCAATCTGCACGTCGTTGGGCCACTTGATGGCGGCGTCCGCGCCCGCGTCGCGCAGCGTCTCCGCCAGGGCCACGGCGGCCACCAGCGTCAGCTCCGGCGCGCGCTGCGGGGGCAGCTCCGGGCGCAGGATGGCGGAGAAGTACAGGTTGAGGTTCGGCGGCGACACCCAGGCGCGGCCCCGGCGCCCCTTGCCGGCGGTCTGCTGCTCGGCCACCACCACCGTGCCGTGGGCGGCGCCGTCCTGGGCCAGCCGGAAGGCCGCCGCGTTGGTGGAGCCGAGGGTGTCGTGGTGGTGCAGCACGCGGCCCACCGCGCGCGTGGCGAGCAGCGGGTGGACCTCCAGGCCGGAGATCCGGTCCGGCCGGCCCACCAGCCGGTAGCCCTTCGCGGGCACCGCCTCGATGCGGTAGCCCTTCAGCCGCAGGGCCTCCACGTGCTTCCACACCGCCGTGCGCGACAGGCCCAGCCGGTTGGACAGCGCCTCACCGGAGATGAAGCCCTCCCCGCCTTCCGCGAGGAAGTTCAGGATGCGCGCGTCCTGCGTCAGCTCGTTCGTCGTCTCCACGGGAGGCGGGCCGCTTCAGTTCGGGGCGGGAGCGGACGCGGCCTCGGAATTCGCGGCGCCGGCCTTGTAGGAGATGAGCTCCAGCTCCGTCTGCGGCACGCGCTTGCCGTCGTGCTCCGTGGCCACGTCCACGCGGACCAGGCCCACGCCCGCGGCGAAGGTCATCGTGTTGACGAGCGTGGTCTGCGCGTCGACCTTGTTGCGGCCCTCCACGCTCACGCAGTTGGGGAACGAGCCCGCGGGCACCTTGCAGGCGAAGCCCACCTGCACCAACTGGTAGCGCTCCGTGGAGGACACGGACACGACGTTGTTCCAGCCGCGCCCGGCCTCCAGCGGGCCACGCAGGAGGTAGCGCTTGGGGTCGCGCAGGCCGAAGGCGTCCACGGTGAGCTGGCCGCCCTGGTTGTCCACGAAGTAGCCGTCCTGCTCCTTGACGATCTCCACCGTGACGGGTTTGTCGTCGCGCCCGTCAATCCGGTACGTCCAGGCGTTGCCCACGGCCAGCGGGTAGTACTGGGCGATGGACTCGGGCGAGGGGCGCGTGTCCGACTCGACGCGCTTCGCGCAGCCGGACCCGACGAGCGTGGAGGCCAGGAGGGCCAGGCCCCCCACCATCGACAGTGATTGCTTCATCATGCGCTAGGGGTCCGCGTGGCCCTGGCCACGCGCCTCCGCGGTTGCGTGGTTGCGTGATGCGTAGAGCGTGTCCAGCGCCTGCTGCGCGGCGGCCTGGACCGACGGCGTGTCGTGGCCCTGGGCCACCGTGTACAGGTACGCCTCCGCCTCCGGGCCGCCAATCTCACCCACCGCGAAGACGATCTCCTGCAGGAAGCCCGAGTCCTTGCCGCGCGCCAGGTCGATGAGCGCCGGCACCGCGCTCTTCGCCTTCATCTCCGCCAGCGCGCCGATGGTGCGGCGCACCTGCTCCGCGTCGCTGGTGTCCTTGAGGCGTTCAATCAGGAGCGGCGCGGCGGCCGGGTGCTTGCGCTCGGCCAGCGTGCGCAGGGCGAACTCGCGGATGCGCGAGTCGGACGCCTGGAGGTCCGCCACCAGCGCCTCGTCCGTGCGCTCCAGCGCGGCGAGTTGAAGCACCGCGGACTCCGTCACCTGCCGCAGCACGTTCTCCAGCGCGCTGCGCATGGCGGCCCGCCGCCCTTCCGCCGAGTCCTCCTCCACCGCCGCCTCGCCCAGGCCCACGACCTCGTAGCGCTGGGGCGTGTTGCCGCCGAAGCGCTCCAGGGACAGGTTGGCGCCCACCTCCGCGAAGCTGTGCGGGTTGCCGTCCTTCAGCACCTCGCGGGTGAAGGGCACGTCCAGCGACAGCCGCCAGGGGCGGGACTTCTTGGGGGACTCGTCGGCCACCCACTCGAAGCGGCCGGAGGACTTCAGCGCGTCGTCGAACAGCTCCCGCACGCCTTCCGGGCCGAAGCCCAGCAGGGCGTTGTCCCGCAGGGTGGTCCCGGAGAGCTCCACCGGCGCCACCGGATAGCGCGGGGCCTGCGAGCGGCAGGCCCCGAAGAACAGCACGCAGGAGGTTAGCAGCAGGGCCGGCTTCATGGCCCCCACAGGCTAACACTCCCGCGTCCACCGCACCTGATTCCGTGCGGGGGATCAGCCTTCCTTGTTGCCCTCGGACGAACCCTCCGTCCCAGGGGACACCGGCGCCTCGTGCACCTCGCGGGCCTCGCGGACTTCCGCGGGCTGCGAGGCCGCTTCGGCGGGCGCCTCTTCCGGAGGCAGCGCCTGCGCGGCGACCGGGGTCACCGCGTCGGACGCGGCGCGGGCGGCTTCGGCCCGGGCACGCGCGGCCTCGTCGGACTCCGGCGGGGCCTGCACCGCTTCGCCCGCCTGCCAGGCGTTGCCCACCGCGGCGCCCTCCCCGTTCGCGGGGCGGGCCTCCGTCGGCACGGGCAGGGCCTCGCCCGCGAGCGCGACCGGCTCACCGGTGACGCTGCCACCCGGGGACGGCGCGGCGAGGCCACCGGAGGACTCCGTGCCCCCCGTGGCCTCGGCCATGATGCCGCCCGAGGAGCCGTTGCCTTCACCGATGCCCACCGTGGCCTCGGCCGTGATGCCGTCCGAGGAGCCGTTGCCTTCACCGGCGGCGACCGCTGCCACCGTGGTGGCGCCGGCCTCACCCGCGCTGGCCGCGGCCTCACCGGCGGGAGCGCCGGCCTCACCCGCGGGCGTGCCCTCCGCTCCGCGCGAGCCACGGCCGCGACGGCCCCGGCGACGGCGGCGGCGGCGCTTGCGCTCGGAGGCGCTGCCCTCGGCGGTGCCGGCCTCGGCGCCCTCCTTGGCTCCGCCCACGAAGGCGCTGGCGGCCTCCAGGTCCTCGTCCTCACCCTCGTCGTCGCCCTCCTCGGACTCGTCCTCCTCCGACGCGGGCGTGAACCCGGCGGCGGCCGGCGGCGCGGGGGCCACCGGCGAGGCCTTGGCCTCGGCGCCCTCGGCGCCGGACTGGGCGGCGTCGCGGGCCTCGGCCCGTTCACGCTGACGGTCCCGGCGGCGCTCGGAGCGCTCCTGACGGTCGCCCCTCTCGGGACGCTCCGCGCGCTCCGGCTTCTCGGGGGTGGCGGCGACCTCGACCTCTCCACCGCCCTCCTCGCGGGCCTGCTTCTCGCTCTTGCGCTCCTCGCGGCGGCGCTGGGCCTCCTCGGCGTCCAGCTTCGCGGCCTCGAAGAAGCGCTCGTCGATGTCGTACAGCTCCACCTGGGTGACGGTGACGGCGGTCTTCGCCTCCAGGAACTTCTCCCCCAGGGCGTCACCGCACCACAGCATCACCAGCGAGCCGGAGGCCTGCGCCTCCGAGCGCGCGTCGCCGCGCACCTCGCCCGCGCTCACCAGCAGGCCCACCTGCGCCGAGTAGTGGCCCAGGTCGCGCCGCAGCTCCTGCACCGTCTTGCGGTCGATGCCCGGCATGCCCTTGAGCATGCGGACCGCGTAGCGCAGCTCCACGCTGCCCTCGCGCTTGCGCGCGGTGAGCAGGGGGCCTTCCTTGGAGCGCTTGGCGACCTTCAGCTCGCGGAAGCCCAGCCCGTGCATCATCTTCACCACGGACTTCTCGAAGGTGCCCACGTCCGCGTCGCCCAGGCGCTTGCGCAGCCCGCGCGCCACCGCCCGGCGCGCGTCCTTGAGGGCCGTGCGCGCGGTGGTGATGAGGGCCTCGTCCACCAGGGGCTCGCCGGCGGCGGCGGGCTTGCCCAGCACCGGGCGGCCCCCCTCCAACGGGATGCCCAGGGCCTGCGCGAAGGCGGCCTGGAGCTCCAGGGGCGGCGCCTCGCTCGGCGCGCCCGCGCGCTCCAGGGACACCTCGCCGGTCTCCTGGTTGAAGGCGTACTGGGGCCGGCGGCCCGCGTCGATGCGGCGCTGGTTGTCCTCCAGCAGGGCGGTGAGCACCGCCTCCACCGTGGTCTCCTCCGCGCACAGCTCCTTGCCCTTGGCGCGCTCGATGAGCTGATCCGTGCGCAGCGCGGCGTCCGCCTCGCTGAGGATCTCGAACACGACCTCCGGCAGCGGCGGGAAGCGCTTGCGGCGTCCACCCCGCTCCTCGTCGCCCTCGTCACGGCGGCGCTTGCGCTCCGTGCCACGGCCCGACGCGCGGACGTTGTCCGTGCGGGGCTCCGGGTGACGCTCCACGGGCCGCAGCGGAGGCAACTCCTCCTCCGGATGCGGCTCCATCACGCCCGTCTGTGCAAGTGCCTCGACGTCCTCGGAGAGCGACCAGTCCGTCAGCGCGAAGGTATCCTTCGCCGTGACAATCACCTTGCGATCCCGCGTCCGTCGCGCCATGGCGGCCAGTCGCGACAGCATCGTCACTTCCGGCGTCTTACCGATGTGGGACAGCAGGCTCAGCTGGATGGACTTCTCCGTGATTTCAAGGAAATGCAGGGGGCGACCTTCGCTCTCCAGCACACGGAGCGCGGCCTCGTAAAATGTCATCGAGTATTCCCCAAGAATTCCGAACGGTTACAAAAATGTAGGTCCGTATGGGCGGCGGATGCTAGCCACCGCTAAACTGGGTTGTCAACGAACGTCAATGACCCGTCTCCGCATCGGACACCATTGGAAGCGCGAACCGTCAGCCTCCCCGCTCGATTCCATCGCGCTGGAACTGGACGGCGTGAACCTGCTGTCCGGGGCGGTGGAGGAGCCCCTGGCGGAGGTCGTCCCCTCCCTGGTGGAGGCGGTGGCGGCCCTGCACGCGGGGCGGCGGAGGCTGGCGCAGGTGTCGCTGACGGAGGCGCACCTGGAGCTCGTGTTGCGGCGCGTCGGGCCGGACATCGAGCTGTCGGTGGCCAGCCTCGCCCGGCCCGCCCACCTGCTGCGCCCGCCCATCCGGGTGGACGCCGAGGAGCTGACGAAGGCCACCCGCCAGAGCGGCCAGCGCTTCCTCCAGGACGTGACGAAGCTCGCGCCCAAGGCCCTGTCCGCCACGGCCGCCCGGAAGCTGGGCGAGGCGCTCCAGGGCCTGGGCAAGGCCGCCCCGCATGCGGAGGAGCCGCCCGTCCCCCCCACCCCGCTGCGGATCGAGCCGGTCTCCGTCCCGGGGTTCGGCTTCGAGCTGAAGGACATCTCCCCCGCCTCCCGTGAGGCGCCGTCGCGGGGCACCTCCGGGGCGCTGGCGCCGCTCCTGGGCGCGGGCGAGGTGTGGCTGGCGCTGCCCGGACGGCCGCAGGCGTGGCGCGCGCCGGGGCCGCCGTTCCTCACGGTGCTGGAGCTGTCCCGGCAGGCGGTGGAGCTGGCGCGAGCCGTGGAGCTGGGCGAGGCCCGCTTCGAGTTCGAGCCCGCGGGCGTGCGCCCCCGCCTGACGCTGGACCTGCCCGGGCAGCGGGCGAAGCTGGGGCCCACCGGCGCGTGGTTCGAGCTGGAGCCCAAGGCGCTCCTGTCCGCCCTCTTCCAGTTGGGGGAGGCGCTGGGCCTGGCGTTCGCGGAGGCGCACCGGATCCAGGTCTCCAACCCGTACCTCGTGGAGCTGGCGGAGCGCTGCCGCGAGGGGCTGTCCCACCTGCGAGGCGCCCACAAGCCGCCCGAGGCGGAAGGCGAGGCGCGCGAGCGCAAGAGCCCTCCGGCGCGCGGCGAGTCCCGTCCGCTGAAGGTGCCCGGGAAGCTGCGGCGCCTGCGCTTCGAGAAGCTCTGGGAGCAGCGCGGGCTGGAGGAGCCGGAGGAGGCGCGGCTGCTCCTGGGCCGGCACGGGCCGGTGTACTGCGCGCCGGGGCTGGCGGGCGCGTTCTCGCGCAAGGATGGCGCGCTGCTGTGGCGGCGGGCCGCGTCGCTGGGCGTGGCGGCGTCCGCGGATGGCCACGCGGTGGCGGCGGACGACACGCGCGTGTACGGCTTCACCGGCCGGGGCTCGGGCGCGCGGTGGCTGCATGACCATGACGGCATCCCGCTGGGGCCGCTGCTGCTGCGCCAGGACGGGCTGCTGCTGACGCTGTCGGAGGACCGCACCGCGGTGGCCTTCGCGGAGGCCACGGGCCGCGAGGTGTGGCGCCTGGCCCCGCCGCGCACGCAGCGCGGGTGGCTGGCCACGCAGGGGCACCGGGCGCTCCTGTCCACGGATTCGGGCTACCTGTACGGCCTGGATTTGGAGGACGGTCAGGTGCGCTACCGGCTGCGCTCGCCCCTGCCCTTCCATGGCTCCCCGGTGGCGTGGGGCCGGCGCTTCCTGGCGCTCATGGGGCGCGGCTCGCATCACGCGCTGCTGCTGGCGGACGCGCACACCGGCGAGGCGCAGTGGACCTTCGAGCCGGACCTCCTCCTGCCCTCCACGCCGCTGCCGGTGGGCCAGCGGGTGCTCCTGGCCGGGATGCGCGACCAGGACGGGTTCCTGGTGTGCCTGGACGCGCGCGGGCGCAAGGTCTGGGAGCGCGCGCTGCACCTGGGCCCCGGGCCCTATGCGCTGGCGCCGCTGCCGCGCGCGGTGGTGGTGACGAGCGCGTCCGGGGCCGCCGCCCGCGTGGCGCTGTCCGGGCAGGTGGACTGGCGGCTGGGGGCGGCCGGTGAGCCGCTGATCACCGCGCTGCCGGCGCGCACCGCCCGCGACGTGACGCTCGTCGCGGGGGAGGTGGTGCGCGCGGTGGATCCTCGCGGCGGTCAGGTGCTCGCGGAGGTGCGCGCGGGGGTGGGGCTCGTCGCGCTCCAGGCCGACGTGCGCCTCAACCTGTACTTCCTGGACGACGCCGGCACGCTGTCCGCGTACCGGCTGGGGTCGCACTTCGCCGTCGTGAAGTGACGAAGTGCGGTCTGCCCGCTCCTCGCCCTTCACCTGAAACGAAGGGCTACTCGCCCTTCTTGGCGGAGGCCTTGGCCGGGTCGATCTCCTCCTCCGGCCGCTCCTCCTGCGTGGCGCCCTCCCACGTCTCGTTGGCGCCCAGCTTCCACTCGGACGGCACGTCCAGCTTCCACGTGTAGGTGGCGTTGGCGTTGCCTCCGGACGCCGCGTGCGAGGCGACGTTGACGGTCATCTCCACCTTCGCCACCTCCGCGGGCAGCAGGTCCAGGTCGTAGTGGCCCAGCAACATCTGCGGAGGGAAGCCGGCGATGAGGCGCTCGGGGTAGTCGATCTTCATCGACGGGTCGGCGCCGCGCATCTCGCCCAGCAGCTTGCCCTTCGCGTCGGTGAGCTTCCACACCGTGTCGAACGCGGCGCTGGTGACCATCTTCTTCACCTTGCCCTCGTCCTTCTCCACGCGCTGCGCGCCCCAGAGCACCAGTTGCAGGCGGATCTGCGGCTTGCCCATCACCATCACCACGTCGTTGGACACCACGTCCAGGCGCATGCCCTTGTCCGTGGCGGACATCACCGGGCGGTAGCGGCCCTCGCGCAGGGAGTCGAACTGCTTGCGCGCGTACTCGTAGAAGGCCTTGCGATCCCCCGCGCGGTTGTCCTTCTTGTCGCCGCCCGACTCCGAGCGCTGCTCCAGCTCCGCCAGGTAGCTGTCGAACTTCTTGTTCCCCCCAAAGCGGTCCAGGTGCGCGTCGAGGTCGTCGAAGTAGCCCTTGAAGAAGGACTTCAGCTCGTCCTTGTAGGACGCCTCATCCGGGTTGGAGCGCATCCAGCCCACGCGCTCCAGGTAGACGGACTGGATGCGGCGGAAGTCCGCGTCCCGCTCCGCCTCGGTGGCCCGCGCGGAGGCGGTGCGGTGACTCGCCACCGCGGCGACGATCACCAGGGCGATGACAATGATGATTCCGAAGTAGCGCTTCAAGCGACAGGCTCCTGTGCGTACGGGCAGGCAATGATATGAGCCCCATCATCGTGCCCCAGGCCGAGGGAATCCAACTGTTCACCGTGCCCCTTCCGCTGGAGGAAGGGGACCTGCTGGGAAGCCCCCAGATTGCCTGGCAGGCCTATGGGAAACCGTCGGATGGCAAAGCGGTGGTGGTGCTGCACGACCTGTCCCATTCCCACCAGGCGTTGAGCACGGAAGTGAACGGTGCGTACCAACCCTCGGGCTGGGGTCGGGAGCTCATCGGTCCCGGCAAGGCGCTGGATCCGGACGTGACGCCGGTCATCGTGCCCAACCTGCTGGGCAGCCCGTTCGGCTCCACGTCGCCGCTGACGCCGGATCCGCACACCGGCGCGCCGTGGGGCGCGGGGCTGCCGCCGCTCACCGTGCTGGACATGGCGCGCGGCGTGTCCGCGCTGCTCAAGGCCCTGGGGCTCACGCGCGTGAAGGCCCTGGTGGGCATTGGCCTGGGCGGGCTGGTGGCGCTGCGGCTGGCGGCGCTGTTCCCGGAGCTGGCGGACGGCGTGGTGGTGCTGGGCGCGGCGCGGGCGCTGCCGGAGGGGCTGCGCGAGAAGATGGGCCTCACGTCGCAGGTGCTGCGCATGGCGCCCGACAACGAGGACACCCCGCCCCTGCGCGAGCGCGCGCCGAACCGGACGCTGGCGCGGCTGCGCATGGACTACCTCAAGCTGCTCTACGGCCGCGACCACCTGGGCAGCGCGTATCCGGACAGCGCGGCGGCGCAGGCGGCGCTGGAGGCGGAGGCCGCGTCGTTCGCGGACACGTTCGATCCGGTCGCGTGGTCGCTGCTCTGCTCCGCGTACGCGGGCTGCGACCTGACGGAGACGTTCCCGAAGATCCGCGCGCGGGTGCTGCTGCTCGCGGGCGCGACGGACGCGCTGGCGCCCGCGGGCCGCGTGCGGGACACCTACCACCAGTTGACGGCGGCGGGGGTGCAGGCGCGATTCGTGGAGCTGCAGGGGCCGGGGGACCACGGCACCCTGCTGGCGGACGCGCACCGGCTGAAGGGGCCGGTGCAGGACTTCCTGCGCTGGCTGCGCGGCTAGCTAGCGCTGCGACTGGTGCTGCGTGGCGAGCCGCGCCCGGAGCGCGCCCACGAGCATCCCGATGGCGATGTCGTTGTTGCCGCCGTGCGGGATGATGATGTCCGCGTGGTGCTTGGACGGCTCCACGAAGCCCATGTGCATGGGGCGCACGTGGCGCAGGTACTGGCCCACCACGTGGTCGAAGTCGCGGCCGCGGTCCTTGATGTCGCGGGTGAGGCGGCGAAGGATGCGCAGGTCGTCATCCGCGTCGACGTAGATCTTCACGTCCATCTCGTCGCGCACCTCCTTCATGTGCAGCACGAGGATGCCCTCGATGAGGACGATGTCCCCGGGGTCCACGCGCTGCGTGTGCGGCTGACGGCCTGAAGTGACGAAGTCGTAGACGGGCTTCTGGATGGCCTGGCCCTGCCTGAGCGCGCGCAGGTGACTGACCAGCAGCTCCGTGTCGAACGCGTCGGGGTGGTCGAAGTTCACCTCCCGCCGCTCTTCGAGGGACATGTCCTTCAGGTCCCGGTAGTACGAATCCTGATCAATGAAGGCGACCCGGCAGTCGGCGAGAGCCTCACGCACCTTGCGGGCCACCGTGGTCTTGCCGGACGCGGTGCCGCCCGCGATGCCAACGACGAGGGGTGACGACATGCGGCGGGCAGTACCCCACCAGACAGGTGGGCGCAAGGATCCGTTGACCGGCCGACATGTGGCGCTGCTTATGCCCGCCGCAAGAGCCCGCGTGCTTGCCCTTCAGCGACCAGCCATGCAGGCAGGGCCTCCACCGGACCCGGCCCGTCCGCGAGCCCCTGGAGCCCCGCGGCCACCTCCGGAGGCAGCGTCAGGACCTCGAAGCCCGTCCCCTTGCGGCGGATGGCGAAGCGCCATGGGCCCGGGCCCGGCCGGGCCGCCACCTGCGCCAGGGCCTCCAGGCCGGAGACCTCCAGGGCCCCACAGGCCCACGCACGGCCGGTGAGGTGCCGCCGCAACGCCCGTGCGGCGAACACCAGCTCCGTCAGGTCGGCGGGGAAGGAGCCCAGGCGGACGTCCTCGGCCAGCGCCACCTGGCCCGGGGCCGGCGCCACGGGCGTCTGGAGGAAGGCGTGCGGCAGCATCATCTCCAGGGACAGCGCGGCGGCCACGCCCTCCGACGGCGCGGCCATCACGCGCTTGCGCGCCCAGGACGCGAAGGCGTGGGACAGGGACCTGCCCAGCCCGTCGAAGAGGCCCCGGTACTCGCGCGAGCGGGTGAAGGACTCCAGCCCCTCCGGCGTCGCCGCGAGCAACAGGCGCGTGAGGGGCCAGTCCTTGTCCAACTGCTCCGCCACCACCGCCAGGCGGAAGTCCCGGTCCGCGCGCGTGCCCTCGGGGTCCTCGTCCTCCGTGGCCGGGGTGACGCCGTGGCCCGCGTCGAACAGCGCCCATGGGCGGCTGTCCCCGGTGAGCGCGGGCACGGGCTCGCGCGACACAGGGAGGGACATGGGGGGGCGGGGCTCCTTCGGGACGAGCGCGCGCAGCCTCCGCAGCGACGCGAGCGCCACCTCCGGCGGATGGCCGTCGCCCTCGAAGGTGACGGCGCGCAGGCGCGAGCAGCGCGGGAGCACCTCCGCCAGCAGCTCGAACAGCTCCTCGCGCACGGGCTGCGTGTGGTCATCCACGTAGAAGGACCGCCCTCCCCTGCGCGTCACCACGCCGCCCGCGATGTGGAGCTCCACGACCTGCTCCAACGGAAAGCCGTCCAGGCCCGCGCGCAGGGGCAGGCCCGCGGAGAGCTGGTGGCTGAAGAGGTGGCCCAGGTCCAGGAGCAGCGGCAGGCCCGTGCGCGCGTGCAGCTTCGCCATGAAGTCCAGCGCGTGCAGGCCGCCGCGCGTGGCGAGCACGGCGGGGTTCTCAATCACCAGCGGGACGCTCAAGCCCGCCTGGATGTGGAGCGCGTGCGCCGCGCTGTCCCGCACGCCCGCTTCGTTGAACGGCGGCGTGACGTAGAGGTAGCCCGGGAAGGGCTGGCCGCCCGCGTGCCACCAGCCCACGTCGTTGCCCACCCACGGGCTGCCCACCGCGCGCGCGTGCGCGTCCAGCTCCGCGAGCGCCGACGCGGGCTCCAGCTCCGGCCCCCACAGGTTCAGGTGCACCGGATGGAAGAGGACCGGCACCTCCGAGCGGCGGCGCCACATCTCCGGGAAGAGCGTGGCCTGGGCCCTCGCCTCCTCCAGCGCGATGGGCGCGCTGTACTCCACGAAGTCGAAGAGACCGGGCGAGGCGTCGAGCAGCCGGTACGGATGCGGCACGTCCGAGGCGCTCAGGTTGCTGCTCAGCCCCAGCCCCATCCAGGGCAGTGACCACGAATCCGATGCAGGGCGCGTCATGGGCACACCCTAACCAGCCCGGCTCCGGGTGGCGCTAGCCTTGTGTTGCCGGCCGCTCCAGGCGCACGTCCTGGACCGTCAGCACCCGGCCATCCGCGGCGCGCACCTCCAGCGGCTTCACCGGCTGCCCGTGTGCCTTGTCGAGCACTCGTGTCCGGGGCTCTCCCGCCTCGAAGCAGTGCGCCTGCCCCCACTGGCCCAGCGCGACCAGGATGGGAAAGAGGCTGCGCCCCTTCTCCGTCAGCACGTACTCCTGCCAGGCGCTGCCGTCCGAGGCCGGCTGCGTTTCGAGGATGCCGTGGTCCACCAGGTGCTTCAGGCGCTGGGCCAGGATGTTCTTCGCCACGCCCAGGCTCTTCTGGAACTCACCGAAGCGGCGCAAGCCGTACTGCGCGTCGCGCACGATGAGCAGCGACCACCAGTCCCCGATGACGTCCAGCGACCGGGCCACCGGGCACACCGCACCTTCCATGCTCGTCCGCTTCACCACCGCCTCCTTCCAGAGGGCCCAGCCACAACGGGTTGCATAACGAAACCGGGCCCTTTATTCATCCGGCAATTGGTTTCATCATGAAACCATTCAGACCGGAGGCAGTCGGATGCGGCTCAAGGGAAAGACGGCGCTGATCACGGGCGGCAACAGTGGCATCGGGCTGGCGACGGCGCGGCTGTTCGTGGCGGAGGGGGCGCGGGTGGCCATCACCGGGCGCAACCGGGAGACGCTGGACGCGGCGGTGAAGGAGCTGGGCGCGAACGTGCTGGCGGTGCAGGCGGACGCCACGGATCCGGCGGCACTGGAGCGCGCGGTGGCGGCGACGGTGGAGCGCTTTGGCGGGCTGGACATCGTGTTCGCCAACGCGGGCATCGTGGCGCAGACGCCCGTGGGCAAGACGACGCAGGACACGTTCGCGTCCGTGCTCCAGACCAACGTCACCGGCGCTTTCTTCACGGTGCAGGCCGCGGCGGCGCACCTGAAGCCCGGCGCGTCGGTCATCCTCACCAGCTCGGTGCACAGTGAGCTGGGGATGCCGGGGTACGCCGCGTATGCCGCGAGCAAGGGCGCGCTCAAGGCGATGGCGAGCGTGCTGGCGGCGGAGCTCGCGCCTCGGGGCATCCGCGTGAACGTCGTGTCTCCCGGCGCGACGAACACACCCATCTGGGAGAAGAACGCGCCCACGCCGGAGGCCTTCGCGAGGATGGAGCGCGGCATGTCCGCCACCATCCCCATGGGGCGCATGGGCAGGCCGGAGGAGATCGCGCGGACGGTGCTCTTCCTCGCGTCGGACGACGCGTCCTACGTGAGCGGGCAGGACCTGTTCGTCGACGGCGGCGTCAACGGCGCGGCGCTGGGCGCGCCCCTGTTCCGCGCGCCCCAGGAGGCTTGAGGAGCAGGAGCTCCGGGGCTGCTCAGGGCGTCGGCTTGTTCCGGGTCGCGGCCTCGCGCGCGGCCTGGAGCGTGTCCTCCACCGCGGACTCCACCGCGTCGCTGACCAGCTCCGGCGCGGAGGTGCGCCAGCGCGCGAGCGCCGCTTCGTGCATCGCTTCGGGGTCCTGGAGCTTCGCGTCCGTCTCCGGCGCCACCTGTGCGATGCAGTCCGGGCACACGCCCTCCAGCGCCCGCGACCACACCTCCAGGTGCGTGGTGATCAGCACGCCCTCCATGGCCAGGGCCTCGCGCAGCCCCCTTCGCCCCGCGCCGCGCATCTGCGCGCCGTGCACGCGGTCCAGCATCGTGCGCATCCAGGAGGCCACCGCCTCCGGCTTCGGACAGGTCTGCCTGCCACAGACCCGGCAGGTCGTCTGCCAGGACTGCCCTTCCATTGGAGTCATCGCGACCCACTCCTCGCACCGGGTTGCGCACCCGCTTTAGCAGGGCCCCTCCCCTCACGCACGTAGACGTGGGCCGCCGTGAATGCGGAGAATCCGACTTCCTGGACCCTGCTGGAGACCCCCCTCATGTCGCGAGCCGAGATCGACGAATCGCATGCGCAGTTCCGTGGAGCCTGGAGGCTCATGACGCTGGGCCTGCCCCACGGAGAGGTCGTGGAGCGCGCGGACGTGTTCATCACCGCGGGTCACGTGACGTGGTCGCTGATGAACATGGCGTTCCTCCACCGGCCGGCGGAGACGGAGGCGGAGCTGCTGCGCGCGGTGGACTCGGCCGCGAGCTATTTCGCGCAGGGGCCGCACGGGTGGGCCTTCACGCTGACGCCGCGGTGGCTGACGCCGGAGCTGCGGGAGCGGGCGGACGCGCTGCTCGCCTCGCGGGGGCTCAAGCCGGGGATGGCCACGACGGGCATGGTGGCGGACCGGCTGCTGGAGCCGGTGCGGCCGCTGCCTCCGCTCGACCTGCGGCCGGTGCGCGACACCTGGGGCTACAACGCCGTCGCGGACGTGAACGCCGCGAGCTACGACACGCCCCAGGCGCTGGGCCGTGAAGCCCTGGCCGCCCCCGGCATCTTCGGTCCCGAGGCCCGGGCCTTCGTCGGCTGCCACGACGGCGAGCCGTCGACGAGCACGGTGGCGCTGCGCGTGGACGGCATCGTCTACATCGCGCTCGTCGCGACGCTCGCGGAGCACCGCCGCAAGAGCGCCGCGGAGACGGTGATGCGGCGCGCGCTGGAGGAGGCCAGGCAGGCGTGGGGGCTGGAGCGCACGGTGCTGCACGCCACGGAGGCCGGCGCGCCCGTCTACCGCCGCATGGGCTACCGGGACGTGGCGCCGTTCGTGTCGTACTTCGCCGCCCCGAAGGGAGCGTGAAGCCAGGCGTCCTCCAGTCAACACCTCCGGAGGCCGCCCGTGGGGGACGGGGGTTGGACCACCGCCCCCGCTGCCTAGCTTGATCGAGCAGCCCCCCAACCCTTGGACCCCACCTTGGCGACTCCCTCTCGCACCCGCGCGCGCCGCTCCACGGCCGCGCTCCTCGGCACGCTCCTCGTCCTGGCCTTCACCTCCGCGCAGGCGCAGTCCGCGCCCACGCCGCTGGAGGACAACCGCACCATCACGCTGGGCTACATCGGCATCGCGTATGAGCTGGGCGGCATCATCGACCCCACGCTGCAACCCGGCGGCACCAGCAGCGCGCGCCCCAACTGGTTCACCTTCGCGCCGCACGCGTCGCAGGCCGGCGGCAAGGGCATGTACGGCGCGGCGCTCGCGCGGCACTTCATCGACAGCGCGCGGCTCCAGCCCTCCCTGTCGCTGACGAACGCGTTGGACCGGCTGGGGCTGAGCGGCGTGCTGCGCCTGCGGCTGCAGGACCTGTCCCTCCAGCTCATCGCGCAGGGCCTGACGGTGGACGCGGCCACGGCCCTCAGCGTGATGACGAGCGCGCTCAACGTCTCGGCGCTCGGGGACACGCGCACCCTGCTGGCCACCGCGTCGCGCATGGGCGCGCTGTACTGGAGCGCTCCGGGCACGGCTCCACTCGACAAGGTGGAGGCCATCGTCATCACGCTGGAGCGCACGCTCCACGAAGGCAACCTCGCCATCTTCAACGACATCGGCGGTTCGGCGCGGCTGTACCTGGACTGGCGCGCCGCGGCCACCGGGCCCATCACCCCCGCGCGCGTGCTCACCGAGTTCACCCTGGCGGGCGCCAGCAACGCGCAGGCACAGCAGGCGTATGCGTACGCCGTCGCGCACGCGGAGGACTCGCCGCGCCCCACCCGCATGGACCTGCTCTTCCCCGGCATGCAGTGGAAGAGCCTGCTCATCGCCGCGTTCGCGCTCTACGAGGACGCCCGGCTCGCGCCCACGCCCGCGCGCCGTGACGCGCTCGTCGCCATGGGCACCAACTTCGTCGCGTGGCGCGAACAGCACGACCAGGCCCAGTCCGTCTTCACGCCCGCGAGCTCGCCCACCGACGAGGTGTCCCGCGCGGCCGTGCTCCAGATACTGACGCCCTTCCTGATGACGGACTTCGGCACCGTGCGCTGGACCTACGCGGACTATGCGTATGCCCAGCCGGACCGCGACGGAAACCCGCTCACCTCCCCTCCTTGCGAGTACAGTTGGGCGGACTTCTGGGACCGGTGGAACGGAATCCTCTTCGCGTTCGAGCAGGCCTACACCCGGCCCACGGAGCTGTGGGTCATGCCTGAACCCCTCACGGATCCGCTGGGCTGACAGACGGCCTGGACGTCCCCTGCGCTGGCTTGACGGGCGCGGGGGCCGTGCGGGAGCGTGCAACCCCGATGAGTCCCCTGCCCGGTGGTCCGTTCGAACCTGTTCGCCAAGCGTCCCAGGACGATGCGTCCTCACCGCGCCCGGCGGCCGCGCGCACACAGCCAGACGCGACCCAGCCCCCGGTCCCGGCCGACGAGGCCAGCATGTCCGCGCAGACCCGCCTGCAGGTCCTGCGGGAGATGATGGCCGAGGCGTTCCTGGCGCTCGACGCGCAGGGGACCATCCATGAGCTCAACCACCGCGCCGCATCGCTGCTGGGCCTGCCGTATGGCACCTGCCAGGGCCTGACGCCGTGGGCGGCCCAGCCGATGCTGGCCGGCACGACGTTGCACGAGCGGCTGCTGGACGCGCTCACCACGCGCGAGCCCTCGCGCTTCCTGTCGGAGCTGCCGTCGGGCGTCTGGCTGGAGCTGTCCGTGCGCCCGGTGGGCGGCGAGATGTGGGTGCTGGCCACGGACATCACCCGCCGTCAGCGCGCGGAGACCGAGGTCGCCCGCACCGAGGAGCGCTTCCGCCAGTTGGGCGAGCGGTTCCAGGTGGCGCTGGAGTCCGCGCAGATGGCGGTCTGGGAGACGAACCTCGTCACCGGGCAGGTGTTCCGCTCGGAGGGGCATGACCGGCTCTACGGCTACCCGCAGCCCCTGGAGGAGTGGACGCACGAGCGGTTCCTCGCGTCGCTGCATCCGGAGGACCGGCCGGAGGTGGAGGCGCAGGTGGCGGCCATCTTCCACAACGACGTGCTGTCGTACTCCTCCACCTTCCGCACGCACTGGCCGGACGACACCTGGCACTGGCTGAACAGCCGGTCGCGGGTCATCCGCGACGCGAACGGCAAGGTGATGGTGGTGCGCGGGGCCATCCTGGACATCACCGCGTTGAAGGAGACGGAGCACGCGTTGCAGGAGGCGGTGCGCACGCGCGACGACTTCCTGTCGGTGGCGAGCCACGAGCTGCGCACGCCGCTCACGTCGCTGCGCCTGCAGGTGGACCTGCTGCGGCGCATGTCCGAGTCGAAGGGCCACGAGCCCGTGGGCTCCGAGAAGGTCACGGTGCGGCTGGACGCGGCGGACCGGCAGCTCAAGCGGCTGGCGGCGCTCTTGGACAACCTGCTGGACGTGAGCCGCATCCGCACGGGCAAGCTGGACTTCGAGCTGGCGCGAGGAGACCTGGCGCCGCTGGTGCAGGACCTGGTGGCGCGCGTCGGTGACGAGGCGAAGCAGGCCGGGGTGGAGCTGGACGCGCGCGTGGAGGGGCCGGCGCCGTGCCGGTTCGACAGGCTGCGGATGGAGCAGGTGGTGAGCAACCTCCTCTCCAATGCGCTGAGGTATGGCCAGGGCACGCCGGTGCAGGTGGCGCTGCGCCGTCAGGACGGGCACCTGCGGCTGACCGTGCGAGACGGCGGCCCGGGAGTCCCGGCCGCCGAGCGCGAGCGCATCTTCCAGCGCTTCGCCCAGGTGCAGGGCTCCGCGCGCACGGGGGGCCTGGGGCTGGGGCTCTACATCGTGCAGCAGATTCTTGAAGCGCACGGCGGCCGCGTCTGGGTGGAGGACGCGCCCGGCGGCGGCGCCGCGTTCGTGGTGACCCTGCCGGTGGACGGGGCGTAGGCGGGCTTCAGGGCACGAGCCACGTGCCTCCACCTGGGCTCACGTCAGCGCGTGTACAGCCTTCCGCCCTTCTGAGCGGGCCGCTCCGAGTCGACGGCATGCACGCCGTCCCGGGACAGGTCCACGGGGATGCGCAGGAGTTCGTCGAGCCCGCTCTCCTCCTCCCGGATGAAGAGCGTGTAGTGCCCGAGGGGCAATCGCCTGAAGTCGAAGCGCGCTCCTGACATGAAGCTGGGGACGAAGAGGGAGTCCCCATCCTCCGACACCCTGGACATCACCCAGGGCTCCGGTGCGAAGCCGGCCCGGATGAGCTCATCCAGGGCTCCGGGTGAGTCTGGCCAGGGGAGGTCTCCCGGCAGGACGAACGCCGTGACGAACTCGCGGGACGCCTTGACGCTCACTTGCAGGTCAGCGGGGCCCTGCCTTGGCTCGAAGTCCCACCGGTGATGCGAAGCCGGAGCCAGGTTGATCAGCCGCGGAGAGAAGGACACCCGCGGCGGTCGGGCCCTTGGTAAGACGTTCAAGGGACTTGCTTCGGCGTGCAGGAAGCACGGGCGATTCGCCGGAACGCTCATCGCGTAATGGCCCACGGCGTCGGTTCTGGCGTTCGCCTTGAATCCACCTTCGCAACGAACCTCCAGGCTCACCCCGGCCAGAGGAACCCGCGCCCCATCCGTCACGGCGCCCTCGAGCTCCGCGCCCGGCACGAGCCGCAACTGCACCGACACCTCATCGGGTTCGAGCCCATGAAGGACGGTCCCTTGCGCCTTCGCGTCCACGCGCAGGAACAGGTGGCGGCCGGCCACATGGTCGAACCGGAAGTGCCCGTCCGCGTCGGTCGTCACCGTGTGAGGCCGACGCCTCCACTTCGTCTCCAGGTCGAAGACCTCCACGAGCGCGACCTCCTGCCCGGGCACACCCGTCTTGCCATCCTCAGAGACGACGCGCCCGTGCACGGTGCGGCCCACGTCGAGGACGACATCCGGGACGGTGAGGATTTCGTGCTCACGTCCCTCCGCCCGCACGAGCGCGGGTGCGAAGCCCTCCGCGTGGATGACCCACTGGTACGTGTGGGACGACGGGACGTTCAGGGCGTATTCGCCACGCGGATCCTCTTCGGAATATTCGTGGACCTTGAAGTGCTCCTGGGGCCGCCCATCCGGCCGCAGGATGCGTCCCTTCAGCAATCCGATGCCGGGACGGAACGTCACCCGTTCTCCCGTTCCCCTTGGAAGCGGCTCGCTGACCCACCAGCGCATGGAGCGGTGGGTGGCCCACTCCAGGCTGGCCGGGGCCTGGAACACGTGCGGAAGGGCGAAGGAGCCATCCGGCTCCACGCGGACTTCGCACCGGCCATTCATGCCCGCGCCATTCAGCGATCCCTGCCCCAGCCAGGCCGTCACCTGCCCCGAGGCAAGCGCCTTGCCTTCGGCGTCCACGGCCACGCCTCGCCAGGGTCCAACATCCTGGATTCCTTCGAAGCTCACCGTCGCTTCCACGCGCTGGCCCGGAAGGACCTGGACCTCGATGGCGCGAGTCCACACACAGTCGCCGGACCCGGGAGCGTACCTGCCAGAGACGCGGTAGCGCCCGGCGCGAAGGTTCTGGAAGATCATCGCGTCAGCGCTCTCCTCCGGGAACAGCTCGTAGGAGCGCTCTTTATCCTCGGCGGAGATCCAGGCGGAAGCGGCGGACGACAGCTTGCCGTCAGGCCTGCGCACCTGGACCCGCAGCGAGCTGAGTCCGCCCATCACCACCGTCAGCGCCGGCTGTGGCGTTGCGAGTTCCAGCCGCGTGGGGCTCCATTCATCCTTCTCCGCGAGGAGCTTCACGGTTCCCGCGGGCACGTTGTCGAAGCGAAAGCGGCCGTCCCCATCGCTTTCGCCATGCAGCGCGGATTCCTCCTCCCCGGTGGGAGTGATCCGGACTTGCGCTCCCGCGACAGGCCGTCCTTCCAGATCCACCACGCGGCCCGCGAACGGCGCCGCACGTTTCAGCGTCAAATCGAGTCGGACCTCCGCACCCGAAGCAATCCGCGCGTCCGTGTGGAGCGTGCGCACGAAACCAGGCGCCTCCGCCTGGAGGACATACCAGCCCGGCATCACCCGAAGCCGCACCGTCCCGGTCGCGTCGGAAGTACCGGACCGGGTGATCAGACTCCCCTCGTCCGCACGGCGAGCCATCAGCGCAACGCCGGGCACGGGCTGTCCCGCCGGATCCACGGTCCGGACGGTGAACGCCACCTCGTCCACGGGCCATCGGGTCTTCTTGCGCACCGTGCGCGGAGCCTCCGCGCAAGCGAGCACCACGGCAACGAGCCCCACCCAACTCCATCGCATGCGTGAAGCATACGCGATGGGCTCACGTCAGCGCGTGTATGGCCTTCCCTCCCCAAGACCGGGCCGCTTGGACCGGATGACGTGCACGCCGGCCCGGGTCAGCTCCACGGGCACGCGCAGGATCGCGTCCGCTCCATCCATCTCGTCCCGGATGAAGAGCGTGTAGTGCCCCAGGGGAAGATGGCTGAAGTGGAAGACCGCCCCCATCATGAACAAGGGAGTGATGCCGTCATCATTGCCATCCGAACCGGAACCGGCACGGATGAGCGCATCCAGGGCTTCGGGCGAGCGGGGCCAGGGGATGTCTCCTGGCAGCACGAACGCGGTGACGAACTCGCGAGACGCCTCGACGCTCACCTTCAGTGAGGCAGCGCCTTGGCGAGGCGCAGGGTCCAGCTCATGGCGCGAGCCGGGCGTCAGCCGGAGCCGCGTCGGAGCGAAGGACACCGGAGGAGGAAGGAATGAATCCCGGACGTTCAGGGGGCTCACGACAGGATGCAGGAAGCACTCGCGGTCTCCCGGGATGTTCACGGCGTAGCGGCCCGCCCCATCCGTTTCAGTGCTCGCCTTGAATCCACCTTCGCAGCGGATCTTGAGGTCCACTCCCGCCAGCGGAACCCGCGCACCATCCGTCACGGAGCCATGCAACCGCGCGTGGGGCACCAGCCGCAACCGCACCGCCGACGCATCGGGTTCGAGCGCCTGGAGCACGGTCCCGTGTTCCTTCGCATCCACGCGCAGGTACTGGCGCCGGCCCGCCACATGCTCGAAGCGGAAACGCCCCTCCGCGTCGGTCATCACCGTCCGCGGGCGATTCGGCCGGGGGCTGCCCAGCTCGAACGCCTCCACGAGCTGGACCTCCTGGTCGGGCACGCCGGTGCGTCCGTCCCTCGCGAAGACGCGGCCCTGCACGGTGCGGCCCTCGTCAAGCACAACGTCCGAGACGTGGAGCACCTCCCCAACCCGCCCTTGCGCGCGCACGAGTGCGGGAGCGAATCCCAGCACGTCGATGACCCACTGATGGGTCTGGGTCATCCACACGGACTGCACGTACTCGCCCCGCGGATTGTTCACGGGGACGCCGCTGACCTCGAAGTAACCCACGGGCCATCCATCCGGGCGCACGACACGACCCTTCAGAGCTCCGACCTCGGGGGGAAATACCAGCGCCTCACCCGTCCCCGCCCCGAACGGGCCCTTCAGCATCCGCGTCGGCGACGGTTCGTCGGAGTTCCAGACCACCTGGAACGGAGGCCCGAGCACACGTGAAAGCGTGAAGGATCCATCCTGCTCCACCCGGGCTTTGCAGCTTCCGCGCAGCCCCAAGGCGTCCTCGCCGCTCTCCCCCATCCAGGCCGTTACCGTTCCACCTCCGAGCGCTCTTCCCTTGTCGTCCATCGCCCGCGCGCGCCACGGCCCGACGCCCTCCACCCCTTCGAAGCTCACCGTCGCTTCCGCCTGCTGCCCCGGAAGCACCTGGACCTCGATGACACGCTGCCACGCGCAGCCCTCCGAGGGCTCGTATCGGCCCGCGACGTGGTAGCGACCCGCGGGAATGGCCAGGAACAAGATGGCCTCGGGGACATGCGTCCAGCGCTTCGTGAGCGGAGGTTCGCCTTCCTCCGCGAGCGAGATCGACACGGACGGCTCGGGCATTCGACGCCGCTGGGGATCCAGCACCTGGACCCGCATCTTGCCGAGCCCCCCCATCACCACCGTCACCTCCGGTGCGGGCGCCGCGAGCTCCAGCCGCGTCGGACTCCAGCCGTCCTTCTCCGCGCGCAGCTTGACGGGCCCAGCGGGCACGCTGTCGAAGTGGAAGCGCCCCTCCGCGTCGCTCTCGGTTGGCGGGACGGGCACGGCCGCCTCGTCGGAGAGGCCGAGCTCAAGCCGTGCCCCCGTGACGGGCCGCCCTTCCAGATCCACCACGCGGCCCGCGAACGGCGCCGCGCGCACCAGCGTCATGTCCCAGTGAACCTCTTCACCGAAAGGGACCCGCGCATCCGTGCGGATCACACTGACGAAGCCGGGCGCCTCCGCCTGCAGGACATACCAGCCCGGCATCACCCGAAGGAGGGCCGTGCCGTTCGCATCCGTGGTGCCCCCTCTGGCAACGGTCGACCCGCGATCCGCGCGGCGCGCCACCAGGGACACACCCAGAACCGGCTGATTCGCCGCATCCACGACGCGGACGCGCACCGCCACCTCGTCGAGCGGCCATCGCTTCAACACCGGCTGCGGCGCCTCCGCGCACGCGAGCACCACGGCCAAGAGCCCCACCCAGCTCCATCGCATGCCCCGCAGCGTAGCAGGACATCGTGAGGAATGGCCCCGTCAGGGAACGAAACGCACGCCCCCCACCACGGCGCGCTTCGTCTCGAACCTGTGGACGCCCGGCTCCGTGAGGTTCACGGAGTAGCGGAGCGCGACGACCCCATCCAGGTTTCCGAGCACGAACACCGTGTAGCGCCCCAGCGGCAGGTGGCTGAACCGGGGCTCACGTCTGGAGCGATAGAACTCGTTCTCTTCCTCTCGCTCCGGGCGTTGCTCGGCGGGGGCCATATCCGGTTCGGCGGCGGAAACGATCAGCGCGTCCATGGCGTCCGCCGTCGACGGCATCGGCACGTCCCCCGGCACGAGGATGACCCTATCCCACTCGCCCGCATCCGGAAACGAGACCTGCACGGAAGCAGGCCCCGTGTACGGCCGCAGCTCCACCTGGACCGTCCCTCCTGGACGGCCACTGTTGAACCGCAGGGGCCAGAAGACTCGCAATGGGGGCATGGGCCAACCGGCGGGTCCATTGGGTGGATAGACGCGCAAGACACACCCGCGCTCCGGGACGACCGGCAGCCTGAACCGTCCCTCCGCGTCGGTGACGGGCAACCGGTCGGGATAGACTTGGCACCCGACCAACAGGCTGAAGCCCTGCAAGGGGCGCCCGGCTTCGTCCACCATCGTGCCAGCCAGCGTGGCCTCCGGACCGAGCGGCACCGTCACCTCTTCCACGTCCGCGCTCAAAGGCTGTGAGGCCGTTCCTTCTTCTTTCGTCTCCGCATCGAGGATGAACGGCTCGCGCGGCACGTGCTCCAGCACGTAGCGGCCATCCGGATCCACGCCCAGGATCGGCTGGGACCAGGCGAACGTCGACTCGCGCCCGGGCAACGGCCGCAGTTCGATTCTTCCCTTTGACGTGGCGGGCTGCCCGTTCTCCCGCACGAGCCGGACGCGCACGGTGCGGCCTGCCTTCAGGGTCACGTCTGGCAGGACGGTCCGCTCCTCCCGGAGCTCCACCCGCGTGCGCGTGTTCGCGAGCCCCTCCGCCGCGAAGAAGAGGCTCGCGGGCCCGAATCCTTCAAAGAAGCAGCGATAGCGCCCTTCCGGATCCTCGTAGGTATCCGAGTTCACCTTGAAACGGGTCAGGGCCTTTCCGTCCGGGCCCATCACGCGTCCCTCCACGAAGGGACTGGGACGCCGCTCCAGCGTCACGTCCTTCGCATCCGGCTCGAACGCGACCTTCGCGGTGCCACGGGAGACCTCCACGCGGACCGGTCCCCGCGACAGATGTTCCAACGTGAAGCGCCCTTCCGCGTCGGTCCGGGTGGAACTCTCGCTCGCGAAGGCATCCTTCCTCGCATCACCCACCCAGGCGCTCAGCCCAACATCCGCCAGGGGCTGGCCATCCGCGCCGACGACCCGGCCCCGCAGCGGCGCGCGTTCCGTCACACCCTCGAAGCGGAGCGCAAGCTCGCGGGTCTGCCCCGCCACGACCCCCACTTCCGTGGAAGTGGTCCACGTCGCGTCATCTCCCACCGAATGGGTGAACGTCACCCGATAGCGCCCTGCCTCCAGGCCCCGGTACACCCTGGCGTCCTTCACGTGCTCGTCAAACCAGATGCCCTCTTCCACCACGGGTTCGAGCGCCTGGAGCGTCACGTTCGGCCAGTCCACCGGACGTCCATCCGGCGCGAAGCCAGTCACCCGCAGCGTGCCCTGCTCGCGCAGGACGAGCGTCAGCTCCACCGGTCGCGCGTCGTGCACCCACCGCGCGTCGCTGTAGCCGCTGCGACGTGCCAGCAACACGCCCGGGCCGGGCCCCATGCCTTCGAACCGGAAGGTTCCGTCCGGGTTCCCCTCGAGGTCCAGCCGGGGCGCCGTCGTGTCCGCCGGGATCCACGAGAGCGACACGGCCTGAATGGGCTGGCCCGCGCCATCCACCACGCGCCCGGGGACGGCCTTGGAGGGCCGGAGCGTCATCGTCACAGTGGCCGGGTGTTCACGCCCGAGCCGCACGTCCGGGTCCACGAACGTCTGGTAGCCCGGGGCCTCGGCGGTGAAGACGTACCAGCCGGGCGGCACCGTCAACGTGGCCTCGCCCCGGGCATCCGTCGTGCCCCTGAAGACCTCGGGCGGATCCACCGAGGCCTGCCGGATCCGGAACACGATGCCGGGAAGCGGATGACCCTCCGCGTCCTTCGCCAGCACCGTGAGCCGCGCCGCTTCGGACACGGACACCGGCGTCTGATTCGACACGCCCGCGCACGCGAGCACCACGGCCAAGAGCCCCACCCAGCTCCATCGCATGCGCCCAAGCCTAGCAGGCGCGCATGAACGCCAGACAGGCCCTCAGCCGAAGCGCTCGCGGAAGGTGCTCAGGTTCGGCCCCTTCCCGCCGCGCTCGTACACCGCGAACACCACGCGGCTGAACGCGCCCGCCATCGTGGACAGCCCTCGCGCGAAGGCCTCCGCCGCGTCGTGCGGGTTGTTGCGGAACGCGCCGCAGCCCCACGCCCCCAGGATGAGCGTGCGGTGCCCGTGATGCGCCGCCACCTGCAACACCTTGAGCGCCCGCGCGGACAACACCTCACGAAGCTTCTGCGCGACCTCCGGATCCTTCGCCGGCAGCTCCCTCGCGTTGGGCGCGGGCGCCGTCAGCACCGACACGGAGAACGGCCGCTCCAGCAGATCGTGGTGCTCGTTGCGGAAGAACGGCACGTCCGGCGAATAGATGAAGTGGTCCGTGTACAGCGGCGAGCGCAGCTTGCGGTTCACGTCGTAGTACTCCGGCCACTTCAACAGGCACGGGTACAGCGCCGAGCACCGCGCCAGGTCCTCCTCCTGCGCCTTCGCGCCCGTGAGGAAGCCGCCGCCCGGGTTCACCGCCGACGCGAAGTTGAGCGCCAGCACCCGTTGCTCGCCCTCCTGCTCCACCAGCCGGCGCGCGGCGTCGCCCGTCTTCTCCGGCGTCACCTCGATGGTGAAGCGCGGCACCGGCGCGGGCCGCGTGAGGCCCTCGAAGTCCCCGGGGCGCACCAGCACCGTGCCCTCCACCGCGCGCGCCACCGCGTCGCGGATGGACACCGGCCTCCCGGACAGCGGCACGTACGTGCCCTGCTCCAGGATGTGAAGGGTCTCGTCCGCGACGCGGTTCAACGACATGGCGTCACTCGCAGCCGATGCGCTCGGGCGCCACCGCGAGGTCGTCGATCCACGTCTCCGACTCGGAGTCGCCCTTCGGGTGCACGAAGCCGTAGCCCACCCCGAAGTTGGTGAACGGCCGGATGCCCACGTTCGGGAAGTCGTAGGCCTGCTTCCCGTCCACCCACACCAGCGCGTGGCCCGTGGTGGCGGAGCTGTCCGCGCGCTCCACGCCCCACTCGATGCAGGTCCACGTGTTGGGTGACACCGTGACCTTCGTGTCCTCCTGGAGGTTCCAGCCCGTGCCCTTGATGCCGCTCCAGTCATCCAGCGCGAAGGCGCCGTTGTGCATGCCCTGCAGCTCGATGCCGCCGAAGTCGTTGTCCTTCGGCGAGAAGAGGATGAAGTACGTCCCCATCACGCCCACCGGCGAGGCCCGGTTCAGGTACACGTACGCGCGCGTGTAGAGCTTCGTGCCGAACGCAGGAATGTCCTTGCGCAGGTGCGCGATGGCCTGCTGGTCCCCCGAGCCCGTGTCCTCGTTGTAGCCCGGGTCCGTCTTCACGTGCACCGCGTTGCGGCCGGAGCGGGGGCGCGTGCTGTCGATGGCGATGGTGGCGTGGTGGTCCTCGTCCGGCTGCCGCCAGCCGTTCTCCCCCTTCTCGAAGTCCTCGCAGATGTACGCGGAGGCCGGGCACTGGCCATTGCCCGTGCTGGTGCCGCCGTCCGTGTTCGTGCCCGCGTCCGTGCCCGAGTCCGGGGTGTTGTCCGTCTTGTCGTCGCCGCAGGCCGAAAGCGCGCCCACCGCGAGGGAAGCCATCATCAACGCCAGTGCCGAAGTCGAACGCATGAGTCCTTCCAGGAAGAGGCGTCGCGCCCTCGCGCTCGTGCCGCGGGGACGGGACGTGTCTCCGTCCTAACACGGCCCCCCGTCCTCCTTGGAATGGGGCCTGACAGACCCCGGCGGTGGCGGCGAGCGGGCAGGCGGTGACGGCCAGCCCCGCGGGGCCATGCGGGTGTCGTCCATGGATGGATGCGCGCGCGGCGCGATCACAATTGCTCAGTAGCGGCGCACGACCCCGCCCGGCAGGTGCGCGTTGCCGTTCCAGCCCGTACTGCTTTCCATGTGGAGCGCCAGCGGCACGGGCGTCACCCTCACGGGCGACAGGAGGGTGGGAGCGGGTGGGGGTTCCTGGCATCGGGGAGAGCGGGAGATGGGAGAGCCCTTCCGAAGACTCACGGTCGTCGCGCCCCCGGCCGACGAGGGCGCCTCCGTCCGTGCTCCGCCGTCCGCCCGGCACCTGCCGCCCACCGGCTCGGTGGCGCTCGTCTTCACGGACATCCAGGGGTCCACCCGGCTGTGGGAGCGCTGCGGCCAGGCCATGCGCGACGCGCTGGAGCTGCATGACGGCGTGCTGCGCGCGCTGCTCGCGGGCACCGACGGCTACGAGGTGAAGTCGCAGGGCGACGCCTTCATGGTCGCGTTCGCCTCGCCGGTGGAGGCGGCGCACTGGTGCCTGCGCGCGCAGGAGGCGCTGCTGCACGCGAGCTGGCCGGAGGCGTTGCTCGACGAACCGGACGCCGCGGAGGAGCACACGCCGGAGGGGCTGAGCCACCGGGGGCTGCGCGTGCGCATGGGCGTGCACGTGGGCGAGCCCGACTGCCGCCTGGATCCGGCCACGCACCGGCTGGACTACCTGGGGCCTCCGGTGAACATCGCGGCGCGGGTCGCGGACGCGGGGCACGGCGGACAGGTGCTGCTGAGCGGCGCGGCGTGGGCCCGCGTCCAGCCGGAGCTGGCCGCGCTGGGGATGCCCATCGCGCGCTCGCTGGGGTCCTTCCGCCTGCGCGGCGTGAGCGACAGCGTGGCGCTGGTGGAGCTGTTGCCCGCGTCCCTCGCGCACCGCCGCTTCGGCCCCCTGCGCGCCCCGCGCGAGCGGCCCGGCAACGTGCCCACGCTGCGGCAGGACCTGGTGGGGCGCGCGGAGGAGCTGGACACGCTCCGCCAGTGGGTGTCGGAGGGCGCGCGGCTGATCAGCATCCTGGGCCCGGGTGGCATGGGCAAGACGCGGCTGGCCACGCACTTCGGCGCGCTGGCGTCGGACGCGGGCACGTGGGAGGGCGGCGTCTGGCGGTGCGACCTGGAGGAGGCGGTGACGGAGGGCGACCTCTGCCACGCGGTGGGCCGGGCCCTGGGCGTGCCGCTCACGGCGGACGGAGACGGCAGCACGCCCGCGGAGCGGCTGGGGCACGCGCTCGCGGGGTGTGGCGACGTGCTGGTCATCCTGGACAACGTGGAGCAGGTGGTGCGGCACGTGCCCGCGACGCTGGGGCGCTGGCGGGTGCTGGCGCCGCGCGCGCGCTTCCTCGTCACCACGCGAGAGGCCCTGCGCCTGCCCGGGGAGCGCGTGCTGGACCTGGCCCCGCTGGGCCTGCCGGATCCGGACGAGGCGCGCTGGGACGTCATCCTGCGCTCGGACGCGGTGCGCCTGTTCGTGCAGCGGGCCCGGGAGACGCGCGGCGACTTCATGCTGACGGACGCGGACGCCCCGCGCGTCGCGGACATCGTGCGGCAGTTGGACGGCATCGCGCTGGCCATCGAGCTGGCCGCGGCGCGCGTGAGCGTGCTGGGCGTGGAGCAACTGCTCGAGCGGCTGTCGAAGCGCTTCGACCTGCTGCGCCTGGGACGGCGGGACGCCCCCGCGCGACAGGCGACGCTGCGGGGGGCCATCGACTGGTCGTGGAACCTGCTGGCGCCCGCCGAGCGCGCGGCGCTGGCGCAGTGCTCGGTGTTCCGGGGCGGCTTCACGCTGGAGGCCGCCGAAGCCGTGCTGGTGCTGCCGGAGGGCTCTCCGGACGTGCTGGAGGTGGTGCACTCGCTGCGCTCCCAGTCGCTGCTCTGCGCGCGCGAGGTGGGGGCGCCCGGCGGCTTCCTGCGCCTGGGGCTGTACGAGAGCATCCGCGAGTACGCGATGCTGCGGCTGCGCGAGACGGGAGACGAGGCGGCCTGCGAGGCCCGGCACGCGGACACGTACCTCCAGGTCGCGAGCCGGCTGAGGGAGCGCGTGCGCAAGACGGGCGGCGCGACGGCGCTGCGGCGGCTGGCCCTGGAGCGCGAGAACCTGCTGACCGCGTGCGACAACGCGATGGCCGTCCGTCCCGCGACCGCCGAGTCCCTGGGCCGCGCGCTGGAGACGCTGGTGGCGCTGGAGCCGGATGCGCGCACGCGCGGGCCGGTGGGCCTGCTCGTGGAGCGGCTGGAGCGGGCGCTGGAGGCGTCCGCCCACGTCGCCGTGGCGCCGCTGAAGCGCGCGGAGGCGCTGGCGGTGCTGGGGCGCTCGTACATGGACGCGGGCCTGGCGGAGTTCGCGCGCCAGGCCCTGGAGGAGGCGCGCGGCGTCTTCCACACGCTGGGCGAGACGGCGTCGGAGAAGCGCGTGCTCGTGGACCTGTCCATCGTCGCGCGCCACGCCGGGGACGGGGCCGCCGCGTGGACGCTGATGCGCGACGCGCAGGCGCTGCCCTCCGGGAGCGACCGCTGGCTGGAGGCCTACGCGGTGGGCAACCTGGGCCTCGTCGAACAGGTGCGCCGCGGACCGGAGGCGGCCATCCCCCACCTGCGCGCGGCGCTGGCGCTGTTCCGCGAGGTGGGCGACGTGACGTTCGAGGTGGGCTTCCTCACCAACTGCGCGGTCGCCATCGGCGAGGCGGGCGACGGCGGCGAGGCCGTGATGCTCCTGGGCGAGGCGCTGGGCCGCGCGCTGAGCGTGGAGGACCGCGCGGGTCAGGCGCTCGCGCGGATCAACCTGGGCTGCTACCTGATGGACGCGGGCGGCATCGGGGAGGCCTGCGAACACCTGGAGTCCGCGGTGCGCCTGTCGCGGCTGCTGGGGCAGCGGCTGCTGGAGGGCACGGCGCTGGGGGAGCTGGGCCGCGCCTCGCTCGCCCGGGGTGACTGGAAGCAGGCGCGCGCGGCGCTGACGGAGGCGATCACCATCCTGGGCCGCGCGTCCCGTTGGCAGGCCCTGCGGTTCATCGCGCACCGGGCCGCGCTGGACGCCGCGTGCGGGGAGCTGCCCGCCGCGCGGGAGGGCTTCGCCAGCCTGGAGGGCGCCCCCGAGCTGCGCGACGACCCTGCCCTCTTCCAGCTCGTGGACCTGCTCCACGCCGCGCTCGACCTGGCCGAGGCCGACGCCGCGCCCCCGCGGAGCGTCGAAGGCAACGACGCCAGGGCCGCCGCCCGCCGCCGCATCGAAGCGGCCCGGAACGCCCCGCGCGAGACCGCGTCGTCCGACATCCGCTGCGCGCTCCGCTTCCTGGAGGCCCGCCCCGGCATCAACGACCCGCGCCTGGACGCGTGAAGGCGCTCAGGGGGCCGGGGCCGGCTTCGCGAAGCGGCGGAAGAAGCTGTCGTCGTTCCAGTACGGCCGGCCGGGGGCATCCGCCACGGCGTTCGTCATCGCGGTCAGGAAGGTGATGAAGCGCGCGGCGCCTTCATGGTCCACGGGCTGCTGGGTCAGGTCATCCGAGGGCGCGTGGTAGCGCTCGGTCAGCCACTGCTTGAACACCTTCTGCTCCTCCGACCCCGGCGTGTAGCCGAACTTGAAGAACAGCGCGGGCACGCCCTCGCGGATGAACGAGTACTGATCGCTGCGCACGAACAGGTTGCGGTCCGGCTCCGGATCCGGGAGCACCTGCACGTCCAGCTTCGCCGCCACCTCCGCCAGCGGCACCGCGAGCGAGGACTCGTCCTTGCCGTGCGCCACCACGGAGGTGAACGGCCAGTGGGGCATGAACATGTCCAGGTTGAAGTCCGCCACGATGGAGGTGATGGGCACCGGCGGACGGGACGCGAAGTACTTCGACCCGAGCAGCCCCTTCTCCTCCCCCGTCACCAGCGCGAACACCACCGAGCGCTTCGGCTTCTGCGGCTGCTCATGCAGCCGCCGCGCGACCTCCAGCACCGCCGCCACGCCGGACGCGTTGTCCATGGCGCCGTTGTAGATGCGGTCCCCCTTCACCGGCTCGCCCACGCCCACGTGGTCCAGGTGCGCGCTGAGCACCACGTACTCCTTCGCGAGCACCGGATCCGCGCCCGGCATCACGCCCACCACGTTCATGGACTTGAGCGGCTTCACGTCGAAGGCCAGCTTCGCCTTCAGGCGCAGCGGCAGGTCGAACTTCGGCAGCGGCTTGTCCGCGTTGGCCAGCGCCACCAGCTCCTCGTAGGTGTGCGGCGCGCCCTCCAGCCACTGCTGCGACCGCTCCACGTTCGCCACCACCGCGACCTTCAACCCGCGAGAGTCGTTGAGCGACGCATCCGCGAACACCACCGTGGGGTTCTTGTTGGCGCCCACCATGCGCTCCCACGGCAGCTCCAGCAGCTTCGGGTTCTGGAGGTACACGACCCCCACGACCCCCGCCGCCTTGAGCACCTTCATCCGCTCTTCCCACGAGGAGAAGTGCGACTTCACCGGCCCGGGGATGTTCCCCGGCCCGCCCTGGAGCAGCACCACCACCTTGCCCTTCAGGTCCAGGCCCGCGTAGTCGTCGTGGCCCAGCTCCGGGATGGACAGGCCGTAGCCCACGAACACCAGCGGCGCGTCCACGGTGCCGTTATCACCCTGCCGCGACGACAGCACGACGTCCTCGCCCTGCACCAGCGGCAGCACCTTGCCGTCCTTCACCAGCGCGACGCTGGACCTGGACTCGAGGACGCGGCGCGACTGCAACACCATGGGCTGCAGGAAGCCCGTCTTCAGCATCGGCTTCACGCCCAGCGCGGCCAGCTCCTTGGACACGTAGCCCGCGGCCGTCGCGTAGCCCTTGCTGCCCGTGTCGCGCCCCTCCATCGCGTCACTGGCCAGGACCTCCACGTGCTTCCACCAACGATTCTCGGCGGGCTTGGATGCGGGAGCCTCCGCGGCGAAGACCCCGGAGGAGACGAACAGCGCGAGCGCGGCGGCGGACGAGACCCGTTTCATGCCCCGGAGCATCCAGGGCGAAGCGGGGGCATGCAACCGGGATCAGGCCTGCGCGCCCAGCCGCCTGCCGCGAAGCTCCGCCAGCGTGCGCGCGTCCAGCAGCACCGCGGACTTCTCCTGCGGGGACAGCGGCTCCACCCCGCCCGCCAGCAGCTTGCGCCGGGCGGAGGCCAGCGCCGCGGGGACGCTCGCCGCCGGGTGGGACTCCAGCAGCGCCAGGTGCAGCGCGTGCGCGCGGGGGTCCGTCAGCACGTGGTCCAGCGCGTCATCCACCGGCTCCATCCCCTCCTCCGCCAGCTCCTGCGCGCGCACCAGCACGGTGGGAGGCTCGACCTCCTCCGGGATGAGGAGCAGGCCCTGCTTCTGCAGCCACAGGCCCAGCGACGCGCGGGAGGTGAAGACGGAGATGGCCGGGGACAGCCACAGCCCCACGATGACCGGCGACAGCCACGCCAGCATCCCCGGCGCCACCGCGACCGTCAGCGCCGCGAGCACCCCGCCCATCACCATGTGCCACTGGTGCCGGCGCAGCGCCTCCGACCAGGGCAGGTCGGTGTCCTCGCGCTGCTGGCTGGACCAGTTGACCTTGTAGCCAAACAGCGTCCCGAACACGAAGTGGGACTGGAAGAGCATCATCACCGGCGCCATCAGCGTGGACACCCCGCCCTCCAGCAACACGCTCAGCACCAGCTTGAAGCGGCCGCCCATCCGCGCGGCCTCCACGCGGTCCGCGAGCAGCAGGCCCAGGCCCATCAGCCGGGGGACCCACAGGAGCGCCAGCGACAGCGCCATCAGCCGCAGCGCGCCCACGGTGTCGAACGCGTCTCCGCCGGGCAGCGTGGACTGGAACGTCACCAGGGTCGCGGGAGAGAAGAACCACTCGTGCAGCGCGGCGAACAGGCCCGCCACCAGGAAGATGAGCCACAGGGGCGACGCCACGTAGGACATCACGCCCATGAGGAAGTGCATCCGGCTCATCGGGTGCAGGCCGCCCGCCATCACCAGCCCCAGGTGCTGGAGGTTGCCCTGGCACCAGCGGCGGTCGCGCTGCGCGTACGCGAGCAGGTCCGGCGGCGGCTGCTCGTAGCTGCCGCCCAGCTCCGGCACCAGCCACACCGTGTAGCCGGCGCGGCGCATCAGCGCGGCCTCCACGAAGTCGTGGCTGAGGATGTGGCCGCCGAAGGGCTGCTGGCCCGGCAGCACCGGCAGGCCACAGTGCTCGATGAAGGGCGCCATGCGCAGGATGGCGTTGTGGCCCCAGTAGTTGGAGTCCCCCAACTGCCACGCCGCCGCGCCCGCGGCCACGATGGGGCCATAGACGCGCCCGGCGAACTGCTGCAGCCGCGCGAACAGCGTGGAGCGCCCCACGTTCTGCGGCGGCACCTGGAGGATGCCCGCGCCCGGGTTCAGCTCCATCAGCCGGGCCATCTTCACCACGCTGTCGCCCGCCATCAGGCTGTCCGCGTCCAGCACCAGCAGGAAGTCGTAGCGGCGGCCCCAGCGCTCGCAGAACTCCGCCAGGTTGCCCGCCTTCTTGGCCGTGTTGTCGGAGCGGCGGCGGTAGAAGATGCGCCCCTGCCCGCCCACCCGGCGGCACAGCTCCGACCACGCCAGCTCCTCCGCCACCCACGACTCCGCCCGCGTGGAGTCGCTCAGCACGTAGAAGTCGAACGCGTCCAACTGCCCCGTCGCGGCGATGGACTCATACGTGGCCTGCACGTGCGCGAACACGGCGGCCGGGTCCTCGTTGTAGACGGGCATCACCACCGCGGTGCGGCGCGTGAGCGGCCCTGCGGCCTCCTCTTCCGTGGGCCAGCGCAGCCCCGGCACCCTCTGCCGGGCCACCAGGTGGATGAAGCCCGCGACGCCGCTCCAGAACGACAGGGCGATCCACGCGAAGCACACCGCGAACAGCCCCAGCACGAACAGCTCCGGCACCGTGGTGCCGTGGGCCGCGAGCAGCCGGTGCATCTCCACGCAGGCGAACCCCGTGGACAGGGCCGCCAGGCCCAGCACCATCACGCGGCGCGGGCGCGCCAGGGCCGGAGTGTAGGGTTGGGCGTTCATGCGGACTCCGGGCTCCCGTGCGGCTTCGCTGTGTGTGAGGGGCCGCGCCTAGCGCGACGGCGACACGCCCGCCTGGCTGGCGGCGGGACGCAGCCAGCGGCGCAGCATGTCCATGAAGGGATTGAGCACGAGCACCTGCTCGCGCATCTGGCAGGGCACCTCCGCCGGGGCGGACATGGGCACTGCTTCACACACCGCGCGGCGCCACGCGTCCGGCAGCGAGGACGGAGCGCGCATCAGCACGTCCGCGCCCCAGCGCGCGCCGCCCACCAGCACGAACGCGGCCCGGCCGCGCCCCAGCAGCGCCGGCCCCACGTGCGAGGGCCCCAGCACCTCCGCGAGCCAGCCCTCCACCCGCCACCGCGCGAGCGCCAGCGCGGCCTCCGGCGACAGGGACATTTCGCGCGTGCCCAGGACCCAGCCCGAGAGCTTCTCCAGGTCGTCGCGGCTGGTGAAGCCGAAGTCCTGGAAGAAGCTCACCAGCGCGGCGCGGGTGTCCGCGCGGGCCTCCAGGGGCATCGCCGGAGCGAAGGAGATGAACGGGTGCGTGGTCACGGAATCCACAGGTAGCTCCAGGTCTCGGTGAGGGTCTCGGAACCGCGTTTCAGGAAGCAGCGCAGCTCGACGGGGCCTTCTCCGTCGGGCATGAGCTCGAAGGCCGCGCGGAAGCCACCGGTGACGGCGTGGACCTCCGCGCGCGGGTGCAGCACCTGGCCGCGAGAAGCGGTGACGACCGCCTCCACCGGGCCCGTGCCCTCCGTGCTGGCCTTCGTGAAGTCGAGGACGAAGCGGCGCGCCCCCGGCTTGCTGCCCGCCGCGACACGCGTCGCCGCGACGGTGGAACCTCCGGCCTTCACGCCCTCGGGGGAGAAGCCCCAGGACAGCCGGTAGGAGAAGCGAAGCTGTGCACCCGCCTGCACCGGTGCATCCGGCACCCAGAAGGCCACGATGTTGTCGTGGATCTCCTCGCGGGTGGGCAGCTCCACGAGCCGCACGGAGCCCGCGCCCCAGTCGCCCACCGGCTCCACCCAGGCGCCCGGACGACGCTCGGAGTGCGCCTCCAGGTCCTCGTAGCTGGTGAACGCCTGGTCGCGCTGCAACAGGCCGAAGCCCGCCAGCCCGTCCGTGTGGAAGCTGCTCACCTGGATCTGCTTCGGGTTCTTCAGGGGGCGCCACAGCTTCTCGCCGTTCTTCATCCACACGGAGATGCCGTCGGAGTCGTGCACCTCCGGGCGGAAGTCGTCGAAGTCGCCCCGGTCGTTCTCCCCGAAGAGGAACATGCTGGTGAGCGGCGCCACGCCCAACTGACGCACCGGCTTGCGCACGAACACCGTGGAGTCCACGTCCATCACGGTCCGCTCACCCGGGCGGATGGCGAAGCGGTACGCGCCCGTGACGCTGGGGCTGTCCATCAGCGCGTGCACCACCACCGTGTCCGAGCCCGGGGCCGGCGTCTCCAGCCAGAACTCGCGGAACGTGGGGAACTCCTCGCCCCCCGGCTGCGCCGTGTCGATGGCGAGCCCGCGCGCGGACAGGCCGTACAGGTTGCCCTTGCCCAGCGCGCGGAAGTAGCTGGCGCCCAGGAAGACCACCAGCTCGTCGTAGTAGTCCTTCGTGTTGAGCGGCGCGTTGAGGCGGAAGCCCGCGAAGCCGTTCACCTTGCCCTTGGGCGGATGGTCCACCAGGGGGCCGTAGGTGAACTGATCCGTGGAGAACGGCACCGGGCGCGCCTTGCCGCCCTCCACCACGTTCACGCCCACCGGACGGGTGTAATAAAAACCGGGGTGGAAGAACTGCGCCCGGAACGGCAGCCCCTCTTCACGCCACAGCGACGAGGCGTCGCGGAAGCGGATGTCCCGGTACTGATCGTAGGTGAGCTTCTCGAAGGACGGCGGCACGCCGATGGGCGGCTCCTGGTACGGCTTCGCGGCCAGCGCGCGGGCCTTCTCCTCCACCGTCCGGACGGAGAACCCGGAGGCCTTCGCCGTCCCCGCCTTCGGCTGCTGGGCACACGCCAGCGCCGCCACGCACAGCCCCAACCCCCAGGCCATCCCCACCGTCTGTCGCTGCCACCGCTTCAAGTCCCGCTCCTCACCAGGGGCCACCGCCCGCGCCAGTACGGCGCGACGCGGCAAAGGCTAGCAACGGTCATGCCAGTCGGCAGGGGCTGGGGAATTTCCCAATCATTCCAAGGACCTGCCCACGGCAGGCGCCAAGCCATTACTTGCTGCTCCAATGATTCCAGCGGCTTGAGAGGGCGCTGGGAGAGGGGGCTGGCGGCGCCTGGACTGGGGGGTTGTGGACGATGGGGACAGGCGGCCAACAGCCCTGTCCGAAATCTCCACAGCGGCGGGGGGCAGGCGGGCGGGGAGGATTTCCCGGGACATTGCCGCCCGTTGCAGGCAGTGTGGCCCGCGCCCTGGGCGGCACCGGGAATCGTCCCGGAGGCCCAGGGGTTCCAAGACGTTCGCAGGTGCCTCGGGCCGTTGATTGGCCTGACCGCGTACCGCCAGGCGCCCCCGCAATACCGCGGGAGGGCGCGCTGCGCGGTCGGTCCCCCGCCGGAGGGGGAGTGCGCCGACCCTTCACATGCGGGATTTCATGACTTTCGACGAACTGCAGTTGACCGATTCGCTCCTCAAGGCCGTCAAGGCGGAGGGCTACACCACGCCGACGCCCATCCAGGCGAAGGCGATTCCCCATGCCCTGGCGGGCAAGGACGTGCTGGGCGTGGCCCAGACGGGCACGGGGAAGACGGCGGCGTTCGCGCTGCCCATCCTCCAGCGGCTGTCGGCGAAGGCGCCCGCGGGCGGCGCGCGTCCGGTGCGCTGCCTGGTGCTGACGCCCACGCGCGAGCTGGCCAGCCAGGTGAGCGACAGCTTCGTCACCTACGGCAAGAACCTGCCCCTGCGCCACGCGGTGGTGTTCGGCGGCGTGGGCCAGAACCCGCAGGTCCAGGCGCTGCGCCAGGGCGTGGACATCCTGGTGGCGACGCCGGGGCGCCTGCTGGATCTCATCGACCAGGGGTTCGTGACCCTGCGCGCGCTGGAAGTGTTCGTGCTGGACGAGGCGGACCGCATGCTGGACATGGGGTTCATCCACGACGTGCGGCGGGTCATCAAGGTGCTGCCGCCGGTGCGCCAGACGCTGTTCTTCAGCGCGACGCTGCCGCCGGACATCATGGACCTGGCGCGCAACATCCTGAAGGAGCCGGTGCGCGTGGAGGTGACGCCCGCGTCCAGCACCGCGGACACCGTGAGCCAGCAGGTGTACTTCGTGGAGCGCGAGGAGAAGCGCGCGCTGCTCACGCACCTGCTCCAGGACGCGAAGGCGATCCCTCGCGCGCTGGTGTTCACGCGCACGAAGCACGGCGCCAACCGCGTGGCCAAGCAGCTCACGGCGGCGGGCGTGCGCGCGGACGCCATCCACGGCAACAAGAGCCAGAACGCCCGCGAGCGCGCGCTGGACGAGTTCCGCGCCGGCACCCTGCGGGTGCTGGTGGCCACGGACATCGCGGCGCGCGGCATCGACATCGACGGGCTGTCGCACGTGTTCAACTACGACCTGCCCAACGTGCCGGAGCAGTACGTGCACCGCATCGGCCGCACGGGCCGCGCGGGCGCCAGCGGCCAGGCCGTGTCCTTCTGCGACTCCGAGGAGCGCGCGTACCTGCGCGACATCGAGCGCACCATCCGCCGCAGCGTGCCGGTGGTGGCGGACGCCGCGTTCCGCTCGCACCTGCCCCCTCCCCTGCCCGGTGACGTGGAGGAGAGCCGTCCTCCGATGAACCGGGGTGGCCGGGGCCAGTCGCGCGGCGGTGGCGGCGGCGGTGGGGGTCAGCGCCGGGGTGGCGGGCAGCGCCGCGGCGGTGGCGGTGGCGGTGGCCAGTCGCGTCAGGCCAGCGGTGGTGGCAACGGACAGGCGCCGCGCGGCGGTGGCCAGGGCCGTTCGCAGCAGGCCCGGCCGGCGGTGGCTTCGCCCGCGGCCGCGGGGCCGAGCTCGCCTCCGCCCCGGCGCACGATGTCCAAGTGGGGCTGAGCCCCCGTCCCGGGTAGGGCGTGAGCACCGCGCCGTTTCCGGGTGAGCAGGGATGGATGGAGTTCAAGACGCCCGGGTCCTCTCGCGAGGGTCCGGGCGTTCGACTGTCCGGGGTATGGCGGCGGGGGGCGGGCTCGCGCCCTGGCGGATGGGGCGTGGTAGCGTGGCGCCGTGTTTCACGGTGGTGCCTCGCACCCCTTTTGTCATCAGGACACGCCTCTTCCATGACGCGCTCGGCTGACGGTGAGCTGCACATCGATTCGGTCCTCCGGAATACCTACAAAGTCGTCTCCGTGTTGGGGCGGGGCGGCATGGGTTCGGTGTTCCTGGCCCAGCACCTGCGGCTTCCGGGCAAGCAGGTCGCGGTGAAGGTGCTGCGGGTGGGCGACCACGTGGGGCCGGACCTCCACGTGCGCTTCCGGCGGGAGGCGGAGATCGCCTCGCGGCTGGGGCACCCGAACATCGTGGAGGTGCTGGACTTCGACACCCTGGAGGACGGCAGTCCGTTCCTGGTGCTGGAGTACCTGCGCGGGGAGAGCCTCGCGGACCGGCTGCGGCGCGGGCGGCTGTCGTTGGAGGAGGTGTTCTCCTTCACGCGGCAGATGGGGTCGGCGCTGCAGACGGCGCACCGTGCGGGCGTGGTGCACCGCGACCTGAAGCCCGCGAACATCTTCCTGGTGCCCACGGACTCCGGCGGCGTGGTGGGCGAGCGGGTGAAGCTGCTCGACTTCGGCATCTCCAAGGTCATGTCGTCGGAGACGCTGCAGACGCAGGAGGCGGTGCTCATCGGCACGCCGCAGTACATGTCGCCGGAGCAGGCGCAGGGGCAGAACAGCCGCATCGACGCGCGGACGGACCTGTTCGCGCTGGGCGGCATCGTGTTCGAGATGATCTCCGGGATGACGCCCTTTGGGGGCGGGTCGCTCGCGCAGATCATCTACCGCGTGGTGCACGAGCCGCCGGTGTCGCTGGCCACGCTGATGCCGGACCTGCCGCCGAACGTCGCGAACGCGGTGGCGCGGGCGCTGGAGAAGAAGCCGGAGAATCGTCATCCGGACGTGGCGTCGTTCATCGCGGAGCTCACGGGGACGCAGCTCCAGTCGCTGCCGGAGACCGAGGAGCAGATCGCGGCCCGGACCTTCGGGCGCGCGAAGCGTCCCTCCGGTGTCGCCCTCCCCTCCGTGGCGCCGACCGACGAGGAGGCGATGGGCGCCACGATGGCGCCCGCGAACAAGGGGCCGGGGACGGGCCGCTTCGGAGCGGATGCGTTGGCGGTGTCGGAAGACATCGGCTTCGACGCGACGATGGCGCCACGGGCGAGCGGCACGGTCCCGTACGGACAGCAGCCGCAGGTGGCCGGCGGCACGATGGGCTTCGGCGCCACGCAGATGCCCGGGAGCGGCATGGGGAGCTCGGGCGTGGCCCTGCCGGCGCCCGGCGCGCCCGTGCAGCCGCCAGCCAGCTACAGCGGCCAGCAGGTCCCGCAGGGCTACGGCACGGGCCAGCACGGCGCTCCGGGCAGCATGGGCGGCCAGCAGGCCGTCCCGGGGAGCTACGGCGGCCAGCAGGTCCCGCAGGGCTACGGCACGGGCCAGCACGGCGCTCCGGGCAGCATGGGTGGCCAGCAGGCCGTCCCGGGGAGCTTCGGTGGCCAGCAGGCCGTGCCAGGCGGTTTCGCGGGCGCCGTCGGCCCCCAGGGCCAGCCGCTCGCTCCGGTGAGCATGACGGGGCAGCCTGGAATGCCGGTGCCCGCCGCGGTCCCGCCACGGTCGCGCGTGCTCCCCATCGCGGGCACCGCCGCGCTGATCCTCGGCGCCGTGGGACTCGGGTGGTGGCTGCGGCCTCCGCCGCCGGTGGCGCCTCCGCCCGTTGCCGTGAACGCGCCCCCGCCGCCCGTTGCCGTGAACGCGCCCCCGCCGCCCGTGGCAGCGCCGCCACCCACCATCGCCCAGGCGCCTCAACCCGCCACTCCCACGCCCCCGAGCGACACGCCCGCGAAGGTCGAGCCACCGGTGCAGCCCACGACCCCAGTGAAGGCGGTCGTCAAGACGGGCGGCAAGGTCCAGGCGCCGGGCATCCCGCTGATGCCCACGGATGACCTCGCGGTCAGCAAGCTGGCGGACGCCCGCGCGGCCGCGGCGAATGATGACTTCGACACCGCGGTCCGCAGGGCCCAGCAGAGCTACGCGGCCCAGAACAACCTGGCGGCGCACCACCTGGCCATCCAGATGCGCTGCCGGACGAAGGATCTCGCGGCCGTCCGCTCGGAAACGGCGAAGATCGACAGGTCGCACCTGACGTCGCGGCTCATCGCCGAATGTCAGAGCCAGGGTATCGACTTGTAGCGTTGAGCAGACACCGCCCGTCCGCGAAACCGCGGACGGGTGAGGGGGATACATCCAACATGAAATGCATCGTCGCCGTGGCCGTGCTGGCCACCCTCCTGGGCACCCTGCCCTCCCTGGCCGCGCCGCCCATTCCCGTGGAAGCCGGCAAGGTGTTCGTGGGCCCGCAGGGAGAACAGGTCGCCGTCGTTCCGCTCGCGCCCCGTGAGCAGAAGAAGTTCCTCCTGCGCGTCCAGGGCACGGGCTCCGCGCTGGACAACCTGGTCCTCCCCTACACGCTGAAGGACTGGAGCAGCCCCAGCACGCTGCGCCACAACTACACGACCCAGTGGCACGGCAAGGACTACTCGCCGCTCATCATCGTGGGCAAGAACGCGGAGCTGCACTTCCCCGGCGGCCCCGGCAACGGCCTCGCCGTCCAGTACGACGAGGCGCGCTCCCAGAAGCTCAAGCCGGAGGAGGTCTACGCCCAGCACCAGCAGCAGACCCAGAGCGGCCAGCTCGCGAAGCTGATGGCCTTCGACCGCAAAGCGGAGGAGACCGTCCACGACACCGCCTACGCCGAAGCGCTCCAGGAGCTGAACACCACCTGCGGCACCTCCATGGCGGGCGCCATCGATTGGAGCACCATCACCGAGCCCGTCCTCAAGGCCCAGAAGATCGCCCGCTACTGCGTCTCTCCCCTCACCGCGCTGAAGGCCCTGTGCGACGTCTCCGAGGAGGCCCGGAGCACCGTGAAGGCCCGCCTGAAGCAGATGGACTGCCGCTTCGGCTCCGCGCTGGAGCCCGCGCTGCAGGGCGACCGCTTCGTGTGGACCACCACCCCGGAGGCGAGCCAGCAGGAGAAGGCCGCCACCCGCTACTTCAAGAAGCACCTCTAGGCCCGCGCACCATGCTCTTCCAACGCATCCTCCCCGTGGCCGTGCTCCTCGCCGCCAGTCCCGCCGCCGCCGTCGAGCCTCCGTGGGGCAAGGCGGAGAACCTGGGCCAGCGCATGCTCCTGGAGGCCACCGCCGTCTGCACCGACGGCCGGGGCCACTACGTCGTCTCCGTGCCCCGCGAGGACACGGACGAGCTGGAGGACCAGCTCTACTACGGCGACGGAAAGACGCTGGTCGTGGTGCCGCGCCCCCGCGCCCGGAACCTCTCCGCCACCACCTTCCTGGATCCGCGCTTCTTCAACCCCAACGGGACCGCCGACTACGACGGCGTGGACCTGCGCGTGCACTCGCAGCTCTCCGTGGACACGAAGGAGCGCACCTGCGCCCTGCGCTGCGGCGAGCGCAAGGTGGCGCTGGAGATGCTCCCCGGCGCCCAGGCGCGGGAGCTCCTGCGCAAGGCCACCTACGTGCCCAACCCGCAGAAGTTCGTCCCCCACGCGCTGCTGCGCGACTCGGAGGGCACCTACTACTACGTCGACAAGGGCTTCACGCCCGCGGAGTCCCGCAACTTCCGCGTGTTCATCGGGCCGCGAGGCGACCTGAAGCCGCAGAAGATGACCAACGTGGTCGCGGACTCCGAGGGGGAGATCTTCACCACCAAGAAGGGCCAACTGCGGCTCGTCATCGACCGCGCGCAGAAGCCCATCTGGATCGAGAAGGCGCGCAAGGAGGTGGAGCTGCGCAACGTCCCCGTGGAGCAGAACCTGCCCCTCATCTACAACGAGCTGGGCGTCTACACGGGCATCCGGCTGGGCACGCCCTGCGACGATCAGTAGCGGGCGGCCCCGCTAGACGCGCACCAGCAGCGCCATCTGGTGCGCGCCAATGCCCAGGCCGACCATCACCAGGTACTTCGTGCGCAGCTCGCGGCGGAACCGCGCCAGCGTCACCGGGATGGACGCGTGCACCATGTTCCCGTACGCCTCGAAGGTGTCCAGGTACTCGCGCGGGCGGATCTCCTGGGCCCAGTGGTCCATCAGCTTGCGCGTGGCCTGGTGGGAGATGAGCGTCACGTCCTCGCGCGCCACGCCGTGCTTCGCGAGCAGCCGCTCCACCAGCCGGGGCGGCCCGTTCATCCCCGAGTTCAGGAACGCCTTCACGCCCGATGTGGGGGCGATGCCATAGGTCGGGTACGCGAGGCCGGACTCCGGACGCGGGCCCATCATCATCGCGCCGTATTCGTCGCTGAAGGTGTCCGCGCCCCAGTCCACCAGCGTGAGCCCCTCGCCCGCGCCCACCACCACCGCGCCCGCTCCGTCGCCAATGCCAATGGCGTGGCCCTGCGTGTAGTCCACGTTGCGCGTCCACGCGGAGCCCACCGCCACCAGCGCGTGCCGGAGGCTGCCCGCGCGCAGGGCCTCCCAGGCCAGCACCACGCCCATCAGGAAGTTGGCGAAGTCCGCGTTCACCGGCACCACCAGCGTGCCCTGGGACAGGCCCAGCTCCCGGTGCACCGCGTACAGCTCGTTCGGCGCGATGAACTCCGACACCGACACGTAGCCGTACAGCCGCTCCACGTCCGAGGCCGTCAGCCCCGCGTCCTGGAGCGCGGCGGCGCCCGCCTTCGCGGTGAGCGAGGCCAGGGACTCGCCCGGGCCCAGCACCCGGCGCTCGCGGTTGCCGTAGAAGAGCGCGTGCTCCCCGCCACTCCCGGCGGCGCGGCGCAGCGGCTCGAACAGCGGGTCGTCGTTGCCGCGGACCTGCTCGGGGACCGCGGCGCCGACACCCAGGAGCGCGAAGGTCGCGGCGGTCATGGGGGCTACTTCCCGTCCGACGCCACCGCGGCGAAGCGGTCGCCGTACGGAGGGACCTCGCGGTAGTCGATGTGCGCGACGATGACCTGCGGCTGGCCGGTCTCGTTCGCGCGGCGGAGCACCTCCGGCAGCAGCGCGTCCAACTGGCCGGGGGCGTTCACCGTGTAGGCGCGCGCGCCCAGCGACTCGGAGAAGGCCTTCAGGTCCGGGTTGCCCAGACCGTAGAAGTCGTCCTCCAGCGGCACCGAGCGGTCCTGCACGTGCTCGCCGTGGTTCACCATGCCCAGGAAGTTGTCGTTGAGGACGAGGGTCACCGTGCCCACGCGGTAGCGCGACGCGGTGAGCATCTCCGTGCCGTTCATCAGGAACGCGCCGTCACCCACGATGGCCACCGCGGAGCGGTCCGGCCGGCCCACCTTGCCGCCGATGACGGCGCCGCAGGACCAGCCCATGGACGACAGGCCGCACGGGTAGAAGATGCGCGCGGGGGGCGTGATGTGCAGCAGGTGCGACGTCCAACCCGTGCAGTTGCCCATGTCGATGTACAGGTCCATGTCCGGGCTCAGGTGCTTGTCGAGCTCCGCCATCAGGTCCTGCGGCTTCACCGAGTCCCGGGCCTGCGGGGCGCGCACGGCGGGCGCGGGCTCCGTCAGCGCCATCACCTGCGCCCAGCGCTCCTGCACGCGCGCGCCGCTGGACGGGCCAATCATCTGCCCCAGCTCCGCCAGGCCCGTCATCACCGAGCCCACGTCCGCCACGATGGGCAGCCGCACCGGCAGGAACTGGCCGATGTTGGAGGCGTTCACGTCCACCTGGATGACGTGGTGCACGGCCTGGAAGTAGCGGTGGAAGCTGCGGGAGGCCCACTCACCCAGGCGGCTGCCCAGCACCAGCATCACGTCCACGCCGTCGCGCAGGTACGCCTCCGCGCGCTTGCTGCCGGCCAGGCCCAGCACGCCCAGCGACAGCGCCTCGCGCTCGGAGAACAGCCCCTTGCCGCGCATGCTGGTGGCCACCGGGATGCCGTGCTGGGTGACGAACGCGGTGAACGCCTCGGCGTGCTCCGACATCGCCTCGCGCGCGCCCGAGCCCAGGAAGATGAGCGGGCGGCGCGCGGTGCGCAGCAGCGTGAAGGCAGCGCGCAGGTCCTCGAAGGGCGCGGTCGCCGGACGGGCGCGGAAGGCGCCGCGCGTGGTGGGGACGGAGGCGCGGTGGATGGGCTGGCGCGCGATGTTCGCCGGCACGCTGAGGTGCGCGGCGCCGCCCGGCAGGCCCTGCGCCGTGCGCATGGAGCGCGCCAGCAGCCGCTGGAAGCTCTGCGCGTCCGGAACGATGGTCGAGCTGGCGCACGCCTGGCGGAACACCTCCACCGTGTTCACGCCGTGGGTGCTGCTGCTCTCCTGGATGGCCATCAGGCCCACGCGGTCCGTGGCCACGTTGCCGCTGATGGCCAGCATGGGCACGCCGTCCAGATGCGCGGAGGCCACGCCCGTCAGCGCGTTGGTCGCGCCCGGGCCCGCCGTCACCATGCACACGCCCAGCTTGCCGGTGGCGCGCGCGTAGCCGTCCGCCATGAACGCCGCGCCGCCCTCGTGCGACGCGATGATGAAGCGCATGGAGCGGTGCTTGCGCAGCGCCTGCTGGAACGGGGCGATGTTGCCGCCCGGGACGCCGAACACCGCGTCCACCTCCTCCGCCTCCAGGTGCGCGATCACGCAGTCGGCGACCGTCAGGTCCTCCACCGTCTTGAAGCCCCGCGCATTCACGTCCCCGTACATCGGGATCGGATCGCCGTGACGGGCCTCCAGCGCGTTCGCCTTCCCCGCGGCCTCGGTACGCAGCGCCTCGACGGGCACCTCGTTCCGCAGCGGGTTCGAAGTGGCGGCCTGGAGCTCAGCGAGCGAGGAGTTGGACATTGAAGGACGTCTCCAAGGCCCCGGAACCCGTGAGGTTCGACGCTGCGACCGCGTCGTTTCGCTGCCACCGAGTCCGGGGGGACCTCGATGTCTGTGACAGTGTTGCGGGTGTGCTGGAAAACTGCATCCCCTTAATAGCGGAGAAGCGAGCGACTGTGAAGTAAAATCAGTGGAAAGTTCGCCTGACGCTGGATTCTCAGACTCCGTGACGACTACCACGTTTACCGAGGGACGTCTTCATCTTCACGGGGAGGACGGGGCTCGCGCGCGTACGCAGGTGAGGCGGGAGTGGATCCACGCACGTGCTGACTGGGGTAGGCTCACGGGCACGCTGCCATCCGCCCGGATTCGCACGGGAGTGGCGCGCGCACCGCAATCAACGTGGGGGTTGTCATGGCTGAGAATCTGCGGACGGAGTACGGGTACCGGATCAATGCGCCGGGCTACATCACCCCTGCCGAGGCCAAGGTCTGGTTCGAGGACCTTCGCGCCAAGGTGGCGCTGAAGCGCGGGCGGCCCTTCGGGCTGATGGTGGACATCCGCAGCCAGAAGGCGAACCCGCCGGAGACCCAGGAGATCATCAAGCAGGCGATGGGCTGGCTCCGGCAGAACGGCATGGTGCGCTCGGCGGTGGTGCTCGACAGCACCGTGGCCCGCCTGATGATGGTGCGCATGGCCAAGCAGAGCGGCGTGTACGAGTGGGAGCGCTACATCGACGCGTCGAAGGACACGGACTGGGAGCACAAGGCGATCGACTGGATCACGAACGCCACCGAGCCCTCGAAGGAAGAGGACGCCGCGGCCTGAGGTCCGTCCCCGGGTGATGGCGGTGGCAGCCTCCCGTTGAGTGAGGCCCACCGCCTCCCCTGCCCCTTCGCGGGCACTGTTCCCCCTCTACCTGCCAGGTCCTGTCCGTGATTCCCGGGTCCCCGCGGACGCCAGGCTGGTTGAGGGCGGTCCTGCTCCTGCTCGCCGGAGTCCTGGGGCTGCGCTGCGCCGCCCCGTCACCGCCGCGTGGCGCCGCGCGGGCCGGCAGCGCCCTGTCAGCGGTTTCCTCCCCTGCCCCCACGGCGAAGGTGTTGCGGGTGCGCGTGTACGCGGACGTGGACCACCGTGCGCGGAGCCTCCACTGGGAGCGGGGCGTCGCCGGGTGGCTCCAGCGCGCGAGCGGGTCCGTGCGCGGCCCCCTGGGCGTCACGTTCGAGCTGGAGTCCACGCGGGCGTGGGAGCGGCGCGGCTCGGACGGTCCGCTGGAGCCGGTGCTGGCTGCGCTGGAGGAGGTGGACGCGGGCGAGGACGTGGACCTCGTCGTGGGCCTGGTGGCGGCGCCCGCGACGTTCAGCGGCGCGCAGCACGAGCTGGGCTTCGCGCGCGTGCTGGGACGGCACTGCGTGCTGCGCGGCCTGGGCGGAGAGCTGCCGGTGGAGGCGCGGCAGCGGCTGGAGGTGGCGGTCCTGCTGCACGAGTGGGCCCACACCCTGGGCGCGCCGCACGTGCGCGACGGACGGGGGTGGATGTCCCCGAAGTACGACGCGGGCCAGACGGGGTTCGACGCGCGGACGCTCGCGCTGCTGGGCGCGGGGCTGAGGCACCTGCCCGGCGCCCGCGTGGAGCTGGAGGCGCAGAAGGCCTGGGCCCGGGAGCTGCGCGCGGCGGTGGAGGCGATGACGGGCCCGGCGTGGGAAGGGCCCGAGCGGGACTTCCTCCTGGAATGGACGGAGCGGGTGCGCGCCTCCGGGGTCGTGCTGGGGCCGGAGGGGACGCCCCGCTCGCTGGCGCCGCTGGAGCGGCAGCGGCTGGCGGAGGTCATCGCCCTGGAGAAGGCGGGCCGGCCGGACGTGGCCGCGGAGGCCCTGGAGCCGCTGGCCGTGCGGCACCCCCAGGACGAACGCGTGCAGTTGCTGGCGTGCTACCTCGCCGTGCACCTCACCCCGGGACTGGACGCCACGCGGGAGCGCTGCGAGCGGGCCATCGCGCGGTTTCCCCGCGAGCCCTCCCTGCGCATGAACGTCGCGCTGCTCCACCTGCACGCGGGCCGCTTCGACGAGGCCCGCGACAGCCTGGTGGCGGCGAGGACGAACCTGGAGGCCCGGGCGGACGTGGAGCCCGCGCAGTGGGCGGACCTGGCGGCGCTCTTCCTCCGCGCCCACTGCGTGACGTGGGCGGAGGAGACCGCGGCGCGCGCGCGAGGGCTGGCGGCCTCCGAGGCCGTGCTGGAACAGGCGGCCCGTCTTCGAAGACAGGTGGCGCTGCCGGCCCTGTCGGATGGGGGCACGTCCGTCGTCGAGCCCGCGCGCGAAGGAGCCCTGGTGCGCGCGGTGTCCGACGTCGAGGCGCTGCTGCATGCCGGCTCCTCGGGGCCCGCGCGCGAGCGCATCGCCGCGCTGGCGCGGGCGTATCCGGCGAGCCCCTCCGTCACGCTCCTGCAATGCGAGCTGCACCTGCTCCAGGGGCGCCTGGGCTCCGCGCGCACCGCCTGCGAGCGGGTGCTCGCGGTCCGGGAGGACGCGGTGCAGGCCCACCTGCTGCTCGCCGTGCTGGCGACGAACACCCGTGCGCATGGGTGCGCGCGCAAGCACCTGGAGCGGGTCATCGCCCTGGAGCCCTCGCGCACGGAGGCGTGGCACCTGCTCGCGCGCGAGTACCGGGGCACGCGCCAACTGAAGACGCTCCAGGCCCGCTACCGCGAACAGTTCGCGCGCGACCTGCCGTGAGGCGCGGGCCTACGTCGCGACGGACGCGCGCCAGGCGTCCTCGAGCAGCGCGAACAGCATGATGTCGTTGAACCCGCCCCCGTTCCCGTCGGCCTGGTAGCCGCGCATCACGCCCTCCTGCTGGAAGCCCGCGCGCGTCAGCGCCTTGGACGACGCGCTGTTGCGCGCGTTCACCATGCCCTCGATGCGGTGGAGGTTCAGGTGCTCGAAGCCGAAGCGGATCAGCGCGGGCAGGATGACCGTCATCACGCCCTGCCCCCACAGCGCGCGCGCCACCATGTAGCCCACCTCCGCGCGGCGGTCCTTCTGGCTCCAGTTGAAGAGGGTCAGGTAGCCCTGGGGCGTCGGGTCGTCTCCCTTCGACAGCACCCAGCGGATGCCCTTGCCCTGGCGCATCGCCTCCAGGTCACCGGTCAGCTTCTGGTGCAGCGTCTCCCGGAGCACGGGCACGGTGAAGTTGAGGCTCCGCGCCACCTCCGGATGGGAGTACAGCGCGATGACGCCGTCCATGTCCTCGGGGGTGAAGACGCGCACCCGGTACGGCGCGGGAACGGCGGGCAGCGGCAGCGTGACGTAGGAGGACATGGACATGCGGTGCGGGCCCCGTGCGGTAGGGACAGGAGCACCCTACCGGGTGGACGCCATCCCCGCCATGGCGCTGGCGTGTTCACGCCTCCCTCCGCGGGCCTCCGGCGCCCTACTCCGCGCGCATCGCCTCCACCGGGTCCAGCCGCGCCGCGCGCGACGCCGGGTAGATGCCGAAGACGAGCCCCACGCCACAGCTCATCCCCAGCGACAGCGCCACGGCCCACGCGGGCACGCTCATGGGGAACAGCAGCACCCACTTGCCCAGGAAGACGAACCCGAAGCCCAGCCCCAGCCCCAGCACCCCGCCCACGAGCGACAGCATCACCGCCTCCGTGGCGAACTGGCCCAGGATGCGGCGGCGGCGCGCGCCCAGCGCCTTGCGGATGCCAATCTCCCGCGTCCGCTCCGTCACCGACATCAGCATGATGTTCAGGATGCCGATGCCGCCCACCACCAGCGACAGCAGGCACACGCCCACGCCCGCGAACGCGATGACCTGGGACAGCTCGTTGAAGGACGCCGTCATGGACTCGTTGGTGTGCACCTCGAAGTCGTTCGGCTCCTGCGGCGTCAGGCCCCGGCGGCGGCGCATCAGGTTCACCACCTCGTCCTGCGCCTTCTGGAAGGACGCCCCGTCACGCGCCTGGATGTCGATCTCCACCGAGCGGTTCTTCCCGTAGAACTGCTGGAACGCGCGCATGGGCACGATGGCCTGGTTGTCCTGGCTGGCCATCCCCATGACGCTGCCGCGCTTCTGCAGCACGCCAATCACCTGGAACGGCCGGCCCTGAAGCCGCACCTCGGAGCCCACCGGGTTCATGCCCGGGAAGAGCGTGTCCGCCAGGTCCACGCCAATGACCATCACCGGGCGGCCGTCCAACGTCTCCGTCTCGTTGAAGAAGCGGCCGGTGGACACGACGACGCCGCTCGTCTCCAGGTACGTGGGCTCCGTGCCCAGGACGCTCACCGAAGGGGGCGTCTCCCGGAACGCCGTGGTCAGCTTCTTGCCCCACTCCTGGGCCGTGGGCGTGGCCGCCCCCACCGACGGACAGGACTCCACGATGGCGCGCACGTCGTCGCCGAGCAGGTCCTTGCGCTTGGCGTACTTCGCCCAGTTGATGCGGCCGAAGCCGGTGGGCCACTTCGTCACCTCGAAGGTGTGCGCGCCCAGGCTGCCCAGGTTCTTGTTCACCTGTTCGCGCAGTCCTTCAATCAGGGCCATCATCGTGATGACGGTGGCCACGCCGATGACGATGCCCACCAGCGTCAAGAGCGAGCGCAGCGGGTTGCCCAGGAACGTGCCGAGCGCCAGCCGCAGGTTGTCCAGGAAGGCCCGCATCGCCTTATTCGTAGCGGAGCGCTTCCACCGGGTCCAGCTTCGCCGCCCGCGCGGCCGGCCAGATGCCGAACAGCAGGCCCACCAGCGCCGCGAACGCCACCCCGCCCACCACCGTGCTGGGGCGCACGTCCGCCGCCAGCGGCGTCACCAGGGACACGATCTTCGCCGTGCCCAGCCCCACCGTCGTCCCCAACAGGCCCCCCACCGCGGACACGCTGGAGGCCTCCATCAGGAACTGGAGCACGATGGTCCGCTGACGCGCGCCCAGCGCCCGGCGGACCCCTATCTCCCGCGTCCGCTCCCGCACCGACACCAGCATGATGTTCATGATGCCGATGCCGCCCACCAGGAGCGTGATGAGGCCCACGCCCGTGGCCACCGCGTAGAGCGCGCCGGTGAGCTGCTCGTACGTCGCCGCGAGCGAGTCCGTCCGGTTGACGTTGAAGTCGTCCGGCTGGCCCGGCGGCGTCGCGCGCACGCGCCGCATGATGCCCACCAACTGGTCCTCCACCTTCGCCATCCGCCCCGCGTCCGCCACGGCGATGGCGATCTGCATGGGCCGCCCCTTGCCGAAGTGCGAGTTGAAGGTCTTGAACGGCATGAACACGGACAGGTCCATGTTCTCCGCCACGACCTTCCCCTTGCGCCCCAGCGTGCCCACCACCTGGAAGGGCCGCCCGTCGATGCGCACCGTCTGCCCCAACGGGCTGATGCTGGGAAAGAGCGAGGCGGCCACGTCCGCGCCCAGCACCGCCACCGCCCGGTTCACCTCTTCGTCCGCGCGGGTGAGGAAGCGTCCGGACACCACCTCGTAGTTGCCGATGGCCTGGTAGTCGCTCCACACGCCGTTGATGCGCACGTTGGAGACCTGGAGGGCGCCGTGCGCCACGTCCGACATGCGCATCACCGCCGGGGAGATGGCGGTGATGAAGTCCGCCTGGGCGCGCAACTGCGCCACCTGCTCCAGCGTGAAGTTCTTCCGGTTGCGGTACATCCACCAGTTGCCCTTGATCATCCAGGGGTACTTGGAGATGAAGACCGTGTTCGCCCCCAGCGTGGCCAGTTGCTTCTCGAAGGACGAGTTGAGCCCCTGGATGATGCCCACAATGGCGAGCAGCGTGGCCACGCCGATGCCGATGCCCAGCGTCGTGAGCACCGTGCGCATCCGGTTCGCCTGGAGGGAGAACACCGCGATGCGGACCCCCTCCAGCACGTCCACGCGGAAGCGCTGCCGCAAGCTCATGCGGTGCCCGCCTGCGGCCCAACGCCGTGCCCGCCGCCCAGCGCCACCTCCGGCCCCGGCCCGTCCGCGACGATCTGCCCGTCGCTCAACCGGATGGCCCGGGGACACCGCGCGGCCAGCTTGGGCTCGTGCGTGACGAGCACCAGCGTGTGCCCCGCGCGGTGCAGTTGTTCGAACAGCTTGACGATCTCCTCGCCGGTGGCCGAGTCCAGGTTGCCCGTGGGCTCGTCCGCCAGGAGCATGGACGGCTCCGACACCAGCGCCCGCGCGATGGCCACGCGCTGGCGCTGACCGCCCGACAGCTCGTTGGGCCGGTGGTGCATGCGGTGCGTGAGCTGCACCTTGTCCAGCGCCGCCTTCGCCCGCTCGCGCCGCTCCTTCGCGCCCATCCCCCGGTACACCAGCGGCAGCTCCACGTTGGCGAGCGCCGTCTCCCGGGGGAGCAACTGGAACGTCTGGAAGATGAAGCCGATCTCCACGTTGCGGATGACGGCCAGGTCGTCGTCGTCCATGCGCGACACGTCCTTGCCGTTGAGCATGTAGCGGCCGCTCGTGGGCGTATCCAGGCAGCCCAGCACGTTCATCAGCGTGCTCTTGCCGGAGCCGGACTGGCCGATGATGGCCACCCACTCCCCCCGATTGATGCCGAAGGACACGCCCCGCAGCGCGCGCACCTCTTCACCGCCCACGAAGAAGGCGCGCGTGAGCTCCTCCACCTGGATGAGGGGCCCCGCGTCCGGTGCAGGGGCCGACGTCACGACTTGCCCTTCGCCGCGGCCTTCTCCGGCTCGCGCACCACGTCCCCGTGGGACAGCTCCTTGGACAGCGTGCGGTAGGGGCCCTCCACCACGCGGTCCCCGACCTGCAGGCCCTCCAGCACCTCCAGCTCCGTGTCGGAGGCGATGCCCGTGCGCACGCGGCGCACCTGGGCCTTGTTGTCGCTGTCCACCACGAACACGACCTTGGCCAGCGCCTCCGTGCGGCGCTTCGCGGTGAGCGACGTGCCCTCCACCGGCGCCTGGTAGTCCGGCAGCGAGCGCTCCGCGCGCACCGTGACGGCCTGGATGGGCACCAGCACCGCGTCGTTGTGCGTCTCCGCGCTGATGCGCGCCTCGGCGCTCATGCCGGGGAGCACGCCCGGCGGACGCGCGTCCAGGGCGACGGTGATGGGGAAGCTGGTCACCTCGGCCTCCGTGCCCGGGTTCTTGATGGTGGCCTTCTGGGCGATCTCCACCACGGTGCCGGTGAAGGACTGGCCCTCCAGCGCGTCCAGCGTCACCTCCGCCGGCTGGCCGTACTTCAGGTGGACGACCTCGTGCTCACCCACCTCGAACTTCACCTCCATCTGGTTGAGCGCGGCGATGGTCATCACCACGTCCTCGGAGAAGTCGGAGCCGCGCACGCGCTCGCCCACCTCACGCGACAGTTCAATCACGTTGCCGTCGATGGGGGACAGGAGCGTGGTGCGCGCCAGGTCCGTGGAGGCCTGCTCCAGCACGGCGCTGCTCTGGGCCACGCGCTGCCGGGCGGCCGCGAGGCGCGCCTCGGCGGTGTCCGTCACGGCCTGGGCCTGCTCCACCTCCGCGGCGGACGCGAGCCCCTTCTCCGCGAGCCCCTTCACGCGCCCCAGCTCCGCGCGCTGGCGCGCGGTCTCCACCTCCGCCACCTGGACCTCGGAGCGGGCCGCGTCGCGCGACGCGGTGGCCTGCTTCACGGCCGCCTCGTAGTAGCGCTTGTCGATCTGCCCCAGCACCTGCCCCTTGGTGATGGCGTCTCCGTCCTTCACCTTGAGGGAGACCAGGTCTCCGGACAGGTTGGAGGAGATCTTCACGGTGGTGGCCGCCTGCACCTTGCCCGCGCCGGTGATGGTGCGGGTGATGGTGCCCTTGCGGGCCTTGGCCATCTGGACCTCCTGCGTCGGGGGCGGCCGGTCCCGCAGGCCGCCCACGGTGATGGCCACCGCTCCAAGCAACAGCGCGCCGGCGATTGCCGCCTTCCACCACGTCATTGTGAGTCTCCCGGGTTCAGCGTGCCCATGGCCCGGAACAGGGCATAGCGGGCGATTTCGACATCGATGCGGCTCTGGAGCAACACCAGCTCCGCCTGGGTCAACTTGAGCTGCGCGTCTCGCACGTCCAGCGTGGAGCCGGCGCCCGCGCGGAAGCGCTCCTCCGCCAGCGCCAGGCCCTGCTGGGCGACCGCGCGGTTGTCCGTCGCGAGCTTCGCGGAGGCAATCTGCCCCTCCAGCACCTGGTGGGCGCGGCGCACCTCCGCCTCCAGCTCCCGCGCCGTCTGCGCGAACGTCAGCTCCGCCTTGCGGATGTTGACCTGGGCGCGCGCGGACTGGGCATCCGTGTTGAAGCCGTTGAACAGGTCCCACGTCAGGTTGATGCTACCGTTGAAGATGTTGCCGTAGCCGGGCTCGCTGAAGAACGGGCCCGGGGCCTGGCTGTTGTGCGAGTACCGCGCGGACAGGCCCACGCGGGGGATGTAGTCACCCTGCACGATGGCCCGCTGGAGTTCCGCCACGCGCACGCGCTGCTGGAGCGCCTTGAGCAGGGCGCGGTGCTCGCGGGCCTGCTTGAGGGCGTCATCCAGGGCGGGCGCCGGCGCGGGCTCCTGCTGGAACACGCCGGGGTCCACCGCCTGGAGCAGCTCCGTGCCGGGGCGCGCCAGCCACACGGCCAACTGCACCTGGTCCGCCACCAACTGGTTCTGGCGCTGCACGACGTTGATGCGGTCGTTGCCCAGGTTGACCTGCGCGGCGATCTCCTCGGACTTGCCCACGCGGCCCGCGGTGAAGAGGGCGCGCGCGCGCTCCAGTTGCTCCTCGCTGCGCTGCGCGGTCGCCTTGAGCACGTCCAGCGAGGCCTGCGACAGGAAGAGGTTGAAGAAGCGGCGGATGGCCTCCAGTTCGGAGGTGTCCGCCTCTTCAATGGACTGGTTGCGCGTGGCGTCCACGTTGACGCCGGCCTGCTCCAGTTGCTTCCAGAGACCGCGGTTGTAGATGACCTGCGACACGCCCAGGGACGCGAAGTAGCTGTCCGCCGTGTTGGAGGTGGCCACCACCTCCCGCGTGACGGTCTCCGTCTCACTGATGGGGACGGTGAAGACCTGCCGTCGCTGGCCCACGTAGTCCAGGCTGGGGCCCAGGTTGAGCTGCACCTGCGGCAGCAGGCCGGAGCGCGCCACGCGCTGGTCCTCCTGGGCCACGGCGACGTCCAGCGCGGCCTGGAGCGCCTGGGTGTTCTTCCGGCCCAGTTGGCGCGTCTCCTCCAGCGTGATGGGCGTGGCGGTGAGCAGCGTCGCGACGACGAGGAAGGCGCTCATCGGCCACCTCCCGCCGGCAGGCCAATGAAGAAGACACCCACGTACATGAGGTACATCACCCCGATGAGCAGCAGCGAGCGCCCCAGGCGCATGCCGGTTGCGGTGGAGAAGCCCACGCCCAGCAGGCCCACGCTCCACAGGTTGAAGAAGTCCACGCCCTTGAGCACGCGCTGCATCTTCGGCGACAGGCCTTCCAGCAGGGCCAGGCTGGAGGGCACGAGCCGCTCCGCGCGCAGGTCGGTGAGCGAGTGCTGGTAGGCCGCGCACACCGCGTAGATGAGGTGGTACAGCGCGATGGGCAGCAGCGCCACCGCGGCGGCCGCCATCAACTGCCCGAAGACCGCGGGCTTGTTGAAGAGCCAGGCCGCGACCCAGAGGATGCACGCGAGCAGCAGCACCATCAGGGGCATCACGATGAGCCCCTTGGCGATGCCGCCCACCAGCGCCTTGCGCGACGCCGTCTGGATCTGCTCGGCGATGTCGGACTCGGAGACGCTGGACGCGGTCGAGTCCGTGGGCAGGGCGCTCACGATGGAGGCGGTGGCGTCCCAGCGCAGCGCGTAGGCGGTGCCGGAGATGGCGACGCAGAAGGCGAGGATGAGGAGGGGCCACAGCCAGCGCCGGGCCTCGACGGCGGCGCGCGTGCCCCCAAGGGGGTCCACGAAGACGCGCGCCGGTTGAACAAGGGAGGTCATAGGGATGGGGTCTCAGGGCGGTTTACGCAGCCCTCCCGGAGTGATTGCCCGGTCCCTTGAATTGAGTCGGGAAACGGGCGGGCAGCCAAACGAAATCCGGCCGCGCCCCAAGGTTTATCCTGCCTTGCATCCATCCTGTAGCGGTCTGTAGCCTAAATTTTGCGGCGGAGCGGCGGACGGTGTATTCCGCTCGGCTGGACGCTTGCCGGAGCATGAATGGTCGACAGCACGGATCTCGCCCAGGTTCTCCATGAGGCGCATGACATCGCCCGCAGCGTCGCCCAGAAGCCCACGTCGGCCCACGTGTTGCTGGCGCTCTTCACGGTGGAGAACCGCGCCCAGCTCCTCCTGAAGGAGAAGGGCGTGGACGAGGACGCGCTGCTCCAGCTCATCACGGAGGCCCCGGCGGAGACGGGCAACGTGGTGCAGGAGCTGACCGCGCGCGCCCGCGAGCTGGCCAGCACCTTCCGGGCGGGTGAGGCGGACTGTCTGCACCTGCTCATCGCCATCATCCGCAAGCGCTGCGCCGCGAGCGACCTGCTGGGGCGCACGGGGCTGGACCTCATCTCCCTGTCCAACACGGCGCTCGCCTATTCCACCAGCGGTGGCCTGCCGCGCCGGCTCCAGCCGGGCTATGGCCAGGCGGTGGCCACGCGCGCACCGGTGAGCCGTCCGGTGGGCGCGCCGCCGTCTCCCCTCCCCTCCTCCACGTTCGCGCTGAGCGTGCCGCGTCCGGCCGCCCCGCCGGCTCCGGTGATGACGCCCCCGGTGACGACCCCGCCGCCGGCCGCGCGCACGACGCCCGCGCTGTCGCCGCGAGACCTCATCGACGTGGACGAGGACGACGTGACGCAGGACGCCGCCGCGGAAGCCCCGCCTCCGCCGATGCCGCGCGTGGCGCCGCCGGCCCCGGTGGCTCGCGCGACGCCTCCCGCTCCGCCCGTGGCCTCCCCTGCTCCGGTGGCCCGTCCGTCCGCGCCGCCCGCGCAGGCCAAGGGTCAGCCGCTGACGCTGGACGCCAAGGCGTTCCCGATGCTCACGTCGCTGGGCCGCAACCTGAGCCAGGCCGCGCGCGAGGGGAAGCTGGATCCGGTGGTGGGCCGCGCGCGGGAGGTCGAGGAGGTCATCGACATCCTGGGCAAGCGCCGCACCAACAACCCGTGCCTGCTGGGCGAGCCCGGCGTGGGCAAGACGGCGGTGGTGGAGGGCGTGGCGCAGCGCCTCATGGGGCTGCGCGGCACGCTGGCGGAGAAGATCCTCGTCGAGCTGGACATGGCCACGCTGGTGGCGGGCACGCAGTTGCGCGGCTCGTTCTCCGAGAAGCTCAACGCGCTGAAGGAAGAGGTGCGGCGGGCCGAGGGGCGCGTGGTGGTCTTCATTGATGAGATCCACACGCTGGTGGGCGCGGGCTCCACGGGCGAGGGCCCGCAGGACGCGGCCAACGAGCTGAAGACGGCGATGGCGCGCGGCGAGTTCCCCTGCATCGGGGCGACGACGCACGACGAGTACCGCAAGTTCATCGCGGCGGACCCGGCGCTGGAGCGGCGCTTCACGCCGGTGGTGGTGAACGAGCCGTCGGTGCCGGAGACGGTGCAGATCCTCCAGGGCATCATCGGGCGCTACGAGGAGCACCACGCGCTGCGCTACCTGCCGGAGGCGCTGGAGGCCGCGGCGTCGCTGGCGAGCCGCTACGTGACGGACCGGTTCATGCCGGACAAGGCCATCAGCGTGGTGGACCTGGCGGGCAGCCGCTGCCACCGCGAGGGCAAGCACCGGGTGGACGCGGCGGACGTGGCGCGCGTGGTGGCGAAGCTGGCGGGGGTGCCGGAGGAGCGGCTCCTGATGAACGACTCCGCGCGGCTGCTCCGGCTGGAGAACGACCTGGCGGAGCGGGTGATTGGCCACGGCGACGCGGTGGTGCGGATCGCCCGGGTCATCCGCCGCAACTACGCGGGCTTCGCGTCGCGCCGCCCCATGGGCAGCTTCCTCTTCCTGGGCCCCACGGGCGTGGGCAAGACGGAGATGGCGCGGGCGCTGGCGGAGGTGCTGTTCGGCAACCGGGACGCGCTGGTGCGCCTGGACATGAGCGAGATGTCCGAGTCCCACGGCGTTTCGCGCCTCATCGGGTCGCCCGCGGGCTACGTGGGCTTCGGCGAGGGCGGGCAGCTCACGGAGCCGGTGCGCCGCCGGCCGTCCTCGGTGGTGGTGCTGGACGAGATCGAGAAGGCGCACCGCGAGGTGCAGATGCTGCTGCTCCAGGTGCTGGAGGAGGGGCGGCTGACGGACGGCAAGGGCCGGCACATCGACTTCTCGAACACGGTCATCGTGATGACCACGAACCTGGGCGCGGAGGCGTTCAGCCGCACGGGGCGCGCGGTGGGCTTCGGCGCGGCGGACGCGGCCGAGGGCAAGGCGCTGGACATGGCGTCGGACACGGCGCGCAAGGCGCTGCCGCCGGAGCTGTGGAACCGCATCGATGAGCGGCTGCCGTTCCGTCCGCTCGCGGAGCAGGAGGTGGCGAAGATCGCCACGCTCATCCTGGCGGAGAGCAGCAAGCGGCTCGCGACGGAGCGCGGCATCGTCTACACGGCGGGCACGGACGTGGTGGGTCACCTGCTCAAGTCCGGAGGCTTCGACCCGATGCTGGGCGCGCGGCCGATGCGGCAGGTGGTGCAGCGGCTGGTGGAAGGCCCCCTGGCGGAGCGCATCCTCTCCGGCGAGTTCGGCGCGGGAGACCGCGTGCGCGTCGCCGTGCAGGCCGGACAGCTCCAGTTCGCCCGGGACGCCGTCTGACAGCGGCGCGGCGAGGCCGGAGCACGCGGAGCGGCACTGCTCGCTCCGAGCCCGAGAATCCGGCGCGTCCACGCACGACGGGTTCGCGAAGCCGGCTGATGCGGGAGGCTCCTGCCTCCGATGCGCCGGTGCGACCTGCTTCGAGGGCATCGCAAGGTCGTGCGCCCGTGACGACAAAGGCGAAGCGCGTCCCCGTGGTCATCGTCGGCGCGGGCCGGCTGGGGGGTGCGCTCGCGCTGGCGTTGCAGGCGAAGCGCTGGCCCGTGCGCGTGTACTCGCGTGACGACGCGGGCCGCGAGCGCGCGCGGGCCCTGGGCCTGAAGCCCGCGACCGCGGCGGACCTGAAGAGGGCTCGCGTCTGTGTGCTGTGCGTTCCGGACGCGGCGGTGCCCTCGGTGTCCGAAGCCCTGTCCCGCGAGCTGCCGCGCACGGTGGCGCTGGTGCACACCGCGGGGGCCCTGCCCCTCTCCGCGCTGGGCACGCAGCGGGGCCGCGCGGTGGGTTCGTTCCATCCGCTCTGCGCCGTGTCCTCCGCGAGGGACTCGCTCGCGGGCCACACCGCCGCCATCAGCACCCGCTCCCCTGCCCTGCGCGCCGTCCTCCAGCGCATGGCGGAGGACGTGGGCTTCGCGATGTTCGACGTTCCGGAGGCGCACCGCGCGGCCTACCACGCGGGCGCGGTGCTGAGCGCCGGTGGACTGGTGGCCCTGGCGGACGCGGCCGTGGGCGCGCTGGGCGCCGCGGGCATTGAACCGGAAGCCGCGCTGAAGGCCCTGCTGCCGCTGATGCGCTCGGCGCTGCGAGGCATCGAAGCGCGCGGCCTCTCCGGGGGACTCACCGGCCCCATCGTCCGGGGAGACGCGGGCGTCGTCGCGGCGCACCTCAAGGCGCTGCCTCGCGACATCGCTCCGCTCTACGCACGGCTCTCGCGGCGGGCCCTGCGCCTGGCCTCGGAGCGGCTCCGCCCGGAGCCCCGTGCCGCGCTGGACGCCCTGCTCGCGAGGAAGTGACGGCGCGCGTCCCGGTCGCCCCGGACGCGCGCCCTTCCCACCCGACTAGGTGAGGATGATGCGCGGGCTCTGCAGCGCGCGGCGCACGATGGCCAGCGCCTGCTCGGAGGCGGCCTCGGCCTCCGTGAGGCGGCGCAGGCAGACGTCGCCGCCCACCGCCACGGAGCGCTTCAGGTCCGCCAGCAGCGTCAGCGCCGCCTGCAGCATCTCCTTGCCCTGCGGGGACTCCGCGGCCGGCTTGCCCGCCGCCTTGGACACGTGCTCCGTGAAGCGCTGCACCGCGTCCATGGTCGCGTTCGGGTCGTACTTCTCCAGCATCGGCTTCAGCCGGTCCGGGTTGATGCGGATCAGGCGCAGCGCGCCGACCTTCTGGAAGGCCGGGTGCACCAGGCCGATCTCCGACATCTCGAACGCGCCCAGCAGGCCCTCGTCCGGCGCGCGGTGCGAGTGCGGCACCACGTCCACGAAGAGCGCCAGCGGATCCGCGCCCTGCTTGAACGCCTCCAGCTCATCGTCATCCAGCGGCGGGAAGCTCGCGGGCGTGCCGATGAAGAGCAGCGGCAGCACCACGTCGTGCCAGAACTCCTCAGGCGCTGAGCCCGTGCCCCCCACCGTCGCCACCAGGTGCGTCAGCAGCTCCGCGAGCCGGGGGGCGCGCTCGGCCTGATCCGCCAGCGACTTGCCCTGCTCCATGCGCTGCAGCGACGTGACGATCTGCCCCTCGAACTGCTGGCGGGCCTCCGGCGGCAGCGGCGGCTGGGTGCGGCCCAGCGCGTCACGCACGTCGCGCGCCAGCGCGTCCGTCTTCGCCTCCAGCGCCTGCTTCGTCTTGGCCGGATCCACCACGATGAACTGGAGGAAGCCCGGGTCGAACAGGCGCTGGTAGTCCTGCGGCCCCAGCCGCTGGGGCTGACCGCCGCCCAGGGCCTGCGCCGGGTTGGTGCCGAACTTCACCTGCCCCAGCGAGCGGCGGATGTCGGCGGCCAGGTCGTCCAGCCGCGTCAACTTGCCCTGCGCCAGCGCGTCCATCACCGCCCCGAACGGGGACAGCATGATGATGGCCTCCGGGAAGCCCAGCGAGGCGCCCTCCGGCGAGTCCCGGTTGGGGAACCAGAACGCCTGGTGCTCGGAGATGAGGCGCAGCGCGAAGCCGCCCGCCAGGCCCAGCGCCGCGCCCTGGTGGTTCGGGTTGTTCGGGTCGAACCGGCCGCCCAGCAACTGGATGACCGACTTCTCCACGTCCGCCCACGGCGCCTTCGTCAGGTCGACCGGCGCGCCGCTGGCCTTCTCCAACGCGGCGGAAAGCTGGAGCTGCGCATTGTGGACGTGCTGCGGAACAGGGAGCCCCTGGGGCTCGGCGGGTTCGGTCATTGGGAAGGTTCCTGTGGGGAATGCGACGCGTTCCCTTACCGTGAAAAACGCGTTCGTGACTACGAATTGTGGTCGGTAGGATGCGCCGCCATGTCAGCTCCTCGCGGGCCTGCCCGCCAGCCCGCCATCCTCGCTTGCCTCCTGTTGCTGACATCGGGGTGTGCTTTCGTCGCACCCCGTTTTCCGCAGAACGTCCAGGCGTCGTTCGCCCGGGACGACATGCACAAGCTGACCACTCGGTCGATGGAGCTCTACTACCCGGCGCACCTGCGGGCGACGGCGCTGCGGGTGGCCGCCCGGATGGAAGGCTGCGTGGACCGGCTGCGCACCGACGCGTGGAGCAAGGCCGAGCGCAAGCGGGTCCTCGTCTACCTGACGAGCGCGGACTTCAACAACGCGTACGTCCAGTCGGAGTTCGCCAGCACGCCGCAGCAGATGGTGCTGCCGCAGCACATGACGCTGGAGCAGTTCAACCTGCTGGGCCTGGGTGAGACGGACATCGGCGACGTGGCCTGTCACGAGTCCGTCCACTACGTGCAGATGCAGCAGGTGGGCGGGCTGTGGAACGTGCTGAACAAGGTCACGGGCGGCCTCTTCCAGCCCAACATCTTCACCGAGTCCTGGTTCCTGGAGGGTCTGGCGACCTACTACGAGGGCCGGCTGGGCAAGGACACGGGACGTCCGCACAGCCCGGTGTGGCGCGGCTGGTGGGAGGGCGCGGTGCAGGCCCGCCGGGGCGAGCTCAACGCGGGCTACCTGTCCCCGGAGCAGCGCGCGCTGGATCCGTTCGGCGGCAACTACCTGAGCGGCATGAACTTCGTGGAGTACCTGGCGAAGACGTACGGCGAGAAGCGCCTGTGGAAGCTGGTGGAGGAGCAGGGCAGCTCGCTGCTCCCGCCCCTGGCGGTGACGCTGCGGTTCAAGCGGGTGTACGGCAAGGACATCGGGTCGCTGTTCAGCGAGTTCGAGCAGAGCCTCCAGAAGGACCTCCAGGTGCGCGAGCGCCCCGCCACGCAGCAGGTGCTCCTGCGGGAGGCGGGCTACTTCTCGCGGCTCGTCGCGAACCCGGCCGACGGAAGCACCGCGCTGGTGAGCGTGGGCCGCGAACAGATCACCCACCTCACGGTGCTCGAGCGCGACGGCCGCGAGCGCTTCAGCCGCGCGCTGGTGCGGCTGTTGCCGGGGCGCCGGTGGGTGGTGGCCAGCCCGTCGCTGGTCAGCGGCATGACGTTCAGCCGGGATGGCCGGTGGCTGTACCTGGTCAGCGCGGACGTGGACGTGGTGGGCAGCTACACGGGGAAGCTGTGGCGGGTGGACGCGCGCACGGGCGACGTGGTGCGGCTGTGGGACGACCTGGTGGGCATGGGCGGCGACGTGACGGCGGACGGCCGGGGCTACGTCTTCGTGGAGGTGAACGGCGACGCGGCCAACCTCGTGCGGCTGGACCTGGAGAGCGGCCAGCGCGAGCGGCTGACGGACTTCAAGGCGCACACGGCGCTGGGCACGCCGGTGACCTCACCGGACGGGGAGCGGTACGTGTTCCCCATGAACGGCACGCAGGGCTGGGACCTGGTGCTGCGCGAGCCGGACGGCTCGCTGCGCTGGCTCACGCGGGACGGGCTGTTCAACTACTCGCCCCGGTGGCTGGGCGCGGATCACCTCGTCTTCCTGCGCGAGCACGAAGGCCGGCTCCAGGCGCACGTGATGACGGTGTCCACCCGGCGCATCGCCCGCGTCACCGACGCGCCGACCCTGGTGCTCGACGCCGCGCCCGCGGGCGGGGACGCCGTGGTCTTCCTCAACCGCGACGGCATCCAGTTCACCGTGGACCGCGCGCCCCTCACCGAAGCCCTGGCCGAGTTGCGCGCGACGCCCGAGCCGCCGCCCGAGAGCGTCGCGACCGCGCCGGCACCCGAGCCAGGAGCCACCGCGCGGGCCCCTGACGCGCAGGACGGCTTCGTCGCCTTCCCCGGCCAGCCCGCGCCCCCGGCGGATGCCCCCACGCAGGCCTCGGCCGACGTCCCCCCGGCGCCGGTGGCGCCGCCGCCCCTGCCGGTGGATCCCGCCCATGACGTGGACGCGCCCGTGACGCCTCCGGCCGTCGTGGGCAAGGCGGTGGACGTGCTGACGGACGAGCCCTATTCGCCGCTCGAAGGCTTCTTCATCCCGAACTACCGCGTCCCCTACTTCTACACGGTCCCCAACGACGTCGATGAGAACGACCCGTACTTCGCGGGTGGCATCTCCATCGCGGGACAGGACCGGCTGGGCTTCAACGCCTATGCCCTCACGCTGACGTACGACCTGAAGGAGAAGCAGCCCGGCGTGTCGTTCGCGTACGGCAACGCGATGCTGTCGCCCTTCTACCTCCAGGTCTCCGCGTCACGCCTGCGCGAGAACCAGCGCACGGACCTGCAGGCCACCGTGTTCGCGTCCCGCACGTTCTGGACGACCCCCGTGAGCTTCGGCGTGCTCGCGCTCGACCGCCGCTTCGACGCCACGGAGCGCCGGCCGGCCCTCACCACGCGGCTCATCGGACCGGAGGTCGCCGCGTCGTACTTCGCCGGCGAGAGCACGTCCTACGGCGGCACGCAGCGCGGCCTGGGCCTGTCCGTGAGCGGCGGCGTCTTCCCGAAGGCCTTCACGCTCGACTCCACCGTGGGCGACGTGCGCCTGGGCGTGGACGGCTACCTGGGCGGCCTGCCCTTCACCGGCAAGGACAACCTCCAGCTCTCCGTCGTGGGCCGCGCCCTGCCCGGCGCGCCGGACGGCCTGCTGGAGGTCGGCGGCATCCTCCCGGGCCAGGCCATCTTCATCAACCGCGACACCACCACGGACGGGAACCTGCCCCTCCAGCTCCAGCCGGGCCTCGCCTTCAGCGAGTACCTGCGCGGCTACGAGGACCACACCTTCCGCGCGCGCAACGTGGTGCTCGCCAACGCGCGCTACCGCTACCGCTTCATCATCGACTACGGCTGGGCGTCCACGCTGTGGGTGCTGCCGTCCCTCTTCGTCAGCCAGGTGGAGCTGGACGCGTTCGGCTCCCTCGCGCGCACGGACAACCGGGACAACCACGGGGCGGTGGGCGGCTCCGCCACGCTGCGGCTCTCCGTGGGCCAGGCCTACGCGCTCTCGTTCTTCTACCAGTACGCCCACCGCTTCGATGACGGCTTCGGCGACCTGCACCTCATCGGGATGACCTTCTAGCGAGGCCCGCGCAGGCCATACAGGCCCTCCTCGCGCGCCACCTTCAGCACCGCGGAGGGCACCAGCTCCACCGGCTCCAGGCCGCGCGCGAGCTGGTCGCGCACCTGCGTGGAGGACACCTCCGCCAGCGGCGGCCCCACCGTGTCCGGCGCCGGGTAGCCCGCGCGGTAGAGCACCATCACGTGCGCCATCCGCTGGATGCGGTCGAAGTCCTTCCACTGCGGCAGGTCCCTGAGGATGTCGCTGCCGATGATCAACGAGAAGCGCGTGTCCGGGTAGCGCTCCACCAGGTACGCCAGCGTGTCCACCGTGCGCCCGCCGCCGCCCAGCTCGCGCTCCACCAGGCTCGTCTGGAGCCAGCCGGACGTCTCGCGGCAGAGCGCCTCGCACATGCGCACGCGCGCCTCGAAGGGCTCCAACTGCTTGCCGAACGGGTGGCGGAACGTGGGCATCAGCCAGACGGCGTCCACGCCCTGCGTCGCGTGGACGTAGCAGGCCGCCATCAGGTGGCCCACGTGCGGCGGGTTGAACGAGCCTCCGAGCAGCGCGACCTTCACGGCGGGCCTCTTATTTGACGGTGAGCTTCGTCGAGCGCGAATCGACCTGCAGCACCCGGGGCGGCAGCACCAGGTGCCCATCCAACCGGAACGCGGAGAAGCTCAGGTTGCGCTCCGCCCGCTCCAGCAGGCCGCACGTCTGCTCCGCGGCCCCCACCAGCCGGCCCGGCGTCACGAAGTAGCGCGGGCCGATCTGCACCACCGCCGGCTCGGACTCCTTGCCGTGGATGAACACCTGGGCGTTGAGCAGGTCGTCCCGCACCAGGTCGTTCTTGTCGTGCACCACGCAGCAGAGCGTGTCCCCCACCAGGTCCATGGCCTTGTTGGCCACGCCCGGGTCCCGGTACGCCAGCGAGTCGCGCTCCGGCACGCGCACGAAGCGCTCCATCACCAGCCGCCGGTCGTCCTCGGACGCCAGGTCCGCGGGGGCCTCGCGGGACGCGGGCGTGCGCGCCAGGCCGTCCTGCGGCGCCACCAGCCACTGCGTCACGTCCGCCAGGAAGTCCGCGTCCGAGTATTCGCGCCCGCCCCGGCTCTTCTTGCGGCGCCACAGCACCCACTCATCCAGGTCCGTGTAGCGCGCGCCGGTGAAGAGGAAGCGCCGGGCGCCCTTCGCGCGCAGCAGCTCATAGGCCGCGTCGAAGGCATCCAGGTCGCCATGCGTATCGGAGAAGACGCCAATCACGGGCAGGTCACCGCGCGGAAGCGTACAGCAGGGCGGGCTCGCGGCGCTTGCGGAAGGCCTCCGTCTGCGCCTCGAAGCCCTCCATCATCCGGTCCAGGGGCCACCCCTCCTCGATGCCGCGACGCACCTGGTCGGTGCCGCACAGCAGGTCGAACGCGGGCACGTCGTCCACGAACTCGTACGCGTCCGCCCGCCAGTCGAAGTGGCCCGGGCCGATGTCGTGCAGCGCCTGGGTGATGGCGATGCCCGTGCGCAGCGGCTGGAACACCTTGCGGTCCGTGACGTGGATGAACGCCCCGCTGCACGACTGGCCCTGGTACTTGTCGAACGTGGGGGTGAAGCCCACCGGACGGAAGGCCACGCCCGGCAGCCGCTCCTGGTCCAGCCGCGCCATCAACCGGTCCGTGTCCACCCACGGCGCGCCGAACTGCTCGAAGGGCCGGCAGGTGCCGCGGCCCTCGGACACGTTGGTGCCCTCGAGCTGGCACATGCCCGGGTACACCAGCGCCGTGTCCGCGGTGGGCATGTTGGGCGACGGCGGGATGAACGGCAGGCCCGTGTCGCTCCAGGCCATGTCGCGCGTCCAGCCCTCGCACGGCACCACCGTGAGGTCGCAGCCGAAGCCCTCCTGCGCGTTGAACAGCCGCGCCAGCTCCCCCGCCGTCATGCCGTGGCGGTTGGGCAGCGCGTACAGCCCCACGAAGGAGCGGAACTTCTCCCCCACGAGGTTGCCCTCCAGCGTCACCCCATCCAGCGGGTTGGGCCGGTCCAGCACGTAGAAGGGCACGCGGGCCTGGACCGCGGCCTTCATGGCCAGGGCCATGGTGTAGACGTAGGTGTAGTAGCGGCTGCCCACGTCCTGGATGTCGAACACCAGCGCGTCCAGCCCCTTCAGCCACTCCTGGCGCGGGGAGAGCGACTCGAAGGTGGAGCCGTAGAGGCTGTGCACCGGGACGCCCGTCTTGCGGTCGCGCGCCTCGTCCACGGCCACCATGTACTGGGCTTCACCGCGGACGCCGTGCTCCGGCCCGAAGAGCGCCGCCAGCGTCACGCCGTCCGTGCCCGCCAGCAGGTCCGCCAGGTGGCGGAAGCGCGAGTCCACGCTCGTGGGGTTGACGATGGCGCCCACGCGCTTGCCCTTGAGCGCGCTGAACCCCTGCGCCGCCCACACATCCAGTCCCGTCTTCACCTTCGTCACGTTCGGTCGCCTCGTCCCGCGCCGTGGCGCGGGCTGGGAAGGGTCAGTCCGCCGCCAGGCGCTTGAGCGCGCTCTGCGCGGCCTTCTTCGAGTCACAGGTGCCCAGGCCCAGGAAGCCTCCGGACTCCCCGTCGTTCGGGCCGCCGTCGTCGGCCAGCGACTCCAGGGCCCCGCGCGCGGACTCCAGGCGCAGGCTGGCCACGGCCTCCACCGCGCCGGTGCGCACCGCGCACTGCTCGTGCTTCAGGAGCGAGATGAGCCGGGACTCCGCGCGGCCGTTGGCGTCCTTGCGCACCGCCAGCGCGTAATGGACCACCGCGGCGCCCATGTTGCCCTGTGCCTCCTCCAGCCGCCCGTTCAGGTAGTTGCGCTGGTCCGCGTCCTCCTGCCGGATGAGCCGCTTCGCCTCGTTCACGCGCGTGACCTTCTCCGCGCCGGTGGCGCCCTCCACGTCGCGGATGGCCCGCATCGCGGGGCCGCCACTGTTGACGAGCAGCCACCCACCCAGCAGGACCACCGCCAGCAGCACCGCGCACACGCCCCAGCCGGCCGCGGTGGACGACACCTTCGTGGTGATGGCGGGCGGCAGCTTCGCGTACGTGCGCGCCCAGAGCGCGTCCGTCGCGGTGCGCGCCTGCTTGCCCAGCACCGTGGCCCGCTGCCCCACCAGCACCGCGCCCGCCGCCGCGCGCTGGCCCACCGCCACCGCGCCCTGCCCCACCGCCGCCGCGCCCGCCGCCGCGCGCTGGCCCAGGTCCAGGCTCGACTCCACGCGCGCCAGGGCCAGGTTGCCGAAGGGCGGCAGCGAGTCCGCCTCCTCCGGCGAGGGCAGCACCGCGTCCGGCGTGGGCGCCAGGACCCGGTAGGGCGCGCGCGGCACGCGGAAGACGCGGATCTTCCCGGGGATGCCCTTCAGCTCGAACGCGCCCACCTCCTGCGACGGCACCTCCGCCTTGTTCATGGAGAGGTAGACGGCCTCCGTGAAGAAGACCTCGTCCGCCTCCGTGATGCCCTCCACGCGGGCGGCGATGTTCACCGGCTCGCCGAAGATGTCGTTGGCCTCCACCCGCACCTCGCCCACGTTCACGGCGACGCGCACGTGGATCTGCTCATCCTCCAGGAGCTGCCGGTTGTGGTGCCAGAGCCGGTCCTGGATGGCGATGCCGCTCAGCACCGCCTGGGTGGGCGACTCGAAGGTGACGAGGAACGCGTCGCCGATGGATTTGATGATGCGTCCACCGAACGCCTTGAACAGCGGCGCGAGCAACGCCTCATGCACCTGGAGCAGCCGCTGGTTCTCCTCCAGCGTCTGCCGACTGGTGCGTTCGGTGAAGCCCTTGATGTCGGTGAAGACGATGGCGAGGTTGGCGGTCTTCAAAGCGGGGGCAGTGTATGCAGCGCGTCGCGCGAAGCAATCGCCACGGACCGCGCCCCGCCGCCCGCTGTCAGCGCTTCGAAGGTTTGAGGACCCGCATGTTGCGCTTGGGCGGCGCCGTGAGCTGCGCCCTCACCTTCGCTGCGAGCTGGGGCCTGTCCGTCCGCTCGTAGAACGCCGCCAGGGTCCGCAGGACACCCGGGTTGTCTGGCTGGGCGTCGCGCGCGGCCAGGAACTCCCGCTCCGCGTCCAGCGCGCGGCCCTGCTTCTCCAGCACCGCCGCCAGTTGCATGCGCACCTGCACCCACGCGGGCCGGGACTTGGACAGGGGCCGGTAGTGCAGCTCCGCCTTGAGCCAGTCCCCCGCCTGCGCCCAGAGCCCCGCCAGCCGGAAGCGCGCGTCGTCATAGGACGGGCGCAGGGACACGGCCTTCTCGTAGGCGCGGATGGCGTCGAAGGTGGCGCCCTGCTCCTCCAAAAGCTGCCCCTGGAGGAAGTACACGCGGGGGTTGTCCGGGGCCTCGCGCCCGGCCGTAGCCAGGTGGACGCGGGCGCGCTCCAGCTCCGGGGCGCTGCCTCCCTTGAGGAGCAGGCGCGCGGCCTCCAGCCGGGGCAGCTCCCAGCGGGGCTGATGGGTGATCAGCCGCTCCAGGGCGACGAGGGCTCCCGCGTCGTTGCCCGAGGCCTCCAACGCCAGCGCGTCCGCCAGCGGACTGGGGGCCGGGGCCGCTTGCGCCGTCAGGACCGGAGAGGCCGGTGCGTCGGACGCGCCCGCCAGCAGCGCCGCCACGAGAACCCACATCATGGTTGGCAGATAGCAGGTCCCGGTGGGCCACCTCAATACTTCCCCTTGACGGACACCCGGCCTCGCATGAAACCCATGACCGTGCAGATTTCCCAAAGGACATTGGAAGACCTTGGTTTCTCGGAAGTGCTCCGCGCGCTGACGCAGCGCTGCCGCACCGAGCCAGGGAGGGAGCGGGTGCTGGCCCGTCCATTCCTGGACACCGAGTCCGAAGTGGCCGAGGCGCTGGCGCTCGTCGACGAGGCCCGCTTCCTCTCCCAGCAGCAGTTCTCGCTGCCCCTGGGCGGCGTGACGGACCTGCGCACCGCGGTGGGCCACGCGGAGAAGGGCGGCGTGCTGGAGCCCCGCCAGCTCATCGACGCGGCCCAGTTGCTCTTCGCCTTCGCCCGCACCCGCGAGGCCCTGGATGAGCGCAAGGAGCGCGTCCCCCGGCTGGCGGAGATCTCCAAGCGCCTGCCCTTCCTGGAGGCCATGGCGCGCCGGTTGGATCAGTGTTTCGAACCGGACGGAACCCTCTCCGACCGCGCCAGCCCGGAGCTGAAGGAGGCGCGGGACCGCGCCCGCGGCCTGCACCGGCGGATCAAGTCGCGCCTGGACGAGATGCTCCACGACCTGACGTTCACCGCCAAGCTGCGCGAGAACTACTACACGCTGCGCAACGGGCGGTACGTGGTGCCGGTGGTGTCGAACTACCGCGCGGAGGTGGACGGCATCGTCCACAACGCCAGCCAGACGGGGCAGACGCTCTTCATGGAGCCGCAGGCGATGGTGGGCCTGGGCAACGACCTGGCCATCGCGCAGTCGGAGGTCGCGGAGGAGGAGCTGAAGGTCCTCCAGGAGCTGAGCGGGCTGGTGGGCCGCGAGTCCGCGCGCATGCTGGAGGGCCTGGAGGCGGTGGCGGAGCTGGACGAGGTGGAGGCCATCGCCACCCTGTCCTCGGACCTGGACGCCACGACGCCGACCTTCGAGGGCGTGAAGGAGCTGCAGTTGCGCGCGCTGCGCCACCCGCGCCTGGTGCTCAAGGGCACGGAGGTGGTGTCCAACGACGTGACGCTCACGGAGAGCGCCCGGGCGCTGGTGGTGTCCGGCCCCAACGCGGGCGGCAAGACGGTGACGCTGACGGGCGTGGGGCTGTGCGCGCTGATGCTGCGCGCGGGCCTGCCCATCCCGGTGGGCGAAGGGTCGCGGATGCCGCTGTACCGCTCCGTGCACTCCACCGTGGGTGACACGCAGGACCTGTCCCAGGGCCTGTCCTCGTTCAGCGGCCACGTCACCCTGCTGCGCGACATCCTGGCGGCGGTGGTGACGGACTCGCTGGTGCTCATCGACGAGATCGCCTCGGACACGGATCCTCGCGAGGGCGCGGCCATCGCCATCGCGGTGCTGGAGGAGCTGCTCGGCAAGGGCGCGTACGTCCTGGTGACGACGCACCTGGAGGAGCTCAAGGCGCTGGCGCACATGGATCCGCGCTTCCTCAACGCGCGCGTGGGCTTCGACTCCAAGCGGATGGCGCCCACGTTCCGGTTGCAGATGGGCGCGTCCGGCCAGTCGTCCGCCATCGACGTGGCGGCGCGGGTGGGCCTGCCGGCCTCCGTGTGCGAGCGCGCGCGGGAGCTGTCGCTCAACGCGGGCGGCCCGCTCACCAAGGCGCTGGCGGCGGCCGAGGACGAGCGGCGCAAGCTCTCCGAGGAGCTGGAGAAGGCGCGCATCGCGGCGAAGGAGGCGGAGGCGCTCCGCGCGGACCTGGAGAAGCAGAAGGTCGCCTTCGAGCGCGAGCGCAAGGGCCGGATGATGCAGTTCAACGAGGACGTGCACGCGGCCAGCGAGCACGCCGCCCAGGAGGTCCGCGACCTGCTGGTGAAGCTGCGCTCCGAGCAGAACGAGAAGGCGCTCTCCGAGGCGCGCCTGCAGTTGCAGCAGCGCGCGGAGGAGGCGCAGAAGCGCGCGGCGGCGGCCAAGGCGGAGCTGTTCCAGGTGGAGGCCCCGGGGCCCGCGAACCTCAAGGTGGGCGCGTGGGTGCACCACTCCGGCCTGGGCCGGGACGTGGAGATCCTGGAGCTGACGGAAGGCCAGGCGGTGGTGTCCGCGGGCGGCGCGCTGAAGATGCGGGTGCCCACGACGGAGCTGTCCGGCTCACGCAGCAAGAAGCCGCAGCAGGCGAAGTTCCCGGAGCAGCGCAAGGGCGAAGCGGCCCTGAAGCGCGCGGCGTCCGCGGCGCCGTCGCAGGTGGAGGCCACGAACTTCCGCTGCGACGTGCGCGGCATGCGCGCCGACGACGCGCTGGCGGAGCTGGAGACGTTCCTGGACCAGGGCCTGCGCAAGGGTGAGGAGGCCGCGCTCATCATCCACGGCCACGGCACCGGAGCGCTGAAGCAGGCCATCCGCGACCACCTGGCCGCATCGCCGTACATCCGCATGTTCCGCCCCGGGGAGAGCCACGAGGGCGGAGACGGCGTCACCGTGGTGTCCCTGCGCGGCTGAGCCACCGTGTCACCAGGGGGCGGGGTCCTGCTGGCCCCGCTCCCCTGCCCCGGGAAGTGTTGGCTACAGTGCAGCGCCATGTATCGGCTCTGCCTGTTGGGATGTGTGGTGTTCCTGGCCGCGTGTGGGGAGAAGGCCCCCGACGAGGGCGCCATCCGCGTGTCCGTGAAGTACGGCTCCTTCAAGCCCGCGTGCGTGCGCGTGGAGGCCAAGGACGCGAGCGGGCACCAGGGCGCCACCGACATCCCCTCCAGCCAGTTCAAGAACGCGGAGAAGAACGAGGTCCTGGTCGCGGTGCGCCGCAAGGCGGACTGGGACATGGCGCTGAGCGTGACGGCGTCTTCGTACGCCTCCGCGACCGCCACCGGCTGTGACGGCCCCTTCGTGGAGCAGCACTCGAGCAACGGCCCCCTCACCATCGTCGCCAGGAAGTTCACGAACTTCGACGTGACGTTGAAGGCGACGGACGCGGATGGTGACGGTCATCTGGCGGGCGCCATGTGGAGCGAGCCCGCGGACTGTGATGACTCGAACCCGGCCAGGCACCCGGGCGCCGTGGAGACCTGCGGCTCCACCGTGGACCTCAACTGCAACGAGCGGACGGGCTGCCAGGAGGAGAACTGCTGGGGCAACCCGTGTGACGACGGCAATGCCTGCACGACGGGGGACCGCTGCGAAGGCTCGGGCCTGGGGGCGAAGTGCGTGCCCACGCAGACGACGACGTGCACCCAGCCCACGGGCGTCTGCGACGCGCGTCTGGCGTGCAACCCCGCCTCCGGGCTGTGTGAGGCCGCGGAGTCCACCGTCGGCAAGAGCTGCAACGACGGGAACGCGTGCACGGATGGAGACCAGTGCGGGGCCGATGGGAAGTGCGGCGGCACCGCGCGGACGTGCACCACCTCCGAGCAGTGCCTGTCCCGTTCGGGGACGTGCAACCCGGCCAACGGCCAATGCATCTTCACGCCGCTCCCGGCCACGACCGCCTGTCAGGACCCGGTCGCGTGCACCACGCCGGACCGCTGCGATGGGAACGGGAACTGCGTGGGCACGCCCACGACCTGCACGCCGCCGCCGTGCTACCGCGTCAAGCAGCAGTGCACGGCGAACACCGAGTGCGAGTACGAGGTCGACCTCAACGGCACGTGCACCACGTCCGGTGGTGTCCCTGGCGTGTGCTCCGCCACGGCCGAGTGCAGCCCCTTCCCCTACCGGCCCTCCAACTTCGACCCGAATTCGATCGCGGCGGCGGACATCGGGGAGCTGCGGACCTCGGGGAGCGTGACGTTCGACACCACCAGCCGGACCTGGTCTCCGCCGGGCCAGGTCCCGACCCGGGACTCGATCAAGTACGTGCTGCTTGATCAGGGCGCCGGAAACCCGCAGGCCGTGCTCATCCCGGTGTCGGCCCTGGCGCTGAACGGAACCCTCACCATCACCGGTCCCAACCCCGTCATCTTCGCGGTCTACGGCTCGGCGACCGTGGCCCAGTCGATCCTCGCCACGGGCACCATCGACACCCCCAACGCCGCGTGCGGTACGTCCCAGGGCGGCGCGGGCACCGCTTCCGGAAGCACGGGCGGTGGCGGCGGTGGTGGCGGCAACGGCACCCCCGGCGCGGACGGGGGCAACGCCTACAACGCCCAGAACCGTGGCGCCGCGGGCATCAACCGCGCCACCGGGCCAGAACCGCTCCTGGGTGGCTGCCCGGGTGGAAACGGAGGTGCGGGCGCGTCCGGCGGCAGGGGCGGAGCGGGCGGAGGCGCCATCCAGCTCTCCGTCGCACAAACCCTGACCCTCGATAAGAACCTCTCCACGAGCGGGAATGGCGGAGCCGGCGGCACCACGGGGGGCGGCGGCGGTGGTGGCAGCGGCGGCCAGGTGGTGTTGGAAGCCTTTCAACTGAATCTCACCGCCGCCGCTCGCATCACCGCCAATGGAGGCGGTGGCGCCGAGGGCGGAACGACCACCAGCAATGCCGGGAGCGCTGGAGCCAACGGCAATCAGTCCTCAGGGGCCCCCGCCACGGGTGGAACCGGCAACAACGCCACCGGAGGTGCTGGCGGTGCCGGCGGCGCTGGGACGACGCTCCCCGTCAGGGGCACGGATGGAACCCGGGACGGCTTCGGCACCGAGGGGTCTGGCGGGGGCGGGGGCGGCAGCGTCGGCTACATCCACCTGCGCAGCGTCCAACCCTGCGCGCTGGCGGTCGGGCATGTCCTCAGCCCCCCCGCCACCACCTCCTGCACGCAGCCCTGACTTCTCCCCTATCCCGGGAAGTGTTGGCTACAGTGCGGCGCCATGAATCGGCTCTGCCTGCTGGGATGTGTGGTGTTCCTGGCCGCCTGTGGGGAGAAGGCTCCCGACGAAGGCGCCATCCGCGTGTCCGTGAAATACGGCACCTTCAAGCCCGCGTGCGTGCGCGTGGAGGCCAAGGACGCCCAGGGGCACCAGGACGCCACGGACATCCTCTCCGGCCAGTTCAAGAACGCGGAGAAGAACGAGGTCCTGGTCGCGGTGCGCCGCAAGGCGGACTGGGACGCGACGCTGGAGCTCACGGTGTCGTCGTACGCGGAGGCTGACGGCGACCGGTGCTCGGGTGAGGCGGTGGAGCGGTTCACGAACGCCGCGCTCACGATCGTCCCCAAGGAGTACACGCGCTTCGACGTGGAGCTGAAGGCAGTGGACGCCGACGGCGACGGCTCGCCCTCCGGCATCGAGTGGGCGGGCGTCTCCGACTGCGACGAATCGAAGGGTGACGTACGTCCAGGCGCCGTGGAGAAGTGCGACACGACCATCGACTACGACTGTGATGGGAAGTTCGCGTGCGCGGATTCGGACTGCACGGAGAAGACGTGCACGGACGGGGACCTGTGCAACACGGGCAAGCGGTGCGTCGGCGTGGGGGCGTCCGCGCAGTGCGGAGGCGGCACGCCCAAGTGCACGCAGCCCGTGGGCCAATGTCAGCCGACGGTGACGTGCGAGGCCGCCACGGGCCAGTGCGTTGACGGGAACGTGCAGGTCGGCGCGGTCTGCGACCCCGGGAACCCGTGCATGACCGATGGCCGCTGCACGGCCGACAATGAGTGCGTGGGGACCCTGAAGACGTGCACCACGCCGGCGAGCCCCCAGTGTCAGGAGTCCACGGGCACCTGCAACCCGACCAACGGCATCTGCGTGTACGACCCCAAGCCGGTCACCACGTCCTGCGAGGACGGCAACGTCTGCCATGAGCCGGGCTTCTGCAATGGCAATGGCGCGTGCATCGGCGTGGACACGCCGTGCCCTCCCATCGAGTGCAAGGCCGCCGCGGGCTGCACGGCGAACAACTCCTGCATCTATTCGGCGGACCCGGACCAGCTCAACCAGCCCTGCAGCCAGGACGAGTCCGGAACGCCGCGCGTGTGCACCGTGACGGGCCAGTGCGTCGCGTTCCCATACACGCCCAGCAACTTCGATCCGAACGGCATCCCTGGCGGTGAGCTTGGCGAACTGAAGACCACCGGCGCGGTGGTGTTCGACACGGACGCCCAGTCCTGGACGCCCTCGAACGCCGGCCCCGATACCGGCCAGCTCACCCTCAAGACCGTGCCCCAGGGCGGAGGAGCCCCCGACATCCTGCTCATCCCGGTGCGGACCCTGGACCTGGGCGGCGAGCTGCGCATCGTGGGCAGCCGTCCGGTCATCCTCGCGGTGTACGGGGATGCGACGTTGAACCACGACATCCTGGCCAGCGGACGCATCGTGAATGGCGAACCGGCCCCTGGTGCCGGCGGCAATCAGCAGTGCTTGTCATCCCAGGGCACGGCCGGGACGTTCACCGGGGGCCAGGGCGGCGGTGGAGGGGGTGCTGGCGGTGCGACGGCGGGAGCGAATGGCGGAGATGGCTTCAACGCCAGCAACTCGCGGGGCGAAGGCGGCCTGCAGCAATCCCAGGTCTTCACCCCGCTCCTCGGTGGATGCGCGGGGGGCCCTGGCGGAGGCTCGGGCACCGCGGCCGGTGGCCTGGGTGGCGCCGGGGGTGGCGCCTTCCAGATTTCGGTCGCCAGGACCCTGACCGTCGCGAAGACGCTCTCCGTGAGCGGCGGCGGGGGTCTGGGCGGCAAGGCGAGCGCGTCCCCCGCCCAGTCGGCGGGCGGTGGCGGCGGAGGGAGCGGAGGCCGCATCGTGCTGGAGGCCTTCCAGGTGAACCTGACTTCCACCGCGCGACTGACCGCCAATGGCGGTGGCGGTGGAGAGGGTGCTGGCGCGGGAACCCTCGCCGCGAATCCCGGGGAGAACGGCGCGAACGGTAGCGAGGACAGCGACAGCAGCGCCACCGGCGGCACGGGGTCTGCCATCACGGGTGGCAACGGTGGCTCGGGTGGCACCTCGAGCCTCCCCTCCGCTGGCAGTCCCGGAACCACGGCCGTGTTGGGTGATGGCGGTGGCGGCGGTGGCGGCGGCGCCGCGGGCTCCATCTATCTGCGCAGCGTCAAGAGCTGCACCCAGGCGGACGGTCATGTGATCAGCCCCGCGTCGACAGGAGGCTGCATTCCTCTCTGACGCACGCGGAGCCGTGATCCACTCCGCACCCACGGGTGGCCGCGCACCCGCCTGGGCAGCAGCCAGCCCAGCAACTCCCCTGTGAAGTTATACACACTTGATGTGAAAACATGTATGGTGTGTTTCACCCGTTGCACGACGCGCGGGTGAAACACATCTCAGGGGGAATCACATCACATGAGTGGCAAGCAAATGCTGCGTCGCAGCGCGGTGGTGGGCTTTGGCTTCTTCGCGCTGATGGGCTGTGGGGGCCCGGATGCCGTGAGCCAGGAGCCGGAGTTGGGCAACGTCGAGCAGGGCATCAACGTCGCCACCAACGGCAGCTTCGAGAACAACGTCATCGGCAACTTCAACTACGTGGTCCTCAACGCCGGTAGCACGGCGTTGCCGGGCTGGACCATCACCGCGGGCATCAAGGTGATGAAGAACACGTACAAGACGCCGCAGAACGGCGCGCAGACCATCGACCTCAACGGCCTGGGCGCGGGCTCCCTGTACCAGGACGTGCCCACCGTCGTCGGCGCCGGCTACACGGTGACCTTCTACGTGTCCAACAGCCCCGCCTGCGCCACGGTGTCCCGGTCGGCCACCATCAACTACGGCCCGTCGAGCGCCAGCTTCTCCAACGCGTCCGCGTCCTGGGGCCTGCGCACGTACGTGTTCAACGCCACCAGCACCACGTCGCGCATCCAGCTCACCAGCACCTCCGGTGGCGTCGGCTGTGGCCTCGCCATCGACAACCTCCAGGTGAACGGGCCGTGATGCACGCGGTCCGCTGATCCCCGCGGGCTCCGGGCCGCCGCTCCCCTCTTCCCGGGGCGGCGGCCCTTTTCTGTCGCTACTTGGAGGGGATGCGCACGCAGGGCAAACCGTGTCCTCCGGGGCGGACCTGCACCGTCTCTGCGTCCGTCGGCCCCTACTCGTCCGCCCGGAGCGCGATGGCGGGCGTCACGCGCAGCGCGCGGCGTGCGGGCAACCAGCTTGCCATGAGCGCCACCGCGCCGAGCAGCAGGGGCACGCCTCCGAACGTCAGGGCGTCCAGCGCGCCCACGCCGTAGAGCATCCCCGAAAGGCCGCGCGCCAGCACCGCCGCCCCCACGAGCCCCACCCCCACGCCGATCGCCGCCAGCCGCAGCCCCTGCCCCACGACCAGCCACAGCACCTGCCGGTCCGTCGCGCCCAGCGCCATGCGGATGCCCAGCTCGCGCGTGCGCTGGCTCACCGTGTACGCCAGGACACCGTACAGCCCCACGCCGGCCAGGGTGAGCGCGAGCACCGCCATGGCGGTGAGCAGACCGCTCATCACCCGCGTGCGGCCCAGGCTCTCCTCCACCACGGCCTCCAGGTCGCGCACCTGGACGAGCGGCAGGGTTGGATCCACCGCGCGAAGCTGTTCGCGCAGCGCGGGCAGCAGCGCCCGTGAGTCCTGGGACGCGCGCACGGCGAGGACCATGAACAGGCCCTCGAATTGATCCATGGGCAGGTACACCTCCGCGCGCGGCTCCTCCGCGAGGCTCGCGTGGTGCACGTCACCCACCACGCCCACCACCTCCCGGAACGGCTCGCCGTCGAGCGTCAGCCGTGCGCGCTGGCCCAGCGCGGAGCCCTTCGACAGGAAGCGCCGCGCGAAGGTCTCGTTGACCACCATCACCGGCGCCGTGCCCGCGCCGTCCGCGGCGCTCACGTCGCGGCCCTCCTTCAGCGGGATGCGCAGCGTGGCGAAGTAGCCGTCACTCACCGCGCGGAAGTTGACCGGTTCGCGCGCCTGGGCCTCCTGCTCCGTTTCACCGGGCAGCACCACCGCGCTGAAGCCGTTGCGGCTCCACAGCGGCAGCGTGCTGGCCAGCCCCGCCGACTTCACCGACGGCAACGCCCGCACCCGCGCCAGCAGCTCCGCGCTCACCTGCCGCCGTCGGGGGTCGTCCTGCCCGTAGGCCTCGCGGGGGAAGGACAGGTCCATCGCGCTGACGCCTCGCGGGTCGAAGCCCGGCGCCACGGCGTGCAGCGCATGGAGCGTGCGCAGCATGAGGCCGGCCCCCACCAGCGGCACGAGCGCCAGCGCGACCTGCGCCACCACCAGCACGGCCCGCGCCCGCATCGGCCCGGTCGCGCCCCTCCCACCGCGAAGCCCCCCGAGCGCCCCCTTCGCCTCCGCGCGGGAGGCGCGCAGCGCGGGCGCCAGACCGAAGAGGACGCTGGTCGTCAGGGACAGGCCCGCCGCGATGGCGAGCACGTACGGCTCCAGCTCGAGCTCCTCCGGTGACACCACCTCCCCGGGGACGAACACGCGCAGCAGGTCCATGCCCCACATCGCCAGGAGCAGACCCACCGCGCCACCAGTCAGCGCCAGCACCGCGCTCTCCACCAGGAACTGCCGCACCAGCCGTCCCCGGTCCGCGCCCAGCGCCGCGCGCACCGCGACCTCCCGCTCCCGGGCACTGGCCCGCGCGAGCAGCAGGTTCGCCACGTTGGCGCACGCCACGCACAGCACCAGCGCCATCACTCCGGCCAGCAGCCACAGTTGTTCGCGCGAGGTCTCCACCACCTGTTCCCGCAACGGCACCAGCCGCACGCCGGGCGCCGCGTCCTTCCCGCCCATCGTCGCGGCCCAGGCGCGCGAGTGCTCCTCCAGCTCCGCGCGGGCGCGCTCCAGCGGGACACCCGGCCGCAGCCGGCCCACGCCACGCAGGTAGAGCTCCTCCGAGGCCTGCCCCGGGGGCGCGGGAGCCAGGGGCTTCCACAGGTCCACGCCCGGCCAGAAGCGGAATGAAGCGGGCAGCACGCCCTGGACGACGTGGGGCACGCCATCCAGCGTGAGCGTCTGGCCCACCACGTCCGCGCGTCCACCGAGGTGGCTCCGCCAGAACTCGTGGGACACGAGCACGCTCCGGTCGCGCCCGGGCACCTGGGACTCCGGTCCGAAGTCCTGTCCCCGCTCGGGCCGCACGCCCAGCAGGGACAACAGGCCCGGGGTCGCGAGCCCCGCGCGCACCCGCTGCGCCGCGCCCGGGCCGGTCAGCGTGGAGTCCATCGCGGTGACGCCCTCGATGGCCTGGAAGGCGCCTGGGCGCTCGCGCCAGGCCTGGAGGTACGCGTACGCCACCCCGCCCCGCTCACGCTGCGGCGTGGATTGGTAGAGGCGCAGCAGCTCCTGGGGTTCGGGGTACGGCAGGGGCTTGAGCAGCACCTGGTACACGAGGCTGAAGACCGCGGTGGTGGCCCCGATGGCGAGCGCGAGCGTGGCCACGACCACCGTGGTGAACACGGGCTCGCGGCGCATCCGGCGCAGCGACAGGCGGAGGTCTTGGAGGAGCTGGGACATGGTGTCGGAGCGGGGCGGGCTGCAACTCTAGCGCCACGGCCGCAGGGCCGCGGCGAGCCCGAGGGGGCGGAGGCGCGGTGTCCGCTCGTGGCACGTGGCGTCCCGCAAGCGGACAACGGCCGTCTTTTCGGAAGGCATGCGCGAGCGCGGGCGATATGGATCGCCCATGCGCAATGCACTGATGGCGGCATCGTTCCTGGCCCTCGCGGGCTGTTCCCACTCGACGCCCACGGCTCCGGCGTCCTCCCCCCAGACGCAGGCGGCGGCCGTGTCCGCGCAGGCGCTGGTGGACGCGCCGGACCGCACGGAGGCGGATCGCAAGCTGGACGCGGGCCGGCATCCGACCGCCCTGCTGGAGTTCGTGGGCGTCAAGCCCGGCATGCACGTGGCGGAGCTGATGGCGGGCGGCGGCTACACCACGGAGCTGCTGGCGCGCGCGGTGGGGCCCACGGGCAAGGTGTACGGAGAGAACCCCAAGGTCGTGCTGGAGCGGTTCGCGGAGAAGCCGTGGCAGGAGCGGCTGGCGCGGCCGGTGAACCAGAACGTGGTGCGCCTGGACCGCGAGCTGGACGCGCCCTTCCCGCCCGAGCTGAACGGCACGCTGGACGCGGTGGTGAGCCACATCATCTACCACGACACGAGCTGGCTGGGCGTGGACCGGGCGAAGATGAACGCGGCGGTGTTCCAGGCGCTCAAGCCCGGCGGCGTGTACGTCATCCTCGACTCCAGCGCGAAGGCGGGCACGGGCATCACGGAAGGCCAGACGCTGCACCGCATCGACGAGCAACTGGTGCGTGACGAGGTGCAGGCCGCGGGCCTCCAGTTCCAGGAGGAGAGCAAGGTCTGGCGCAACCCGGAGGACACGCGCGACTGGAGCTCCAGCCCGGGCGCCGCGGGTGAGCGCCGGGGCACGAGCGATCGCTTCGCGTTCAAGTTCGTCAAGCCGTAGGACGGAGGCGCGCTGATGGCCGTGCGCAGGTTCAAGGCGAAGCTCGAAGTGGCCAACGACCAGGGGTACGGCGGCATCACCTATCTGGGCTTCACCAAGGAGGTGGAGGTGCCGGAGGATCTCCAGCGTGCGCTGGACGCGGAGCCCGCGCTGCGGGACGTGTTCACGAAGCTCGCCTTCACGCACCGCAAGGAGTTCGTGAAGGCGCTCACCGAAGCGAAGAAAGAAGAGACCCGCGCGCGCCGCCTGGCGCAGACACTTGAGACGCTGCGCGCCAGGGCGGTGAAGTAGCATTCGCGCGAATGAACTCCTCCCGCCCGGCGAATCCTGCCCGCAGCTCCCCATCCCAACAGCGGGCACGCTGGAAGGCCTGTGGTGTGTCGGCCGTGCTCTTCGTGCTCGCCTGCGCGACGCCCGCGATGACCGTGTTCAACACGAACAAGCGCGCCGAGGAACAGATGTGGGGCCTGCCGCTGCTGCTCGTGGGTTGGCTGGGGGTGTTCATCCTGCAGTTCGGCTGGTTCGCGAACCCCCTGGCGTTCCTGGCCTCCATCCTGCTCCTGGACGGTGAGGACCGGAAGGCGCTCTGGGTCGGCGGCGCGGCGAGCATCCTCGGCCTGTCGACGCTCACCTGGTACGTGAAACCCATCCCTGCGGATGAAAGCGGCGGCAATCGCTACCTCGAGCTGCTCTACCCCTCCGTTGGCTTCGTGTGCTGGATGGCCTCCCTGCTGGTGATTCCCATCACGGCCTGGCTCCTTCGGGAGCGCACAGCGAAGTCCAAGGCTCAGGTGTCTTCGTCAGCCGGACCGAACGCCTGACCTCTCACCGCCGTGAGCAGCAGGTCGTACTTGCCGCCCAGGAACGTGCGGAAGCCGTGCTGGTGCAGGTAGCGGCGGTAGAAGGACAGGTCCTTCACCAGCAGCGACAGGTCCGGCTCGCGCAGGTTGCGCACGCGCGCGCCGTACACGACCTCTCCGTCCCGGAAGCGTGAGTTGGGGAAGCCCAGCACCAGCGAGGCCCCGGGCTCCAGGTGCTCCTGCACCAGCTTGCGCAGGAGCGCCCGGTCATCCACGCCCGGGCTCTGCAACGTGCCCACCGACACCACCACGTCGAAGCGGCCCAGGTCCGAGGGCAACGCGTTCAGGTCCGCCTGCACGAACACATGGCGCGGATCCGGGAACGCCGCCCGTGCCTCCGCCAGGGCGCTCGCGCTGTGGTCCACGCCCACGAAGCGGATGCCCTCCACCTGCGCGAACGCCGCCAGCTCATCGCCCCGGTTGACGCCCAGGTCCAGGAGCCTCGCGCCCGGTGGCAGCGCCAGCCGCCCCATCGCCTCCAGCCAGGGCAGCAGGAAGCCCGCGTCCTCGAACTTCCGCACGCGCGCGAAGTCGGACGCGGCGCCATAGCGCTCCTGGGGCGCCTCCGTCCGCGCGCCACCGCCCGCGTGCCACGAAGCCTCCGAACCCAACGGCTCGAACGTGAGCCGCACGTGCGTCGCGTCCACCGTGCGCGGCGTGCGCAGACGGCACGACAGTCCTTCCGCCAGGTCGCACCAGCTCCGCAGCGGCCGGTGCACGAGCCCGCCCTCCACGCGCTCCCCGGGATAGCGCCCGGGGCCCAGGTCCGGATCCGGCACGTCGATGGACACGGGCCCGGACGACACCAGCGCCTCCAGGTGGCGCAGGACGGCGATCAACGGCTCGGCGTGGAAGCGGCGTGGGCTTTCGGCGGAGGGGCTCGACGGCATGCGCCCCACCCTACCCAGAAGTCCGCCGCGCCTGGACCTGTTCCCACACGAACGCGATGAGCAGGAACCCGCCGCCCACCGCGCACACGCCCCGCCAGCCCGCGTGGTCCCACGCGATGGCGGAGAGCGCGGAGCCGCAGGCCCCGCCCACGAAGTAGAACATCTTGTAGAGCGTGTTGAGGCGCGTCTGCGCGATGGGGTGCAGGCGGTACAGCTCCGTCTGGTTGGACACCGTGGCGGCCTGCGCCCCCAGGTCCAGCAGCACCACGCCCGCGATGAGCCCGGCCCACAGCGTGCCGAAGGCGGCGAACACGCCGAAGGCCGCCAGCATCGTGACGATGCACGCACGGACGATCCGCCGCGCGCCAATGCGCTGGGCGTGCCGCCCCGTGACGTTCGCGGCGAGCGCCCCCACCGTCCCGATGAGCCCGAACATGCCCGCCGTGCCCGGGCCCTGGTGGTACGCGTCACTGCTCAGGAAGAACGCCAGGGACGCCCAGAACGCGGAGAGCGCCGCGTACATCAGGGCGCCCGTGAGCGCGATGGCCCGCAGCCCCGGCACGTCCCGCAGCAGCGTCCACAGCGATTGCAGGAGGCGAGGATACGTCAGCCGCGTGGAGGACTCGTAGCGAGGCAGCCCCAGCCGCAGCGTCATCGCCAGGCCCACCATCGTCGCGCCGGCCGCGAAGTACACCCCGCGCCAGCCCAGGTGCGTCGCCACCAGACCGCTGAGCGTGCGGGAGATGAGCACGCCCACCAGCGCGGCGCTGAGCACGACGCCCAGGTTCCGCCCCCGCTCCTCGGGAGCGCTGAGCGCCGCGACGAACGGGATGAGGATCTGCACCAGCACGGACGTCAGCCCGATGGCCACGCAGGCGAACAGGAACAGGGGGAACGTGGGCGCCAGCCCCGCCGCGAAGAGCGCCGCCGCCGCGAGCCCCAGCATCGTCACCAGCAGGCCGCGCTTCTCCAGCACGTCGCCCAACGGCGTCAGGAGCACCAGCCCCGCCACGTAGCCCAACTGGGACATCATCGGCACGGAGCCCACGGCGGAGGCGGACAGGCCAAAGGTCCGCGCGATGACGCCCAGCAGCGGCTGGCTGTAATAGACGTTGCCCACCGCGAGCACCGTCGCCGTCGTCATCGTCCAGATCAGCCGGCGGTCCATCGGCGCGGCCTGGGGCACGGCGGCGGGGAGCACGGCGGAGGAGGTCTCCATGCGACATGCCTAGCGCTCCCCCATCCATACTTCCAATATATCCTGGGTCTGGAATCCAGACCTGGAGCGTATGGACCATGGAGCTGCGCCACCTGCGGTACTTCGTCGCGGTCGCGGAGGAGCTCAGCTTCACCCGCGCCGCGAAGCGGCTGCACATCGCCCAGCCGCCGCTCAGCCAGCAGATCCGCAAGTTCGAAGCGGAGCTGGGCGGTCCCCTCTTCGAACGGGAGGGGCGCGCCGTGCGCCTCACGAAGCTGGGGCGTGAGTTGCTGCCGGAAGCCCATCAGCTCCTGGAGCGCGCGAAGCGGTTCCAGGAGCACGCGGCGCGGCAGGCCCGGGGCGAACAGGACGTGCTGGTGCTGGGCCTCATCTCGTCGTTCGCGACGCCCCGGTTCGCGGCGATGCTCCGGGCGTTCCAGAAGAAGATGCCCGGGGTCCACATCGAGCTGAGCAACCATCCGTCCGCGTGGCAGTTGGAGGCCCTGGAGCGGGGCACGCTGGACGTGGGCATCCTGCGCCCTCGTGAGCGGATGCCTCCGGACGTCGTCTCGCACCTCATCCGGCGGGAGCCCTTCCGGCTGGCGGTGCCCTCACGGCATCCCTTCGCGAAGCGCAAGGCGGTGGCGTGGAAGGACCTGCGGGAGGAGCCGCTTGTCCTGGTGGAGCCCGGCGTCGCGCCGCCGGACTACTACGCGGGGTTCTTCGACAGGCTCCGCGACGCGGGGGTCGAACCGGCGGTGCGCCAGTACGCGCAGAACGTGGCGACGAAGATCTGGTTCGTCTCCGCGGGCTTCGGCATCGCGCCCATGCCGCACACGCCCGACACGGAGCACCACTCGGGCGTGGCCTTCATCGACCTGCCGGAGGACGCGCCGGTGACGAACACCGCCATCGCCTGGCGCAAGGCCGGGAGCTCCCCGGCCCTGCTCCGGTTCGTCGAGTTCGCGCGCGACGCCTTCTCCGCGAGCTGAACGCCCTACGACGGCTCCCCCACCACCGCCCGCCGGATGCCCTTCAGCTTGTCGGGGTTGCGCGTGACGTAGAGGGCGACGATGCGGCCGTCCTCGATGCCGAGCGCCGTGGTCTGCAGCGTCCCGTCCACCTCCAGCGTGACGTACGCGGGCAGTCCATCGATGGTGCCCTCGTGCACCACCTGCGCCGAGCCCACGGCCGGAATGCGCCGCAGCCCTTCGAAGAAGCGCACCAGCTTCTCCCGGCCGTAGATGGGATTGAGGGCCGCCTTCGCCTTGCCGCCGCCGTCGGAGTACAGGATGACGTCCTGGGCCAGCATCGCCTGGAGCGCCTGCGTGTCGCCGCTCCGGGACGCGGCGTGGAACGCGGAGGCCAGCTCGTGGCCCTTCTCCTCCGTCACGGGGAAGCGGGGCCGGGCCTCCTGCACGTGGGCCCGCGCCCGGCTGGCGAGCTGGCGGCACGCCGCGGGATCGCGGTCGATGGCCTTCGCCACCTGCTCGAAGTCCATGCCGAACACGTCGTGCAGGAGGAACGCGGCGCGCTCCAGCGGGGACAGGCGCTCCAGGGCCATCATCAGGGTCAGCGTCAAGTCATCGCCCTCCACTGTCTCGATGATGGGCTCTGGGAGCCAGGTCCCCACGTACTCCTCGCGCCGGACGCGCGCGGACTTGAGGACGTCCAGGCACAGGCGCGTCACCGTGCGGACGAGCACGGCCTCGGCGTCCCGCACGGCGTCGCGGTCCGTCTGGTGCCAACGCAAGTACGCCTCCTGCACCACGTCCTCCGCCTCCGCGACGATGCCCAGCATCCGGTACGCGATGCGGAGCAGCCGGGGGCGGAGCGGGTCGAAGACGTCCGCGGGGTTCGGTTCAGGCGGCTTCACTGCGAGCGGTCACCGGGTGGAGGGCCCGGAAGCCGATGGCGAACCGGTTCCAGGAGTTGATGACAGCAATCATGATGGTCAGCTTCACGATCTCCTCTTCGGTGAAGTGCGGCGTGAGCGCAGCGTAGTCCTCGTCGGAGGCGTGCGTCTCGGAGACGAGCGTCAGGGCCTCGATCCAGCCCAGGGCCGCCCGCTCGCGCTCGGTGTACAGCGGCGACTCACGCCAGCCGTCCAGCAGGTAGATGCGCTCTTCGGTCATCCCCTGCGCACGGGCGTCACGGGTGTGCATGTGGATGCAGAAGGCGCAGCCGTTGAGCTGGGACGCGCGGATCTTGACCAGCTCGCGCAGGCTGGGCTCCAGCCCCAGGGCCTCCACCTTCTTGCTGAACTCGAGCATGAGGTTGACGGCTTCGGGCGCGACCGCGAAGGCATTCATCCGGGTCTTCATGTGCAGGTCCTCGTTCTGGGGGGGCGAAGTGCCCTTCCATCCCCAGGACGACGCAGCCGGTGCCGCGTGTGACATGGCCCTTTAAAATGCCTAGAACGGACCCGGGAGGCGCCCGCGGATGAAGACCGTGACCGATGTGGAGACGCTCGAACGCCTGTACGGGGTTCCCGGGAAGTCGTCCGTGCTCAAGGAGGTGGACCACCTCCACCCGGCGTACCGGCCCTTCATTGAACGCTCGCCCTTCATGGTGCTCGCCACGTCCGGCCCTGAAGGGCTGGACGCCTCGCCGCGCGGAGACCCCGCCGGGTTCGTGGTCATCGAGGACGCGCACACGCTGCTGCTGCCCGACCGCCGGGGCAACAACCGCATGGACTCGCTGCGGAACATCCTGGCGGATCCGCGCGTCGCGCTGCTGTTCTTCGTCCCGGGCGTGAACGAGACCCTGCGCGTCAACGGCCGGGCGAGCATCGTCATCGAGCCGTCCATGCTCGAGCGCTTCCCCCATGACGGGAAGCTGCCGCGCTCCGTGCTGCGCGTCACCGTGGAGACGGTCTACTTCCAGTGCAGCCGCGCGTTGATCCGCTCTGGGCTCTGGGACCCGGCCCGGCACGTCATCCGCGCCGAGTTCCCGAGCCCCGGCTCCATCCTCCAGGCGCTGAGCCCGGAAGACTTCGACGGCGGCGAGTACGACCGCGAGCTCCCAGCCCGGGTGAAGACGACGCTGTACTGAGCCTCACGCGCCCGCGTCGAACACGGCGGCCTTGCGCACGCGCACCTTGAGCGTCTGGCCGGCGCGCACGCCCTCCAGCGCCGGCCCGATGACGCGCAGGAACGCGTCGCCCACCGGGAAGCGGTACTCCGCCGAGTGGCCCAGGAACAGGCGGGCGGACAGCACCAGCGGCGTCCCGGTCTCCCCCAGCTCCAGGTCCTCCGGGCGCACCACCAGCGTCCCCGGTCCGGGCCTCGCGTCCATGGGGAGAGCGAACGCGGTCTCCGTCCCCGCGCAGTGGAAGGCGCCCGCGCGAGCCTCGCCCCGCAGCACGTTCGCGCCTCCGACGAAGCCGGCGACGAATGGCGTCGCCGGCTCCCGGTACAGCCGCTCCGGCGAATCCACCTGCTCGATGACGCCCCGGTTCATCACGGCGATGCGGTCCGACAGGGCGAGCGCTTCGCCTTGATCATGCGTGACGAACACCAGCGTCGTGCCCAGCCGGGCCCGCAGCGCGGCGATCTCCGCGCGAAGCTCCTCGCGCAGGGCCGCGTCCAGGTTGGACAGGGGTTCGTCCAGCAGCAGCACGCGAGGCCCCGCCACCAGCGCCCGCGCGAGCGCCACGCGCTGCAACTGCCCGCCGGACAGTTCGTGCGGCATCCGCGCCGCGAAGGCCTCCAGCCGCACCCAGCGCAGGGCTTCGCGCACGCGCGAGGCCACCTCGTGCCGGGGCACCTTCCGGAGCACCAGGGGATAGGCGACGTTGGCTTCGACGCTGCGATGCGGCCAGATGGCGTAGCTCTGGAACACCATGCCCAGGCCGCGCTTCTCGGGAGGAACGCGCACGCCGGGCCCGGCGACGACCTCGTCTCCCAGCCGGATGACGCCCGCGTCCGGGTGCTCCAATCCCGCGAGCATCCGCAGGGTCGTCGTCTTCCCGCAGCCGGAAGGGCCCAGCAGGGACACCAGCTCGCCCTGCTCCACGTGAAGGCTCAAGCCGCGCACCACGGGCGCCCCGCCGTAAGCCTTGACCAGTCCCTCCAGGACGATGGCCGCCATCACCGCACCTCCGGCACTCGACGCCGAGCCCACGCCAGCACGGCCTGTCCCGCGACCACCAGCGCCACGAACGCGCACGCGAGCACGGACGCGGCGGCCGGGTCCGCGTAGCTCTGCAACTCGAACAGCAGCGTGCCCAGGACCTCGGAGCCCGCGGGAACCAGCAGCACGGACAGCGTGATCTCCGTGGCGCACGCGAGGAACGCGAGCACGAACGCCACCACGAGCGCGGGCCGGAGCAGCGGCAGGGTCGCGTCCCAGAACGCCCGAGCCGGTCCCGCGCCACCGACGCGAGCAGCCTCCGCGAGCGAAGGATCCACCTGGGCCAGGGCCTCGGAGCTGTTGCGTTCGCCCAGGGCCAGGTACTTCGCCACGTAGCCCACGAGCATCAGCCAGGGCGTGTGCGCCAGGGCCAGCACGAACGCGAAGCGGTCCAGCACCACCAGCCGCCAGTCCCGGGAGAACGCCACCAGCAGCGCGAGCGCCAGCACGGTCCCCGGGACCGCGAAGGGCCACACCGCCATGGCCTCCACGCCCGCGCCGCCGCGACGGAAGGCCCGCCGCAGGAGCGCCGCGGAAAGCCCCAGCCCCACCACGAGCAGCCCCGCTCCAGCCGCGAGCAGCACGCTGCGCCCCGTGGCCCGAAGCGTGCGCGCATCCCAGAGCACGCCGGACCAGTGCGACAGCGTCAGCGTGTCCCACGTCAGCGCGGCGCCGAAGCTGCGTTGCAGCGAAGTGAGCAGGATGGCCGCCAGGGGCAGCACCACCAGCACCCCACCCACGAGGCCCACACCCGCAAGCGCCGCAGGCCGCCACGCCCCCAACGCGAGCACGCGAGGGGACACGCCCTTGCCCGCGCTCAATCGCACCCGTCCGCGCCGGCCCAACACCCAGGTCAATCCCAGCGCCAACGGCGTGAGCAGCAGCAGGAACGAGGCAAGGACGGACGCACGCGGCAATCCCTCTTCGCTGCCGAGCAGCACCAGTTCATAGATGCGGGTGGTGAGGACGCGGGTGGGCGGCGACGCCGACACGCCCAGGAGGTACGGCACGCCGAAGGACGACGCGGCCATGAGGAACACCATCACCGAGCCCGACAACAGCGCGGGCAGCACCAGGGGAACGGTGGTGTTCAGCACGGCGCGGAGCGGCGAAGCGCCACACACCCGCGCCGCCTCCTCCAACGAGGGATCCACGCGCCGAAGCGCGGCAGCCCCGGCGAGCAGCACCAGCGGCAGTCCGGAGAGTCCCTCCACGAACGCGATGCCCGCCGCGCCATAGAGGTCGAACACGTCCGCGCCCAGCATGCGGTTCAAGTAGCCGGCGCGAGGGCTCGCGAGCGACAGCCACCCCATGCCCCAGATGAACGCGGGGATGGCGGACGGCAGGGTGAACAGGACGGTGAACGCGCCACGCAGTGGCAGGTCCGTGCGGAACAGAAGGAAGGCGAGCGGAGCCCCCAGGCACAACGCCCAAGCCGTCGCGCCAAGCGAGACGCCCAGCGTATTCACCAGCGCCCCGGACTCCGCCGAGAGCACCGAACCCACGCCACCCGTCGCCGCGCCCACGCCCCGCACCAGGAGTGCCACGACAGGAACCACCGCGAACAGAAGGAGCGGCACGAGCCACAAGGCCAACGCGATCCACCGCCCCCTCATCGCGCAGCTCCATCAAGGGTCGAACGAATGCCCCCCTGGTGCGCCACGCCCACGGCCGAGCGGTCCCCACCACCGGCTAAGAAACGGAGAAGCCCTCCGAGGCGCCCCGGCGGCGGGGCACGCCCAAAACCTGTCCGACAGTCGGACAAGTCGCACCGACCACGTGAACCGGTCCGACCGTCCAACAACCTGGGGCCACCGCAAAAACCTGTCCGACTGTCCGACAGGTTTGAACCTCCGCCCCAACCGGTCCGACCGTCCGACAACTTGGGCCCACCGTCGGCACATGTCCGACTGACCGACAGGTTTGAATCACCGCTCGAACCGGTCCGACGGTCGGCCAAGCCAGGGCCACTGCGCGAACCGGTCCGACTGTCCGACAGCTTGGGCCCACCGCCTGTACTTGCCCGACTGTCCGACAGGTTTGAATCACCGCTCGAACCGGCCCGACGGTCGGCCACTCCAGGGCCACTGCGCGAAATGGTCCGGCTGTCGGACACGTTGGGTTCGCCGCTCGAACCGGTCCGACTGTCCGACAGGTTTGGAGCGCTGCGACGGGCCCCCTGGGCAGACGGTCTCCCGATGCCGCTTCCTGCGGGACCGGCCTCATCTTCCGCCGGGACTGGGGACCGAGCACCCCATGAACTTGTCCGACTGTCCGACAGGGCTGGACGACCACCGGTGGCGCCGCGTGCTGATGGCCTCCGGTTGTCGTTCTCCTGGACGGCGACGCTCCCGTTCCAGCCGAGCAGCGAAAACCTGTCCGACTGTCGGACAGGTTTTGCTCGTGCCGGTCCGGAGGGCGTCTCCCTGAAGGTCCGGGGACTCTGGGCCCGAATCAGCGTTGGCTGCCACACCGCGTCAGCGCGGCAGGTCTCGCGCTCCTCGCTCATCGCGCGAAGGCCCGGCTGAAGGATTCCTTGATGTCTCCGCCGTGCAGCAGTCCCTTTTCCAGCAGCTCCGGTGTCCAGGCCTGCGCGCGGCTCAGCAATCCGTCCACGCCCGGCTCACCACGCGGGCCGCCCAGGCGTGGGTCCACCGCGTGCATGTCCCCCTTCTCCACGATGATGCGCTGGCCTTCGGGCGACAACAGCACGTCCACCAGCGCCTTCGCCGCCACTGGATTTCGCGTCGACGCGAACAGGCCCACCGGGCCCGGGATGACCACCGCGCCGTCCTCCGGCCAGATGACCTCGATGGGACTGCCCTTCGCCTTCGCCGTCAGCGCGTTCTCCAAGAGCAGCACGCCCGCGTCCACCTCGCCGCTCTCCACCTTCTGGAGCACCGCCGCGTTGCCACCCGCCACCACCGCGCCCTTGTCCCGCAGCCCCGCGAAGTACGCATCCCCGCGCCGCGCGTGCAGGAACACCGCCCACGTGAACGCGGTGCCCGACGTGAGCGGATCCCCGATGGCCACCCGTCCCTTCCAACTTCCATCCACCAGCGCCGCGAACGACTTCGGCGCCTCGCCCGCGCCCACGCGGTGCACCAGCACCATCGTGGACAGCCGCACCGCCGCGTACCTCGCGTCCAGGTCCACCAGCGTCCGCGGGATGCGCAGCGCGTTCACGGACGCGTAGCGCAGGAACGCGCCTTCCCGCGCCAGTCGCTCGTAGAGGAACGGATCCGACGTCATCAGCACGTCCGCGCGCACCGCGCCCGCGGCCCGCTCCGCCTCCAGCCGGCTGGCCACCTTCTCACTGCCCGCCTGGTACCAGTGCACCTTCACACCGGGCAGCCGCTCCTGGAGCAGGGGCTCCATCGCATCCAGCACGTGCCGGTACATCGACGTGTAGACCCAGACCTCGCCGGAGGGGGTCTCGGCCTGCGCCACGGCGGCGCCTCCCGACGGCGCGGCGGATTCAATGCGGCACGCGGCCAGGAGGAACAGCGCGAGGAGCGGCCCCACGCGCCGCACAAGGAGGGGGATGCGCATGCGGGTGTCGATTATGCGGCACCCGCGTGCCCTGCACACCTGGTCCGCAGCGGTGGCTCCTGCACACTCGGCCCGCGCGCCCGTTGTCCCGGGCGTCGCCCGGTCCCAACGTCGGCCTCCCAGACGATACCTGCTCTCGGGAAGGACGCCCGCGCATGACCCGGAAGGAATTCCTCGCCGCGACGCTGTCGCTGATGGTTGCCCCGCCCGTGCTCGGGGCTTCGCCCAAGAAGGCGAAGAATGCGCCCGCCGTCCCCCGCCGCAAGCTGGGCCGCACCGGCCAGGAGGTGTCGTGCATCGGGCTCGGGGGCTTCCACATCGGCAAGCAGAAGGAGGAGTCGGAGAGCCTCGCGCTCATCCGCGGCGCGTTGGACCAGGGCATCAACTTCCTGGACAACTGCTGGGACTACAACGACGGCAAGAGCGAGGAGCGCATGGGCAAGGCGCTGCGCGACGGCTACCGCGCCAAGGCCTTCCTGATGACGAAGATCGACGGCCGCGACAAGAAGACCGCCGTGAAGCAGATCGACGAGTCCCTCCAGCGGCTCCAGACGGACCACCTGGACCTGCTCCAGCTCCACGAAGTCATCCGCGACAACGACCCCGACCGGGCCTTCGCCGAAGGCGGCGCCATCGAGGCGATGAAGGACGCGCAGAAGGCCGGCAAGGCGCGCTTCCTGGGCTTCACCGGCCACAAGTCGCCGGACATCCACCTGAAGATGCTGGAGACGGCGAAGAAGCACGGCTTCCGCTTCGACACCGTGCAGATGCCCCTCAACGTCATGGACGCCCACTTCAACAGCTTCGAGAAGCGCGTGCTGCCCGTGCTCGTGAAGGAAGGCATTGGCGTGCTCGCCATGAAGTCCATGGGCGACCCGTTCATCCTGGACAGCAAGACCGTCACCGCGCCCGAGTGTCTCCGCTACAACCTGTCCCTGCCCGTCAGCGTCGTCATCACCGGCATCGACTCGCAGGAGCGCCTGCAGCAGGCGCTGACCGCCGCGCGCACCTTCAAGCCCCTGAACGAAAAGGAGGTCCAGGCCCTGCTCGCCAGGACGAAGGACGCGGCCCAGGACGGCGCCTACGAGAAGTACAAGACGAGCCACCACTTCGACGGAACCGTCCAGAATCCCCAATGGCTCGGCTGAGGTTCTTCCAGACCTCCTGGCAATACGCGTCAAAACCGGCAAACATGAATGCTCCCCCTACCCCGGAGCATTCATGCACCGCCCCTTTCGAGCAGGCCTTGTCGCCGCAGGACTCCTGACCACCCTCTCCGGCTGTTCTCCCGAGCCGGAGGCCGCCCCGGTGGAGGCGGAAGGTTACGGGCAGACGCAGCAGGGCGAGCGCGCGTACGACCCGGGCTCGGGGTGGTCGCTGGCGTGGCAGGACGACTTCACGGGCACAGCGCTGAACACGGGCGCGTGGAACGTGCTGACGAGCAACTGGGATCCGGTGACCAACAACTGCAACTTCGGCACGGGTGAGCTGGAGTTCCCGCGCGCGCAGAACGTGGCGGTGGCCAACGGCAAGCTGATCATCTCGGCGGAGCGCACGGCGGACAACCCCACGGACTCGCGCTGCCCGGGGCAGTACCGGTCGTTTTATTCCGGCCGCATCCACACCAAGGGCAAGGTGGAGGGGCGCTACGGGAAGATCGTCGCGAGTATCAAGGTCCCGCCGGGCTACGGCATGTGGCCGGCGTTCTGGACGCTGGGCTCGAACGTCCAGAGCGCGGGCTGGCCGGCGGCGGGAGAGATCGACATCCTGGAGTGGAAGTCCACGGAGCCCACGTGGATGAAGTCCGCGCTGCACTGGTACAACAACGGCAACGCGGACTGGGGCACGGGCGCGAGCCGCGGCGTGGACCTGTCGCAGGACTTCCACACGTACGAGGTGGAGTGGACGGCGAACACCATCGTGTTCCGCCTGGACAAGGACTTCGTGTCCACGGCCACGTTCAACCACAACGAGTCGGAGTTCCAGCAGAACCACTACCTCATCCTGAACCTGGCGCTGGGCGGCGTCTGGTACGGGAACCCGGCGCCGGCCTCCATCGACCTGGCCTGGGGCGCGAAGAAGACGATGGAGGTGGAGTGGGTGCGCTGGTACCAGCCGGGGGGCTCGCAGTCGCTGGGGCTCACCAACCCGGGCTTCGAGCAGGGCATGACGGGCTGGACCACCTGGAGCCCGAACGGCACGGGCGCGGCGGCGTTCTCGGAGACGTACAACGGCGGGCACTCGGGCAGCTACCACCTGACGCACTGGACGTCCGCGGCGGCCTACGAGGCGTGGACGTACCAGACGAAGTCGGGCCTGGCGGCGGGCAACTACAAGCTGCGCGCCTGGTTCCGCAAGGGAGGCACGTTCGACTTCGCGCGCTTCCAGGTGAAGAACTGCGGGGACTGCGCTCCGGCCATCACCAACCTGGGCACCTACGGCAACTACACGCTGCTGGAGACGCCCGCCATCAGCGTCACCAACGGCTACCTGGAGTTCGGGCTGCACAGCAAGTCACCGGCCCACAACGGCTCCAACTTCATCCACATGGATGACGTGGAGTTGATCAAGCTGTAGGCCCGGCTGTCTTCACGCGCGCGCCGGAAAGGACACCGGCGCGCGCGGTGGCTCGAGGACTACGGCACGAGCACGAAGTCGTCCACGTACAGCGTGCCCTGATCCGCGCCGGATTCGTCCATCACGTAGAAGTCATCCACCGTGCCGGACGTCGCGCCCAGGGCGCTCAGCGGGATGGAGACCTTCTGCCAGGTCCCCGCCGCGATGGGGTGCCCCAGCGCCGTCTCCAGGCTCATGCTGCCCAGCGGCGTGCCGCCGTTGTAGAGCGCCAGCCGCACCTGCTGCCCGCCCGTCGTGCCTCCGTGCACCCAGAGGTCGACGGACTGGTACTGCGACAGGTCCAGCCCCGGGTGGTGGAACATCAGCGCCTCCCAGAAGTCCGGCTCGAAGCCGACCGCCGTGGAGCCGGAGTGCACCGTGACGGCCTGGTCCAGGTCGTGCGTCGCCCAGCTCCAGTCCTGGAAGCCGCTGCCCATCGCGTCGTCGTAGACGACCGTGCCCACCGACGGCAGCGCCTCCGTGAGGCCGTCCGACAGCGCGAGCCCCTGCTCCACCGTCACGGCGCGGATGCCCGTGGACTGCACGTAGTTGAGGATGCTGGCGAAGTTCGTCGTCTTGTACTGCGTCTCCCGCGTGGGCGTGCCGCTGGTGAACTCGTGGAAGAGGATGATGAGCCAGCTCTTCTCCGCGATGGCCTGGTTGATCCACCCCTTCACCTGCGCCACCGTCACCGCGCTCGACACGTCGTTGGCGCGCAGCTCGTAGATGACCGTGTCGCGATGGTTGCGGCCCGCGTTGATGGTGCGGTGGCTGGCGTACTCCGCCTTCAAGGCCGTCATCACCGTCGCGTCGTACGCGCCGTAGGGGGACGCGAAGTCCCTGCCGCACATCGCCCCCACGTTCGCCTCCAGCCACGCGCGCGAGTCATGCAGCTCCGACGTGAGCTGCGCGGGCGTCAGCGACGTGAGGTCCGCGTGCGTGCGCGTGTGGCTGGCGATCTCGTTGCCCTCCGCCTTGAGCGTCTGCACCTGCGCGAGGCTCATGTAGCCGCCCCACCCCTGCGCCACCGCGTCGGTGACCAGGTAGTACGTCGCGGGGATGTTCCGCGACTTCAGCGCCGGCCGCGCCAGCGTGTACTGCGTGCTCCACCCGTCATCCAACGTGATGGAGATCATCCCTTCCGCGAACGGCGACGCGGCGAACGCCGAGGTGGTGCAGAGCAGCGCCGCGGCGCAGAACGCGCGCGGCATCCCATTCATCCAAGCCATGTCCGGGTATTCCCCCTGTGAGGAGTCCCCAGGATATCCGCGCCTCCCGAGCGAAACCCAGACGCTGCTTCCCGCGACCCGCGTGTTAGAAGTCGGCCCGCCCATGAGTCTCTTCCGCCTCCCCTCCCTGCTCTGCGTGGTGATAGCGCTCGCGGCGGGCTGCCAGCGTCCGGCGCCGCCCGCTCCGGAGGCCCAGGCGCGGCGGATCGTCTCGCTGTCCCCCTCCGTCACGGAGACGCTGTTCGCGCTGGGCGCGGGCGCGGAGCTCGTGGGCGTGTCCGACTACACCGTCCTGCCCCAGGGCACGCCCGCCCTGCCCAGGGTGGGCACCACCTTCGCGCCGAACTTCGAGGCCATCGCGAAGCTCAAGCCCACGCTGCTCGTGGATCAGCAGGTGAAGCAGGCCCCCGCGGAATCGCTCTCCGCGCTCGCGCCGCTGAAGGTGCTGCCCTGGACGTCGCTCCCGGAGGTGGTGGAGAGCGTGAAGGAGCTGGGCCGGCTGAGCGGCCGCGAGCCCCAGGCCACCGAGCTCGCGCGGAAGCTGCACCAGACGCTGTCGCGCCCCGCGCCGAAGGACGCCCCCCGCGTGCTGCTGGTGCTGGGAGACACGGGAGGCACGCTGTCCGAGGTCTGGTACATGAAGCGCGCGTCGCTGCACGGCGCCGCGCTGGAGGCCGCGGGGGCTCGCAACGCCGTCGCGGAGGACGTCACCGGGCCTCCCAACCTGTCGCTGGAGGGCGTCATCGCGTTGGATCCGGACGCGGTGCTGGTGCTGATCAGCGCGCCGGCCCTGGACGCCGCGAAGCAGGCGCAGGTGCTGGCCCCCTGGAAGCAGCTCACCGGCCTGCGCGCGGCGCGGGAGGACCGGGTGCGGCTGGTCATCGGACCCGACGTGCAGTCCACCGGGCCCGCCATCCTCGACGTCGTCGAGCGGCTCCGCGCCGCCCTGGGCACCCTGCCCTCCACGCGATGACGGCCGGGCTGACGCTGGACGCGGTGACGGTGCGGGCGCGGGGGCGGACGCTGCTGGACAGCGTGTCCCTGCGCGTGGCCCCCGGTGACTTCGTGGCCATCGTCGGACCCAACGGCGCGGGCAAGTCCACGCTCCTGCGCGTGGCGCTGGGCCTGCTGCGTCCGGATGCCGGACATGCGTTCGTGGACGGGCAGGACGTGTCGAGGCTCGCCCCCCGGGAGCGCGCCGCGCGGCTCGCGTGGCTGCCCCAGCGGCTGGAGGCCGCCGAGCCCATCACCGCCCTGGAGCAGGTCGTCTCCGCGCGCTACCGCTTCCCCGAATCCCGCCGGGCCTCCGAGACGGCGGCGCACCAGGCGCTGGCGGAGGCAGGCGCCCAATCCTTCGCCCTGCGTCCCATCACGGAGCTGTCCGGCGGAGAGCGGCAGCGCGTGGCGGTCGCGGGCCTGCTCGCGCAGGAGACGCCGTTGGTGCTGCTGGACGAGCCCGCCAACTTCCTGGACCCCGCGCAGCAGTTGGAGCTGTACGCGCGCATGGGCCACCTCTGGCGCGCGGGGCGCGGCATCCTCTGCGTCACCCACGACGTCAACGTGCTCTCCCACGCCCACGCCCCGGGCACCCGCGCGCCCCGCGTCGTGGGCCTGTCCCAGGGCCGCGTGGCCTTCGACCGGAGCCTCGACGCCCCCGACCTGGGCGAACGGCTGGGCGAGCTGTTCGGCGTGCGCATGCACGGGATGTCCGTGGAGGGGCACCGCGTCTTCGTGGGCCTGCCCCGGAGCGGAGGTGCTCCGTGAAGGTGAAGGCCTGGCTCCTCGTGGCGGTCTGCGCGGCCGCGTGCGCGATGGCGCCGTTCATCGGGCCGGGGCTCACCCCGGACTCGGCGGACTTCGTCTTCTGGCAACTGCGCGTGCCCCGCACGCTGATGGCCATGCTGGTGGGCGGGACGCTGTCGCTGGTGGGCGCGGTGTACCAGTCCCTCTTCGCGAACCCGCTCGCCGCGCCCAGCACCGTGGGCACCACCGCGGGGGCGACCCTGGGCGCGCTGGTGGCCATCATCCTGGGGGCGCGGCTGGCGTCGGGCTGGCTGCCGCTCATCACCGCCGCGGCCTTCCTGGGGGCGCTCGGCGTCAGCCTGGTGGTGGCCGCCATCGCCGCGGGCCGCCGCGTGCGGATGAACGACGTGGTGCTCGCCGGCATCGCCTGCTCCATGGCCGCGAGCGCCATCGCCACCGGCCTGCAGTTCACCGCGGACTCCGCCGAGCTCATGGCCGCCATGCGCTGGTCGCTCGGCCACCTGCCGCAGGTGGGCTACTCGGGCGTGCGGCTGCTCACCCCGTTCGCGGCCGTCACCGTCGTGGGGCTGCTCGCCCTCACCCGCGCGCTGGAGGTGTTCATCGCCGGCGAGGAACACGCCGAGTCCCAGGGCGTCCCCGTCCGCCGCGTGCGCACGGTGGCCATCGGCCTGGGGGCGCTGGGCGTCGCCGCCTGCGTCGCGTGGTGCGGCCCCATCGCCTTCGTGGAGCTCATCGTCCCGCACCTGGTGCGCCGGACGCTCGGTGTGAGCCGCCGGGTGCTGCTGCCCGGATCCGTGGTGGTGGGGGCCGCGTTCCTCGCGTTGTGCGATGCGTCGGCGCGGCTGATCCTCCCCGGGCGTGAATTGCCCGTGGGAGTGGTGACGGCCGCCCTGGGCGCGCCCCTGCTCGTCTCCCTGCTCGCGCGCGCACGCTCCTGAGGCGCCCTCGCGGCCCCGGCCTTCAGGACGGGGGTACACGAGGCGAGTTCGGGTATATTCCGCGCCATGTGGGGCCCCCGGCTGGGACGTGCCCCTGGAACTTCACGAAAGGCATTGGGCATGAAGCGGCTGGGTAGCGTGGGTTTGATGCTGGGTGTGCTGACCCTGGGCGGTTCCTTCGGCTGCGCCGATGAGAAGGAAGAGAAGGCCAAGGAGCACCGGGTCAAGGGCACCAACTTCCTCGCCGACAAGAACTACGCGGAGGCGGTGAAGGAGTACGAGGAGTCGCTGAAGATCGACCCGAACCAGGAGAAGGTCTGGGAGAAGAAGGCCTTCGCGCACATGCAGGCGGGCCAGACGGACGAGGCCGCGCAGGCCGCGCTGAAGCTGCTGGACTACGCGAAGACGCCCCAGGACAAGGCCGACGTCTACCGCAACGTCGCGGCGATGTACGCGAAGAACGGCCCGCTGGACAAGGCGGAGCAGTACTTCCAGGAGTGCCTGAAGATCAACCCGAAGGACACCGACGCGCTGAGCTGGATCGCGGAGGTGCACTCGCAGCGCGGCGGCGCCCGCTCCATGTCCGCGCCCGCGGTGCCCGCGGAGCTGGAGCTCGCGCTGAAGACGTATGATCAGGTCATCGCCATCAACCCGGACCTGCCCAACCCGTACCTGAACAAGCGCGTCGTGATGTTCAAGTACATCGAGCACGAGAAGTCGCTGCAGCAGGCCGCCGAGCAGGAGGCCGTCGAGGCCGCCATGCCGCCCAAGCCGGAGAAGGGCAAGAAGGCCGTGGTGGATCCCGCCGCCGCGGAGCGCGTCGCCGCCGCCAAGGCCAGCGCCGCCGCGCACGCCAAGCGCATTGAAGAGCTGACGGCCCAGGCCAACGAGGCGACCAAGCAGTTCGGCGAGGCGACCAAGCGCGCCAAGGCCGCGCAGGCCTCCGGCGCCACCAAGTAGTCCGGGTGGAGGGGACGGGGCCTAACGCCGGCCTCGTCCTCCCCCGAAGAGGGCCAGCAGCACGCCGCCCACCAGCGCGGCGCCGCCGCCCGCGACGTAGAGCGTGGTCTGCTCGGTGTTGCGGCCGGTGATGAGCTCGGTGGCGCGCTCCGTGAGCGAGTCCCGCGCCTTGAGCCCGGTGAACAGCAGCACTCCGCCCGCCACCGCGAGCATCAACCCCACGATTCGCACAGCACCCACACGGCCTCCTTGAGTGGAACGGCGGCGAGGCCGGGAGCCCCGGCCCCGCGTTCAGCGCTTGCGCTTGCCCGGGGCGCCTCGCCCCTGCTTCTTGCCCGCGCCCTTCGAGCCGCCGGCCTTCTTCGGCGCGGACGTCTTCGAGGCTTTCCCCTTCGCGCTCGCGCCAGGGGCCGCCTTGCGGACCTTCTTGGACGCGCCCGCGCGGCCCGGCGCCGCCCCCGTGGAGAGCTGGCCCCGCTGCGCGGCCAGCGCACGGATCCGGTCGAAGCCCGGGTGCGGTGACGCGGCAGGGGCGTGGTCCTCGGAGTCGAACGAAGGCGGAGTGAAGGCCTCGCGAGGCGCCTTCGCGCCCGAAGCAGCCTCGCCGCCCGAGCGCTCCGTGGCCCAGGGCTCACGAGAGCGCCTCGCGTCGCGCGCGGCCTCGTCGAAGCGGTCCGCGACCGAAACACCCTCGTCCGTCGCCGCGGCCCCGGATGAGGCGCCGGCCTCGTCGCCTTCACCGGCCGCGGGGAGCGAGGGACGGATGACCTTGCGCTTGCCCTTGGCCGGGGTGGCCGGCTCCGCCTTCGCAGCGGGAGCCTCCTCCGTGCGGGCACGCAGGAAGCGGGAGGGGGTGCGCGCGGGCGCGGCCTCCTCGCGGCGCCCTTCCCGGCTGAACCGTCCTCGCGGACGCGGCGCGGCCGGCGCTTCGCCCAGGACCTCGTCGCCGTACCCGGAGACCGTCGCGGCCTCCACCGTGGCGGCGTCCTCGGGCGTGGGCGGCTCCCACGCCTTCTTCACGCCGAACGGCGCCTCCTCCGCCTCGCCGAGCGACCGCCACTGCTCCGCGGCCTCGTCCCCCGCGGGCTTGCGCCACGGCGTGCGGCCCGTCTTCGCGGCCTCGCGCTCGCCGCGTCCGGGCCTGCCACCCTTGTGACGGCCCGGCGCTTCGTTCACGAATTCGCGACGGCGCGGCGGCGGACGTGCGCCGCCGGTCCGCTGGAGCGGGGCCTCGTCCTCGAACTGGAGCGCCTCGAAGTCGATCTTCCGCGCCGTCGTGTTCGCGGACAGCAGCCGCACGCGCAGCTTCTGCCCCACGCGCACGCGCCGGCCGTTCGGATACACGAGCGAGTGCGTGCGCTTGTCCAGCTTGGAGCCCGGCCCCAGCGACTCGCCCTTCACCAGGCCCTCGACGTGGACCTCGTCCAGCTCCACGAAGAAGCCGAACTCGGCGATGCCCGCCACCGTCGCGTCGAACTCCTCGCCCACGCGGTCCTTCATCATCAGGGCCGCGTAGAACGCCACCACCTCGCGCTCCACCGTCATGGCCGCGCGCTCGCGCTCCGAGCACTGCTGCGCCATGCCCTCCAGCCGCTCCTCCTCGCGGTCCATCTGCGCTTCCGAGGGCTTCTTGCCCTTGCGCGCCCACACCGCCTTCAGGACGCGGTGCACCAGCAGGTCGGGGTAGCGCCGGATGGGCGACGTGAAGTGCAGGTAGTTCTCCGCCGCCAGGCCGTAGTGGCCCACGCGCGTCGCCGTGTACACGGCCTGCATCATGGAGCGCAGGAGCAGTTGGTTCAGCGCGCGCTGCTCCGGGTGGCCCTCCAACTGCGTGATGAACGCGTCCAGCTCCTTGGACGAGACGCCGTTCTCCACGTCGAGTTGGAAGCCGTACGCCTCCGCCAGCACCGCGAACGCGGCCAGCTTCTGCGGATCCGGCTCGCCGTGGAACCGGTACACCGTGGGCAGGCCCTCGTCCTGGAAGTACGTGGCCACCGCCTCGTTGGCGGCCAGCATGCACTCCTCGATGAGCCGGTGGCTGTCCTTGCGCTCGCGCTTCTCCATGCGCAGCGGCAGGCCGTCCTCGCCCAGCACCACCTTGTGCTCCGGCACGTCGAAGTCGATGGCGCCTCGCGCCTTGCGCATGCCCATCAGCGCGCGCGCCAGCGCCATCAACTGCTCGAACTGGGGCTTGAGGAAGTTTCGGTGCGGCACGTCCTTGCCGTCCAGGACGTCCTGCACCTCGTTGTACGTGCAGCGCGCCACGCTGCGCATCACCGCCGGGTACAGCTCGTGCGAGCGGCGCTGGCCATGGCGGTCGAACGTCATGTCCGCCACCATGCACAGCCGGTCTTCCTCCGGGCGCAGCGAGCAGATGCCGTTGGACAGCCGCTCCGGCAGCATGGGCAGCACGCGGTCCGGCAGGTACACGGACGTGGCGCGGTTGAGCGCCTCCGCGTCCAGCGCGCTGCGCTCCTTCACGTAGTGCGACACGTCCGCGATGGCCACCACCAGCCGCCAGCCCCCGGCCTGGGGCTCCGCGTACACGGCGTCGTCGAAATCGCGCGCGTCCTCGCCGTCGATGGTGATGAGCGGCAGCTCGCGCAGGTCGCGGCGGTTGCCCTCCGTGGCCTCCGCCTCCGTGACCTTCACCGCGAACGCGTCCGCCTCGTCCATCACCTCCGGCGGGAACTCGTCGTTGAAGCCGTGGGCGAAGGCGGACCCCAGCACCTCCGCGCTCGGGTCGCCCGGCCGGCCCAGCGAACCGGCCACCTCGCCGAACAGCCCCTGCCCGGGCTCCAGCAGGTCCGCGCCCACGCCCAGCCGGACCTTCACCAGGTCGCCGTCGCGCGCCATCTGCGTCGGCGGCACGCGGATGGGCCCCGGCAGGCTCGTGTCCGTGGTCATCACCAGCGAGTGCCGGCCCTGCGCCACGTACGTGCCCACCGCCAGCTCACGCCGCCGGTTGAGCACGCGCACCAGCCGGCCCTCGAAGCGGCCCGGCCGCCCCGCCACCTCCACGAGGACGCGGTCGTTGTCGAGCGCCCGCTGCGCCTCGCCGGGCGGCAGGAAGATGTTCTCCCCCTCGCCCGACACCGGGTGCACGAAGCCGAAGCCGTCGCGGTGCATGTGGAGGATGCCCTCCACCGCGGGCTGGCCGGAGTCCTCGAAGCGGTCGTCCCGGGAGCCGCGCCGCGGCGAGCGCCGGAAGTCGCCGCCGCCGGAGGCCGGACGTTCGTCGCGGAAGCCGCCCCGGCGCTCCTCCCGCCCGCTGCCGGGAGCGGGGCCCCGCTTCTTGAAGGGCGGCGCGGAGGCGTCCGGGCGGGGCTCGAAGCCGGCCTCGGGCGCGCGGGGCCGGCGGGGGCCCTCCAGCCGGAAGCGCTTGCCGTCCTTGACGATGGTGCCCGCGCGCACCAGCTCACGCAGGGCGCGCTTGAGCTCGGTCTGCTGGCCGGGGTTCAGCCCCGCGACGCGAAGGAGCTCCTTCACGCCCAGGGGGTGGTCGGCTTCTGCGAGCAACTGTCGGATGTGTTCTTGGGAGAGGCTCACGGTGGGGATGCGGCAAGGCCGCTGAGGGAACGGGTAAGCCCGAAGGGTGCGGGCGGGAACCCCCCGGCCCCCATTCGCCCTCCCCGGCAGACCTTGCGGTCCAGGGAGGGCCCGTGCGCCCAAGCCGTCAGGGCTTGACCGTGACGTTGATCTTGAAGGAGCGCTCCACCACGCCCGGCGTGAACGCCTTGGCGAGGAAGAACTCCACTTCGAAGTTGCCGGGGTTGCGCGGCGTGAAGAAGAACTCGCGGGTGGCGGGGCCGCCGGCGGCGCCCGGCTCGAAGTTGGCCTCGCGCAGACCCACGCGCTTGGCCAGCGTCGGCTCGATGGCCCAGGTGGCGCCGGGCTGCTCCTGCAGGCGCACCGTGAGGCCGTGGTTGAGCTTCACGTCCACGGACGTGGGCACCTCGCCCTCGATGTGCACCAGCTCCATCTCGTCGCGAGACACCGAGCGCGCCTCGGACGGACGCGGCTCCACCGTCTCCGCGGTGATGCGGCCGCCCCAGCCGGACGTCTTGTCCACCACGCCCGTCACCTGGAGCGTCTGCCCCACGTGCTTGCGCAGGCTCTTCACCGCCGCCTTGCCCTCGATGGCGAAGGACACCTGCTGGCGCGTGCCGCCGTTGGACACCACGAGCACGAAGTCCTCGCCCATCATCTCCAGGTTGCCCCGGATGCTGGCGAAGCCCTTGATGCCGGCGCCCATGCCCGCGGCCACGGCCATGGAGACCTCGCCGGGCGACAGGTAGCGCAGCTTCGGCTCCGAGTCGGACGGAGGCGGCGCGACCTCTTCCACCTCCGGCTTCTTGGCGGAGTACTTGCGCACCTCCACCACGCCGCTGTGGTTGGTCGTCTTCTTGATGAGGCCGCTCACGGAGACCTTGTGGTCCACGTAGGCCGGCAGCACTTCCTGATCCGGTCCCTGCAACAGGAACGTGAGCTCGCGCTTGTCGCGGCCCACGACGACCAGGTGGGGCATCTCGCCGCTGAGGATGAGCCGGCCCTTGAGGCTGCCCTCGCCCATCACGCCGCGGCCCTCGCCGGCGGTGAGGAGCTGCTCCATCTCACGCTTCGTGAGCGGCTCGCCCACGGGCGGCAGCTTCGTCGCGCGCGGGCGCGGCTTCTCCACGGGAGGACCGGCGGGGACGGCCGAAGGGGCCTTGCCCCCCGCCTTCCCAGCCGCCTTCTTCCCGGCGGGAGCGGCGGGCGCGGCCTTCGCCGCGGCCTTGCCGGCCTTCGCGGGAGGCGTCGTGGGTGCAGGGGGAGCGGCCTTGGCCGCCGCCTTCTTGGCGGCCGCGGGGGCCTTCTCCACCTTCTCCGCCACCGCCTTCTTCGCCGCCGCGACCTTCCCCTTCGCCCCCTCAGCCACCGCCTTGACGACCTTCGTCGCGGCCGTCGCCACCTTCTTCGAGGCGTTCCTGATCAGATCCAGGCGGGCCGCGTTGTCCTTCTTCGCGGTAGGCTTCGCACCGGCTTTTGCAGCGGGAGTCGGCTTCTTCGCCCCGGACTTGGGCTTGGCCATCGACGCTGTCTCCTTGAGAATTTCCCGTGTGCTATCAACGGGTTGGCGGGACGCCCCTGCTGTTGGACGCGAGCCTCGCGATCACGGTTGCTTGTAACGATGATCAGATGGGCTGTCAAACTAACACTTGATTTTCCCACGGACTTTGGGTGGGAAACATGCATGAGTGACGCCCCCGCATTGCTGCCGGTGGAGGAGGCCCGCGCGCGGATCCTCGGGCTGTGCACGCCGCTGGCCACCGAGTGGGTGCCCGGGGACGACGCCCTGGGCCGCGCGCTGGCCGAGGACGTCCGCGCCCGCCGCACCCTGCCCCCCTGGGACAACTCCGCCATGGACGGCTACGCGGTCCAGGCCCGGGACCTGGAGGGCCCCCTGCCCGTGCGCCTCGCGGTGGGCGAGACGGTGTTCGCCGGAAGAAGCCCCACCCGGGAGGTCGTCCCCGGCACCTGCGCGCGGATCATGACCGGGGCGCCGCTTCCCCCGGGCGCGGACGCGGTGGTGATGCGCGAGCGCACCCGCCCCGTCCCCGGCGCGCCGGACGCCGTGGAGGTCCTGGAGGCCGTGAAGCCGGGGAGCTTCGTCCGCCCCCGGGGCGAGGACGCGAAGGAAGGCGACGTCCTGCTGCGGCGCGGCACTCCCCTGGGCATCCCGGAGCTGGGGCTGCTGTGGGCGCAGGGCCAGGGCACGGTGCCGGTGCCCCGCCGGCCGCGCGTGGCGGTGCTGTCCACCGGGGACGAGCTGTGCCGGGTGGACGAGCCCCCCGGCGACGGCATCGTGGACATCAACGCCCCCGCCCTGGCCCTGGCGGTGCGGCGCGCGGGCGGCGTGCCCACGCTCCTGGGCATCGCCCGGGACACGCGCCAGGCCGTCCAGGAGGCCCTGGCGCGCACGGAGGGCTTCGACGTGGTGCTCACCAGCGCCGGGGTCTCCGTGGGCGACCACGACTTCGTGAAGGACGCCCTGGAGGCCCTGGGCGTGGAGCAGCGCTTCTGGCGCGTGGCCATCAAGCCCGGCAAGCCGCTGGTGGTGGGCCAGCGGGGCGCCACCCTGTTCATGGGCCTGCCCGGCAACCCCACGTCGTCCCTGGTGACCTTCGAGCTCTTCGTGCGCCCCGCCCTGCGCCGGCTGCTGGGGCACGCGGACGTGGAGCCGCCCCGCGTCGCCGGCCGCCTGGAGGGCCCGCTCTCCAAGGCCCCGGGGCTTGCCCACTTCGTGCGCGTCACGGCCACCTGGCGGGCGGGCGAGCTGTGGGCGAAACCCCTGGGGACTCAGACGTCGGGGGCCCTGCGTTCAGCAGCGGCGGCCACCCATCTGCTCCACTTCCCCCGGGAAATCAGCAGCTTGACTGATGGCTCCCATGTGGAGCTGCTCCCCCTCTCGTGGGTCGCCTGAGCAACGAAGTCCACGTCCGCCGCATCCAAAGAGGCGGGTTTCACCACACCCATCGGGGTGTCACCTTGACTTGCATCCAGGGGGGCGAGAAGTAACGGCCCCTCTCTGGGAGACGACCTACCATGTCCGACACGCGCTCACCCCAGGTCCTGCCGACCCGAAAGCCGACCCAGCACCTGGAGCGGTACTCGGAGGCGGACGTGCCCACGGCCCGCGGGGTGCTGAAGACCATCGTCTTCCGCGACAAACGCAACGGGAAGGAGCACGTGGCGCTGGTGGTGGGCGAGCCCAAGGGGATGGAGGGGGTGCCGGTGCGCATCCACTCCGAGTGCCTCACGAGCGAGGTCTTCGGCAGCCTCAAGTGCGACTGCCGCGAGCAGTTGGACCGGGCGCTGGACTTCGTGTCCCAGAACGGGCTGGGCGTGGTGCTCTACCTGCGCCAGGAGGGCCGGGGCATCGGCCTGGGCAACAAGATCAAGGCCTATGCCCTGCAGTCCAAGGGCCTGGACACATACGAGGCCAACCGCCAGCTCGGCTTCGCGGATGACTTGCGCTCGTACGACATCGCCGCGGAAATGCTGCGGTCGTTGGATGTGCGGTCGGTGGACCTGATCACCAACAACCCGCTGAAGATCGCCGGGCTGGTGGAGGAAGGCGTGGCGGTCCGGCGCCGAATCCCTTCCCGGACCGAGCACAATCCGCATAACGTCGACTACTTGAGGACGAAGCGCGAGCGTACGGGGCACCTGATTGAGCTCTTCGCGGAGGACGACGACACGGAAGCCAAGGCCGGCTGAGCGCCCGGCCCGGCGGAGCACCGCGCGCTTCGAGGTGCGCTTCTGGGGGGTGCGCGGCTCCATCCCCGCGCCGGGCCCGGCGACGAAGCGCTACGGCGGCAACACGCCGTGCGTGGAGGTCCGCTGCGGCGACGAGCTGCTCATCTTCGACCTGGGCTCCGGAGCACGCGGCCTGGGGGATGCGCTGGTGGCGACGCGCAAGCCCATCAAGGCGTCCATCTTCATCTCGCACTACCACTACGACCACCTGCAGGGCCTGCCGTTCTTCTCGCCGATGTTCTCTCCGGCGAACGACGTGACGCTGTACGGGTCGCCTCGGGACGGCAGGTCGCTGAAGCAGATATTGGCCGGGCAGATGGTGCACCCCTACTTCCCGGTGACGGCGGAGGAGGTGTTCCGCACGCGCCTGGCGTACCGGGACGTGGTGGTGGGCGAGGACATCCACGTGGGCAAGGCGACGGTGCGCACGCTGGAGCTGAACCACCCGGGCGGCAACGTGGGCTACCGGGTGGACTTCGGCGGGCGCTCGCTGGTGTACGCGACGGACGTGGAGCACGGCACCGCGCTGGACGGGAAGCTGTTCGACTTCGCGCGGGGCGCGGACGCGCTCATCTACGACTCCATGTACACGGAGGACGAGTACCGGGTCCGCACGGGCTGGGGCCACTCCACCTGGGAGGCGGCGGTGCGCGCGGCGGACGCCAGCGAGGTGAAGCAACTGGTGCTCTTCCACCACGACCCGGGCCGCGACGACGCGAGCATGGACAAGCTGCTGCGCGAGGTGCGCAAGCACCGCAAGGACGCCATCGCCGCCAAGGAGGCGATGGTCATCCAGTTGTAACAGGCGTCAGGGCCCGGGCGTCCTGAGCGCCCGGGTCACCGTCTCGCGCAGGCCCCGGAAGGGCAGCCGCGCAAGCGCCGTGGGCACGTCCACCCACTCGAAGGCGTCGTGCTCCGGGCCCAGGCGCACCGGGGTATCCGGCGCGGCGTGCACCGCGAAGCCGTGCTCCTCCACCAGCCTCGGCGGCAGCGCTTCGCCCAGCGCGAACGCGTGGCGGTAGGCCAGGTCCACCACGGGGAGCTGGAGGCCCGTCTCCTCCGCCACCTCGCGGCGGGCGGCCTCCACGGGGGACTCGCCCGGCTCCAGGCGCCCCGTCACCGTCTGCCAGAAGCCACCGCGCTCCGGCGTCCGGCGCAGCAGCAGCACGCGCGCCTCCGGTCCCCGGCCGTGCGTGACGGCGACGCTCACCGTGCGCAGGTCCACCGTGCCGTCCACGCGCCGGGCGTCGAACACGTGGGTGAACTCGCGCGCGAGCACCTCCTCCACGTCCGGGACGGACACGGGGTGGCCCAGCTCGCGCTGCATGGACGTGACGCCCGCCTCGCGGATGCCGCACGGGACGATGAGCTGGAAGTGCTCCAGGTTCGTGTTCACGTTGAGCGCGAAGCCGTGCGTGGTGAGCCAGCGCGACAGGTGCACGCCAATGGCGCCAATCTTCCGTGCGTCCGGCGAGCCCTCCTGCCCCAGCCACACGCCCGGCCACTTGGGGATGGCGCCCGCGGTAAGCCCGAAGGCCGCGAGCGTCTGGATGAGCCCGCGCTCCACGTCGCGCACGTAGCGGCGCACGTCGCGGCGCTCCGGCGGCAGCAGGAGGATGGGGTAGCCCACCACCTGCCCGGGGCCGTGGTAGGTGACGTCGCCGCCGCGGTTGGTGTCGAACACCTCCACGCCCTCCTCCGCGAGGCGCGCGTCCGTGGCCGTGATGTTCTCGCGCTTCGCGGCGCGGCCGAGCGTGAGGACGGGCGGGTGCTCCAGCAGCAGCAGCGCGTCCCCGATGCGCTCCTGGAGGCGGGCCTCGCCGAACAGGTGCATCAGCTTCAGTCCGTCCTCGTACTCCACCCGGCCCAGGCGGAAGACGGTGAGCGTGTTCATGGTGTTCCCTTTCGCCCCCCTCGTGGGTTGTGGGATGGCGCGGCGGGCGTCTGGGCCGCCTCCAGGCTCCAACTGCCCGCGTAGACGCGCGACAGCAGCGCCTGGAGCTCATGCCCCGCGCGTGGGGAGCGGACCGCTTCGGCGGCGAACGCCCCCAGGACTTCTTCGGACAACGTCACCGCCGGCTGGCGCAGGGCCAGGGTGCGGCGGGCCACCTCGACCAGCTCCGGCACCGTGGGGCGGCGCACCGGGAGCAGCACCTGCACGCGCTCCAGGAGCGACACCGGCACGGCGCCCTGCACGGCTTCGATCATGCCCGCCGTGGTGGGCACGGGCAGGCTGCCGCCCTCCCCTCGCACCCACAGGCCCAGCGACGACACGGCGCCGCGAGCGCTCATCACCACCGCGCGCGCCGGGCGGTTCCCGAGGAACGCGGTCAGCACGGCCTGGGCGCGGGGCTCCAGGCGGTCCACGTCCTCCACGAGGAGCGGCTCGGTGCCCGGCGTGGACTCCAGCGCGTCCACGGACGCGAGCACGCCCAGGCCGCGCCGCTGGAGGGTCTGGAAGAAGAGGCTCTTGCCGCAGCCCTCCGGGCCCACGAGCAGCAGGCAGCGCGCGCCCGCCTGGAGCGTGCGCTCCAGCAGGGTCTTCACCTCGTCATGGCCCACCATCTCCACGGCCCCGGCGCGCGGCTCCTCCGTCACGGGCTTGCGCACGGGGGATGGCGCGACGACGTCGCCCAGCAGCCCCTGGGACTCGCCCAGGCAGCCCTTGCAGATGAACGCGCCGGCCGGGCCCGCCACCAGGTCGCCCACCTCGCCCCGGGGCCGGCAGCAGAACGAGCACCACGCGTCCAGGGCCGGATCCGCGCGGGTGGGTCCGCGCTCGATGATGCGCTTCTCACGCCGCCGGCCCCGCGCGGGTTCGGCGTGCACGGGCGAGGGGTCCTCGTCCGGCGGCCGGAGGAGTCCTCCAGGGACGACGGGGTCCTCCGCGCCCGAGGCGCGCAGCAGCCCGGTCGCGGGGTCGAGTTCGTCCTCTTCCGGAGGCATGAGCAGCCCGCCCGGGACGACGACGTCGTCGCCACCCGGGGAGCCCCGCGAGTCGTCGTCCTCGTCCGAGGCGAACGCGGGCGAAGGCCGCTCACCGCCAGGGGCGGGCGTCTCCTTCTCCGCATGCGGACCATCGGCACCGGCGGCTCCCGCGGAGACGGCGGCCGTGCCCGGGGCCTGGGTCGCGGAGGTGGGCCCGTCATGCGGGGTGCCCGTCTCAGCCGGGGACGGCGCACCCACGGCGGCGATCCTCCCGGCGAGCCGGGGCAGGCCGGGCTCGGTGGGCAGCGCCGCGCCGCCGGTCACGGTGGGGTCCTCGAGCGTGTGCACCCTCGCGTCCACCTTGTCGTTGAACGCGTCGGAGACGGCGTCGCTCCAGCCCACCGCGCGGTAGGCCGCCGCGTCCTTGTTGCCCGTCATCGCCGCGGTGAAGGCCGGGCTGACGTCCGGGGCGCGGGCCTTCAACTGGCGCGCCTGCCGCAACAACTGCGAGGCGCGCGAGGTGTGCCCGGACTTCTGGTACAGCGCGGCGGCCTGCTCCAGGCACTCCGCCGCTCGCGCGCGGTCTCCCTGGAGCTCGGCGGTCTGCGCGGCGCGGATCAACTCACGGGGATTCTCGGCCATCGCGGATGCCCGCCTTCGACGTTGCTGTTCCGGAAGTTCCCCCGCCTCCCGGCCGCCCCCCGGAGCAGGAGCGGTCGGGAGTACCCCACGACACGTGTCCTTACGCCATCGCGAGGAACAGCAGGTCCGGCGCTTCCAGGTACTTGATGATCTCGTACACGAAGCTCGCCGCGACATCGCCGTCGATGACGCGGTGGTCGCAGGACAGCGACAGGTTCATCATGTCCCGGACCACGACCTGGTCGTTCTTCACCGCCGGGCGCTTCTTCAGCTTGTGGACGCCCAGGATGCCCACCTCCGGGTGGTTCAGGATGGGCGTGGCGAACAGGCCGCCGCTCTGCCCCAGCGAAGTGATGGTGAAGGTGCCGCCCGTCAGCTCCTCCATCTTCAGCTTGCGGTCGCGCGCCGCGACGCTCAGGCGGGAGATCTCCTTCGCCAGCTCGCCCAGCGTGAGCTGGTCCGCGTTGCGCACCACCGCCACCGTGAGGCCGTCCGGCGTGGCCACCGCGATGCCGATGTTGTACTCGCCGCGCACCACCAGCTCCTGCGTCGCCTCGTCGAAGTTCGCGTTGAGGTGCGGGAACTTCTTCATCGCGGCGATGGTCGCCTTCACGATGAACGGCAGGTACGTCAGCTTCGTGCCGTCACCGGCCGCCGCCAACTGGCTGTTGAGCCGCGTGCGCAGCGCGACCAGGTCCGTGGCGTCCACCTCCTCCACGAACGCGAAGTGCGGCATCGTGAACTTCGAGCGCACCATCTTCTCGGCGATCTTCTTGCGCAGCCCGCGCAGCGCGATGCGCTCGTCGCCCTTGCCGGACGCCACCGGCGGCGCCGCCGGACGCGCGGCCTGGGGCGCGACCTCGTTCTTCTTGGGCGCGCCGTTGCCGCCCTCCAGCGCCGCCACCACGTCCGCCTTCGTCACGCGGCCCTGCGGACCGGAGCCGGAGATCTCCGCCAGGTCCAGGCCGTGCTCGCGCGCCATGCGGCGCGTGACGGGCGTGGCCAGCACCTTCGTGCCGGAGGCCGGAGCCGCGGGGGCCGCCGCCTGCGCGGGGCTCGGCGCCGGAGCCGCCGGGGCGCCGTGGGACGCCGGGGCGCCCTGGGACGCGGGAGCACCGCCCTCCATCTCCAGCGTCACCAGCAACTGGTGCACCTTCGCCATGTCGCCTTCACGCCCGTGCGTCTTCACGACGCGGCCGGCGTGGGGGCTGGGCACGGTGACCGTGGCCTTGTCCGTCATCACCTCGCAGAGCACCTGGTCTTCCTTCACCAGGTCGCCCTCCTTGACGTGCCACTTGACGAGCTCGCCCTCCGCCACGCCTTCGCCGAGATCCGGGAGCTTGAATTCGAAAGTCGCCATGAGGGGGTGTGTCTCTCTCTGGTTGGGGAAGGGGGCGTCCGGTCAGCCGAGTCGCTCGACGCGCTCGCGCTCCATCAGGCCCTTCATGAAGAACTCGGCGGCGCGGTAGCTGGAGCGCACCAGCGGCCCCGAAGCCACGTAGAGGAATCCGAAGGACTCCGCCAGCGCCTTGTAGGCTTCGAACTGCGCGGGCGTCACGAAGCGCTCCACGCGCAGGTGGTACTGCGACGGCTGCAGGTACTGGCCCAGCGTGAGCACGTCCACGCCCACGTCGCGCAGGTCCTTGAACGTGCGCTCCAGCTCCTCGTCCGTCTCGCCCAGGCCCACCATCACGGACGTCTTGGTGTAGACCTTCTCCGGGCGATTCTTCAGGTACTCCAGCACGCGCAGGGACTGGCGGTACGTCGCGCGGCGGTCGCGCACCGTGGGCGTCAGCCGCTCCACCGTCTCCACGTTGTGCGCCACCACGTGCGGCTTCGCCTGCGCCACCGTGGCCAGGTCCTCTTCCTTCCCCTTGAAGTCGGGGATGAGCACCTCCACGAGCGTGCGCGGGCTCTCCTTGCGCAGCTCCCGGATGGCGGACGCGAAGTGGCCGGCGCCGCCGTCCGGACGGTCGTCGCGGTTCACCGACGTGACGACGATGTACTCCAGGTTCATCTCCTTCACCGCCTGCGCCAGATGGATGGGCTCCATCGGGTCCAGCGGCGGGGGCGCCCCCACCTTCACGTGGCAGAAGCGGCACGCGCGCGTGCACACCTCGCCCATCAGCATCACCGTGGCGGTGCCGCCGCCCCAGCACTCGGCGATGTTCGGGCAGCGGGCCTCCTCGCACACCGTGGACAGCCCCACGCGCTTCACGATGGCCTTCACCCGCTCATAGCCTTCGCCATGCGGCAGGCGCACCTTCAACCACTCGGGCTTCCGGGTGCTGTCTGAGACCTGTGGGAGGGGAAACCGGTCGGGAGTCGCCATGGGTCGCGGGCCTTCTAGAGGGTGGGTGAAAGCAGGGTCAAGCGTGAAGCCCTAACGCCTCGCGTTAGCGCGGGCCAACCCCGAGGACAACTTCCGGGAGGTGTAACGCGGTGGACAGGGCGCGGCCACGCGTGGGGGGCATGCCCATCCTCCAGCGCATGGCGGCCATCCACCTGGGGACCAGCGGCTACGTCTACAAGCACTGGAAGGGGCTCTTCTATCCGGACGGGCTGCCGGTCCGCCGCTGGCTCCCCTACTACGCGCGCGTGTTCTCCGCCGTGGAGCTCAACGCCACGTTCTACCGCCTGCCCACGGAGGCGGCCGTGGACGGCTGGCGGGAGCAGGTGCCGCCCGGGTTCCGCTTCGCGTGCAAGGGCAGCCGCTTCCTCACGCACCTCAAGCGCCTCCGGGAGGTGGGCGAGGGCGTGGAGCACTTCCACTCGCGCGTCTTCCGGCTGGGCCGCCGGCTGGGGCCCATCCTGTGGCAGTTGCCGCCGGACATGACGAAGCCGGCCCCCGAGCGGCTGGAGCGCTTCCTTGCCCACCTGCCGGGCGGCGTCCAGCACGTCTTCGAGTTCCGGCACGCGGCCTGGTACCACCCGGAGGTGCTCGCGCTGCTGGACGCGTACGGCGCGGCGGTGTGCGAGCACGACCTGGTGGACGTGCCGGTCCCCCACCCCACCGGCGGCTTCCGCTACCTGCGCTTCCACGGCGCGACGGGGCGCTACGAGGGCCGCTACGGGCGCCGCGCGCTCCGGCGGGTGGCGGCGGGGCTCGAGGCGTGGCGCGGCGCGGGCCGGACGGCGTGGGTGTTCTTCAACAACGACCTGAAGGGCCACGCGCTGCTGGACGCGTTCGACCTGGCGGACCTGCTGGGCGAACCGCTGCACCGGCCGGAGCCGTCCGCCGTGAATCAAGACAGCGGCGCCCGGCCCTCCCCATGAGGACCGGACGCCGCCGGGACCGCGTGCCCGGGGGGATTACTGACCGAGCACCTGCACCTCGATGCGGCGGTTCTGCACGCGGCCCTCGGGGGTGTCGTTGGAGGCGATGGGGTTCGCGTCCCCCTCGCCGCTGACCTCGATGCGGTCCTGCGGGATGCCCCGGCGCACGAGCGCCCGGCGCACGCTCTCCGCGCGGCTCTCCGACAACTGGCGGTTGGCGTCCGCGTTGCCGGTGGAGTCGGTGAAGCCGTTGATGCGCACGCGCGCGTCGGACTTCTCCTCCAGCACCTTGCCCAGCTCGCCCACCATGCGCTGGCTCTTCGAGGTGAGCTGCGACGAGCCCGTCTTGAACTCCACGCCCTCCAGCACGAAGCCCTGCTCCGCGCTCGGGCTGTTGAAGGCCTCGCGCAGGCTGTTGGGGTCGCTCACGCGCAGCTTCTCCTGGCCCGAGCCGCCGGTGCCCGCGTCCTCCGGCTTCTCCACGTTGCCGGCGCCGCCCGTGCCCGCGTCGGCCGCCAGGTTGGCGCCCTCGTTCGGCTGCGTGCCGCCGCCGCCCGTGCCCTCATCCTTCACCGTGCCGGCGCCACCCGTCGCGGGCGGTGTGGGCTGCGTGGCCTGCGGCTGGGTCGCGGGTGGGGGTGTCGTGGGCCGCGCGGGCTGGGGGCTCTGCGCGACGCGCTCCTGCGCGGGAGGCGGCGTGGTGCGGCTCACCTGCGGCGCCCGGGCGGGCTCCTGCTTGCGTCCGCGCAGGGCGCCCCACGCGAGCACGACCAGGGCGAGCAGGGCCAGCGGAACGGCCCAGCCGGCGATGCTCTTCTTCTCCGGGGGACGGTTGTAGGTCGTCCGGGCCGTCTTCTCGCGCACGGTGTGGGCCTCGCGCACGGGCGCCGTCTCGCGGACCTGCGACACCGTCTCGCGGTGGGGTTCGATGACCTCCGCGACCGCGTGGCGCGGACCGCCGAAGCCGAGGATGCCGCCCAGGCCCGCCGGCAGCGCGGCGGCGATGTTGTTGCGCTGGCCGTTGAGCAGTTGCATCAGCCCGGAGGACCCCATGTGCTGATCGCGCACCTGCTTGCCCAGGACGCCCATCAGCATGGGGGCGGCCAGGGACAACAGCCGCGTCGCCGAGCCGGCGTTGCGCATCCCGCCGAAGCGCGTGAGCCCTTCACTGACGGCGCCCAGCTTGTCGCCGAAGATGCCGCTCAGCATCCCCTTCCCGCGCTCCTCCTCGTCGAGGAGTCCCTCCGCGACGCCGCCCGCGCGTGGGGTCGCGTCCGGTCCGGTGTAGCCGCCCTCGTTGAGCTTCGTCAGCAGTCGGTGGGCACCGGCCTCGTTTCCGCCCTGGTCCACGACGCCCGCGGCCACCGCGGCGATGGCGCCCGGCAGCGTCTTGGTGGTGGCCTGCGGATCCTCGCCCAGCGCACCGCTGATCTTCTGGAGCAATCCCTTCTGCATGAACTGCGAGCCGACTGCCTCGATCAGATTGAACGCCATGTGATGCCTCCCGGTTGGGTTCCGCACCGGGATGGCCGGTGCGCGAAGCCACCTCCCCACCGGACCGCGCGGGGCTGAGGGCTCTGGTGCAATCGATACGGAGCAAGGTGGATGCTGGTAAGCCCTCGCGGAGAGGCCGGGGGAGAGCCCCCGGAGGGCCGTCACCTTCGCGGACGACTGCGAGCGGGAGGCCAGCGCGGCCCTCGCGTTCACTTGTCCCGGGGCTTCTCCAGGAGGGCGCGAGGGAAGTAGTGCGCGAGCAACTGCTCCGCGGTCCAGCCCTGCCGTGCGAGCAGGGCCGCGCCGGCCTGACAGAGGCCCACGCCGTGGCCGTGGCCCTGTCCTTCGAGGAGTGCCTGGTCACCGCCAAGCGTCATCGAGAACCGCGCGCTGCGGATCCGATCCCACCCGGCACGCGCTCCGAGCGCGCGGAAGAACGCGTCACCGCGGCCCTCGCGTCCCGAGGCGCGGTCCACGACGCGCACCACCGCGCCGCTGGAGTCGCGTTCCAGCAGCAGGTCCTCCACCTGCGCGGGGCCGCCGACCGCGACCGACGCGGCGGCCGACACGAGCGCGCGAGGCACGACCGCGCGCCACGGCGAAGCGGGACAGCGGTCAGGCACGGCGGCGGCGCCGGTGAGGTCCGGGGCACCGAACACCGCCACGGGCTCGGCCGTGTGTCCGCCGCAGCTTGCGTGGAACGGAGCGAGGGCCACGGCGCCGCCGGGAAGGCGCAGCACGACACCTTCCGTGGAGCGGGCGGCATCGCGGGCGCGGCGCAGGTGGCGGGCGAAGCCCTCACCGCGAAGGACCTGGCAGTGGGTGAGATCGCAGGCCCGGGCCTCATCGTGCCGCTTGCCGGAGGCGCGCACGTAGCTGCGCGCGGTGATGGCCTGGGCACGAAGCGCCTCGAAAGGGGTGTCGACCTCGGTCTCGCTCGCGGTGACGGCGGCGACATAGGCCTCCAGCGCGAAGGTGGCGACGACGATCAGCTCACCGTCGCGGGCCTCCAGCGAAAGCGCGGCCTCGTAGCGACGGTCCAGGCCACGGCCCCGCACATGCCAGCGTCCGGCGTCGAGTTGCAGGGCGTGAGGCTGGGGGCGGCCATCGACAACAAGCGAGTTCCGCGACGCCACGACCTCCAATGAGCGCGGGCCATCCAGCCGCAACCGCGCGGGCCGGTGCCTGGAGAGGATGCGAACATCGACCTGCGCATCGTGCACGGGCTGACGCGCACGGGAGGCAGGCGCGGAGAGTGCGCTCGCATCGGCCGGAGCGCGGGCCGACCGCGCGGACGTGACGTGCGCATCAGCCGCCGTGATCAGCGTGCCTCGCACCGGCGCGCCGTCATCCAACGCTCCCGTGCTCTCCACACCAGGCGCCGTGCCCGCCATCAGCGCGGCGATGAGCACGGCCACGCCCGCCGCGTTCATCGGACCCGGAACCGCGTCACCGCCAGCGGCTCGGAGCCACCGGGCGCCCAGAGCTCCAACCGGCGCTCTCCCGCCACCGCCGGCAGCCGTGTCACGAAGGGCGGGCGCAGCTCGATGCGGCGGCCGTCGTCCGTGCGCAGCTCCAGCAGCTTCGCGCCCTGGGGGGCCATCACCCGCACGGGCACCGCCTGCGCGCTCTCGGGCAGCTCGGGCTCCACCAGGAACTCGTCCCCGTTCGCCGGCAGGATGAACCCGGGCTGCATCCCCGGTCCTCCCTCCGCGCTCACCGACGTGGAGGTCAACCCTTCCGCCTGGGCCCACGCGAGATAAGCCGGGCCCACGTCCAGCGATCCGTCGCCCCGGTGCATCGTGCACGTGTGGCGCGGCGCCGTGCCCGGCAGGTAGACCTCCTTCATCGCTCCGGGACAGTTCGGGCCCGCGCGATCGCCGGACAGCGGGCAGATCTCCGCGGACTCGAAGTGGCCGCGGTCCACCAGCGGCGCGGCCCGGAAGCCCTTCATCGCCAGCGCCATCACCCGCGCGAACACCGGACCCGCGCCCGTGATGCCGGACACCCCGCGCATCGGCGTGCCGTCGAAGTTGCCCACCCAGACCGCCACCGTGCGCTCACGCGTGAAGCCCGCCGCCCAGTTGTCCACGTGCGCCCGGCTCGTCCCCGTCTTCGCCGCCACCCGGAACGGCAGCCGCAACGCATTGTCCAGGCCGAACGCCGGTGCCCGCGCGGCCTCGTCCGCCAGCACGTCCGTCAGCAGCTCCACCGGCCTCGCCGCCAGGAAGCGGTGCTCCTCCAGCTCCTGCGGAATCCTCAGCGGCCTGCCATCCGGCCCGAACGCCGCGCGCACCTCCCGCAACGGCCCCACCACCCCACCCCGCGCCAGCCCCCGGTACGCCCGCGCCAGCTCACGCAGCGTCACGTCCCCGTTGCCCAGCACGATGCCCACGCCGTAGTGCGACGCGCTCTCCGTGAGGCTCTGGAAGCCCGCCTCGCGCAGCACACGCAGCACCTGCTCCGGCCCCAGCGCGTCCGCCACCCGCACGGCCGGGATGTTGTAGCTGGACGCCAGCGCCGCCCGCAGCCGCACCGGACCATGCACCCGCCGGTCGTAGTTCTTCGGCACGTACGCGCCCCCCGGCGTCGCCAGGTGCACCTCCACGTCCGCGAGCACGCTCGACGGCGTGAACCCCTTGCTCAGCGCCAGCCCGTACGCGAACGGCTTGAGCGCCGACCCCGGCTGCCGCAGCGAGCGCACGCCGTCGTTCTGCCCGCCCTTCTCCTCGTCCAGGAAGTCCGAGGACCCCACGTACGCGAGCACCTCGCCCGAGGCGTTGTCGATGACGATGGCCGCCGCCTCCCCCACGCGCCGGTGCGCCAGGCCCCGCAGCTCCTCCGTGATGGCCTTCTCCACCGCCGCCTGGAGCGCGGGGTCGATGGTCGTCTCGATGCGCGACGCCCGGTCCAGGCCCAGCTCCGGCAGCCGCTGGAGCAGCGCCGTCGTCAGGTGCGGCACCTCGAACACGCGCTCCGGAGGCACCAGGTCCAGCGGCGTCTCCTCCGCCGCCTTCGCCTCCTCCTTCGTCAGGAAGCCCTCCTCCACCATGCGCGACAGCACGTCGCGCATCCCGGCCAGGGCCATCTCCGGCCGCCGGTACGGGTCCCTCCGCGCGGGCGACCGCGCCATCCCCGCGAGCAGCGCCGCCTGCCCCGCCGACAGCCGCTCCGCCGGCCGCCCGAAGTAGCGCCGCGCCGCAGCCTCCACGCCGAACGTGGAGTTCCCCAGCGGCACGCGGTCCAGGTACTCCAGCAGCACCCGCTCCTTGGACAGGTGCGCCGTCAGCCGCAGCGCCCACAGCGCCTCGCCGGCCTTGCCCCACCACGAGCGCTCCCGGGGCACCAGCCTGCGCGCCAGTTGCTGCGGAATCGTGGACGCGCCGGACACGATGCGCCCGGCGGACACGTTGTCCCGCGCCGCCCGGGCCACCGCCACCACGTCCACGCCCGGATGCCACGTAAAGCGCTGGTCCTCCGCGGCGATGAACGCCTGCCGCACCTTCGGAGGGATGCGCCCCTCCGGAAGGCCCACACTGCGTCCGTCCTCGCGAGACAGCACCTCGCGCAGGGCGTGGCCCGTGCGGTCGGTGAGCACCAGCGAGGACAGCGCCTCGCGGGACAACAACGTCCCCGGCAGGGGCCACGCGATGAAGCCCGCGCAGCCCACCACCAGGAGCGCCGCCAGCACCGCCACGGCGCGCACCGTCCCGCGAAGCGTGAGGCGCCTCCTCACTTCGAAGCGACCTCGTCCGGCAGCAGCACCGGGAAGCGCCCACCCTCGGAGCGGCCGAACACCTCCGGCGCGTACATCTCCTCCGCGTGCGCGGGCTTGAGCAGGAAGTCACCCGGCGTCGTGGCCCGGGCGACGAAGCTCGCCACGTGCACACCCGGGGGCAGCTCGTCGGCGAAGAACACCACGCGGTCATCCCGCATCTCCGTGTGGTTGAACGGCGACCAGAAGCGCGTCGCCCATGCGTTCTGGGGCTCGTCCGTCTCCGACAGGTCCTCCTCGCTCTCGTACTCGTAGCCCTCGCCGGGGCCCTCCTCCTGACCGGAGCCCGCGGGGCCCGGCAGGCTCGCCGTGCTGGCCAGCGACGTGTCCACCGGCTCCAGGCCCGCGGGCAGCGGCACGTCCACCGCCACGAAGTTGCGCCGCATGGGCGTGGCCACGCGCACGCGCACGCGCACCAGCTCGCCCGCGCGCGCCGCCTTCGCCTGGCCGCCGCCCGTGTACGGCTCGAACCAGCGCTGGACGATGATGCCCCGGTCCAGCGGGTCCACCGGCAACTGCGCCGGCGCGTAGCGCAGGAGCGCCCCGTAGTAGAGGTTGCCCGTGCCGTTCACCCCGAAGGTGAGCGGCTGCGCCTTGTCCGCCGGGCCCAGCTTCTCCACCGGGACCTGCACCGTCTTCACGCCCATGTCGCGGCCCTTGAAGTCGGCGGAGGCAATCACCTGCCCGCCCAGCTTCACCACCGCTTCGAAGGACGGCGCGGCCGTCTCCTTGCGGCGCACCACCTCCGACAGGGCCATCAGCGTGAAGGCCGCCTCCTGCGTGTTGCGGAAGCGCCCGTCACCCTCGCGCGCGGACGCCAGGTAGCGGCCCATCTTCGACACGTAGGGGTGGTCCGGCTGCACGTCCGCCAGCGTCTGGAGCACCAGCGCCGTGGTGCGCGTGTCGGAGGACCAGAGCGGCGCGTACGTCTTCGGGTCCGTCTCCTGGAAGTGCACGCCCGCCGCGGTCTCCTGGGCCGTGTTGAGCAGCTCCTGGAGCATCTTCTGGCCCTGCGCGCGGTTGCCCTTCCCCACGAAGATGGCGTCCGTCAGCATCGCCCGCGCGAAGAGCGGCAGCTTCTCCCGCTGCTCGAACAGCTCGTTGTAGTACGACGGCCGCGGCGACCCCATGCGCGCCAGCGTGTAGAGCGCGAAGGCCCGCGTCTCCAGACCCACCCCGCTGCAGCCGTAGGCGCACTGCATGCACACGCCCGCCGCCACCTTGTCCGCCAGGAACTTCCTCGCCTTGTCGAGCACGGCCGCGTCCACCGGGTAGCCCACCTCCTTCGCGCGCGCCAACGCCAGCGTCGCGTACGCGGACGCATACGGCGACGAGCAGTCGCTGGAGGCCCAGAAGCGGAAGCCGCCGTCGTGGTTCTGGAGCGCCTGGATCTTGCGCACCGTCGCCGTCACCACCGTGTCCGGATCCAGCGAGCCCTGCGTCTTCAGTGCGTCCTCGCTGAGGAAGCCGCGCACGAACGCCTGCTTCTGCTCCTCCGAGCCGCCGGTCCACGCCACGCCGAACTTGCCGGACAGCTCACGCAGCGCGACGAACGGCACCAGCCGCGACGACATCTGCTCCAGGCAGCCGTAGGGGTAGTCCACCAACTGGTTCATCGACTCGTCGAACCCGCCCATCACCGTGGAGGACATCGTCAGCGTGAGGCCGCCCATGCCCGGACGCACGCCGCCCGGCGGCTTGAGCCCCTCCACGCGCTCACCCGTGGTGTCGCCATAGGTGGCCACCGCCTCCATGCCCACGGGCAGTTGCACGGGGATCTGCTGCTCCACCCCGTCCGTCTCCCCACCGCCCGCGACGGCGAAGCGCAGCACCGCGGTGCCCGGCTGCTCGGCCACGAAGGTGAAGCGCACCTCGCGGGCCTTGCCGTCCAACTGCACCGTCTTCTCCGAGGGCCCCTCCACGCGCACCCCGGTGAGCCGCGCGGTGACCTTGGCCTCCTTGATGGCGGGGTTGGTGGTGTGGATGACCACGCCGGCCTCGGCCTTGTCACCCACGCGCACCAGGCGGGGCAGCGCCGGCAGCGCCAGCAGCGGCTTGGCCACCTGCACCTTGCTCTCGCCCACGCCGAAGCGGTCCGCGTCCGTCACGGCCACCGCCATGATGCGGAAGGTGGTCAGGTTGTCCGGCAGCGTGAACTCCACCTTCGCCTGGCCCTGGTCGTCCGTCTCCACCGACTGGAACACCGCCGTCGTCTTGAAGTTGGACCGGATGCCGGAGCCCGTCGCGTCGGAGCCGCCGGAGCCGCCCGGGCGCGAGCCCTTCTCGCCGTACAGCTTGCGCAGCACCAGGTGGATGAGCGGCTCGCCAATGCGCACCGACAGGCCGCGCTCCTGGAACATCGCGTCCAGCGGATCCGGCGTCTTGTAGCCCGTCAGCCGCAGCACGCCCTCGTCCACGGCCCAGAGCGTGACCTCCGACTTCGCGCCCTTGCCCGTCGCGTCCTTCACCGCGACGTTCACCGTCACCTTGTCGCGCGGGCGCTTCTCCTGCGCGTCCGGCGTCAGCGTCACGGCCAGGCGCTTGGACTTCTTCTCCACCCGGAGCTGGGTGTAGCCCACGCGCACCGCGGGGCGGCCCGGGTCGTCACCGGACTCGATGCCCTTGGCCGCCTCCACGCGGCCGCGCACCAGCACCACGCCCACGAAGACGTTGGGGATGGCGCCCTCGCCCAGCGGGACGTCCAGCGCGGTGGCGCTGCCCTTGAGCTTCACGCGGCGCACGCTGAGCACGCCCTCGCGCTCCACCGTGACGATGGCGTCCGCCTGCGGGTACGGGCTCTTCACCAGCACCTTCGCGGTGTCCCCCACGTCGTACAACTGCTTGTCCGCCACCAGGTCGATGCGGTCCGTGTCGTTGCGCTGCCAGGACACCCAGCCGGAGCCGGTGACGTAGAGCGAGTCGCGCGTCGTCGCCTTGCGGCCCTTCGCGTCCGTGGCCACCGCCTCCATCACGTAGAGGCCGGGCTCCGCGGGGGTGAACTTGCACGGCTGCGGCGTCGCCGCGCTCTTCACGGAGCACTTCGCCGCCTCCGTCTCCACCGGCTCGGTGACGGTGAACCACTGGCCGCCGTCGCCCTTCTTGCGGATGGACTTCCACTCGCGGCGCTTGATGTTCACGTCCACCGCGACGCCTTCCTGGCGCTTGCCCTGCGGCGTGACGGCGACCAGCTCCAGGCCCACCTCCTTGCCGGCCTCCGCGAAGCCGGTGGAGAGCGTGCGCAGGCCCGCGTAGACGTCCGCGGGGTGCACGATGATGAGGTTGCGGTTGGCCACGCGCTGGCGGTTGACGTCCTCCACCTCCGCCTCCAGCGTGTACTCCCACGTCTTGCCGCCGGGCGCGTCCGCGTTGCCCAGCGCCAGCGCCAGTTGTCCCTGCGCGTCCGTGCGGCCGTCACCGGAGCCGAACGATTCGCGGCTGTGCTCCGGCTGATCATCGTCCCACCACCAGGTGTTCACCCCGAAGGTGAAGGCCTCGTTGCCCGGGGGCGTGAAGAAGGAGCTCTCGCGCTGCACGTTCCAGCGCACCTGCGCGTCGCCCATGGCGCCGCCGAACAGGTAGCGCGCGTCCACGCGGGCGGTGAGCGGCTCGCCGGCCGCGACGTCCTTCTTCGGCACCGCCACGTCCACGCGGAACTGCGGCGCGCGGTACTCCTCCACGCGGAAGGTGCCGCCGTAGCTCAGCGTCTCGCCGCCGACCTTCAACTGCGCGGACACGTCGTAGTAGCCGAGCGGCATGTCCTTGCCCAGCTTGAGCTCCGCGCTGAAGGTGCCGTACTTCGTGACGGGGGCCTCCGTCTGGAAGACCTTCTCACCGCGCGAGCTGGTCACCGTCACCCGCGCCTTCGCGTTCGCGGGCGGCGCCTTGAGCACGCCCAGGCGGCGGTAGCGCGCCACGCCCTTGAGCATCACGTCGTCACCGGGGCGGTAGATGCCGCGGTCGGCGAACACGAAGCCCAGGCTGTCCGGGACGCGGCCCTCCCACGCGCTCTGGAGCGAGAACGCGCCGGGCGACATGCCGCCCTCCCACGTGGACAGCGTCACGCCGACGTCCGTGTCCTTCACCGCGGACACCATGGCCCACGGCGTGCTCCAGGGGGACTCGTTCTTGGGCTTGAGCAGCTCCGACAGGCCCGGCACCTTCGCCAGGCCGTTGGCGTCCGTCGTCCCCGTCCAGTGCTCCGTGCCCTGCTTGTCCCAGAGCGTGAGCTGCGCGTCCGGCACCGGGGCGCCCGTCGCCAGCGACGTCACCCACACCACACCGGAGGCGGCGCCCAGCTTCGCGTGCACCGCCAGGTCCGTCACCTGCCCGATGACCCGGCGCGGGTACTTCTGATTGAGCGACGGCGCATCGAGCCGCGCGAGGAACAGGCCCGTCTTCGCGCCGCTGAACGCCGGGCGCAGGTCCAGCGGCGTGGTGCGCTCCACGTTGCGCGCGGCGTTCGTGTCCAGCGTGGTGCGGTAGGGCTCGGAGGCCGGCCACTCGTTGGTGTCGATGAGCTGCGCGAGCTGCGCGGGAGACAGCGCCCACACCTCCGCCTGCACCTGCGGGACGTTGGTCGTCACCATGGGGATGGAGCCGTCACCGGACGCCTCCACCAGCGCCTCGCGCGAGCCGGAGTCGAAGGACGGCTCCACGTCCGACAGCTTCACCTGGCCCTGGAAGGCGGGGCCCGTCTGGCCGAAGAGGTCCTTGTACCCTTCCGCGACCTTGATCGTGTACGTGGTGCCGGGGCGGTAGCGGCCGGGCAGCGACACGTAGGGGAACTTCAGCTCCGAGCCCGACCACGGCAGTTGCGTCTGCGCGCGCTCCCAGTCGATCTCCGCCTTCGGCTCCAGCGTGACCTTGCCCTTGAGCGAGGCCACGTCCAGTTCGTTGGACGTGAAGAGGATGAGCGGGCCGTAGGAGCACTGGTGCTCGCCCCAGGTGAACACGCACGCGCCCGCGGACTCCACCTTGAGCGCGCCATAGGTGGCGTAGGGGTAGCGCACCGCCTCGCCCATGGGCAGCGAGCCCTCCGTGCCCGTCAGCTCACCGTCCACCACCAGGGTGAACTGCGTCCCCGAGGGCAGCTTCTGCGCGGGCTTGAGCTCGTACTTCACGCGGCGGTCCTGGGAGCGGCGCTCCGGGCCGCTGCCCACCTGCACCTCCTTCACGTCCGCGAGCGGCGTCGCCTTCACCAGCGTGAGCGGCACGGGCGCGCCGGTCGCGGGCTCCAGGCGCGCGTGCTGCGCCAGGTCCTTCACGGCCTGGTTGAAGGTCAGCGTGAAGACCTGCTCCGGCTGAAGCCAGCGGAACTCCGACTCCGGCTGCGCGGTCTGGAGCGCGGGGCGGGGCGTCTCGAACTGGAAGGTGTACGGCTGCGCCAGCGCGGTGCCGTCCATGGCCTTGAGGCCCGCGGGCACCGTCACCGTGTACTGCGTCCCCATCTTCACGGGAGCGCTCGGCACGAACTCCACGCTCGCGGAGCCCAGCCAGCGCCACTCGCCTTGCAGCGCGGGGGTGAGGGTCGCGGGGGCCGCCAGGCCACGCTCCGCGGCCACCGAGCCCAGGGCGATCATCGGCTTGGAGAAGGTGATGGTCGGCCGGGCGCTGCCGTAGACCTGACCCGTCGGCCGCGCGGCGGCGATGGAGAGCGGGCCCTGCGCCGCGGCGTCCTCGGCGTCGATCTTCAGCGCGGGAGGCTCGGGCAGCGGCTCGACGGCGAGGCCAGGGGACTTCGAGGACGGAGCCGGCGCGGTGCCGGTCTCCGAGGGGCCGCCCTTCGCGTCCTTGTCGCCGCGGGAACACGCGGTGGCGACGAAGAGGCAGAGGGCGAGCAGGGAGAGTCTGCGCATGGTGGGGCTCACGGAGTTCCAGGGCGGGCACTCGTGAATGTCCCTCCTGAAAAATGACGCGAGCACCGTACCACGGGGCACCCCGCCCCGCTGTCACTCCCGCGTCATCCGGGGAGGCGCGGATCCGTGCCTCGGATTCCGAGCGATTGAGAGGACCGGATCGGGACCGGAGCGCGTCCGTAACGCGGACGGACGTCCAGCACCGGAGGGCCGTCCGCGAGCACGGAGGTGGGGGCGAAGGCCCGGGCGACGGACACGACGCAGCCGCCCAGCAGCTTGCGCAGGTGGGACTTCGGACGGCGAGGGGATGACGCCATGGGTGCCTCCGGCCGGATGGGGAGACACCAAGGTGGAAGGGGGAAGGCGGCCGGGCCATCGCACCGGTGCGCCGCGCCCCATCGTCCAATGGACAGGTCTACTTCGGCGCGTGCTTCTGGATGAGGGCGTTCATCTTCGCCTCGCAGGCGCCCTCGCAGACGAGGTAGCGCAGGCCGTTGACGGGGTCGTGGAGGCGGGCCGCGAGCGTCGCGGAGATCACGAAGGTGACCTCCTTGCGCTGCTGACCTCTACCGGACACCAGGGTGCCCCGCACGATGCAGCCCACCCAGTCCACGCGGTCGTGCACCTCCTCCTCCGGGATGGGCGTCGCCGAGCGCAGGTACGTGAGCGTCTCCTCCGCCGAGAGCGTGAAGTCGCCGCAGTGCTCCTTGTCGGTGCTGTTCTCGGTGCCCTCCTCCATCCCGGCGGTCAGGTGCTCGATGCGGGCGTTCGCCGGGACGGTCCACCGGGGTGGCGCGGCCTGCGCGAGCGTGGGCATGAGCACCGCCATCCCGGCCCAGCACCTGAGCTTCATTCCCAGAGGGGTGTGTCGCATGTCAGTGCCCGAAGCCCTTTCCTTGAGGGTGTCACGCCTCGGCGGTGCGTCACCGTGGCCACGGCTTGAGCCGCTGTGGCCCGGCTTCGCCGTGGAGGAGGCGTCATTCCTTCGCGTCATGCAGGGCGCGCGCCACAGGCCGGTGGTGCCGTCATCCGAGGCGCGGAACGGGCCTCAACCGCCGTGAGGCAGCAGGCTTCCGGCGGCGATCCCCAGCAGGAAGGCCACGATGACGAGCAGCATCACCCAGCGCACGGCGACGCCGGTGGCACGCGGGGCCTGCTGCCCGACGGTGGCGCGGGTGGGCGCGGATTCGTCCGGCACGAGGATGCGGACCTGGATGGCGGCGGTGCGCAGCACTTCGTCCACGTCGGTGAGGAACTTCTCGTATTCCTCCGGGGCCAGCTCCAGTGGAGTGCCGTGCTGGAACTCGAAGCGCTTGGCCACGGCCTCGTGGTTGCGCAGCGAGGCCTGGCCCTTGGCCACGTCCACCCAGCCCGCGACGAGCGCGGGAGCGGTCCCCTTGCGGTCCACGAGTGAGATGGCCTGACGGGCCTGCTTGCCGCCCGCGGTGCTGGGGCCTTCGGGTTCGTCCACGCGGAGGATGCGGTGCGGGCTGCGGCCGTAGATCTTGTGCTGGAGCTCGGCCTTGAGGCGCTCCGCGAGCAGCGCGGAGTGGGTGGCGAACATCGTGCGCAGCTCGGGCGTCGCTTCGGACTGGCTGGCCGCCTGCGCGGAGGGGAGTGGAGCGAAGATCATCGGCTCCGGCCGGCTGGCCTTGCGAGGAGGCTCGGAAGAGCTCCCGTCCAGTTCGGCGCCACGGCCCGCGCGGATGAGCTCCGGCAGCTCGAAGCTCTCCTCCTGCTTCGCGCCGTCACGGCCCAGGCGGGCGATCTCCGGCAGCCCCTGCCCCTCTTCGCGAGCACCGCCACGAGCGGAGCCAGCAGCCCGGGGAGGGCGGGCGATCTCCGGAAGGCCCTGGCCTTCATCGCGAGCACCACCGCGACCCGGCCGGACGATCTCCGGAAGGCCCTGGCCTTCTTCACGCGCGCCGCCGCGTCCCGAGCGTGCGTTCTCGGGAAGGCCCTGGCCTTCATCCCGGGCACCACCGCGCGAAGGGCGGATGATCTCCGGAAAGTCGTGCCCCTCTTCGCGCGAGCCACCACGGCCCGAGCGTGCGTTCTCGGGAAGACCCTGGCCTTCGTCTCGCGCACCACCGCGTGAAGGTCGGATGATCTCCGGAAGGTCGTGCCCCTCTTCACGGGTCACCGCGCGACCCGGACGCACGACCTCGGGAGCACCCTGTCCGCTGTCGCGTGCACCGCCACGCGCTCCCGCGCGCCCCTGCCGGACACCCTCGCTCTCACGCGACGGACGCGCGGCGGTCGCCGGAGCGGCGAACTCCGCGTCGTCGTCCTCCTCCCACGCTCCCGGGCCACGGGGCGGCGGCACGGGCGCCAGCCCTTCCACGCGGGTCTCCTCGACGAGGTCATCGTCGGGGACCGGAGGCGGCGTCATCCGCGTCTCCAGCCCCGTGAACTCCGGCACGCGCGGGGCCGCGCTCGTGGGGGGCGCGGTCCGCGTCTGGTTGCCCCAGGACTTCCGGCCGGAGGCCGCCGCGGAGGAACGGGCCGCCTCCGCGGCGTCGCGCTGCACCGAGGCCGGCACCTGCGTCTGCTCGGTGCGGACCTCGTCCGTCTCGTCCAGGTCGTCGTCCAACGGCGCGACCCGGGTCTCGTCGATCCGATCCGGCTCGTCGTTCCTGCGGTGCCCCTTGGCCATGTGCGCGACCTCTCGCGTCAGACCATAGCGCGACACCTGACTTCGGGGGATGGGCCGTGAACGGTCAGTATTTCGGCCAGTCCGGACACACGATCTCGATGGAGCCCCCGAGCCACGACGCATACGCCGCGTCGTCCGCGACCGTGTATGGCTTCCCGTACGTCCGCTCGAAGTACTCCGCCCAGTGCGGCTGCGAGCCATCCAGGTCCGTGAACCCGTACTCGCGCGCCAGCGTCCACGACGCGACCACACGCCCCGCCCTGCGGTGGACCTCCGGATCCGCCGCGAGCGCTGCCACCCCGCGGCCCACGTACGACGGCGTCTCCGACGCGATGAAGTCCGGGACGTTCTTCACCGCGTCGCGCCAGTTCGCCTCCTTCACCCCGAAGCCATCCAGCATCTCCTCCGAGCGCAGGAACCCCGGCGTCACCGCCAGCGCCGTGATGTTCGTGCGGCGCAGGTCGCGCGACATCGCGAACGCCAGCCGGATGACCGCCATCTTCGTCACGTCGTACGCGACGGCGCCCCGGTACCCGAACGAGTCCCCATCCGTCACCTCCACGATGAGCCCCCGGTCGCGCTCCAGCATCAGCGGCACCGCGTAGCGGCTCGTGACGATGTGCGTGCCCACGGCGCGGTCGAACATCAGCCGAGCCTTCGCCGGAGACTGCTTCCAGAACGCCAGCCCCAGCTCGTGCAGCGTCTCCCCGCCCCAGATGTCGTTGACCAGCACATCCAGCTTCCCCGCCTCCGCGCGGATGCGCTGACAGAGCGCCTCCACCTCCTCCTCCACGGAGTGGTCCACCCGCACCGCGATGCCCCTGCCGCCCAGCGCCGTCACCTGCTCCGCCGTCTCTTCAATCGTCTCCGGCCGCGATGCTCCGCTCGCAAGCCCACCCCGCACGCTGCGCCCGGTGCAGTACACCGTGGCCCCCGCCGCCCCCAGCATCGTCGCGATTCCCCGGCCCGCGCCCCGCGTCGCTCCCGCGACCAGGGCCACCTGTCCTTCGAGTGGCTTCATGTCAGTGCTCCCCTTTCACGCGCCACCTTGCATCCCCAATCCTGACAACCCCTGTCATGATTGCCGGCCCAGACTGCACCGCTCCCGAACCCCAGAGGGCCCATGCGCGCGGATCGCCTCGTCCACCTGTTGATGCGCCTCCAGGCCCGCTCGCGCAGCACCGTGGGCGAGCTGGCGCGCGAGCTCCAGGTCTCCAGCCGCACCGTCCACCGGGACCTGGACGCCCTCACCACCGCGGGCGTCCCCGTCTACGCCACCCGCGGAGCCGCCGGCGGCGTGGCGCTGATGGAGGGCTGGCGCACGCAGCTCACCGGCCTCACCCGCCCGGAGCTCCAGGCCCTGGCCACCGTGGGCGCCCCGGGAGCCCTGGACGACCTGGGCCTGTCTGGACCGCTGCGCACGGGGCTGGTGAAGCTGGCCGCGGCCCTCCCCGCCCTCCAGCAGCCCGCGCTGGAGCACGCGCGCCAGCGGCTCCACGTGGACGCCTCCGGGTGGTTCACCGGCCGCGAGCCCCTGCCCCACCTGGGCAAGCTGCGCGACGCCGCCTGGCAGGACCGCCGCGTGTCGCTCAGCTACCAGGACTTCGACGGCGCCCGCTCCCGCCGGACGGTGGACCCCTACGGGCTCGTCATCAAGGCGGACCGCTGGTACCTCGTCGCGGGGACGGACAAGGGCCCGCGCGTCTTCCGGGGCGGGCGCATTGGCGACGTGCGGCTGCGCCCCCAGGGCTTCACCCGCCCGCCGGGCTTCGACCTGCCCGTGTTCTGGAAGGACTGGTGCGCGAAGTTCGCCACCGAGCGCCCCCGCTACGACGTCACGCTCTCCTGCACGCAGGAGGGGGAAGCAGCGCTGCGGAGGATGCGTCCCCCGGCCGACGGTGAGCGCATCGACAAGGCGCCCGCGGCACGCGGTGGGAAGCGGAAGGTGACGCTGGACTTCGAGCGGGAGGCCATCGCGGTCTCCCAGTTGTGCGACATCGGGGCGGGCGTGGAGGTGCTCGCCCCGGAACCGCTGCGCCAACGGCTGGCCGCGCTGGCGGCCTCCCTGCGGGCGCTCTACGGCGAGCCCGGCCAGAAGAGGCCGGGCCGCCGTGACCGCTAGAAGTGCAGCGGGTGACCCAGCGTGGCCTCGGCGCCCTCGTGCATGATCTCGGAGAGCGTCGGGTGCGCGTGGATGGTGTGGGCCAGCTCCTCGGTGGTGATCTCCAGCTTCATCGCGACGCAGGCCTCGGCGAGCAGCTCCGTGGCGTGCGGCCCGATGATGTGGATGCCCAGCACCTCGTCGTACTTCTTGTCGGAGACGATCTTGATGAGGCCGACCGACTCGTTGGAGATGGCCGACTTCGTCACGGCGCCGAAGGGGGCGATGCCCACCTTCACGTCGTAGCCGCGCTCCTTGGCCTTCTTCTCCGTGAGGCCCACGGACGCCACCTCGGGGTAGCAGTACGTGGCGGACGGGGTCAGGTCGTAGTTGATGGGCGCAGGGTTCTTCCCGGCGATGTGCTCCACCACCATCACGCACTCGGCGCTGGCCATGTGCGCCAGCATCGGCGTGGGGATGACGTCGCCGATGGCGTAGACGTTGGGCTCGCTGGTGCGGCACAGCGTGTCGACCTTGATGAAGCCGCGGTCCACCTGGACGGCCGTCTTGTTGAGGCCCACGTCCTCGGTGACGGGCGAGCGGCCCACCGCCGACAGGAGGATTTCGGCCTCCAGCGTCTTGGTCTCCGAGCCCACCGTCATGGTGACGCGCACGCCGTCCGCGGTGTGCTCCACCTTCTCCACCTTGGCGCCCGTGTGCACGTCGATGCCGCGGCGGCGGAAGACCTTGTCCAGCTCCTTGGAGATGTCCGCGTCCTCGATGGGGAGCAGCGCGGGCATGTACTCCACGATGGCCGTCTTGCTGCCCACGTGGTTGAACACGGAGGCGAACTCGCAGCCCACCGCGCCCGCGCCCAGGACGATGATGCTCTTGGGGATGCGATCGATGGTCAGGATGGAGTCACTGTTCATCACCCGCTTGTGGTCCACCACCACGTTCGGCAGGGACTTGGGCACGGAGCCCGTGGCGACGATGATGTTCTTCGTCTCCAGGGTCTGCTTGGAGCCGTCCTCCGCCGTGACCTCCACCTTGCCCTTGCCGGCGATGCGGCCGTGGCCCTTCACCACGGTGATCTTGTTCTTCTTCATCAGGAAGTCGATGCCGTTGGCACCCTTCGTGACGACCTTGTCCTTGTGCTTCTGGGCGTTGGCCCAGTTCACGGTCGGGTTCGCCACGTCGATGCCGAAGTCGGACGACTCCTTGATGTGGTGGAAGAGCGACGCCGTCCACAGGAGCGACTTGGTGGGGATGCAGCCGCGGTGCAGACACGTGCCACCCAGGCGCTTGTCCTTTTCGATGATGGCCGTCTTCAGCCCGAGCTGGGCCGCGCGGATGGCGCCCACATAGCCGCCAGGACCCGAGCCGATGATCACCACGTCGAAAGTCTCAGCCACACACGCCTCCGGTCATTTTTGCGGATGGAACTCGCGGGCGCTGATAACCCCCGGTCCCGGTTGGAATCAAGGAGTTTGCTCGTGCGTCGCTTCCCGCTCCACACGCTTCTCTTGATGCTAGTAGCGCTGCTGGCGTTCGCCCGCCTCTATTACGTGTCGCATCAAGCCCCGCCCGCTCCGGCCCCCGGGAAGGCGCCGGGCGCGAAGCAGCCGGTGCGCATCACCCCGCCCGACCTGGGCCCCGCCGCGTGCCGGGGCCTGGACGCCGTCCTGGGGGACCTCCTCCAGGGCGACGGAGGCGCCGGAGGGGACGCGGGCACGGCCTGGAGCGACGCGCGCCGGCAGCTCGGCGACTGCCCCACCCCTCCCGCCGCCGCCTGCGCCCGGGGGCCCGCCCTGGCCTTGCGCGCGCCCCTGACGGCGAAGGACGACCTGCCCCGCGAGCTGCTCGCCACCCTGTGCGAGCGGTGTGCTCCCGCGGACAATCCCTGCGCCCAGGCCGTGACGCGCGCGTTGCGGGAGGCCGCGCGCCGGGGGAACCCGCCCCTACAGGAGGCAAGCTGGAGCCTGGAGCACGCGGGGGCCGCCCTGGGCTCGGCCTGCCAGGAGCTCGCGCGCCAGGCCGTGGGCCCCGCGGCCATGACGGGGCAGGTCGTGGAGCCGCAGGTGCTGGCGCTCACGGAGGCGCTGGCGCCCACGTGCGTGAAGACGGGGCAGTTGCCCGCGCCGCTCCTGAACGCGGCGGCGGTGCAGCAGGCCCACCGGGCGCCCCTGCTGGCGACGCTGAACACGGCGGGCGCGGTGGAGACGAAGCCCATCGAGCCGGATCAGACGGCGGGGCCCGGGGACGCGTTCCGCGCGTTCGACCGGGACGAGCTGTCCGGGGTGAAGCTGCCCATGGCGGACGCGGGCACGGGCAGCGCGCTGCGGCTCGCGTACGCGCCGTCGCTGAAGTCCGTGGCGTCCTTCCAGGTGCGGGCGACGGGGCCGGGCTCGCTGCGGGCACACGTGCGCGCACCGGACGGCGTGGGGCACGCGGAGCCGGGGGGCAAGGGCTTCTTCGTGGATCCCACCGTCTGCCGCTTCCACGGCACGGGCAGGTGGGAGATCTGCAAGCCCGGGGTCCCCCTGCTCGACGTGGAAGCGGTGAGCGTCCTGCCGGAGCGGCCGGGGGTGGAGCTGAAGGAGCTGGAGATCATCGGCGCCCGGTAGGCACGGGCGCCTTCACGCACGCGGCGTCGGAGGGGCTCCGACGTCGCCCGCGTGGGTCCTCAGGCGATCAGGCCGCGCTCGCGCGCCTGACGGAAGATGCCGGACGCGTCCTTCTTCAGGGCGGTGGAGACGTCCTTGACGATGGCGTCCGCCGACTTCGCGACCGACAGGTAGTTGTCGAACGTGCGCGTGAGGATGAGCACGCCCGAGATGATGACTCGCTGCAGGTTGTGCTGCAGGTCCGTGCCCTCGTACACGAGCCAGGACTGCTCACAGTAGCGGCGGCCCTCGGCCACCATCTGGTTCAGGTGCGCGCGCTCGGTCGCGTCGGGAACCTTCGCCTTGGGGCTGATGGAGGCGATGTAGAGGACGTTCTGCCCCAGCCGCTGCGTCGCGTCCTCCATCTGCGCCATGATGGCCTGGACGTCGTCCTTCGTCGGCGGGTTGTGCCACCGCGAGAACAGGACGCGGTCGATGAGTTCGGATTGGTACGTGGCAGACACGAAGCCTCCGGGATGCGAACGCTGATGACGACGGGGCCGCTTCGTCGGGCACGGCCCGTGTCGCAGGGCGGAATCTGTACCAGGATCGCAGAGGCGGTTGAAGAGTAGCGGACACACGCCTGCACCTTTGGCGCGCCTGTGTGCCAGCCACGCTGTGAGGATGCAGTGCGGTTGGACAACTCCGCCTGGGTCGCAACCGACACGCCGGGCTATCCGGGGAGTTCAGGGCGATTTTGGACGCGCGCGGGCGGCGAGGACGGCCTTCACGTCGTCCAGTGTCACGCCCAGGGCCCGCACCGCGACGAGCGCGTGGAAGAGCACGTCGGCGGCCTCCTCCGCGGCCCGGTGCGTGTCCGCGTCCGCGCAGGCGGTGACGAGCTCCGCGGCCTCCTCGCCCACCTTCTTCAGGCGCAGGTTGCGGTCCTCCAGGAGGCGCCGGGTGTAGCTGGGCCTGGCGCCCTCGGGCTGGGGGCCGGCCGCGCGGGCGGCGAGCGTCGCGGCCAGGTGCGCGAGCGCGTCCCAGCGTCCCTCGCCGAAGCAGGTCTCCTCGCCGGTGTGGCACGCGGGGCCGGCCTTGCGCACGCGCGCGAGCACCGCGTCGCCGTCGCAGTCCGCATCCAGGGAGACGACCTGCTGCGTGTTCCCGCTGGTGGCGCCCTTGTGCCAGAGGCCGCGCGTGCGGGAGCGGTAGTGCATCTCGCCCGTGGCGAGCGTGCGCTCCAGCGCCTCGCGGTCCGCGTGCGCGACCATCAGCACGTCGCCGGTGCTCGCGTCCTGCGTCACCACCGTCACCAGCCCCTGGCCCTTGTCGAAGTCCAGCTTGGAGAGGTCCAGCGTCATGGCTGGCCCCCCGTGCGAAGCAGCTCGCGCACGCGCCCGGACAGCGCCGCGTTGGTGGCGATGCCATCACCGCCGAACGCCGTGCGCGCGCCCTTCCAGTCGGTGAAGACGCCGCCCGCCTCCTCGATGATGGGCTGGAGGGCCGCCGCGTCCCAGGGAGACAGGGCTTCGTCCACCATGACCTCCGCGCGGCCGGTCGCGACGAGGAGGTAGCCGTAGCAGTCCCCCCACGTGCGGGACAGGGACGCCTGCCGCGCCAGCTCCGTCCAGGCGGCGCCCTTCGCGGGGCTCTGGAGGAAGCGATCGTCGGTGACGAGCACCACTGACTGCGCCAGCGAGTCCTGCTCCGACACGCGCGCCGCGGAGCCGTTCCAGAAGCAGCCCAGGCCCGGCGACGCGACGACCAGCTCGTTCACGGCCGGGAAGTAGGCCGCGCCCGCGAGGATGGTCTCCCCTTCCGCCACCGCGACCAGCGTGCCCCACAGCGGCACGCCCCGGATGAACGTCTTCGTGCCGTCGATGGGATCCAATATCCACCGGCGCTTCACGCCCGGCCGGGACTCGCCGAACTCCTCGCCCAGGATGCCGTCCTGGGGGAAGCGCGCCTCCAGCCACTCGCGGGCGGTCCACTCGGCGGTGCGGTCCGCCACCGTCACGGGGGTGCCGTCACTCTTGGTGTCCACGGCGATGCCGCGCCGGAAGAAGTCCAGCGCCACGTCACCGGCCTTGCGCGCCACGTCGGCGGCGGCCTCCATCAAGTCTCGCGGGTCCGCGTTCATGTCGTGCTCCGGATGGCGATGCCGCTGTCATTCAGCAGGGACTTCAAGGCGCCCACCGTGGTGAGGCCGTCGTGGAGGATGCCGGCGACGAGCGCCGCGTCCGCCGCGCCCAGGGTCAGGGCATCGCGCACGTGCTCCGCGCGGCCCGCGCCTCCGGAGGCGATGACGGGCACGTCCACGGCCTCCGCCACCGCGCGGGTCAGCTCCAGGTCGTAGCCCGTGCGCGCCCCGTCCCGGTCGATGCTGGTGAGCAGCACCTCGCCCGCGCCGCGCCGGACGCACTCCTTCGCCCAGGCCACGGCGTCCCAATCCGTGGGCCGCCGGCCGCCGTGCGTATAGACGCGGTAGCGGTCTGCCTCGCGCTTCGCGTCGATGCTGGCCACCACGCACTGGGCGCCGAAGCGCTCCGCGCAGCCGGTGAGCAGCTCCGGCGTGGCCACGGCCGCGGAGTTGATGCTCACCTTGTCCGCGCCGGCCCGCAGCGCGCGGCCCACGTCGTCCACGGTGCGCACGCCTCCGCCCACCGTGAGCGGGATGAAGAGGCGCTCCGCGGTGCGCTGGACCAGGTCCCACAGCGTCTGGCGCTCCTCGGCGCTCGCGGAGATGTCCAGGAAGGTCACCTCGTCCGCGCCCGCCTCTTCATAGCGCCGGGCCAGCTCCACCGGGTCGCCCACGTCGCGCAGGCCCTCGAACTGGACGCCCTTCACCACGCGGCCGCCCTTCACGTCCAGGCAGACGATGATCCGTCGGCGCAGCATCACTTCACCTCCAGGGAGACACTGCCCTTCATGCTGAAGACGACGCCGGAGTCCACCATGGCGTCGCGCAGCGCGAGCCCCAGCGCCTTGAAGGCCGCCTCGGTGAGGTGGTGGCTGTCCTTGCCGCGCAGCACGCGCAGGTGGAGCGTGATGCGCGCGTGCTCGCAGAACGAGCGCATCCAGTGCTCGTACAGCCGGTTCTTCAACGGGCCCCGGTAGTAGAAGCGCCCGCCCGCGTCCAGGCACGCCTGCACCAGGGCGTCATCCATGGGCAGGGTGCGCTCGCCGTAGCGCGCGGCGGTGGCGGGGATGACGCGCTGGACGGCGGTGCCCAGGGTGATGGCCACGTCCTCCATCAGGTGGTGGCGCAGGTCGCCGCGAGCGCGCAGGGTCAGGTCCAGCCCCGCGTAGCGCGCGAACGTGGCGAGCATGTGGTCGAAGAACTTGAGGCCCGTGTCCACCCGGGCCACGCCGGTTCCGCGCGCCAGCTCCACCGTGACCTGGGTCTCCTTCGTTTCGCGGACGACCGTGGTGACCGTGCTCATTGCGTGAACTCCCGCGCGACCGCGCGCGCATCCAGACGTCCTGTGTAAAGCGCCATGCCCACCACCGCCCCGTAAGCGCCCACCTTCGCCAGCGCGCGCAGGTCCTCCAGCGTCGTCACCCCGCCGGAGGCGTAGAGCCGGTGCCGGCTCGAACGGGCCACCTCTTCCATCAAGGGCAGGTCCACGCCGCCCAACTGCCCCTCCTTGTGCACCGCCGTGACGAGCATCCCGCCCAGCGGCAGGGGCTCCAACGCGGACAGCACGTCGCGGATGTCGCGCGCGCTGCCGGACGTCCAGCCTCGCGTCACGACCTCGCGGCCCTTCACGTCCGCGGCGACCACCACGCGGCCGGGGAAGCGATCCGCGACCTCGGTGAGCCAGGCCAGGTCCTCGATGGCGCGGGTCCCCACGACGACCGAGGACGCCCCGCCCGCGAGCACCGCCTCCACGCGCGAGGCCTCACGGACACCGCCGCCCACCGTGAACGTGAGGCCCGGGGCGTGCGACACCAGCCGCGTCACCACGTCCGCGTTGGAGCCCTTGCCCAGCGCCGCGTCCAGGTCCACGACATGGAACGCGCGAAAGCCCAGCGCGAGCCACTGCTTCAAGGCGTCCAGCGGATCATTCACGCGCACGCGCTCCGCCTCGTAGGAGCCCCCCACGAGCTGCACGCACGCGCCTTCCCGCAGGTCGATGGCCGGGATGGCGATCATGACGACACCTCCTGGAGGAAGGCCTGCACGAAGCGCACGCCCGCGTGGGAGGACTTCTCCGGGTGGAACTGCACGCCCAGCACGTTGCCGCGCCGCACGGAGGCCGGGAACCGGTCGCCCTCGTGCGTGGTCCAGCCCACCACCTCGCGCGCATCCACGGCGCGGCAGACAAAGCTGTGCGCGTAGTACACGGTGGACAACCGCGCGGCCTGGAGCGCCCGGTCCTCCTCCACGTCGTTCCATCCAATCTGCGGAACGTGCCGCGCCGCCAGCCGCGTCACGCGGCCCGGGAAGTAGCCGAGTCCCTGCCCTGCCCCCTCGTCGCTCTCCTCGAAGAGGAGCTGCATGCCCAGGCAGATGCCCAGGCACGGCAGGCCGGCGTCCAGCGCCTCGCGCATCGCCTCGCGTCCCGGAGCGAGCCGCGCCGCCGCCGCGCCGAACGCCCCCACTCCGGGGAGCACCAGGACGTCGGTGTCCAGCGCGCGCAGCGGATCCTCCTGCACGCGCACGTCCGCGCCGGGCGCGGTGGCCAGCGCCTTGATCAGCGAGTGCAGGTTGCCAGCGCCATAGTCGAACAGGGTCACCCGCATCACAGCACCTCCTTCAGGGCCTTCAGCGCCGAGGCCATCAGCGGCCAGGGACCGCAGCCGATGCGCAGCGCATCGCCCACGCCCGTGAGCCCTTCGAACACCCGCACGTTCACGTTGCGCTCCCGCAGCGCCTCGCCCACCCTCCGCGCCTGCGGCACGGGGACGAGGAGGAAGTTCCCTTCCGAAGGGAGCGGCTCCAGCCCCAGCGCCTTCAAGGCGCCGCGCAGCCGCTCCCGGTTCTCCACCGCCTCCGCCGCGCAGGCCTGCATCCACGGGACGTCATCCGTGAGCGCGGCGACCGCCACGGCCTCGCCCAGCGCCGTGTGCTTGTAGGGCCCCCGGGCCTTCTCCACCTCCGCCACCAGCGACGGAGCCCCCACGCCCCACCCCACCCGCAGACCCGCGAGCCCGAACGCCTTGGACATCGTGCGCGTCACCAGCACGTTGGGCCGCGTCCGCGCCAGGTCGAGGAGGTCCCCGCCCCGCGTGAACTCCACATAGGCCTGATCGATGAGCACCACGCCCGGAGCGGAGTCCACCAGCCGCTCCACCGCCGCGCGCGAGGCCACCGTGCCGGTGGGGTTGTTCGGCGTGCACACGTAGATGAGCTTCGCCCCCGTGGCGAGCAGGCCGTCCACGTCCAGGTCATGGTCCGCGCGCAGCGGTACGGGCGCCGGCCTGAGCGCGCTCAACCGGGCATACAGCGGCACCATCACGAACGTGGGATCCGCGAAGGCCACCGCGTCCCCGGGCTCCAGGAAGGCCCGCAGCGCGCAGTCGATGACGTCGTCCGAGCCGCAGCCCGTCGTCACGCTCTCCACCGAGACGCCCGCGTAGGTGGCCACGGCGCGCTTCAGGTCCGGCGCATAGCCCGCGGGATAGCGGGCCAACCGCAGGACGCCCTCTTCCCGCAGCACGCGATCCGCGGACGGCGGCGCGCCGAAGAGGTTGGTGTTGTCGCTCAGGTCCACCCGGCACGGCTTCTTCGCGGGGGAGTACAAGGGGATGTCCCGGTACGACTCGCGGAATGGAATCACGGCACCCTCCAGGCCCGAGCCGCGGCCGCGTGGGCGAAGAGGCCCTCGCTGTCCGCCAGCGTCCCCACGTCGTCCGCCATCGCCGCCGCCGCCGCCGGTGTCACGCGCTGCCACGTGGTCCACCGGTAGAAGTCCAGCACGCTCAGGCCCGAGTACGCCCGGGCCAGCCCCGCCGTGGGCAGCACGTGGTTCGCTCCCGTGAGGTAGTCACCAAAGGCCACCGACGCGCGCTGCCCCACGAACACCGTGCCCGCGTTGCGAACGCGCGCCAGGTCCTCGGAGGGTGTCTCCGTCGCGAGCAGCAGGTGCTCCGGAGCGAACTCCGCGACGAAGGGCCACGCCTCCTCCAGCGAGTCGATGCGCAGCACCGCGCCCCGGCTCCCCAGCGCGGAGAGGACGATGTCGCCGCGCCGGGCGACGCGGGCCTGCCGCTCCACCGCGTCCCGCACCGCCTGCGCCAGGGTGGCGCCCACCACCAGCGCCACGCAGCAGGCCTCGGGGTCGTGCTCCGCCTGGGCCAGCAGCTCACGCGCCACGGCGTCCGGACGGGCGCTCGCGTCGGCGACCACCAGGATCTCGCTCGGGCCCGCGGGCGCGTCGATGGCGACGGCGTCCACCACCTGGAGCTTCGCGGCCGCGACGTACGCGTTGCCCGGTCCGACGATGCGATCCACGCGGGGGACGCTCTGGGTGCCATACGCCAGCGCGGCCACCGCGCCCGCGCCCCCCAACGCGAACACCCGATCCGCGCCCGCGAGCGCCGCCGCCGCGAGCACGCCCGCGCTCGGCAAGCCATCCGGCCCCGGCGGCGAGCAGACGATGACCTCGTCCACGCCCGCGACCTTCGCGGGGACCACGCCCATGAGCACGCTGCTGGGGTACACCGCCCGGCCGCCAGGGGCGTACACGCCGACGCGGCTCAGCGGATCCGGCCGGCGGCCCACGACGACCCCGGGCTCCGTCTCCACCTCCATGGACTGGGGCCGCTGCGCCGCGTGCGCCCGGGCGATGTTGCGCGCCGCGCGGGTCAGCGCCTCGCGCACGTCGGCCGGAATCGACTCCAGCGCCGCGCTCCACCGTTCACGCGGAACCTCCAGCGCCGTCAGCTCCACGCGGTCGAACTGCCGGGCGAAGTCGAAGAGGGCCCGGTCTCCCTCCGTGCGGACTCGGGCGATCAGCGCCTGGACGCGGGAGGCCACCAGGGCATCCGACTCCCCCGTGCGGGCCAACAGCCTCCGCCGCGCGTCGGGCTCCAGCGAGGACAATGCCCCCTGGTACTTGAGGACCGGAGCGCTCATGCCATCAACCTCTCGATGCGCGTGACGAGGATGCCCTGCCCGCCCAGCGCCTTCAGCGCGTTGACCGTGCGGTAGAGGTTGCGCGACGAGACCACCGCGTGCACCGCCACGAAGTGGCCCCCGTTCATCACGTCCACCACCGTGGGGCCGTTGAGGCCGGGCAGCACCTCGCGCACCTGCTCCAGGGACGTCTTCGGGACGTTGGCCATCAGGTAGCGCTGCCCGCGCGCCGCCAGCACCGACCCCAGCGCCTGCGTCAGCTCCTCCAGCGCGCGCCGCGCCTCCTGGCCGTTGCGCGGACACGCCACCAGCCGGGCGCTCGACTCCAGCACGGTGGCGACCTCCCGCAGGCCGTTCATCTTCAACGTGGACCCCGTGGACGTGAGGTCCACGACGATGTCCGCGATGCCCAGGTGCGGGGCGATCTCCGCCGCGCCGCTCACCGGCACCACCGTCACCTGCTGCCCGCGCTGCTGGAAGAAGGCCTGCGTCAGCCGGGGGAAGCAGGACGCCACCCGCATCCCGTCCTTCACGTCCTCCGCGCGGGAGATGCCGCTCTCGTCGCGCGCGGCCACCACCAGCCGGCAGCGGCCGAACTCCAGGTCCATCAGCGGCTCCAGCTCGCGCCCGGCCTCGTTCACCAGGTCCCAGCCGGTGACGCCCGCCTGCGCGGCGCCGTCCGCGACGAACTCCGGGATGTCCTGGGCGCGGACGAAGATGGCCTCGAACTCGCCGCCCAGGGACGCGGTGAGGGCCCGCTCGCCCCGGGCGCGCACCTCCAGGCCCGCGTCGTTGAACAGCTCGCGCACTTCCTCGGACAGACGTCCTTTGTTGGGCAGGGCAATCTTCAACATGGCTGGGCTCGGGGGACTGCGGTGGCGGAAACGAAAAAAGGCCCGTCCTGGGGGGACGGGCCTTCGGTCACTGCGGCATCTGCCGGAAGTGGGTGCGCTCTAGTGCGTCACCCAGGCATGCGCGCGGCGAACGGTCCCGTCATGGGCCGGCCGATGATGCGCATGGTGGTGATGCAGGGACGTGGAACGCACGGCCCTAGGGTTAACGACCGGAGGCCCCAACGTCAAGTCACCCCGGGTCAGGGTCTGTCTTGATGCTTGCAAACCCGTGCTCGCTTGAGCACAAGCGGCGCATGGCAACCTCCGACGTCCTCGTGGTGGGCGGTGGTGTGATGGGCTGTGGCATCGCGCTGAAACTCCGGCAGGCGGGCGCGCGCGTGACGGTGCTGGAGCGCTCCATCCCCGGCGCGGAGGCCTCCAGCGCCGCCGGCGGCATCCTCGCGCCCCAGTGGGAGGCGGACGGTCCGGGCCCCTTCTTCGAGCTGTGCCTGCGCAGCCGCGCCCTCTATGCGGGCTTCGCCGCGGAGCTGCGCGAGCTGTCCGGCGTGGACATCGCGTACCGGCCGTGCGGCCTGCTGCGCGTCGCGTTCGACGAGGCGGACCTCCACCACGTGGAGTCCACCGTGGGCTGGCAGCACGGCATGGGGCTGCGCGCCGAGCTGCTCGACGGCAAGGCCGCGCGCGAGCTGGAGCCCCACCTGTCCTCCAGCGCCGTGGGCGCCGCGCACTTCCCGGATGATCACCAGGTGGACAACCGGCTGCTCGTGCGCGCGCTCACCATGGCCGCCGCGCGCGTGGGCACGGTGTTCAAGAGCGGCTACGTGCGCGGCGTGGTGCACGAGCACGGCCGCGCGGTGGGCGTGGACCTGGACGGCGAGGTGCTGCGCGCGGACGCCGTGGTGCTGGCGGCGGGCTCGTGGTCGTCCCTGGTCCAGGGTGCGGGCGTGTCGGCGCAGGCGGTGCGCCCGGCGCGCGGACAGATGGTGCAACTGCAGACGCGGCTGCCCCTCCTGGAGCGGGTGGTGACGTCCGCGAAGGGCTACCTGGTGCCGCGCGCGGATGGGCGGATCATCGCCGGGAGCACCATGGAGCACGTGGGCTTCGACAAGCAGGTGACCGCGGCGGGGCTGGCGCGGATCCTCGACATGGCCCTGCAGCTCTGCCCGGAGCTGGGCAGCGCCCCCATCACGGAGACCTGGGCCGGCTTCCGCCCCTGGACCCAGGACGCGCTGCCGTACATCGGAGAAGGCCCCGCGCCCGGCCTGTTCCTCGCCACCGGCCACTTCCGCAACGGCATCCTGCTGGCCCCCATCACCGCGAAGCTCGTCGCCCAGGCCGTGCTGGGGGAGAAGCCCTCGGTGGATCTCACCCCCTTCCGCTACGACCGGGGGACGATGGCGCGCGTTTGACGCGGCGTGCCTGCCCGCCCTACTCCGGAAGGTGGGGAATGCCCCAAGGACCGGAGACGTTCACCCTGGAACCAGGGCTCGCACCCCGCCCTGGATGGCAGGGAGGCGAGGGGGTGATGATTTCTCGCACTCGTTCGCCATTAATCCCTGGAAACCTCTAGAATCTTCGGCCGTGGAAGCCATCCCCCCCGCACCGCCCAGAATCCTGATCGTCGACGACGACGACTCCGTCCGCGACGTCATCTCCGTGCTCCTCCGTGAGGAGGGCTACAACTGCGTCGTGGCCAACGGCGCCGAGATGGCGCTCGACGTGGCGGGTGAAGAAGAGACGCCGCTCGTCATCAGCGACATGAAGATGCCGGGCCGCGACGGACTCTGGCTGCTGGAGAACCTGCGCGAGCGGCTGCCGGACACGTCCGTCATCATGCTCACCGGCTACGGCGACACCGAGTCCGCCGTGGACTGTCTGCGCCGGGGCGCGGTGGACTACCTGCTCAAGCCACCCAAGCTCACGGACCTCATCCGCGCCATCGAGCGCGCGCTCGCCAAGCGCCGCATCGAGATGGCGCGCAAGCGCTACCAGAAGAAGCTCGAGGGCAAGGTGCGCGACCGCACCGCCGAGCTGCGCAGCGCGCTGCACAACATCGCGAACACGTACCAGAACACGCTGCTGGCGCTGGTGGCGGCCCTGGACGCGCGCGAGCACGAGACGAGCGACCACTCCCAGCGCGTGGTCAGCTACACCTCCGCCATCGCCACCCGCATGGGCATCCACGGCAAGGAGATGGAGGAGATCGGCCGCGGGGCGCTGCTGCACGACATCGGGAAGATCGGCGTGCCGGACGCGGTGCTGCTCAAGCCCGGCAAGCTCACCCCCGACGAGTGGCTGGAGATGCGGCGTCATCCGGAGATCGGCTTCCAGATGATCCAGAACATCCCCTTCCTCTCCACGCCGGCGGACATCGTCCTGTCGCACCAGGAGCGCTACGACGGCGCGGGCTACCCCCGCAACCTCCAGCGCCATGAGATCCACATCGGCGCGCGCATCTTCGCGGTGGCGGACACGCTGGACGCGATGACGAGCGACCGGCCGTACCGCAAGGGCACGACGTTCGCGAACGCCATCCAGGAGATCAAGCGCTGCGCCAACACGCAGTTCGACCCTGAAGTCGTCAAGGCGTTCCTGGACATCGGTGAGGAGGGCCTCATCCGCATCAAGAAGGAGATGGCGGAGAAGAAGCTCAACCCGATGCAGGCCGCCGCGGACGCCGCCGAGTCCGAGGCCGAGCTGGCGCGGCTCACCGACCTGGACGACGAGCCGGACTCCCCGCCGGTGGGCAGCACGGCCACGCCCATTGGCGCGCCGCCCGTCGTCATCCGTTCAGCCTCCGGCACCGAAGGCTGAGGCGGCCCGAGGGAAGCGGTGCCTTTCCTCTCGGGGGTTGCTATCCATGAAGGCGGAAGGCCCCGCGATGACCGCCCCCCTGCCCGCTCCCAACCCGCTCGCCCCGCCACTGTGTGACGCGCAGGGGCGGCGCATGACGTACCTGCGGCTGAGCGTCACGGACCGCTGCAACTTCCGCTGCACCTACTGCTCACCGGCGTCCTGGGGCGGGAAGAAGGACCTGCTCGACGCGGGCGAGTTCGAGCGCATCGTCTCCGTCTTCGCGCACATGGGCATCCGCCGCGTGCGGCTGACGGGCGGAGAGCCGCTCGCCCGGCCGGACATCCTCGACATCGCGAAGCGCATCGCCGCGGTGTCCGGCGTGGAGCACCTGGCCATCACCACCAACGCGAGCCGCCTGGAGCCGCTGGCCGGGCCGCTGCGCGACGCGGGCGTCACCCAGCTCAACCTGAGCCTGGACACGCTGTCCGCAGAGGTGTTCCGGCGCATCTCCAAGCAGGGCGACTTCCAGGCGGTGCTGCGCGGCATCGACGCGGCGGCGGGCGCGGGCTTCCAGTCGCTGAAGCTCAACGTCGTGGTGATGCGCGGCCTCAACGACGCGGAGGTGCCGGAGCTGGTGACGTACGCGCACGCGCGCGGCATCACCCCGCGCTTCATCGAATTGATGCCCTTTGGCCAGGGCACGCCGGTGCCCACGGCGGAGCTGCTGGAGCGCCTGGCGGCAGCGGGCCGCGTCCTCACCGAGGAGCCGCAGGAGAGCGCCGCGTCCCCCACCTCCGGGCCGGCGCGCTACTGGCGCACGGACAGCGGGCGCGTGGGGTTCATCTCCCCGCTGACGCAGAACTTCTGCGGGGGCTGCAACCGGGTGCGGGTGGCGTCCAACGGCGACCTGCGCAGTTGCCTGGGCGGCCGGGCGCAGGCGCCGCTGCATCAGCTCATCCGGGGCGGCGCGACGGACGAGGAGCTCGCCGTGGCCGTGCGCCGCGCGCTGGGAGAGAAGCCGGAGGGGCACCGCTTCACGGAGGCCGGAAACGGCGCCACGCTCCTGCCCATGATGGGCATTGGCGGCTGAGGGTTACTTCACCAGCCGGATGTTCACGGGGTAGCGGTAGAGCTCGCCGTCGTTGGCCTTCAGGCCGGCGATGACCGTGAAGATGATCGACACGATCGCCACCAGGGGCGCCAGGACGAAGCCGATCACCGCGCACATCAGCACCGCGGAGATGGCCATCGCGATGAAGGTGGTGATCTGGAAGTTGAGCGACTCCACCGCGTGCGCGCGGACGAAGGACGACTCCTTGCCCTTGGTCAGCATCAGGAACAGCGGCACCGCCCAGCCCAGGAAGCCCGCGCCCACCACGACGCCAGCGATGGAGCCCAGGTGGGCCAGCATCCCCATCGTCTTCTCATCCGAGGTCGCCGTGGGCGAGCCGGTGATGAACGTGCCGAACTGCTGATCCTCGCGCTGCCCTGGCTCCATGAAACGCCCTCCAGAATTGAGTGGGGCGCGACGGGTGCGCCCGGATGGGAGCACCATGACATGGCGTGTCGGTTCCTGTCATCCAGCGGACAGGGGCCGAGCCAGCAGGCCCCCGTCCACCGGAGGCGTCAGCGGTACAGCGCGTGCCCCGCCTTCTTGAATTCCTCGCTCTTCTCCTTCATCCCCTGCTCCAGGGCCTGGGCCTCGTTGACGCCGACCTTGTCCGCGTAGTCGCGCACGTCCTGGGTGATCTTCATGGAGCAGAAGTGCGGGCCGCACATGGAGCAGAAGTGCGCGACCTTGGCGCCCTCGGCGGGGAGCGTCTCGTCGTGGAAGGCGCGGGCGCGCTCGGGGTCCAGGGACAGGTTGAACTGATCCTCCCAGCGGAACTCGAAGCGCGCCTTGGACAGGGCGTTGTCGCGGGCCTGGGCGCCGGGGTGGCCCTTGGCCAGGTCCGCGGCGTGGGCGGCGATCTTGTATGTGATCACGCCCTCCTTCACGTCGTCACGGTCGGGCAGGCCCAGGTGCTCCTTGGGCGTCACGTAGCAGAGCATCGCCGTGCCGAACCAGCCGATCATCGCGGCGCCAATGCCGCTGGTGAAGTGATCGTAGCCGGGCGCGATGTCCGTGGTGAGGGGCCCCAGCGTGTAGAACGGCGCCTCGTGGCACACGGCGAGCTGCTTCGTCATGTTCTCCTGGATGAGGTGCATGGGGACGTGGCCGGGGCCTTCGATCATCACCTGCACGTCGTGCTTCCAGGCCACCTTCGTCAGCTCGCCCAGCGTCTCCAGCTCACCGAACTGCGCGGCGTCGTTGGCGTCCGCGATGGAGCCGGGGCGCAGGCCGTCGCCCAGGCTGAAGCTGACGTCGTACGCCTTCATGATCTCGCAGATCTCCTCGAAGTGCGTGTAGAGGAAGTTCTCCTGGTGGTGGGCCAGGCACCACTTGGCGAGGATGGAGCCGCCGCGGCTGACGATGCCGGTGAGGCGCTTCGCGGTGAGCGGGACGTACTGGAGGCGCACGCCCGCGTGGATGGTGAAGTAGTCCACGCCCTGCTCGGCCTGCTCGATGAGCGTGTCGCGGAAGATGTCCCAGGTGAGCTCCTCCGCCTTGCCGCCCACCTTCTCCAGCGCCTGGTAGATGGGCACGGTGCCGATGGGCACGGGCGCGTTGCGGAGGATCCACTCGCGCGTCTCGTGGATGTTGCGGCCGGTGGACAGGTCCATGACGGTGTCCGCGCCCCAGCGGATGGACCAGACCATCTTCTCCACCTCTTCCTCGATGGAGGACGTGACGGCGGAGTTGCCGATGTTGGCGTTGATCTTCACCAGGAAGTTGCGGCCGATGATCATCGGCTCCAGCTCCGGGTGGTTGATGTTGGCGGGGATGATGGCGCGGCCCCGGGCGATCTCATCGCGCACGAACTCCGGGGTGATGACGCGCGGAATCGCTGCGCCCCAGGAGTGGCCGGGGTGCTGGGCGGCGAGTGAAGCATCGAGCTTCTGGTTCTCACGCACGGCGACGTACTCCATCTCCGGCGTGATGATGCCCTTGCGGGCGTAGTGCATCTGGCTGACGTTGGCGCCCGCCTTGGCGACGCGCGGCTTGCGGATGTGGCTGAAGCGCAGGCCGTTGAGGCGCGGGTCGGCTTCACGGGCGCGGCCGTACTCCGACGTGATGCCGGACAGTTCGTCGGTGTCGTTGCGGGCGCGGATCCAGTCCTCGCGGACGGCGGGCAGGCCCCGGCGCAGGTCGATGTCGGCGGAGGGGTCGGTGTAGGGGCCGCTGGAGTCGTAGACGTGGACGGGAGGGTTGGGCGTCTCCGGGCCGGAGTGGCCGTGGTGGCGCGTGGGGGTCTGGGCGATTTCGCGCAGGGGGACGCGGAGGTCGGGGTGCAGGGACCCGGACACGTAGACCTTGCGCGAGGCGGGAAGCGGGCCGCGGCTGATCCCCTCCAGCACCTTCCCATCGACCTTGAGGCTCTTGGACGCTCCACTCATCGGACGGCTCCTCGTGAGAACGGACGGGAGACGGGACGGGAGCATGGAGCGCCCACACCGCTTCCCTCCGCCGGTGCTAACCGGTTCAGGTTCAAAGGGATCGGACGCGGTCACACGTCCATCTCAGCCCCCTTCCGGAGGCGCCCCTAGCGACTGTGGAGCGATGTAGCGCAGGGAGAAGTCCGCTTCAACCCGGGCGGAGCGGAGCCTGGGTCCAGTGGACGCACGGTGGCCCTGTGGGGAGGCATCCATCATCACCGGGCGGCTGCGCAGCTCTATGCTCAGGACCGTGATGAGTGAGGGCAATCTCATCCAGTTCCGATCCGACTCAGCAGAGAGGACTTGATTCCATGACATTTGTCCTACCCGTGACGGCGAACGCCGGAATGCAGTGGAACCTTCTCCAATCGTCCCTGCCAGCAGCTCAAGTCCAGTGCAGGATCGTCAATGGCCGTCCTGTTGTATTCGGGCTTTATCTCGAGTGCGCACGAGTGCCTGACGTGGTCCGGTATGTGCTCGATCTCACCAACGGCCCACCCACACAGTCCATGATGCCACCCGCACCTTGCCGTGGCTCCGCCGGCATCATCAATGACGATCAATTCTCGGGAGATGTGCGGGCAGATGAGCACGTTTCACAGCACAAGCGGATTGTGCTGGTCATCGAGTCACCGCACGAGCATGAGTACACGTCGACATTCATGCCCATTGCCCCTGCGCAAAATACGACCGGCAGGAACATCGCCGCACACATCCTCTCGCTGCTCCATCGCCATCAGCGACTTGGTTTGCCGCCGGATCACTATGAGTTGCTGATTTGCAATCCGGTCCAGTTTCAAGCCTCGCTCTACGAACTCCACCGGCAATCCCTCGCTAAAAACAAGCCGGCTCGGAGCTTGAGGGATACCACCTGGCGGACCTTGTATTACGGGATGAATGAACGTGCCGGCTTCCTCAGCCGCCTTGAGCGCTACAATGCCGCAGCCGTCATCGTTGCCTGTACGGCGAATCTCAAACAAGAGGTACTGGGCGACGTCATTCGCTGGGCCTCATGCAGGATTCCCGTGGTGGAGGCAAACTCCCATCCCAGTGCATGGTACAAGAGCAGCAGCGTTGAATTCCGGTGAGTCCAGGCTCAAGGTCTGGCGGTGATGCGTTCTTGCTGACGTGAGTCCAGGTTTGGACGGGCGGCCAGGGCGCGGCGCAGCGCCGTCCCCGCCCATTCGAGTTCGTCCTGTGACAAGTCCATGCCCAGTAGTTCGTGGCCCTTGTCATGCTCGATGACGATGCCCCGCCCCTGGGAGACATGCGTCCGCGCGTCGCGCACGTCGACGTCCTGGAGACAGCACGACGGCGCCCGAGTCCCCCATCAGCGCCACGACATAGACCTTCGCGATGAAGAGCCCCTCCGTGGATCCCTTGTCGCGCATGTAAAGAGCCACGGAGGTGAACGGCTCCAGGGACTACGTCTTCTCCAGGCTCAATCCCTTGTGCTGGCAGCGAAAGGCGTGCCCCTCAGGCAACGCGAACAACACCCCCTGTCGCTCCGGAAGCAACAACCGGGATCTGCCATACCCTCCCCTCCCTGTGGGAGCGTGCTGGTACGGCGATTGAAGTGGGTCAGCCCAGCCACGGGTCGCGGCGGTAGCGGCGCGTCGTGGCAGGGGGAGCCCCTTTGGCGGGCACCTCCTTCACGTCTGTGAATGGAGGCAACACCATGCAGCGCAACACCAGGCGGGTCTTCTCGCGCGCAGGCACTTTCTTCGTGACCCTGGGGCTGATGTCCGGCTCCATGGCCGTCGCGCAGGACCGTCCCACCGCGGAAAAGCCGTCGGACCTTCCTCCCAGCCGCGTCATCGCGGGCCGGCCCCTGCACTCGCCGCCGAAGATGACCGTGGAGGATGCTCGCAAGAGCGTCAATGCATTCATCACCTGGGCCGGTCAGTCCGTGGTGGAGGAGCAGAACGACGCGCGCCGGGCGCTGGTCTCCGCCGCGAAGAGCCCGGAGCTCATCCAGGCCTTCATCGAGGAGATCATCGAAGCGAACAAGTCCGGCGACACCAGCCGCGCGCTCGTCGCCCTGGGCCTGCTGGGCGAGATGCGGACCTACGACGGCGCGAAGTTCCTCGTGGAGTTCGTGCGCATGCCCCTGCCCACCAAGGGCACCGTCATCGAGGGCGAGCTCCAGGAAGAGGCCCAGCAGGCGCGCCTCCAGGCCAAGGCCATCGCGGGCGTCGCCTACCTGCGCAACGCGGAGTTCGACCGCGAGGTGGCGTACCAGGCCGGCAACCACCCCTCCGTCATCGTCCGCGCCGAGGCCATCAGCGCGTACCTCTGGAACCGCGGGGACACGCTGGAGGCTCGCAAGGAGTTGGAGCCGTTCGTCCGCAAGGAGGAGCGCCTGTACCTGGACCGCGTCCGGCGCGTCAGCGGCGAAGGCGCGGAGGCCTTCAACCGCAAGCTCACCGCGTACCTCAAGGCCCACCCGGAAGTGCAGGCGCCGAACCCCGAGCGGAAGGACCCGCGCCCGCCCGAGGAGAAGCCCAACACCTACGACGTGACCCCTCCGAAGTTCTGACCTTCCCTCACGACCTGAGGAGCGAGAACGCCCATGAATCTCAAGCAAGGCATTGCCCTGATGTCGTCCGTCCTGGCCTTCGGTCTGGCCACCGAAGCCGGCGCCGTCTGCACCCAGACGGCCGCGAGCCAGGCGGACCGGGACCTCTGGAACACCCACGGCTGCTGGCAGGACTTCTTCCTCTGGCAGTACAAGGCCTACGGCCTGCGCTCCGGTGACTGGAGCAACCGCGGCTGGAATGACGCCTGCAACGTCAACCTGGAGTACCCCAAGCACTGGAACGCGTCCTACCTGCTGACGTACGGCATGCTGGACAACTGGGACCAGTCCTTCCACGGCACCGAGGACTACCGGGCCACGGCGGAGGCGCGCAGCAGCAACTTCCACGACAGCCTCTACCACAGCGTCACCGACCGCACGGACGTCTTCGGGACCTTCACCCCGCGCTTCTGGCCGTGGGACACGGACCGCGTGGAGACCGCGTGCCCGCTCTACAACCCCACCGTCAGCAACTCCAACCCGGGCTCGCGCGCCGGTGACTACATGCACGAGGGCTGGCACGCCTACTTCGACAAGTACAGCTACGACAACGGCAACACCGGCGGCCACCGTCCCGGCCCGCAGGGCGCGTGCACCATCAACGGCTGCGACTACTTCTACTTCCACGGCATCTCCAAGTATGTCTTTGGTGCCATGTGGGAGAACAATGGCACCGCGAGCCGGTTCCACTCGCCCAACCAGGTGCAGGTGGAGTTCCTCTGCGATGTGGCGGATCAATCCCAGTGGTGGATTCCGCTGAGCGTGAGGCAGACTGCGGCGTCGGATGCCAATGCCCGCGCCGCGTCCCGCTTCATCAACGGCCCGGGCTACACCTGCGGCAGCCCCCGCCCCTGGTAACGGGAAGGAAATGAGAGATGGCGCATTCGGAGCGTGACGCAGTGAAGCCGTTTCGGATGCGCCTGACGTCAGGCCTGCTCCTCGTGACCCTGGTCTGCTGCTCCAGTCCCCAGGAGCAGGCCGGTCCGGAGGCGCAGGAGGTGGGCACCTGGACGCCGCTGCCCTCGGGCGCGCCCCTGGGCACGGGGCTCCAGGTGTCCAGTGTCTTCGATGGCCAGAACGTCCTGCTCTGGGGCGGGCTGGGCGGCTGCACCGTCAACGGCGTCTGCGGCGACGGGGCCCGCTTCAACGTGGCGGCGAAGACCTGGACACCCCTGTCGACACAGGGGGCGCCGTCCGCGCGCACGCAGCACTCGGCGGTGTGGACCGGCGAGAAGATGATCGTCTGGGGCGGGCTCGGCTGTGGCAGCCCCCTGGGCCCCTGTGGCGACGGCGCGACCTACGATCCCGCCACCGACACCTGGAGCGCCATCACGTCCCAGTACGCCCCCTCTGCGCGAGGCGGACACACGGCCACCTGGACCGGAGATCTGATGGTGGTGTGGGGGGGCCAGGATCTCCAGCGGGGGCGCGTGTTCGGGGACGGAGCCCGGTACCACGTCGACACAGGCCGCTGGACGACCATGGACTTCGTCGACGCTCCCGTGGCGCGCCGCTACCACTCCGCGGTGTGGAGCGGCGAGACCACCGGGGAGGTGCTCTACTGGGGCGGAGACGGAAATGGGGCCGGCGGCGTGGACGTGGCCCTGGCGGACGGCTCGATGTACGGCCCCTTCGCGGGCCACTGGGTGGAGATGCCGACCGAAGGGGCGCCCACGGGCCGCTGGGCGCACACGGCGGTGTGGACCGGCTCGAAGATGATCATCTGGGGCGGGATCGGCTGTGGCGATGCCCAACAGGACCCGCCGGTCTATTGCGAGCAGGGCGCCGCGTTCGATCCGCTGTACCGGAAGTGGACCCCCATCTCCGCCAGGGGCGCGCCCTCGCCTCGCACGGGACACATCGCGGTGTGGACCGGTTCGAAGATGATCATCTGGGGTGGCGCGTCATCGAAGTGCGGCCCCAGCGGGGGTGTCTGCTCGGACGGCGCGGCCTACGACCCGGAGACGGACACGTGGGCGCCGCTGCGCACCCAGGGCGCCCCCTCCGCGCGCGCCGGGCACGTGGGCGTGTGGACGGGCAGCGCCCTCTTCATCTGGGGAGGGATGGGGGGCGGCGGCTCCGAGGCCCCCCTGACGGATGGCGCGTTGTGGGTGCCGTGATGCTCACACCTTCACGGTCTTCACCAGCGGCAGCTCGCGCACACGCGTTCCGGTGAGCGCGAACACCGCGTTGGCCAGGGCCGGGGCCACGGGGGGCACTCCGGGCTCTCCCACGCCTCCGGGGCGGCCGTCGCTGGGGATGATGTCCACGTGGATGCGCCTGGGCGTCTCCGCGATGCGCGCCAGACGGTAGTCGCGGAAGTTGCTCTCCACCGTGGCGCCGTCCTTCATCGTGATGGCGCCGTAGAGCCCCAGGCTCAGGCCGAACACCACCGCGCCCTCCATCTGCGCGCGGACCCGCTCCAGGTTCACGATGGTGCCCGCGTCCGCGACGATCCACGCCTCGTCCACCCGGATGCGCTCGTCCGCGTCCTTCACCACCGACACCACCACCGCCACGTACGTCAGGAAGCTGCGGTGCGCCGCCAGCCCCAGCGCCCTTCCCTCCCGCTTGCGCTCGTCCCAGCGCGACAGGCCCGTCACCCGCTCAATCACCCTGCGCAGGCGCGCCGTGTCCACCGGGTGCTCTTCCAGGGACTGGCCGTAGTTCGGCACCTTCGCCACGCCCAGGTCCTTGGGCGTCACGATGCGCGACGGCCCCAGCACCTCCAGCAGCGTGTCGCGCGGATCCGCGCCGCGCTCGTGCGCCAGCTCGTCGATGAAGCTCTGCACCGCGAACGCGTGGTAGATGTTCGCCACGGAGCGCAGCCAGCCGATGCGCGTGTGCGCCCGCGCCTCGCAGTTCTCCATCCGCACGTCGGGGATGGCCAGCGGCAGGTCCAGGATGCCCTGCCCCATCTCGCCGTCCCCCGCGAACGTCGCGTCCGCGAACGTGGAGCCGATGGGCGGGAACGCGATGCGCTGGTGCCACGCCACCACCTTGCCGCTCGCGTCCAGGCCCGCCTCCAGCCGCTGCGCGCTCGTGGAGTGGTAGTAGTCGTGGCGCACGTCGTCCTCGCGCGTCCACTGCAGGCGCACCGGCGCGCCCACCGCCTTCGCGACGAGCGCCGCCTCCACCACGTAGTCCGGCTTCGACTTGCGGCCGAACCCGCCGCCCAACAGCGTCACGTGCACCGTCACCTTCGACGGGTCGATGCCCAGCGCCTTCGCCACCTCGCTGCGCGCGGCCTGCGGGTTCTGCGTCGTGGCCCACACCTCGCAGGTGCCGTTCTCCACCTTCGCCACCGCCGCGGGCGGCTCCATGGGCGCGTGCGCCAGGTGCGGCGTGTTGTACGTGGCCCGCACCCGCTTCGCCGCCTTCGCCAGCGCGCCCTCCGCGTCGCCGACGTTGCGCACCACCTTGCCCGGCTTGCCAATCACCTCCAGCAACTGCTCGCGGTACGCCGCCGAGTCGTAGACGGCGTTGTCCCCGCCCTCCCACGTCACGTCCAGCACCGCGCGGCCCTTCATCGCCGCCCAGGTGTGGTCCGCCACCACCGCCAGCCCGCCCAGCGGCTGGAACAGGAAGGGCTTCGTCGCCGCCGGCAGCTCCACCACCTGCCGCACGCCCGGCACCGCCAGCGTCTTCGTCGCGTCGTAGCGGGCCACCTTGCCTCCCGCCACGGGCGGACGCGCGATGACCGCCGTGCGCATCCCCGGCAACACGACGTCCGCGCCGAACACCGCGCGGCCCGTCACGATGTCCGGCCCGTCCAAGAGCGGCAGCTCCTTGCCCAGGTGCTTGAGCTCGCCGCGCGGACGCAGCGTCACCGCGTCCTTCCCGGGCACCTTCAGCTTCGCCGCGTCACTGGCCAGGTCGCCGAACTTGAACGTCCGCCGCGTGCCCTTGTGGAACACGGCGTGGTCGAGCGCCTCGCACTCCGCGGGCGCCACCTTCCAGCGCTTCGCCGCCACCGCCACCAGCATCGTGCGCACCGTCGCGCCCGCGTAGCGCAGGTCGTCGAAGATCTTCCGCACGCTGCTGGAGCCGTCCGTGTTCTGGTCGCCGTAGGCCTCGTCGCCGTCGCCCTGGACGACCTTCACGTGGGCCATGTCCGCGCCCAGCTCGTCCGCGATGAGCACCGGCAGCGAGCTGCGCACGCCCTGCCCCATCTCCGAGCGGTGGCAGACGATGGTCACCACGCCGTCCGGCGCCACGTGCACGAAGACGTTGGCCCGGAGGCCCCCGGAGGGCACCTCCGGCAGGGACGTGGGCATGGGCGCGGCGTGCGCCCTCGCGGGCAGGAACACCTCCAGCCCCAGGCCCGCGGCCACGAGGCCCATTCCTTCGAGCACGGAACGGCGCGACAGACGGATGCGCGTGTCTTGCATGGTGGCGGCCCTCACTCCGTCGGCAGTCCCGCCGCCTTCTTCACGGCGGTGCGGATGCGCGTGTACGTCCCGCAGCGGCAGAGGTTGCCCGCCAGCGATTGATCGATCTCCGCGTCGGTGGGCTTCGGCTTCTTCGCCAGCAGCGCCGCCGCCGTCATGATCTGCCCCGCCTGACAGAAGCCACACTGCGGCACCGCCAGGTCCACCCACGCCTTCTGCAGCGGGTGCGAGCCATCCGGCGACAGGCCTTCAATGGTCATCACCTCGCGGCCCTCCGCGCGGCGCACCGGCGTCACGCACGAGCGCACCGCCGCGCCGTCGATGTGCACCACGCACGCGCCGCAGAGCGCCTGGCCGCAGCCGTACTTCGTGCCCGTCAAGGTCAGCACGTCGCGCAGCGCCCAGAGCAGCGGCATCTCCGGATCCACGTCCAGCACGTGCTCGGTTCCATTCACTCGCAGACGGATGCTCACGGTCGGCTCTCCTCGCGCGGGCACTCCGCGCCGTCCTTCACCCACGCGGCCACCAGGGCCCCGAACTCCGCCTGCGATCCCGGCGCCGGGACCCGGTCCGCGCCGGGCTTCCAGCCCCAGCCCACCAGCTCGTCATGCGCCGAGTGCTCGATCAACTCCGCCAGGCTCTTGCCGCCGTTGCGCGCCGGATCCTTCAACTGTTCGCACAGCGAGCGCGGCGTGCGCCCCTCCCAGAACATCACCTTGGGCGCCAGGTGCCACTTGGGCGCGCCGGGGACCCGCGCCAACTGCGCGTTGCGGTCCTGGTGGCAGGAGGTGCACTCCAGGCCCGGCACGCCCAGGTCCTCGGGGCCCCGGGCCACCGGCGGATCATGGACCTGGCTGTTCTCACCCTGGAGCGGACTGTCGCCCACGGGGTGGCAGTTGACGCAGCGGGGATGCAGCATCACCCGGCTCGCCTCCAGGAACAGCGCCCGCGAGCGCTCCTTCTTGTCGCGGATGCCCGCGAAGGCCTCTGGCGGCCGGAGCGCTTGTGGATCCGAGGGCGGCGGCATCACCACCGGATGCGCCGCGCGGCCTCCGCATCCCGCGCCGAACAGGAGCGACAGCGACAGCCCCGCCGCCCCCGCGCCCAGCACGGCTCCCAGTGCCTTCGAGCGAAGATTCATCGTGCCCCGTCCATCCCTTCGGCCAGTGGTCGTCCGACCCTACACGCAGCGTCGCGAGGCCGGAGGGGCGATGCTGCCCCGTTCCCGCCCTCCGAGAGCCTGTCAAAATGCCGAAGGGCCTGTGAAGGTTTTCTTCACAACGGGTCCAATCCCGGGAGTGAGCGGCGCCGTCACGCGGCGTGGGGGACGGCGGCCGTCGTGAAGGGCCTGTGCCTGGGTGACACGGGCCGCGGGCGGGATTGACGGAATGTCTTTCGAGGCCGCTGGGGGATCCGCGCAAGTGCGCGGAATCGCGTGCGTGGGGCGTTGGAACGCGGCGTGTATTGGGAAGCGCGCAAGGAGATAGCCCGCCATGCGCCAGAGCCCCGCGTCGTCCGTGTTCTCCCTCACCCGCCTCTTCGTCGAGCAGTGTGCCCGCTGGAGGTTGCGCGAGGAGGTCATCGCGTTCATCCTCGAGTTCGGCACTCCCGCCCGGGCGTGTGGTGCCACGCACCTCACCGTGCACGAGCGTGACCTGCCGGTTGCGCTGCGGGACTCGTCCCTGGCGCGGCAGGCGCGCGGGTGGATCCTCATCCTCAATGACGAGGACCGGCTCCTCACCTGCTACCGCCGCCAGGACGCCTCACGCTTCCTCAAGCAGAAGTCCAAGCGCAGGCCCGCGGGCGTCACCCGGGACCGCGACGACTTCCTGCGCGGCATCCAGTTCGCGCCGGCCTGAATCAGTCGAGCCCTGTCTTGCCCACCGCCCAGTAGGCCTTCACCTTCGGCGTGGCGCGCTCGCCGTCGCCGCGCAGCTTCGAGCGCAGGGCCTGGATGGACTGCGCCCGGCCTGTCATCACCAGCGTCGCGCCGGGCTTCGCGCGCAGGGCTTCGCGCAGCCGTTCGTGGACCTGCGTCAGGTGCGCGTCGCCCGCCGTGCGCTCCACGTCCTGGCCCTCGAAGCCCAGCTCGCGCAGCGCGGGCGCGCAGTCCTCGCGGCGGGTGACCTCGAAGATGGGGGTGACGTCCCGCTTCGCTCCGGTGCGGAGCGCGTGCGCCACCGCGAAGGACGTTTCGTCACCGAAGAGCACCACCGGCGCGTCTCCGGACTCCAGCGCCACCGAGCGCCGGGGGCCGAAGAACCGCACCGTGTCGCCGGTGCGCACGTCGCGGCCCCACTTCGCTCCCGGGCTGTCGCCGTGCAGGTACACCAGGAAGGCCGTGGCCCCTCGCGCTTCGTCCCAGGACAGCGGCGTGTACGTGCGCATCCCCAGCCCTGGCAGGAACACCTGCACCTTGTCGCCGGGGGTCCATCCCTGCGCACGCAGCGCGGGCCCCTCGCAGTCAATCTGTCGAAAGGCGCGAGAGACCTCGCGAACCTGGGTCACCTTCGCTTCAGTGAAGAGAAACCGGCCCAGCATGCTGCCCAGCATGGCCTTGGCGTTTGCCATTGGAGCCTCCGTGCAGGCGTTCATACGCCGCCTTCTCACGCACGGCTCGTGAAGTTGCGTGAAGGCGTCCGCACCTTGCAGGGCAGAGACCCCCACGAAAGGAACCGGACATGGGCCCCTGGCATCCCCGGGTGCGCTGGCTTCGGACCGGCACCAGCGTCCTTGCCATCCTGGCAGCCGGCGGCTGCGCCATGGGCCCGGAGGAATTCGGGCCGCAGGTGACGTCGAGCTCGACGCCCCTGGACAACCCCATGTCCCAGTTCCGGGAGGTGCTGGCGCCCTACGGCACGTGGATGAACCTGCCGGATGTCGGTTGGGTCTGGCGGCCCAACCCGGAGGAGGTGGGGGCGGGCTTCACCCCGTATTCCACCGACGGCCGGTGGGTCTCCAGCGATTGGGGATGGACCTTCGAGAGCGACTCGGAGTGGGGCTGGGCGCCCTTCCACTACGGCCGGTGGTTCACCACGCCGACGGAGGGTTGGGTGTGGTGGCCCGACAGCGAGTGGGCCCCTGCCTGGGTGGACTGGCGTTGGGGAAATGGCTTCGTTGGCTGGCAGCCCCTGGCGCCGCCGGGCATCAGCACCGGGTTGAGCTGGTCGTTCGTGAGCGCGAACAACTTCGTGCGGCCCGACGTGGGGACGCATCTGCTTCCGGAGTCACAGGTCCAGGAGCTGATGCGCCAGACGCAGCCCGTGGGTGAGCACGTGGTGGCTCGCGAGGGGTACTGGAACCGGGGGCCGGAGCCCGCGGAGGTCGCGCGGGTCACCGGACAGCCGGTTCCACTCGCGCAGCCGATGACGCCTCCCACGGGGCATCCGCCTCGTGCGCTGGCCGAGTGAGCGGCGCACAGGGCTCATGAAGCCACCGTGCCTACGCCGGCTGGAGGAAGCGTCCGTCCACCAGGTGGTCGATGACCTCGCGGGCGGAGTGCGGATCCAGCCTCGCCTTCGTGCCCAGGTGTGTCACCGCGCTGGAGACGGTGGTGGGCTGCTCGAAGGCGGCCAGGGCAGCGAGGAGGATGGCGCCGTCGTCGCCCTGGGTCAGCGTGGGGTCGGTGAACTTGCGCGGGTTGACGGACGGCGCGCAGCTCAGGGTGATTCCATCCACCGAGCGCAGGACCGTCACCGGCTCCTTCGCCAGCTTCGCGGGGGCCCGGTGGCTTCCCAGCCAGTCGCCCAGCGTGAAGCGCTTCGTCGACGGCGCGGTGTTCTTGAGCCGCGTGCGGCCGTTGAGTTCCACGCGCTTCCTCGCCTCCCGGTGCTTCCAGGCCAGGGCGTCCACCCGGTCCGAGTTGCGCTGCACCGCGGCCTCCAGCTCCTTGTCCTTGAAGCGGATCATCGGCACGGAGACGTCACCGGGCTCGCGGCGCTCGAAGTAGTCGAGGAACTCCGCGAACGTCTTCGCCTCCGTCACCATGTCGAAGCGCGCGGGGTGCTCCGTGACGAGCGCTCCGGGCTGCGCCTCCAGCCGCTGGTAGCCCACCACGCAGTCCAGGCCGATGATGCGCTCCACCAGCCGCAGCTCCTCCGCGAGCCGCTCCCGGTTCATGAACGGCAGGCCGCCGATGCCAGAGATTTCAACCTCCACGTTGGGATGGCGACGGACGGACTCGATGACGTCGAGCAGCTCGCGGTCCTTCGCGCAAGGCTTGAGCAGGCCCTTGGACATCTGCTCCAGCCGCTGCTGTTCGGAGAAGCAGCCGATGTCGATGACCATGTAGATGCGCTGGAAGGTCTCCGCCAGCGCCGCGACCAGCTCCACGCGCGGCACGCCCCAGAGGAAGTACGTGCAGCAGTGGCGCGACAGGTCCACGCCGGCCCAGGTGCTCCCGAGGAACTCCGCCGTGCTGCCCGCGAAGTCGTAGCGCATCTGCCAGGTCCGGCTGGCGATCTCCTGGTGGTCGCGGCGCACGTTCTCTTCCGCGCGCAGGAACGGCTTCGCGCGGCCGAAGTCCGCCTTCTGGTTGCCGCGAGCGCCGCCGCAATAGAGGCAGTTCTCGCCGCAGCCCTTGCCGGGCGCGACCCAGCCGGAGAAGGAGTGCGCGTCCATCTGGCTGAGGAAGAGCTCGTTGAAGTGCGAGTAGTAGACGTCCTGCGTGTTGGTGGCGCGCTGCACGTACGCCAGCGGCAGCCTGCGGGGACGGCCGTCCGGGTGCCGCGTCACGCAGTTGGGCGGGGCCTCTTCGCCGTTGCAGAGCGCCAGCAGGGGGACTTCGCCGTCGCCCAGGATGACGTGGTCGATGCAGTCGTAGGCGCTCAACTCCTTCCACCAGTACGACGCGGAGTTGCCGCCCACGACGATGCGGATGGACGGGTCGATCTTCCGGATGGTTCGCGCGATGAGCAGCGCGCGATCCACGTGGTGGAACCACTTCAGGCTGATGCCGATGAGCTTGGGGCGCACGCGCGCGATGAGGCGCTCGAAGGACTGCGTCACCTCGCCCGCGCTCTCATCCCCGTCCCACAGCCGCACGAAGGCTTCAATCCCGCCACGCCGCAGGTAGCTCGCCAGGTAGAGGATGCCGCACGTGGCTTCGCCCGTTCCGGCACCGACGAGGAGGACTGGCGAGAGGGCACGACCACTGCTCATGGGACGACCACCGGACTGGGAGGGAGACGGGGCCAGCGTATAGGCGAATCAGGGCAGGCCCCGCGCGGATTCGTCGCCTCCCCTCCTCCCGGGCCGCCGGCCTGCTCCCTGGCAGGCCCCCCTCCGCGGTTCAGCGAGGTGCCAGAGCAGGCCCCAGTGCTTCACGGACGGTCGTTGAGCCGGCCCGAGCCTGCCGTCTCACGACCTCGGACACCTCCCGCCTCCGGCGCCGTCGCGGATGGCTTCCGTCCCCGCCTGCGGCGCCGCCGCTTCGAGGCAGCGCCTTGAGGCTGGCCTCCCAACGCTCGCAGCACCTGCGCCCGCACGCCGCCGTCCAATCGCAGTTGCTGCATGAGCGCGTGCACCTGCTTCGCGCCCTGCGGGTTCCGCAGTCCTTCGGCCAGCCGCTCGACGATGTCGATGCGCAGCGCCACCGGCCCGATGACCTCGTAGCCGAAGGCCCTCGCGCTCTGCCCGGCCAGCGCCGAGACGTTCAGCGCCGGCTCCTGCGGGATTCCCTGCGGACATGGCGCCTGCTGGAACAGCGCCGTCAACATGGCCCGCCGCTCCAGGGCCTGCGGTGACAGGGCCTGAGTGACGTAGAGGAAACGCTGGCCCTCGTGGACGCCCTGCGCCTTCAGCCGCTCCCGCGACGCCTCGTCCAGGAGCCGCCACTGCTCTCGCGCCTCTCCCTGGGAGATGACGCCCAGCCCCTCCGCCAGCCGGTAGGCCACGCCCCGCATCGCCGGCGCGCGGCCCTCGCCCGTGAAGGACTCCGCCGGAAAGCCTCCCATCGCCTCCGTGACCAGGTCCCTGGCCAGCGCCACCAACCGGCGCTCCAATCGCTGACGCGCGCCGCCCGTCCACACCTCCGGCTCCGCCAACGCCAACTGCGGCGAGCGCCGGTCGCGCCCCCGCACCAGCCGGGCCAGTGGCTGTGTTTCGAACGAGATGCGCCCCGCCGCGTCCACGTCGAAGGCGTCGTGCGTCGCGTCCACCACGCGCTGGACGAACTGCTCCTCCGTCATCAGCCCGCCCTCCGCGCCCGGCACCTCCGTCAACAACTGCCCCAGCTTCGCGAACGGACTGTCCGAGGCACCGGCCTGCGGCTGCGCGCTGGCCCTCACGAAGCGGCGCGCGCTCCGCCTCGCGGCCCGCTGCACGAAGCGCTCCACCAGCCGCTCATGCAGGGCATCCCCCAGCGCGTCCTCGATGCGGCGCGTGCGCTCCTGCCAGGCCTCCGCGTCGTTCAGCCAGCCCGGACGATGGCTGATGTACGTCCAGATGCGGATGGCGGCGAGCCGGTCCATCAACGTGTGGATGTCACCGGAGGCGTCATCCAGCGGCGACACCTGCCGGCCCAGCCAGGTGGGGTCCAGCTTCCCGTCCCCGGCCGTGAGCTGGAGGAAGGTCTCGCGCAAGAGCGCGACGTGCTGCCCGAAGAGCCCCTTGCGGAAGTCCGGCACCTGGCAGACCTGCCACAACAGCTCCACGGACGCCTTGTCGGTGGTGAGCTCGCGGATGGCCGGCACCGCCGACAGGCCCTTGAGCGCGTCGAAGTCGTCCGCGCGCTCCACCCGGACGAAGGCGCTGTCTCTCGGCGCTCGCGACAGGGAGTCCAGCAGCGCCTCCGGGCTCGCGAAGTCCAGCGAGGAGTTGCGCCAGATGAGGCTGCGCACCGCCGGGAAGCGGTGGGACTCGATGGCGGAGACGATGCGCGGCGGCAGCTCCGGCAGCGTGTTCAGCGCGCCGAAGCTCCCGTCGTTGAGGTGGCGCCCCGCGCGGCCGGCGATCTGCGCCAGCTCGTCCGGATACAAGTCGCGCTGTTCGGCGCCGTCGTACTTGGAGAGCGTCGCGAAGGCCACGTGGTTGAGGTCCAGGTTCAACCCCATGCCAATGGCATCCGTGGCCACGAGGTATTGGACCTCGCCGGATTGATACATGGCCACCTGCGCGTTGCGCGTCCGGGGCGACAGCGCGCCCAGCACCACCGCCACCCCGCCCCGCAGGCGGCGCAGCGACTCCGCCAGCTCGTAGACGCGGTCCGCGGAGAACGCGACCACCGCCGAGCGCGGCGGCAGGCTCTTCAGCGAGCGGCGCCCGGCGTAGCGCAACTGCGACAGGCGCGTGGCGCGCTTCATGGACGCATGCGGAATCAGCGCCTGCACCATGGGCCGCATGGTGTCCGCGCCCAGGAACCAGGTCTCCTTGCGCCCGCGCGCGTGCAGCAGCCGGTCCGTGAAGACGTGCCCGCGCTCCCGGTGCGCGGCGAGCTGGATCTCATCCACCGCGAGGAAGTCCACCTCCCGGTCGGTCGGCATCGCCTCCACGGTGCAGATCCAGTAGTCGGGCCGGGGCGGAACGCGCTTCTCCTCGCCCGTCATCAGCGCGACCCGGCCCTCGCCCACCTTCGCGGTCACCCGGTCGTAGACCTCACGGGCGAGCAGGCGGAGCGGCAGGCCGATGATGCCGGAGTCGTGCTCGAGCATCCGTTCGATGGCGCGGTAGGTCTTCCCGGTGTTCGTGGGCCCCAGCTCCGCCACGACGACGGACGGCCGGCTGGATGGGCTCGAGCTCATTGGCGAAGACTAACCCCGAACCCCCTGCTCCGCCCCGGAGGCCGCAAGGGATGTTCGCGAACAACGTCCCCGCCCGCCGCCCGGCGTGGAGGCAGGCGTCGGGGGGCGGGACGGACAGGCGCGGCGCTCCCGGCACGCGGGGGCAGGTGGGATGGACGGCGCCGCCCGGGCCCCCCAGCTTCCGGACACGCAGCCGCCCGGGGGCACTTCCATGGCCGACATGCAGTCGCAGCCGTCCGACACCGAGCTGGGGGACCTGGGGGTCCGCATCACGCTGCTCAACGCCGCGCTGGCGACCAAGGTGGTCTGTGTGCGGCGCTACACGCGCCATGCCCTGCTGGCGGGAGGCGCCTGTCACGACGCGATGAGGGCCGCGTTCGGCCTGCACGCTCGCGACGAACAGGACCACGCGCTCCGGCTGGCCGAGCGCATCCAGCAACTGGGCGGCCGGCCGGACTTCAACCTTGGAGGACTCATGTCCAGCGGTGACACCCGGGACGACGAGGGGCGGACGCTGGTGGAGCTGCTGCGCGAGAACCTGGAGGCGGAGCGCGTCGCCATCGCGTCGTACCGCGACCTCATCCCCTACTTCGCGGAGCGCGACCCCACCACGCGGCGGCTCCTGGAGGAGCTCCTCGCCGACGAGGAGGCGCACGCCAACGCCCTGCACGCGCTCTTGAAGCCTTGACACCCCGGCCCGGTGGGTCCCTCGGGCGGGCCCCGAACGGACCCGCCGGGCCGAGGTTCGTCGCCGTGCTTCTTCAGGCGCCCGGCGCCACCTGCACGTCGCGGTAGCGCACCATCCGCTTCAGCGACGGATCCCACAGGTTCAGCCGCAGGCACCCGGCGATGTCCTTCAGCGTGAGCGTGGTGACGTGCGGCCCCTGGAGCTCCGGGATGGACGCCATCGCCTCCGGCAGCCGGTAGAACGGGATGCGCGGGTTGAGGTGGTGCACGTGGTGGTAGCCGATGTTGCCCGTGAACCACTCCATCACCGGCCCGAAGCGCATGTAGCTGCTGGCCTCCAGCGCCGCGTCCGCGTGGTTCCACGCCGCCTCCGGCAGGATGGCCACGTCGTCGAAGTTGTGCTGCGCGTAGAACAGGTACGTGCCCAGCGCGTACGCGGCGAACAGCGGCCCCACGAAGGCGGTGAGGTAGACGCCCAGCCCGAAGAAGTGCCAGACGGCCGCGGACAGGGCCACGTGCACGCCCAGCGCGAGCCCGGACGTCCAGTAGCGCTTCGGGTTCTTCACGAACGGCTGGAGGCACAGGCTGTAGAGGAACGCGGTGAAGTAACCGAACACCTGCGTCACCGGGTGGCGCTCCACCACGTAGCCCAGGCGCTGCGCGCCGGTGGCCTTGCGCCACTGGTCCGTGGTCCAGGTGACGAAGGTGCCCGCCGAGTCCGCCGCGATGCGCGCGGTGTTGGCGTGGTGATGGTTGTGCGTGTCGTTCCAGATGCGCGCGGGCGTGAGCGTGAGCAGCCCCTGCACCTGGAAGAGCGCCCTGGCCCACCGGGACTTCGGCAGGAGCGCCCCGTGCATGGCGTCGTGGAAGAGGATGAAGCAGCGGATGAGCACCAGCGCTTCAATGAGGCCGCCCACGACGCGCAGGGGCCACCAGGGCGCGGCCGCCGCCAGCACCAGCGCGCCCACGAGCGCGGCGTAGGTGGAGCCGAGCGCCCAGAGGGAGCGCGCGGTGTCCTGGGCCGCGAAGGGACGCGTGCGGGCAATGAGGTCCTTGCTCGATGGCGACGCGGTTCGTTCCATGGGGACAGGGCTCCAGCGGTGACCACCCGGCGACACACCGGGACGGATGACCGCGAGCGTTGTCCCATCCCCATGTCATGGCCGGGTCAGCGCAGCCCACGCGCGCGGCGTGGGCCCCTCGCGTCAGCGGGGATGACGCGCGAGGCCGTGCGTCAGCGCTTCTTGCGCCAGGCGCGGAGCTCCGCCTTCTTCTGCTTGCCCACCTCGTCCAGCCGGGCCTGCCAGGCGTCACGGTGGGGACGCAGGGCCTCCGCCACGGCGCGGGCCACCACGAGGTTGCGGTACCACTTGGCGTCCGAGGGCACCAGGTGCCAGGGCGCACGCTGGGTGGACGTGCGAGCGAAGACGTCCTCATAGGCGCGCGTGTAGTCCGCCCAGTGCTTGCGGTCCTCCCAGTCGCCCGCGGCGATCTTCCACGCCTTGCGCGGCTCCTCCTCGCGCGCCAGCAGCCGCTGCTCCTGCTCCTCCTGGCTGATGTGGAGGAAGAACTTGAGGACGATGGTGCCGTGCTCGGAGAGCAGGGTCTCGAAGTCGCGGATGTGCTGGTAGCGCGACCTCCAGAGCGGCTCCGGCACCAGGTGGTTCACCCGCGCCACGAGCACGTCCTCGTAGTGGGAGCGGTTGAAGATGGAGAACTCGCCCTGCCGGGGGGCCTTGAGGTGCACGCGCCAGAGGAAGTCGTGCTCCCGCTCCTCCGTGCTGGGCACGCCGAAGGAGGTGACGCTCACTCCGCGTGGGTTGAGGCTGCCCACCACGTGCTTGATGGTGCCGTCCTTGCCTGCGGTGTCGCGCCCCTGCAGGACGATGAGGACGGAGTTCATCTTCGCGCCCCACAGCAGGTCCTGCAGGTCGAACAGCTCCTCGCCCAGCGCGTCGAATTCCGCCTTGGCCGCATCCTTGTCCGCCTTCTTCGGCGGCGTCGTGGGGATGCGCTCCAGCTTCACCTTCGCGCCCTGCTTGTCGTTGCGGATGATGTCCATGGTCCCCTTCGCTCCTGGTATGGGCGGCAGCGTGCCTGGAGCGAAGGCGGATTCACACCGTTCCAAGCCAGGACGGCGGCAGAACGTCCGAGTCGAACCTTTCGAGGACGATTCGGCACAGGCTGTGACGGCTGGACAGCTCCTGGAGCCACTGCCGGTAGCGGGCCGTCTCGTCCTGGGGCGCGGCCAGCAACCAGGTGAGCCGCTCGGCCGCGTCCAGCACCGCCGCGAGCGTCTGGGGGTCATGCCCCTTCAACGACATGAAGCGGGCCACCACCAACACCCTGTTGAGTGCGTAGAGGGCATGGCCTCGCTTGCGCTCCTGGATCACGTGTCTGCTCCGGGGTCCCGCGGAAAAAAGTGCGAAGGCACCCAAGCACCAATCGCGCCAGCACGGCCCGTGGAGGCGGTGCCGCCCGGGGCGCGCGTCCCGGCGGGCGGGGACGTCCGTCCAGTTTCCAGAATCTGGTTCTTGAATCCAGACAAGACGCCCCGTCAGGTTGGACAGCAAGCACCCTGAAACCAGACACAACTCAGCAATTCATGCCATTTGCGGGGAATGGGGGAGCAGCGCCGGGCTCGGCATTGCGCTTGCTTTGCCCGGGGTCCGCGCCTCACCGCGACAGCCCGAAATCAACTCCTCACAAATCCCCCACTCGCCAGTCCCGCTTTCGTCCCCTGTCGCGCCGTTGCTGTCCGCCACCTCACGAAAGCCAGATGAGCCGAATCCCCATGCCCCTGCCCAACCCCCTGCGTCTGTTGTCCGCCCTGGCGCTGCTGCCCTCCCTGGCCAGCGCCGCCGCCTCCACCGCCCCCGCCTTCGACCTGGAGCGGCTGAGCCTCAACCCCACGTCGCGCGCCGCGCTCGGCACGGCGGCCGGCGGGCTGCGCGAGCCCGGTGAGCTGCGCCTGTCCCTGGCGGCGCACCACGAGCGCTCGCCGCTCACGCTCTACCGCGATGGCCAGCGCATGGAGTCGCTCGTCGGGTCGCGCACGCAGGTGCAGTTGGCGGGCACCTACACGGTGAACAACACGTGTTCTCCGTGCAGGCCATCGCGCCCAACGGTCTGCCGGACCTGACGCCGGCCGTGCACACCTGGACGGTGGACACGGTGGCGCCGGTGGTCACGCTGGTGACGTCGCCGCCGCCGGTGCTGGCCGGGACGGTGGCCTCGTTCGGCTTCGCCGCGTCCGAGGCGCTAGCCACGTTCCAGTGCAGCGTGGACGGGATGGAGTTCCAGGCCTGCCTGGCGAACGTCACGCTGGAGGACCTGCTGCCCGGGACGCACACGCTCCAGGTCCGCGCGGTGGACGCGGCCGGCAACATCGGCGTCGCGGTGAGCTACACGTGGGAGATGACCCCGGCCGATGGCGGCACGGGCGGTGGCACCGGCACGGATGGCGGCACCGGCACGGGGACTGACGGTGGCATCACCGATGCCGGCACGGACGCGGGCACCGGCGGCACCACGGACCCGGGCACCACGGATCCGGACCCTGGCACCGGCAATGGCCAGACTCCGGACGACTCCGGAGTGCTTGGCGGCACGCCCGACGACGAGTTGCTCGGCGGCGGCCTGGGCTGCGGCGCCACGTCCCCCGCTCCGGCCATGTGGGCCGGCGCGCTGCTCGCGGGCCTGATGGCGCGCGCCCGCCGCCGCAAGTCCTGAGCTTCTTCCCCTTCGTCAATCAATCCGCACGGGGCGGTCCGTCGAGCCGCCCGGTGCCTGCCTTCACCCCTCCTTCGCGTTCGAGCCGCATGCCCTTCATTTCTGATCGACGTCTCCAAGCGCATCTCGTTGACGCGTTCGTCGCCACCCTGCTCGCCCCGGTGTTCGTGGGCCTCCTGTGGCTCGCGTTCCGGGTGACCGACTACATCCCCGCCGATAGCTCCCACGCACAGCTCATGTTGCTCCGCGGTGTCGTGCGCACCCCGTTCGTCTTCTGCCTGACGTGCGTCTTCTTCCGCGCGTTCAATGCCTGGGAGGACGTCCTCAAGCACCTGGCCCGGGAGTTCAAGCCGCAGGCATTCGAGGAGCGGCCGGTCCCGAAGGACTGACGTCTGCCCCCGCGCGCCTTCGCGGTGACACGAAGCGGGGCGCGCGGTGTTCCCCTCCCATCGCAGCAACCGGGAGGGGAACACATGGCAGGGCATCGACTCATCGCGAGCACCCTGGGCGCCTTCGCGCTCGCCGGGCTCGCGGGCTGCACCGACACCGCGGCCTCCGTGGACGCCACCGCCGAGCCCGCGACGTCCCAGGCGGAGCTGGCGTCCGTGGCCCAGGCCGCCGCCGGCAGGAGGCACTTCCAGGAGGCCCTGCCCGGCACCAACGGGCGCTCCTGCGCGACGTGCCACGTGCTCGCGGACGACACCACCCTCACGCCCGAGCACGTGGAGGAACTCTGGGCCCGGAACCCCGCGGATCCGCTGTTCAACCGCATCGACGCGGATGACCCCACGGCCCCCGTGCCCACCTACGAGCACCTGAAGAAGGGCCTGGTGCGCGTGGTGCTCCCGCTCCCCGCGAACATGGACGTCATCGACGTGCAGGGGAACGTCATCACCGCCCCGGACCGCAAGGTGTCCGTCTGGCGCGCCGTGCCCAGCATCGCCGACACCGGCTTCTCCGGCCCCTTCCAGTTCGACGGCCGCGAAACCGACCTCGTCACCCAGGCCCAGAGCGCCGTCACCAGCCACAGCGAGGGCGGCACGGTGGCGCCGGCCGTGCTCCAGCGCATCGCCGCGTTCGAGCGCGGCGTGTTCAGCTCCCCGCGCGCCCGCTTCGTGTCGGAGCTGCTGGAGCGCGGCTGGCCGCTGAGCGCCATCCCGGATCCGGACGCCCTGCTCGTGCTCGACGCCTCCGAGCGGCGGGGCCGCGACGTCTACAACCTGGCCTGCGAGGCCTGCCACGGCGACCGCACGCGCAACCGCATCGTGAACCGCGCCACGCACGACGCCCTCTTCTACGCGCTCAAGCCCGACGGCAACATCCAGTACACCGTCACGCCCGGCCGCCCGCCCGAACCCGTGCGCGTCCCCCGCCCCCACAGCGAGTTCCTCAACGCCGGGTACGCCTACATGACCTACCTGGGCCAGCGCGGCGTCGTGCCCCAGTACAACGCGTCCGTCGACTTCCCCCAGTACCGCTTCCGCTTCTACACGGACGGCACGCGCCAGCACGCCGTCACCGACCTGCCCCCCATCCCGGTCACCGCGAGCGGCGATCCGGATGACATCAACCCCGCGCTGGATGAGAACGGCGCGCCCATCGTGGGCCCCGCGCTCGCCGCGCAGTGGTACTCCACCGACCCCGGACGCGCGCTGATCAGCGGCGACCCCGCGGAGTTCGAGGCCTTCGACGTGCCGTCCCTGCGAGGCATTGCCCGCACCGCGCCGTACTTCCACGACAACAGCCACGCCACGCTCGCGGAGACGGTGGACACCTACAGCCGCTTCATCCTCCCGGGCATCCCTTCCGTGGGCGCGCCGCCGGTGCACCCGCCCGAGTTCCCGGGCGGGCCGCCGGAGTCGCTCGGCCCCGCGCAGAAGCGGGACCTGCTGCGCTTCCTCCAGCGGCTGTGAGCGCCGCCCCTCAGCGCCGCCACTCCAGCTCCGGCGCCGGCACCCGGGGCGGAGGCGGCAGGAAGGTGTGCGCCAGCCCCCGCAGGCCCCGCGCGAAGAACTCCTCGCGGATCCACTGGGCCAGCGCCGCCGCCTCGCCCTCGTGCCCGGGGGCCAGCCTGAAGGTCGCGTGCCACTCCACGAAGGTCTGCCCGGTCGCCGTCACCGGCGTCACCCGAAGCTTCGCCACGAAGTCGCGCACGGGCAGCGGGCCCTCCACCATCTCGTACGCATAGCTGCGCGCGTTCGGGTCGTACGCCAGGCGCGCCTCCAGGTACACCTCGCCATCGCGCGTGGTGAGCCTGCGCAGGGGGCCGGAGTCGGGACGCGTCACCCGCTCGCTGGAGACGACGCCCGGGTGCCAGCGGGGAAGGCTGTCAAAGCCTCCCACGCGGTCCCAGACCACGTCCGCGGGTGCCTGGATGAGCTGACTCGCATACGCCTCGGCCATCAGTGCCTCACGTCGATCTTGCATGGACATGCTCAAGAAGGGGCTTCACCCCGGGGGCGGCCATGCGACTGGAGGGAGCCCCACCGTCCACCGGCGGGCCTCCGGGCGCAGCGCGTGCCCCCATGAGTGGAGCGCGCTCCCCTCAGGCCGTGCGGCCCTGGAAGCCCTCGTAAAGCCATACAGTCAACGGACCCGCTGCCCCACCGCATCGCATCGCATTCATGCCGCCCCCCATGTCAGGCATTGAGGCGCGTGATGTGGAGCAAGAGCAGCGGAGCCGGAATCGTCCGAAAGGGCTGTTGTAAGCGCTCCGCATCCCGGGTCAGTCTGCGTGTGGCCCCGCGATCACCGGCCCACCTGGGGAGACTCGCCCTCCAGGGCATGGGCTGGCGGGATGTGAAGCATTGTCCCGGCATGGCTGTTGAAGGCGCATGGCGCATGCCCCCTTGCCGAGGAGATGCCCGATGACCTCCGCTTCCATCACCGAGTACGAAACGCGCCTCTATTGGCAGGGAGACCGGGGCGCGGTGCTGACGAGCGACCGTGCGCCCCCCGTTCCGATTGGCCGCCCGCTGTGCGGCCAGGACGGCGGGCCCGAGGACGGGCGGTGGGACCCGGAGGCGCTGCTCGTGGGCGCGGTGGAGGGGCGCACGCTGCACGCGTTCCTGGACGGGGCGCGGGAGGCAGGCGTGGGCGTGCTCTTCTACCAGAGCTCCGCCACGGCCCGGCTGGTGAGCGGGAGCCCTGAAGAGGCCGCCCACTTCACGGACCTCATCGTCCGGCCGCACGTCGCCGTGGCCAGCCTGAGGGAGGCGGAGGACGCGCGCGAGGTCTTCGCCCGGCTGCCGGCGCGGTGCTTCCCCAGCTCCATGCTCCAGCTCACCCCGCGCATCGAGCCGGTGGTGGAGGTCTGGGCCCACTCCCGTCGCGAGGACGCCACCGCACCTGTCGAAAACCACGCAGCCGCCTCCGGCGAAGCGGACGCGGTGGTTCCCTGGGAGAGCGGCGTGCGCAGTGTGGGAGGACATGCCGACGAATCCACAGACGAACCCGCCCACGAAGCCGGTGAAGGAGCCGGAACCGAAGCCCACGCCTGAGATCGAGCCGCCCCGGCCGCCCACGCCGGAGAAGGATCCACCGCCCGGCGAGCCCCGGCGCCGGGAACCGCCTCCGCCCCAGCAGGACCCGGAGGTGGAGCCGGGCATCCAGGACCCGCCGGCGCACGACCCCGACCATCCGGGGCCGCCGAAGATCATCGCGTGAGCGCCTGGCCGGAAGCGGCCGTGCCGCGCGGCATCAGGGGTTTCCACGATACGGCCCCACCCAGCGTTCGAGCGCGTTCACCGAGAGGGAGAGCCGTGACGGGTCTCCCTGGACCTTCGTCCAATGACTGCGTTGGACGCAGTCGCGCGGCAATGCAAGTCGATGCGAGGAACCATAAAGTGAGCCGCGCTCGTCTCGCGCCATGCTCACACCCTCCCCGCCCCATCACCGCCTCCGGATCCTGGCCGGCGCCGCCGCGTGCGCGGTGATCATGGGCCTGGCCGGGGCCTGGAGCGGGAGCCAGTCCCCGGGTGTCCGCGTCGCCGTGCTGGCGGTGAGCGCGTTCGCGCTTGCGGCGGTGGGCGCGGCGGCCGCGCTCCGCGAGCTGGCCCGGAGCGAGCGCGAGTGCGCACGGCTGCTTCAGCAGGCGGATGACGCGCGGGCGCTGCGCGACGCGGTGATGGACATCACGCCGGTGGGCTTCGCGTTCTACGACCGCGACCTGCGCTACGTGCACGTCAACGCCGCGCTCGCCGCGATGAACGGCCTGCCGGTGAAGGCGCACCTGGGCCGCCACGTCGCGGAGGTGCTGCCGGCGCTGGGCACCGCGCTCGCGCCCCGGCTCGCCCGCGCGCTGGAGTCGGACGCGCCCCTGCAGGACCTCAGCCTCCAGGTGGAGACGCCCGCCGCGCCCGGCGAGACGCGCTTCTGGTTCGGGAGCTACTCGCGCGTGCGCGGCTCGGGCGGCGCGGTGCTGGGCGTCATCGCGTCCCTGTCGGAGGTCACCGAGCGGATGCGCGCGGAGGCGTCCCTCCAGGAGCACGAGGGGCGCCTGGACGTGCTCACGCGGTCGCTGCCGGACTACCTGTGGGGTGGGAAGCTGCGGGACGGCGTGCTGCGTGACTTCTACTGCACGCCCGTCGTGGAGCGCACCACCGGCTATCCGGCCAGCGCCTTCACCACCGGCGGCGGCCCGGAGGGGACACCCTCGCCGCTGTGGGCGGAGATGATCCACCCGGAGGACCGGACGCGCTACCGCGAGTGCATCGAGTCGCTGGCCCTGGCCCCTAGCACCGAGGTTGAGATCGAACACCGCATCATCTGCGCGGACGGGCGCGTGCGCTGGGTGCGCAGCCGCGCCGCGGCCTCCGGCCTGGACGACCGGGGCGGCGTGCACCTGGGCTGCGTCGTCACGGACGTCACCGACCGGCGGCTCGCGGACGACCTTCGCCAGCGGTTGAATGACAGCTTCCGCCGCTCCGCGACGGAGTGGCGCCGCACCTTCGACGCGGTGTCCTCGCCGCTGCTGGTGCTGAGCGCGGAGGGCATCATCCACCGGCTCAACGACGCGGCCCGCGTGCTCTTCCGGGAGGCGGACCCCTCCGGCCAGCCGCTCTCCGTGACCGCCGGGGCGCCGCCCTGGTCCAGCGCGGGACCGCTGGTGGAGGAGCTGCACGCGACGCACGGCAGCACCAGCCGGCAGGTGCACGATCCAGAGTCCCACCGCACCTGGGAGCTGTCGGCCGCCTGGGTGGACGAGAAGGCGAGCGAGGACGCTCGCATCATCCTGGTGGCCACGGAGGTCACCCGGCTGCTGGAGTTGCAGGCGCACGTGCGCCGCAGTGAGACGATGGCCGCCATGGGCGCCATCGTCGCGGGCGTGGCCCACGAGGTGCGCAACCCCCTCTTCTCCATCTCCGCGGTCGTGGACGCGGTGGAGGCCACCTACGGCGCCCAGCCGGAGTTGAAGCCGTATCTGGACGTGTTGCGCGGCGAGGTGCGCCGGCTCACGCACCTGACCCAGGAGCTATTCGAGTACGGCCGCCCCACGCGGGGCGAGTGGACGGACGGCGCGGTGGGCGCGGTGGTCGCCGACGCCCTGTCCGCCTGCACGCTCACCAGCGACAAGGCGGCCGTGAAGCTCGCGCGCGAGGTGGCGGAGGCGCTCCCTCCGGTGCGCATGGACGCGCGCCGCCTGTTCCATGTCTTCCGCAACGTGGTGGAGAATGCCGTGCAGCACTCGCCCCAAGGCACTACCGTTCACGTGACCGCGGAGGCCGTGGAGGAGGCGGGGCGCCCGTGGGTACGCTGCACCGTCCATGACGGCGGGCCCGGCTTCAGGAGCGAGGACCTGCCCCACGTCTTCGAGCCCTTCTTCAGCAAGCGTCGAGGAGGGACCGGGCTGGGGCTGTCCATCGTCCAGCGCATCCTGGAGGAACACCAGGGGCGCATCCGCTTGTCCAATCACCCCCAGGGAGGCGCGGAGGTGACCATCCTGCTGCCGGCCCTTTCCCCCGCCGGCGACACCGGCACAACTCCGCAGTCACAGGTGTCATGACTCGCACCCGCATCCTGCTCGTGGACGACGAGCCCGGCGTCCGTCTGGGTATGAAGGGCTACCTCACCCAGCACGGCTTCGACGTGGACGAAGCCACCAGCGTGGCCGAGGCCCAGGAGGGCTTCCGCACGCACCGGCCCGACGTGGCCGTCATCGATTACCGCCTGCCGGATGGCACGGCGCTGGAGTTGTTACCCCGGCTCAAGGAGCTGGACGCCGCGGTGCCCCTGGTGGTGCTGACCGGGCACGGCTCCATTGAGCTGGCGGTGCAGGCCGTGAAGGAAGGCGCCGAGCAGTTCCTCACCAAGCCGCTGGAGCTGGCGGTGCTGAAGGTGGTGCTGGAGCGGCTCGTGGCCCAGCGGCGCGAGCGGCAGCGGCTGTTGGCGGACCGCTCGCGCGCGGTGCGCACGCAGGTGGATCCGTTCCTGGGGAACAGCCCCGCCATCCGCGCGCTGCGCGACCAGGCGGAGCGCGTGCGCGACAGCGACAGCCCGGTGCTCGTCACGGGCGAGACGGGCAGCGGCAAGAGCGTGCTCGCGCGCTGGCTGCATGAAGGGGGACCGCGCAAGGAGGCCCCCTTCGTGGACCTGAACTGCGCGGCGCTGTCCAAGGACCTGCTGGACTCGGAGCTGTTCGGCCACGAGAAGGGCGCCTTCACCAGCGCGGTGGCCGCGAAGCAGGGCCTGCTGGAGGTGGCGGACCGGGGCACGCTGTTCCTGGACGAGATTGGCGACATGGACGTGGCCGTCCAGCCCAAGCTGCTCAAGGTGCTGGAGGAGAAGCGCTTCCGGCGCCTGGGGGACGTGAAGGACCGGCGCGTGGACGTGAGGCTCGTGGCCGCCACGCACCAGGACCTGCAGGTGGCCGCGCGGGAGAAGCGCTTCCGGAGCGACCTGTACTTCCGCATCAGCACACTCATCCTCCACGTGCCGCCCCTGCGCGAGCGCGCGGAGGACGTGCCGGTGCTCGCGAGCCACTTCCTGGCGGAGATGGGCGCGCACCGGGGCCGCGGCCAGGTGGAGCTGGAGCCCGACGCGGAGCGGGCCCTCATGGCCTACGGCTGGCCGGGGAACATCCGCGAGCTGCGCAACGTGCTGGAGCGCGCGGTGCTCCTGTCCGGCACGTCGCGGCTGTCCCGCAGCGCCCTGCGCTTCGAGTCGCTCCTGCCCGTGGAGGAGCCGCTGGGCGAGGACCTCACGCTGGAGGAATTGGAGCACCGCCACATCGAGCGCGTGCTGGCGCGCGAGGGCGGCCACGTGGAGCGCGCGGCGACGAAGCTGGGCATCTCCCGCAGCTCGCTCTACGCGAAGCTCAAGGGCTGGCAGCACAAGGGGGGCTGACCGCGGTGCGCGAGGGCCTCCGGCCGGAGGGGGCTCGGGACTTCTGGCATGCTCGGGGTTCACTCCTCTTTTCGTATCCCCAGCCGCCATGCGTCTCCGAACCCTCACCCGCGCCCTCGCCGCCTGCCTGCTGCACGCCACCGCCACCGCCGCCGAGCCAACGACGCTGCCGCAGTTGGAGGCCTATACCGTCAAGGCGTCCTGGTTGCGGCCCATGCAGCCGCTGCGCATCGCCGACCACACCTGGCAGATCGGCACCGAGGGGCTGAGCGCCCTGCTGGTGGAGACCCCGGACGGCATCGTGCTGCTGGATGGGGGCATGCCGCAGATGGCCGAGCACCTGCTGGCCAACGTGAAGCGTCGCGGCTTCGCGCCGCATGACGTGCGCCTGCTATTGAGCAGCCACGCGCACGCGGACCACGCCGGCCCCTTCGCCGCGCTGAAGCGCCGCACGGGCGCGCGGATCGTGGCCAGCGCCGAGTCGGCGGTCCTGCTGGCGCGCGGAGGCAGCGACGACCTGCACTTCGGCGATGACATCGTCTTCCCGCCGGCCGTGGTGGATCGCGTGGTGATGGACGGCGAGGTCGTCACGCTGGGCGGCGTCGGGTTCACCGCGCATTTCGTGCCGGGGCACACCCCGGGCAGCATCGCCTGGACGTGGACCGACACGCGGGATGGCAAGCCGGTCCGCCTGGCCTACGCGGACAGCCTCTCCGCCCCCGGGTATCAACTGCTGGCCAACCCGCGTTACCCGCGCATCGTCGAGGACTACCGGCGCAGCTTCGCTACCGTGCGCGCCCTGCCCTGCGATGTGCTGCTGACCCCACATCCGGACTCCAGCGGCTGGGACTACGCGGCCGGAGACGCGGCTGGCGCCAAGGCGATGGGCTGCAAGGCCTACGCGGACGCCGCCGAGCGCGGCCTCAATACGCAGTTGACCGAGGAGCGCCGCAAGGCACGCTGAGACACGCGCAGGCGGTCCCTGCCCAGGCTGACAGCGCGTCCTGCCTGGGGGCTGCCATCGCCCTGCCCCGGGCTCAAGTCCCGTACTCTTCAGTGCGCCTGGCCTGGAGAGGTCTTCACCACCAGGAGCCCCTGGCGGCGGATCAAATCGTCCAACTCGAAACGCGGGGTCGGGCCGTCGGAGAAGCGCACCTGCTGGTAGCGGACGGAGTCGGGCTCCAGAACCTCGACATAGGTCAGGGTCACGGCGTCCCCGCTGGATCCGCCCTCGGAGGTTTCCACCGAGCGCCGCAACCGCCGTTCACCCACCCGCACAGTCGCTCCATCATCCGGGGCGGGGCTCGCGATGATGTCGACAGCAATCTGGAGCGGCTCGCGGGTCTCCTGGGCCCCTGAAGCCTGTGTGAGGCCCCAGCCGCGCTCGCGTGTCTTGGCTTCGTATTGGGGAGCAAGCCGGAGCTCATACCCCGCCACGGGTGGATGAATGCGCAGAGTGGTCATGGGGGGAGCCTCTTCCCGGCAACCGGGCATCCACAGCGAGAGGAGAGCCAAGACACCCACCACACGATGGGTTGCGGAATGCCTTCCCAGCGTCATGGAAGAACCCTCGCTGCCTTGACGTCGCGATAGGCTTCGAAGACGAACTCACCCCATCCCACGGACACAACATCGTCCCAGGCCCGGCTGGTGTACTCGGACCCGAGTGCGCGGATGTTGTCGGCGGGCAAGGCCGCGAAGCGCCTCCCATAGGCGCTCATGTCGATGCCCGGATACGCTGATTGAGTGACCGGGAGCTTGCCAATGCCGCGCCGCGCTCCTTCGTCGGCCACGATGCGCAGGTACTTCGCGACCGCGAAAATATTGAGGGCATCGTCAATCAGCAGGCGCGCGGTCTTGGCGTGGGAGGAGTTCCGCATCGTCTCATTGGAGATCGCGTCAGACAGAAGTTTGTGACGTGTAGCAGTCGAGACGACGACCTGTCCCAGGCCCAGAGAGGCATTGTGCGCCATCAGGCTGGTCGCGGAAGCGTAGTCCTTGGCATCCTCCAACCCTGACTGGTCGCGCTGCTCGGACAGCAGGAAGGCAGCGACCAGCGCTGGCTCGTGACCGTGGTGACGCGCTGCGACTTTGAGCACCTCCGCGCGCGAGGGAGGCCGGGGGCCCCAGATACCTGGCATGACCGTGGTGATCGGGCGCCTGAGCAGCAGTTCTGCCTGGCTCACCCGGTCGCTCGCGCTGAGACTGGCAAGGTATTGAGGCAGGATCGCACGTCAGAAAACAACCCACCCACGGTGGGCACCCCCAGCCGGATCAGATTGAAGCGAACCTGCCAGAGTTCCTCGGCGATGGTTGAACTGGCCGCTCCGCCAGGTCCGCCGGCCACCTGCACATCAAGGTCGGCCAATTCACCGCGGATGATGTCGGCATTCGACGCATCCGCATGGACGGCCAGAATGTCGAGCATTTCGCGGCGTAATTCGGGCTCGTCCACCCGACGAATCAACAGCTTCATCGACCCGCGCCGATTCAGCTCCGTGAGCGTCGCGGACAGTCTGCTGTCACGGCGCAGCAGGGCAACCACTTCACGCTGCTCCGTCCGCGTGACGGCCCAGTCACGCCAGCTATAGGAGAGCCTGGACTCGATCTGCTCGGCGATGCCCGGCATGCGCAAGAAGCTCCTTGAGCGAGCGTAATAGACGTCCTGAACCACTCCAACAATATGCCATTGTCGCAGCCAGGTCTTCTGGGTCAGGCAGGACCACGGCTCCAAACATGATCCGAACTCACCTCCCGCCCCATTGATACGATCTGCTTGTTTGCCGCACGGGCCACAGTTGCCTGTCAGGCAACTGTGGCCTCCCAGGCAACGACAGTCATCGGCGCGGCTTGAATGTTTTTAGAAACTTCTCCTGGAGCCAGGCCGATAAGATGGGTTGTTGCCCGCACCCCGCGGCTCGACATCCCGAGGCCTGGAAATGCCTGTGTTTCATGGAGCCCGCCGGCTCGCGCTCTGCCTGCTCACGTTCGTTCTCGCCTGTGGTTCCACCGAGCCGGATCCGACGCCTGGAGAGGGCGCCGACAACGACAAGGTCGCCGCGCTCACCCTCACGCCGAACGGAGCGACGCTCCTGGTGGGCGAAACGCTGACCCTGACCGCCCAGGCGCTCGACGACAGCGGCCACGCGCTCAGGGACGTCCAGGTGACCTGGTCCTCCTACCTGCCCGAGTACGCCACGGTGACCCAGGGCCGGGTCACGGGCGTGGCCCCCGGCGGCACGGTCATCACCGCCAAGGTGGGCTCGGTGAGCACGACCCTGACCGTGGTCGTGATGCCGGACGACCCGTCCCGCCCGTCGAGCGACGAGGTCCTGACGTCCGCGCATGAGGCGGGCCTCATCAACGACGAGGAGCTGCTGGCCTACCGGGTCTACGCCGCGTTCGGCGATCCCCGGCTGCCCCTCCAGTACAAGGCCCGGGTCGAGCCGGGCTTCGACGCCACCCCGCTCGAGGAGCTTCACGCGCGCTTCGATGCGCTCTCCGCGCCGATGCAGGAGGCGCTCGGGATGTACATGCTGCGCCCGGATGACCCGGGGAGCTGGCTCAACGCGCCCCTGCCCGACACCCGGCTGCGCAGCATGGCGCGGCCCACCTGCCGCCCCAGCTCCGAGCACTGGGACTCCCCTTCGAAGTCCTTCTCGAAGGTGAAGGTCTGGTACAAGTACGCCGTTCCGGGGCAGCGCGAGCAGGCCGTCCTCCTCGACGAGGCGATGGAAAAGGAGATCTGGCCGAAGCTGATGGCGCTGGGGCTCAAGGAGCCGCTCTCCGATGGGGCCTACGCCTGCAACGGAGGAAGCCCCCAGCTCGACATCTACCTGACGCCCAACATGGGCGGCCGGGGCTTGACCCTCCCGGAGGGCTTGGACAACACGCAGGCCGCCACCTACATCCTGCTGTCGGACGGGCTCACCGGTGACGATCTCAAGGGCGCGGCGGCGCACGAGCTGATGCACGCCATCCAGTGGTCCTACAAAACGAAGGGCTCGCAGGCCAGCTACGGATGGATCCGCGACGCGACCGCGAACTGGGCCATCGACCATGTGTATGGACAGAAGCCGCAGCTCGAGCACGACTACGCCGGCTGCTTCATGAGCAGCCCGGACCTGTCCCTGGAGGACCGCTCTCCGGGCCACTGCACCTCCGCGGGAGCGGGCAGCGGGGCTGGGCGCGACTACGGCGCCTACCTGTTCTTCCAATACATCGCGAAGAAGCACGGCCCGAACTTCGTGGTGGCGGCGCTGGAGAAGCTGACCACGGAGACCTCCAGCCTCACCGCGGTGGACTCCGCGGTTCCCGGCAAGCTGGAGAAGGTCTGGCCGGAGTTCGCGAAGGTGCTCTGGAACCAGGCGCCCATCGACGCCAAGGCGGAGTCCTTCACGAAGTGGGACCAGCTCACGGAGAAGGTGAAGTCCCACGCGCTCAACGGCGACCTGGGCGGCGCGCCCGAGCACAAGGAAGAGCTCCACGACGAGCTGAAGAACCTGTCCAACCACTACGAGCACTTCACGTTCAGCGACCCGAACACGCGCTCCATGCTCTTCCACAACGGGTGGTTCAAGAACGTCACCGAGTCGAATGAGCCGGTGAAGGTGCTCGCGCTCTGGAACGACGCGAGCGGGGCGTGGCACGAGGAGGACTTGAGCAACTACGAGTACGTGGGCTTCTGCCGCGACCTGAAGGCGCAGCGGGTCCAGGACCTGATCATCATCACCAGCAACGCGAAGTTCCAGCCCGGCGGCGGCGGGAGCCTGAAGGCGGCGAAGAAGCCCTACCTCAAGCGCAGCAACCTGGGCTGCTGGAAGTACAAGGGCACCACGAACGCGGTCCTGAAGGGGAGCGGCTGGTCGGGGCCGGGGAAGATCATCGACGCGAACCTGGAGTTCCAGGCGCTGGGTGACTTCTCGAGCGCGGACTATGATCACCCGAGCTTCCCGCACACGAAGCGGCTGGGGGCCTTCCTGATCATGCTGGCCTCGGGCGACTTCACGCTCGACATCGACTACACGTCCGGCAAGTGCCGGTACACGCACGGGCCCACGAAGTACTCGCTGGTCGCCTCGGGCGGGGTGATGTTGATGAACCCCTTCAACGAGTTGACGTCACCGGACCCCGACATCCAGTCGTGGCTGTCGCACGCCTCGCGCGCGTACACGGCGGCGATCGGGGATGGACGCCTGGTGGATGTCGCCCTGAGCGGCGGCACGGACTGCCGGGGGCCGGTGAAGGATGCCCCCGGGAACATCCTCCTCACGGATGACGGTCTGCTACTGCCGCTGGCGAAGCCCAATGGCGAGCTGTCCACGACGTTCACCTACGCGGACACCACCTTCACCTGGACGCTGCAACCGCAACAAGAGCCCTGAGGCGTGGGGGCTCCCGAGGGAGCCCCCGCCCGTGGCTCAGAACGCGACCTGGAACCGGGACAGCACGACGTTCTCTGCTTCCCGGTCCCCGTCCAGCGCCCCGCCCACGTAGTCCGTGCGGTGGTAGTTCAGCGCGACGCGCACGCGCCGGTTGAGGGCGAAGAGCGTGGCGACGCCGAAGCCCCGGGCCTGGCTCACGGAGCGGGTGGGGTCCGCGAAGACGGGGAACGCGTCGTCGTCCATGTCCAGGCCCTGGTAGCGCACGGAGATCTCCAGGGCGCCGCCCTTGCCCGTCTTGGGGTCGAAGGGGCGGTGGGGCTTGGGGCCCGTGAAGGACGCGTCCCCGCCCAGCACATACGACGCATACGCCTGCCACGCGTGGTGGCGCAGGCGCGCGCGCTGGTCCCCCACCCGCACCTCCTGGGACGACAGGACGTACTCCGCGAGCAGGCCCACCGGGCCCCAGTAGAAGGAGCCCTGGGGCGACAGACGCACGTGCTCTCCGTCCGCGACGACGGTGGGGCCCACGGTGCCGTTGTTCAGGAAGCTGAAGATGATCTCCTGGCCGGTGCTGCGCTGCGGCACCAGGCCGGTGTTGGCGACGGTGGCGGAGGGCGTGCCGAACTGGAGGCCCCGGGAGACGGCGACGCCCAGGCCCAGGCCCTCGAGCGCGGAGCCGGTGTCGCCCTTGAAGGGCTGGGCGAAGACGCGGGCCACCAGGTCGAAGCTGTCGTCGGTGTTGACGTCGATGCTGGCGCCGTCGGGATCGCCGTTGACCACCGCGAACGCATAGGCGAGCCGCCCTCCGGCGATGTCGCCGTGCAGTTGCAGGCCCGCGTCGCGGATGGGGACCAGGTCGAAGGTGAGCGAGCGCTCGATGAAGGGGACGTCCGTGTTGGCCTGGAGCAGCTCCAGCCCGAAGGGCGTCTTGAAGCGGCCGGCGCGCAGCTTGAGCCACTCGACGGGGCGCAGGTCGATGTACGCGTCCTGGATGAGCGGCTGGTTGACGCCGAAGTCCGGCATGAGGCGGAAGTCCACGAAGCCGAACAGCGTCCCGTCCAGGAAGGGGCGCAGGCGCCGGATGAGGAACGTGTTGGTGCCGGTCCGGTCCGAGTCCGCCAGGTAGAAGCGGCCGTCCCCCTGGAGCTGTCCGCGGATCTTCAGCACGAAGGCCTTGTCGGCGGTGGAGAAGACGTAGCCCTCCTCGGAGAGCTGGACGCTGGGGGGCTCCTGGGGCTTTTCGGGCTCGGTCGCCTGGGCGCGGGCCGGGGGCGCGGTGAGCAGCAGCATCCCCAGGGTGGCGAGGTGGGCGGCGGAGAAGGCGGACACGCGGGACCTTTCAGGCGGGGTGCGCCAGGGTTGGAGGGTGCGTCGGGCGAGCACCCTCCCCGCGTGTCAGTGACCCTGTCAAGCGCGCCAGCGCTTCCAGGGCCGGGACAGACTACTTCTTGCCCTTGCCCTTGCCGCCCTTGTGGTGGTCGCCATCGTGCCCGCGGCCGTGCCCGTGGTCATGGCCCCGTTCATGGTGCGACGCGGGCACCACGTTCCCCTTCTTCGCGTGCTTCCACCGCTTGTAACGGCCCGGAGGCAGCTTGACGACGGTGACGGGGACCCGCCGCTCCTCCACGACCACCCAGCCACCGCGGTAGTCGCGCGCCCGGTACCACCGCCCATCGCGGCGCACCCAGTACGCATCGTCCACGACGTAGAGGTCCTCGTCGTAGTCCTCCACCACCTGCACGCCCGGCTGCACGACGACGAGCGGCGGCGGAGTCGAGAAGACGATGTCGGGCAGCTTCACGTCGATGTCCACACGCACCTGCCCGAAGGCCATCGAAGGAAGCAGGACGAGCGCAGCCAGGAGTCGGTTCATCCGGCGAGCCTAGAGGCCCGCCTGCTCACCCGACAACCCCTCCCTGTGCCGCGCCCCGCACTGTGTGTCATTGCGCTCGTGGACGCGCGGAACGTCTCTTCCAGCCAATGTGTATCAGAGCAGCCCAGGTTCACAGGCCACGCGCCCAAACCGGTTCAGCCCTTCCCCTTCGGGCGGCTCACGGTGAACAGGACGATGTTGTGATCCGAGCCGCCGGTCGGGCCGGCCCGCACGTTGGTGACCTTGCACCCGTAGGACATGGCGTAGTCGATCTTCCCGTGGCCGTGGCTCTCCACGCCGCCATGGGTCTTCATGCCCGCCTGCCGTGCGATCCAGTTGGGGGACCACTTCCCCTTCGTCGACGCCGGCTCGTTCCAGTCGCCGCCGATGAGCAGGCCCTCGTCGGGGTTCTTCTCCATCTTCCGCTTCGCGAAGCCGAGCAGCTTCTCGGAGAGCGACTTGTAGGTGCTCACGCGGTTCTTCGGCCCGTCGATCTGCCCGCCCTTCCAGTCGACCGAGGGCGGCTGGTGGGCCGAGACGACCTGAAGCCAGCCCGCGAGCTTGACCGCGGTGGCCGCCCGCGGCGGTGCGTGGCCGCCGCGCACGGTGGTCCAGCCGCCGCCCTCTCCCTGGATGGAGGTCTTGTGCCCCTGGAGCAGGCTGTCCTTGACGAGGACGCCCGTCTCGCCGTGGTCCTTGGCGCCGGGGAAGGTCACCAGGTGGTAGCCGGGGATGTTCTCCAGGGCCTTGTGGTAGCCGTTGATCTCCTGGAGCTGGACGAAGTCGAGCTTGTTCTTCCTGGCGAAGTCGCCCAGCCACTTCCGCACGTCCTGGGGGTTGCGGTCGCGCTCGACGTTGTAGGTGGCGCCCTTGAGCTGGGACGGGGTCTTGCCCTTGCTGTCGCTGCCGCCCGTCGCGCGGGCCTGGGCGGTCCCGGCGTCGAAGCGGTCGTCAGCGGCGCCCTGGAGGTGACCGGCCGGCTTCTGGCGCGCCTCGGCCTTCTGGACGCCATGGTCAGGGGAACCGGCGTGGAGGGGACGTTGGAATCGGGCAGTCATTCGCATGATTTCCCCAATTCTCGACCATTGAGAGAAAATGTTTCCTAGACTCCCGGGCATGACGACCCCCGTGAACAAGACCGTCCTCTGTCTCTGGTACGAACACAGCGCTGAAGAGGCGGCGGCGTTCTACGCCCGCACGTTCCCTGGCAGCTCCGTCGGCGCCAAGCACCACGCACCGGGCGACTTCCCGGACGGCAAGGAGGGGGATGTCCTCACGGTGGACTTCACCGTGTTGGGCTTCCCCTGCATCGGCCTCAATGGCGGGCCCACCTTCAAGCACAGCGAAGCCTTCTCGTTCCAGGTGAGCACGAAGGACCAGGAGGAGACGGACCGTTACTGGAATGCCATCGTCGGCAACGGCGGGCAGGAGAGCCAGTGCGGGTGGTGCAAGGACAAGTGGGGGATCTCGTGGCAGATCACCCCTACTGCCCTGTCGGAGGGCATGAGTGATCCGGATCCGGCCGCGCGCAAGCGGGTGTTCGCCGCGATGATGGGGATGAAGAAGATCGACATCGCGGCGATCAACGCGGCCCGCCGAGGTTGAGGCTTGGGGTTCTTCCGGCGGATTCGATAGAAATCCGTTCGTGTCGACCCCTTCCTCCTCATCGCGCGGTGGCTTCGCGGCCTCCCCGCTCGCGCTCGGGCTGATGTGCCTGGCCTTGTTCGGCATCTACATCACGAGTGACGCGCGGTTGCAGACGGACTCGCTGTGGTCCATCCCCTCGGCGGCCAGCATCCTCCACGAGGGGAACACCGACCTGGACGAGTTCCGGCGCTCGTTCTTCCCGGGGACGGCCTATGCGCGCAACGAGGCCGGCGGCCACACGTACTACGTGTATCCGCCGGGCGTGATGGTCTCCGCGCTCCCGTTCCTGGCCGCGGCGGAAGGGCTGATCTCCCTGCTGGAGCCGGTGCTGCCCCGACTGGGGACGTTCGGCGCCGAGGCGCTCGCGTGGCGTGCGCTGTTCCGGCAGACCGGCGGGGTGGACCTGAGCGCCTTCGCCCGCACGGAGCAGCTCATCGCCTCGTTCTACGTCGTCGCCGCGGCGGCGGTGCTGCTCGTCACCCTGCGCAGGCGGGTGTCTCCGGGAGCGGCGCTCGTCACCGTGCTGCTCTTCGGGCTGGGCACCACGGCGTTCTCCACCGCGAGCCGGGTGCTCTGGCAGCACGGCCCCGGGCTCCTCACCATCGCCTGCGTCATGCTGCTGCTGGCCCGGCCCGCGCAGACCGGGCGCACCGCGTTGCTCCTGGGCTTCTGGGTCGCGGCCGCCTACGCCTGCCGGCCCACGCACTCATTGACCGTCCTGGTGGTCACCGGGTTCATGGCCCTGCGCTTCCGCCGCCAGTTGCCCGCCTACTTCGCGGGTGCGGCGCTGGTGGCGATTCCCTTCTGCGCGTACCACCTGGCGGTCTACGGCTCGGTGTTCTCGCCCTACTACCGGCACTCGTTGGATCCGCTCGCCGGCCGGTTCTTCATGGCCCTGGCCGCCAACCTCGTCAGCCCCTCGCGAGGCCTCTTCACCTTCTCACCGTTCCTGGTGCTGGGCGTTGTCGGCTTCGTCCAGCGGTGGCGCCAGCGGAGCCTGGAGCCCTACGAGGTCGCCTTCGCCCTCATCGTGGTCCTGCACTGGGCGGCCATCTCGTCCTTCTTCATCTGGTGGGCCGGGCACTCCATTGGCCCGCGCTTCTTCACCGACGTGCTGCCGTACCTCGCGTACTTCCTCGCCTTCCCCGTGCAGACGATCCTGGAGGCCCCTTCACGGCACCGCGTCCTCGCGGGCGCGCTCGTCGTGACGGCCGTGTTCAGCGTGTTCGTCCACTGGCGGGCCTCCATCTCCTACGACGTCCACAACTGGAACTCCTATCCGGCGAACGTGGACGCGGATCCCTCGCGCGTCTGGGATTGGAAGGACGCGCAGTTCCTTCGCGCCCTCCCCGCCCGCTACCGGTGAAGGGGCTTCAGCTCGCCTCGGCCACCCATCCGGACGTGGGCGGCGCAGCGAAGAAGCGCGAGAGCTCGGCCTGGGCCTCGCGGGCCTGCGCCGCGCTGATGCGCCCCTCGCGCTCCAGCCTGCCGATGATGACGCCCGCGCGGGTGCGCAGGGTCTCGGGCCGCTGCGCCGGCAGCCAGCGGCGCGGGGCGGGCAGCATGGCCGCGAGCATCGCGCCCTGCGCCACGCTGAGCGCCCGGGCCGAGACGCCGAAGTGCTCCCGCGCCGCCGCCTCGATGCCGTAGACGCCCTCTCCCCACTCCACGACGTTCAGGTACAGCGCGAGGATGCGCTGCTTGGGCAGGTGCGTTTCCAACTGGCGCGCGAGCAGGAACTCCTTTCCCTTCCGCAGCAGGCTGCGGTCCGTGGAGAGGTAGAGGTTCTTCGCCAGTTGCTGCGTGACGGTGGAGGCGCCGCGCCCCAGGCGCGCCTCGCGCACTGACTGCTCGAAGGCGTTCTCCACCTCGGTCCAGTCCACGCCCTCGTGCTTGTAGAAGCGCGCGTCCTCGGAGATCAGCACCGCGTCCACGGCGTGCGGGGCCACCGCGCCCAGCGACACCCAGGACTGGCGCACGCGAGGCTTCGTGCCCGTCTCCAGCGCCTCCTCGACTCGCTGCTCCATCAGCGCGGTGGTGCGCGGGTTCTGCGTCCGCAGGGCGCCCACGTCGGGCAGCCGCGCGGCCTCCACGCCAAACCAGAGGGCGAGCATCAGCCACCCGCAGAGCGCCCAGCGACGCCAGGCCGGGACGGAGGACTTCCCCGGCTTCCCCGCGGCACGCCGGGCACCGGAGGAGGGCTGCTTCGTCTTCTGCGTCCGGACGTTGGAGGCGCGCACAGAGGGCGGACGGGATGTCATGGCTACGCCTACATCTGCCTCCATCAACCCATGCTGTCCAGAAGATGGCCGGGACGGGCCCCGGCGGCGCCCCCTTGGCCGGACGCGGATTTAACCCGGCTTAATTCGTCCGCTGCGGCGCTACGCGCGACAACCCCTCTGTCTGACTCAGAGGGGGAAGTGCACATGCAGTGGCCGATCCGGAGCTTTCAGCCGTTCATCAACACCGTGAAGCCGTCCAGCAGCGGAGCCGCGAGCGCACCGCGGCAGGCCCCCGCCGGTCCGCCGCCGTCACCAGGCGGCACGTCGTCCTGGGGAGGCGCGCCCACCGACAGCTTCAGCGCGAGCACGCCGGGGGCGTCGAAGCGCAACCCGCTGAACGTGCCGGACTCCGCGCCCTCCCCCGCCGTCACGCCGATGCTGACGAAGCCGACCGCTTCCAGGGACTTCTCCGCCAGTGGCTCGGGGATGCTGGGCTCCAACGGCATCTCCGGGAGCGCGAGCCTCGAGGCGGGGGTGAAGCTGGACGCGGGCCTCGTCTCGATGAAGGTCGCCGGGTACACCGAGCTGGGGGCGGGCTTCAGCCGGGACGCGTCGATGACGACCTTCAGCGTGGACGCCGAGGTCGGCGTGAAGGGAGAGCTCCAGGCGGAAACGACGCAGGTCACCGTCACCGGCTCCGCCCAGGCGGGCGTGCGTGGCAGCTACCAGGTGACGCTGCCGACGGCGGCCGCGGCGGGCATCACCTCGCCCGAGCAGGCCGCCCAGCAGCTCAACCCGTCCCTGCCCCAGAACCTGCCGGTGGGCGCGACGGTGACGCTCACCGGAGAGACCTTCGTGGGCACGGGCCTGGAGGTGGCGTTCAAGAACATCGCCGGCATCTTCGGCGCCATCGGGGGGATGCGCACCGAGAAGGCCAGCGGCATGTCGCTCGCCGTCACCCGGCTGGACGACAAGACCGTCCGGGTCACCGTCGGTCCCACGGAGGCGGTGTCGCGCACGCTCGAGGGGAAGCTGGGGGTGTTCGGCATCGCGTTCGGCGCGACGGACACGCGGCGCGTGGAGGGGCGGTTGAGCTCGCGGCAGGTGGACTTCGACATCTCCACGTCGGCGGGACAGGCGGCCTACGACCGCTTCCTCGCCACGGGCGAGCTGCCGAAGAACGACCCGGCCCACGGCACATCCAACGCGGCGACGGTGCAGATCGCCTCCGACACGCTCACGCGCGAGGTCACCCTCGGCATCGACCTGGGCGCGGCCGTGCTCGACAGCAACGTCTACGTCGCCACGACCTACGACGCCGGTGGCCCGACGGAGTTCCAGTACACGGGCACCAAGGGGCCCGTCACCTTCTCGGTCAGCGGTGACTGGAAGGCCCCCGAGGACCCGTCCACGTACACCTATGCGGCCACGCTGCCGGACCTGGCCTCCGGGACCGCGAACGGGCTCCAGGACGTCTACCCGAACACGACGGGGAGCGGCTCCACGGCGTCCGTGTCCTTCACCCACGCGGAGGCGCAGCAGGTCCAGCAGCTCGCACGGGACTGGCTGACGGCCATCGAGCAGGGCCGCCCCGGCTACGCGGGCAACACGCCGGAGTCCTGGGTGATGGATGTCGCCAACGCCGCGACCCCTGAAGAGGCCCTGGCCCTGCTGCTGACGCCGGAGACCAACAACGTCACCGACGTGGTGGCGAACCGCGTGGTCGCGCTCAGCGTCTTCCAGCTCGACAACGGCGGAGGACAGATGCCCGGGTCGCTCACCCTCTCGGAGGGCTGACCTCGCGAGCAGCGAGCCCCACCCCAGGCGGCGGCGTCCCTCGCGCGGACGCCGCCGACGCCAGCAGCTCGGGGCCGGGCCAGGCATTGCTCGGCCTTCCCTCCGCCAGGAAGTCCACCGCGGGCGACAGCACCTCCGGGGCATAGAGGATGCGGAAGTGCCCCAGCCCTTCCGTGCGCGTGAGCTGCGCGCCCGGCCACGCGCGCGCCACCGCTTCGCCAGCTTCCAGCGGCACCTCGCGGTCCCCCACGTCGTGGAAGATGCGCAGCGGCACGTCCAGCCCTGGCGCGAAGGCAGGCAGCGCCAGGTCCGCCAGCCGCATGTCGAAGCGCGCCTCGATTCGCGCCGCCATCCGCCGCCACAGGGCCTCCGGCAGGCCCACCGTGTCCGCGAAGGCCCGGATGCCCGCCAGCGGATCCGCGGGCGGCGAGAGGAAGACCGCGCGCTCCACCTTCATCCCGTCCCGCAGCGCCACCGCCGTGGCCGCCGCGCCGAACGAGTGCGCCACCACCGCGTAGGGCCCGCCCGTCGCCTCTCCCACCGCCGCCACCATCCCCGCCAGCTCCGGCAGCGAGCTGGTGCGCCCGGAGGACGCCCCGTGCCCCGGCGCGTCGTACGTCACCACCGAGAACCCCGCGTCCACCAGGGGCTGCACGAAGGCCGTGAGCTGCCCGCCGTAGCCGCTCCACCCGTGCACGAGCAGCACCCGGGGCCCCTCGCCCCAGCTCCACACCGCCACCTCCTCGCCCTCCACCTTCAACACCCGGGGCTGGCCCCGCGCCAGCACCGCCTCCGCCGTGCGCGAGCGCCGCGGCCGCTGGGGTGTCAGGAACAGCCGCTCCGCCCACGCCGTGGCCAGCCCGGGCGACACCGCCCCCAGGCTCCGCGCCGCCGCCCGCACACCCCACAGCGCCATCTTCGTCCGAACGTTCGTGCTATTTTCAGCCATGATGAGGTCCTCCTCGAAGGACACGGCGACGACAAGGTCAGGAAGTGGGGGTGTGGGCGGCGGCGACGAGCGCGTCGAAGGCCCGGCGGGCTCGCGCCTCGGCCTGGGGGTCCCGCATCAACCGCTTCGCGTGGTGGAAGCCCAGCATCACGGCGTACTGATCATGGGCGAACTGCTCCACGTCCAGGGCCTCGCGGAAGTGCCCTTCCGCCACGGCGATGCGGGCGGCCTGGGCCAGGCAGTCCAGCCAGTCCCGCTGGCTCTGCACCAGCGTGTCCCTCGCGGGCCCGGGCGCGTCGTCCAGCTCCGCCGCCGCCGCCACGAAGATGCAGCCGCCCTCGAGCAGCTTGTCCCGGTCCCAGGTGAGCCAGCCGTCAAAGAGCGCCCGCACGCGGGGCTCGCCGCGGGCCTTGCCCAGCGCCGGGCGGACGACGCGCTCGGTGAAGACGGCGGTGGCCGCCTCCAGCACCTGCACCTGCAGCTCCGTCTTGGACTTGAAGTGCGCGAACAGGCCGCTCTTGGAGAGGCCCAGCTCCTCGGCCAGCCCCCCGATGCTCAGTCCCTGCAGCCCCACCCGGCTCGCCAGCCGGACGGCCGTCTCCAGGATGGTCTGATGGGTGAGCTCGCCCTTGCGCATGGGCACTTCATAGGACGGTCGTGCTTTTTCCGCAACCGCTTCTGCGGGAGCCGTGGCCGGGCGCGGAGTGCACACCCATGGCTCCTGCTGGCCCCCGTCAGACCGAAGCTGAGGGCGGGTCCAACGCGGCAAGGGTCACCCACCCGCACGGTCCTTCACTTGAGGTGCGGAGCCATGAATCCTCTCAAATCCGAGCCACGACGGCCCGTATGAAGGGATGTTGCCCGCTGGGGAACCACGGGTGTGTCTGTCATTCCCTCCTTCGCCGACTGCTCGACGGGAGGGGACCGTGACGATCAGGTTCGGCTTCATCGACAACAGTGAAGGAGCCAATCTTCGAACGCTTCCTGCGGGAGTCAAGGGCTCGACCTGCCTGACACCGTCCCCGCTACCGCCAGGCACACGGGTGACGGTGCTCCAAGGTCATTCCCAGGCGCCCGGCTGGTATTACGTATCGACCCTGGTGGGGGGATATCTCTTGCGTGGGCAGATACAAGACTTCCGCATCACGCTCGATCCGCCGGAACCCGCTGCGACCCTCTATCAGGTCAAGCCGGGAGACCGTCTGGAGCCTATCGTAGCGCGTCTCTACAAGGAGGCCATTGCGCCGGGACGCGATTTGCGATTCTACGAAAACGTCATCCTTCACGTGAACAAGGAGCGCGGCCGGATGGGCGTCCGGCGTGGCAAGAACGGCGTGGAGCTTGTCGCCGGGAAGCGCATCTGGCTTGTCAGCACCGCATACGCCAACCGCCTCCAAGAAGAAGTGCCGAGCGGGTCCATCACCGGCGGCGCGCTTGCGCGGGCGCGCGAGGCTGCCCGGCACCTGGAGGATCTGATCATCTCCGTCGACCAGTCAGGACAGCACTTCGGAGAGGTCACCGGGCAGTACGCCCAGGCCATCAAGGACAATCTGTTGGAGATCAGTGCCATCGTCGCGGGGTTCATCGCCGCGGAGGCGCTCTCCACCGTCCTCGCGGCGACGCCCACGGGGGTCGGCCAACTCGCTGCGGCGATCATCCAACTGGGGCTGGCGGCGTTTGGCGCTCAGGGAATCATCGACGCAGGGGTGGAGGCCCTGAAACATGCCAGTTCATGGATCACCCAGGCCTGGGAGGCCAACGGTTCCGCGGAGCGGCTCAAGGAGGCCAGCAAATCCTTCCTCCGGATGCTGATGAGCATCGCCGCAGCAGCGCTTGCGGCGATGGGCGCGAAGACCAACCTGGGACGAGGGGTCAAGCTGGCGAGAACCGTGAAAATCAACCCACCCCGCTTCTACATGATGGCGGCGCAAGGTCCCGGCGGCGCCTTTGCCGGCGTCCCTGTATTCCAGCCGGGCTCGATCACCTCTCATTCTGTGTCCCTGCCCTTCAATCCGTGGGGAGCCGGCAGGCCCCTGATGTCGAAGGCCGTCAAGGACGGCGCGTCCTCCAGGCCGGACACCGAACCCACCCTGACCGAGCGCACGGTCAGTGACGCCGAATGGGAAAGGCTCCTGGAGACGCTTCCCAACTGGGACAAGCTCAAGGAACTCGTCGGACGAAAGGTTCCGAAGGAAGGAACGCCCGCGTTCAACACATTCAAGAAGGAGCTGGAGACAGCCGGCTATCGCCTGGAGAAGATGAACAACGGCTCCCAGCCCTATCGCATTCGTCGCCCGGACGGGAAGGCCCTGAGCGACGAGTACGGAGCGCTCACAGTCACCGAGAACGGACTGGTCGTGCTCAAGATCGGCAAGGGGACGCCCCGCATCAGCATTTTCAGCCGCTACCGGAAGAACTACCTGGACTGGGTGGAGAAGACCCACGGCAAGGCAGCCCGGAAGGCAGCGGAGATACGCATCGCTCGCGGCAATCCCATGCACCACCTGATTCCGGATGCGGTCGCCCAGAAGCATCCGATGATCCGCAAGGCCATGGAGCGGCTAGAAAGCTACACCCTCGACCGAGGAACGAACATCCTCGACATGCCTTGCAAGGATCCGCAGGGAAAGATCATGCACCTGGGCAGCCATCCCAAATACAACAGCTACGTCACCACGCTGCTCGATGATGCACTGGAAGCGCTGGATGACTCCTTGGGCAAGCGCAAGCCTGGCTCCAGCCTGACGCCCCGTGAAATCGAAGATGCGATTCTCGAGATCGAATTAAACCTTCGTGAGGCCATTGAGACTGGCAACCTCCCTGTGGACGTCCTCAAGGAGTTGCGCGAGGATGGCATCGTCGTAGGAGTCAAGCTAGCGCTGCTGGAACTCCCCGCCCACGAGGACTCACGCACGGCATGATGTACGCACTGACGGCCGACATCTCGCACATCGAGGAAGAAGATGTCTTCGACGCCGTCAGCATTGAGTTCGACGGCTTCGAGTCCGTGACGTTCCACAAGCCCGGCGTCGACTACCAAAGGGAACGCGGCGCTCCTGAGATCATCGAGTTCGTTGGCAACCTGGAGAACGCCGCTCGGCTCGACCACCTGTTCACCGCGCCCCGGGGGCTGCTGCTGATCTCCCGGCGCATGGTGCGCGTGCTCGAATCCGTGGGGCCATTCCATCACCGGCTCATCCCCACGGTCATCTACGCGGAACGCATCAAGCACCTGGTGCGTGATCGGTTCACCCGGCAGCGGACCTGGTACCCGGTACAAGACCCCACACTGAAGAACGAGGGCTTTGTCATCCTCCAATTGCTGGAAGAAACCGACTGCCTCGACCGGGAACGGACCCTCGTCAAGGGCGTGCCCTTCCACCAAACCGGCGCGGGACTTCTGGGCAAGGAGAAAGCCCGGCCCCTCGTGCTCAAGACACCGCCGGGAGGCTTTCCTCCTGTGTTCGCAGTTCCCGAACTGGCGTTCTACTGCTTCACGGAGGAGGCCCGCCATGCCTGTGAACAGGCAGGACTGAAGGGACTCTGGTGGAGGCCCCAGGTGTAGCGCCCAGATGCGTGGAGCGAGGGAATCAGGATGTCGGGTCAAATGAGCACGAGCGGAACAGCGGCGCCCGCATTCTGGCTGGAGGTCGACCTCGCGCTGGCGGGCGATGAGGTCAGCGCCACGGCGCGGGGCAGCGGCGGCCAACAGCCCGCGCCCCACAGGTTGGGGCACTCGCGCGAAGCCCTCCTCCGCTTTGGCGAGTGGGTGCGGGACGCGGCCGTGCGCGGGGTGCCCCTGGAGTCTCCCGAGCAGGCGCGGGCGCTGCACTCCGCCCTCTTCCGCGAGGGGCTCCAGGAGGTGCTGCTCGAGCTGCGCGGCGTGTCGCGCAACACCGGGAGCCAGAGGCCGCTGCTGCTGCGGCTCCTGCCTCGGGACCGGGAGCTCCAGGCGCTTCCCTGGGAGGCGCTCTGTGGACAGTCCGGGCCGCTCGACTTCCTCGGCATCTCGCCGGAGCTGTGCATCGTGCGCGGGGTGCAGTCCACGAAGCCCTGGCTTCCTCGCGAGGTCACCGGGGCCGTGCGGCTGCTCGTCGTCTCGCCGCTGGACGAAGAGGCACCGGACCGCCTGCGCGCCATGCTCCAGCCGGCCATCGACTCCGGGGCGCTGGAGTGGATGCAGCCGCTCGTGGGGCCCCGCTCGCGGCGCGACTACGTCATCGACCGGCTCCGCTCGGAGCCCTCGCCGCACATCCTGCACTTCATCGGGCATGGCGGCGTGGACGCGCGGGGAGCCCCGGTCCTGCAACTCACGGACGCGGACGGCGCGTCCGCGGGGCTTCCCGTGGAGCTGCTGGCGAAGGAGCTGGCGGGAGCCTTCCGGGGCGACCTGCGACTGGTGGTGCTCGAAGCCTGTCAGGGCGCTCAACCGGGGACGCTGACGAGCGCGGCGGAGCTGCTCGCGCAGGGCGGCGCGGACGCGGTGGTGGCGCACCTGTGGCCGGTGAAGACAGACGTGGCGCGCGCGTGCTCGCGGGCCTTCTACCGCGCGTTGGTGGGGGACACCCGGCACCGGGGCGACGTGGCCCGCTGCCTCCACGACGCGCGCAGCACGGTGCTGACGGAGTTCAGCGAGAGCGCCGAGGCCTTCTCCCCCGTGCTGTACCTGCGTGGCAGTGACACCACCCTCTTCTCCTTCCGCCCCGCTCGCGCGAAGCCCGCGCCCCGCGCCCCCGTGCAGGCCGAACCGGTGCGCGGAGAGGATCCGTCCCTGCGCGGGTTGATGGACCTGGTCTCACGTCCCTTCTCCCTGGTGCTGGGCGACCACGGAGGCACCACGGACGAGGACCTCCGGGAGCTCCTGCACGGCCGGATGCGGGGCACGCCGTGGGCCGTGCCGGACGCCCTGCCGATGAGCGCGCTGGCGCAGCGGTTCACGCTGCGCTTCGGCCCCAAGACGCTGGACTCGCACTTCCAGGAGGTGTTCCGGGATGCGACGCCCACGCTGCCGCTGGTGGAGGCGCTCGCGCGGCGGCTGGGGCCCGGCGTGCACATCACGCTGCTGCGCATGCCCGTGCTGGAACAGGCGCTCGCGCGGCACCGGCCGGAGCTGCCGCTGTATGTCATCCAGCCCTCGTCGCCCGACGAGGGCTCCGCGCTGATCCGGCGGCGCCTGCCGGGCCAGGGCTGGGAGCCGCTCGACGCGCTGCCCCTGGACTTCGATCCGTCGCGCGACGTGGCGCTGGTGAGGCTGTACCGGGGCTACCTGCCGGACCGCGTCTTCGAAACGCCCCTGCTCACGGAGGACGACTACCTGCACGGCGTGCGGGACCTGGAGTCCGTCCTCCCGCCGGACCTGGCGGACGCCATCCTGGGGACCCTGGACAGCCGGCCCGCGCTGCTCGTCGGACTGTCATTGCTGGCGTGGCACCACCGCATGCTGCTGTCGCGGCTGTTCGGACGCCGGCCGCTCCCTCGCAAGAGCCTGGTGCTGCTGGAGCCCGGGGTGCATGAGGCGGAGTCGTGGAGGTCGGGCCGGGGCCTGCCCGCGGGCGCGGGCATCCAGGTGGTGCAGGCGGATGCGGACGCCGTGGCCGGGTCCCTCGGCACGGGGACGCCGGGAGGTTCGCGATGAGCAGCCCGGTGAACCCCTTCCTCGGTCCGCAGCCCTACCGCGCGGCGGACCGCGAGCGCTTCTTCGGCCGCGAGACCGTGACCCAGCGGCTGGTGAACCGCATCCTCGCGCACCCGTGCCTCACCCTCTTCGGTCCGTCCGGCGCGGGGAAGTCGTCGGTGATGCAGGCCGGCGTGATTCCGCTGCTGGAGGAGGCGCACGAGTTCCGCACGGTGCGCATCGACGGGTGGCTCGCGGGGGAGGCTCCGCTGGCGCGGCTCGTGCGCACGATGCACGCGGAGCTGGAGCTGGGGCCGCCGCCGGAGCAGGCGGGGACGGCGCAGGCGCTGGACGCGGCGCTGGAGCTCGCGTCGCAGCGCTCCGACCGGCCGGTCCTCATCTACCTGGACCAGTTGGAGCAGCTCTTCCTGCCGGGGCGCGACATCGAGGCCACGGGCGCGCTGCTGAAGGGGCTGGACGCGCTGGCGCGCAAGCCGGTGCGCGGGCTGCAGCTCGTGCTGGCGATGCGCGAGGACTACCTGGGGCGCTTCCGGGACCGCGTGCGGGGCCGGCGCGAGCTGCTGGAGCAGGGCTTCCGGCTGGGGCCGCTCACCGTGGGCGAGATGGTGAAGGTGTCGTGCCGGCTGGCCACCGAGAAGGGCCTGCCCTCGCAGCCCTGGTCCGAGCAGGAGGTGCGCGCGCTGATGCGGCAGGTGCGCATGGCGGGCCAGGGCGAACAGGACGATGACGCCGAGGTGCAGGCCGCGTTCGCGCAGATCGTCTGCCGGGCGCTGTGGGACGAGCGGGCGCGGGGCCAGGCCGTGGAGCCTGTCGCCGCGGAGCCGATGGTGCACCGCTACCTGGAGGCGACGCTGGACGCGCTCGGCTCCGACAAGAAGCGGGCGGCGCGCCGGTTGCTGGAGCAGCACCTCATCGCGAGCGACGGCAGCCGGACCCTGCTGACGGAGCAGGAGGCTCGCGCCGAGCTGCCACCCGAGCACGCGGACGAGGTGCTGACACACCTGGAGGCGGCGGCGGTGCTGCACGCGGAGCAGCACCAGGGCAGCCGGTACTTCGAGCTGGGACACGACTGGCTCGCGCGCAAGGTCTTCGAGCTCAAGCAGCAGCGCATCGAGCGGGAGTCCGCGCAGCGACAGCGCCGGCGTGAAGCGGCCGAGCGGCGCAGGCTCATCGTCCTGGCGTCCGTGGCGGCGGGCGTGGCGGTGTTGATGACCCTGCTGCTCGCCTGGGCCTTGAAGGAACAGGGCCATGCGGAGCAGGCGACGAAGGACGCGGAGCGCGCGAAGCAGGAAGCCGTCAAGCAGGCGCGAGACGCGCGGGGACTGGCGTTGATGACGGGGGCTCGCGACCTGCAGGGCCGCGGCTACACCGCGATGGCCACGAAGCTGCTGCTCGAAGTGCCCGAACCCGAGCAGGCGCGCTGGTGGACGCAGTTGGCGCATGACTTCTTGAAGGAACCCCTCCCGGAGGTGACGTTCCAGGGAACGGCCCCCCTGCACCACGCGGCCTTCAGTCCGGACGGCCAGCATGTGGCGGCGTCTTCGCCGGAGGGACTGGCGTGGGTGTGGCGCGTGGACGGGACGGGCACGCCCGTGGCGCTGAAGGGCCATCTGGGCTTCATCAGCTCCATCGAGTTCAGCCCGGACGGGCAATGGGTTGCCACGGCGTCCCAGGACGCCACCGTCCGGGTGTGGCGGACGGATGGGACGGGCAAACCCAGGGTGCTCCGGGGGTACGAGGACACCGTCCACTCGGCGGCCTTCAGTCCGGATGGCCAGTGGCTGGTGACGGCTTCCGCGGACATGAGCGCGCAGGTGCGGCGGGCGGATGGAATCGGAGAGCCCCTACGGCTCGCCGGGCACGAGGCATCGGTCCTGGCGGCGCGCTTCAGTCCGGACGGGCGGCGCGTGGTGACCGCGTCGTGGGATGGGACGGCGCGGGTGTGGCGGGCGGATGGGAAGGGCTCGCCCGTCGTGCTCAAGGGACACACCAAGCCCGTCTCCTCGGCCGAGTTCAGCCCGGATGGGCAATAGGTGGTGACGGCTTCCGAGGACAGGACGGCGCGGGTGTGGCGGGCGGATGGGAAGGGCTCGCCCGTGGTGCTCAAGGGACATGAGGGGATCGTGTTCTCCGCCACGTTCAGCCCCGATGGCCTGTGGGTGGTGACGGCTTCGGCGGACAAGACGGCGCGGGTGTGGAAGGCGGATGGAACGGGCACGCCCGTCGTGCTCGGAGGGCATGTGGACCCCGTCATGTCCGCGGGGTTCAGCCCGGACGGCCAGTGGGTGGTGACCGCGTCCCTGGACAGGACCGCGAGGGTGCGGAGGGCGGATGGAAGAGGCGCGCCCCTGGTGCTCAAGGGGCACCAGGGCTCGGTCGAGGAAGCGCGGTTCAGCCCGGACGGGCAGCGGATCCTCACCGCGTCCACGGATGGCGCCCTCCGGGTCTGGAAGGCAGGCGGGCCGGAGCTTCCCGTTGTGTTCCAGGACTCGGGCAGGACGGCCGGCGGGATCCAGACCGCGGCGTTCAGCCCGGATGGACAGCACGTCGTCGCGGCGGGCGCCGACGGAGCGGCGCGCGTCTGGCGCACGGAGGGGACGGGAGCCCCTGTCGTGCTCGACGGGCGCGACGGCCCTGTTTCGTCGGCCGCCTTCAGCCCGGATGGCCGCTGGGTGGTGACGACCTCCGAGAACGGGAATGCGCGGGTGTGGCGAGCGGATGGAACGGGCGCTCCGGTGGTGCTGAAGGGAGAGCTGCTCAAGCCCATCGCCTCGGCGGAGTTCAGTCCGGAGGGTCAGTCGGTGCTGACCACGCTCCAGTACGGAGGCGTGCCCCGGGTGTGGAGGGCGGACGGGAGCGGGACATCGCGGGCACTGGGGTCCGACCCGGCGCGCCTGGCCCGGTTCAGCCGCGACGGTCAGTGGGTGGTCACCGCGTCGGGCCGGACCCTGAAGGTGCTGAGGGCGGATGGGACGGGCACGCCCGTGGTGCTCGTGGGCCATGGAGGGGACATCCGTTCGGCCGAGTTCAGCCTCGATGGCCAGTGGGTGGTGACGGCGTCCGCGGACGCGACCGCGCGGGTGTGGAAAGCGGACGGAACGGGCACCCCCGTGGTGCTCAAGGGGCATGAGGGGGACGTCTCTTCCGCCCGCTTCAGCCGGGATGGCCAGTGGGTGGTGACAGCGTCCGCGGACAGGAGTGCGCGGGTGTGGAAGGCGGACGGAACGGGCACTCCCGTGGTGCTCAAGGGGCATGGGGGGGACGTCCTCTCCGCCAGCTTCAGCCCGGATGGCCGTTGGGTGGTGACGACATCGAGCGACAGGACCGCGCGGGTGTGGAGGGTGGACGGAACGGGACTGCCCGTGGTGATCCAGGGCTGTGAGTGGGGAGTCACCTCCGCCGAGTTCAATCCGACCGGACCGCAGGTCCTGACGGTCTGCTTCGATGAACAGGCGCAGCTCTGGCCCCTGGACGTTCCGGCGCTCCAGCGCCGGCTCCGGGCCGTCAACAAGGACTGCCTTCCTCCGGACGTCCGTCGCAGCTACCTGGACGAAAGCGAGGAGCAGGCACGGAGCGCCTATGCGGAATGTGAGCGGGTCCAGGGACGGGATCCGCGCGTGACGCCGCCCCCGGCGCTACGGCTGCTGCCCTGAAAGCCTCGCGGCGGGGTCTCCAAGCAACACATAGCCGCGCAAGTCATTGCGCTGCATCCACTGATAACCCTGTCGCTTCGGGTCGACCGGATCCGGAATGCCATACACCTGCGCGTCCTGCCGCGCCCGGTAGCCCGCCAGCAGCGCGTCGTTGACTCCCCGGTACGCGCTCATCAACGCGTCCAGGGCGACGCCCGCGCGGCTGCCATTGGACAAAATCTGGAGCGCGGAGAGCACACGCGACGCGCGGCCGCGCGTCATGTCCTCCGAGTCCAGGAACCCGAGCGTCCACGCGAGGTCACTGTGGCCGATGATGCCCAGCGGGCCGCGCGGGTTCGCCAGCAGGGCCTGGGGCAGCGCCGCCACGAAGGGCCGCTCCCCTGCCCTGGGCAGGCTGTGCAGCACGGAGTCAGGACGCCCCGAGAACCCGCCCGCCGCGGCGAGCTGCGCGAGCCATGCATGGAACGCGCTGTCCGGAGGGGTCGCCGCGCCGAAGCACGCCACGCTGAACCACATGCCCCCAGGGAGGAAGGGTGTGTCCCGCAGCAGCGCTCCCGTGAGCGGCGGGCCTCCGCCCAGCGTCAGCGCGCCCTGCAGCGCCCGCTGCTCCTGGGGAGACGCCCACCCCTTCGAGGGCCGCCCCAGCCCGTGCGCCACCGTGAGCATCACCGCCGAGCGCGCACCGGCCGCGGCCTCCAGGAGCGTGTCGGGGTCCGCCCAGTCATAGGGAATCTCGTGGACCTTCAACGCGGGCCGCTTCTGCTTCCACCGCGTCTCCATCACCTGCCGGCAGGGCTCCACCAGCAGTTGGTGGCCCGAGCTCGTCGCCGTCGTCCCGTCCCGCGCCGTGTAAAGGAGCATGTCGGGGGCCTCCGGCGGCGCGCCCCGCCTCTCGGCCGCGCTCACCTTCTCCGCATAGGACGTGTAGCCCGCGAGGTCCGGTGCACCGTCGGGCAGCCCCACGTGAAGCCGCCCCACGAACGCGCCATGCGCGAGCACGTGCTGCAACTCCATGGATACGTCGGGCAGGTCCCCGAGCAACAGCAGGTACCTGGGGCGCTCCTCCTCGGGGACGTCCTCGGCCCGGTGCACCGTCTCCTTCCAGCGCACCGCCGCGCCCGCGTCCATGCCGGGAGGGACGCGGTAGCGCATCACCGGCGCGCCCTGCTCCTGCTCGCGGTGCTGGAGGAGCGGCTCGATGGCGCGAAGCAGGGCATCGCCCGTCGCGCCCAGCGGCGCGATGACACCCCAGCGCTGCGCGGGCAGGTCATTGGGGTTCGCGTCGGGGCGCTCCAGCGTCATCCCCTCGGCGCGGCGGGGAAGCGGCGCGGGCCTGGGCGCATCCCGGGTGGAGTCCGCGGGGAGGCCGTCCTCCAGCACGGGCCGGCGGTCATCCGCGCGCGCGAGCAGGAGGTGCAGCGCTTCATCCTTCACGGGCTCGGGCATTCCGCGACAGGGTAGCGCTTTTCCGTCCAGAATCCGGAGACCGGTCCAGGAACTGGAAAGGGGCCGTCCCCCACAGCGCCTCCCTCCACTCAATCCCTTGCAATGATTGGGATTGGAGGATGACGCCCTGCGTGGCACAACCGCTGCACTGTTGTTGTGCATGCACGGTAAAATCCTCCTCCTCGATTCGAAGCCCCCGGTTCGTGGGGCGACGGCGCGTCACCTGACGGCCGCGGGCTTCACCGTCCTCACCGCTCGCACGGATTCCCAGGCGCGAGGCCTGCTGGACACGAACCTGTTCGACGCGGTCCTCATCGACCATCCCTTCGGCCGGCCCGGCATGGAGGAAGGGCTGCGGTTCGCTCGCGACCTGCGCCTGCACGACTCGCACCTCCCCATCCTGCTGATGACGGCGCTGCCCCTGGACGAGGTCCGGCACTCGGCGTGGGCGAGCGGCATCACCAAGCTGCTGCCCAAGCCGCAGTTGATGCCGGTGCTCATCCTCCACCTGTCCGCGCTCATCCCCGCCGCGGCCAACGAGGACCAGCCCCAGCCCATCCCCATGCGCTGAAAATCCGGGCTGCCGCCCTTGTCTGTTTCAGTCCGGATTCCGGAAAATGGATCCGCAAGCTGGACAAACGCGCGCGGAGTCCGGGTTTCGGGCGGGCCAAGTGGCTGTAACGACTTCATCGATTTATTCCCGGGGCCCTGGCCTCTCCCTTGCTCATGCGTCCTCGTGTGCCCCGGAACCTGCTGATCGTCGATGATGAAACGGTCCTGTGCTGGGTCCTGGGCCGCTTCTTCTCCAGCGCCGGATACGAGGTCGACTCGGCCACGGACCTGGACGAGGCCCTGGAGCGCGTGAAGCGCGGCCGGTACGACCTGGTCATCAGCGACCTGCGCCTGAGCGGGACGCAGTCCGAGGAAGGGCTCGTCATCGCGAAGCGGCTGCGCGAGTCCTCCCCCGCCACGCGCATGGTGCTGCTGACGGCGTTCGCGACGCCGGACCTGGGGACGCGCGCGCAGGCGCTGGGCGTGGACCTGGTGCTGAGCAAGCCCCAGCCGCTGCCGGACCTGGCGGAGCACGTCTCGCATCTGCTGGAAGCTCCGCGCTAGCAGGACGCGCGGTCGCCAGCCCTTCCTCCCCCTGACAAGCGCATCGCGCGGATCCACTCGGTGTCCGGGTCACCCTTGCCATGACACCGCCACACGCGTGCGCGCGATTGCTCCGCGCCCCGGAGTGACGCACCGGGACTCGCGTGGGGGCGGATCCGGATTCTGGAAAGTGGATCCGCAAGCTGGACAACTCGCTCCGTGCGAGCGCGTCACCTATTCCAAACACTCGAAAGAATTCGGCCGTGCTCGTCCGGCAGCCCTGGCCCTGGCCTTGCTTTGCATTGCTTCGTGCCCCCACCGCCGCCCACCGCCGATTCGGTGCTCCCCCAGCACCTGAACCCGCCCGCACGAGCGCCAGGACATACGGCGGGAGCGGGTTCCCGCACACCCCCGCCGCCGGACCGACGGAGCTCCATGGACCCCACCCCCAACGACCTCCCCCTCGCTTCCGGCCGGCTCACCGCCCCCTTCGCGCGTGCCTGGATGTTGTCGTGCCTGGTGCTCCTGGCGCTCCTTCCCCAGGGGGCCTCCGCCGCTCCGGCGCTGCGCTACCAGGTGGATCAGCGGGGCGACTTCGTGCTGTTCGGCAACACGCTGTCGCAGGAGTGCCGCTCCGGCACGCCTGCGCCGTTGACCGGGACGGTGGGGGCCTGCGGCACCAACACCACCGACCAGGCGTCCGACGTGCACTGGAGCACCGACGGCCTCACGGCGTTCGCGGACACGTCGGTGGCGCCCGCGGATTCGAAGAGCCAGGCGGTGCTGGTGCTGCCCGCGGGCGCGGTGGTGACGTACGCGCGGCTGTACTGGGGCGCGGTGCGCTCGGTGGCGAGCCGCACGGGCACCCTGCAGCCGGGCACGTCCGTGACGCTGTCGCGGGTGGGCACGGGCGCGTTCTCCACGAGCGTCACCGCGGACTCCAGCAAGGGCTACACGAGCGGCAGCAACTACGCCTATCAGTCCACGGCGGACGTGACGGCGCTGGTGCAGCAGCGCGGCACGGGCGCGTACCTGCTCGCGGGCGCGGACGCGCTGGACTTCCGCAACGTCAACGACACCTTCCCCTACTCCGGCTGGGCGATGGTCGTCTTCTACCGGCTGGCCAGCGAGCCCCTGCGCAACCTCACCCTCTTCGACGGGCTGGACACGGTGAGCAACGGCGTGAGCGCGACGGCCACCCTGTCCGGCTTCCTGGTGCCCGCCTCCGGCTACACGGCGAAGCTGGGCGTCATCGCCTATGAGGGCGAGAACTCGTTCACGGGCGACGCGCTGAACTTCAACGGCGTGGCCCTGACCGACGCGCAGAACCCGGTGAACAACTTCTTCAACGGCACGCGCAGCCGGCTGGGCGTGGCGCAGAACAACGAAGGGGACCTGCCTCGCTTCGCCGGCACGCCCGGCACCACCGAGGGCCTGGACCTGGACGTGGTGGACATCACCTCGCGCGTCTCCGCGGGCCAGACGTCCGCCACGGTGTCCGCCACCTCCACGGCGGATCAGTACCTGCTGGGCGCGTTCATCACGTCCATCTCCACGCAGAAGCCGGACTTCATCCAGACGGTGAAGAGCGTGGCCGCGGTGTCGCCTCGGCCGGACGGCAGCCTGCGCGGCGGCGACGTGCTGGAGTACACGGTGCAGACGACGAACACGGGGGATGACTCCGGCATCCTCACGGTGCTCACGGACAACCTGCCCTCGAACGTCACCTATGTGCCGGGCTCGCTGCGGGTGACGACCGGCGCCAACACGGGCGCGAAGACGGACGCGACGGGTGACGACCAGGGCGACTACGACGCGGTGAACCGCCGCCTCACGGTGCGCCTGGGCACGGGCGCCACCGCCACGCAGGGCGGCGTCATCAACATCGGCGAGAGCACGACCATCGTGTTCCGGGTGACCATCAACGCGGGGACCTCGGGGAGCATCGACAACCAGGCCATCGTGCGCAGCACCGGGCAGCAGGGAGCGCCGGAGACGACGTTCCCGTCCTCGCCCCCGGTGGGGACCGGCCCCACGACGACGCCGGTGGGAGCGCCTCCCGCGCCCACGGTGGTGGCGCCCACGGCGGGCTCCACGCTGGCGACGGGCACGCCCACGTTCAGCGGCACCGCGGAGGCGGGCAACACCGTCACGGTGCGCGAGGGCACCACCGTCCTGTGCACGGCGACGGTGAACGCGTCCGGCAACTGGAGCTGCACCCCCTCCGTGCCGCTCCCGGACGGCGCGCACACGGTGACCGCGCAGGCGGCGGACTCCAGCGGCAACCTCAGCCCCACGACGTCCGTGGGGTTCAACGTGGACACGACGGCGCCGGTGGCCCCGGTCATCTCCACGCCCGCGCAGAACGCGCAGCTCAACACGGCGACGCCGACGTTCACGGGCACCGCGGAGGCGGGCAGCACCGTCACGGTGCGCGAGGGCACCACGGTGTTGTGCACCACCACGGCCAACGCCGTGACGGGCGCCTGGAGCTGCGCGTCCACTGTGACGCTGGGGTCCGGCTCGCACACGGTGACGGCGACGGCGCAGGACGCGGTGGGCAACACCGGCCCCGCGTCCGCCGGGCGCACGTTCGTGGTGGACGTGACGGCTCCGCCAGCGCCGGTCATCGTCGCGCCCGCGAGCGGCGCGGCGGTGGGCAGCACGACGCCCACGTTCAGCGGCTTCGCGGAGGCCGGGAGCACCATCACCGTGGTGGTGGGCGGCGTCACCGTCTGCACCGCGACGGCCAATGCCTCCGGCGCCTGGTCCTGCGTGTCGGCCACGACGCTGCCCCAGGGCCCCCAGACGGCGACCGTCACCGCCACCGACGCGGCGGGCAACACCGGCCCGGCCAGCACGACCACGTTCACGGTGGACACGGTGGCTCCGGCCGCGCCGGTGGTGACGGCCCCCACCGCGAACCAGACGGTGGCCACGAAGACGCCGGTCTTCTCCGGCACGGCGGAGGCGAACAGCACCGTCACCGTGCGTGAGGGCACCACCGTGCTGTGCACGACGACGGCCAATGCCTCCGGGGCCTGGTCCTGCACGTCCTCCACGCTCGCGGAGGGCGCGCATACGGTTTCCGCCACCGCGCGGGACGCCGCGGGCAACACCGGCCCGGCCAGCACGGCCGTTCCCTTCACGGTGGACTCCGTGGCGCCGGCCGCGCCGGTCGTCACCGCGCCCACGGCCAACCAGACGGTGGCCACGCAGACGCCGGTGCTCAGTGGCACCGCGGAGGCCAACAGCACCGTGACCGTGCGCGAGGGTACGACGGTGCTGTGCACGACGACGGCCAATGCCTCCGGCGCCTGGACCTGTACGTCCTCCACGCTCGCGGAAGGCGCGCACAGCATCACCGCGACCGCTCGGGACGCGGCGGGCAACACCGGCCCGGCCAGCACCGCGGTCCCCTTCACCGTGGACACGGTCGCTCCGGTGGCCCCCGTCATCGCGTCTCCCACCGCGAACCAGTCCGTGGGCTCTCAGACGCCGGTCCTCTCCGGCACGGCCGAGGCGAACAGCACCGTGACCGTGCGCGAAGGCACCACCGTGCTCTGCACCGCCACGGCCAATGCCTCCGGCGCCTGGTCCTGCACGTCCTCCACCCTCGCCCAGGGGGCGCACACCATCACCGCCACGGCGCGGGATGCCGCGGGCAACACCGGCCCTGCCAGCGCGGCCGTTCCCTTCACCGTGGACACGGTCGCTCCGGCGGCTCCGGTCGTCACGGCGCCCACGGCCGGTCAGACCCTGACCACCCAGACGCCGGTCCTCTCCGGTACGGCGGAGGCCAATAGCACCGTCACTGTTCGCGAGGGCACCACCGTGCTCTGCACCGCCACGGCCAATGGCTCCGGCGCGTGGTCCTGCACCTCGTCGACGCTTGCGGACGGCTCGCACAGCATCACCGCCACGGCCCGCGACGCGGCTGGCAACACCGGCCCGGCCAGCACGGCCGTTCCCTTCAGCGTGGACACCACCGCCCCGGCGGCTCCGGTCGTCACGGCGCCCACGGCCGGTCAGCAGCTCGCCACGTCGACGCCTGTCATCACCGGCACGGCCGAAGCCAACAGCACCGTCACCGTGCGCGAAGGCACCACCGTGCTTTGCACCACGACGGCTGACTCCAGCGGCGCGTGGTCCTGCACGTCCTCCACGCTCACGGACGGCCCGCACACCGTGTCCGTCACGGCCCGCGACGCGGTGGGCAACACCAGCCCGGCTCGCACCGTGTCCTTCACCGTCGACGCCAGCGCGCCCGACGCGCCGGTCATCGCCACACCGATGAATGGCTCGGTGCTGGCCGCGCCCCCCGCCACGTACAGCGGCACGGCCGAGCCCGGCAGCCGCGTCACGGTGACGGTGGACGGCACTCCGCTGGGCACCGTCACCACCAACGGCTCCGGCGAATGGAGCATCACGCCCGGGCCCGCGCTCGCGGACGGTGGCCACACCGTCACGGCCGTCGCCCAGGACGCCGCCGGCAACAACAGCCCCGTCGCCACCTCCACCTTCAGCGTGGACACCACCGCGCCGGACGCGCCGGTCTTCACCGCGCCGGCCCTGAACGCGACCGTCACCACCGCGCGGCCCGCCATCACCGGCACCGCCGACGCCGGCTCGCAGGTGACGCTGGTCATCGGCGGTACCTCCTACGGTCCGCTGACCGTGGATGGCACCGGCCACTGGAGCTTCACGCCCGCCACCGACCTGCCCCAGGGCACCCTCACCGTCACCGCCACCGCGACGGACGCGGCGGGCAATGTCAGCGACGCGTCCCAACTGACGTTCACCGTGGACTCGGTGCCGCCCGACACCGTCATCACCTCGCGGCCCCCGGTCGCGAGCAACAGCCCGTCCGCCACGTTCACCTTCCAGGGCACGGACGCGGACGTCGCCGGCTTCGTCTGCACCCTGGACGCGACCAGCGTGGCGTGCGCCTCGCCGTACACGGCGACCGGCCTGGACGAGGGCCCGCACACCTTCACCGTCGCCGCCGTCGACACGGCCGGCAACCTGGACCCCACGCCCGCCAGCTCCACCTGGACCGTGGACCTCACGCCCCCCGACGCGCCCATCGTCCTCCAGCCCACCAGCGGCGAGGTGCTCACCTCCGCGTCGCCCGTCATCACCGGCACCGCCGAGCCGGGCAGCACCGTGTACCTGGTGCTCGACAACGGCGCGCCGCTGGGCCCCGTGCTCGTCAACGCGCAGGGGGAATGGAGCTACCCGGTGCAGGCCACGCTCGCGGATGGCTCGCACACGCTGAGCGCCACCAGCACGGACGCCGCGGGCAACACCAGCCCGCCCGTGTCGCTCACCTTCATCATCGACACGGACGCGCCGGACACCACCATCGAGTCGGGCCCCGCCCAGCCCTCGAACAGCGCGAGCGCCACGTTCGAGTTCAGCTCGACCGGCGGCGGCATCGGCTACGAGTGCAGCGTGGATGACGCGGCGTTCAGCGCCTGCGACAGCCCCTTCACGCTCGACAACCTCTCCGAAGGCGAGCACACCCTCGCCGTGCGCGCCGTGGACGCGGCGGGCAACGCCGACCCGACCCCGGCCGAGTACACGTGGACGGTGGACCTGGGCATCCCCGAGGCCCCGGCCATCACCTCGCCCGCGAACGGCGCCCTCTTCAACACGGGCGCGGTGTCCTACGCCGGCACCGCGGAGGCTGGCGCCACCGTGCGCGTGACGGTGGATGGCGTCTTCGTGGGCACGACCGTGGCCTCCGGCACCGGCGCGTGGACCTTCACCGCGGGCCCGGTGCTGGACACCGGCGCGCACACCGTCAGCGTCGTCGCCGTGGACGCGGCCGGCAACGTCAGCCCGTCCACGAGCGCCTCCTTCAACGTGGACCTGGTGGCGCCGGACACGGCCCTCACCGCGTCCGTCCCCGCCGTCACCTCGAGCCGCGACGCCTCCTTCGAGTTCACCTCGAACGAGTCCACCGCAACCTTCGAGTGCCGCTTCGACACGGGGACCTTCGTCCCATGCACCAGCCCCCAGGCGCGCACGGACCTCGCGGACGGCACGTACACCGTGCAGGTGCGCGCGGTGGATGCGGCCGGCAACGTGGACCCCACGGCCGCCACCTTCACGTGGACCGTGGACACCACCGCGCCGGACACCTTCATCCGCTCGGGCCCGGTCGCGAACGACGCGCCGAACCCGGCCACGTTCGACCTGGACTCCAACGAGGCGGGCGTCACCTATGCGTGCAGCCTGGATGACGGTCCGTTCACGGCGTGCTCGGATCCGGCGCTCTTCACCGTGACGGCCGGGCCCCACACCCTCGCCGTGCGCGCCACGGACGCGGCGGGCAACGTGGACGCCACCCCCGCCACCTGGTCCTGGTCCGCGACCGACGACGCCGACAACGACGGCCTCACCGACGCGGAGGAGGCCCAGCACGGCACCGACCCGCGCAACGCCGACACGGATGGCGACGGCCTCTCCGACGGCGTGGAGGTCCGCTCCGGCCGCACCGACCCGCTGGATGACGACTCCGACGACGACGGCCTGCTCGACGGCAACGAGGACGCCAACCACGACGGCATCACCCAGGACACGGAGACCGACCCCACCCTCGCCGACTCCGATGGCGACGGGCTGACCGACGGCCTGGAGCTGGGCCTCACCGCGCCCCAGGGCACCGGCACCGACCCGGCCCGCTTCGTCGCGGACGCGGACCCCGCCACCACCACCGACCCGCTCAAGGTCGACACCGACAACGGCGGCGTCTGGGATGGCTTCGAGGACAAGAACCACAACGGCAAGGTGGACCCGGGCGAGACGAACCCGCTCAACGCCGCCGACGACGTGGACGCGGACGGTGACGGCGTGGACAACGCCACCGAGCTGGAGCTGGGCCTCGACCCCTTCAACCCGGACAGCGACGGCGACGGGCTGATGGATGGCATCGACGGTCTGGTCGACACGGATGGCGACGGGCTCATCGACGCGCTCGACACCGACAGTGACAATGACGGCCTGCCGGATGGCGAGGAGGACGTGAACCACGACGGCGTCACCCAGCCCACGGAGACCGACCGCCGCAAGGCCGACACGGACGGTGACGGGCTGAGCGATGGCATCGAGGTGCGCGGGCAGAACCCCACCGACCCCCTGGCCAGCGACACGGACGGCGACGGGCTGTCGGACGGCGAGGAGGACACCAACGCCAACGGCATCCGCGACGCCAACGAGGCCGACCCCAACAACGCGGACACGGACGGCGGCGGCGTGTCCGACGGCGTCGAGGTGAAGGGCGGCACCAACCCGCTCGACCCGGACGATGACTTCCAGGTGCTGGGCCGTGGCTGCTCCACGGGCGGCGCCGGGGGGCTGCTCCCGCTGGCGCTGGGCCTGCTGTGCGTGCCGTTCCTCGGGCGCCGCCGCCGGTCCGGCGCGGGCCGGGGGCTGGCGCTGACGGTGGCGGTGGGCCTGTCGCTGGGCGCCGCGTCGCGTGCGCAGGCCCAGGCGTCGGTGTCGCAGGCCATCGACGTGCAGCAGTACAAGCCGGGGCCGGGCGCTTACGACGTGCTCGGGGTCCACAGCGCCCGCGTCGCGCCGCACCTGACGTGGAACGTGGGCGCGTCCCTCAACTACGCGCACCAGCCGCTCAACTTCTACGACCCGCGCGAGGAGACGTTCGTCTACCGCATCGTGGAGCGGCAGGTGTCGTTGGACCTGATGGGCGCGGTGTCCCTCTTCGACCGGTTGGAGGTGGGCCTGGTGCTGCCGCTGACGGTCACCGGCTCCCAGCCCGCAGGCGTCGTGTCGGAGCAGTTCGCGGACGGCGTGGGCACGGCGGGCCTGGGTGACCTGCGCGTGGTGCCCAAGCTGGCGCTCTGGAAGCAGGGCGCGCTGAACCTGGCGGTGGTCGCGCCCTTCACCCTGCCCACCGGCGGTGGAGAGCACTTCCTGGGCGCGGACGGGCCCACCTTCCAGCCTCGCGTCGCCGGGGAGTGGGCCACGCCGTCGCTGCGGCTGCTGGCCAACGTGGGCGTGAACCTCCGCAAGGCGCAGGACCTGCGCAACCTGCGCGTGGGCAACGAGCTCGCGTTCGGCGTGGGCGCGGAGGTGCCCATCACCCAGGCGCTGTCCGCGCAGGCCACGCTGGCGGGCGCGGTGGGCCTGTCGGAGTCCGACACGGAGGAGTTCCCCCTGGAGCTGCTGGGCGCGGTGAAGTACCGCTTCGCCCGGGGCTTCGCCGCGCACGTGGGCGCCGGGCCGGGCCTCACGCGCGGCTACGGCACGCCCGCCTTCCGCGTGCTCGCGGGGCTGGCCTACACGCCGGGCGGGACTCCTGCCCCGGTGGCCGCCGCGCGGGCCCCCACCTGCGCGCTGGGGCCCGAGGACTTCGACGGCTTCCAGGATGACGACGGATGCCTGGATCCGGATGACGACAACGACGGCATCCCCGACGTGAGCGACACCTGCCCCACCGAGCCGGAGACGGTGAACGGCTACCGCGACGACGACGGCTGCCCGGACACGGTGCCCGAAGCGAAGCCGGAGCCGAAGCAGGCCTCGGAGGGCGCCCCGCCCCAGGCCGCGCTCGCCCTGCCGCCCGCTTCCGCGGACACGGACGGCGACGGCATCCCGGACGCGGAGGACCGCTGCCCCACGGCCGCCGAGGACAAGGACGGCTTCGAGGACGAGGACGGGTGCCCGGATCCGGACAACGACAAGGACGGCATCCCGGACGCGGACGACCAGTGCCCGCTGGAGGCGGAGGTCATCAACGGGGTGAACGACGAGGACGGCTGCCCGGACAAGGGCGAGTCGAAGGTGCGCCTGGAGGGGTCGCGCATCGTCATCCTGGACAAGGTGTATTTCGCCACCGGCAAGGACGTCATCCTGCCCAGGTCGTTCCCGCTGCTGGCGCAGGTGGCCTCCATCCTGCGCGCCCACCCGGAGCTGGAGCGGGTGCGCGTGGAGGGCCACACGGACAGCCAGGGCGACGACGCGAAGAACCTGGACCTGTCGCAGCGGCGCGCGAACACCGTGCGCGACTGGCTGGTGAAGGGCGGCATCGCGGCGCAGCGCCTGGAGGCGGTGGGCTATGGTGAGACGAAGCCGGTGGACACCAACGCCACGGCGAAGGGGCGGGAGAACAACCGCCGCGTGGAGTTCAACGTCCTGAAGACCGCCGGCCAGGCGGAAGGAGTGTCGCCGTGAGGAAGGCGGGCGCCCCCCTGATGCTGTCGCTGCTGCTGTCGGCCTCGCCTGTCGCGGGGCTCGCGGCGGAGGCGGAGAGCGCCTGCGGCGGGCTGACGTTCGACAACGGGCGGCTCACGACGGGCCAGCCCCTGGAGGCGAAGGGGCCCCGGACGGAGGCCTGCCTGCGCGAGGTGGCGCAGGCCGTGAAGGCGCGCCCCGCCATCCGGGGCCTCACCGTGGCCGCGAAGCTGCCGGACGCGGAGCGGCTGGACGGCCAGGGCCTGGCGGTGGCGAAGGCCGCGGCGGAGGTGCTGGTGAGCGCGGGCGTCCCCCGCACGCGCGTGTCCTTCGTGGCGCCCCCGGCCGACGCCAACACGCCGGGCCGGCTGCAGCTCGCGTACGTGGAGCGCCCCACGCAGGTCGCGGTGGCCCGGCTGCGCACGGCCAGCGGACAGGTGACGGCGAGCACCGGCGAGGGGCAGCCCACGCCGAGGCTGGCGGGGGACTCGCTGTACGCGGGCGAGCTCGTGGCGACGGACGACACCGGCCGGGCGGAGCTGGGGCTGGCGGACGGCAGCGTCCTGTTGCTGTCCCCCCGGAGCGCCGTGCGCCTGGGCACGCTGGAGCTGACCGCCGAGCGCCAGCGCAAGGTGCTCTTGGACCTGGTGAAGGGCACGGTGGAGACGCAGGCGGCGCCGGGCGGCGCGGGCTCCACTTTCGAGGTGCGCACGCGCGGCGCGGTGGCGGGCGTGCGCGGCACGCGCTTCCGCGTGTCCCAGCAGGAGGACGGCACCAGCCGCCTGGAGACGCTGGAGGGCAAGGTGGCCCTGGGCGCGGAGGCAGGCTCCGTGGACGTGGACGCGGGCTTCGGTTCGCGGGCCCGGCCGGCCCAGGCGCCGGAAGCACCCCGCGCGCTCCTGGCGGCGCCGGTGCTGGAGCGGCCCCGGGGCGGCACGTACCCGAAGGCGCCGTCGCTCGTGTGGAAGGCCGTGCCGGGCGCGAAGGTGTACCGGGTGGAGCTGGGGGCGACGGCGGACTTCGCGGGCGACGTGAAGGTCCAGGAGTCGGCCCACCCCACGGTGGACGCGGCGGCGCCGGGCGCGGGCAAGTGGTTCTGGCGGGTGCTGGCGGTGGATGCCGACGGCTTCGTAGGCTACCCGTCGAAGATCTTCAGCTTCGACGTCGCCGGGTGAGATGACGCTGCCTGCTCGCGGTCCCAGGTCCACGTGGCTGTCCTCCCCCGCCCTGCCCCGGTGGCTGGGCGTGGGCGTGGGCCTGCTGCTCGCGGTGGGCACGGCGGTGACGGGCGGCGCGCCGGGCCCGGGCGAGCGGGCCCTGTATGACTTCGCGGTGAGCCGGCTCCTCCCGCCGCTGCCGCCCACCGCGGACCTGGTGCTGGTGGAGGTGGACGACCGCGCGCTCGCGGCGCTGGGCGAGCGCTGGCCGCTGTCGCGCGCCACCTGGGCGAAGGCCTTCCAGTCACTGGCGGCCTACCGTCCCAACGCGGTGGTGGTGGACGTCCTCTTCGACGCGCCGGAGTCCCGCGACGCGCTGGACCTGGGCGAGGACGTGCTGGAGCGCCTGCGCGCGTCGGGGCTCGCGGACACGCCCGCGGGCGCGTCGCTGGCCCAGGACCTGGAGGCCCGGCTGTACGCGCAGGACGGTGACGCGCGGCTCACGGAGGCCTTCTCCGGAGCGGGCACCGTCATCCTGGGCAGCATGGCGCTGGCGGAGGACACCGGCGGCGTGCCCGTGCCGGGAGATCCGCTGACGCCGGTGCCCCTGGACGCGGACCGGCTGCGGCTGGGCGCCCGGGGGCTGTCCACGAACCTGGCCCCGCTGCGGCTGGCGGCCTGGGGCAGCGGGACGCTGAACGTGCTGCCGGACGCGGACGGCGTCATCCGGCGCTATCCCTACGCGGTGCGGGTGGCGGGCAGGGCGTGGCCCTCGCTCGCGCTGGCGACGGCGCTGCGCCTGTGGCCGGAGCGTTCGGAGGCGCTGCTGCGCGTGGCGTCCACCGACGACGGCGCGCCCCTGATGCGGCTGCCCGCGCCGGACTGGCTGCCGCGCGTGAGCCTGGCGGACGTGCTGGCCGCGGGGCCGTCCTCCGTGGGGCTGGACCTGGCGCTCCGGGAGAAGACGGTGTTCGTGGGCGTCACCGCCACGGGGCTGCACGGACAGAGCACCCTGCCCGGCCAGCTCGCGGTGCCGGGCGTGGAGATCCACGCCTTCGCGATGGACAACCTGCGCACCGGCCGGGTGCTGCGAGCCACCGGGCCCGCGGAGCTCGTGGGCCTGGTGGAGACGTCGCTGGTGCTGGGCCTGCTGCTGTGGCGCAGGGGCCGCGCGCGGAGCCTGGGCGCGGTGGTGGCCCAGGCCGCGCTGCTCGTCGCCGCGCACACGGTGTTCGTGGGCTGGCTCCTGGCGGACCCGGGCTGGGTCGTGCCGCTCCTGCCCGCGGGGGTGGGCGTGGTGCTCGTGACGCTGGCGGAGGCCGTGGCGCGCACCGACGACCTCCAGCGGCAGAGCGGCGCCCTCAAGCGCCTGTTCGGCCGGTTCCCTCGCGAGCCAGCCCCTCCGCCCTCCGAGGCACATGACGCGGGTACGGCCCCGGGCGCGGCGGCCTCCGGGGCGTCACGCCCGCTGCCGGGGGACCCGCGGTCCTGACGCGGACGTTGTCCGTCGTGGAAATCCCCTAGTGTCTCGCACCGTCGGCCCATGGACGGGCGGCCCTCACTTGGACAAAGGGCCAGGGTACGCAACGGCGATGCGCGTGGCAGCATGAGCGGACCGCCATGCCTCGCTACGCCCTCATCGCCGAACCGGATCGCCATCGTGCCGCGGGACTGCTCGCGCTGACGCAGCAAGAGGGGCTGGAGGGCGCGGTGGCGCGCGATGGCGCGGAGGCCCAGGAGCTGGTGCGCCAGCGCGGCGCGCCCACGCTGCTGGTGACGGACCTGGCGCTGCCCCGGGTGGACGGGTTCGCGCTGCTGGCGTGGCTGCGGGGCCGCTCGGACGCGCGCGACACGGCCGTGATGGTGGTGACGGCGTTCGACGAGCTGCGCGTGCGCGCGTGGCAGCTCAAGGACGCGCTGGGCATCCACGCCCTGCTCAGCCGGCGCGCGGGGCCGGAGGCGATGCGCGACGGCGTGCGGCGCGCGCTCGCGGGACAGCTCGCGGGCCACGGCCAACTGGAGCTCAACGCGGACGAGGAGAAGCGGCGGCTCGCGCGCATCGACGCGCTGAGGCTGGTGGACCCGAACCTGCCCGAGCAGGAGCTCCAGGAGCTGGTGGCGGAGGTGGCGCAGGCCTTCGGGGTGCCCGTCGCGCTGCTGACGCTGGTGCTGGGGGACAAGCAGTGGTTCAAGGCGCACGTGGGGCTGCCCGCGGCGCTCGCCAAGGACCGGGGCACGCCGCGCGACTGGGCCTTCTGCCACCACGTGGTGCAGGGCCGCGAGGCCCTGGTGGTGCCGGACGCCACGCGCCACCCGGTGTTCTGGGACAACCCGCTGGTGCGCGACGGCATCGTCGGCAGCTACGCGGGCGCGCCGCTCATCACCTCCACCGGGGACGTGCTGGGCTCGCTGTGCGTCATCGACACGCGGCCGCTGATGCTGGGCCCGGAGGACCTGGCGGCGCTGCGGGAGCTGGCGGGCCGCGTGGCGGAGGACCTGGAGCACTCGTCGGGGCGGGCACGGCCTCCTCCCGCCCTGCCGCGTCCCCAGGCCGCGGCGGAGCCGGTGCTCAGCGAGGCGGCGGCGCTGGCGCTGGTGCGCGAGGCGGTGAGCGCCCTGGAGGCGCCGGTGCTGGTGGTGGCGCCGGGCCGCAAGCCCTTCGCCGCCAACGCGGCGCTGGCGGAGCTGCTGGGGCTGCCGGAGGAGCGGCTGTCGGGCATGGCCTTCGATTCGTTGTGCCAGCACATCGCGAGCCTGACCGCGGACCCCGGCGGCACGCTGCGGCAGTTGGACCTGGCGGCGGAGAGCTCGCGCGGGCTGCACCTGACGCTGTCGCTGGAGCGGCCCCGGCCGCGCGTGGTGCGCTGGGTGGCGCGGCCCTTCCTGGTGCCCGGGGGCGTCGCGCAGCTCCTGTCGCTGATGGACCTGGGCATCGGCGCGGACCTGAAGGGCAAGCGCGAGCGGCTCCTGCGCCAGGACGCGCTCACCGGGCTGGACACCCGGCGCTTGGGCGAGGAGCGGCTGGCCAAGGAGATTGGCCGCTGCCGCCGGGAGGGCCTGCCCATCAGCCTGCTCCTGGTGGACCTGGTGGAGCTGGGCGCCATCAACCGCGCGCGCGGCTACGACGCGGGCGACACGGCGCTGCGGGAGCTGGCCCGGCGCGCGGAGGAGCTCTGTCCTCCCCCGGGCTTCGGGGTGCGCTGGACGGGGGACACCCTCCTGCTCGCGATGCCCGGGGCGGACGCCGTGGTCGCGGAGGCCGCGCGCCAGCAGCTCCACGACGTCCCCGCCCAGCCCGCCTGCGTGTCCATCGCCGTGACGGTGCAGGGAGAAGAGGATCCGCACGGCACCCTCGCCCGCGCCCACGCCGCGCTGGTCCGGGCGAAGTCGGAGCGCAAGCCGGCGCCTCCGCGCGATTGAAGCCGCCCCCGGGCGCGGCCGGCGGAAAACCTGTCCGACTGTCGGACAGGTTTTCAGGCGGCGGTCCCCGCCCCCGGCGACAAGCCCGGCTGATGGGTGGCATGGCCCCTGCCTGCCGGGCCGGGGGGCCTGGGGGGCGTCAATGGCGTGAAAACCCCGGGGGCGCTGGCTATCGAAGGGCTTTTCCGCCCCCCGTGGCGCGAGGGTCCCCCCGATGATCCCCTTCTCCGTCCTCGACCTGTCCCCCGTCATCTCCGGGGGCGACGCCGGCCTCGCCCTCCGCAACAGCCTGGACCTGGCCCGCCACGCGGAGGCGTGGGGCTACAAGCGCTTCTGGCTGGCCGAGCACCACAACATGACGGGCATCGCCAGCGCGGCCACGTCGGTGGTCATCGGGTACGTGGCGGGGGGCACGAAGACGATCCGCGTGGGCGCGGGCGGCGTGATGCTGCCCAACCACGCGCCGCTCATCATCGCGGAGCAGTTCGGCACCCTGGAGACGCTCTACCCCGGCCGCATCGACCTGGGCCTGGGCCGGGCGCCGGGGACGGATCAGCGCACCTCCGCCGCGCTGCGCCGGGGGCTGGGGGGCGCGGACAGCTTCCCGCAGGACGTGGTGGAGCTGCAGAACTACTTCAAGGACCCCACGCCGGGACAGGCCGTGCGCGCGGTGCCGGGCGCGGGCCTGCACGTGCCGCTGTGGCTCCTGGGCTCCAGCACCTTCAGCGCGCAACTGGCCGCGGCCCTGGGGCTGCCCTTCGCGTTCGCGTCGCACTTCGCGCCCGCGCAGATGATGAGCGCGCTGCACCTGTACCGCACGCAGTTCCGCCCGTCGGACGTGCTCCAGAAGCCGTACGCGATGATCGGCGTCAACGTCTTCGCCGCGGACACGGACAAAGAAGGGCAGCGCCTCTTCACGTCGCTGCTCCAGGCCTTCCTCAACCTGCGCCGGGGCCGGCCGGGCCCGCTGCTGCCGCCGGTGGACAGCCTGGATGGTCAGCTCAACGAGATGGAGCTGGCGGAGATCGAGCACATGCTGGCGTGCACCGTGGTGGGCTCGCCGGACAGCGTGCGCGAAGGCCTCCAGTCGCTCCTGGAGCAGACCGGGGCCGACGAGCTGATGGTGACCGCGCAGATCTTCGACCACGCGGCGCGGCTGCGCTCCTTCGAGATCGTCTCCCAGGTGCGCGAGCAGCTCACCGCCGCGGACACGCGGCCCGCACCGTCCCCGCAAGCCGCGCGATGAGCTGGGCGTCGTGGCTGCCGAAGACGCGGCGCGAGCCGCCCGGCAGCCCTAGCACCAGGTAGTGGGTGTCCTCCACCACGAGCAGCGCGGCCATGGACGCGAAGAGGCCCAGGGCGGTGAGGCCCAGGCCCGCCTCGTACGCGCCCTTCAGCGCCGACACGCTCACGGACAGCCAGGACAACAGCGGCAGCCCCAGCGCCGCGGCCAGGCCCACCGCGAGCAGGTAGGGCCACACCTTCGGGGTGCGGCGCGCGGTCTCCACCTGGAGCACGTCGCGCAGCGCCCAGCTCTGGCCGCCCACGACGAGCCGCTCGCCGGTGACGCGGACCTGGCCCGCATGGAAGAGGGAGGTCTCCCCGGCGTCCGGCACCGGAGCCACCGGGCGGCGCTCCGCTTCACGCAGGGGGACAACGGGGCGCAGCACGGTGACGACGGCCATCGGTTCACCCATGGGTGGTCTCCAGCAAAGGGAAGTGCGAGCGCAGGAGGGCGCGAAGCTCATCGAGCGGGCGGCCCAGCGCGAAACATGCCCGGGCCCCCTGACACAGGGCGCGGGACACCAGGCGCTCGTCCGCGAAGGGCAGCAGGACGACGACGGGCGCGGCGGCGGCGCAGACCCGCGCGTGCGTCAGCACCGGGAGGATGGCCTCCCCACGCTCCACGTGCGCCAGCACCAGGTCCGGCCGGGCCGCGTCCCCCGCGTCCAGGAACAGGGCGATGCCCAGGTCGCCCAGCACGTCCGCCAGCAGCGACGCCAGGGACTCATCCGCACCGAGCAGCAGGGCCCGGGTTGTGCGCAGGGACGCCACGGCCCCACGTCACAGCAAGCGACATGCCGGAACCACCGTCCCCCGGGGCCACCGAGTGATCACCCGTGGACCGTGGCAATCCGCCATCCCCCCGTGGCGCATTGCCACGCCCCCTGGCGTGACGCGCCTACCGCTCCCGCTCGCGGCGATGGATGGTGGACACATCGATGCCCAGCAGCTCCGCGGCGCGGGTCTTGTTCCCGCCGCAGTGCTGGACCATCCAGTGGATGTACTCCCCCTCCAGCTTGCGCAGGGTCCACACGCCCTCCCGCGCCTGGGCGAAGGGCGTGGCCTCCTCCGCCGAGAGCACCGGCGCGTGGGGCCGCAGGTCCTCCAGCGTCACCGTCTCCCGGGGCACGAGCACCACCAGCCGCTCCACCAGGTTCTCCAGCTCGCGCACGTTGCCCGGCCAGGGCATGGCGCCCAGCGCGGCCACCACCTCCGGTGACAGCGACGTCACCCGGGAGCGCGGGTTGCGCGCCCGGGAGCGGGCGGTGAAGTGCTCCACCAGTTGGGGGATGTCCTCCCGGCGCTCCTTCAGCGAAGGCACCCGCAGCGTGACGACGTTGAGCCGGTAGAAGAGGTCCGCGCGGAAGCGCCCCTCCCGCACGCGCGCCTCCAGGTCCTGGTGCGTGGCGGCGACCACGCGCACATCCACGGTGCGGCTGGCATCCGAGCCCACCGCGCGCACCTCGCCGTCCTCCAGCACGCGCAGGAGCCGCGCCTGGAGCTCCGTGGGCATGTCGCCAATCTCGTCCAGGAACAGCGTGCCGCCGTGCGCCTCCACGAACAGGCCGCGCCGCACGGACGTGGCCCCGGTGAAGGCGCCCTTCACGTGGCCGAACAGCTCGCTCTCCAGCAGCGGCCCCGGCAGCGCGGTGCAGTTGACGGCCACGAAGGGGTTGGCCGCGCGCGGGCCCTCGACGTGGAGGGCGCGGGCCACCAGCTCCTTGCCGCTGCCGCTCTCCCCCCGGAGCAGCACCGGGGCCGCCGCGTGCGCCACGCGGTCGATGAGCTCGTACAGCCCGCGCATGGGCGCGCTCCTGCCCACCAGCGCGCCCAGGCCGGAGCGCTCCTGCGAGGCCTGCTTCAGCGCCCGGTGCTCCGCGCGCAGCCGCCGGTCCTCCAGCGCGCGGCCCAGGTACAGCCGCACCTCGTCCAGGCGGAAGGGCTTGGTGAAGTAGTGGTAGGCGCCCCGGCGCATCGCCTCCACCGCGCTCTCCACGCCGCCGAAGGCCGTCATCAAGAGCACGGGCAGCGCCGGGTCCACCGCGCGGGCGGCGTCCAGCACGTCCAGGCCGTCCACCTTCTCCATGCGCAGGTCCGTCAGCACCGCGTCGTACACGCGGGAGCGGATGAGCGTCAGCGCCTCCTGCCCGCCCGTGGCCAGGTCCACCGTCCAGCCCGCGTCGGCCAGGGGCTCCTGGAGCATGCGCCCCATCTCCACGTGGTCGTCCACCACGAGGATGCGCGCGTCAGACGGCGAGTCGCTCGGCATTTCGTTCCTCTGGGACGGCGCGGGCCACCGGCCACAGCACGGTGACGCGGGTGCCCTGCCCCGGCGTGCTCTCCAGCTCCACCCGTCCGCCGTGGTTGCGCACGACGTGGGCCACCATCGTCAGCCCCAGCCCCGTGCCCTGCCCGCGCTTCTTCGTCGTGAAGAACGGGTCGAACACCTGGTTGAGGCGCTCCTTCGGGATCCCGCACCCGTCGTCGCGCACGGTGAGCGCGACCAGGCCCCACGTGCCCTCCTCCGGGCCCGCCAGCGCGGAGGCCGAGACCTCCACCGCGCCGCCCTCGCTGCACGCGTCGCACGCGTTGAGCGTGAGGTTGAGCAGCACCTGCTGGAGCTGATCCGCGTCCGCCGCCAGCGCGGGCACGGACTCCGGCACGTCCACGCTCAAGCTCACCCGCCGCCGCTCCGCCTCCACCCGCAACAGCTCATGCACGCTCCGGGCGAGCGGCCCCAGCGACACCGGCCGCACCATCGCCGGCTGCAGGCGCGAGAAGTCCAGCAACTGGCGCAGCGTGCGGCTCACCCGGTCGATCTGCTCGACGATGACGCCCAGCCCCGGCCCCTGGGGGTGCGAGGCGCCCAGCTTGCTTTGCACGTACTCCGCCCGGCCGCGCACCACGCCCAGCGGCGTGCCGATCTCATGCGCGATGCCCGCCGCCAGCACGCCCACCGTGGCCAGCTTCTCCGCGCGCAGCAACTGCGTCTCCAGCGCGCGCACGTCGCTCAGGTCCTCCACCACCAGGAGCGCGCGCGTCTCCTCCTTCGGGTCCTCCGCGGTCAGCGGCACCGCGTGCAGGTTGTACGTGCCCTCGTCGCCGAAGAGCGCCAGCGGTTCGCCCAGCAGGCTCAGCGGCCGGTCCTCCTTGCGCGCGGACGCCACCAGCGCGGAGAGCCGCTCCACCACCGGCGCGGGCGCCCCGGGGAACGCGGACGCCAGCGGCGCGCCCGTCACGTTGCCGGGCACGCGCGAGCGCAGGGCCTGGTTGACGGCGCTGATCCGCCCGTCCTCCGTCAGCGCGAGGACGCCCGTGGGCAGGTGGTCCAAGATCTTCCGCGTCCGGTCATGGAGCGCGGCGAGCTGGGCCGCGTGCCGGCGGCTCTCCGTCAGCGCCACCGCCCTGCGCCGCGCCAGCACCACGTACACCGCGAAGGTCACCAGGAAGAACGCCACCAGCGCGCCCGCGCCCAACAGCCGCACCACCAGCGACTGCTCGTGCGAGCGCAGCGCCGCGGTGGACACCAGCGTCGCCACCGCCCAGTGGCTGCCGCCGCGCATGCGGATGGGCGTGTAGACGGCCACCACCTCCGCGCGCCCCAGCCCCAGCCGCTCCGCCTCCTGCTCGGACAGGGGCAGCATGCCGCGCGCGCCGGCCTTCAGCCGGGACACCAGGAACGCGAAGCCCGGCACCCCGGCGTCCTTCTGGCCCACGCGGGCGAACCACTCCGCCAGGGCCGGGTCGCTCGCGGGCGTGGGCTGGCCGTGCGTGCCCACGAGCAGCATCCGCGCCTCCAGGTCCGAGGTGACGATGCGCAGCGGCGCGAAGAACGTCTCCGTGTCCACCAGCACCGCCACCGCGCCCTCGGGCTTGCCGTCCGTCGCGGGCAGCGCGGTGGCCAGGATGCGCAGCCAGCCGCCGTTGGCCGCGTCCAGGATGGGCGACGTGGTGAGGTCCCCCGGCGGACGCAGGAGCGCGCGGCGCGCCGTGCCGGCCATCTCCGCCACCAGCCCTTCACGCGACAACTGCGGGTCCGGCTTGCGGTCCAACAGCAGGAGCCGCTCCGCGCCGTCGCCGTCGTATGCCGCGATGGCCTTGTACTGGCCCACCGCCTCCAGCAGCGCGCGCAGCTCCCGCCGGTGCTCCGCCAGGCTCCCCGGCTGGGACATCAGCTCCCCGGCGAAGCGCAGGTTCTTGCCCACCTCCTCCAGCGAGTCCGTGACGCCGCCCACCGCCTCGTCCAACTGCTTCTGCCGGTCCCCCGCGAACTGCTCCACCAGCGCCGTCCGGCTGCGCTTCACGAGCGTCCAGACCCCCACCCCCACGCTCGCCAGCGCGGCGCACAAGAGGAGGATGGGCAGGAGCGTGGACCGCATGGGTGACCCGCAACCTAACCCGTTGGGTGGGTCCAAGTCCTTGTTTCCAATAGCTTTTATCCCACCTGCCCTCCGGTACTTGCCCGTTGACGAACCGCGTCGCCGAGTGCTACCTACCGGTCGGTAGGTGGAGTGACCTACCGGTCGGTAGGTCGACTTAACCCGGCAGCGGCAGGCAGGCCGGCAAGGGAAGGCACGCATGACACCCACGGGGCGCAAACCGGACGAGGGCGAGCGGTACCGGGCCATCCTGGAGACGGCGGCGCGGCTCATCTGCGAGCGCGGCTACGAGGGCACGTCGATGCAGGAGATCGCCGCCGCGTGCCGGATGACCAAGGCGGGGCTCTACCACCACATCCAGAACAAGGAGCAGTTGCTCTTCGCCATCATGAACTACGGCATGGACGTGTTCGAGGAGCAGGTCCTCGCGCCCGTCCAGGACGTGGCGGATCCGGTGGAGCGGCTGCGCCAGTGCATGCGGCAGAACATCCACCTGGTGACGAGCGGCCGCAGCAAGGAAGTCATCATCATCCTCCACGAGCACGCCACGCTCACCGGTGAAGCGCGCGAGTACATCGACCGGCGCAAGAAGCGCTACGTGCGCTTCCTGGAGGACGCCTTCGCGGAGGCCAACCGCCTGGGCCGCCTGCGCGGCGTGGTGGACCCCACGGTGGCGGCGTTCTCGTTCCTGGGGATGATCCTCTGGGTCTACAAGTGGTTCAAGCCGGACGGGCGCCTCACCGAGGAGCAGATCGCCGACGGCATGGTGGAGCTGCTCTTTCCCTCCGGAGCGGCGGCCGTGAGCGCCCCGGCCCCTTCCGGTGAAGACGCGCCCGCGCTGCGCATGGTGCCGCGCGCCGCTTCCAGCTCCGGTCCTGGAGGAGAGCCCCAGTGAACCGCGCCCGTTGGAGTTCCCTGCCGGAGGCGGTGGCCTCCATCCCGGACGGCGCGTCGCTCGCGGCCGGGGGGTTCATGCTGGGCCGCGCGCCCATGGCGCTGGTGCTGGAGCTGGTGGCCCAGGAGAAGCGCGGCCTGCAGCTCATCTCCCTGCCCAACCCGCTGCCGGCGGAGTTCCTGGTCGCGGGCGGGTGCTTGAAGCGCGTGGAGCTGCCCTTCGGCGCGCTGGTGCTGGAGAACCGCGTGCGTCCCCTGCCCTGCCTCAAGCGGGCCATCGAGGCGGGCGAGATTGAGTGGCGCGAGCACGACGGCTACCGCGTGGTGCAGCGGCTGCGCGCGGCGTCCATGGGGCTGCCGTTCATCCCCGCGCCGGACGCGGACGTGTCGGAGCTGGCGGAGGTGGACGCGCCGCGCACGGTGGAGGACCCGTTCACCGGCCGCCGCGTGCCGGTGGAGCCCGCGTACTACCCGGACGTGGCGCTCATCCACGCCCGGGCCGCGGACGACAAGGGCAACCTGCTGATTGAAGACCCCACCACGGACCTGCTCGTCGCGGGCGCGGCGAAGCGGATCATCGCCACGGTGGAGGAGCGCGTGCCCAGGCTGTCGCGCGTCACCATTCCCGCCTTCCAGGTGGAGCGCGTGGTGCTCGCCCCCGGCGGCGCGCTGCCCACGGGCTGCCTGGGCCAGTACCCGCATGACGACGCGATGCTCGCGGCCTACCTGGCCGCGGCGGACGCGGGCGACGCGAAGGGCTTCCTCATGTCGCTGCGCGCGACGCGGAGCGCGGCATGACGACGACGACGGTGGACGCGACGCCCGCGGAGACGGTGGTGTCGCTGCTGGCGCGGGAGATCGAGGACGGCTCGGTGGTGGCCACGGGCGTGGCGTCGCCGCTGGTCATCCTGGCCATCGCGGTGGCCCGGGCCACGCACGCGCCGGGGCTGACGTACCTGGCGTGTGTCGGCTCGTTGGATCCGGCGCTGCCGGAGCTGTACCCGTCGTCCGAGGACCTGCGCTACCTGGACGGGCGCTCCGCGGAGGTGAGCATCGCGGACCTGTTCGACCACGCGCGGCGGGGCCGGGTGGACACGGTCTTCTTCGGCGCGGCGGAGGTGGATCCGGCGGGCCGCACCAACATGACGGCGTCCGGCAGCCTGGACAAGCCGCGCACCAAGTTCCCCGGCGTGGCGGGCGCGGCGACCTTGCGTCAGTGGGTGAAGAACCCGGTGCTGCTGGTGCCCCGGCAGTCGCGGCGCAACCTCGTCCCCCAGGTCCAGGTGGCCACCACGCGCGACCCCAGCCGTCCGGTGCGGCTCATCTCCGACCTGGGCACGTATGAGCTGGGCAGCCCTCGTGGGGCGAGGCTGTTGTCGCGTCACCCCTGGGCCACGGTGGACGGCATCGCCGAGCGGACCGGCTTCGAGTTCGCGGTGCCGGACGCCCTGCCCGTCACCCCGCTTCCGGACGCGCGCACGGTGTCGGCCATCCGCGCGCTGGACCCCCGCAACCTGCGCGACGCGCTCGTCGGCGGCTGAAAAGCACTGCTCCCCCACCTTCAAAGCCACACGGAAAAGAGGCACCGCATGGAAGCCGTCGTTCTTCGCCAGTTCGGCAGTGCAGAGAACCTGCGCCTGGAGACCGTGCCGGTCCCCCGGCCGGGCAAGGGCGAGGTGCTGCTGAAGGTCCACGCGTGCGGCGTCTGCTACCACGACGTCATCAACCGCCGCGGCAACCTGCCCCGCACGCACGTGCCCGCCATCCTGGGCCACGAGGCCGCGGGCGAGGTGGTGGAGGTGGGCCCGGACACGGTGGGCTGGAAGGTGGGCGACCGCGCGGCGACGCTGCAGCGCATGTCCTGCGGCGAGTGCGCGCTGTGCCTCTCCGGCCGCAACAGCCTGTGCAAGACGGACAACCGCTTCTTCGGCGAGGAGCTCCAGGGCGGCTACGCGCAGTTCATGGTGGCCCCGGTGCGGGGCCTGGGCCGCGTGCCGTCCGACCTGCCCTGGGCGGTGGCCGCCACGGTGTGCTGCACGCTGGGCACCGCCGTGCACACGCTGCGCACGCGGGCCAAGGTGAAGGCCGGTGAGACGGTCCTCATCACCGGCGCCAGCGGCGGCGTGGGCCTGGCCGCCGTGCAGTTGGCCAAGGTGGACGGGGCGCGCGTCATCGCCATCACCTCCGGCGAGGCGAAGGTGGCGGCCCTCAAGGAGGCGGGCGCGGACGAGGTGATCGTGTCGCGCGGCCTGGACTTCGGTTCGGAGGCGCGCAAGCGCACGCAGGGCCAGGGTGTGGACGTGGCGGTGGAGATCGTCGGCAGCGCCACGTTTGATCAGACGCTCAAGGCCATGGCGCCCGGTGGGCGCGTGGTGGTGGTGGGCAACCTGGAGTCGGGGGTGGTGAACCTCAACCCGGGCCTGGTCATCGTGAAGGAGCTGGAGATCCTGGGCGCGTACGCGACGACACGCGAGGAGCTGGACGAGTCGCTGCGGCTGACGGCCCGGGGCCTCATCCGCCCCTTCGTGTCGGAAGAGGTGGCGCTGGCGGACGCGGGCCGCGCGCACTTCCGCCTGGAGAACCGGGAAGTGGCGGGCCGGCTGGTGCTGGTGCCGCCCGCGGCGTGAGGCCCACTGGATTCGCGACCTTTTGACTTGAGGAGTTCCCCATGAAGAAGCGGGTTGGAATCGAAGCGCTGGCGGTGGCGGTCCCCCGGCGGTACGTGGACATCGAGGACCTGGCGAGGGCGCGCGGCGTGGACCCGGCGAAGTTCACCGCGGGCCTGGGCGCGAAGGAGATGGCGGTCAACGACCCCGGTGAGGACTCCGTGTCGCTGGCGGCCACGGCGGCCGCGCGCCTCATCCAGCAGCAGGGCGTGGACACCTCCAAGCTGGGCATGCTGGTGGTGGGCACGGAGACGGGCGTGGACCACTCCAAGCCCATCGCGTCGCACGTGCACGGGTTGCTGAAGCTTCCGCGCGGCATGCGCACGTTCGACTCGCAGCACGCGTGCTACGGCGGCACGGCGGGCCTGATGGCGGCGGTGGAGTGGATCGCCTCCGGCGCGGCGGCGGGCCGCTCCGCGCTGGTGGTGTGCACGGACATCGCGCGCTACGGCCTGAAGACGGCGGGCGAGCCCACGCAGGGCGGCGGCGCGGTGGCGCTGCTGGTGTCGGAGACGCCGGACCTCTTGGCGGTGGACGTGGGGCTCAACGGCGTGAGCACCGCGGACGTGTACGACTTCTGGCGGCCAGTGGGCCGGCGCGAGGCGCTGGTGGACGGGCACTACTCCATCACCTGCTACCTGGACGCCATGGCCGGCGCGTACCGGGGCTGGCGCGAGCGCGCCATGGAGCAGGGGCTGGTGCGCTGGGACTCGAAGCTGCCCAGCGAGCAGTTGGCGCGCATCCTCTACCACGTGCCCTTCTGCAAGATGGCGCGCAAGGCGCACGCGCAGGTGCGGCTGTGCGACCTGGAGGACTCGGGCAACGGGCCGGCCACGCCCGAGGCGCGCGACGAGGCGGCGAAGTCGCAGGCCAGCTACGACGCGCAGGTGGCGAAGTCGCTGGGGCTGAACGCGCGGGTGGGCAACGTCTACACGGCGTCGCTGTACCTGGCGCTCGCGGGCCAGTTGCACGCGGAGGGCGCGGCGCTGGCGGGCCAGCGCATCGGCCTCTTGTCCTACGGCAGCGGCTCCTGCGCGGAGTTCTACTCCGGCGTCGTGGGTGAGAAGGCCGCGGAGCGCATGGCCCGCGCGGACCTGGACACGGTGCTGGCCAAGCGCGAGCGCGTGTCGGTGGAGGAGTACGAGCGCCTGATGAACCTGCCCTACGACGCGCCGGAGGCGATTGCCCCGGAGCCGGGCACGTTCCGGCTGGCGGAGATCCACGAGTTCCGCCGCAAGTACGCGGGGGCGTAGGGCTCCACGGCTTCCAGGCAGTCCCTACGGGCGATGCGCGCTTCAAGAGCGTGCATCGCCCGTTCGCGTTCGCAGGGTCAGAGCGAATCGAACTCGTCCGAGAACAGCAATCGCTGTCCCAGGATCGCCAGCTCCAGGAAGGCCACGAATTCACCATCCTTCCCCTTCAGCGACCGGACCCCGATGGCGGGACTGATCCGGATCAAGCCCTTGTAGTTCTCGGACGAGGCCGTCGCGACCGAGAGGTAGGCATTGATCCTGAACAGCCCAAGGAACCGCTCCTCGCCAGTCCCAATCAGCAGATCCGGTCCGGCGCTCAGTCGCCAGTTCCCGCGGGCTTCATCGACCCCGCCGATAAAGGCCGCGAGCTGGACTCCGTTTGAATGAGCGGGTCCCTTGAAGACCGCTTCATTGCACACCTCGCTCGGCACCGTCGTGGAGGGGTCGTCGTCCAGGGGAACATCGCCCTCGGGCCGGCACCAGCTCACCTTCTCCTTCGATGCCGTCCACTCCGAGCGGTAGTTGGCGAGCCCCTCCAGCGTCAAGGAGACCGGCCCGCGAGCAAGAATGCTCGAGAAGGCGGCGCCAGCCTTCCCGATGACTGGCGTCTTGGACTGCTCGAGCAGGACACCCGCCCCCTGCGAGCGGGCCTCCCGGTATTTGAACGAGGCCCTCCCGACCTTCATGCCCAGCCGGGCGTTCCAGGGCGGAAACCGTCGGACGAAGGGACTCTCGGCCTCCAGGTACATGCGATTGCCGGCCGCACACAGGTTCTCCGTAGGAAAACCCACCGGATCCTCAAGGGGCCAGCCAGGGAGCGTGCACCCCTCACGGCCATAATCGGCGCACCGCGCATCGCATGCCTTCGCGGCCTCCAGCTTCTTCTCGATGCTCACCCCCAGGTCCGGCTCCTGTTCCGCTGCCCGAGCCATCTCCTGCTGCCCCCCACAGAACGCCTCGGGTGGCACGCTGAAGAGCGCCTGGCCTGCCCGGTCCTTGAGGTACGTCATCCTGCTCTCGCAGAACGTCTTCACATCCGGCGTGCTGGACACCCCGCACATCTGCTTGCAGTGGGCATAGGCGCTGTCCTTGGCCCTCGTAATCGGGTGCTCGTCGCCAGGGCCAATGAACTCGTCAGCATCGCTGATGCCACTGGCCGCCGCGGTCACGCCCAGGGTCCACGGCAGGGAATCGCCGGATTCGCCAGAGCCAGCGCCCCAGAAGGTGGCAATCCCATTCGTGGTGCTGACTTCATAGGTCCCCGTCACGGACATATCGACTTGTTCAGTGGCCGCCCAGATTGTGCCCGCCCCCACCTTGAACATGCTGTCGCCGCTGGAAGTCGCCTTGATTGACACAGGCAACAGATAGGCGGTGCTCCGCTTTGGACTGGCATCCTCGGCTGCCGCCACGACCAATGGCATGAGCCAGACGAGCCCCCCCATCCCGGTCGCCACCAGGCTCCGGGGTACGCGGCATCCGCTTCCGGTTTAGCCGCCGCTCCCGAGAGAAGCCTCACGCTTCCGTCGTTCGCGCTCTCGGCGCTGCTGG
>NZ_JAIQDE010000039.1 GCF_020037015.1 Corallococcus sp. AS-1-6 | reverse complement strand
GACGGCAACCTCGTCATGCTACCGCAGGGAACTCGTCGCGCCGCCTGACGCGTTTCCACTCCAATTGACACGACCTCAGGTCCGGCCGCGGGTGGCTCAGCGGTGGAATCTCGCCGTGAGCAATCTTCATCATCACGACATGCGGCGGGCCCTCCACGGGCAGCCGGCCGCAAAGCAACTCATACAGGACGACGCCGGTGGCCCAGACATCCGTGCGCGCATCCACCTCTTCACCACGCGCCTGCTCCGGGGAGAAGAAGAGGTATTTGCCCTTCACCACGCCGGGCTCCGTCTTGAAGCCGCGCAGCAACTGCGCCTTGGCGATGCCGAAGTCGACGATCTTGACCTGACCCTCGTAGCTGACGAGCACGTTGTCCGGAGAGATGTCGCGGTGGACGATGCCCAGCGGCTTGCCGCTGCTGTCCGTGCGCGAGTGCGCGTAGTGGAGCCCCCGGCACATCTCCATGGCGATGAAGACCGCCACGGGGATGGGCAGCGCGGGCAGCCCGCTGCGCATCGCGCGCTTGAGCACCTTGTCGAGCGGCTTGCCGTCGACGAACTCCATGGCGAGGAAGTACTCGCCCTCCACCTGCCCGAAGTCGAAGACCTGCGCGACGTTGCCATGGGACAGCGTGGCGGAGATGCGCGCCTCGCTGATGAACATGGAGATGAAGGCCTCGTCGTCCGCGTACTCCGGGAGGACCTTCTTGATGAGCACGGACTTGGTGACACCCGCCGCGCCCACCAACTGGGCATGCCACGTCTCCGCCATGCCGCCCCGGCCCAGCCAGGACACCAGCTCATACCTTCCGAAGGTGTCCCCCGCTTCAAGCGCCATGAGGTGTCTACCTTAGCCCCAGAATCCTGGGAGCACCGAATAGACGTCTTCGCGTCTGTCCAACCCCGTGTGTAGGTTGGCGCCTCACCCCTCAGGGAGACGGCGTGGAGGCCCCGGCGGCGAGCGTGACGTACAGGCGGCCCAGCTCGGTCAGCTCGCCGGAGTTGCCCAGCAGGTTGATGGCGGGGATTTCGTTGTTGCGCCCGGAGAACCACGCGTAGCGCTCGATGGCGGGCTCCGACTCCAGATAGCCAATGGCATCCACCATGTACTTCTTCTGCACGTCCACGGTGATTTCGTCATGCGGCCGGTCACCGCACGCGAACTCCGTCAGCCAGAGGGGCTTGTCGTACTTCTTGAACCTCTCCACGTACCACTTGAGCGCGCTCAGGTCGCACGCGTACCAGTGGATGGCAATGGCATCCACCTGACAGTTCGCGCAGGCCTCGAAGAAGGCATCCAGGTACACCACGGGGTCGCTGAAGGTGACGCCGTCCTCCGACACGCAGTCGCCGCAGTAGTTCACCGCCGGGGACACCAGCTCGAGCCCCTTGCGGCGGGCCACCTCCTCCAGCACGGGCCAGAGCGCCGCGGCCTGGCGGGGCGTCTTGTTCGCCTGCGATTTGAAGTTGGGCTCGTTGAACCCCAGCAGGTACCGCGCGCCCGCCGGAATCTCCGACTCGAGCTGGGCCACCGTGGGCGTGCCGCCCCAGGCCATGGGCACGAAGGAGACCTGCTCCGAGAAGTAGACGCTGGCCGCGCCGCTCTCCGGCCGGGGCGACCAGTTGTACCACCAGCTCATCCCCGGGGAGAGCGCCTTCAGGTCCGCCGCCGAGTGATAGCCATACCCCAGGCCCCGCTTCGCGCTCTTCAACGCGGCGGGGGCCGGATCCTCTGGCTGGGATGGCCCCCCGGCCGCGGGGTCGCACGCCACGAGCGGCGACAGCACGACGGCCAGGGACAGCGCGACGGGGAGCCGGAGGGAGGGGCGCATGGCCTGGGACTCTACGCCCGGGCGTCGGGTGGGCGTCGAGCCCTGGCGTCACGGCGCCAGCCGGGGCACGAGGCGGGGCTCGCCCACGTCGCGCCACCACGGCGTCACGCCCTCCACGCGCGAGGGCTCCAGGCTCCGGCCCAGGCCCGGCGTGAAGAGGCGCACCTGCTGCTCCGTGGCCAGCTTCACCAGCGTCTCCACGGGCTCGTCCCACGCGTGCAGCGCCAGGTTGAAGGTGCCCCAGTGCACCGGCATCAGCGTGCCGCCGCCCAGCATCGCGTGCGCCTTGAGCGCGTTCTCCGGGCCCAGGTGGATGCCGCCCCAGCTCGGGTGGAACGCGCCCACCTCCAGCATCACCAGGTCGAAGGGGCCGCACCTGCGGCCAATCTCCTCGAACTCCGCCGTGAGGCCGGTGTCGCCGCTGAAGAACAGCCGGTGCTTGTCCGTGGTGAGCACCCACGACGCCCACAGCGTCGCGTTGCGGTCGCCCAGGCCCCGGCCGGAGAAGTGCTGCGAGGGCGTCGCGCGGAACGCCACCGGGCCCACGCGGTGCTCCTCCCACCAGTCCAGCTCCGTGATCAGCTCCGGCGCCACGCCGAAGGCCTCCAGGTGGCGCCCCACGCCCAGCGCGGTGACGAAGGGCACACGCCGCTTCGCCAGCCCCTGGATGGTGCTCCGGCACAGGTGGTCGAAGTGGTCGTGCGACACCAGCACCGCGTCCAGGTCCGGCAGCGCCTCCAGCGGCACGGGCGGGGCGTGGAAGCGCTTGGGGCCCGCGAAGGACACGGGCGAGGCCCGGTCGCCGAACACGGGGTCGGTCAGCACGCGCGCGCCGTCCACCTCCAGGAGCATCGTGCTGTGGCCCAGCCAGGTGACGCGCAGGCCGGTGTCCGGCGCGCGGGCCCAGGCGCCGCGAGGGTCGTCCACCGGCAGCGGCGCGGGCGGCGTGCGCTGCGTGCCCCCGAAGAAGTACTCGCCCAGGAGGGGCAGTGGGTTCCCCTGGAGGCCGGGCCCCACGGGGGCGGTGTTGCGGAAGCCGTGACCCTCGAACTGACGGGAGGCCCGGCTGCGTTCGAGGCGGAGTCCCGCGCTGCGCGCGCTGTCGCTGACGGTGGGCATGCGCCGGTGTCTAACACCCACCCCTCCGCCCGGCACGGCCACCCGCCTGGAGCCCAGGCGGGGAGGCGCCCCGCGCCTACTGTGCGTCTTCCGGCGCCACGCAGGCGGTGCTCAGGTGGGAGGACCAGAGCTGCGCGTTCCGCGTGTCGTCATAGGCGCTGAAGTAGACGCGGCTGCCCAGGCGGAAGAACTCGCGAGGGTAGGAGGAGCCGCCCTGGGCCGGCCCGGCGATGTCCTTGAGGCGGCGCGTCCCGGCCACCGTGCCGTTGCTCACCCAGGGCTCGATGCCGGCCGTGGTCTCATAGGCGCTGAAGAAGACCAGGTTGTCCGCCACCGCGTACACCGGCGAGCTGTACTCGTCCGAAAGGCTCAGCGGCCGGCGCAGCAGCGTGGTGCCCCCGGCGGTGCCGTTCGTCACCCACAACTGCGTGTCGCGCGGCGCGGGCCCGTCACTGCCGATGGCCACCGAGAAGAACAGCTTCCTGCCCTCCGGTGCCTGGCTCACGGCGTCGATGGTTGGGAACGCCGGGCCCTGCGACGCGTAGTCGTTGGGCAGGGTGACCACGGGCTCCGGGTTGCCGCCCGCGAGCGGCACGCGGTAGACGACCATGTACTGGGTGCTGAAGGACGTCGTCGTGACGTACGCGTACGAGCCCAGCGCGCCCAGCACGCGCATGGCGCGCGTGGAGCCGAAGGACGCCAGCCGCACCGTGCCGCCCGCCGTCCCATCCGTCTTCCACAGCTCCGACAGGCCGCTGCTCTCCTCCAGCTTGAAGAGGGTGAGCGCGCCGGAGGTGCGCACGTCGTTGGGGTAGGTGTCCGGGCCCGCGTCCAGCCGCTTCAACGCGAAGGTGCCCCCGGCGGTGCCGTCCGTGCGCCACAGAGAGGTGGCGCCCTGCAGCTCGCGCACGAAGAACAGCAGCGCGTTGCCCTGCTTCGCGTCCAGGTAGCTCACGTCCACGCTCGTGCCGAAGTCGCGCACGCGCACCGTGCCCGAGGCGGTGCCGTCCGACCTCCACAGCTCGTAGCGCGTGGTGGACGCCGAGGCGTCGTACGTCTCCTTGAAGAAGACCAGCCTGTCCCCGGACGCCGCCAGGTGCGTCAGGTACGAGTTCTCCACTCCCGGCGTCAGGTCCTTCACCATCCGGGTGCCGGCCGTCGTCCCGTTGCTCACCCACAGCTCGAGGCCGTGCGCCGCGTCCGGCGCCTGGAAGAAGAGCCGCGACGGCGTGGCGGTGAGCCCCGACAGGAGCGGCGTCTCCCGGCCCTGCGTCGGCGGGAAGAACCGCACCTCCGTGGTGCCCGCGTCCGTGCCGGTGCTCCGCCACAGGCCGCGGCGGCCATCCTCGCCGTTCACCGCGAAGTGCAGCGTGCCCTGGAAGTCCACGAAGCTGCCCGGTCCCATCGCGAAGCGCGGGATGCCCAGCTCCGAAGGGGGCAGGAGGGTCTTCACCCGCTGGGTGCCCGCGGCGGTGGGGAGGCAGAGGCCCTCCGCTGTCACGTCGGGGGCGGAGGTGGGTTCTTGTGCGAGCGCTGCCTCCGCCTGCTCCTCGGGGAGCGCGCCGCCGCAGCCCACCCCCACCACCAGCAAGGACCACACCCACCCGCCGCGCCAACCCATGCCGCACCCCTTCAAAAAGGCCTGGGAGGGAGGGTGTGTCGCGCAAGGGGTTGCGCCAAGTGCCCCCGGGTCGTGACGTGCTCGCCTGCCTGGACCGACGCGGTGTACGGCGGGGCCTCGTACGGCGCGGTCGCTATACTGCGCGGCTTCATGAAGACGGACTCGTTGAAGGCGCAGCTCAAGCGCACGTTGCGGCGCGACCTGTGGATCGCCGTCGCTCCCGCGACGCTGCTCATCGCGGTGGCGTTCGCGGTGACGTTCTATTTCGTCAAGCCCGCGCCGCCCAAGACGCTGGTGATGGCGCTGGCGCCGGACGAAGGCGGCTTCAACTACATGGCGAAGCGCTACCAGAAGTTCCTCGCGCAGCACGGGGTGACGCTGGAGTTGCGCAACACGAAGGGCTCCGTGGGCAGCGTGGCGCTGTTGAGCGCGGAGGACAGCGGGGTGGACATCGCCTTCGCGCAGAGCGGCACCACCGGCGGCAAGGGGCAGGAGGTGCCGGAGCGCGTGCTGTCGCTGGGCAGCCTCTCCTACGTGCCGCTGTGGGTCTTCTACCGGGGCGAGCCCGTGGACGACGTGCGCGGCCTCCAGGGCAAGCGCATCGCGGTGGGGCCCGAGGAGAGCGGCACGCGCGCGCTGGCGATGACGCTGCTCCAGGCGAACAAGGTGGACGCGGCGCCCACGGAGCTGCTGCCCTTGGACCGGGACGCCGCCATCGACGCGCTGACGCAGGGCAAGGTGGACGCGGTGTTCCTGGTGTCGCCCGCGGAGTCGCCGCGCATCCAGAAGCTGGCGGCGGTGAAGGACGTGCGCCTCTTGAGCTTCAAGCGCGCGGAGGCCTACACGCGCCGCTACCCGTACCTGTCGCGCCACGTGCTGCCGCAGGGCGTGTTCGACTTCGCCAGGAACGTGCCGGACGAGGACGTGGTGCTGCTCGCGCCCAACGCGCTCCTGCTGGCGAAGGACTCGCTGCACCCGGCGCTCGCGTACCTGCTGATGCGCGCGGCCAGCGACATCCACGGCACGGCGGGCATCCTGGACAAGACGGGGGAGTTCCCCGCGCCGCTCGCGGCGGGCTTCGCGCTGAGCAGCGAGGCGAAGCGCTACTACGCGACGGGCGTTCCGCTGCTCCAGCGCTACCTGCCCTTCTGGGCGGCGAACCTGGTGGACCGGCTGTGGGTGATGCTGGTGCCCATCATCGCGGTGGTGGTGCCGCTGGGGCGCGCGGTGCCCGCGGTGTTCCTGTGGCGGGTGCGCTCACGCATCCACCGGTGGTACGCGCGGCTGAAGGAGATTGAAATCCAACTGGAGGAGGACCCGGACCAGGAGCTGCTCCAGGACATGCTCAAGCGGCTGGAGGAGGCCGAGCGCGAGGTGAACCGCATCGCGGTGCCGCTCGCCTACGCGGAGAACCTGTACTTCTTCCGCGAGCACGTGGACGTCGTGCGCCGCCGGCTCACCCGCAGGCTCGCGGGCGCGCCCGAGCACAAGGACGGGCACCCGCTGCACGCGACGGCGTGACGTGGAGCCCTCAGGGGGCGATGCCGAGCAGCTCGCGGATCTGCCGGGCCATGGCGATCTCCGACTCGTGCACGTGGCCGTCTCCGGCGATGAGCGCGTGGACGGCGTCGAGCACGGCCCTGGGGTCCTCGCGGAGCAGCCCCAGGTCCGGCGGCGGGAGCGGGTGGCCCTCCTGGAGGCAGCGGGTGAGGGCGCTGAGGTCCGTCAGGGGCACGCTGAAGCCGCGCGCGGTCTCGATGATGGAGTCAATCTCCTCGCGGGTGACGCGGTCGTCGCTGGTGGCCACCTGGAGCAGGAGCTTGATGACCTCGATGTGGAACCGGGATTCAGGGGGCAGCGGGGCGGCCATGTGGGTTGCATCCTCCAAGGATGTCCAGGCTGACCTGCCAGGGGGGGAGCCGTCCAGCCCGACGTCGCCGCCCCGTTGGGGAGCGGAAGGGCGGGCGGGTGGGGGAGGGGCCTCCAGCCCCCGGGCCTGTCCATGTCATGCTCCAGACGTATGGCATTGCCGGGGGAGGCATTCCGCATGGGTGGGGCGTTGCGATTCACGTCGCGTGAGGAGTCGATTCGGACGGAGCTGCTGACGGACCTGATTGACGTCGGCAGCTACAAGGACATCCACGACGTCCTGGAGGCGCGCGTCCTCCAGTTGTGCAGGGCGGACCACTTCGCGCTGGGCTGCGCCAACCTGGATGGCTCCGTGGGACTCCAGTGGACGAGCCGCACGACGATGCCCCTGCTCAAGCACTACTCCGAATGGGTGACGCAGGACTTCGTCTTCCAGGCCACCCTCGCGCAGCCCAACCGCGTGTTGAGCACGGCGGAGATGCTCCAGGGGAAGAAGCTGGACGCCATGGAGACGCGTCACCGCAGCGTGGAGGCGGGGCTGGACCTGCGGCACGTGATGGCGACGCTGCTCATTGAAGAGCAGCAGGGCCTCAAGGGCGGGCTCGCGGTGTACAGCGAGGGCTCCCGGCCCTTCCCGGCGCGCAGCCAGCAGTTGTTGCAGCAGTTGGTGCCCGCCATCCACCGCGCGGTCAGCCGGGTGCAGAGGCTGCATGCACAGGGATTGGAGTTGGACCTGCTCAAGGCCGGCGCCGTGGAGACCGGGGCGCTGCTGGTGCTGACGCCCTGGGGCCGGGAGATGGTCCGGACGAACGCGGCCACGCGGCTTTTGGAGAAGTGGTTCACGCGCTCGGAGCTGGCGCCGCGAGGGATTCCCCAGGCGTGGGTGAAGCGCGTGGAGGCGTTGTCGCGCGTGAAGGGGATGTTCCCCCCGGACCTGCTCAAGGATGCGCGGGAGAAGGACGGCGAGCGATTGGAGGTGACGTTCTCGCTGTCCACCATCCTCTGGGCGGGCAATCCCTTGTGGCAGGTGCGCATCATCGAGCGCCCGCACTGGCTGCGGGAGGACTGGCTGCGATTGCTGACGCCCGCGGAGCTCAAGGTGGCGGATGGCGTCCACCGGGGGGATTCGAACCGGGACATCGCGATTCCCTTGGGGAGCACGGAGGGGACGGTGAAGAAGCAACTGCAGTCCATCTACCGGAAGACCGGGACCTCGAGCCGCACGCAGTTCCTCGCGCAGGGGCGCCGCGTGTAGCCGGCGGACGCCGCCGACAGGCCTGTCATACCTCTTTGGGGGGATGGGCCCTCTTTCCGCGCTCGTAATACTTGATGGGTATTGCAAACGGGGGTGGTACCCATGGGCAAGGCACGGAAGTTCCTGTCGCGTGAGCAGGCGTTGGTCGCGGAGTTGAAGGAAGCGCTGGGCGACGCCCGGACGCTGGAGGACGTCTACGAGGCCCTGTCCCGGGCGCTCCTCTCGCTCTGCGAGGCGGACCACCTCGCGGTGGGCTGCGCGAATCCGGATGGGACCGCGGGGTTGCAGTGGAGGACCGACACCGTCCACCCCCTCCTCAAGGATTACGCGGAGTGGGTGCAGGAGGATTTCGTCTTCCGCGCCACGGTGGTGCAGCCCAACCTGGTGCTGAGCGACGCCCAGATGCTGCGGGGGCAGCCGCTGGTGGAGACGGAGACCTTCCGGCGCAGCCAGGGCGCGGGGTTGAAGCTCAAGCGCGTGTTGGCGTCGCTGCTCTTCACGGAGCAGGACCTGAAGGGCGGCATCGCGATGTACCGGGAGTCCTCCCGGCCCTTCACGCTCAAGGCGCAGTGGTTCCTGCAGCAGATCATCCCGTACATCTCCCGGGCGGTGGCGCGGCTCCAGGAGCTCTACGCCGTCCGCTTCGAGCGCGACCTGCTGAAGGCCATCGCGATGGGGGCGAGCCCGGTGCTGGTGCTCAACAGCCTGGGGCGCAAGGTGGTGGACACGGGCCCGGCGATTCCGCTGCTGGAGCGGTGGTTTCCGTCCCACGAGCTCAGCGACGGGGTCCCCCGAGCCTGGGCGGAGCGGGTGAGGGCGCTGTCCCGCTTCGACGTCGCGGCGGATCCGCGGCTGGAGTCGCTCACGCTGGAGCGCGACGCGGACCGGCTGGACGTGACGTTCAGTCCCTCCGCCGTCAACTGGGGGAGCCGCAACCTGTGGCAGGTGCGGATGCACGAGCGGGTCCACTGGCTGCGCCCGGACTGGAAGGAGAAGCTGACCGCCCAGGAGTCACGCGTGGCGGACTGTCTTCACGAGGGCCTGGCGAACAAGGAGATCTCCGCCCGGCTCGGGTGCTCCGTGGAGACGGTGAAGGTCCACATCAAGTCGCTGTTCGACAAGACCGGCATCCACAGCCGAGGCGAGTTCGTCGCCAAGGGCCGCCGCGCGTAGCCACCGTGTTGCCCTGACACCCCCCCTCTTCGGAGGGGGTGGGGCCGGGTCCCGGTCATGTCATTCTTGAGGAGTAGGGAAACGCGGGGAGGGAGGTACCCATGGACATGGCTTTGACGTTCACGTCACGCGAGCTGCGGCTGATCCAGGAGATGGATAAACGCCTGCGCAATGTCAGGACCTTCGAGGACATCTACGCGGCCATCCAGGCGGTGATGGAGCGCATCTGCCGCGCGGACCACCTCGCGGTGGGGTTCACCCACGCGGATGGGTCTCCGGGGTTGGAGTGGGTCGCGCCAAGCGTGCAGCCCCTGCTCGCGGGGTACTCGCCGTGGGCGTCCCGGTGCTTCGTGTTCCAGTACACGCTGGCCCGGCCCAACCAGGCCGCGAGGGAGCTCCAGATGCTGGAAGGGCGCTCCCTGGACAGCACGGAGACCTATGAGCGCAGCCGGGCCGCTGGCTTGAAGCTGAAGCACGTGCTGGCCACCCTGCTGTTCGAGACCCGGCAGAAGTTCCAGGGTGGCATCGCGATGTACAAGGACTCCGCCCGGGCCTTCACGGAGCGGGACGAGGCGCTGCTTCAGGCGTTCATCCCGCTCATCAACGACGCGGTGTCCACCGTCCAGTACATCGAAGCCCTGCGCTTCAAGGGAGACCTCCTGACGGCGCTGTCGATGGAGGCGTGGCCTGGCATGGTCCTCAACGCCATGGGACGCCGCATCGAGGAGACGGGCACCGCCAGGGCCTTGCTGAGCCGGTGGTTCTCTCCCCACGAACTCAGCCATGACGTCCCGAAGGAGTGGGTGGACTACGTGAAGTGGCTTTCGAGCCTGGACGGTCTCCTGCTCCCCACCGAGAAGCCCTTCCCTGACAAGACGCGGGGCCTCGACACCTTGAAGGTGAGCTTCAAGGCTTCCACCGTCCTGCGCCCGGGATGCACGCTGTGGGAGGTGCGCATCCGCGAGGAACTGCACTGGATGCGGCCGGAGTGGGTCCCGCGTTTGTCTGACCGGCAACTGGAGGTGGCGGACCTGTTGAACGACGGGGCGAGCGATGCGGACATCGCCCGTGAACTCAAGCTCTCCCTCCACACGGTGAAGGAGCACACGAAGGCGCTCTACGAGAGAACCGACACCGACGGCCGGCTGGATCTCGTCACCCGGGGCCGGCGCTCATAGCGCGCGGGCGAAGAAGTCGCGCAGGTGGCGGGCGTAGCCTTCGGGGTCCTTCTGGGCGTACTCGCCGTGGGCCGCCTGGGGCACCACCCACTGCTCTCGGGGCTCGCAGGCGGCGCGGTAGAGGCGGCCGTCCAGCTTCTGGGGGCCGTCCGGGTCGCTGCCTCCGTTGATGAGCAGCAGCGGCCGGCCCTCCAGCCGGCACATGCCGTCCACGGGGCGCACCGCGTCCACGTGGATGCCCGAGCGGCGCAGCCCCCACAACACCGCCCAGGTGCTCAGGCCGTAGTGCGAGCCCATGTCCCCCGCCAGGTCCGGGAACGCTCCCGCCGCCGCCACCGCCTTCACCCTCGCGTCCTCCTGCGCCACCAGCAGGGCCGTCGTCCCGCCCATGGAGAACCCGAACAGGCCCACGCGTCCCGGGGTGACGTCCGGCCGCGCCCGCACGAAGGCCAGGGCCGCGCGCACGTCCTCGCGCTCACTGTCGCCCCAGCCAATCGCGTCGCCTTCGCTGTCGCCCTGGCCGTGCAGGTCGAAGAGCAGGACGCCGTGCCCCGCCTCCGACAGCACCCTGGCTTCGAAGAGCATGCGCGTGCGGTTGTCCGCGAAGCCGTGCACCAGCACCACCGCCGTCCCGTCGCGCGACGGGACGTACCACCCCCGGAGCCTCCGCCCCGCGGCCTCGAAGGACACGTCCTCCAGGCCCGGCAGCGCGTCAGCGCCGGAGGGCCGCGTCACCGGAACTCGCGCCGGGTGCACCAGCGCCTGCGCCGTGCGCAGCCCCCTCACCGCCGTGACGCCGCCCGTGCCCAGCGCGCCCAACGCGAGCCCCAGCGCGGCGATGCGCCCCCAGCGGACGCGGTACGTCTTCGTGGACACGGTCAGCTCCGAACGGGGCCGCTCCCCGCGCGCCAGCGCTCGACGAGGTTCGTCACGGCGGTCCCCCAGTCGGGGTACTCGAAGGTGAAGCCCGCGTCCAGCAGCCGCCCCGGCACCACGCGGCGGCTCTTGAGCAAAAGCTCCGTGTCCGTGCGCATGAAGAACGCGCCCACCTCCAGCATCCACTTCGCCGCCGGCAGCCCCACGCTCACGTGCGCCGCCTCGCGCAGCTTCGCCATCAGCTCCCGCTGGGGGAGCGGGTTCGGCGCGGCCAGGTTCACCGGCCCGTCCAGGTCCTCACGCTCCAACAGCAATTGGACCGCGCGCACGAAGTCCCGGTCGTGGATCCACGACACGTACTGCCGCCCGCTGCCTGCGGGGCCTCCCAGCCCCCGGCGCGTCAGGCCCAGGAGCACGTCGAAGATGCCCTCCCGGTCCGGGCTCATCACCATCGCCGTGCGCAGCGCCACCTTGCGCGTGTGGGGCGTGACGGCCTCCGCCAGCGTGCGCTCCCACGCCTGCGCGATGTCGGTGCTGCGCTTCCAGTACGCGGGCACCCCCGGCTCACTCCCTCCCATGAGTCCGGTGGCCTCGTCGTTGGGCGCGTCCAGCCGGTGCGCGTACAGCGTCGCGGTGCTCATCTGCAGCCACACGCGCGGCGGCTTCGCGGCCTGCTGGATGGCCTGGCCCACCACCCGCGTGGAGTCCACCCGCGAGTCCATCATCTGGCGCAGGTTCTCCTCCGTGTAGCGGCAGTTCACGCTGCGCCCCGCCAGGTTGATGACCGCGTCGGCGCCATCCACCTCCTTCGCCCAAGCACCCAGGGTGCGTCCGTCCCAGGACACCGTGCGCGCCGCCCCCTGTCCTCCCCGGCTGAGCAGCACGACGTCATCCCCCCGCGCGCTGAACGCCCGCGCCAGCAGGGCGCCCACCTGCCCCGTGCCACCCGGAATCACGACCTTCATGGACGAAACCCCCTCATGTGGTGCGACCCCCGGAGGCATAGCGCGCGCCCCGTCCGGACCGCCCGGCTCCCGGAAGGCGGCCCCCGGGCCGTCCTGGTGCCGCCGATGAGCCCCGCTTTTCCCCGGCTCCGGGGGCGGGGGTGGGGCATTTCCCGGGATGTCCCGGGTCGGGCGGGAGAAACCCACTGGCTCGAAGGGAAAATGCGGCGCGTCACGCAACCGGGGGCGCGCCCGGACGACAATGCGTCATCCCCCCACCTCGAATCTTGAGGGCCGTCATGATCATCCCGTCCCGCCCGCTCTCCGCGACCCGCCCCTCGACGAACTCCGCGTCGGCCCCGGCCAACACGGCCCGTATCACCCCGAAGGCGTTCTCCTCGGTCTCCACGTTCGAGGCCGGCGCGACGGCGAAGAAGGCCCCGACGACGCCCGTGCCCGCGCCGCAGGTGCCGGTGGAGGACGTGCCGCCCAAGTCGGATCCCCGCTACGACGGGCTGAAGGACCAGGCGCTGATCAACGCGCTGCACGACGCGGTCAGCAAGCACAAGGACCTGGGCTACAACGGCGCGCGGAAGATCATCTTCACCACCCTGGACAACCACGACGGCAAGGTGAAGTGCGTCTACACGGGCAAGGAAGTGCAGACGAACAAGATTCCCAGCAGCAACGTGATGAACACCGAGCACACCTGGCCCCAGTCCAAGGGCGCCACGGGCGCGGCGAAGGCGGACCTGCACCACCTGTTCCCCACGGACAGCAAGGCCAACTCCATCCGCGGCAACTACCCCTTCGGCACGGTGAAGAACGTGAAGTGGCAGGAGAACGGCGCCAAGTTCGGCACCGACGAGAAGGGCCGCACCGTCTTCGAGCCGCCCGACGAGCACAAGGGCAACGTGGCGCGCGCGCTGTTCTACTTCTCCACCGTCTACAACAAGCACATCCCCGCGGACGACGAGGCCGTGCTCAAGCAGTGGAACCAGTTGGACAAGGTGGACGCGGCGGAAGTCGCGCGCAACGACGCCATCGAGACCTACCAGCAGAACCGCAACCCCTTCGTGGACGACGCGTCGCTGGCCGACCGCATCGCGGACTTCTAGACTCCCGGGCATGTCCCGTCCGCTCGCGCCCCTGTGGGCGCTCGTCCCTGGCCGCACCGGTGTCCCCCTGATGAAGGTGGGGGGCGCGCCAGAGGCGCCAGGCCCCCTGGAGTGGCCCGCCTGCGCGATGTGCGGCGGCCCCCAGCGCTTCCTCTTCCAACTGCCGCACGTCGAAGGACGGCTGGACCTGGCGCCCCACGCGTCGGTCCACGTCTTCCAGTGCGAGAACCCCGACACGACCTGCTTCCGCTGGGACCCGGAGGAGGGCGCCAACGCGGCCGTGCCGGTGATGGCGGGCGCGCCGTCCGTGAGCGCGCCGCCGGGGCCGGTGAAGCCCTACGCGGAGTGGACGCTCGGCTTCGCGCCCGCCACCGAGGACACCGAGGCCCTGTCGGTGGACGTCAACGAGGCCACCGAGGAGCAGCTCCTGGCGCTGGACCGCGCGCAGGAGGAGGCACCGGAGAGCAAGGTGGGCGGCGTGCCCGGGTGGCTCAACGGCGAGGCCACGCCGGAGTGCTGCGACGCCCCCATGCGCTTCGTCGCGCAGTTGGCCGCGATGCCGTTCGGCCTGGACTTCGGAGACAACGGCCGGGGCTACCTCTTCCGGTGTACCCGGGAGGACTGCGTGCGCCCCTTCCGCTTCCTCACCCAGGGCGCCTGAGCCTCAGCGCTGCATCGCCTTGAGCAGCTTGTGCGCGTCCTCCGCGCTGAGCTTGCCGGCCTCCACCAGGTCCAGCACGCGGCGCATCTCCTCGTCGGGGATGCCCTGGGACCGAGGCGGCGGGGGGGGCGCGGGCGGCTGCGGCCGGTGGTGGTGCCGGGCGCCAGGGCCTGCCCAGGGCGGCGCGCCCCAGGAGTTCGCCCAGGCGTGGGCCCACTGGTTCGCGTGGCGCTCGGCGCGGCGCTGCCAGCGCTCCGCCTGACGCTGCCAGCGCAGCGAGTCCTCCTCCCAGGCCTCCGCGTCCTCGCCGCGTGAACGCCCCGACTCGCGGAGGCGCACCGAGCCCAGCTCCGTCTCCATCAGGAGGGTGGTGGCCGCCTGGGGGTTGGACGGGTAGCGCGTCTGCGCCGAGCCCAGCGACGTATGGGCGGAGATGTTCACGTCCAGCCCGGGCACCAGGCGCAGCTCCACCGCGCCCACCTGCGTCCCGATGCGGTGCTCGCCCACGTCCAGCGCGTCCACGTCCAGCTTCACCGCGCCCGCGGCGGCGTGGACGTGCAGGGTGCCGCCCACGCGCTCGCCGATGATGCGGCCCGCGCCCGTGCGCAGGGTCAGCTTGCCGTGCACGTCGCGCAGGCTCGCCGTGCCCGCGTCGGTGTTCAGCTCCAGCTCGCAGTCCTTCAGGCCGGAGATACGCACCGCGCCCGCGTCCAGGAGGAGCTTCGCGCGCACGTCCGGCGGCACGAACAGCTCCGCCTGTCCGCCGTGGCGCCAGAACAGCGACAGGAAGCCGGCCTCGCGCGGCACCAGCTCCACCTTCGTCACCCGGCCGTGCTCCTGGATGCGCGCCTCCACCCGGCCGTGCGTCACCAGGTAGGGCTTCTCACCCTCCGGCAGCGGCGACACGACGAGCGTGGCGGCGGGCGCGTGCAGCACCAGCTCCGCGTGCTGTCCCCACGGAATCGCGTGGCGCTGGGTGCCCTCGCGCGAGGAAGACGAGGCGTCGGAGGACGGCGTGGCTTCAGGGTCCATCATGGAGGTTACTCCCGTGCCTTCTTGAGACGTTGAGCGGCCTCGTCCGCGTCGATGAGCCCGGCCGCGAGGTCATCGAGGATCTGCGCCCGGCGCGGCGCGCCGCGCTCCCGGGGCGGAGGAGGGGCGGGAGGCGGCGGGACTCCGGGCGCCTGGCCCAGGGCCTCCACCACGTCGTCCAGCCGCGCCACCACCGTCGGATAGGAGAGGCCCAGCGCCTGCTCCACGTCCTTGATCTTCCCCCGGCACGCGATGAACACGCGCACGAACGCGAGCTGCTCCGGCGACAACTGCTGCACCCAGCCCGTCGTGAAGCGCCCCTCCACCGCGGACGCGCACCCGTCGCAGCGCACCCGCTCGATGACGGTGCCGCCTCCACAGACGGGGCAGCGGGTGGGCACGGGCCAGGTGGACTTGGAGGTCGTCATGGATGGTTATTCAGAAAATCAATTTCAAGTTTGAGAATATTGATTTCTACGGGCTTGGCAAGGGCGGGAGTTCATTTCCAGGAAAGACGGACACTTCCGAGCCGGTGGCCACGAAGGCGGAGTGGGGCGTGCCCCGGAGGCATTCGGAGAAGGCGGGGCCGTAGAAGCGGGCCACGTCGCAGTCGAAGGCGGTCTCCTGGGCACGCCAGACGGTCCAGCGCGGGTGCTCCACGCGGTACTCGGCGCAGCCGCCGTCGCGCTGGGCGGTGTAGCCCCAGTAGTGCTCGGTGATGAACTCCTCCTGGGAGCCGGGGGCGCTCTCGGCCGGCGCGCCGAGCGTCCGTGCCGACAACTGGTGCCAGCGGCCGTGGGACTTCCAGGCGTACTCGACGTGGCCGGGCGCGCCGGTGTCCGCGCCGTCCATGGTCACGGCGTGGCGCATGGGGTGCGCGACGTAGGGCTCGTTGTAGAGGACGCGCGCCACGGTGGCGATGGCCCACCGGGGCACGATTTCGCGCACGAACACCACGCCGCGCCGCCAGCCTTCGGGGCCCAGGCGGCGCACGTAGAAGCGCAGGTTCACCTCATCGAAGTCCCGGTGGAACGGCACCGCGATTCCCCGCACGCGTGTGTCGAGGAAGCGGAAGCCGACCATGCTCGCGAACGTGCGGCCCTGCCACGCGTCGAGCTCCGTGCCACGGGGGACGAGGGGCCGCAGCACCGCCGGATCCACCTCGTAGTTGAGCATCAGCAGGTACCGCCACGTCGCCGTCAGGAAGGGGCGCATGCGCGAGGTCTAGCGCGCACGCGGCGCCCGGGCCCAGGGCCACCCCCGTGCGTGGCTTCTGCCGAGCAGAAGCGCGGGCCGCCGTCAGGGCAAGGCGGGCCGCGCCTGGGGCTTGCTGGAGAGGAGCCCCCGCTCCAGCCGCTCCCGCCACTTCAGCGCGGGCCGCTCCACGCCATGGTGCAGCGCGAGCGAGGCGAGCAGCACCGCCACCGCGCCGCCCAGCAGCGTGACGGGGTGGAACGCGTCCAGGCCATGAGGCGCCAGCGCCTCCCGCACGCCGTGCTGCACGGCCTTGTGCGTGAGGTAGACGGTGAAGCTCAGGATCGCGAAGGTCTTCACGCCCGGGATGCGGACGCAGAAGCGTGAGGCCCCGGGGCCCGCCAGTGCCAGCAACAGCGCCGCGAAGCCCAGCGCGGCCAGGGGGAACGACAGCAGGACATAGGGCAGGTAGCGGTAGTGCTCCTCGTTGATGAAGAGCACGCCACCCAGGCACGCGAGTCCCACGACGGCCATCCCTCCCGCGCGGGCGCCGCGAGTCCAGCGCTCCCAGGCCCGGGGCCGGAAGACGCGCAGCGCCGCGAGCAGCACGCCGCACGTCAGCCCGTCGAGCCGCGCGTACGTCGGGTAGTAGAGGAGCATGTCGAAGTCGCGCCACCCCGGCTCCGCGGGCCCGAGCATGGAGAAGTGGCGTTGCCACAGCCCGCCGCGCAGGAGCATGCCGCCGACCATCACGGCCGCCGCGAGCGCGATGAGGGACGGAGCGCGGAGGCGTCCGCGCAGCGCGAGCACGGTGAGCGGCAGCACCAGGTAGAAGTGCTCCTCCACGCACAGCGACCACGCGTGGGAGAAGCCGTTGATGCGCAGGCCGAAGTTCTGCGTGAAGGTGAGGAAGCGCCACGCGGGCGTCACCAGGGGCCGCTCGCTCCAGGCGGGCACGAAGAGGTACAGGCCCAGCACGACGAGGAAGGACGGGAGGATGCGCAGCGCGCGCCGCAGGTAGAAGCGCCGCAGTGACGGCGTCTCACCTCGCGACACCGGCTCCAGGAGCTGCGAGCCGATGAGGAAGCCGCTGAGCACGAAGAACAGCTCCACGCCCGTCCAGCCGAAGTTGGCGAACGACTGGTAGGCCTCGTGACCTTCGGGGCGGGGGTAGTGGTAGACGACGACGACGAGGATGGCCAGGCACCGGAGCAGGTCCAGGCCGGCCAGATGGCGCGGTTCGGTGGCGTTCAGCGGAGTCGGCTTTCAGCGGGGGGGGGCGCCCGATGCTAGCAAGGCGCGCCCAGGCCGCCAGGGACACGCCGGGCCCGAAGCACCGGCCACGAGTTCGCGCGGGCCTCCCGCACGGATCCGCCCAGGCGCCAGGTCCCCCAGCGCCGCGCCGAGAAAAACCTGTCCGACAGTAGGACAGGTTTCGAATCCCCCAGAGCCTCCGGTCAGCGGCCCACCTCACGAACCCGTCCGACTGCCAGCCAGGTCGTGAGAACCGAGGCTCGAGGAACTCCCTCCCTCCGCCCGGGAAGCAAGAACCTGTCGGACAGTCGGACGGGTTTGGTGGACCGGGCTGTAGGGAGCCCCTTGCCGCCTCGGAAACAAGAACCTGTCGGACAGTCGGACAAGTTCGTGGACCGGGCTGTGGGGGAGCCTCTTGCCGCCCGAGAAACAAGAACCTGTCGGACAGTCGGACCGGTTTGTGGACTGGGCTGTGGGGGAGCCCCTTGCCGCCCGGGAGACAAGAACCTGTCGGACAGTCGGACAAGTTTGTGGACCGGGGCTGGCGGGGGCCCCTTGTCGTCCGGACCGCGGAAAGCTGTCCGACTGTCGGACAGGTTTTGGACCTGTGCCGGGCGGGGGAGGTCCGTTGCCCGGGGCTTGGGCACTCCGGCTTCATGCTTTGGACCGCGCCCCGGTGGCGCCTGGCTTCCGCCGCGCGGCGGGCCCCCTGGGCTCAGGGGAGGTGGGCGTCCAGGTCCCCCACGCGTGCTGGTACTCGGGCCAGGACCCGGAACTCCCGCGCTGAACGCTCGGTGTTCGGGCCCGCGCCTCCCATCGCGGTCGTGCACCAGGTGTGCAACTCGCGCAGCGCTCCGGTGAGGAACGCCTCCCGTGTGGCCCTTCGCTGCACCTTGCCGCTGGAGGTCTTCGGCAGGCTCCCGGGCTCGATGAGCACCACCGCTCGGGGTCTCACCTCGTGCACCGTCGCCAGCCGTCCGCGGATGGCGCCCAGCACGGGGGCCACCTCGCCGTCCCACCTGCGGGCATCCACCTCCTGCACCACGACGAGGTGCTCCTCTCCGTCCACCTCCACGCCGAAGGCCACGCCGCATCCGGGCCTGAGCGCGGGGTGGCTCTCCTCCACCACCGTCTCCAGGTCCTGCGGGTACAGGTTCCGGCCTCGCACGATGATCAGGTCCTTCGCTCGCCCCGTGACGTACAGCTCCCCGTTGTCCAGGAAGCCCAGGTCCCCGGTCCGCAGGTAGGGCCCGTCTCCCTGCGCGGTCCTCGCCTGGAACACCCGCGCGGACTCCTCCTCGCGATTCCAGTAGCCCTTCGCCACGCTGGGCCCCTTCACCCAGACCTCGCCCACCTCGCCCTGCGGGAGCACGTGGCCGGTGTCCGGCGCCACGATGCGCAGGGATTGATCCGGCAGCGTGGCGCCGCTGCCCACCAGCGTCCGGGCCGCGCCAATGGGGGCCCTCGCGCTGCCTGCCTCCAGCGCGGCGGCGTCCACGTCTCGCAGGACGGGCGCGGCGTCCTTCTCGCCGCCGGAGACGATGAGCGTCCCTTCCGCCAGGCCGTAGCATGGGTAGAACGCCTCGCGCCGGAAGCCATGCGGTTCGAACGCCTCCGTGAAGCGCGCCAGCGTCTCCGGACGGATGGGCTCCGCGCCGCAGAACGCCACCTCCCAGCGGCTCAGCTCCAGGCCCTCCCGTTCCGCGGGCGGAATGCGCCGCACGCACAGGTCGAACGCGAAGTTGGGCCCGCCGCTGATGGTGCCGCCGAAGCGGGTGAGCGCCTCCAGCCATGCGCGGGGCCGCTTGAGGAACGTCAGCGGCGACATCAGCGCCGTGTGGAAGCCCTGCGCCAGCGGCACCAGCACGCCGCCAATGAGCCCCATGTCGTGGTACGGCGGCAGCCAGATGACGCCCACGCTGTCGTCGCATGTCTGGAAGGCGCGGCGGATGGCCCCCAGGTTGTGCAGCAGGTTGCCGTGACTGAGCATCACGCCCCGGGGCGCCCCCGTGCTGCCGGACGTGTACTGGAGGAACGCCAGCGTGTCGGCCGTCACGTCCGGCCGCTTCCACGTGCCCGCGTCGCCTTCCCCCAGCGCGTCCGTCGCCACCCACTTCAGCGCGCGCAGCTCCGGCGCGTCCGTGAAGAGGAACTCCGCCATGGACAGGATGACGGACGTGGTGAGCACCACCGTGGCCCCGGAGTCCGCGATGAGCGCGCGCAGGCGGGGCAGGGTGCGCTCCAGCCTGGAGGGGTCCGGCGGATACGCCGGCACCGCCACCAGCCCCGAACACACGCAGCCGAAGAACCCTCGGAGGTAGTCCGCGCTAGGCGGATAGAGCAGGGCCGCGCGCTCGCCTTTCGCCGCGAGCGATTGGAGCGCGGCGGCGATGCGGTGCGCGCTGGAGGCCAGCGCACCCCGGGTGAGCGTCACCTCCGCGCCGTCCTCCAGGAAGGTGTAGAGGCGTGGATCCGCGGGACGGCGGCTTCGCTCGTCGAGGAGGTCGATCAGCGTGACGGACATTCGCACCTCAATAGCTGCCGCCAATCATCAGCAGGCCCGCGTAGCGGCCATCCCCCGCGCCAATGTTCTGCGCGGGCGCGAAGTCCTGTCCGAAGAGGAAGCTGTAGGTGCCGCGCACCTCGGCCGTGAGCTGGGGGTTGAACTTGAAGCGCACGCCCGCGCCCACGGGCGCGTAGCCCCCGGTGTCGTCGAAGAACCGGAAGAAGTTGCCCTCGCGCACCGAGTAGCGCTCGACGCCGATGCCCCCGAGCACATACGGCTGCAACCGCGTGTGGGTGAAGCCGACCGTGAGCGCCGCCTGCCCTCCGTTCCGCACGATGTCCGGGGTTCCGAAGAACGAGCCGTTCGCGACGGACAGGTTGCTCACGCCGCCGCTGTAGCCCAGCTCCACGCCCAGGTAGTCATTGGCGCGGTAGCCCACGAGGACGCCATACGATGGCCCTGGATCCAGGTTGGGCGCGAGCTTGCCCGTGTAGCCCTCCACGCCCAACCCGAGGAGGAAGTAGGGGCCCTGCCAATCCACGCGTCCCACCTGCGTGGGCGCGTCCGACGGTGGGTCCTGGGCGCTGGCGGCGCCACCCGTCAGTCCCGCCAGGCAGAACCCCAGTGCGATGCTTCGCCTCATGACCGCTCCCTCCATGTGTCGCGTGCGCAGCCAGAAGGTGGCCTCCGGGGGAGGGGCGGACAACGAACGGACAGGCGGTACCCCGGAGGCCCACGGCGCCCCGGAGGGTGGGGGAGGCGGCGCGCGAGGCCGTGCCCCCGCCTGCCTCCCTGCCCCTCCCCTGTGATGCCTGACGCGTGGCTTCCACCTTGAGCCGTACCCGGATGCCCTCGACACCTCCTCGCGTCCGGGACGGGAGCCCACCGCCATGAACGACGCCGCCCATCCCCAGTCCGCAGCGGGCCCGTCCACCGTCTCAGGCCTCCAGGCCCGTGCCCGGCGCGTCCTCGCGCACCTGGACGCGGTGCTGCCAGACGTGGACGCGCTCTACCTCGACCTGCACGAACACCCGGAGCTGTCCGGCCAGGAGGCGCGCACGGCCGCCCAGGTAGCGCGCCGGTTGGAGGCGGAGGGCTACGAGGTGAGCCGGGACGTGGGCGGCCACGGCGTGGTGGGCCTCTTGCGCAACGGCGACGGGCCCACGGTGCTCCTGCGCGGGGACATGGACGCGCTGCCCGTGGAGGAGAAGACGGGGCTGCCGTACGCGAGCCGCGCGCGGACGGAGGACGGTGCGCCGGTGATGCACGCGTGCGGCCACGACGTCCACACCGCGTGCCTGGTGGGCGCGGCGGCGGTGCTGGCGCGCTCGCGCGGCGCGTGGCGCGGCACGGTGATGGTGGTGGGGCAGCCGGCGGAGGAGACCCTCCAGGGCGCGAAGGCGATGCTGGACGCCGGGCTCTACTCGCGCTTCGGCACGCCGGACGCGGTGCTGGGCCAGCACACGGCGCCGCTGCCGGTGGGCACCTTCATGCACCGCGAGGGCGTGACGATGATGGGCTCCGCGCACGTGCGGATCCGCCTCTTCGGCCGGGGCGCGCACGGGGCGCAGCCGGAGCTGTCCGTGGACCCCGTGGTGCTGGGGGCCAGCGTGGTGCTGCGCCTGCAGACCATCGTGTCGCGCGAGCTGTCGCCGCTGGAGTCCGCGGTGGTGACGGTGGGCCACTTCCAGGCGGGCTCGCGCGCCAACGTGATTCCGGAGGAGGCGCTCCTGGAGCTGACGGTGCGCACGGAGGACGACGCGGTGCAGGCGCGGGTGCTCGCCGCCATCGAGCGCATCGCGAAGGGCGAGGCCGCGGCGGCGGGCGCGCCAGCGCCTCCCCAGGTGGAGGTCGTCAACCGCGGGCCGGTGAACCGCAACGACCCGGAGCTCCTCCGCCGCGTCCGGGATGCGCACGCGGAGTGGTTCGGCCGCGACGCGCTGGTGCCGGGCGTGCTCGTCACCGCGAGCGAGGACTTCCCCTTCTTCGCCCGGGGGCCGGAGCACCCGGTGCCCACCGCGTACTGGTACCTGGGCATCACGCCGCGAAAGACCTGGGAGGAGGCGCCGGGCGCGACGCCCCAGGAGAAGATGGCGCACCTGCCGGGGCCGCACTCCAGCCGCTACGCCCCGGACCGCGCGGGCTCGCTGCGCGGGGGATGCGAGTCACTCACCGTGGCGGCGCTGGCCTGCCTGCACGGGGGCGATGCGTCCCCGGACCATTGAAGAGGGCCCCGGCCTGGAGCGGGGCCGCTGGCCCGGCTGGCTCCCTGTCGCTTGCCCCCGCCGCGAGTGCCTCCAACTTGAGTAGCGGACGACACTTCTGGAGGACATCCCGATGAAGCTTCCGCTCATGGCCTCGCTGTCCGCGCTCCTGCTGGGCGGCTGCGCCACGCAGACCGCGTCCGTTCCACAGGAGTCCCCGGCCAAGGCGTTCGCCAGCGACGAGATGTCCTGGGACTCGGAGGAGTCGCCGCGCACGCAGGAGATGCTGGCCAAGCACGGCATGAACTTCTACGGAACCGTGGGCGCCGAGGCCCAGGCCAACGCCGAAGCCACCGGAGGCACGGGCAGCCCGTGGTCCTCGAAGCCCGAGGACCAGCAATGCGTGGACATCAACGAGGTGGGCACGGGCGGCTCGGGCAGCATCGACATGCGCGACGTGGACAACCTGGCCCCGGAGGCCGTGCCGTCACAGAACCCCGGCGCGCGGCTGGACATCATCCCGGAGGCCTGGAACCGCAACAAGGGCATCGGCACGAGCCCCGTGGCGCCGTCCACCGGGACGCCTCCCGCGGAGGGCAGCGGCGGCGCGGGCCATTAGACAGACGCCGTGGCCTCAGCCCTGCTGCTTCGCCAGCCGGGTCAGCTCGCGGTCCAGCGTGGCCGCGAACCGCTGGCGGTCCTGCGGTGAGAAGCCGCCGGGGCCGCCCGTGTTCACGCCGCTGTCGCGCAGCTCCTGCATGAAGTTCCGCATCGACAGGCGCTCGTCGATGGTCTCCGGCGTGAAGAGCTCCCCGCGCGGGTCCATCACCACGACGCCCTTGGGGACGAGCAGCGCGGCCAGGGGGATGTCCTGCGTGACGGCCAGGTCCCCGGCCTCCGCGGACGTGGCGATGTGCCGGTCCGCCACGTCCAGCCCCGCGCCCACCTGCACGGTGGACACGTACGCCAGGCGCGGCAGCGCCAGCGGCTTGTTCGCCACGAAGACGATGGGCACCTTCACGCGCTGCACGGCGCGCAGCAGGATGTCCCGCACGGGCCCCGGACATGCATCGGCATCGACCCAGATTCTCATGCGCGCCATCCTCGCTGATTGCCCCGCCCGGGTCAGGCGCGTTGACGCGTCAGCGCGCGGGCTGACACGTCACGGCCGCAACCCCTGACACGTCAGGCTGCCCGCGCGCCCGCCAGCGCCCCGCGCAACCCTCCAGAATCCTTTGCGGCTTGTGCATGGATTTCCTGGTGTGTGGATTGCAGCGGGGTGGGGCATGGCCATGAGCCCGACCTACCGAATCCACCCTGCCATTGGCATCGCACGCGTTGGCAACAGCGAGGACTACTACCTGGGCCCGGTGACGGCCGGGGGGCTGCCGCTGGAGAAGGATGGCCAGACGGAGGTGAAGGCCTTCCGCGACGCCCAGGGCGGCATCCGCCGGCAGGCGGCGCGCTTCCAGGTGTTCGTCTATGACGACAAGAGCCCGCGGGGCCGCCCCGTGACGCTGGGGCAGGACGTCCAGGACGTCCTGTGGACCGTGCACGTGGCCAACAAGAAGGCGGCCTGGTACGAGTTCCAGCAGCTCTCCGGCGTGGATGGCAAACACGCCGGCCAGCCGCTGCGCAACCCCCGGACGCCTTCGGGGCAGCGCAATGGCCTCATCATCGACCCGGGGCCCCGCACGGTCGCGGCCCGGGGATACACGGGGCTGCCGTCCCAGTCCGCCCTGGACGCGGCGCACGCGCCCCGGGGCTACCCGGTGAGCTTCCCGGCGACGGGCCTGGTGCCGGAGCAGAGCGACATCACCACGCTGGGCCAGCTCTCCGTGGACGGCCAGGGCCGCATGGACTTCCGGGGCGGCTACGGGCGCTCCGGGTGCTCCACGCGGTGGATGGTCACCACGGCGCTGCTCAACACCGTCAACACCACCGACATCAACGCGCCCGGCTACCTGCCGCCCGCCGCGGTCGCGGGGCTGCGGCAGATCGCGGACATCGGGTATCCCACGGAGGCGGCGTTCCGGGCGGCCATCATCGGCATCTTCGGCCAGAACGTCGGCACGGGCCTGGCCCTGGACGTGGAAGCGATTGCGTACGAGCAGCCGCGCATCGACAACTACGCCAACAACAACTTCTGGTGGGACGACACCTCGGACGGTCCCGTCACCGCCCGGGTCATCCTCCCGAACGGCACCTCCGTGGAGGTGACTCCCGCCTGGGTGATGGTCGCGCCGCCGGCCTACGCGCCGCAGATCCTCAACATGGTGACGCTCCACGACACCATCTACGACGCGCTCGTGCGCTCGAGGAACCTGGCGCCGGACCTCTACGGCCCCAACGGCTTCAACCCCGGCTACGTGCCCAACTTCCAGGCGGAGATCCGCCCCATCCTGGCGCGGCCTTCCATCTACCAGTGGGTCGCCAACATCAACGCGCAGGGCACCGAGGGACATGACGGGGTGGTGCGGCAGGACGGGTCTCCGTCCAACTTCTTCGGCTACCTGCGCCAGCCGGGCCATGAGAACGACCCGACGCCGGGCCTGATGCCCAAGCTGGCCGGGGATGATCCGCTGCAGGGCGAGCCCAACGTCATCCCCAGCGCCCCGAGCAAGTACTTCACGCTGACGCGCACGCAGTACTTCCTGCTGCAGCAGTTCAGCAAGCAGGTGTACTCCAAGGACCCGCCGCCCGCGTCCACGCTGGGGCCCGGCGAGCAGTGGGACCGCGGGGTGCTGGAGAACTGCGTGGGCGGGCCGTTCTGCCCGGGCATCGAGATGACCTGGCTGTGCCGCGACCCGGCCATCTACGAGGAGCCCTTCCGCATCAAGCCCATGCCGTCCACGGGCAACGCGGGCCTCCAGTGGGACACCGAGCCCACCGCGGGCCACGGCCTCCAGCCCGGAGACGCGACCAAGTACATGGCGCTGCCGTGGCAGGCGGACTTCAACGAGTGCTCCAACCAGACCACCGACTACACCAACCTCTGGTGGTGGCCCGCGCAGCGGCCGTACTTCGTCTCGTACCTGGAGGGCGGCCAGGTGAAGCAGGACTACTGGACGCGTCCGGCCGGCGCCAACTTCGTCGTCGACGAGACCATGGTCTTCAACTGGAAGGACTTGGGCTTCATCCTCAAGCAGTCCGGCCCGGGCCCGCTGTTCCTGGAGGTCGAGCGCCGGCCGTTGGAGCACAAGGACAGGACGGCCTGAGCCGTGGGCGACCTCCGGTTTGACGTCGCCGTGCTGGGCGGCGGTCCCGCGGGCGCGGCGCTGGCGCTGGCGCTGCGCAGGCACCCGGGCCCGCGCGTCGTCCTGTTCGAGCGCTCCACCTACGCGCAGCCCCACCTGGGCGAGACGCTGCCTCCGGACAGCCGGCGGCTCTTGGCGCGGCTGGGCGTCTGGGAGGCGTTCGCGCGCCAGGGGCACCTGCGCTCCATGGGTTCGTGCTCGCGCTGGGGGGACTCCGCGCTGGGCTACAACGACCACCTGCGCTCGCCGTGGGGGACGGGCTGGCACCTGGACCGCGCCCGGTTCGACCGGATGCTCGCGGACGAGGCCTCGCGCCACGGCGTGGACGTGCGCACCGGCGCGGCGGTGACGGACTGGGCGCCCCTGGCGAGCGGCGGCCACCGGCTCTTCCTGGCCATGGAGGCGGATGCGCCCCGGGCCTTCGTGGACGCGCGCTTCGTGGTGGACGCCACGGGACGGAGCGCGGTGTTCGCCACGTCGCGGGGGGCCCGGCGCCACACGGTGGACCGCGCCTTCGGCGTGTGCGGCACGTTCGCGCTCCAGCCCGGCCGCGACGTGGACGCGCTCACGCTGGTGGAGGCGTGCGAGGACGGCTGGTGGTACTCCGCGCGGATGCCCGGGGACCAGGTCGTCTTCGGGCTGATGGGCGACCGGGACTCGCTCCAGGGGCTGTCTCCGAAGGACGCCGGGGCCTGGCGCGCCCGGATGGCGCGCGCGCCGGAGACGCGCCGCCGCCTGGAGGCCTGTGACTTCACCGGCGCTTGCCTGCGCGCGGTGTCCGCGAACGTCGCCTGCCTGGACCGCCTGCACGGCGAGGACTGGCTCGCGGTGGGGGACGCCGCGTGCACGTTGGATCCGCTGTCCTCGCAGGGCACGTCCCAGGCCCTGCGCTCGGCGCATCAGGCCGCCGAAGCGGTGGGCCGGTACCTCCGGGGTGACCCCTCCGCGCTGCGCCTGCACGAGGCGCGGACGCGGCACGAGTTCCAGGAGCACCTGCGCATCCGCGAGGGCTACTACCGCCTGGAGCGCCGCTGGCCCACGGCGCCGTACTGGCGCAACCGCCAGCAATCCCACGCACCCCTTCCATTCGCCGCAGCCCTGAACCCCCTCGCCGTTGGGAAGAACGCATGACAACCGGACGCCATCGACCTTCGCGCCACCTGCTCGCCGCCGCGGGGGCGCTCCCGCTCGCCGGAGTCCTCGCGCTGGGCGCGTGCACCTCCTGGGAGCGCACCCTGGACGCGCCACCCACCCAGGCCGTGGCCGCGATGGACGGCTACCTGTCGCCGCCCTTCCCGGTGTTCCCGCACGGCAACACGCTCACGTCATCCCTGGCGGACAACCACCCGTCGGTGCAGCAGTTCCTGACGTACTACAGCCAGCGGGCCGGCGTGACGGTGCCCAACCTGACGCGCGCGTCGCTGTTCGCGCTGCCCAAGCGGTCGCTGGACATCGCGCACAACGGCCTGGACCTGGCGTCGGGCAACTTCAACTCGTCGCTGGTGTGCCAGTCCTGCCATGACAGCGATTGGAAGGCGTCCGGCACGGACCTGCCGCAGATGTCCTTCTGGGCGCAGCCCGGCGTGGCGCGGGTGGACCCCTCCGGCAAGCGGGACCTGGCGTCCAACTGGTCGCTCTTCGGGGACTGGAGCGGCTCCATCAAGGCGCTGGCGGCGCGCGACCCCGTCTTCCTGGCACAGGTGGAGAACACGCGCGCCCTGTCTCCGAACCAGCCGGAGCAGGTGGACAACCTCTGTCTGCGCTGCCACTCGCCGCTGGGCCAGCGGCAGGCGAACCAGCAGGGGAAGCTCTTCAGCCACTTCATGCTGTACTCGACGCCCGAGGGCTCCGGCTACACCAGCCCCGTCCACGACCCGAACGCGAGCCCCGCCAACGCCACGCTGGGCGCGCTGGGCCGCGACGGCGTGTCGTGCGCCGCGTGCCACGACGTGGCGCCCCAGCAGGGCCTGCCCTGGGACGGCAAGGACTTCACGACGTTCTACGGCAGCGAAGCCAACAGCGTGTTCGGCGGGAACCTGTCCAACCGCCTGAAGGACGCGGGCGACTCCAGTCAGCCTCCGCCGTTCCCGTTCACCTCGCACATGAACACCCGGCCGGGCTCCGTGGTGGGGCCGGACACGGGGCTCAACATCGCGCCCATGGCCGCGGCGGGCCTGGGGCTGGAGACGGCCACCAACGCGGCGGGAGGCCAGCCGTACCTGCGCGACGCGACGGTGTGCGGCTCCTGCCACGTGGTGGTGCTGCCCAAGGTGCCGGACCGGTACAGCAATGCGCTGACCATTCAAGAGGCGCAGTCGCGCGGCGGCTACGTGAAGCCGGCGAGCTGCCCCACCGGGCAGAAGAACTTCACCGGCGACTTCCTCACGGACCCCTGCGTGGGGCTGGCCTACGAGCAGACGACGTACTTCGAGTGGCTCAACAGCGGCTACGCCACCCAGACGGCGTCCTGCCTCACGTGCCACATGCAGTTGGCCAGCGTGTCCACGAACGACGGCTTCGAGCCGGTGGCGCAGGTGAACGCGGACCTGGCGAAGTTCTACCAGGGCAACACGGCCACGACGCCGCGCCAGTACAACCGGCACACGCTCCTGGGCGTGAACCTCTTCGTCCACGAGATGTTCCAGCAGTTCCCGGACGTGCTGGGCATCGAGTACTACCCGTCTGAGAACTCGGTGGTGCCGCCGTTCCTCCAGTCGCCGGCCATCCGCACGCGCACGGGCAACCTCATCCTCAACCCGGGCGCGGAGAATGGCGACACGCAGGGCTGGAAGGTGCTCGCGGGCACCCAGATGCAGGCCGTCAAGAGCGAAGGGACCGTCAAGCCCGCGCACGGCCAATACTTCTTCACCGTGCGCGGTGGCGCCTCCGGGACCGAGGGGGCGACGCTGACGCTCGACGTGTCCCAGTACGCCCAGTACATCGACCGCAACGGCGGCGAGGTGGACCTGAACTGGGGCGCGAGCGTGTTCTACCGGAACGCCTTCGAGAAGAACCTGCCAATCCAGCTCACGTTCGGGGGCTCGAGCCACATCCCGGACGTGCCCGATTTCAAGAACCCGCCCTACAGCACGTGGCTGAGCTTCAACCGGAAGGTTCATCTGAGCCCGGGGACCCGCTCGGTCACCGTGGTGCTGCCGGCCAACATCGGGGTGGATGACCTGTTCCTGTCCCTGACGCTGCCGGAGTCCGCCGCGCCCCTGCTGACGGACGCGAGCCGGAGCTACGCGGTGGCGAAGAACCTGCTCAACGCGGAGCAGTCCATCCTGGACCTGGCGGTGAACACGTCGCAGGGCGTCTTCAACCCGCTGAAGCCGGCGGTGCAGGTGTCCGTCGCGCCGCCCACCAACGCAGGCGCCACGCAGGACTTCGCCGTCACCGTCACCAACAACGTGGGGCACAAGTTCCCCAGCGGCGCGGGCTTCCGCCGGGCCTTCGTGCAGTTCGAGCTGCTGGGCGACGGCGGCCGGGTCCTCTGGGCGTCCGGTCAGCCGAACGCCTGGGGTGCCATCTGCCAGGGCGCGTGCAACGTGGCTGGCAGCAACACGCTGCCCTCCGAGTTCGCCACCACCGCCGGCCAGCTCCAGCCCCACCGCCAGGTCATCACCGACGAGTCGCAGGCGCAGATCTACGAGCTGCGCGTGGTGGACGACTACAAGCAGCTCACCTCCACGGAGCTGCAGCAGTTCCAGGGCGTGAAGGACAACCGCATCCTGCCGCTGGGCTGGGTGCCGCCCTCGGCGCGCAATCCCTCGGACGCGTTGCTGGGGCTCAACCTCCAGCAGCTCGCCACGCTGACGGAGCCGATGAGCACGGTGCTGGGGGCCGGTGACACGAGCGTCACCAGCGACCCGGACTACAGCGCGAAGTCCGCGCCGGGCCTGGACCGCGTCACGTACCGCGTCCCCACGAACCGCGCGGCCGGCTGGAAGTCCGCGCGGGTGCGGGTGAACTACCAGACCATCCCGCCCTTCTACCTGGCGGCGCGCTTCAAGGAGGGGCTGACGAACGTCCAGGGCCAGCCGAAGTCGCCGGGCCCCGCCATGTCGCGGCTCATCTACATGACCAGCCGGCTCAACAACCAGTCCGGCCTGTCGTACGCGCCGGACCCCAGCCAGCCGTCGAAGAAGGTCGACTTCCTCAGCAACTGGACCATGGTCATGGGCGAGTGGACGCAGGTGTCCACGCCGTAGGTGACGTCAGGGCGCGCGGGGTGGACGGGGATTCGCTAGAAGCAATGTCATGCTTCCGGCGTCCTCCCCGTCCCCTCGCGACTTCGCGGCCTCGTCCCTGGCGGTCTGGCTGCTGTGTCTGGGATTGTTCGCGGTCTACACCGCGAGCCAGGTGCAGATGCAGACGGACTCGCTGTGGTCCATCCCGTCCGCGGCCAGCATCCTCCACGAGGGCAACGCCGACCTGGACGAGTACGCGCCGTCATTCACGCCGGCGACCGCGTACGCGCGCGGCGTCCACGGCGGGCGCACCTACTACGAGTACCCGCCCGGGGTGATGGTCTCCGCGCTCCCGTTCCTGGCGGCCGCGGAGGGGCTGTTCTCGCTGGGCCGGCCGCTGCTCGCGCACCTGGGGACTCCGGGCGCGGAGGCGCTGGCGTGGCTGGAGCTGTTCCGGAGCACCGGCAAGGTGGATCTGGGCTCCTTCCACCGCACCGAGCAGCTCATCGGTTCGTTCTACGTGTGCGCCGCCGCGGGCGTGCTGTTCGTCGCGCTGCGAAGGCGCGTGTCCCCCCGCGCCGCGCTCGTCACCGTGCTGCTCTTCGGGCTGGGGACGACGGCGTACTCCACCGCCAGCCGCGTCCTCTGGCAGCACGGCCCCGGGCTGCTCGCCGTCGCCTGTGTCGTGCTGCTGCTGGCGCGGCCCGCGCAGACGCCGCGCACCGCGTTCCTCGCCGGGCTCGCGGTGGCGCTCGCGTATGTGTGCCGGCCCACGCACTCGCTCTCCGTGGTCGTCGTCACCGCGTACTTCGTGCTGCGCTTCCGCCGGCTGCTGCCCGCGTACTTCGCGGGCGCGGCGCTCGTGGCGCTGCCGTTCTGCGGGTACAACCTCCACGTCTACGGCTCGCTCCTGTCGCCGTACTACACGCACCCGCTGGACCTCATGGGGTCGCGCTTCGTCATGGCGCTGGCCGCGAACCTGGTGAGCCCGTCGCGCGGGCTGCTCCTCTATTCGCCGTTCCTGGTGCTCGCCGGGGTGGGGTTCGTCCAGCGGTGGCGCAGCCGGGAGCTGGAGCCCGCCGAGAAGGCCTTCGCCATCATCGTGCTGCTGCACTGGGTGGCCATCTCCGCGTTCCCCATCTGGTGGGCGGGGCACTCGGTGGGGCCGCGCTTCTTCACGGACGTGCTGCCCTATCTCGTCGTCTTCCTCGCGTATCCGGTGCAGCTCGCGCTGGAGGCGCCTCGCCAGCACCGCGTCCTGGCGGGCGTGCTGGCCGTGACGGCCGCGTTCAGCGTCGTCTTCCACTGGCGCGCCTCCACCTCCTATGACGTGCACGCGTGGAACTCCGTGCCGGTGGACGTGGACAGCGCGACGGAGCGCGTCTGGGACTGGAGGGATCCGCAGCTCCTGCGCGCCGTCCCGGCCCGCTTCCGCGGCAACTCCCCGTAGGGCAGGGGCTCCGTCGCCTGGCTGCCTTCCGGCATGCGCCAGCGCCCGGACGGCCAAGGGTCTTGGCGTGCGCCGGAGACGCCCTCAGCTTTCCACCGGACCTTTCTGTTGGAAGGAGGCGGTGTCATGGCGAAGGCGATGCGCAAGCTGCCGCGCGCGCTGGGCTGGTTCAGCGTGGGCCTGGGCGTCACGGAGCTGTTGGGAGCGTGGAACCTGCTCCGGTTCTTCGGCATCTCGCGCGGGGACCGGTGGGTGCGCGCCTACGGCGCCCGGGAGCTCGCCGCCGGGGTGGCGCTGCTGAGCCCCGCGAGGAAGCGCCCGTGGCTGTGGGCGCGCGTGGCCGGTGACGCGCTGGACCTGGCCACCCTGGGCAAGGGCCTGCGCGAGCCGGGCGTGCGCAAGGGCCGCCTGCTCGCCGCCACCGGCGCCGTCGCGGGCGTCACGCTGCTGGACATCTACGCCGCCGCGAACGCATAGGCCGGGCGGGACGTGCGCTAGGCTTCCGCCCTCTTCGAAGGAAGGAAGCCCGTGCGTCCCGTTCTCCTGTCCCTGCTGCTCCTGCCCGCGCTCGCGGGTGCCGCCGCCCCGAAGGCGCAGGACCCGTATGTCTTCCAGGGCGTGGAGCGCATCGTCGCCGTGGCGGACGTGCACGGGGACGTGGAGGCGCTGAAGGAGGTGCTCCGGCTCGCGGGGCTCATCGACGCGAAGGACCGCTGGATTGGCGGCAAGGCGCACCTGGTGCAGACCGGGGACCTGCCGGACCGGGGGGACCACACCCGCGACGCCTTCGAGCTGCTCATGCGCCTGGAGACCGAGGCGCGCAAGGCCGGCGGCCGCGTGCACCCGCTCCTGGGCAACCACGAGGTGATGAACATGCGCGGAGACCTGCGCTACGTCACGCCCGGCGAGTTCGCCTCCTTCGCGGACCAGTCCCCCGTCGCTGACGGCCCGGGTGAACCCCGGGGGCTCCGGGGCCACGCCGCCGCCTACGCCGCGGACGGGCGCTATGGGAAGTGGCTGCGCTCGCACCCCGCGGTCATCCGCATCAACGACACGCTCTTCCTCCACGGCGGCCTGGCGCCCACCGTCCCCGGCGCCACGCTGGAGGAGGTGAACCGTTGGGTGTGGCAGGACCTGACGCCGGGGCAGGCGCCCGGCGGCGGCGTGGATCCGCAGGGCCCGGTGTGGTTCCGCGGCTACGCCATCGATGACGAGGCGAAGTGGGACGCGGGCCTCACGCAGGTGCTGGAGCGCTTCGGTGCCCGCCGCATGGTGATGGGCCACACGCCTTCGAAGGATGGCCGGCTCTCCATCCGCTTCGGTGGCCGCGTCATCGTCATCGACACGGGACTCAGCACCCACTACGGCCGCCACCTGGCCGCGCTGGAGCTTCGCGGCGACCGGCTCACCGCGCTCTATCCCGAAGGCCGGGTGCCCCTGCTCACCCCCACGAAGGCCGCCGCGCCCGCCCCGCGCCCCGAGGCGAAGACGGGCACGAAGTAGACGGTCCTTCCCTGAACGCCCACTGGGAGGGGGCGCCGGAAGTCTTTTGACTTTGAGAGTCAGTATCAATATCGTCTGACCCCATCGAGCGCGGGAGCCGCGATGCACGAGGGATGCGGGCCACAGGGAGGTGCCGGGGAGCTGCGCTGCCTGTGCGGCAGCTTGCTGGCGCGGCTGGTGCCGGGCGGTGTGGAGCTGAAGTGCCGCCGGTGTCACCGGACGCGGGTGGTGCCGCTGGAGCCGGGGGCGTCGGCGGAGCCACGGGGTGGCGGTGCTCCCCGGAGGGGTCGCGGCTGAGACGCAGTGAAGGGACGGGCCTCCGGTGAGGGGCCCGAGGCAGTGTGTTTCCTGAGGCCCGAGGCCCTTTGAGCCCAGCGCCCGTCAGGCTTCCCGTGAGGGGAGGCCCCCGGCTTTCGTGCCGGGAGGACGTGGGATGCAGGGGCGTTGGTGGCTGTGCGCGCTGCTGTGGAGTGCCCTGTCGGGCCTGGCCTGGGCGGAGGACGTGCCGTCCTCGGATGGCGGCGTGGCTCAGGCTGCGGCTGCGTCGGAACTGGCAGCCACCGCCAGGGCCACGGAGGCCGTGCCCGCGAAGCCAGCTCAGGCGGTGAATGCCGCGCTCGCGGTGGATGAGCCTGCCGCGTTCCAGACGGTGGTGACGGGCTCTCGCACGCGGGAGCGCCTGAGCGAGACGCCGGTGGCCACCGAGGTCATCACCCGTTCGGAGATTGTCGCGAGCGGCGCGCGAGACGCGTCGGAGTTGCTCTCTTCGCGCCCGGGCTTCGTGGTGCAGCAGGGCTTCGCGGGCGCAGGACTGTCCATGCAGGGACTGGCCCCGGAGTACGTGCTGGTGCTGGTGGACGGGGAGCGCGTCACCGGCAAGGTGGACGGCACCATCGACCTGTCGCGCCTGTCTCTGGAGGACATCGAGCAGGTCGAAATCGTGAAGGGCCCCGGCTCCGTGCTCTACGGCAGCGACGCGGTGGCGGGCGTGGTGAACTTCATCACCCGCCGCGCGCAGCGCATGCTGGGCGCGGACCTGCGCGCCGCGTACGGCACGCTCGGGCGCCTGGACCTGGACGCCACGGGTGAGACGCGCGGCGACGCGTGGGGCCTGCGCATGAGCGCCGGGCTCCAGCGGCGCTCGGCCTATGACCTGGACGCCTCGGACATCGGCACCACGGGCAGCAGCCTGAGCGGCTACGACCTGTCCGCGCGCGGGGACTGGCGCGGCGCTGGGGCGATGTCGCTGGAGGGCACCGCGTCCTTCTCCCACCGCATCCAGCGCGGCGTGGACCTGGGCGCGGCGGGCGCGGTGTTCGACCGCGCCAGCCGGGACAACAGCCTCGCCTCGCGCGTATCTCCGTCCTGGCGCCTGGGCGACACGACGACGCTGCGCGCGGACGTGTCCTACGGGCACTTCGAGCGGCGCTACCTGCGCGACCAGCGCAACGCCTCCGCGCTGGACACCGTGGAGGACACGCGCGACCAGCAGGCTCGCGTGGGCGCGCAGGTGGACACGCGCCCCGGCGGCGGACACGCGCTGGTGATGGGCACCGAGTACCTGGGCGAGTGGCTGCGTTCGGACCGGCTGGACGGTGGAAGCGGCCGGCGCGGGCGCGGCTCCGTGTACGCGCAGGACCACTGGACGCTGGCGGAGAAGCCGGGGCTGGTGCTGGTGACGGGCGGAAGGCTGGACGTGGACTCGCGGTTCGGGTTCGCGGCCACGCCGCGCGTGGCGCTGAAGGTGGACCCGTTGTCGTGGCTCACCGTGCGTGGCGGCTACGGCTGGGGCTACCGAGCGCCGAGCTTCCAGGACCTGTTCATCGACTTCGAGAACCCCTCGGTGGGCTACACCGTGCGCGGCAACCCGGACCTGAAGCCGGAGCGCTCGCGCAGCTTCAGCCTCGACGTGGAGGCGCGCCCCACGCGCGACTCCGGGGTGTGGGTGGGCCTGTTCCAGCACTCGCTGCGCGACATGATCTCCGCGTCGCTCCAGTCCGAGGGCGACTTCCTGCGCTACTCGTACGTCAACATCGCCCGGGCCCGCGTGCGCGGCGGAGAGCTGGGGCTGCGGCAGGCGCTGCCCGGCCGCGTCCAGTTGGAGCTGAGCTACACGCTCACCGACGGCACCGACGAGGAGACCGGCCTCGCGCTGGAAGGTCAGGCGCGCCACCGGCTCACCGCGCAGGCCACGTGGCGCCACCGCCCCTGGGGCCTGGAGGCCCACGTGCGCGGCGCGCTCACCGGCGAGCGTCCCTTCCATCCCGATACCAACGGAGACGGTGTGGCGGATTCCTACCGTGCCAGCCCCACCGTCTCCCTGGACGCCCGGGTCGCCTGGCGGATGCCAGCGGGCGGGCTCCAGCTTTTCGCAGTGGGCAGCAACCTCACCGGTGCGGGCAATCCGACGGACCTGCCCATTCCCCCCCGCACCCTCCAGGCCGGCGTCTCCACCCGGTTCTGATTCCTCCACCCAGCACCCTGAAGGAGTCCGCATGTTCCCCATTCCCCTCCGTCCCACCTTCCTGGGCCGCGCCCGCGCGGCGCTGCTCATCGCGGCCCTGGGCACCGCGTGCGGTGACGACCTCCAGCCCACGCCCGGGCCCGGCGACGACGAGGACCCCATCGTCACGCCGCAGGACGGCGCGAACCTGAAGCACCACGACAACGGCGATGGCTCCTTCACCTCCGTCGTGGACGCGTCCAACGCGGAGGCGTGGGTTGGCGTGGATCTGGACACGGGCAAGCAGGTGAGCGCGGCGGAGGACGCGGTCTGGGACCTGGCCTTCCAGCGCTACACGGTGAAGGCGCGCGGCGGCGTCAGCGGCACGGGCGGCGTGGAGGTGGCGATCGTGCCGAACGTGGCGTTCGCGGCGCTCACCCAGGCACCCGCGTCTGGCTACCTGACGGACGCGGCGGACGGCCCCGACACCGGCGGCAGCCCGGACACCGTCTTCAACGCGGGGGACGGCTGGTACCTCTACGACCTGGCGACCCACATGCTCACGCCGCGCGACCAGCTCTACGTCGTGCGCTCGGATTCAGGGGCGTACTTCAAGGTGCGGGTGCAGTCGTACTACGACGCCGCAGGCACGCCCGGGATGATGAAGCTGCTCTGGGCGAAGGTGGACGCGCCGGCCGGGGTGCGGCCGTGATGGGCGGCACGGAGGCGGTGGCAGGCCCGCTCGCCGCGCTGCGGGAGCGCTGGCAGGCCCTGCGTGAAGCCGAGCCGCGCCTGCGCATCCGCGACGCGGCGGAGCGGCTGGGGGTGAGCGAGGCGGAGTTGCTCGTCACCGGAGTGAGCGGCGAGCTGGTGCGGTTGGAGCCGCGCTTCGACGTACTGCTGCCCCGGCTGGAATCACTGGGCCGGGTGATGGCGCTCACGCGCAACGCGTCCGCCGTGCATGAGAAGAAGGGCGTCTACCGCAACGTGGAGCTGCACGGCGCGCGGGCGCTGGTGCTGGACGAGGACATCGACCTGCGGCTGTTCCTGTCGCGCTGGTGCTTCGTCTTCGCGCTGCGCGAGGACCTCTCCGGCCAGGTGCGCCGCGGCTTCCAGGTGTTCGACGCGGCGGGCACGGCGGTGCACAAGATCTACCTCCAGGACGACGCGAACGTCGCCGCCTTCGAGGGGCTGGTGCGCGAGCTCCAGCACGAGGATCCGCGCCACGTGCTGGATGTGGTGCCGGTGGCTCCGCCCGCCGGGCCCCGGCCGGATTCGGAGATCGACACGCCGGGGCTCAAGGCCGGCTGGCGCGCGCTCCAGGACACGCACGAGTTCTTCGCGCTGCTCCACCGGTTCAAGGTGGCGCGCACGCAGGCGCTGCGGCTGGCCGGGACGGAGTTCGCGCAGCCGGTGAGGCCGGACGCACTGGGCTGGACGCTGGAGCGCGCCGCGTCGTCGGAGCTGCCCATCATGGTGTTCGTGGGAAACCCGGGCGCGATCCAGATCCACACCGGCCCGGTGCGCACGGTGCGGCCCATGGGCCCATGGATGAACGTGATGGACCCGGGCTTCAACCTGCATGTGCGCGCGGACCACGTCCACACCGCCTGGGTGGTGCGCAAGCCCACGCGCGATGGCGACGTCACCTCGCTGGAGCTGTTCGACAAGGCGGGGGAGAACATCGCGCTGTTCTTCGGCAAGCGGAAGCCGGGCGAACGGGAGTCCCCGGCCTGGCGGGCGCTGATGGGGGAGCTGGTCCAGACACTGCCCGCGGTGGAGGTGGCGTCATGAGGCGGACGGCCTCGAAGTGGGGCCTCGTCACGGCCCTGTTCGCGCTGTCGTCACACGCGGCGGCTCCCGTGGCGAAGCTCATCACCATTGGACCGGCCATCACGCAGACGGTGTTCGCGCTGGGGGCGGGCGACCGGGTGGTGGGCGTGGACGACTCCAGCGCGGCGCTGCCGGAGGCGTCGCGGGTGCGCACGGTGGGCTATCAGCGCGCGCTGTCCGCGGAAGGGGTGCTGTCGCTGGGCGCGGGCCTGTTGCTGGGCTCCGCGGAGGCCGGGCCTCCGCCGGTGCTGGAGCAGCTCAAGCAGGCGGGCATGGCGGTGGAGACGTTCTCCAACGCTCCCACGGTGGAGGGCGCGCGTGCGCGCATCCAGGGCATCGCGGAGCGGCTGGGGACGCCGGAGCGGGGCAGGGCGCTGGTGGCGAAGCTGGACCAGGACCTGGCGAAGGCGGCGGAGCGCGCTGCGCGGGTGAAGGGCGCGAAGCCGCCGCGCATCCTCGCCATCTACGCGCGCGGCGCGGGCACGATGATGGTGGCGGGCTCGGACACCGTGGCGGACACGCTCATCCGCCTGACGGGCGCGGTGAACGCGGCGGACTCGCTGTCAGGCTACAAGCCGCTGGGCGCGGAGGCCGTGGTGGCGGCGGCGCCGGAGTTCGTGCTGCTGCCCGAGGGCTCGGTGTCGGCGGTGGGGGGCGCGGAGGGGCTGGCGAAGCTGCCCGGGCTGTCGCAGGTGAAGGGCTGGAAGCTCGTCACCGTGGAGGACGTGGACTTCATGGGGCTGGGGCCCCACCTGGGCCAGGCGGTGGCCCGCGTGCAGGACGCGGTGGCCCCGGCTTCGGCGAAGGGCGCCGGCAAATGAGCGCGTCGGAGGCCATGCCCGCGTCGCGTCCGGTGTCTTCCCGGCTGCCGGGCGCGGGGCCCTGGGTGACGTTGGGGCTGCTGCTGGCGTGGATGGTCCTGGCGGCGCTGGCGGTGGGCTCCATGACGGTGCCTCCGTCCGCCATCCTCGGAAGTCTCTGGGAGGCGCTGGGCCTGGGCGAGGCCTCCCACCGGCTGGACACCACGCAGCGCGCGGTGTTGCTCACCTTGCGCCTGCCGCGCGTGCTGATGGCCGTGATGGTGGGCGGGGTGCTGGCGACGACGGGCGCCGCGCTGCAGGCCCTCTTCCGCAATCCGTTGGTGGAGCCCGGCCTGCTGGGAACGTCCAGCGGGGCGGCGCTGGGCGCGGTGCTGGCCATCGTGCTGGACGTGACGCTGGCCGCGCACGTGGGGCCGTTCCGGATGCTGATGGTGCCGGGAGCGGCCTTCCTGGGCGCGCTGTCGGCGACGGTGCTCGCGTTGCGGCTGGGCACGGGAGGAGGGCGCACGGACACGCCGCGCGTGCTGCTGGCGGGCGTGGCGGTGAGCGCGGGCGCGTTCGCTGGCATGGGGCTTCTCACACACAGCGCTTCGGACGCGCAGTTGCGCACCATCACGTTCTGGAGCCTGGGCAGTCTGGGAGGAGCGTCGTGGGAGACCGTGGGCGCCGCGGCGCTCCCGCTGGTCGTGACGCTGGCGGTGCTCTTGAGCGAGGCCCGGGCGCTCAACCTGATGCTCCTGGGTGAGCGTGAGGCGTGGCACCTGGGGGTGGACGTGGAGCGGCTCAAGCGCAAGCTCATCCTCGCCGCCGCGCTGGGCGTGGGAGCCGCGGTGTCGTTCTGCGGGATGATTGGTTTCGTGGGCCTGTTGGTGCCGGCGCTGCTGCGAATCGCGCTAGGTCCGGACCACCGGCGGCTGCTGGCCGCGTCCGCGCTGTCAGGGGCATCGCTGCTGCTCGCGGCGGATTTGCTCTCGCGCACGTTGGTCTCGCCGTCGGAGCTGCCAGTGGGCGCGCTCACGTCGGTGCTGGGAGTGCCGGCCTTCATCGGGCTGCTCGCGCGCAAGGGGGCGGCATGAGCCGCGAGGCTAATGAAGCGGGCCGCACCGCCACGCCGCGGGTGGATGGCGTCATCGCGCTGCCTGCTCGCGAGGAGGCGGCATGAGCCGCGAGGCTCATGAAGTGGGCCGCACCTCCGCACCGCGCATGCCGCCGGGCGATGGCGCCACCGCGCTGCCTACGCACGAGGAGGCGGCATGAGCCGTGAGGCAAATGAAGCGGGCCGCACCGCCACACCGCCGGTGGATGGCGTCATCGCGCTGCCTGCTCGCGAGGGAGCGGCATGAGCCTGGAAGCTCGCGGCATTGAGGTCTGGCGCGGGCGGGGCAGGGTGGCCGGTCCGCTGTCGCTGGAGGTCCGGCCCGGCGAGGTGCTCGCCGTGGTGGGGCCCAACGGCGCGGGCAAGTCGTCCCTCGTCGCGGCGCTGTCGGGCGAACTGCGATGCAAGACCGGCGACGTGTACCTGGAGGGCCGCGCGCTGCACCAGTGGCCCTCTCTGGACCGTGCGCAGCGCCTGGGCGTGCTGCCGCAGGAGTCCTCATTGGGTTTCGGCTTCACCGCGCTGGAGGTGGCGGCACTGGGCCGCAGCCCGCATGCCCGGCGTGGCGGCGACACGTCCGACCTGGACATCGCCCGAGCGGCGCTGGATGCCACCGACACGCAGCACCTGGCCTCGCGCGCGTACACCACGCTCTCCGGTGGTGAGCGGCAACGCGTGCAACTGGCCCGCGTGCTGGCCCAACTGTGGACGCCTCCCGCCCGAGGCCACCGCTACCTGCTGCTGGACGAACCGACGGCGAGCCTGGACCTGTCCCACCAGCACCTGGTGCTGGAGTGCGCCCGAACGTTCGCGCAGGACGGCGGCGCCGTGCTCGCGGTGCTGCATGACCTGAACCTGGCCGCGCGGTACGCGGACCGCATCGCGGTGCTGGACCAGGGCCGGTGCGTGGAGACGGGCACGCCTTCGAGCGTGCTGACTCCCGGCCTCATCGCTGGCACCTTCGGAGTGCAAGTCGAGGTGGTGTCGCGGCCGGACCAGCCCGGACCGCTGGTGATTCCCCTGGGCCGCGCACCCGCGCCGCCCTGACCCACGGCCTTCCTCCCGCGAGGAGGGCGTCCACGCGCGCGAACGCCCCTCCAAGGTCACGCGTCGGACCCTCCTCGCGGAAGGACGTTGTGCCCTTCACACGCGGGACACGCGCTCCCGCGTCGCTCGCCGGGGCCGCGCCAGGGCCGGCTCCGGACGCAGGTAGCCGACCGCGAGCGCGGCGATTTCATCCACGAACGCGTCGTCCTCCACGTAGTCCGGCCGGTCCGTCAGCGCCGTGTGGCACAGCGCCTCCACCGCGTTCACCAGGATGAAGACCGCCATGTCCAGGTTCCGGGGGCGCAGGTCCTCGAAGCGGGGCGCGAGGAACGCCCGCACCAGCCGGTGCAGCCGCTGCGTGTACGCATCCGACAGGCCCCACTGCCGCATCCGCGGCATCAGTTCATGCAGCGCCTGATGCAGGCGAGGGTTCTCCCGCTTCACCGCGAGCACCTGCCGGATGAGCGCGCGCATCGCCACCGGAAGCGGCTGCCCGGCGAGCGGCACCAGCCCGGCCTCGAAGTCCGCCAGTGACCGCGCGCGGTGCTGCTCCATCAGCGCCGTCACCAGCCCCTCCTTGCTGGGAAAATACTGGTAGAGCGAGCCCACGCTCACCCCCGCCTCCTGCGCGATGCGGTTGGTGCTCGCGGCCTCGTAGCCATCCCTGAGCAGAACGCGAGCAGTCGCGGTGAGGATGGCGTCAACCGTGGCCTGCGCCCGCTCCTGGCGAGGCGCCCTGCGACGGGAAGGCGGGGGACGGCGGGGCATGAGGCCTCCTTGAGGGAATGTGAGCACCACGCGAGTTGAGAACGTGAGCGACCGCTCACATTCTAACCTCATGCAAACGACCTCGTCCCAGTCCCCTGTTCGTTCGTCTGTCTCCCCGGCCACCCTGAAGGGCAAGGCCTTCCCCTACGCGGGCCACCGCGCGCTCGTGACGGGCGCGTCGTCCGGCCTGGGGGTGGTGTTCGCCCGCGAGCTGGCGGCGCGAGGAATGGACCTCATCCTGGTGGCCCGCTCCGAGGACCGGATGCGCGCGCTGGCGGCGGAGCTGACGCAGGCCCATCACATCCAGGTGGAGGTCATCGCGTTGGACCTGGGTCGCGAGGGCGCGGGCCGCGAACTGCACGCGCGCTGCCAGGAGAAGGGGCTGCGCGTGGACCTGCTGGTGAACAACGCGGGCTTCGCCACGCACGGTGCCTTCGACGCGGCGCCGTTCGCACGGCAGCACGAACAGGTGATGCTCAACGTCACGTCGCTGGTGGACACCAGCCACCTGTTCCTGCCGGACATGCTCGCGCGCGGCGTGGGCGGAATCCTCAACGTGGCCTCCATCGCGGGCTTCCAGCCGGTGCCGTACATGGCCATCTACGCGGCCACGAAGGCGTTCGTGCTGTCCTTCACGGAGGCCCTGTCGGAGGAGACGCGCGAGCGCGGCGTGCGAGTGACCGCCCTGTGCCCGGGGCCCGTGAAGACGGCGTTCTTCGACGTGGTGGGCACCCAGCAGGCCGCCGTCGGTCCCATGGCGACAGCGGAGGAGGTGGTGCTGAGTGCGCTCAAGGCCCTGGACCAGGGCCGGGCGTCGGTGGTGCCGGGATGGCGCAACTGGCTGCAGGCCAACCTGACGCGCTTCACGCCGCGCTGGCTGGGTCTGCGCGTGGCGGCCGGGATGATGCGGCCTCCAGAGGCGGTGCGCACGGGCACCGCGCGGCTCGTGCCGTAGCGGAGGGCCCTTGACCCAGGACGCCGGGAGACACCCATCACCGGCTCAATGTCCGCCAGGACTGTCGCCAGCACGAAGCTCAGCGAGCACGGGTTTCCAAACGACGGAGCGCCAGAGGCTGCGCCGCCCTCCGAGCACGCTCGCCGAAAACCTGTCCGACAGTCAGACAGAGCTGCGCCACCTGAAGCCCAAACCTCGAGAGTGGGCCATGGCCGTATCCGTGCTCGGACGCGAAGAGAAAGCACGGGCCGAGGCCCCCCGCCGGGCCCGAGCGATGAAAACCTGTCCGACAGTCGGACAGGTTTTCCGGAAGCGCGCCCGGCGGGGGCCTCCTTCCGGCAGGGGGCGCGGACAATGAGGTTTCGCGTCCATGTCAGACCCCTGTGGTTGGATGGCGATGCTGAAACGAGGAGGGGATGGGGATGGGACGGGGAGGACTCGTGGCGTATGTGGAAGCGCAAATCGAGCGCGATATCGCACTGGGACGGCTGCACCCGAGCGGACAATTCGGCTCCGAAGCGAAGCTGGCGCGTCGCTATGAGGTGTGCCGGGGCACCATCCGCGAGGCGCTGCGGCGGCTGGCGGCGCGGGGACTGGTGGTGCAGCGCCCCGGGCGAAAGACTCGCGCGGTGGCCCTGGATGAATCGCTGACGCTGGAGAACCTGGGGCTGGCGCTGCATGACGCGCGCTCCCCGCAGACCCGGTGGCTTCTGGAGGGCTACTTCAGCCTCAAGCGGCAGGTGTTGGTGGAGCTGCTCGTCGACTGCTGTTCGAAGGCTTCGGACCGCGACCTGGACCGGCTGGGGAGCACGTGTTTCGGGCTTTGGAACGCGGGGCGCTGGGAGCCGGGGGCACCTTGCGCCCACTTGGAATTCGAGTTGCTTCGGGAGGCGGCGCGCGTGGCGGCGCGTCCCGGGCACGTGCTCCTTGTCCAATCCTTGCAGCGGGCATTCCTTGGCGGCGCCGGCCCACTGTTGCCGCTGCTGGGCGGAGAGGCGCTGCGCGCGTGGGCCACCTGTGCGAGGGAGGCCCTCTCGGAGCGGAACGTGCGGGCGCTTCAGCACGAGCTGCCGGCGCTGATGAAGGCTTGCGATGAACTCGTGCTGAATGCCTTTGCTCCTGCTCCTCAGGTATCTGCATCCCCCGAAGCCGCATGCGCCCAGGAGGACTTTTCCGACACCCCTGGGGTGGCCACCGCGCAGGTCGATGCTCCGGAGGCGCATCCCTGTGTTGAGGAGCGTGGCCCTGGCTGGCCCGTGTCGTCTGTCGAGAGCAGTGAGGTGCTCGGGGGTGTCCCCTGCCTCCAGAATCACGGCTTTCGTGTGGAGCAAACCCGCGAGCCAGGTGGGGCATGCGCCGGGGATTCAATGCGCGCGGCCCCTGGCAACGCGTCCGCTTGTCATACCAGTTCGGGCGCCTTGGGTTCGTCGGAGGAGCAACTCTTGCCCGAGGTTCCTTCCCGGGGCTCCCACGGCTTCCTTCACGTGGCGGTGCACTCGGACGGCAGCCCGTTCCCTGATGGCTGGGGGCTCCTGGGCCGGTGGACTGCTCGCCTCTGGCGCTTCATCGCCGCTTCGCTGGGCCTGCCTGCTTCGTGAATGGCGACAGCCCCTGCATCCTCTGGTGTTCCAACTGGAGGGCCCTCGCTTCTGGCTCCACGCTCAAGGGAGGACCTTGGTGGAGGCGGGTGCGAAGGCTTCCCTCAGCACCTTCGCCTCCAGGGAACGGTAGATGTTGGCGTGGAGCAGGTCGGGCCGGGGGTCGTACTTCCACTGCAATCCCGTGGGCGCGTTCGCTCGGAGCACTTCGGCCAGGCGTCCGGCCTCGGAGGCGACGTCGTCTCCGGCCGACGCGATGTAGAGCGTGGCCTTCAGGTTCGGCCTCGCCTTGAGCCGCTCTCCGGCCTTGCGCACGCATTCTTCGTTGTTCCACCAGAGGCTGGGGCTCAGCGCGATGGCGGTGCTGAACATCCCGGGCTGGAGGAAGAACGTCTCCATGATGAACAGCCCCGCGAGCGACTCGCCGATGATGGCCGTCTCGTCGGTGACGCGGTACTTGCGGCGGACGTGGGGTATCAGTTCGTCGCGCAGGAAGGCGCGGAAGGCCGCGGAGCCGCCGACGCGCGGGGCGATCTTCTTGTCCTCCTCGACCTGCGTGGGGCCGGTCATGTCCCGGCGCCGTTCGGTGTTCTCGATGCCGACCAGGATGACGGGCCGCATCTCCCCTGCGCGGATGGCGGTGTCCACCGTGGTGGCGACGTGCGGGAAGTCCTCCTGTTCGCCGCCGTCGGGCATGTAGAGGACGGGGTAGCGCACGCCCTTCGCCGCGTCGTAGCCGGGCGGCGTATAGACGTTGATGCGCCGCGTTTCCCGGAGCTTCTTCGACGGCAGCGTGAACGTCGCGTGCGGAGGCATCGGCTCCGTTTCAGCGGCATGGCCCACGCCGCTGACGAGGAGGACCGCGAGCAGGAACAGACGGACACAGCGCATGGGCTGCCACCTCCGGAGGGGAAGAATGCTCGTGGGGCTCAGCGCCGGGACGGCGGCCTGGACGACGACTGCGACTTCGCCTTGGGCACGCGCCGGGCGACGAAGAGGGTGTGCCGCGTCCCCTTGGTGCCGTGCGCCGCGGGGTGGAGGAGCTGGACGGAGAAGCCCACCTCTTCCAACAGCTTCACGTACGCGGGCGAGGGCCCGGCGCTCCACACCACCAGCGTTCCGTTGGAGCGCAGGGAGTTGAAGGCGTGCGACACGCCGGTGAGGTCGTAGAGGCTGTCGTTGTCCGGGTGGGTCAGGGCCTTCGGGCCGTTGTCCACGTCGAGCAGGATGGCGTCGAAGGCGCCCTGCTGCCTGCGCATCACCTTGCCCACGTCACCCTCCACCACGGTGACGCGCGGGTCCTCCAGCGGAGCCTTCGCCAGCGGCGCGAGCACGCCCCGGTTCCACTCCACGACCGGGGACATCAGCTCCGCGACGACGACGCGGGCGCCCGGGCCCAGGCGGTCGAGCACGGCGCGGACCGTGAAGCCGAAGCCCAGCCCGCCCACGAGCACCCGGGCGGGCGCGTCCGGCGTGAGGTTCGCGCAGCCGGCCTCGGCCATGGCCATCTCTGAACCATGCTGGCGGCTGGACATCAACGTCTGGCCGCGCACTCGCAGCACGTACTCTTCGTCCCGCCGGGCGAGCACGACCTCACCCACGTCCGGCATCTGCGCTCGCTCCACTGTTTCCCAGGGCTTCATGCCAGCGCTCTTCGCGCGACCGGGCTCCCGGGTCAAGTCGCCACCTTGACACCCCGGGAAGTGCCTGCGAAATGCCGGGCGACCGCCCCCACCCACATGGAACGCAACGGACGACAGGCGTGGCCCCCGGAGCTCTCCGAGCCCCTGCGCGAGGTGGACCGCCTGCGCCGGGGGGGCCGTTACACGTCGGCGCTCGCGCTGGCGCGGACGCTGGCGGAGGCGCATCCGACGCAGGTGCGGGTGCTGGTGGAGGTGGGGCTGACGCTCGGGGTGTGGGGCGGCCAGCCGGCGGAGGCGCTGCCCTGGTTCGACCGGGTGCTGGAGCTGGCGCCCGGCCACGTGGCCACGCGCTACCACCGGGCGCTCACGCTCGCCCGGCTGGGCAGGCACGCGGAGGCGGTGGAGGGCTTCACGCAGGTGGAGGCCGCGGGGTTCCGCAAGGCGCTGGTGCTGCACATGAAGCGCGCGCAGTCGCTCGAAGCGCTGGGCCGGTTCGCGGAGGCGGAGGCGGACTGGACGGCGGCCCTGGCGGAGGACCGGGGCAACCCGTGGCTGCTCCAGCAGCGGGCCCGGAGCCGCACCCGCGCGGGGCGGACGGAGGCCGCGGAGCAGGACCTCACCGAAGCACTCGCATCCCAGCAGGGCGAAGCGGTGGACCCCGAGCTGCTCCACGAGCGGGGCGTGCTCCGGCTCCAGCGCGGTGATGCCGCGGGTGCTCGCGCCGACTTCGAAGCGGGGCTCCAGGCCTTCCGCGTGGGCGATCCGCCGTCATTGCTGGATGCGATGCGGAGCGGGCTCCAAGACGTAGCGACCCGTGAGGGTGGGCCGCGCTGAGCGCCTCTTCGGTGCTCGGCATGCTCCGGCGTGGGGCCAGGAAGCGGCATCCGGTGCGGGGCGCTTGCTCTGTTGCGATCCTCAGGCGGCCTTGAGGAGTGCACAGTTGTGCGGCACGCCGTGCAGGAGTGTTGCGCGGGCGCGTTGCCGCCAGGTACGCCCCGCGAGCGCGTCACCGAAGCGCCGCTTGTGGCTGGAGAAGAAGCTCTCGGCCTGCCAACGCCGGGCGTACAGGCGCCTGGGAAGGTGCAGCAGCAAGCTCCGACGCTCAGGGGTCTGCACGCGCAAAGGGTGCAGGGCTTCACTTGGATGGGATGATGCTTGAAGAGTGGCGGTGCTGGGCTTGGAGCACCCGTTGCTGCACTTCTCAGGTGTGCCCACATCCGCCACCTGGGCCAGAAGTGAGCGCACGCGCAAAGGCGAGTCTTGAAGTCGAATCAAGCCCGCGCGCCCCGCCATGCGGACGGCTTCATCCAACAGGCGCCCCAACCGCGGTGGTGGGAACCGACGTTGTGCTCGCCAGAGCGTCGTGTGGTCCGGAGCACCCTTGAGACCCAGCACCTGACACAGACTTCATGCTCAACGGGCAGCACTCCCGTACCTCTGAGGTCCAAGCGGTAGACGCGCTGAACCCGCAGGCACGCTGTCAATCGAGGCAGGGGAAGTCGTGGCGGCTGTACTTGGAGCCATGGCGCGGGAGTGCTTGCTCGGCCACCGCCAGCGCCACCCGCGCAACCTTCAAGCAGGACTTGATGCGTGCTTGGCTTGTGCCTGCGCGGGACGGCCGCTGGCGCGGTTCGCGACCGCGAAGAGGGCGGCTCCGAGCAGCGTGAGCGCGACGGCGGCCCAGGCCGGCGCGAGGTAGCCATACCCTGCCGCGATGACCAGTCCGCCCAGCCACGCTCCCGCGGCATTGGCGATGTTCAGGGCGGAGTGGGACATCGACGCGGCCAGGGAGGGCGCACCGGGCGAGGCCTCCATGAGCCGCACCTGCACCGCCGGCGCGAGGAACTGCGCCGCGATGCCAATGAGGAACACCAGCGGGACCGCTGCCCACGGCGACCGCGCCGTGAGCGCGAACAGGCCCATCACCAGCGTCGTCGCGCCGAACCCCACCCACATCGCGAGCGACACGGAATGGTCCGTCAGACGTCCGCCCAGCATCGCCCCCACCGTCATGCCCACGCCGAACAGCGCGAGCACCCACGGCAGCGCCGACTCGGGCAGCCCCGACACGAGCGTCAGCGTCGGCGCGATGTAGCTGTAGACCGCGAACAGCCCTCCGAAGCCCACCGCGCCCACCAGCGACGTCCACCACACCTGCGGCTCTTTCAGCGCGGACAGCTCCTGCCGGATGCTGCTGCCTCCCAGCGTCGCCACGTGCGGCACCCACAGCCAGTGGGCCACGAGCGTCACCAGCCCGATGGCACCGACCAGCAGGAACGTGCTGCGCCAGCCCACCTGCTGCCCCAGGAACGTCGCCGCCGGGACGCCGACGATGTTGGCGACCGTCAGTCCGGCCATGATCAGCGCCACCGCGCGCCCCTTGCGCCCGGGCCCCAGCAGCTCCGCGCCCACGACGGAGCCCACGCCGAAGTAGGCCCCGTGCGGCAGGCCCGCGATGAACCGGGCCGCGATGAGCGTTTCAATCGTGGGCGCCAGCGCCGAGGCCGTGTTGCCCAGCGTGAACGCCACCATCAACACCCGCAGCAGCGCCCGGCGCGACATCCGCGCCGTCACGATGGCGACCAGCGGCGCCCCCACGACCACGCCCAGCGCATAGGCGGCGATGACGTGTCCGCTCCGGGGAATCGTCGTCCCGAGCCCGCTCGCGATCCTCGGGAGGATGCCCATGGTGGCGAACTCGGTCGTCCCGATGCCAAAGCCTCCCAGGGACAACGCCAGGAGCGCCCTGCCTGCGTTGGGTGTCTTCACGGGCGTCCCGTATCAGGTCGGCGGACGCCTGTCGCTTCGGGCTCAGCCCTCGCGGGGGATGGGCTCGAACTCGAGGGTCTTCCCGTGGGGGCGCACGTAGTAGAGGTGGATGCGCAGGTGCGGGTACGCCGTCTGGAGCTCCTTCGCGCCGAAGTGCAGGTCCTTCAACTGCTGCTCCACCGCGATGTCCGGCCCCAGCGCGCTGTGCTTCGCGTGGTAGTAGCCGCACCCCGCGTGCGCCAGCAGCAGCACGTCCTCGATGTGATGCCCCTCGATGAGGAAGCGGGCGGCCTTCGTGAAGCCCTCGCTCTCCAGGTAGTCCGACGCCCAGCGGTTGAGGAGCGCGGGACCGCCAGGAATCGTGAGCGTGTCGATGCGCGGGTGGCCCAGGTGGCGGGCCAGGTCCTCCACGGCCTCGGTGAAGCGCCCGTCCGAGCAGTACACGGCCAGGGTCTTCGGGTGGGCGGCCTCGAAGGGGACGCGGGAGACGAAGGGAGCGGGAGCGGACATGCCCCCCAGGTTAATGGCTCCCGGCCCCCGCGAAAGCTCCTTCGAGGCGTCGCGTGGAACCCGGCGGCGCGCCCGGCGTCAGTGGTGCTCCGGGAACGCGGCGGGCTGCCCCGTGCCGCCGTTGCCCTCGGGCTTCGGGCCCGCGTGCCGGTCGGCCTCGGCCTCGCGGCCGCCGCCCTTGTGCCGCAGGCGCTCGTCCTCGCTCAGGCCCTGGCGCTGGACCTGCTTCTCGTCTGGCTTCTTCGTCTCCATGTCGAGCCCCCTGTCGTTGGAGGAAGTCCTTCGATGTCCTCCCAAGATGGGGGTGGACAGGGCGTTTGCCATGTCCGGCGCCTGCCCGGCCGGCGGCTCAGCGCGCCCCGAAGCGCTCCTGGAGCGCGGCCAGCACGGCGGGCTCCTGGGGGTTGTTGAAGTGCCGTCCCCCGGGGACGACGCGCACCTCCGCGCCCAGCCGCTCCTCGAAGAGGCGCGTGTTGCGGCGGAAGTCGGACGTGAAGGGGTCGGAGTCCGACAGCAGCACGACGCAGCGGCGGAGCGCGGCGCGGATCCGCTCGAAGTCCATGGGCGTGTCCAGCCACGGCCGCAGCGTGTCCCAGGGCGTGTCGACCTCGAACCAGCCCGCGACGAAGATGGCGCCCTCCACGGTGTGGCCCTGAGGCAGCGCGGACAGGTAGCGCATCACGGCCTGACAGCCGACGCTGTGGCCCAGGAACACGGTGGAGGGCGCGGGCACGGGGCCCGCTTCCCTGGCGAGCGTGGACACCCAGCCGTCCACGGTGGGCGCGCCCGGCGTGGGCATGTCCAGCGCGCGGACGGTGTCGAAGAGGGGCGGCGTGCGCAGCTTCGCGGTGAGCCAGGGGTAGAAGTCCGTGTCGGGGCTTCCAGCCCAGCGGGGGACCATGATGAGCGAGCGGGTCGTCATGGCCGCCAAGTGTGCCACGGGCTCAGCCCTCGCGAATGGCCCGGGCCTCGAGCGCGGCGCGGGCCCGCTCCGCGAGCCGCAGGCTGTCCGGGAGCTCCCGGCCCAGCAGCCGGGGGACGCCCACGGCCAGCGCCACCGCGTTGCTGTAGAAGCACGCCTGCGCCCGGGCCAGGTCCGCCAGCGGCAGCACGCGCTCCACCACCGGCAGGCCCTCCACGGACGCCATGGCCAGCAGCACCGCGCGGGAGATGCCCGGCAGGCACGGCGCGGACAGCGGCGGGGTGACGAGCGCGCCGTCCACCTGCACGAAGAGGTTGGCGGTGGGCAGCTCGCAGACCTCCTCCGCCTCGTTGGTGAGCACGGGCAGCCACGGCAGCAGCGCGTGCTGGCGGAAGTACGACAGGCCCTTGTGGTTCACCGTGCGCTCCGCGCGCCGGTAGGCCCTGGCCTCCACGCCTTCCAGCTCGCGGCCCTGCCGGTGCAGGGCTTCCAGCTCCGCGGGGAACGGACGGAAGGTGCACAGCACGTGGCCGTCGCTGACCGCGAGCTTGCCCACGCCGGTGAAGCGGGGCCCCATCGCCGGCTCCGCGGCGAGGCAGCGGCCCAGGGCCTCCCGCACGGCGTCCTCGCGCAGGAGCGCGGGGGCCGGGGCGCGCACGGCGGTGGGGAACGCGTCCAGGCTCCCGCGCAGGCGGGACAGGTGCCGCGCGAGGAACCTCGGCTGCCCCGCGTCGATGCGGAAGGTGGTGAAGAAGCCCGCGCCGAAGAAGAAGCCCTGGGAGAAGTCGTGCAGGCGCAGGTCCTCCCAGCGCTGGACGACGCCATCGACGGAGACGGTGGAGAACATGTTCAGGCCTGGCGGGAGGCGGGCAGGGCGCCGTCGAAGTGCATGGCCCCATACTAGACCCGGGCCCGCGCCCGGGGAGGGGCGTCACGGGGTGCCGGGCAGCGTGAAGAAGAACGCGGCGCCGTGGCCCGGCTGGCTCTCCACCCAGACCCGGCCGCCGTGGGCCTCCACCAGCCCCTTGACGATGGCGAGCCCCAGCCCGGCGCCCGCCTTGCGCGTGTGGATGGCCTGCCAGAAGCGGTCGAACACGTGGGGCAGCGACCGCGTGTCGATGCCCGGCCCCGAGTCCACCACGCGGAAGCACACCTGCTCCCCCTGGCGCTCGGCCTTCAGGAGGATGCGGCCCCCGGCCGGGGTGAAGCGGATGGCGTTGCCCACCAGGTTCTGGAAGATGCGCACCAGGCGCGCCCGGTCCGCGCGCACCCGGGGGAGGTCCGGCCCGGTCTCCACGTCGAGCCGCAGCGCCTTGTCCGCCGCCAGGAGCTCGTTCAGGGCCTGCACCTGGTGGAGCAGCGGGGGCACGTCCAGCGGCTCCAGATCCAGCAGCGTGTGCCCCGACTCCACCCGCGCCACCTCCAGCAGGTCGTCGATGAGCCCCTCCATGTTGCCCACCACGAGGCGGACCTTGCGCAGGGCCTCCGTGGCGCTCGCCTCTTCGTGCGTCCGGCTCAGGCTGCGCTCCGCGGAGCGGGACAGCAGGGAGATGGTGTTCAGCGGCGCGCGCAGGTCATGGGAGACGATGCCCAGCGTCTCGTCTCTCGCGGCGACGGCCTGCTTCGCGGTGCGGTACAGCCGCGCGTTCTCCAGCGCCAGCGCAGTCCGCCGCGCCAGCTCCTCCACCAGGGGGAGGCTCTCCTGGCCGTAGCGCAGGCCCGTGTGCGTGGACACCAGCAGCAGCTCCCCCAGGGAGTGGCCCTGGAAGGCCAGCGGCACGGCCACCGCGGACTCCACGCCGGGGCTGTCCGCGGCGGGCCCTGACAGCAGCACGCCCGCCCCCGTGTGCACCGCCCGCGCCACGGTCCGTCCCAGGGCGCTTGGGGCCCCGGGGACGCACGCCGCTCGCAGCGCGTCCGCCAGCTCGGGCGTCACGGCGGTGACCTCGGTGGAGGGGCCCTCTTCCGGGCAGCCGCCCCGCGTGGCGATGGCGCAGCCGTCCGCGAGCGTGGGCACCGCGAGCGTCACCACGGTGCGGACCACCTCCCCGCAGTCCAGGGAGCGCGTGCTGGCGGCGCCCATGTCGGAGAGGAAGCGGCCCCACAGCTCCACGCGCCGCTTCTCCGTGATGTCGCGGAAGTAGACGGAGAGCCCCTCCGGGGACGGGTACGCCACGACGCGCAGCCAGCGGTTGTCCACGACCGAGGGCTGCTCCTCCTCCACGGGGTGCTGCGCCGCGGAGGCCCGGCGCACCAGGGCCGCCATGGCCGGGCCGTGGTCGATGGAGAAGACGTCCTCCAGCCGCCGGCCCAGCAGCACCTCGCGCTGGAGGCCGAAGTGGGCCTCGGCGGGCCGGTTCACGTAGGTGAAGCGCCCGTCCCGGTCGAACGCGGCGAAGCCGTCGGTGATGCGCTCGAGCACCGCGTTCATCCGTTCGCGCGCGGCCTCCGCCTCCTCGCGGGCGGCCTCCTCCCGCGCCAGCCGGTTGCGAGCCTCGTCGGCTTCGTGGCGGGCGGTGATGTCCTCGTGGGCCACCACCACGCGCATGGGGCCTGACCCGATGAAGCGCGTGGCGCGCAGCAGGAACCAGCGCCGCTTGCCTCCTCCGGGCTCGTGGCACGGGTAGTCCAGGAGGAACGACTCGCGGTGGCCCGCGAGGATGTCGCGGATGCCCTGGGCCACGGAGGCCGCCTCCCTGGCGTTCGCGCCGCGCGCGGCCTCCGTCACCCGCAGGTAGTTCGCGCCCACGCCGCAGCGGCGGTCCGCGTCCTGACAGCCGTTGTCGCGCGCGAAGCGCCTCCAGGCGGCGTTGACGGCGAGGATGGCGCCCTGGCCATCCAGGATGGCGATGTGCGTGGACAGCGAGTCGAGCGTGGCGCGCAGGAACTTCTCCGACTCGTGCCGCGCATGCTCGGCGCGGACGCGGGCGCTGACATCCCGGAAGGTGACGGTGAGGCCTCCCGAGGAGGGGTACGCGCGCACGTCCAGCCAGGCATCGTGGGGGGCGTAGTAGGCCTCGAACGCGACGTGGACCTGCTGCGTGAGCGCCCGCTGGTACTCCTGCTCGAACACGGAGCCGCGCGCCTCGGGGAACTCGTCCCACACGTTGTGCCCGAGGAGCTCCTCGCGCGGGCGGCGCAGCAGCCACTCGCTGCTCGCGTTGAGGTAGGTGAAGCGCCAGGAGCGGTCGAGCGCGAAGACCGCGTCCGAGATGCGCTCCAGGGCGTCGAGGGCCTGGATGGACGAGGCACCCTCGGGCGTGGGGCGCCTGCGCGAGGTCCAGTCCTGGCCCTGTCGTACGGCCATTCCTCCCATCCCTCCATGAAAGACACTTGGAGGAAGTATGGGAGCCACTGCCGCGAGAAGCCGCGCGGGGACGGTGCTCTGCTCGGGGGCCGGTTGCGCCCGCGGGAGGGGAGCGCCCCCCTGCCCGCGGGCTTCGGTGCCGGAGGGTTACTGGGCCGCCGGCGCGAACCCGGGGCAGTCCTCACTGAATCCCGTGAGCGCGTAGTCGGTCATCTGGCCCGTTCGCAAGGGAGCCCTGCCGCAGAAGCACCGATCCGAGCCGACCTGCGTCGTGTACGTGGCGTCGCTGTAATAGATGGTCAAGGAGTCGGTCGTGCAGCGGTAGAGCGCGTCAACGCGCCTCTCCGGCTCCGAGGCCGCGCGCTGCTCGGCTTCGTCCATTCCACAGCCAAACTGAAGTCCGACGACGGCAAGACCCAGCATCAATGAACGGCGCATGGTGTCTCCAGGAGAGAGGGGGGGCTGCCTGGCGATGGTGCCACGTTGGCGCGCGCGAAGGTCCGTGGGTGGGCGCAAAGGCTCTCAAATGCCTGGGGTGTGTTGGATGCACGACCCGGGTGGACTCACCCCGCGTTGCGGATGCCCTGCTCCCCGGAGCGGTGCGCGAGCTGGAGGATTTCTTCCTCGGACAGTTGCTCTGTCTTGATGATGTTCCGGTCTGCCTTGAGCTGTTCCACCTGACCTTCACGCAGGACATGGAATTGACCTGTCTTCTGCGCCGGGAGGCGAACCGAAGCGTCCACGCGCGCCTCCGAGAACATGGGCTTGAGCTTGCGGAGCGCGGTCTCCTCCTTCACCCGGCCCGCGAACCAGGCGCGCACGTTGTCGCGGCACTTGTAGTCCAGGTCGCCGGGGCTCTGCGTCGCGAGCATCACGCCGACGCCGGCCGAACGCGCTCGCCGGAGCAGGTTCTCCATGGGCTGCTTCGTGGCGGGGATGCCCACCGCGGGCAGGTAGATGTCCGCCTCGTCGAAGAGGAGGACCGCCTGGAGCCTGGGCGACGGGTGCTGGCTGGCCCAGCGGTTGGCCTCCACCAGCAGTTGTGACACCCAGAACAGCGAGCTGTGCAGTCCGCCCAGGAACTTGGTGCTGATGATGGTGAGCCGCGTCTTGCCCGGCACCTTCGCGGCCCCCAGCCCCAGCAGCTCGTTCATGTCGAGCTTCTCCCCGGTGTTGGAGAGCAGGCTCTGCGCGTTGAGCCGCAGCGTCGCCAGGTCCTGGGCCAGCTTGATGAAGACCTTGTCATCCAGCCCATGCGCCTCCTGGACGAGCGTCATGTCCTGCGCGGCGACGAAGCGCTGGATGAGGTCCAGGGTGATCTCCTTGCCGGACGGGCGCTGCACCAGCAGGCGCAGCGCCAGGGCCAGCAGGGCCTTCGCGGCCTTGTCCTTCTGGCTGCTCTTGTACTCCAGCATGGTGGAGAGGGCGTCCGCCGCCTGCTGGAGGATCTGGTCGCGCTCCTCGGGCGAGAGCTTGTCGAGCCCCCGGGGCACCACCGGAATCGACAGCGGGCGTCCGTCCGAGCGGCCCGGCGTGTAGAGCGCCACGTCCACGCGCTCCCGCAGCAGCTTGCGGCGCTCGACCATCATCGGGTCGTCCAGCTCCTCCTCCCACGACTCGTCGCGCGCATACGCGGCGAGGTCGCCCTTGCGGTCCACGAGGATGGCGGGGACGCCTTGAATCACCAACTGCTCGATGAGGTTCAGGGCGAGCGTCGTCTTGCCGCTGCCAGGACCCCCGAGGAAGGCGCTGTGCTTGTTCAGCTCATCCGCCTGAACGTAGACGGTGTTGGTGAAGACGCCTTCGGAGACGCCCACGCGCATCTGGCCCTTGGGGCCTTCCTCCTTCTTCGGCGCCTTGGTCCCTTCGCCCTTCTTCGGGGGCCTGGGCGCTTCTTCCGCGACGGCCGTGGGGGTGGGCTCCTCTGGCGTGTGCGGCAGGATGGGGCCCGCGGGAGTGACCTCCCATTCGTTGACCCCGTCCGTCACGGAGGCCTCTCTTGAAGTGCCGGCCTTGCTGGGCACGGGCGTGGCGGACGCCACGGCCACCGTGGTGGAAGGCGTGTACTTCTCCAGGGCCAGCAGGTCCGTGATGCCCTGGAGCCGCGTCACGGGGCGGGCCACGCGGCTCCAGCCGAGGAACGCGGCTTCGTCGTGCTGCTTGCGGAACGCCTTCAGCGCGAGCAGCTCCCGCAGGTCGCTGGGGCCGACCACCGCGCGTCTGCCGCCCTTGCGGTGGAGCACCGCGGTCTGGTCCGCCACCAGCGTGCCCAGGCCCCCGGGGAACTCCGTGGAGCGCACGAGCACCGGCAGGCTCTTCTTCGCAGCCCTGATGGCGCTCTCCATCCGCCTCGCCAGGTGTCCACCCCGGGAGGTGGTGTTGCAGATCGCGACGTAGAGGTGGGTGTTCCCCGGCTGGAGCGTGACGTCGAGCGCGTCGTCCCCGAGGGGCTCCACCCGGAAGCGGGTGGCGCCTCCCAGCTCCTCCGCGCTCACCTGGATGCCCCAGTCGAGCAGGGCCGCGATCTCCGCGTCCTCTTCCGGCACACGCTCCTTGAACCGGGCCTTGAAGTCCGTCCAGGCCTGATCCAGGTCCGGCGCAGGGGGCGTCTGCGTGATGACGGTGACTCCCTTCGCGGGAGGCTGCTTCTTCTCCGGCAGGGGGAACGCCGCCGGCAGCTTGCCGTCCTGGATGGCCTGCTCCCGGTAGCGGTGGCAGGCGTTCAGGATGTCGCGCGTCCGCTGTCCGCTCAGCAGCTCGAAGCCCTGGGGCGGAATGGGGTAGGTGGGCTGGGCCGGGTTGAACGCGATGCCCTGCTGTTCGTACAGGGACTTCAGCCGGCGGGCCGCGATGTCCCGCCCCGTCTGCGCGGTGACGTTGATCTCCAGGTCCACGGGGTCGGGATTGCGCTCGATACGGTCGAGCATCGCGCGGTTGAGGTGCATGCGCGTCGCCGTCCAGAAGTCGGAGAGGCAGCAGACCACCACGACGGCCGTGGGCACCTGCGCCGCCAGCGCGACCAGCGTGCTCATCGCGCGGCGGAAGGAGGGCTCCATCTGGGGCCGCTGCTCGAAGTCGAGCATGTCCTCCACCTGGTCGACGCAGAGGACCATCGCCTTGCCGAAGATGCCCATGAGCTGGCCCAACTGGATGAGCATCCGGCTGGGGGACTCCTCGGTGTTGCGCGGGACCAGGTTGCCGATGATGGCCCGGTCCTCCGGTGACATCTCCTCGCAGCGCAGCCACTGGACGATGCGGTGGTGGAAGCGGGCCTCGCGGCGCTGGAGGCAGAGCAGGGCGCGCAGGAGGTTGACGTCGATGTTCCGGAACGCAGGGTCCGCGTGCAGGTCGTCCGCGACCGCGCGGATGTTGCCGTGCAACTCCTCGTCATCGAGGAGGTCCTCTTCGGGAATGTTGGCTGCGAAGATGTTCTTGCAGCGCTTGAGCACGGCCTCGGACAGCAGCATCAACCCCGTGTCCTCGACATGTCCGTGGTCGTACGGCTTCTCCAGCGAGTCGATGACTTCCGACAGGATGTACCGGTCGTAGTGCGTCACATCGACGGTCATGGGCAGATACCCGACGTAGCCCCTGCCGCTCTCGTGCACGCTGTTGCGGAAGGCACGCACCAGGTGCGTCTTGCCGCTGCCGGAGTCCCCTTTCAAGAGGAGGATCCTCCCGTCCTCGGGCGGTGTCTGCGCGGTGGCGCGCTTCACGAGCCGCTCGAACGCCGCGCGTGCCGGGGCGTTGATGGAGGGCACGTCGAACGGATCCCGCTTCCAGAGCGTCTGGCCCTGCTGGACGCTGTTGAAGATCTCGGGGCCATCGGACAGGAACGCTTGCAGCCGGGCGTCTTTGGACATGGAGAGGCTCCTGAGAGGGATTCAGCTAAAGGACGACGAAGTGGAAGGTGGCGCCGACGGTGCGCACTTCGGATTCGGTGATGTCCCGGGGGTTCATGGCCGCCAGCAGGTCCGCGCGCCCCAGGGCCAGCTCATGCGCGCGGTTGGCCGCGAGCAGGGCCTCATTGAACGCCGGGCGGTCCGCCCACTCGGGCTGCAACGCCTTCCACACGTGGGAGATGAAGACCTTGTTGTCCCCGAAGCGGCCCGAGGGCGGGATGCCCCTCGCCGCGTCCAGCACCCGCGTGGCGAACGACGCGGTATCCGTGGGCAGTGGCTGCACGGGCGCCTCCACGGGCTTCGGCCTGGGCACGGAGGCCTTGTCCGCCTCCGCCAGCACCCACTGCCGCAGCGCCGCCATCCGCACCACCTCCGCGTCCACCCGCGGCGCCCCCACCGCGCGGGCGGCCAACTGCTCCACGCCGCGCTTCGGGTCGCGGACCTCCTGGTCCAGCAGCTTGCCCAGCAGGTGCGCCTGCACCGCGCGCAGCGTGAACGCCTCGTCCGTCTCCACGCCCAGTCGCCGCCACAGCAGTCGGTCTCGCACCTGCGCCAGCGTCGGCGTCTCCGGCCCCTCCACCTGGTGCGCCCGCTTGAGCACCAGCGCCCGCACGCCGTCCGCGTCCGACAAGCGCCCCAGCGCGGACTTGGAGCCCGGCAGGCCCAGCCCCTTCGCCAGCAGGTGCTGCTGCTTCACGCGCTTCCACGTGAGCCCCTTGGGGGAATCCACCCGCAGGAACTTCAACGCCTGCTGACGGCCCGCCCCCGTCAACGCCAGCCCCGAACGGCCCCGGGCCTCCACGAGCTTGTCCTCCAGCAGCTCCGTCAGCAGCGCGTCGAACCGGCCGGTCCATTCGCCCCGGCTCCAGCGGTGCTCCACGAACGCGTGCAGCGTCTTCGCCAGCTCGGTGCGCGTGCCGGCCTTCTTCTCCGAGCGCGTCGCCAGCCAGGCCAGGGCCAGGCCCTGAATCCGGGTATCAGGAGTGTCGGTGTCCATGTCGTGGCTCCCGCCCGCCAGGCGCGTGCCCGCGGGCTTCAATCAACGTGTCGAGGGTGTGGAGGATGTGTTCCAACCGGGACAGCACGTCCGTCGCGAGCAGCCGGTACACCCAGTAGCCCTCGCGCTGCAGGTCCAGGTCCTTGCGCCGGTCGCGGCGGAACCGCTCCGGATCCTGGAAGTGGTGGTAGCCGTCGATCTCCACCGCGATGCGCAGCGAGCGGCACAGCAGGTCCACCTCCCAACTGCGCCTGTCCTCGGGGCGCAGCCGGGCGTTGAGCTCGAAGAGGCCCGCCGTGCGCGAGTGCTCCTCCAGCCGGTCGCGCAGGTACGCCTCCGCCTTGCTCCGCGCCCGGTCCGCGCCCGCCTCGCCCGCGCCCGTCAGCACCGCCAGCGCCACCTCGGCGGCGCTCACCCGCTGCTGCTCGGGCGCCCCCGCGCGCTCCAGCCTCCGGAGCGTCGCCACCGCGCTCGCGGTCTCGGAGGGCTCCTCCGGCACCTCCAGCACGCCCTCGCGCACCAGCGCCTTCAGCCGCGTCTCCCCGCCCGCCAGGAACGCCCCCAGTGCCTCGCTGGACACCACGCACGCCACCGCGAGCGCCGGCACCGCGCTGCTCAACGCCCCCGCCACCTGGAGCCCCCGGCACGATGGCGCCTCCCCCACCGCCACTCGCACCACGGGGGCCTGCCCGGGCGGCACCAGCGCGTGCAACGCGCGCAGCCCCGCGCCCGGGTTCCTCGCGAACGCCGTGCGCACGGCCTCCGGGAGCGTTCCTGGCTCCACCGCCTCACGGCCAATCACCAGCTCCCGGCACAGCGCCCACGTGGCGTCCGCCAGCACCGCGGGCGGCGGCAGCGCGTCCAGCAACACGCGCCGCTCATGGGCTGTCTTTCCCCGGAACACCGGCGTGTGTCTGGGATTCGCCGCCGTCAGGCTGAACGTCGCCAGCGCCTCCGCGTCCGCTCCCAGGTCCCGCGTCGCCGCCAGCGCCCGGGCCCACCCCAGCGCCGCCTCGTGCGGGTCCTCCCCGGACACCTCCACCACCGTCAGCCCGTGCCGCGCCGCCCACTGACTCCAGAGGGTCCCCCCCAGGGCCTCCGGTCCCTCCAACACGCTCAGGGTCGCGATGCCTTCCGCCCGGCGCCGGGCCTGACGGTCCAACGCATCCAGCAGCGCGACTTCTCCCGCCAATGGCAAGCACTACCCCCCGGGAGTGATGGCCTCACCGCCCCCTCGTGAGCAAAAGACTGCTCCCACGGGTCGGGTGAAGACAAGCCCCCCAAAGGAGGTATGGCGTTGCCGGGAAGGCAGGGACCCGGGTGGGTCTGAAAGGCTTTAGCGCCCCGCGTCGCCGCCGGTTTCCCGATGGAGGAGCACGCCCAGCACCGCCGCCGCGAGCGCCGACACCATGCCCGTCAGGAAGGGGGCCTGGGTGCTCCATGACGCATACATCCAGCCACTCGCCACCGGACCCACCGTGCGGGCCAGCCCACCGCACGACTGCGCCAGACCCAGCACGGCGCCCTGTTGGGACGGCGGGGCGACCTGGGAGGCCTGGCTCGAAATCAAGGGCTGCAGGAAGCCCGTCCCCACGCCCACCAGCACCACGGAGGCCATCATCGCGAGCGCCTGGTGAGACACCGCGAGCCCCGCCATGCCGCCCGCGAGCAGGAGCGCTCCGCAGATGAGCAGCCGGAACTCACCCGCCGCGCGCGACAGCGGGCCAATCAGCCCGCCCTGGATGACCATGCCCAGGCCCCCCACCACCGCGAAGGTGTAGCCCACCTCCTTGGAGCCCCAGCCCAGCCGCGCCTGCACCAGCAGCGCGAACGCCACCTGGAGCGTGGTCATGGACAGGAACACCGCGAAGAACAGCCCCAGCACCATCCCCAGGGCCTTGCGCTGGGGCGCGTCCCGCAGCGCGGACCAGCGCGTCTGGGCTTTCGCCGCCACGCGCTTCTCCACCGGGTGCGTCTCCGGCATCGCGAGGAGCGCGCCCGCGAAGCCCACCAGCGCCAGGGCTCCGGCGAGCAGCGGCGGCACCCACGGCCCCAGGCCGGAGAACAGGCCGCCCAGCGTGGGCCCCAGCACCATGCCCAGGCCGATGCCCGCGCCAATGCGCCCCATGGCCTTCGCGCGCGTTTCCTTCGTCGTCACGTCCGCGAGCGCCGCCTGACACGCGGCGATGTTGCCGGACGTGGCCCCCGCCAGGATGCGCGACGCGAACAGGAGCGGCAGCAGCCGCTGGTGGCTGGCCAGCGCGAACAGCGCCATCGCCACCGCGTTCGCCAGCAGGCTCAGCAGGATGACCGACCGCCGCCCGTGCCGGTCCGAGTAGCGCCCGAGCAGCGGCGTGGCGAGCAACTGCGTGAAGCTGAAGCACCCCAGCAGGATGCCCACCGTGCGCGCCGAGCCGCCCATGGACTGCACGTAGAAGGGCAGCATCGGGATGACGATGCCGAAGCCCACCAGGTCCAGGAACACGGTGAGGAACACCACCGCCTCCACCCGGCGCTGCAGGCCCGGCGTGGCGGCGGAGGCGCCGGCCACGCTCTCAGCCGCCATGACCCGCCCGGTCCACCGGGAGCGCGTCCGCGTACGCGCGCAGGATGCGGCCCTCGTCGTAGGCGGCGTGGAAGCCCGTGGCCTCCAGGAAGCGCTTGTTGTCCACCACGATGGGGTAGCGCAGGTGGTCCGTGGCCCCCACGGACAGCCGGGGGAAGCCCGCCCGCCCCAAGAGCAGCGACAGCACCGGCGACGGCAGCGGCACCGGCGTGCGGCCCGTGCCCTTGATGATGACCGACAGCGGCATGGGCGCGGGCCCCGCGACGTTGAAGATGCCGCGCACCTGCTTCTCCAGCGCCAACTGCAGCGCCGTCACCACGTCCTCCTCCTGGAGCACGTGGAAGAGCGGGTCGTAGCCCAGCACCATGGGCACGCGCTTGCCGCGCAGGAGGTTCGCGAGCGTGCCCGTGCCCGGCGTGCCCAGCGTGTACACGAGCCGCAGCACCGCGGTGGTGACGTCCGGCAGGCGCCACAGCGCCGTCGCCGCGTACAGGTCCGCGGCCACCAGGTCCGCCAGCTCCGGGATGGCCTCCAGCGCGCGCGGGGGCTCGTCCTCGCTGTGGTACAGCGGCGAGTCCGGCGCCGCGCCGTAGAACGTGTGCCGGCCCACGAAGAGCACCTGCTTCACGCCGTGCGCCGCGCAGTGGTCGAAGAGGGCCTTGGTGCCGTCCAGGTTGATGCGGCCGCGCTCGTGGCCCTGCACGGTGAACGCCGTCACCGTGGCCATGTGGATGACGGCCTCCGGCTTCCAGCGGCGGAAGACGTCCTCGGCGGCGCGCTTGCGGATGTCCACCGGGTGGATGTCGATGCCCTTGGGCGCGTCCCGCCACGGGCGCACGTCGATGCCCGCGACCTCATGGCCGCTGTCCCGAAGCTTGAGCGCCAGCCTGCGCGCGATGCCGCCGGAGATGCCCGCGATCAACACCCTCATGGCAACAGCCTCCGGGCCCGGCGCAGGTTGCGCTCGGCGCGGTTGTCTTCGATGAGCCGCTGGATGCTCGCCTTCACCTGGTCCACGTAGCCCTGGATGACGTGGTCCTCCTCGTCGCCCGTGCCCTCGAAGACGAGCGGCTCGCCGTAGTGGATCTCCAGCCCCACCGGCAGGGGCAGCGGCAGCAGGTATGGCGTCAGCGGGACGTACGGGATGCCCAGGAGCTTGCCCAGCGCGTACGCGTTGGTGACCGTGGGGATGGCCGCGCCGCCGCCCAGGAAGGCGAAGGGGATGATGGGCGAGCGCGTCTGGAGCGCCAGCCGGATGAACCCCGTGCCGAAGTCCACCAGCGAGTAGCGGTCCGGGTAGAGCTTCGCGGTGCCCCGGGCGCCCTCCGGGAAAATCATCAGCAGCCGGTCGTCCTCCAGGAGGCGCACGGCGTGCTCGGGCAGGCCGGTGAACTGGCCGGTGCGGCTGGCCCACAGCGAGGCCACGGGGAACTTGTGGATGAAGCGCTCCACCATGCCCTGCGCCAGCCGGGGCGGGTCCATCTCCAGCAGGGTGGAGGTGAGCACCATCATCCCGTCCACCGCGACGCCGCCGGAGTGGTTGCCCACCAGCATGCCCCGGCCCCTCTTGGGGATGTGCTGCACGCCGGTGCAGCGCACCCGGAAGTAGTTCCGGTAGAGGAAGGCGAAGAACTCCAGCGCCAGCTTCAGGTGCTTCTTGGAGATGCCGTACGGGTCGACCCCGTACTCGTTGAAGGGCAGCTCCAACCGCTCCACCCGCTCTGACAGCGACTCGCTCTGGGGCACGGGGCGCACCGTAGCACCGCGCGTGCGCTTTGCACGGGGGGCCCGCGTCCCCCATTGTGCGCTGGACGGGTGCCCCGGCCGGGCCCCCAGGGAGTGACGCACGATGGCGGGGCAGCCGTGGACGGGAATGCTGGACGGAGTGGTCGCGTGGGCGAAGGCCCTGCCCGCGGGGCTGTCCAACCAGGTGGCGGTGGACGTGGCCGGGCGGCGGGTGCGCCTGTCGCACGCGCGGGTGGAGGCGCTGTCCAGGGGCGTGCTGGGCCGCGTGAAGGGGTTCACCCTGCGCGCCTGGGACACCACCCCGTCCGTGTACGACCTGCGGCTGGACGTGCGCGGCTGGAAGCTGCGGGTGGAGGCCACCCCCCAGCGCGTGGAGCTGGCCGGGGGGCGCTACACGCTGTGGCTGGCCACGCCGGGCCGGGTGGAGCTGGAGGAGTCCCCCGGCGCCTCGTCCCTGCTGATGGGCGCGCTGCGCACGGGGGCCGGGAGGGCCGCGCTCCAGGCCCTGGCGCGCAAGCTGCTGCCGCCGGGGCTGGCCTGGGACGGGCAGGTGCTCCGGGTGGAGGGGGCGCTGCCGAAGGAGGGCGCCCTGGCGGCGCGCCTCTTCGAGTCCTCCTCCCTGCGGATGACCGCGGAGCACGCGCCGGAGGGGCTGTGGCTGTCCGCCGAGGAGTGGCCGGGGCTCCTGGACCTGCTCCAGGCCGCGCTGGGCCCGGGCGAGGGCGGGCGCCTCTAGCGGCCCTCGCCGTCCCACACGTTGGCGCGGCCCTCCAGGGGACCGCGCTGCGGGCGGACGATGCAGAAGCGGTGGCCCGTGGGGGCCTCCATCACCCACCAGCGCTTCACGTAGGCGACGCGCTTCGCGCCCAGGGCCTCCAGCCGCTCCAGCTCCGCGTCCAGGTCATCCGACTCGATGTCCAGGTGGATGCGGCTCTCGTGCTCCACCTGCTGGAGGAGCAGCGAGGGCTCGGCGTCCGTCGCCTCCAGCTCGCGGTAGTGGGGCGAGTCCGGGTCCACCGGCTTAGCCTTCCGTCCCAGCGCCGCGCTCCAGAAGCGGGTGGCGGCTTCGAGGTCCTCGACCTTGCAGTCGATGACGAACGTGCTGAGTCGGCTGTGGTGCATGGCTGCGCTCCTGATGGGCCGGGCAGGGGGGAAGCCCGTTGAGGGGGGAGCCAGGGATACACCGAAAAGCATGAGGAAGGTACGACGGAGTGAAAGGCGCGGACGGCCTTAAGTGCGCCGTCCGCGTCAGGACAGAAGGCCTACTGCCCGCTCATGCCCGGGCCCGGCTTCCAGACCTTCACGGAGTCGATGGACGCGGTCCACGCGGTGGCGCCGGATGATGGAGGGGAGACCAGGACACCGCGCCTGGCTACTTGCGCTTCTTGGACAGGGAGCGGACGAAGACGGAGTCGATTCCGTGGATGCGCATGGAGACGAAGTCTTGCGCGGTGGCGTTCTCGTAGCCCGCGTCGCGCATCTCCTTCACGAAGGCGGCGGTGACGCCGTGGATGCGCATGGACACCAGCTCCTCCGCGCTCAGGTCCTTGAAGCCCAGGCCGCGCATCTCGCGGATGAAGTCCGGCGTCACGCCGTGGATGCTCATGGACAGGAGTGAGTCCAGGGGCAGGCCCTTGAACCCCAGCGCCGCGAGGCCCTGGATGCGCTCCGGCGTGACGTTGTGGATGCGGCAGCTCACGAGCTGCTCGAGCGTCAGCTTCGGGTAGCCCTCCGCGGCCATGGCCCGGACGTATTCCGGGGTGACGTTGAAGATGCCCACCTGGACCAGCTCCTCCACCGTGGTCACCTTCTGGCCCACGGCCGCGAGCGCCTGGACGCGTTTCGGGCCGACGTTCAGGATGGCCAGGAGGAATTGCTGGTCCGCGTCTGGCTTGGGAATGCCCAGCTCCCCGAGCTTCTTCGTGAAGCTCGCGTCGGAGGTGAAGCGCCAGGTGCCCACGCCCTGTTCGTCCTTGAAGCGGCCCTCGAAGTCGAACGTGCCCGCTTCGCGGACCAGCTTGAAGGGGGCGCTGCTGCCGTCCGCGGTGGACAGCCCCTGGAAGTCGGCGAGCGGCGCGGAGAAGCCGTGGTGCGAATCCGGTCTGTCCTTGGGCTGCAATGACAGATGCAACTGCTGCTCCTTCACGGACGCCCCCCACGTGCCGGTGCGTTGTGCGTCAGCGGCGAGGACGGGAAGGGTGAAGAGCATCACGACCAGGGTGAGCCACGGAGACAGGCGAGACGTCATGACGGCGACTCCTTTTCGGGCAAGGCGCGGCCCTCCCGCGCGCCCGGGAAGGCGCGCGCGGTGGGGCCGCTTGGGAGGGGAAGGGAGGGGTTACTTCCGGGGCTTCTGCATGCGGCGGATGAAGTCCGCGTCCACGCCGCCGGTGCGCAGGCGCACCAGCTCATCCACGGTGGTGGGCTTGACGCCCGCGCCTTCCAGCTCGCGCAGGTAGCGGGAGTCGACACCCAGCGCACGGAGCTGCACGGCTTCATCCAGGCTCAGCTTCCCGAAGCCCGCGGCCTTCAGTTCGTTGAGCCACGCGGCGTTGATGCCCAGCGCCTTCGCGGACAGCAGGTCGTCGGAGTCCACCGTGTCGAAGCCCAGGGCGGCCATCTGCTTCAGCCACTCCGGCGTGACGCCCAGGTGTTTCAGGGCCATGAGCTGTTCGGCGGAGATGGACCGGCCGAAGCGGTCCGTCATGGACTTCACGTAGTCCGGAGTGACGCCGGCATGCTGGAAGCCCACCAGCGTGTTCACGGTGGGCTCGTAGCCCATGGCGGAGATGCGCTCGACGACCTCCGGCGTGACGCCCGCGATCTTTAGCGCGACGAGCTGGTCCACGCTCAGCGGATCCACACCCACGCGGGTCTTCTCGTCGGCATCGTCCGACGCCTTCCTCGCCGCGCGAGCCGCCTCCTTCGAGGAGGGCCCGGGGTTCGGAACCGGCGCGATGACCGGAGCGGGCGCCGGGGGCGGAGCAGGGGGCGCCGCGAGGACCGGGAGCGGCATCGGCTGTGAGCCCGCGAGCGGGGCAGGTGCCCCGGCGGCGCTCACGGCAGGAGACGCCAGGGCCTTCGACTCCGGCGCCTTCGCGGGGTGCTGCACGGCGAGCGCCGTCAGCGGCACCGCCAGCGCCAGGCTGCTGGCCAGCGTGACGATGGACACCCCCGCCGCCCAGCGCGACGAGCACCGCGACGCGGGCGTCACCACCAACCGCCGCACGCGGTCCTTCAGCGAACCGCCCAGCGCGGACATCGCGGGCCCGCTGGCGTCCGTGCCCTGCAACCGCAGCGCCTCCAGGGCGGTGAGCGCTCGGGCGTAGGGGAGGGCGCCGGGGCCCTGCCGCACCGCGAGGTCGTCACAGCAGTTCTCGCGCTCCACGCGGATGACCTGGGACATCCACCACACGGCCGGGTGGTAGAAGAGCAGCGTCTCCACCAGCGTCTGCACCACGTTCACCGCGAAGTCGTGACGGCGGATGTGGGCCAGCTCGTGGGCCAGCACCAGCTCCAGCTCGCGCACGGCCAGCCCGGTGAGCGTGGCCGTGGGGACCAGCACCACCGGCTTCAGCCAGCCCAGCGTGGACGGCACGTCCAGCTTCGACGACACCAGCAGGCGCACCGGACGCGTGAGGTTCATCCGCCGCGCCAGCACCTCCAGCCGCTGCTGCCATTCCCATGACGCGTGCACCGCCTCGTCCACCTGCCGGCGCAGCCCCATCCAGCCCTTGAGCAGCCGCAGCGACGACGTCGCCACGCCCAGACCCCACGCGAGCACCAGCCAGGGCAGGTGCTCGCCCACCTGCTGGAACAGTTCGTCCAGCCGGGGCAGCCTCGCGGCCTCCTTCACGGGCAGGGGACGCGACGCGGGCAGCCGCGCCACGGCGGCGGACACCGGGACCGGCATGGGCGCCACGGGCCGCGGGACGACCGCCGTGCGCGCCGGACGGAGCTCCGTCGCGCGCGAGGCATGCCGCCACGCGGTGGCCACCGGCAGCGCCAGCATGATGCCCAGCGCGCCGCACGCCAGCGCGTAGCGCAGGTTCGCGGAACGCCGCCCCACCCACCGGAGCGCCAGCGCCAGGGCCACCGCCACGAACGCGCCCTGCCACACCAGGTGCACGAGCGCCCAACCCACCGCTTCCAAAATGAGACCGTTCATGACCCCGACTCCTTCTCCAGCGAATCCAGCAACTGGCGCAGCTCCGCCAGCTCCTCCGGGGACGTCTTCTTCGTGGACAGGGCCTGAAGGGCGAGCCGCGCCGGCGAACCGCCGAACACGCGGTCCACCAGGTCGGTGACCAACTGCTGCTGGGTGCTCTCCCGGGGGAGCCGGGCGCTGTAGACGTGCGCGCGCTGGGACTCGTCCCGCGTCACCAGCCCCTTCTCCGTCATGATCTGCATCGTCTTCAGGACGGTGGTGTAGCCGCTCCCGTCCTGGAGCGTCTCGTGGACCTCGCGCACCGTGCGCGCGCCCCCGTCCCACAGCACCCGCAGGATGGCCAGCTCGGCATCCGTGGGTCGCGGCAGCTTTCCTCGGCTCATGGCTTCCTCTCTCCTCACCGCTTCCTACGGATAGTTATACGAACGATTTCGTAGATGTCAACGAAGCCCTTCGTACTTCATGGGCAAGGGGCCCTGGAGGGAGGTGTGGGGTGCACGCGAAGGCTGGCGCCCAGACAAGCCATCAGGGAGGGGTGAACCGGACGGCGGGGTGTTTACCGTTTTCCCGACCGGGCCCATGGACGCGGCGGTGTGGGCCCGAGGAGCCGTCCATCCATGCGTGTCATCCTCTTCTGTCACTCCCTGCTGTCGGACTGGAACCATGGAGACGCCCACTTCCTGCGCGGCGTGGTGACGGAGCTGGCCGCGCGAGGCCACTCCGTGCGCGTGCTCGAACCCGAGGACTCGCGCAGCTTCCAGTGTCTGCTGGAGGAGCCCCACGGCGTGGCCGTGCTCAACGAGGTCCGCGCCCTCTACCCGCACGTGCGTCCGGAGCGCTACGCGCCCGAAGCGCTGGACCTGGAAACCGTGCTCGATGACGCGGACCTGGTGCTGGTGCACGCCTGGACGCCGCCGGACCTGGTGCGCCGCATCGGCGCGAAGCGGCGTGACGGCGGCCGCTTCCGCCTCCTCTTCCACGACACCTGGCACCGCGGTGTCAGCGCGCCCGGGTCGATGGCCCGCTACGCGCTGTCCCGCTACGACGGCGTGCTCGCCTCCGGGGACGTGCTGCGCGACCTCTACATGGAGAAGGGCTGGGCCCAGCGCGCATGGACCTGGCATGAGGCCGCGGACGTGCGCGTGTTCCACCCGCGTCCGCGCAACCGCGAGGTGCGGGACCTGGTCTGGATTGGCAACGGGGGGGATGACGAGCGCACGCAGGAGCTGCAGGAGTTCCTGGTGGAGCCGGTGCACGAGCTGGGCCTCTCCGCGCGGGTGCACGGCGTGCGCTACCCGGCCCCAGTCCTGCGCGCCCTCTTCGAAGCCGGCATCGAGTACGCCGGCTGGCTGCCCAACCACCGCGTGCCCCTGGCCTTCTCCCAGGCGCGCGTCACCGTGCACATCCCCCGGCGGCCCTACGCCACGCTGCTGCCCGGCATCCCCACCATCCGCCCCTTCGAAGCGCTGGCGTGCGGCATCCCGCTGGTGTCGTCCCCCTGGGAGGACTCGGATGGGCTCTTCACCGCGGGCCGGGACTACCTCGTCGCCCGGGACGGCGCCGAGATGCGGCGCCACCTGTCCGCGCTGGTCTCGGACGCGCAGATGCGGCACGCCTTCGCGGAAGCAGGCCTGCGCACGGTATTGTCACGGCACACCTGCGCGCACCGGGTGGAGGCGTTGCTCGTCATCTGTCAGGAGCTGGGGATGTCTGGCGCCGCCCTCCATCCGCTGTCCTCGGAAGGAGTCCTCGCATGAGCCATGGCCTGCGCATCGCCTTCTTCGGTGCCAGCGTCGTGTCCACCTGGTGGAACGGCGCGGCCACCTGCTACCGCGGCCTGCTCCGCGCCCTTCACGCGCGTGGCCACCAGGTCACTGTCTATGAACCGGACGTCTCCGGCTGGCAGCAGCACCGCGACCTCCAGGCGCCGGACTGGGCCCGCGTCGTCGTCTACTCCAACAACCTGGGCTCGGTGGACGAGTGCCTGGATGACGCCTTCGGCGTGGACGTCGTGGTGAAGGCCAGTGACGTGGGCGCGCTCGACGCGTACCTGGATTCGCGCGTGCTGGAGCTGCGCCGCTCCGGCACGCAGGTGGTGTTCTGGGACTTGAGCGCGCCCGCCACGCTGGAGCGCGTGGCGAAGGACGCCCACCACCTCTTCCGCCAGTGCATCCCGCGCTTCGACCACATCCTCACGTCCGGCGGCGGCGCGCCGGTGGTGAACGCGTACCGCGAGCTGGGAGCCAGGCACTGCGTGTCCATCCCCCCCGCGGTGGACCCGGACACGCACCACCCCGCGGCGCCCGAGGCGCGCTTCGCCTGTGACCTGGCCTTCCTGGGCCACCGGCTGCCGGATCGCGAGGCGCGCGTGGAGGCCTGCTTCTTCAAGGTCGCGGAGGCGCTGCCCCGCTCGCGCATGCTCCTGGGCGGCAACGGCTGGGAGGAGCGCGTCGTGCCCGCCAACGTCGGGCGCCTGGGCCACGTCTACACGCAGGACCACAACGCGCTGAACTGCTCGGCGCGCGCGGTGCTCAACCTCCACCGCGACAGCATGGCGCGCTTCGGCTTCTCACCGGCCCCGCGCGTGTTCGAGGCCGCGGGCGCGGGGGCCTGTCTCATCACCGACGCTTTCGAGGGGGTGGAGCAGTTCCTGGAGCCCGGCCGCGAGGTGCTGGTGGCCCGCTCCGGTGAAGAGGTCACCGAGCACCTGCGGCGCCTCACCCCGGAGGATGCGCGGCGCATGGGACAGGCCGCGCTCCGGCGCGTGCTGGCCGAGCACACGTACGCGCACCGCGCCCTGGAGGTGGAGGCGGCGCTGGGCTGAATCCTCCGGGTGCGCGAGCGCTGGCGTCGGTCGGGGTTGAAATCCGGCGGGGCGGGACGCATCGATGGAGGCACATGGCCTCGCCTCCGCCCCCCAAGCCCTGCGCCGTCTGCGGCCGGGACATCACCTGGCGCCGCAAGTGGGCGCGCGACTGGGAACAGGTGCGCTACTGCTCGGACGCGTGCCGGGGGAAGCGGACCCAGGCGCGGGACTCCCCCTGGGAGGCGCGCATCCTGGAGCTGCTCTCCCAGCGGGCGGGCGGCGCCACCGTGTGCCCCTCGGAGGTCGCCCGGGCGTCGGGTGGGGAGGACTGGCGCGCGTGCATGGAGCCCGTGCGCGAGGCGGCGCGCAGGCTCGTCGCGCGGGGCGTGCTGGACATCGTCCAGGGGGGCCGGGTGGTGGACCCGTCCACCGCGCGTGGGCCCCTCCGGCTGCGCCTGCGCGCCTGACGTCCCGGGATGTGGCGCCCTGCACAGGGCGTTCACGCAGCGTGGAATCGCGCTTGCGCGCACATGGAGGGTCCGGCTACGCGCCGCCCCATGGCCCACGACAAGAAGCCCGCGTTCGACATCATCCTGTGGGGTGCCACGGGATTCACCGGCCGCCTGGTGGCGGAGTACCTGGCGCGCAACCAGGACGCGCACCGCGCGAAGTGGGCCCTCGCCGGGCGGGATGAAGGCAAGCTTTCGCAGGTCCGCTCGGAGCTGGCCACGGTGCGGCCGGAGTTCGCGGACCTGCCGGTGGTGCTCGCGGACGCGAAGGACGCGGCCTCGCTGGACGCGATGGTGGCGCGCACGCGCGTCATCATCTCCACGGTGGGCCCCTACGCGCGCTACGGCAACGAGCTGGTCGCCGCCTGCGTCCGCGCCGGCACGGACTACTGCGACCTGACGGGCGAGGTGCAGTGGATGCGCAAGACCATCGACGCCCACGACGCGCGGGCGCGCGAGACGGGCGCCCGCATCGTGCACACCTGCGGCTTCGACTCCATCCCCTCCGACCTGGGCACGCTGATGGTCCAGGACTACATGCGGGAGAAGCACGGCGGCCACTGCGACCAGGTGCGCTTCCACCTGACGCGCATGCGCGGCGGCTTCAGCGGCGGCACCATCGCCAGCATGATGGACACCCTGGCGGCGGTGAAGGCCGAGCCGGCCCTCAAGAAGGTGCTGACCAGCGCCCACGCGCTGGACCCGGAGCCCTCCCGGGGCACGAAGGAGGAGCGCGACCTGGCCACGGTGAAGAAGAGCCCGGACACGGGCACGTGGACCGCGCCCTTCGTGATGGCCTCCGTCAACACGCGCGTCGTGCGCCGCTCCAACGCGCTGTTGGGCTACCCGTGGGGCCGGGACTTCTTCTACTCGGAGGTCTCCGACTTCGGCCCCGGGCCCAGGGGCCTGGCGCTCGCCGCGGCGACCACCGCGGGGCTGGGCGGCTTCATGGTCCTGTCGAACGTGGACCCCGTGCGGGAGCTCCTGGAGAAGCACGTGCTGCCCGCGCCGGGCGAGGGCCCGTCCGCCACCGTGCGCGAGCGCGGCCACTTCGAGGTGCGGCTCCTGGGCGAGGGGCACTCGCCCAAGAGCGGCCAGCGCGTGAAGGTGGAGGGGAAGGTCGCGGCGAAGGGCGACCCGGGCTACGCGGCCACGGCGCGCATGCTGGCGGAGTCCGCGCTGTGCCTCGCCTTCGACACCATTCCCAAGCGGGGCGGTGTGCTCACCCCCGCGTCCGCCATGGGCATGGTGCTGGTGGAGCGCCTGCGCAAGGCGGGCATGACGTTCGAGGTGCACGACCGCGCCGCGTGAGGGCGCTCCGTCAGTCACGCAGGTAGTGGCAGGTGTAGCCGCCGGGGTTCTTCACCAGGTAGTCCTGGTGGTAGCCCTCGGCGGGCACCCACTCGCCGGCGGCGGTGATTTGCGTGACGACGGGCCGGGGCCACCTGCCGGACTTGTCCACGCGGGCCTTCACCGCCTCCGCGGTCCGGCGCTGTTCGTCCGACAGGTAGAAGATGGCGGAGCGGTACTGCGAGCCCACGTCGTTGCCCTGGCGGTTGAGCGTCGTCGGGTCGTGCATGCGGAAGAACCACTGCTCCAGCAGCGCCTCGTACGTCAGCAGCTTCGGGTTGAAGACGACGCGCACGGCCTCCGCGTGGCCCGTCTCCCCGGTGTGCACGTCCTCGTAGGTAGCGCCCTTCTTCGCGCCGCCCGTGTAGCCGACCTCCGTGTCGATGACGCCCGGAATCTTGCGGAGGATGTCCTCCATGCCCCAGAAGCACCCGCCCGCCAGGTACGCCGTCTCGCGCGAGGCCTGCGTGGGGGCCGTGGCCTTCGCCAGCACGGTGGCGCCCGCGGCGGGGGCGAGCGCGCCCTGGGGCTCGCTCGGGGCCGCGCGGCCGAAGGCGGGCAGCCACGCGCCGTAGCCCTTCGCGGCCAGCTCGTTCACGGGGATGAAGCGCAGCGACGCGGAGTTGATGCAGTAGCGCAGGCCGGTGGGCTCGGGGCCGTCCTCGAAGACGTGGCCCAGGTGCGAGTCGCCGTCCTTCGAGCGCACCTCCACGCGCTCCATGCCCAGGGTGCTGTCGCGCTTCTCCACCACGTGGGCCTTGTCCAGGGGGCGGGTGAAGCTGGGCCAGCCGGTGCCGGACTCGAACTTGTCGCGCGAGGAGAACAGCGGCTCGCCGCTGACGACGTCGACGTAGAGCCCCTCCTCGTGGTTGTTCCAGTACGCGTTGCGGAAGGGAGGCTCGGTGGCCTCGTGCTGCGTCACCTGGTAGGCCAGGGGGGACAGGGTGCGCTTCAGCTCCGCGTCGGACGGCTTCGTGTACGCGCGGCCGTCCTGCACGGGCGCGGACGCGGTGGCCGCGGGCTTGCCGCCGGGCGGGGCGCCACGCGCCTCGGTGCACGCGCTCAGGGCGGTGGCCAGCACCAGCACGGCGGGCCACAGCCGGCGCGCCAGCGACAGGCGGGGGGAAGAGGACACTGCTCGGGCGGACGACATGGGTCGCGAAGCCTCCGGGCGCCGTCAGAAGAGTGGGCGCCACCTCAACGTACGCGCGACACCCGGGGGCGGTTACAGCGGAGGGATGCAGACCTGCCAGCCGGGCGGGCCTCTCCGTGGCGCGCTGGAGGGACGGGCAGTGGCCGGCGGGGGGCTGGAAGGGCTACGGTTTCAGGCAAGGACCGGGAGGGAGCCGATGAGCCGGGCACGCGGGCCACGAGGTCCAATCGGGCGGGTGACGGGCATCTCACGCGCGGAGGGCGCCAACGTCATCCTTCGCATCCGGGCCCTCCAGGGCGTGGAGGGCGCCGCGCCGGTGTCGGAGCGCAGCGCGCCCCAGCGCTCCTTCGCGGAGGTGATGGAGCGCCACGCGCAGGGGCTGAACACCAGTGAGCCCCTGCCGTTTCCCGTGGCCCCCAAGCCCCTGCCGCAACCCGTGCGCGGTCACGAAGACGAGGAGCTGATGACCGCGGAGCCCGCCCCCGACACCTTCGTCGGGCTCATGTGGTCCAAGCTGAAGCGCTCGCGCTGAAGCGCTCCGTCCGGACCACTACCACCACGTCGCGGCGAGCCCTCCCAGGGACACGTAGTCCTGGCTCGCGGCGTCGTTGGCGGAGTGAGGGTCGGCGGGGACGCTGAGCGTCCGCGTGGCGGTGATGCGGTAGGACAGTCCCACGCTGGAGCGCGGCAGCGGTGCACTGAAGCGCAGGAGGGCGGTGTCGCCCACGGCCATCGGTCCCACCTCGCACTGGAGCGTGCCGGCGACCATGAGGCAGTCCCGGGTGCTGGCCAGGAGGCCCGGGGGCAGCGCCACGGTGATGACGGCCCGGGTCAGCGGATCCGGCCCGTGCTGCGTGACGGTGAGCGTGTAGTCGATGCGCGGCACGGACACCCCCGGCCTGGGGACGGCGGTGAGCGTCACCTCCACGTCCGCCGAGGCGGCGGCGCGCAGCACGGACACGTCATGGCTCCGGGTGTTGGCGGTGACGACGTCCGGCTTCAGGTCACCGTCGAGCAGACCCACCGCGACCGCCGCGGGGCCCTCGCCGGTGGGCAGGCGCGTGGGCGCGCCGAAGGCGCCGTGGCCCTGCCCGGGCAGCAGGGACACGGTGTCCTCGTTGAAGTTCGCGGTGATGAGGTCCAGCATCCCGTCGCCGTTGAAGTCGCCGGGCGCGACGAAGTACGGCCCGCCCTTCACCGGGAAGTCCGCGCGCGAAGGGAACGCGCCGGTGCCGTTGCCGTGCAGCACGGACACGCTCTGGCCCCGGAAGTTCGCGGTGACGAGGTCCATCTTCCCGTCGCCGTCCACGTCCGCCACCGCGACGGAGTAGGGCGCGTTGCCCGTGGCGAAGTCCATGCGCTGCTGGAACGTCCCGTCCCCGTTGCCGAGCAGCACCGACACCGTGTCCACGAAGTTCGCGGTGATGAGGTCCATCTTCCCGTCGTGGTTGACGTCCCCCACCTTCACGGCGAAGGGGTTGGTGCCGGTGGTCACGTCCTTCTGGGACACGAACTGTCCAAAGCCCCGGTTCAGCAGGACCGACACGGAGTCATCGAGCGCGTTGGCCGTCACCACGTCCAGGCGGCCGTCGCCGTCCAGGTCGCCCACGTCCACGGCCGAGGGCTCCGCGCCCACCGAGTGGTCGGTCCGCGCCCCGAACGTCCCATCCCCGCGCCCCAGCAGCACGGACACCGTGCCCCCGAAGTGGCTGGTGACCGCGTCCAGGTGGCCATCCCCGTCGAAGTCCCCCACCGCGACCGCGCCGGGCAGCGCGCCGGTGGGCCGCTCCAGGCCGGGCGAGAACGTCCCGTCCCCCAGGCTGTGGAGCACGGACACGGTGCCCGCGGTGTGGTTGGCCGTGATGACGTCCAGGTGTCCGTCCTCGTCGAAGTCTCCCAGCGCCACGGCGCGCGGCCCCATCCCCGTGGGAGAGGCGCGAGGCGCGTCCAGCAGCGGCCGGGCCGGGCTGGCCGCCATCCGCGGCAGCGCCATGGCGACCAGCACCGCGACGCTGAACAGCATCACGCCCGCATGGGCCATTCGTGGGTGTCTCATGTCCATCCCCCTCTTCATTCACGATTCACGGCCCTGAACCGGCAAGGCCATATGAACGCGGTTTCCATGACATCCCCGCGCGGTGTCGAAGAAGTAAGAAGGGGGGCCGGGCGGGGCCATGTGTCCCGGGGGCGGGTGGGGTGACGGGCGGTGGACAGGGGCATGTCCCCGGAGGGACGGCTTGCGCGCGGGGTAGGCTGTGCCGCCCCATGTCCCTTCCGTCTGGAACCCTGTCTTTCCCCCGCCAGCCGTTGGTGGTCACCACGTCGGACCGGGTGGACGCACAGCTCGCACACCGTGCGCGGTGCGCGGCGGAGGAGGTGGGCGTTCCGTATGTGGAGCGTCACCACAAGCTGCCCCTGAAGAAGCTGCTCACCGACACGGCGGACGCGCTCGTCGTCTTCGAATCCACGGCGGTGTCGTTGGTGGACGCGGAAGGGACGCTGCGCTTCTCGCCGGGCCTGGCGCACCTGCGCGTGAAGCAGTTGGACGCGGGCGTGAAGGAGGACCAGCTCCTGCGCGTCGCGGGGCTGCGCGAAGGGGAGCGCGTGCTGGACTGCACGCTGGGGCTGGGCGCGGATGCGCAGGTGGCGGCGAGGCTGGTGGGGCCTGGCGGCCACGTCACCGCGTTGGAGAAGAGTCCGGCGCTCTACCTGCTGGTGCGTCACGGGCTCGCGGGGCTGCCTCGCCACCCGGCCTCCTGCGCGGTGGACGTGGTGCACGCGGACGCGGCGGCGCGGCTGCGCACGCTGCCGGACGGCGCGTTCGACGTGGTGCTCTTCGACCCGATGTTCGAGCGCGAGCGCAAGTCCTCCGCCGCGTTCGAAGCGCTGCGCCGCCACGCGGACTACGCGCCGCTGACGCGCGAGACGGTGGACGAGGCCCGGCGTGTGGCACGCCGGCTGGTGGTGCTGAAGGGCTCGCGCTACTCGAAGGACTTCAAGAAGCTGGGCATCACCCCGGAGCCAGCCCGGCCCAACGCCACGGTGTTGTGGGCCCGACTGCCGGGCTCAGGCAATCCCGTTCATCCTGGTGAAGAAGGAACTCCCTGATAGCGTCCCGGGCCGCCGTGAATCACGACAACCGGGAGCGACACATGAAGACGCTGAAGCGGGGACTGTTGCTGGTGGGCTGCCTGCTGGGAACCGTGGGCTGTGGCGTGGAGGCGCCGGAGGAGGGCGCGCCGGCGCAGGAGGACACGCAGGAGGTGTCCGCGCAGGCCAGTTGCATCCCCGGTCAGACGCGCACCATCAAGGTGGGCTGCTGCACGCCGACGCTGGAGCGCCGGCAGAACCAGATCTGCACCAACTCGGCGGGCTCCTGGAGCAACTCCGGCTCCAGCTACTGTGGCGGTTCGACCCTGAACTGCTACGGCGGCTGATCAGGCAGCCCAAGCCGCATTGCCCCATTCTGCGCTGAAGCAAGCCTCGCGCAGGAGGGGCCACTCTCCGGAGACGAGCCGTCCCCCTCCGTCCGACAGTCGGGCAGGTTGCCCGGGGCCGAGCCCATCTCCTCGCTTTCGGCGCGTTCCCCTCCATGCTCATGAGGAGGCAGCCCCGGCGCTGTTGGCGACAGAGGCGCCTCACGGGTCGGAGCCACGGAGAGGCCCTGTGCCCGAGGGTACGGAGCAGCCCCGAGCACCTCGGATGCAGGCGGAAGGCAATCGAGGCTCAGGTCCGCGACGGCAGGGAGTACCTCCAGAGCATCCTCCCGCCCGGTGGCTGACGCTGTCGCACCAAGGATGCCCTCTTGAGTGAGAAGGGCCTCCGGGGGCGCAGGTGCCTGGGGAGCAGGAGCGAAGGCATCCAGCACAAGCTCATCGCAAGCCTTCATCAGTGTCGGCAGCTCGTGCTGAAGCGCCCGCACGTCGCGCTCGTGCAGGATTGCCATCGCGCGGGAGGCCCACGAGCGCAGCGCGGCTCCGCCCAGCAGCGGCAGCAGTTTGGCGGCGCCTCCCATGAAGGCCCGTTGCAGGGACTGGACGAGGAGCACATGCCCGGGCCGCTCCGCCACCCGCGCCGCCTCCCGAAGCAACTCGAACTCCGCCTGGGCGCAGGTTGCCCCCGACTCCCAGCGCGCCGCGTCCTGGAGCCGGAAGCACGCGCTCCCCAG
>NZ_JAIQDE010000038.1 GCF_020037015.1 Corallococcus sp. AS-1-6 | reverse complement strand
ACCTGGACCGGCTGGGGAGCGCGTGCTTCCGGCTCCAGGACGCGGCGCGCTGGGAGTCGGGTACAGCTTGCGCCCAGACGGAGTTCGAGTTGCTTCGGGAGGCGGCGCGCGTGGCGGAGCGGCCCGGGCATGTCCTCCTCGTCCAGTCCCTGCAACGGGCCTTCATGGGAGGCGCCGCCGAACTGCTGCCGCTCCTGGGCGGAGCCGCGCTGCGCGCGTGGGCCTCCCGCGCGATGGCAGTCCTCCACGAGCGCGACGTACGGGCGCTTCAGCACGAGCTGCCGGCGCTGATGAAGGCTTGCGATGAGCTTGTGCTGAATGCCTTCTCCCCCGCTCCTCATGAGCAGGCTTCACCCGAGGACCACCTGACACAGGAGTGCGTCCTCACGCCCCCTGTATCAGCAACCACGCGGGACGCTGCGCTGGTGACACTCCCCGGCACTGAGGAGGGCAACTCTTGCGCTCCTACGTCAACTCCTGGTCAGGACGAGTCGTTGAAGGCACGCCTCTGCTCGGAAGAGCGCCTCGGATCAGCCGCGGAGCAGGACACGCCACCGGAAGCCCTCCCCAAAGAGACAGGGCAGGGCCTTGGCCGTCTCGCCACAGCCGCCGAGGCCACCGCAGTGCTCGAGGTTGCCTCCACCCTTCACTCTGTGGCCCTCGTCATGAAGCAGGACAGCGGGAAACCACCGCTTCCAGCCGCTCCGGACAGGCACTCCGTCTGCGAGCCCCGAGCGGAACGCTCCGAGACGAGCTTGGCTGATGCGACCTTGGAAGATTTGTCCGACTGTCGGTCGGGGTGGGACGCCGCGTCTCCAGAGAAGGATCTCCAGCCTGAGTCGCCCCCGTGACGCAACACTCGTGACGGTGCACAGGGGGCCACGGGCCTCCGATGCCCTCCTCACGCCCGGCGGTGGCTGCGCCGGTACGCGCCGGGGGCGGTCCCATCCCAACGCTTGAAGGCCCGGTTGAAGGACGCCTCGCTCTGGTAGCCGATGGCCGGAGCGACCTCGCTCAGGGGCAGCTCGCTTTCGCGCAGGAGCTGGGCGGCCTTGATCATCCTCCACCCAACCAGGTACTCCAGCGGCGGCTCTCCCACGAGCTCACTGAAGCGCGCGGCGAAGCCGGACCGCGACAGCGCCACGGCGGACGCGAGGCGCTCCACCGTCCAGGGCTCCTCGGGGCGCTCGTGGATGAGCGCGAGCGCCTTGCCAATCTGCGGATCCGCCAGCGCCCGCAGCCCGCTCTCCCGGCACGAACCCTCCGACTTCATGATGTGCGCCCGCAAGGCCTGCACCAGCAGGATGTCCGCGAGCCGGCTCATGATGACGGTGGCCCCCGGATGCGACGACGCGCTCTCCGTCAGCAGCAACTGCACCGTGGACGCCAGTGACGGCGCCGTCGCCGCGTCGTCCGCGGCCAGGTGGATGACACGGGGCAGCTCCTTGAAGAGCAGCGTGCGCGGCGCGACGCCCAGTTGGAAGGACGCCGCGACCAGCGTCGTCCGCTCGCCGTCGCCGCCCAGCCGGATGGAGCCCTTTCCGCGGGCGCTCGCGCAGGCCCCATGCGCCAGGACATGAACGGGGCTGTCCTCCGCGTCGCGCAGCGTGTGGCCTCCGCCATGCGGCAGCACCGCCAGGTCCCCCGCGCACAGCTCCAGGGCTCCCGGGACGCCCTCCACCTCCAGCCGGGCCCCTCCGCGCGCGACCAGGATGATGTGCGCGCCCGGGGAGGTTCCGAACTGGAGCCCCCACGGCGCGAACAGCTCGAAGCGGCCGTGCATCCGGGTGGACAGGCGCAGGGTGTCCAGGACGTCCGCCAGGACATCCGCCCCCTGGGCCTCCAGCGACTCTGGACGATCGGTCAATTTATTTGGACTGGATGCCATGGCACGTCCATAGCGCCGGGAGCACTCACCGGCCATGGCAAATACATCCAAGCTCCTCTCCCCCCTCCGCCTGGGCCGGCTCGAACTGAAGAACCGGCTGGTGATGGCCCCCATGACCCGCAGCCGGGCGCTGGTGGACGGCAACGTCCCCAACCCGCTGGCGGTGACCTATTACGTGCAGCGGGCGTCCGCGGGCCTCATCGTCACGGAGGGCACCCAGGTCAGCCCCCAGGGCGTCGGGTACATCCGCACGCCGGGCATCCACTCGCCGGAGCAGGTGGCGGGCTGGAAGAAGGTGACGGACGCGGTCCACGCGGCGGGCGGCCTCATCTTCGCGCAGTTGTGGCACGTGGGGCGCGTGTCGCACCCGGACTTCCACGGGGGCGAGCTGCCGGTGGCGCCCTCCGCCATCCTGGTGGAGCAGGACGTCTTCACATTCCAGGGCAAGAAGCGCGCGGTGACGCCCCGGGCCCTGGAGACGCATGAGCTTCCCGGCGTCGTCGAGCAGTTCCGCCAGGCCGCCCGGAACGCGAAGGAGGCCGGCTTCGACGGCGTGGAGCTGCACGGCAGCAACGGCTACCTGTTGGACCAGTTCCTGCGGGACGGCTCCAACCAGCGCACGGACGCGTACGGCGGCAGCATCGAGAACCGGGCGCGCTTTCCACTGGAGGTGGCGCGCGCGGTGACGGAGGTCTGGGGCGCGGAGCGCGTGGGCTACCGGCTCCACCCGCAGAACTTCCCCTACGGCGGCATGACGGACTCCACCCCCGTGGAGACCTTCGCGCATATCGCGCGCGAGCTGGGCCGGCTGGGCCTGGGTTACCTGCACGTGACCGAGGCCGTCACGGGCCCCGCCGCCGTGAGCGCCGAGCAGCGCATCACCCCGCCTCTCCGCAAGGCCTTCCCGGGCGTCGTCATCGCCAACGGCGGCTACGACGCGCAGGCCGGTGAAGCGGTCCTCGAGCGCGGCGAGGCGGACCTCGTGGCGTACGGCGTGCCGTTCCTCGCCAACCCGGACCTGCCGGAGCGCTTCCGCCGGTCCGCCCCGCTCAACGCGCCGGACACGTCGACCTTCTTCCAGGGCGAGGAGAAGGGCTTCACGAGCTACCCGGCGCTGAGCTGAACCGGAAAGGAGGGAGCCGTCATGAGCACGCAGCGGATGGACGTCCTGGAGCGAAGGCTGGAGCGGATCATCGACCTGCCCGAACCCACGCAGGGGCAGTTCGGGCCCGCCCACACGGTGGTGCCGGTCATCTCACCCGAGGACTACGCTCGGTCGGATCCGTTCATCCTGTTGATGGACGACCGCATCGACGGCAAGCCCATTGGCGGGCCGCATCCGCACGCGGGCTTCGAGACGGTGACCCTCGTGGTGAAGGGCGGGATGACCCACGACAGCGGCAGCCTGGGTGAAGGTGACGTGCAGTGGATGACGGCCGGCAGCGGCGTCATCCACGGCGAGGGCCTGGAGGGCGACCTGGGCCAGGCGCGCATCCTCCAGCTCTGGCTCACGTTGCCGAAGGCGCAGCGCTGGGTGCCCGCGGGCTACCAGGACCTGCCGTACGCGGAGCTGCCGGTGCGGCGTGAGCCGGGCGTGGAGGTGCGGCTGTACAGCGGCACGTCGGGGACGGTGCGGTCGGCGACGAAGAACTACGTGCCCGTCACGCTGGCGGAGCTCCGGCTGGAGCCGGGCGCGTCCATCGCGCAGGACCTGCCCGCGTCGTACAACGGCTTCTTCTACGTGCTGGAGGGAGAGGTCGCGGTGGGGCCGGACCGCCAGGCGCTGAGGCCCGGGCAGGTGGGCTGGCTGGACCGGCCGGTGTCCGGCGGCGACAGCGCGGTCCGCGTCACCGGGACGACGCGAGCGCGGGTGCTGCTGTACGCGGGGCAGCCGCAGCGCGAGCCGCTGGTGAGCCACGGGCCGTTCATCGGGGACACCCAGGAGGACATCCTGAGGTCCTTCGCGGGCTACCGCGCGGGCCGCTTCGGTCCGCCACCGCCGAGGTAGCGGAGCCGCGGAGCCGCGGAGCCGCGAGTGTCAGCGGCTCTCGACGGGGGCCGGCGCCAGGGTGCCGGCGGCCGGCGCGCCGGAGTTCGCGCGCTCCAGGTGCGGACCCAACTGGCCCGCCAGCATCAGCGCGGCCATGCGGAAGTCGGAGATGAGCGACCAGAGCGGGTACTTGAAGGTCGCGGGGCGGTTGTGCTCGATCTTGAAGTGGCTGGCCCACGCGAAGCCGTAGGCGCACACCAGGGCGGCGGGAATCAGCGCGCCGCGCCCGGTGACGGCGGCGGTGACGCCCAGGCCCACGCCCAGGCTGGTGCCCGCGAAGTGCAACCAGCGCGTCGACGCCTGCGAGTGCTCGCGCAGATAGAACGGCCAGAACTCGGCATAGGTCTGGATGCGGTCGGACATGAAGTGAAGTTGTGTCCAGCCGCCCGCCTCTCGTCAACCCATGCGGGCCCTCTTCGTGCCGGCCGCGACACCGCTCACGGGGACCAAGGGCAGGAGGGCAGCCAGGCGGTCCTCGACGCGGCCCGTCGTTTTCGGACGGGTTGGGAACAATCCGGTGTGGACGGCGGAGCTGGAGAGAGGCGCGCACCTCGCGTGTCGTGAAAGACTCGGGGCGCGCATGAGTGACTGGACGCCCAAGCTGAACCCGGCGGTGGACCTGCGGCGGCTCCCGCTGAACGCGGAGGAGGGCTTCGTGCTGTCGCGGCTGGACGGCCACACGCGCGAGAAGGACCTGCCCGCGCTGACGGGGTTCCCGCCCGACAAGCTGCGAGACATCCTCACGAGGCTGGTGTCGCAAGGCGCGCTGCTCCCGGGCACGGCGGCCGCGAGTCCCGCGAACACGGTGCGGCCACCGGAAGCGCCAGCGCTCGACGCGAGCGACACGGAGCCACTGCCGGAGGCGGAGGCAGGCGACAGCACGGAAGACGACGCCGGTGCCACGGACGACGTGCCCGAAACGGTCCAGGGTGACTACCGCAAGCTCTTCGAGACGCGGCTGCACGCGCTGCCGGAGGACCAGCGGGTGGCGCTCGCGCACGGGGCGGAGGACCCGGAGCTGTCCGCGCTGTGCTTCGACCCGGTGCCCGCCGTCATCAAGGCCGTGCTGGAGAACTCACGGGTGGGGCTCGCGCACGCGCGGCTCATCGCGAGGCACCACCGCAACCCCGTGGGCCTGGAGGCGCTGGTGGCCCGGGCCGCCTTCGCCGCGGACACAGGCGTGCGCCGATTCCTCGTGCGCAACCCTCAATTGCCGGCCGCCCTCTTCCGCCGCCTGTGGGCGATGCGTCGCCTGATGGAGCACCACAAGCTCACGGTGGACCGGGACGTCCCGGAGCAGACCCGCCGCACCGCGCGCGAGCTGCTCCGCCAGCGCTTCTCCACCGGCCCCTCCGAGGAGAAGGTAGAGCTCATCCTCAACACGGAGGGCCGGGCCCTGGGCGCGCTCGTGGGCATGCCGGTGGACGGCAAGACGACGTCGCTGTTGTGCGGGCGCACGTACCGCTCCCCCATGCTGGTGCAGAACATCGCGCGCTGGAGCGCCGCGCCGCCCGCGCTCATCGCGCACCTGCTCAAACAGGAGCTGGTCCGCCGTCAGCCCCCACTGCGCATGATGCTCGCGCGCCACCCCAACGCGCCCGCGGACGCGAAGCGCGCCTGAGCCGCATGCCCCACGCCGAGGCCAGGGTCGTCCGCGAGCTGAAGCACCACCTGCTCACGCATGGGCTGCGCGAATCGCGCGTCCAGCACCTGCTGGTGGACGCGCATCCCTCGTATGTCCGCAGCCCGTTCGCCCGGGAGCTGGAGCCGATGACACGGCTCACGCTGGAGGGCACAAGGCCAGACATCCTGTGCAGCGTGGCGCGGCCCGAGGGCGTCCTCGTCACGGGCATCGAAGTGAAGGCCTCCGAGAGGGATTGGGTCCAGGGCCTGGGCCAGGCGCACAGCTATCGCCCGGGCGTCCACCACGCGTACCTCGCGCTGCCGGCCTCCGCCGCCGACCTCCGCGCCCCCACCCTGGCGCAGGCGAAGAGCATCGGGGTCGGCATCCTGGCTCGGGACGCGAAGCACTGGGTGGAGGTCATTGCGCCCGCGGATCCCTCTCCACTGCCGCGAGCCGTCACCCAGGCCTCCTCGCTGCTCGAAGGCGTCCCCGCCGCGCGCAGCCTCCAGCTCAACCACCCGCTCAACTACCTCGCCGCCGCGTTCCTCGCGGACCGGGGTGCGCCTTCCGGAGAGCTGCTGAAGTCACTCGCCGCGCACTGGCAGGACCTGGGGAGCGACAGCTCCCGGCGCCACGCGGCCACGGGCGCCAACACGCTCGGGCTGCTGGACCTGGACTGGAGGCCCACGCTCGAAGGCCGCACCGTGGCGGACCTCCTGGCCGCGCTCCAGTTCGACCCCGACGCCCGCTACGACAAGCGCAAGCGCCTGCTGGACGTGCACGCGGCCTTCGCCGCCGTGGCGCGCTTCGTCCTCATCCGTCAGCCCGCGGTGCGCCTCATCCACCGGACCCTCACCGCCCACGGCGGAAGCCTCACGCTGCCGGAGCTGGCCGTGGCCGCGGGCCACGACGACCCGGCGCTGGCCGCGGCCCTCTTCCTCGCGGACCCCTCCGGCACACTGAAGCCCGGCCTGCGGGGCCCGGACATCAACCCGTCCACCGTCTTCAAGCTCAAACAGAACCTCTGGCACGCGGGCCTGCTCGACACCAAGGCCCACGGCACCGCCGGCAAGGACGCCCGCGCCTACCGGCCCTCGGAAGACGTCTGGGCCCTCCCTCGCGGCAAGGCCTCTTGACTACAACTGTAGCCATGGCATACCGCTTCTGACTACAACTGTCGTCAGGAGGGATGCCGTGGACCGACCGCCGCATGGACAGGGGAGCCCTGACGCACGCCGGGAGCAGGTGCCGCTCGCGCCGTTGCTCCGGGAGGGCCTGGGCTGGTTGCTGGCGTTCTACCTGCTGCTCGCGCTGCTACCTCCCATGCACCTGATGGACACGCTGCGCGCCGGGGAGCACGCGGCCCGCGTCTGGTGGAAGGCCGCGGTCACGGTGCGCCGTCACGCGGCGCCGTTCGTGCTCGCGGAGCTGGAGTCGTGGTGGCACGAAGCGCTGGCATCCCGGAGCGGTTCGCGGACCTCGCGCGCTTGATGCGGCTCAGGGCTTGCGCGCGGTGATGAGCGGCTGATTGAAGCCGGTCTCCTCCGGCGTGTACCAGCGCGGATCCACCAGCCCCGCCCGGGTGAGCGCCTGCTCCAGCTCCACGGGCTGGAGCAGGCGGTAGACGCCGGTGTGCTCGGTCGTGTGCCAGATGCCGGACTCCTGGCGCAGGATGAACTGGCGCACCGTGTACTGCCTTTCATCCACCGCCCAATCCCAGACCTGGAAGAGCACGCGGCGGCCCATCGGCGTGTCCAGCACGCGCTCCGCCGTGAAGCGCGGCCGCTTCTCCAGCAGCGCGGAGTGGTCGCGCAGGCTCGCCACCAGCAGGCCGCCGGGCACCAGGCGCGACGCCATCGCGTTCGCGGCGTCCTCCAGGTCCGAGTCCTCCAACAGATGCGCGACGGCGTTGTCGCACGACATCACCACGTGGAAGGTGCCCGGCACCTGCCAGTCCAGCATCCGCATGTCCGCCACGCCGGTGGTGAGGCTCACGTGCATGGCGCGGGCCTCCCGCTCCGCTCGCGCCACCGCGGAGGGGCTCAGGTCCGTGGCGTGCACGGAGTAGCCTCGCGCCGCCAGCCCCAGCGCCTGCGTGCCGATGCCGCACGCGCAGTCCAGCACCCGGCGCGGCGGCGCGACGCCCGAGCGGCGCAGGAGCGCGTCCAGCACCGCGCCCTGCCGGTCCACCGACTGCTCCCAGTCCGCGAAGAGCAGGTGGTACTCCTCGGCCAGCCCTTCGTAGAAGTCCAGGACGCTGTCAGACATGACGGCTTCCCCTTTAACACCCCCATGCGGGCCGTCACGCGCGAGGACACCCGGCGTCGCCTGGCCGTCATGTCGCGGGCGGAAGGTCTTCTCTTCTGGGAGCTGTTACCCGGAAGACGGGGCTCGGCGAGCCCGCGCGGGCGGGGCGGACACCGGGCAGGATGCACCGTCATTCCCCGCGTGAAGCGCGCGCGCACCCGAGGCAAGGAGCACCGATGCTGTCGTTGACGCCGTCACAGGTCCGCCTGGGATGGTCCGCCACGAACAAGGCGGAGGCCATCCGCCTGGTCGGGCAGGTGATGGTGGAGTCGGGCTTCATCTCGCCCGGCTACGTCGACAGCATGCTCAAGCGCGAGCAGGTGTCCGCCACGTTCCTCGGCCACGGCATCGCCATCCCGCACGGCCTGCCGGAGGCGCGCCACCTCGTGCTCCAGACGGGCGTCGTCGTGGTGCAGTTCCCCGCGGGCGTCGTCTGGAGCGAGGACGGCCACGCGCACCTCGTGGTGGGCATCGCGGCCAGGTCCGACGAACACCTCCAGGTGCTCGCCAACCTCACCGGCGTGCTGGACGACGAGGCCCGGGCCGTGGCCCTGGCCTCCACCCTGGACACGGCCGCCATCATCCAGGCGCTCCAGGGCTCCCGCGCTTGGGCGGAGCAGGACGCTCCCGCCTTCGAGGGCCTCTCGCGCCAGGTCCTGTCCCCTTCCCCGCACGGCCTGCACGCGCGCCCCGCCACCCTGGTGGTGGAGGTGGTGCGCCGCTTCCGCGCGGACGTCACCGTCCACCACGAGGGGCGGCAGGCGAACGCCCGCAGCCTTCTGTCGCTGCTGCGTCTGGGCGCCCGGGGCGGCTCCCCGCTGACGCTCACCGCAGCGGGGGACGACGCGGCGGCGGCGCTGCTCGCCCTGCAACAGGCCTTCGACGCCGGCCTGGGCGAGGAGCCTCCCGCCGCTCCCACGCTGGCACCGGAGCCCGAGCCCGCCGTGCTCGACTACGAGGGGACGCTGGTCGCGGGCCTGTCCGCGTCGCCGGGCATCGCGGCCGGGCCCGTGTGGGCCTTCCAGCGCGAACGGCTGGAGGTGGAGGAGCGGGCCGCGGACGCCGCGCGGGAACACCAACGGCTGGAGTCGGCCCTGGCCGGAGCGGCGGCGGAGCTGCGCCAGTTGCACGAGGGCTTCCTCCAGAAGGCCGGAGCCCGGCGGGCCGCCATCTTCAAGGCGCACCTGGAGCTGCTCGACGACCCGGAGCTGCTGCGCGAGTCACACGGCCTCATCGACACCGGCCTGAGCGCGGGCGCGTCCTGGCGCCGCGTCTTCGAGAGCCGCGCGCAGGCGCTGGCCGCGATGGACGAACCGGTGCTGGCCTCGCGGGCCGCGGACCTGCGGGACGTGGGCCGGCGCGTGCTGCGGCCCCTGGCCCGGGTGCTGGAGGGGGAGCCCACCTTCCCGGAGCATCCGGTGGTGCTGCTGGCGGAGGACCTGACGCCGTCGGACACCGCGAAGCTGGACCCCGCCCTGGTGCTGGGCCTGTGCACGGCGGGCGGCGGCACCACGTCACACACGGCCATCATCGCGCGCTCGCTCGACCTGCCGGCGGTGGTGGCGTTGGGGCCCTCCGTGCTGGACCTGCGAAACGGGCAGCACTGCATCCTGGACGGCGACGCGGGCGTGCTCGTCGTGGGGCCCTCGGAGCGGGACCGGGCCCGGGCCGCGCACCAGCGCGAGCGGATCCGCCTGCGGCGCGAAGAGGAGCAGGTGAAGCGCCACCAGCCCGCCATCACGCTCGACGGCTGGCGCGTGGAGGTGGCCGCGAACATCAACGAGGCCGCGGAGGCCCTCAAGGCCGTGGACGCGGGCGGCGAGGGCGTGGGCCTGATGCGCACGGAGTTCCTCTTCCTCGGGCGCGACGAGCCGCCCGGCGAGGAGGAGCAGCTCCACGCGTACCGCGCCATGGTGCGCGCGCTGGACGGCCTGCCGCTCACCCTGCGCACGCTGGACATCGGCGGGGACAAGCACGTGCCCTACCTGTCGCTGCCGGCGGAGGAGAACCCGTTCCTGGGCGTGCGCGGCCTCCGGCTGTGCTTCGAGCGGGAGGACCTGTTCCGCACGCAACTGCGCGCCATCCTGCGCGCGTCCATGGAGGGCCCGGTCCGCATCCTGTATCCGATGGTGGCGCTGCCCGAGGAGCTGGCGAAGGCCCGCGCCATCACCGAGTCCGTGCGACGTGAAGTGGGCGCGGCGCCGGTGGAGACGGGCATCATGATGGAAGTGCCCTCCGCGGTGATGATGGCGGAGCAGTTGGCGCGGGACGTGTCGTTCTTCTCCCTCGGGACCAACGACCTGACGCAGTACCTGCTGGCCATGGACCGGCGCAACCCGGTGCTCGCGCCGCGGGCGGACGGCCTGCACCCGGCGGTGTTGCGCATGGTGGACCTCACGGTGAAGGCGGCGAGGCGGGCGGGCATCCGGGTGGGCGCGTGCGGCGGCATCGCGGGGGACCCGTCCGGCGCGGTGGTGCTGTCCGGCCTGGGCGTCACGGAGCTGAGCGTGGCCATCCCCAGCATCCCGGCGGTGAAGGCGCTGCTGCGGAGCATCTCCCTGGCGGACGCGGAAGCCGTGGCCCGGGCCGCGCTGGAGTGCGGCAGCGCCGCGGAGGTGCGGGGCCTGGTGCGCGGCCTGCTGGCCCGGAAGGGAGCGAAGGCGTGAGGCCGACGAAGCCGGGCGTGGTGACGGTCACGTTGAACGCGGCCATCGACCAGACGCTGGAGTGTCCGGGGTTCACGGCGGGCGCGGTGAACCGCGTGGTGGCGGAGACGCGCACGCCGGGAGGCAAGGGCATCAACGTGGCGGCGTTCCTCGCGCGAGGCCCCCGGCCGGTGACGGCCACGGGCTTCCTGGGCGAGGACTCGGCGCCGCTGTTCGAGGCGCTGTTCCGCGAGCGGGGCATCCAGGACCGCTGCCTCCGGCTGCCGGGCTCCAGCCGCGTGAACCTCAAGGTCGTGGACCGCACGGGCGGCGCGGTGACGGACCTGAACCTGCCGGGCCCGCGCGTGCCGGAGGAGGCCCTGGGCGCGCTGCTGGAGACGCTGGAGGCGCTCGCGGAGGAGAACGGCTGCTTCGTGCTGTCGGGCAGCGTGCCGGCGGGAGTGCCCGCGTCCATCTACGCCACGCTCACGCAGCGCCTGCGCGCGAAGGGCGCGCGCGTGGCGGTGGACACGAGCGGAGCGCCGCTGCGCCACGCGGTGGCCGCGAGGCCGGACTTCGTGAAGCCCAACGCGCACGAGCTGGAGGAGCTGCTCGAGCGCCCCCTGAGGAACGCGGGCGACATCGCGAGCGCCGCGCGCGAGCTGCACGCGACAGGCATCAGGCTGGTGGTGGTGTCGCTGGGAGCGGACGGCGCCCTGTTCGTGTCGGACGACGGCGCGTGGCGGGCCCTGCCGCCCCCCGTGGAGGTGGCGAGCACCGTGGGCGCGGGCGACGCGCTCGTCGCGGCCGTGCTGGCGGCGAGGCTGGCGGGCCAGGACCTGGAGACCTGCGCCCGCGCGAGCACGGCCTTCGCGGCGGGGAAGCTCGCGAGGGTGGGCCCGGTGCCCCCCACCCCCGAGCGCGTGGCGGAGCTGGTCCGCGCGGTGCGGCTGCACCCGCTGGGCATGGGCTGATCAACAGCCGCGCTGGCGGGATGGGCGTCCCCGCGCACCTCCACGCGAAGCGCGCACGTGGGTGAAGTCCTGGCCCCCGGCACGAGGCCCCCGGCCTAGACCCGCCCCTCCAGCTTCTCGATGGCCGCACGCACCAGGGGTGGAACCGGCACCTTCTCATGGGTGGCGTAGCGCAGCGTCACGACGATGGAGCCGCCGCGCGTGTAGAGCACCCCGTCGTCCGCGCCCGCCACCACGTGCTCGAAGGTGATGGAGGCGTTGCCCACGCGCGTGACGCGCGCGCCCGCCACCAGGTTCACCGGGAACACCACCGGCTTGAGGTAGTCCGCGTGCGTGTTGGCCAGGATGGGCCCCACCCCGTCCGCCGTCGTCATGTCCGCGCCCGCGGCGGACGGCCCCACCAGCCCGATGCGGGCCAGGTACGCGATGCGCGCGGACTCGAACCAGGTGAACGTGCGGGCGTTGTTGACGTGCCCGTACGCGTCCATCTCGCTCCAGTGCACGGGGAAGGGCACGACGACGGGGAAGTCCTTCAGGGAGGCGCTCGACATGGCCCCAAGGGTCGCAGGGACCATCCCGCCAGGGAACGGAAACCACGCCTGCCTGCCCTCCAGGAGCCCCGGGCAGACATGCTAAGCCAGGGGTCCATGGCTCTCCGGTCCACGCTGGCGCCACCCGCCGCCCCCTTTCTCTCCTCCGCCGTCCGGGGTCCCCGCGATGGCCGGTGAGCCCACGCGGCCCGAGGAGGACCGCCTCCACGACCCGCCCGCGCCCTGGGACGAGCAGGGCCCCGCGCCCGCGCCGCACCTGGTGCGCGAGCGGGGCAGCGCCACCGCCACCAAGCCCCAGAAGCACGCGGACATGGTGCGCTGGCTGCACCCCACGCAGGTGCTGCGCACGGGCCTGGACGCGGTGGTGGCCACGGTGTTCGGCGCGCGGGCGGACCACCGGCTCATCGAGGCGGTGGTGCGGCCGCAGCAGCCCTACTTCGACTATTCGGAGGAGTCCGGCGCGGACGGCGACTTCTGGCTCGACTACGTCTCCGACATCGGCGACGGCTGGGACTCCACCTACGCGGTGGCGCGCCTGCTGGCGCTGCCGGAGCTCAAGCTCCCGGAGGAGGACGGCAGGACGGCGCACGTCACGCCGCGAGGCCGCGTGCTGGTGTTCGGCGGGGACGAGGTGTACCCGGGCGCCAGCCGCGAGACGTACGAGGAGCGCACGGTGCAGCCCTACGAGGCCGCCATGCGCCGCTCGCAGGCGCCCCACCCGGACCTGTTCGTCATCCCGGGCAACCACGACTGGTATGACGGCCTGTCCGCCTTCATGCGGCTGTTCTGCGCGCAGCGCTGGCTGGCCGGGCGCCGCACGCGGCAGAGCCGCAGCTACTTCGCGCTGAAGCTGCCCCGGAACTGGTGGCTCATCGGCACGGACGTGCAGCTCAACAGCGACATCGACGTGCCCCAGGTGGAGTACTTCCGCCACGTCGCGGAGCAGATGGGCCCGGACGACCGCGTCATCCTCTGCAACGCGGAGCCCGCGTGGGTGCTGGCCGCGGCCGCGCGCCGCGCCAAGGGCAGCTACCTGGAGAACAACCTGGAGTACCTGGAGGAGAAGGTGCTCGGGCGGCGCATCGCCGTGTTCCTCGCGGGCGACCTGCACCACTACCGCCGGCACGAGGACGACACCGGCCAGCACCGCATCACCGCGGGCGGAGGCGGCGCGTTCATGCACCCCACGCACGCGCCCGCGGCGCCCGTGCTGCGCGACGGCTCCACGCTGCGCAAGAGCTTCCCGGACGAGGCCACGTCCCGGAAGCTGGCGCGCAAGAACCTGTTCCTCATCCGCTACAGCCCGCTGTTCGGGCTCATCACCGGCCTGTGGTACCTGCTGCTCGCGCTGGCGGCCTACGCGGAGGTGGGCTCGCTGGGCCTCTCCCGGCTGCCGGAGGTGGTGACGGCGGTGGCCAACAGCATGGTCAACCGGCCGTGGACGCTCATCCTCGGCATGGTGACGGTGGGAGGACTCGCGGGGCTGGCGGACGCGGCGCTCGGGAGGTGGCGCGCGCTGCTGGGCGGCCTGCACGGCGTGGCGCACATCGTGGCGGCGTTCTTCATCGCCTGGGGCGCCACGTACTTCACGGTGAGCAAGCTGGGCGTGTGTCCGGTGCTGTCACCGGATGGCGCGCACTGCGCGGACGGCTGGCTGCACCTGGCGGGCAAGTTCTTCTTCTCCTGCGCGTTCACCTTCGTGGGCGGCTTCCTCGTGGGCCCGTTCATCACGGGCCTGTACCTCTGGCTGAGCGTGAACTTCTTCGGCGCGCACTCGAATGAGGCCTTCGGGTCGCTCGCGCTGCCGGACTGGAAGAACTTCCTGCGCATGCGCATCGGCAAGGACGGGGCGCTGACCATCTACCCGGTGGGCATCGAGCGCGTGCCGCGCAGGTGGAAGCCCACCGGCGCGGGGCCCATGTCGCCCGCGTTCGACCCGGACGACCCGGACGCCACCGAGCCGTTCCTCATCGAGCCGCCCATCCGCGTCTGCCGTTGACGCTACCCGGAGGACCGCGAGGTGTCCTCCAGGAGCGGCGCGATGCCGGGCTGCTTGCGGCTGAGGGCCACGTAGTCCTGCACGGCGGCGTCCAGGCCCACGTCGCGCTTCGCGCGCTCGGACAGGAACCACTTGTGCTCCAGCACCTGGCAGTAGAGTTCCGCGGTGTCCGCCGCGCGGCCCAGCTCCTTCTGCAGGCGTGACAGCGTGGGGTGGTAGCGCTCGTCCAGCCAGCGGAACGCGGCCACGCTCAGGGGCACGCTGCGGTCCAGCTTGCGCGTGAGCGTGGCCTTCATCTCCTGCATCTCGTTGAGCAGCAGGCTCGCCTGGCGCTCCTCCGCGACGATGCCGGTGAGCGAGTGCAGTTGATGCCGGTGGTACTCGCGGTCCGTGACGATGGTGCGCATGCGCAACTGGCTGCCCTGCCCGCTCGCCAGCAGCTCCACCTCGCCCACGGAGAAGCCCAGGTCGTTGAGCGTGCGGATCCGCTCGTGGATGCGGTAGCTCTCGTGCGGCTGGAGGATGAGCTCGCGGTTGATCTCGGCCCACAGCCGCTCGTAGCGCTGGCGGATGCTCGCGGCCGTCTCCTGCCAGGCCTCCAGCTCCTGGGGCAGCTCCTGCGCCAGCTCCACGCGAGCCGCCAGGTCCGCCAGGCCTCCGGCGACGTTCTCCTCCATGATCTGCAGGTCCATCTCCCGCTGGCCGGCGGAGAGCTGCTCGTGCAGCTCGGACGTCTCCGCGTCCACCGCGTACGCCTGCAGCTCGCCCGCGTCCCGGCGGAAGAGCACGTTGGACAGGGAGCAGTCGCCCCAGAAGAAGCCGCCCAGGTGCAGCCGCACCAGCAGGCCCGCCATCGCGTCCAGCAGCCGCGACCGGTAGCGCTCCAGGCCCTGGTGCATGAACAGCGCGCGGTACGGCAGTGACGACGCCAGGTACTGGGTGATGAGCAGCCCGGGCCTGTCCCCGGGCGAGGCCTCCAGTCCCTCCTCCGTCTGGACCGCCAGGCCCACGGGCACCACGGACGGCAGCCGGCGCTCCTCCAGGCCGCGCAGCAGGTCGTACTCGCGCTGCGCCACGCGCGCGGGCGTCTCCTTGAAGGCGTAGATGGTGGCGCCGTAGGAGACGAACACGACGACGTGACGGGACAGGCCGCGCGGCACCTCCACCACGCGCGGTGAACGCTCCGGCCACGCCTCCAGCGGCAGCTCCCACGGAAGGTCGAGGAAGTCCGGGTGCCCCTGGCGGATGTGCAGGGAGTGGAGGCGGCGCGGAGGGTGAGACATGTTGGCCACCAGCCTACCGTCCGGGGGGGCGCGCTTCATCCGGGGGCGCGCTGGCCCGCGTGGAACGTTCGCTGTTAGAGGAAGAGGCCATGCGACCCCTCCGCGGACTCTCCCTCTGCAGCGCGGCCCTGCTGTCGGCCTGCGCCGGTTCTTCGCCCACGCCCGCGCCGGCTCCGGTCGCGCCGGGGAGCATCACGCTCGCCGCGCCCGCGGGAGACGCGTGGTACCGGGGCGCGGTGTTCTACGAGGTGTTCGTCCGCAGCTTCCAGGACTCCAACGGGGACGGCGTGGGAGACCTGCCGGGGCTCATCTCGCGGCTGGACTACCTGAACGACGGAGACCCGGCGACGACGGACGACCTGGGCGTGGACGCGCTGTGGCTGATGCCGGTGTTCGCGTCGCCCAGCTACCACGGCTACGACGTGACGGATTACGAGCGCATCCAGACGGCGTACGGCTCGCTGGAGGACCTGCAGCGGCTGTGTGACGAGGCGCACCGCCGGGGCATGCGCGTCATCCTGGACTTCGTCATCAACCACACCAGCTCCTCGCATCCGTGGTTCGTGGACTCGGCGTCCTCGGCGCAGTCGCCGAAGCGGGACTGGTACCAGTGGCGCGCGAGCGACCCCGGCTGGAAGCAGCCCTGGGACCTCTACTCGCAGACCGGCACGTGGCATCAACGGGACACGGGCTGGTACTACGGCGCCTTCTGGGGCGGCATGCCGGACCTGAACCTCCAGACGCCCGCGGTGCGCGAAGAGGTGAAGCGCCTGGCGACGCTGTGGCTCCAGCGCGGCGTGGACGGCTTCCGGCTGGACGCCGCGCGCTACCTCATCGAGACGGGCGGCGGCGCGGGGCAGGCGGACACGCCGGAGACGCACGCGTTCTGGAAGGAGTTCGCCGCGCACGTGCGCTCGGTGAAGCCGGACGCGGTGCTGGTGGGTGAGAACTGGAGCGAGACGCCGTCGGTGGCGAAGTACTACGGCTCCACGGCGACGGTGCCGGGCGGGGACGAGCTGCCGCTCAACTTCAACTTCCCCATGTCCGCGCGGGTGATTGAAGGCATCCACGCGGGCAGCGGCGGGGGCGTGGCGGCGAAGCTGCTGGAGATGAAGAACAACTATCCGGCCGGGGTGGCGGACGCGCCCTTCCTCACCAACCACGACCAGGTGCGGCTGGCGACGCAGTTCGCCAACGACGGGGCGAAGCTGGGGCTGGCGGCGGCGGTGCTGCTGACGCTGCCGGGAGCGCCGTTCCTCTACTACGGCGAGGAGGTGGGCCTGGGGAACGGCAACGCCAACAACGACGAGTCCAAGCGCACGCCGATGCCGTGGAGCGGCGCGGCGGGCGCGGGCTTCACGACGGGCTCACCGTGGTACGCGTTCTCCAGCGGCAGGGAGACGGCGAACGTGGAGGCGCAGCGGCGCGACCCGGGGTCGCTGTTGTCGCGCTACCGCTCGCTCATCCACGCGCGCCAGGGTTCGGAGGCGCTGCGAAACGGGGGCCTGCGGCTGTTCACGGCGACGACGGGGGTGTCACGGACGCTGGCGTTCGTGAGGACGCTGGACGACGAGCAGGTGCTGGTGGTCCACAACTTCTCCAACTCGCAGGAGTCGGTGGGGCCGTTCGACGTGGAGGCGACCACGGCGGAGCCGCTGTTCGTGGACCCGGGAGTGACGCAGCTCACGGGGGGCACGGGAGCGTGGAAGGCGAGCATCCCGGCGCGTGCCACGGGCATCTGGCGGCTGCGCTAGCTGACGACGGGCTGACGCCAGGAGCGGGAGAGGTGCGTCTCTCCCGCGGCCTTGAAGCGGCGGATGAGCTCCGCCGCCGCGCCCCTGCCCTGACGGAGCAGCCACTTCAGCTCCGCGGGCATCAGCACCTTCACGGTGAGCAGCCGGACCTCGCCCCCGGGAAGCGTGAAGCGAGAGGGCAAAGAGTCCGTCTCCATGCCGATGAGCACGGCCACACGGCCCTCGGGGGTCACGAGGGTTTCGGGCATGCCCACGCCGTCCACCTCCATGGACAGAGTGCCATTGGCCAGGGAGACGCGGAGCTTCTCGAACTCGGCGACCTCATAGGCGACGCGTTCGAGCAGGTGCACCGGCCAGCTCTTCCACACCTCCCCGAGCGGCTCCGGGGTTTCGATGGCGAGCTCCAGCCCGAAGCCAGCGGTGGGACGGTCCAGGATGTCGTTGAACGGGTCGGACAGGCCGTCTGTGACGATGAGCATGCCGCCGTCAGGACGGCGCATGGCCGTCCACCACTGCCGTTCGCCGGGCCATGGACCGCCCACGACCGGCGGGATGTAGAAGTCGTCGGACATCGTGCCGAGCCCTCGCCACACGGCCGCACGGGCATGTCGAGCTTGATGCCACAGTTCTGCGCGCCGCCTCGTTTCCGCGCGCCGAATGGGATCGAAGGTCGGCGGACCCGTCACTGCTTCGAACTTCGCGCCCGTGATGCCCGCGCGCTCCATCGCGTCCTTGATGTCCTCGGAGACAATGAGGACGACGTCCCATTCCGAGGGACGGAACACCTTCGCATCGCCCACCTTCGACGTGTCGATGCGCATCTCCGAGATGAAACTGAGGGTGCCGACCTTCTCCGGAATCCCATCCTCTTCGGACCAATACACCACATCCGAAGACGCCTCGGTGTCGACGCACGGAATGGCGCGAAGGGCATTGAGGATGAAATACGGCCCTGCGTGAGAGTCGATCTCGACGGGGATCAACTCGACGTCATTCGGGGCCAGCTCCTGGAAAAGAGCTGCGAGCCTCGCATTGACGACCGGGGTGCTGAACGCTGCGTGGGAGTAGTCACGTGATACTCCCTCCACGTCCAACGGAAGCCGAATCGGGCCCTTGAAGCGCGCGGGTTCTCCAACCGTGAACTGCCAGGGGTCTTCGAGCTCTCTCGTTTGACCATCGAGAGGGTGTCCCAGACACCAGAACCCCTCTGCGACGTTCTCGAAAAGGTTGAAGTATCTCATCTCGCATCACTCAAGACCGGTCACCCACCGATTCAGGTCTGTCCCTCTCTGGTTGATCAATCTCGCAAGACCCTGCAGGGCTTTCGTCAATGCGGCCCGGCAGTCTTGCATGGACCTGCATCGCTTCGACACCCTCTCCAGAGCATCAAACACCTTCTGGTGGTATGCCTCCGGATGAGGTCCTCTGTGCCCTGGCACGCGGATCTTGTTCGCGGGATCGTCGAGCGACATCCCTGCCTTATCGAAGATCCTCTGGAACTTCGGTGACCACGGGCCGCCGCGATTCGTGGCGGTCCAGAACTTGTTGGACGCGATGTGGTGCTCCGGGCCATCCGCATCCACGCCACTCGCGACAGGCCCCCTGTCATCCCGAGCGGACATGGCCACCGCGTTCGGCGCCAGCACCAGGGTGACCACGCCCTCGGAGGACACGGCCGCGGACTCCACCTGCGCCGCCGCGCCCAGCCGGAAGCCACCCATCTCCGCTGCCACCAGCGAGGCCTGCCCTGAACCCGGGAGCGTCGCGACCTTCGCCGCGAACGTCTCCGCCGTGCTGCCCACCGCCGCCAACGCCAGCATCACGAACGCCCGCGCCGCGTTCTTCCCCATCACCTCGCCGTACTCCTCCCCCACTTCTCGAAGCTCATCGAACGTCCGGGCCACCTGCGCCTGTTCGGACAACTCAATCCATCCCTGGATGAGGTTCCACAGCGTGTCGATGCCCAGGTAGGCGATGAGCACCACCGTCATCGTCGCAGCGATGCCCTTCGACACGGGCTCGGGCAGCAACCAGAGCGACAGGTACACCGTGCCCGTCGCGACGATGGTCGTGAGCACCGCCCGCGGATCCGTCATCCCCGCCAGCGCTTCGGACGTCTCCTCCCACACCGAGTCCAGCGCGATGGCGAACGCCAAGGAGCGCCGTCCGTCCTCATCCAGCGTGGAACCCGCCTCCAGCAATTGAAGACAGTCACCCGGTGTCTGCTTGCGCTGGCACCACCGCCCATAAGCGCTCGCCAGCTCCCGGTCCGAATCATCGACCAGCAACCGAGCCCGGGCAGGCTCCTCCACGGAGACCAGCCCCAGGCGTCCACGCACATGGGCATAGGCCTTCGAGGAGAACGTCCCCGCGAACCGCCGATACGCATCCTCACGAGGACGCGGGGACACCGGCGCATCCTCCGCCAGCGTCCGCACCGCGTCCGTGAACGCATCGCCGTCCAGCGCCACGGGCTCGACCTCCGCCCGAGGCACATGGACGACCGGCGACCCCCGCCCCGTCTTCAGCCGGACGCCGCGCGTCGCTGAACACCCCGTGCCCAGCAGCACCAGCAGCACCGCGACCGCCCAGCTCCGGCACGAAGACATGGATGCCTCCAAGGCATCCATCCTCGGCCGCACGGACTCACCGCGACCAGGACCTCCCGCGCACAGCGCAGGAACCAACCGTCACGGGGCGGGCGGCACAGGACCCACGACTCCGGCGTCCTCAATCACAGCCCCCGCATCCGGCGCGTCCGCGGGCACACCGGCGTCCTCCACCGGAGCCGCCACGGCCTTCCCGGACGGCACCACCGCGCTCCACGCAGGCTTCGAGGCCCCCAGCACCTCCTCCTGCGTGGTGCCCGGCGCCACCAGCAGGTCCACCACCGGCGACTGTGACGGATCTCCCTTCCGCCCACCGCCGAAGCGGTCGGCGGACGGCGGCTCCCCGGGCACGATGCCCATCGCCATCAGCCGCGGGTTCGCGTTCGTGTCCCCACCGAACATCCCACCCAGCGCCACGCGCCGGTCGAGGGTCGCGCCCGTCACCGCCACGCCGTAGCCCCAGTCCGCGCTCGCGTGTCCGCCCAGGAAGCGATCCGGCACCTGGAACACCACCGTGCGCCCGCTCACCTGGATGACCGTGGGGAAGAATACCCGCGCCTCCAGCTCCTGCTCCGTGGCCGCGTTGAGCTCCGCCTCCACCTTGCCGCCAATCCCTCCGGCCTTCTTCTCGTAGGCCTCCAGCGCCGCCTGCCGCCAGGCCTTGCGCAGCGCCTCGCGCGCCTCATAGGGACGCGGCGTCAGCACCACCGCCTTCTCCCACCCCGAGTCCGCCGCCAGCGTGAGCCCGCGCCCCGGCAGCGTGTCCGTGCGTCCGGAGCCGGGCACCCGGTCCTGGTCCACGTACAGGTCCACGTTGAACGTGTAGAAGCCGTGCCGGGCCCGCTCCGCGACCGTCGCGCCCTCCAGGTCCACCGCCTGCGCGCGCGAGGGCTTCGCGATGGGGTGCGCGAACGTCACCTCGAACCGCGTCGCCGCGCCCTCCGCGAACGCCGCCACCGACACCACGTCCAGGTCCCCGCGCCCCAGGTCCGCCCGGCGCGGATACACCAGCTCGCCGTCGCCGTGGTCATCCCCCACCGGATCCGTCAGCCGGAACAGCAGCGCGTCCTCGCGCGTCTTGCCGCCGGAACACGCGGCCAGGGAGGAAGCGAGCAGGAGCGCGGACACGCGGGAACGCACGGACATGGAAGGGCACCTCGTGCACGAAGGGACGGCCCGTCCAGGTGTACCGCGCGGTGCCCCAAACGCAAGGAGCCCGGAGTGCCTTCACAGGCGCCCCGGGCTCCCACTGCGTCACCCGTGTGCCCCGCCGGAAGCGGAGCGCGCGGTGACTAGAACTGCGCCTTCATGAACGCCTTGACGCGCATGTGGTCGAAGTTGCGCTCCTCCAGGCTGTTCCAGCCGCCGTTGCGGCCGGTGAAGCCGCGCGAACCCACCGCCACGTTGTGGTCGGCCGCGATGGTGTCGTCCGCGTACTGCACCACGTAGCCGTCGCCGAAGTCCGGACGGAAGGTGCCGAACGCGTACTGGCCCTCCAGGCCGAACTCCACGCCGGACAGGATGTAGCGCGCCTTCACCAGCACCTGGTTCTTGTTGTGCTTGCCGGACGCCATCTCGTGGTTGCCGTACGCCTGGAACGCCGTGTTGCCGTCCAGCAGGTCCGCGAAGAACTTGGAGTAGCTGGCGGACACGTACAGGTCATCCGTGAACTGGTAGCCCGCGCCGGCCGTGAACGTCGTGTAGTCCAGCAGGCGGTCGTCGTCCGCGATGTTGTCGAACGGCTTGAACTGGTAGCCCGTGTCGCCCTGGCTGTTCGTGATGACGTTCGGGTTGCGGTAGAGGTCCGCGGTGCTGTTGCCCGCGCTGTACTCGTTGACGAGCGTGTTGTCGCACGCCACGCCGCCGCCCGCGCACGCACCCGACTGGAACGGCAGGAAGCGCGGGTCGTTCATGCGCTTGTCCGTCTCATGGATGTACTTGAACTTGCCGAACACATCGATGCCCTTCAGCACGTCCACCACGTACTTGGCGCGCAGCGCGACCAGGTGCGTCTTCTTGTCCTGGAAGGGCTGGTAGGCCGTGCGGAAGTTGTGGCCCACGCCGGAGTCCAGCTCCGTGCCGGGGAACTGGCTGTCACCCAGCGCCTGGTCGGCGTTGCCGTACGCCTGCCAGTTGGTGTTGTAGGTGATGAAGGAATACTCACCGCCCACCTCCAGCGCGCCGTTCGTGTAGACCGGGTTCGCCGTCACGCCCTTCCAGCCGATGGCCGTCTCCGCCATGGGCTCGTCGAAGTCCGTGAAGTCGTTGTCCACGTTGAGCGTGGCGACCTGCTGGGCCTCGCTCGTCCAGCCGCCATAGCCGATGCGGGTGGGGTTGCCCTTGTAGACGCCGTAGGCCGCGTTGGACGGGCCGGGGAACGCGAAGCTGCCGTCGTGGCCCTCCGTGAGGAGCACGTCCGCCTCGCGGCGGCTGGCCATGACCGCCATGTACTCCGCGCCAATGCTGAACAACTGCAGGTTCAGCGACAGGCCCACGTCCAGCGGGTCGTTGATGGACGCGTTCAGCATGTACGTCTGGTCCGTGTGGTGGCCGGCCAGCACCGGGCTGTAGCCGCCCACGCCGAAGCTCTTGGGCGACAGCACCGGGTCCGCGTTGGAGTACGACGTGTACGCCGCGCCGCGCACGTCCAGCCACGAGCCCATGTGCAGGCCCGCCTTCAGGCCGCCCACGCCGTTGCGGTAGCGCGGGGTGAGGTCGCGGCCGTTGTCCAGGTCCGTGTCCTCCGGGTTGATCTCCTGGTCGTTGGCGTACTGGAAGATGCCGCCCACGTCGAAGAGCTCGTTCGGGGTGACCTTCGCCTGGAAGCCGTACGCCGCGTCACGCGCGTGGAAGGCGCCGGTGCTGAAGTTCGGGCCCGCCCACAAGCGCGGCAGCGAGATGCGCGCCGCGTCCCACGTGAGCTTCCGGTCGAAGTTGGAGCCCTGCAGCATGATGGCCGCCGCGTTGTCGCGGTCGATGTAACGGACGCGGCCGATGACGAACGGGTCGAACTGGCCCAGGTCCGTCGCGCCGATGAGCGCCGAGTCGATGAGGTAGCCCGGGCGCAGCGTCACGGACATGCCGCGCAGCTTGATGTACTGGTTGGAGCGCGGGTCGAACTCGCCGCAGTCGCCCGCGGTGCAGTTGGTGGCCGTGTTGCTGCCGCCGAAGCCGCCGAAGTTCGTCCAGAAGTTCTGGTTGAAGCGGCTGTGGATGCGGCCGTTGACCTCCACCTGCGGGGAGATCTTCGCGTTCAGGAGCAGTTCCAGCTCCGTGCCGATGCCGTTGTCGCCGTAGCCTTCACCGGGCACCGTGGTGAAGTTGTACAGCGCGCCCTGGTCACGCTGCGTGCCCCAGAGGTACTTCGTATAGGTCGTGCCACCAATGGTGAGCTTGGGGCCGCTGTCCTGCGCCATGGCCGCCCCGGGAATGAGGCCGACCGCAACGGTGAGCGCACACGCTCCCCGCACCACGTTCTTGCGATTCTTCATGATGTCCGGAAAACCCTTCTCAGAAAGCTTTTGAACCAGAGGGGGGTCATCCCCTCTCCCGGGCCGCCGCGGGGTCTCCACGGCAGCCCTCCCCGTGTTGCATCAAACCTTGAAACGGACTGTTTTGAACAGTCCGCTGCCGACTACTTCGTCGGCGTGGCCGTCGTCGGCGCCGGAGCGACCGTCGTTCCAGCCGGAGCGGCCGGCGTGGGCGCCGGAGCCGGGGCCGGGGCCGGGGCCGCCGGAGCCGCCTCGGGAGCCGGGGCCGGAGCCGCCGCCGCGCTGCCCTGCGCCGCCGGGCGCTTCGGGCCGGAGACCATCTTCAGCGTGGCCTTCTTCGTGGCGGAGCCGTCACCCGCGCACTCGTACGCGAGCATCTCGTACTGGGCCTTGATTTCAGAGCTGTCGCCCTTGCCCTGGCCCGCGAGCACGTCAATCACGTGCGGATCGCAGTTGAAGTCGGAGCCGCCGCCGAAGCGGTGCTGGCCCTCGTACTCGTTGACGCGGCGGGTGAGCAGGTCGTTGTCCGCGGGGAAGCCCTCGTTGGACTGCATCACGACCTGGTAGCCCCAGGTGGAGGGGTCACCGGCGCCCAGGTCGGAGTTCATGACCGTGGCGGTGATCTTGTTGCCGGAGGCGCGCACCTTGGTGGGCACCACGACGGCGTTCTTCATCGCGCCGGCCTTGTTGTTGGCCTCCGCGCGCACGCGCGACGAGCCCTGCGGCGAGATGATGATGACCTTGTCCCACGCGTCTTCCGGCGCGAAGGAGACGTTCAGGCCCGGGGGGCTGTCCGTGAAGCCGCTGCCGGCCTTGTGGTCCGTGTCGATGAAGATGAAGACCTCCTGCACGGAGAAGCCGTCCGCCATCTTCCAGGGGTTCTCCAGCGACGCCTTGAGCTGGATCTCCACGTCCGTCTTGTTGCCGCCCTGGTCCAGCTTGAAGCCGGTCAGGTCGAACGAGCCCGGCTTGTACACGGGGTCCGTCGGGTAGGTGTACTTGCCCGGGCCCTTGTCGTCGCCGGTGGGGTCCTTGAAGGACACCTTCTCGGCCAGGGCCGGCGCCGCGGACAGGGAAGCGGCCAGGGTGAGGACTGCGATGCGGGGGTTGATCATGGGGGTGCTTGCTCCTTGCAACGACAGACGGAAGGACTGCGAAGAAAGACTGCGGGACTAACCCTTCACGCCACCGGCGGTGAGCCCGGAGACGAGGTACTTCTGCAGGAAGAGGAAGAGGAACACGACGGGCACGGACACGATGATGGAGCCGGCCGCGAAGTAGCCCCACTGCTGGCTGAAGCCGCCCACGAAGAAGCGCAGGCCCACCGGCGCCGTGTACATGGCTTCCTGGTCCATGAACGTCGCCGCGAGGATGAACTCGTTCCACGCCGTCATGAAGCTGAACAGCGCCGTCACCGCCACCGCGGGCTTGGCCAGCGGCAGGATGATGCTCCAGAAGATACGCCCCGGGGACGCGCCGTCCATCAGCGCCGCCTCCTCCAGGTCCTTGGGGATGGTGTCGAAGTAGCCCTTGAGCATCCACACGCTGAACGGGATGGACGTGGTGGCGTACACGATGATGAGCCCCAGCCGACTGCTGCCCAGCCCCAGCCACTGCACCAGGATGATGTAGAGCGGAATCAGCATCAGCGTGCCCGGGAACATCTGGGACACCAGGAACGCCATCATGCCCGCGCGCTGGCCGGGGAACTTGAAGCGGCTGAAGGCATACGCCGCCGTGCACGCCATGAAGACGCCCAGCACCGTGGTGCCAATGGCCACGATGGCGCTGTTGAGCATCCACTTCGCGAACGGCTGGTCCGCCAGCACCGACGCGAAGTTGGAGACGCTGAAGGACTCCGGCCACGGCGTCACCGCGCGCAGCCGGTCCCAGAAGGTGGGGTTCTCCGGCAGCGTGGCGATGGCCAGGCTCTGCTTGCCGGAGAAGGCCAGGCTCACCACCCAGAGGATGGGGTAGATGGTGAAGAGGGTGAAGGCAATCAGCACCGCGTGCAGCGGCAGGTGGGGGATGCCCTCGCGACGTTCAGAGAAGAGCGCCATGGGATTTACGCGGCCTCCGTGGCGCGGCTCACGCGGTTCTGCACCATGCTGTAGAGCAGCAGGATGCCGAAGATGACGGTGGAGTACGCCGCCGCGTAGCCGTGGCGGTAGCGCTCGAAGGCGAACTTGTACGCCTGGGTGACCAGGATTTCGGTGGAGCCGCCCGGGTCGCCGCCCGTCACCAGGAAGATGATGTTGAACATGTTGAAGGTCCACACCACCGACAGGATGACCGCCGGCACCAGCGCGGGCTTCAGCGCGGGCAGCGTGATGGCGGTGAACTGCTGCCACCGGTTGGCGCCGTCCACGCGCGCCGCCTCATAGAGCTCCCCCGGGATGGACTGGAGCGCGCCCAGCGACACCACCATCATGAACGGGAAGGACAGCCAGCCGTTGGTGGCCAGCGCCGTGAAGAACGACGTGAGCGGCGAGTCGAACCACGCCAGCCCGTCACCACCGAACATCCGGATGACGTGGTTCACCACGCCGAACTGCTGGTGGAACATGCCCTTCCAGATGAGCGCGGTGATGTAGTTGGGCATGGCCCACGGAAGAATCAGCAGCACGCGGTACACCGGCCGCATCTTCAGGTTCGGCACGTTGAGCGCCAGCGCGAGCAGCAGGCCCACCGTCACGCCGATGGTCACGTTCGTGACCGTCCACACGATGGTGAAGAGCAGCGTGTAATAGAAGTTCAGGTAGTTGAAGACCAGCGAGCCGTCCGCCGCCGTCTTCGCGAAGCTGAAGTCGCCCAGGATGTCCACGTAGTTGCGGAAGCCCACCCACAACTCGGACAGCGGCTGGCTGCTGTTGTAGAGGTTGGCGTCCGTGAACGACAGCGTGATGCCGTAGGCGAACGGGAAGAACACCAGCACCACCATGCCCACCATGGCGGGCAGGATGTATGCGTAGGCCTGCCGGTGCTCCACCGCCGTGGCCACCGCGCGGTGCAGCGCGCCCAGGCCGATGAACAGCAGCACCGCCAGCCCCACCACGCCCAGCGCGCCCAGCGCCTTGCTCGCGTTGCCGCGCACCTGCGCGCCCGCCGCCGCGAGCTTCGCTTCATCCGGCGCGCCGGACTCCGTCAGCTTGCCCAGCGGGCGGCGCATGGCGTCCGCGTCCCACGCGCCGGGCTTGAGCGCGGGCTCCGCGTTGAGGTTGTTGGCGGCGATGAGCGCCCGGGCCTTCTCGCCGCGCGTGCGCAGCTCCGCGCTGACCGCGTCCTCCGTCTGCCGCAGCTCCGCGTCCAGCGCGCGCAGCGAATAGACGGTGTAGCCACCCAGGCCCGCCAGGAACAGCGCCGCCGCCACCGCCACGCGCACGCCCTGGCGCGACAGCGCGAACACCGCCGCCGCGCACGCCGCCAGCGGCAGCAGGAACGCCAGCAGCACCGGCGTCCAGGAGGGCGTCTGGCCCTTCACCACCACCGGGGTGAGGGACTCCACGGAGCCCACCACCTGCCCGTCCACCTCCACGGGCGCGGACAACAGGCGGCTTCCGCCGTTGTCGAGCAGCTCCGACTCCACCTCCGCCTTGCGCGCGCCGCCCTCCTCGCGGTTCGTCTCCACGGCGGCGCGCAGGCGCTGGCCGCGGTCGTACAGCGGCTTCTCGTCGCGCGACAGCCGGCGCGGCGCCGCCTTGTCCCCGGTGTCATCCGGGAAGGTGGACGCCTCCAGCCGGATGCCGCTGAAGGCGATGACGCGCACGGAGCTGCCCGGCATGCCCGGCCAGCCCGCCACCACGGCCTTCACGGCGTCGCCCGTGCCGCCCGCGCGCTGCACCAGGTCCGTCAGCCCCAGCAGGGCCACGGTGGCCGTGCGCTGCTCGCGCTCGGCCGCGCGCTCCTGGTTGGCGCGCTGGAGCAGGCCGTGCGCCAGGAACAGGGACACGCCCAGCGCCAGGGCGAGCCCCACCAGCACGCGCCCCCGGTAGCCGCCCGCGCGGCCAGCGGCTCCCGGCGTCGAGGGATCCGGCGCTGAACCGTTCGGAGAGACACGGGCCGGCGTGGGGGCGCCGGCCGCGGAAGGGGGCTGCTGGGGGGCGTTCTGGCTCACTTCAGCTCCTCACTTACTTCTTGCGCAGGCCGGCGACGTCCTTCGCCACGCTCTTCTGGGCCGCGTCCAGCGCCGCCTTGGGGGTGGCGGTGTTCTTGAACACGGTGTTCATCGCGCTGGTGGCCGGGGTCCAGACCATGGACATCTCCGGCAGGTTGGGCATGGGCACCGCCACGTCCACCTGGTCCTTCATCGCCTTGAGCAGCGGATCCGCGGCCACCTTCGCGTCCTGGTACACCGCCTGGTTCGCGGGGCTCTGGCGGCCCTCCAGGGCCAGCGTCTTGCCGGGGCCCGCGTCGGTGAGGAACTTCGCGAAGTCGTACGCCGCTTCCTTGTTCTTCGACGGGGCGGCCACGTACACGCCCTCCACCGTCATCCAGGGCTTCATCGGCGTGCCCTTGTTCTCATCCAGCGTGGGCAGCCGCGCCAGGCCGTAGTCCACGTTCTTCGCCACCTCGCCCAGGAACCACGGGCCGGAGAACACCATCGCGGCCTTGCCCTCGTTGAAGAGCGAGGTGATGAGCGCGCTGGAGGGCTCCGCGGGGAGGATGCCGTCCTTGTTCTTCCACTTGAGGACCTGCTCCACCGACTTCACGTTGGCGGGCGAGTTCAGCGTGGGGGCGTTCTTCGCGTCGAACACGCCGCCGCCGAAGCCGTTCATCACCGCCGCGTGGTAGTAGAAGTCGTTGTACGCGTACGCCAGGCCGAAGCGGCCCGCCTTCGCGTCCGTGAGCTTCTTGGCCATCGTCACCATCTCGCCGGACGTCTTGGGCGGCGTGGGGACCAGCTTCTTGTTGTAGATGAGCGTGATGACCTTGTAGTTCAGCGGCAGGCCGTACGCCGTCCCGCGGTAGGTCATCGCCTCCATCGTCGTGGGGATGAAGCGCTTCTTCGTCGCGTCATCCAGGAAGAAGTCGATGGGCTCCACCGTGTTGCCCGCTTCAATCCAGCCGCCCAGGCGGTCCTGCGCGAAGATGAAGAGGTCCGGGCCCTTGCCGCGCGGCACGGTGGCCGAAATCTTGTCCGCGTAGGCGTCGTAGGGCACCGCCAGCGTGGTGACCTTGACCTTGCCCTCGTTGGCCTTGTTGTACTCGGCGACCACCTTCTCCAGCGCGGCCTTCTCCTCCGCGCGGTAGGCGTGCCAGAGCACCAGCTCCGTGGCGGCGAAGGACGGGACGGGCAACAGGCCGACTGCGCACAGACAGAGGGCCGCGAGCAGCGTTCGCAGGTGCGTCATTGGGAAAATCCTCCGGGATATCAAACGGAAAGCCGAAGCTCGGATTCAGCGTCGAAGAGGTGCAGGGACTCCAGCTCCACCGTCACGGGGAGCGCGGCGCCGGGCTCCGGGGTGGCCTGGGGCGGCAGGCGGAAGACCAGCGGGTTGTCTCCCAGGCGGGCGTGCACGATGAGCTCGTTGCCCAGCGGCTCCACCAGCTCCACGCGCGCCTCCGCGGGGGCGGACTCGCCGCGCGCGACGCTGCCCGCGGGCAGGACGTTGTCCGGGCGCAGGCCCACCTTCACCTTGCGCCCGCCCTTCCCCGCCGTGGCCGCGCGCAGCTTCTGCGGCACCGGCAGCTTGAAGCCGTCACCGGTGAGCGACGCGCCGTCCGCGTCCAGCGTGGCGGTGAGCATGTTGATGGGCGGCGTGCCAATGAACTGCGCCACGAACACGTTGACCGGCTTCTCGTAGACCTCCAGCGGCGTGCCGAGCTGCTGGAGCTTGCCGTCCTTCATCACCGCGATGCGGTGGCCCATGGTCATCGCTTCGATCTGGTCGTGCGTGACGTAGACGGACGTGACCTGGAGCCGGTGCTGCAGCTTCTTGATCTCCGAGCGCATCTGCACGCGCAGCTTCGCGTCCAGGTTGGAGAGCGGCTCGTCGAAGAGGAACACCGCCGGCTTGCGCACGATGGCGCGGCCCAGGGCCACGCGCTGACGCTGGCCGCCGGAGAGCGCCTTGGGCTTGCGGTCCAGCAGGTGCGTGATGCCCAGAATCTCCGCCGCCTCGTCCACCAGCTTGTCCATCTCCGGCTTGGGCGTCTTGCGGATCTTGAGGCCGAACTCCAGGTTCTGCCGCACGGACATGTGCGGATAGAGCGCGTAGTTCTGGAACACCATGGAGACGTCCCGGTCCTTCGGGGGCAGCGCGTTCACCGCGCGCTCACCGATGGAGATGGTGCCTCCGGAAATCTCCTCCAGGCCGGCGATCATCCGGAGCGCCGTGGACTTGCCGCAACCGGACGGCCCCACGAGCACCATGAACTCATGGTCGCGGATATCGAGGTTGAGCCCCTCGATGACCGACACGTCTCCGTACCGCTTCGCCACGTCCTTGAACGACACGCCGGCCATCAGGCCCTCCAGCAAGAGCCCCGCTCGCGCCGGTGACAACAGCACGTCCGGGTCAGGTTCTGCGCATGCACCGCCGGGTGCCTCACGGCACGCGTCCGAGGATGCGCGCGGACAGCGGCGCAAGCGCCAGGTCCAGCGTGGCGCCAGCCTTCGTCCGCCCTCCGTTCAGCAGGTCCTCCACCTCGCCGACGCCCGTCCACGCCTCCGGCCACGGCACGGACACCGTGCCCTTCGCCTTGCCGCGGTTCACCGCCACCACCACCGTGTCGCCAGACGCTTCGTCGCGCCGCTGGAAGACATACACATCACCTTCGGTGGAGAGCGGCGCGTGCGTGCCCCGCGACAGGGCCGGGTGCGCGCGGCGGATGGCGATGAGGCGCTTGTAATACTCGCGCAATGCCTCGTCGCGTTTCTTCCCCGCGCCAGGCTTCACCGCCTGCTTGCCCCACGGCATGTCGCTGCGGTTCTGCGGCCAGTCACCGCCCGCGCGGCCCACCTCCTCGCCGTAATAGATGACGGGGATGCCGCTCGTGGTGAGCTGCAGCGTGGCGGCCAGACGGAAGAGGGGCACGTTGCCCTGCAACTGATGCAGCGCCCCGTCCACGTCGTGCGATGAGAGGAAATGCGACAGGTGGTGGCCCGGCGTCACCTTCGCGCGCGACTGGAGATAGCGGTCGAACGCCACCGCGCGGCCACGGCCCTGGACGAAGCCCAGCGCGTTGCCCTGGAAGGCGAAGTCGAACCCGGCGTCCATCTCGTCCGGGGTGAAGTACGGCTCCAGCACCTGCACGTCGCCGCCCCACACCTCGCCCAGGAGGAAGAAGTCCGGGGAGATTTCAGCGCGCGTGCGGCGGCGGTGCTCCTTCCAGAAGTCGTGGGACACGTGCTTCACGGTGTCCAGCCGGAAGCCGTCCACGCCGGAGCGCTTCGCCCAGTCGATCTGCGCGTCCAGCAGGTACTTCGCCACCTCCGGGCGCTCGGTCTTGAAGTCCGGCAGGCCCGCCACGCACGTCGTCAGGTGATCCGAACCGCAGGTGCCCTTGTCCTCCGAGCGCAGCCAGTCCGGGTGGTCCTTCAGGTAGCGCGAGTTGTAGCCCGGGTGGTTGTAGACGACGTCCAGCAGCACGCGGATGCCGCGCGCGTGCGCCGCGTCCACCAGCGCCTTGAAGTCCTCTTCCGTGCCGAAGCGCGGATCCAACGCGTGGAAGTCGTCCGCCCAGTAGCCGTGGTAACCCCAGTCCGGGAAGCCGGCGCCGGTGACGAAGCCCGGGATCTGCTTCAAGAGCGGCGTCACCCACAGCGCCGTCACGCCCAGCGAGGACAGCTCGTCCAGCTTCGAGGTGAGCCCCTTCAGGTCGCCGCCGTGGAAGGTGCCCGGCTCCTTCACGTCCCCCTTCTCGTTGTTGGAGGGGTCCCCGTCCGCGAAGCGATCCACCACCACGAAGTACAGGACCTCATCCGCCCAGGGCCGCGCGGGCTCCTTCGGCGCCGGAGCCGGAGCGGGCCGCGCGGGCGCGGCCTCCTTCACGGGTTCGGGGGCCGGCGCCGGCGCCGCCTGCGTGGCGGGCTGTGTCGCGGCGGGCTGTGTCGCGGGCTGCGTCGGGGTGGGGGCCGTGGCGCACCCCGCCAGACACAGGGCGACAAGGCCCTGGAGCATCGGGCGCCACCGACCGCGGTGGGAGACAGCGTTCGGTTGTGGGCAGGGGAGGCTGGAGGACATCTGGGCGCGGCACTGTATCCAACAGTCTTGAAAGGGGTGAAGGGCCGTCGGAACAATCGGCTGATGGCGCAACGCGCCATGTGCCCAATGTCTTCCTCTGCACACCCGTGTGACGCATGGCGTGAGCGGACTCAACGGAGCGCGTGGTTCCTGCCGCACCGCGTCTTGGTTGGACGCCCTTCCCCATCCGACGTGCTGGGGTGGATGCGCCGGTCCCGACGCGATCATCCAGCGGGTCAGGCAAACCGCGAAAATGCCCCAGGGGTTTCCGTGACAGGACCGGCTGCTACCGTGCCCGGGATTCCATCCCCCCTGGAGGTTTCCCCTGAGAGTTCCATTCGCGGTTCCCCGCATGACGCGAGCGCTCGCGTTCAGCGGGCTGTTGGCCACGCTCGTGCCACTGTCGTCGCTGGCGGCGCCCACGTCCGTGACTGTCATTGGCGACCTGCAGACGGCCGCCGGCTGCGCGGCCAACAACGACCCCACCTGCGCGCAGACGGCGCTGACGTACGACGCGGACGACGACAAGTGGCAGGGCACGTTCAACGTCCCGGCGGGCACCTGGCACTTCAAGGTCGCGCTGGACGGCTCGCTGTCGCAGACGTACGGCGGCCCGGGCGGCGCGGACGTGGTGCTGAACCAGACGACGGCGGGCGCGGTGAAGTTCTACTTCGACGCGACCTCGCTGTACGTGACGAGCAGCCGCTCCGGCGTCATCGCCACGGTGGCGGGCTCGTTCCAGAGCGAGCTGGGCTGTCCCGGTGACTGGCAGCCGGAGTGCCTGCGCTCGATGATGCAGTACCCGGACGACAAGGGCGTCTACACCTTCACCACGAAGGCGCTGCCCGCGGGCAACTACGAGTGCAAGGTCGCGCTCGACGAGAACTGGTCCACCGCCTACCCGGGCAGCAACGCGTCGTTCACGGTGGAGACGGACAACCAGGAGATGATCATCACCTTCGACTCCGGCACGTCCAAGAAGGTGACCATCCGGGCCGCGGGCGCTCCGGCGGGCAACCTGCTGCTGGCCCGGGCGCACTGGATTTCGCGCGACACCGTGGTGTGGAGCCCGGAGGTCTCGGCGCCCGCCGGCACGGTGTACAAGCTGCACACGTCGCCCACGGGCGGCCTGACGCTGGGCGGCACCGGCGTGCAGGGCGGCACCTCCGTGACGCTGACGGTGGACGCCGCGGGCCTCACCGCCGCGCAGGCCGCGCGCTTCCCGCACCTGGTGGGCCGCACGGTGCTGAAGCTGGCCGCGGCGGACGTGGCCAACGCCGCCACGTGGCTCAAGGGCCAGGTGGCCGTGTCCGCGACGAACGCGGAGGGCGTGATGCTGGACGCCACCAGCGCGCAGCTCGCGGGCGCGCTGGACGACCTGGACGCGTATGACGGGCCGCTGGGCGCCACGTTCGAGAACGGCATCCCCACGCTGCGCCTGTGGGCCCCCACGGCCAAGAGCGTGAACCTGCTCCTGTTCGCGGACGGTAGCCCCACGTCCACCTTCACCCGCGTGCCCATGACGGCCGGCGACAGGGGCGTCTGGAGCGCCACGGGCGACGCGTCGTGGAAGGACCGCTTCTTCCTCTACGAGGTGGAGGTCTACGTCCGCAAGGAGGGCAAGGTCGTCACCAACCGCGTCACCGACCCCTACTCCGTGGCCCTCTCCACCAACAGCGAGCTGAGCCAGCTCGTGGACCTGACGGACCCGGCGCTCGCGCCGCAGGGCTGGAGCACGCTGGCGAAGCCCGCGCTGGAGGCCCCGGAGGACATCGTCCTCTACGAGCTGCACGCGCGCGACTTCAGCATCAACGACCTCACGGTGCCGGAGAACGAGCGCGGCACGTTCAAGGCCTTCACGCGCGAATCAGACGGCATGAAGCACCTGACCCGGCTGGCGAAGGCGGGCCTCACGCACGTGCACCTGCTGCCGGTGTTCGACATCGCGACCATCAACGAGGACCGCGCGGCGCAGCAGCACCCCCAGGGCGACCTGGTGTCGCTGCCGCCGGACTCCGACCAGCAGCAGGCGGCGGTGAAGGCCGTGGCGGACCTGGACGGCTTCAACTGGGGCTATGACCCGTTCCACTACACGGTGCCGGAGGGCAGCTACTCCACCAACGCGCAGGGCACGACGCGCACGGTGGAGTTCCGGGAGATGGTGCAGTCGCTCAACCAGCACGGCCTGCGCGTGGTGATGGACGTGGTCTACAACCACACCAACTCCGCCGGTCAGGACGCCAAGAGCGTGCTGGACCGCATCGTCCCCGGCTACTACCACCGCCTCAGCGACGACGGGAACGTGGAGATGAGCACCTGCTGCCAGAACACCGCGTCGGAGAACGCGATGATGGAGAAGCTGCTCATCGACTCCGTGGTGACGTGGGCCCGGGCGTACAAGGTGGACGGCTTCCGCTTCGACCTGATGGGCCACCACATGAAGTCCAACATGGTGAAGCTGCGCGCCACGCTGGACGGGCTCACCCTGGAGAAGGACGGCGTGGACGGCAAGGCCATCTACGTCTACGGCGAGGGCTGGGACTTCGGCGAGGTGGCCGGCAACGCGCGCGGCACCAACGCCACGCAGGCCAACATGGCGGGCACGGGCATCGGCTCGTTCAACGACCGCCTGCGCGACGGCGCTCGCGGCGGTGGCCCCTTCAGCGGCCTGCAGGAGCAGGGCTTCATCACGGGCCTGCTCTCCGACCCCAACGGCACGAACCAGGGCACGCCGGCGGAGCAGAAGGACAAGCTCCTGCGCTACAGCGATTGGATCCGCGTGGGCCTCGCCGGCAACCTGAAGGACTACTCGCTGGTGGACCGCACCGGCGCGACCGTCACGGGTGAAGGGGTGGACTACAACGGGGCCAAGGCCGGCTACACGCTGGACCCGCAGGAGGTCATCACCTACGTCTCCGCGCACGACAACGAGACCCTGTTCGACGCGGTGCAGTTGAAGGCCCGCCGCGACCTGCCCATGGCGGAGCGCGTGCGCATGCACAACCTGGGCATCTCGCTGGTGGCGCTGGGCCAGGGCATCCCCTTCTTCCACGCGGGTGACGAGCTCTTGCGCTCCAAGTCGCTGGACCGCAACAGCTACAACTCCGGTGACTGGTTCAACAAGGTGGACTGGACCTACCAGTCCAACAACTGGGGCGTGGGCCTGCCCCCGGCCGCGGACAACCAGGGCAACTGGGGGCTCTTCGGGCCGCTGCTGGCGGACGCGGCGCTCAAGCCCGCGTCGGCGGACATCCTCCGGGCGCGCGACCACTTCGAGGAGATGCTGACCATCCGCAAGAGTTCGCGGCTGTTCCGCCTGCGCACCGGTGACGAGGTGAAGCAATTGGTTCGCTTCGAGAACACCGGTCCGGACCAGCTCCCGGGCCTCATCGTGATGGCCATGCAGGACCACGGCACCAACACGGAGGGCAAGCGCGCCATCGTGCTGTTCAACGGCACGGACGACGCGCAGACCTTCAAGGCGGACGGGTACAAGTCCCTGAAGCTCAAGCTGCACCCGGTGTTGCAGGCCTCCACGGACCCGGTGGTGCGCACGTCCGCGTACGACGCGGCCACGGGCGGCTTCACGGTGCCCGCGCGCAGCACCGCCGTGTTCGTCACCGACGACGCGACGGACCCGGATCCGGATCCGCAGGACCCGGACGAGTCCGACGGCTGCGGCTGCCAGAGCACGGTGCCCGGTCCGCTGGGCGCCGTCAGCCTGCTGATGCTCTGCGGCCTGGCGCTGAAGCTGCGCCGCCGCCGCGCGTAAGGGCTCAGGGCTCCGGCTGGAAATGAAGCGGGCCCCGGAGGCGAAGCGCGTCCGGGGCCCGAGCTGTTTCAGGGGGGAGGCCTCACTCAGGGGACGGTGAGGATCTCCGCGCCCGTGTCGGTGACGAGCAGGGTGTGCTCGAACTGGGCGCTGCGCATGCCGTCCGCGGTGACGACGGTCCAGTCGTCGTTCCACGTGCGGTGGTCCCAGTGGCCCTGGTTGATCATCGGCTCCACGGTGAAGACCATCCCGGGCTGCATGATGGTGTCGGCCTCCGGCTCGTAGTAGTGCGGAATCTGGAGCGCGGTGTGGAAGGTCTCGCCGATGCCGTGGCCGCAGTAGGCGCGCACCACGCTGGTGCCGTTCTTCACGGCGTGGGCCTCCACCGCGCGGCCGATGTCGCTGATGGGCCGGCCCGGCTTCACCGCGGCGATGCCGATGTCCAGGCACTCCCTGGCGATCTGCACCAGGCGCTGGTGCTGGGGCTCCACGTTGCCCACCAGGTACGTGGCCGAGCAGTCGCCGTGGACGCCATCCAGGTAGATGGTGATGTCCAGGTTGACGATGTCGCCGTCCTCCAGCGCGCGGCTGTCGGGGATGCCGTGGCAGATGACCTCGTTGACGGAGGTGCAGAGCGACTTGGGGAACTTGTGGTAGTTCAGCGTGCTGGGGTAGCCGCCGCGCTTGAGGTAGGCCTCGTGCGCGATAGCGTCCAGCTCGTCCGTGGTGATGCCCACGCGCACGTGCTGCGCGGTCTCCACCAGCACCTGGGCGGCGGCCTGGCAGGCGCGGCGCATGCGGGCGATGACGTCCGGCGACTTCACGTCCGGCTCGTTGCGCGAGCGCGAGGGACGGCCGCTCACGGAGTCCGCGTAGTCCGGCCGCCCGATGGTGAGCGGCACCACGCGGCGGGGGCTGACGATGCCCGGGCGGACGCCCTTGCGATTGGTGTCGGAGCCCTTGCGGCGCGCCTCCACGGTGTCCGCGCCGCGGTGGCACTTCTTGTACTTGGAGCCGCTGCCGCACCAGCAGGCGTCATTGGGCCCGGGGAGGACGGCGGGGGCGGTTCGGGGGGTGGCGGTGGTCATCGGGAGCCTCGGGAGCTTGTGTCGGTGTTGGCGGCGGCCTGGCGGGCGCGGGCCCAGCGGAGCATCTGGGGTTTGAGCCAGAGGCGCGGGCGCCCGGCGCCCAGGTCGAGCACCGGACGGGGCATGTCCGGGTACCGGCGCAGGTACGTGCTGACGCTGTTGGGGTGGGCCAGGCGCAGGAGGCCCGCCACCTCCTGGGCGTCAATCAGGTCCTTCGTGTTCACCAGGGGGCACATGGGGCGTGTCTATACCCATAGACACGCGGGGATGCACGGATTCCTTCCCGGGCCACGCGCTGGCCGGGCGCCTGCCCTCCAGGGGCCCGCCTGCTTCCGGACACGACGAAGCCCCGGGCTCCATGCGGGAACCCGGGGCTTCGGGACGGCGGGGACGTCAGGGGGGGGGAGGACTACTCCGCCCACCAGGTCTCGGTCATCACGCTGAAGCCGTTCACGGTGTCCACGTAGATGTGGACGGTGTTGCGGCTCCAGGGGTCGTTCTCGTAGGTGATGATGCAGCCCTTGAAGGAGCGGCCCTGGGTCAGCGCGTCCAGGTTCGCGAAGCCCGCGTCACGGACCGCGGTGGAGATGTGGCCGTTGCCGTTGACGTAGGCGAAGGCGCGCTGGACCTCGGCGCGCACCTCGGCGGCGTCGGCCAGGTTCGGGCGGATGGCGGCGCCGGAGGGGACGCTGCTCGGCTCCAGGCCGAAGCAGGTCTTGTCGTCACGGTAGTAGTGGCCGGCGGACGCGATGTTCCACCAGTCGAAGTGGCGCAGCGTGGTGGCGCCATACGAGCCGTTGGAGGGGATGGCGTTGATGGCGGTGAAGAGCGCTTCCAACGGCCGGCTCAGGGTGGCGGAGTTGCGGATGTTGCGGAAGCTCACCTCACCGATGCCCGCCGTGTCGGCGATCTGCTGCGCGGTGGTGAAGGGGCGGGTGTTGAGCAGGTTGACGGCGCCGTTCCACGCGTCCGGCAGCACGTCGTGCAGCTCCGAGTCGTCGATGCTGTTCACCAGCGCGACGATGGCGGCCTGGTCGTCACGGGAGATGGCCAGGCCATCCATGATGCCGACACAGTCCGCGTCGATGTAGTCCAGCGTCCGGGCGCCGCCCTCCAACTGCTTGAGCCGGGTCGGGCCGACGAGCGGCACGGAGGACAGGTCCGCCAGCGACGTGAACGGCGCGGTGGCGCGGCGGTTCACGATGTTGGTGACCACGTTGCTGGGCAGGTAGCGGTCCAGGATGGCGTACGACGCCGTGTTCGCGAACTCGAGGATGCCGGAGCACTCGATGGCCACGTCGACGTTCGTCGTCGTGAGGATGGGGGCCTGCTGCTGCTGCTCGGCGGCCGGGGCGGACTCGGAGGGAGTCTCCGCCTGGGTACCCGGACCGCAACCAACGAGCATGCTCACGGCAAGAAGGGCTGAGCCAATACGACGCATCAGGAACTCCTGAATGGGGGGAGAGCTGCGATGAGGCGCGGCTTAATACATCAAATCCGTCTGACAGCACCGGCCTGATGCGCGCCAATCCCCTGTCACATTTCAGTCACTGCCCCTGAGTTCCGCTGGGACCATTCCGTCCGGATCCATGAGGCGAGACTTCCTGACGTAGGAACACACAGGCGCAGGGTTGCCTCCGGTCCCTGGCCCCGAGTGACCTTCCAGGTTGAGTGCGCTTCATGCGACCCTTCGGGTCCATGGGTCAGGACGGGTCACAGGTGTTCCCGGGGGCGCTCCAGCCGGGCGCGGTGGTGGGGGGCTGGCGGGTGCAGGGGACGCTGGGGGTGGGCGGGTACGGCGCGGTCTACCGGGTGGAGCCGCTGGCCGCGCCGGGGCGCGGCTTCGCGCTCAAGCTGTCGCTGCACCCGGACCCGGCCCGGGCGCTGCGGGAGATGGCGCTGTTGCTGGACCGGGCGTGGCATCCGAACGTGGTGCGGGTGCATGCCACGGGGCGGTGGCCGGATCCGGTGGAGGGGCTGCCGTACTTCGTCATGGACTGCGTGGAGGGGCTGGCGCTCCACCTCTGGGCGGAGACGGTCAACCCCACGTTCCGGCAGGTGGCGATGGTGGGCGGCTCGGTGGCGATGACGCTGGGGGTGCTGCATGCGCGAGGCGTGCTGCACCGCGACCTGAAGCCGGAGCACATCCTGGTCCGCGCGAGGGAGCAGGTGCCGGTGCTCATCGACTTCGGGGCCGGGGACCAGGCGGGGGCCGCGACGCTCACGACCACCACCCTGCCCCCGGGGACGCTGCACCTGCGCAGTCCGGAGGCCATCCGCTTCCAGCAGCGTCACTGGAGGCAGCCGGAGCTGCGCTACCCATACCGGGAGTCGGATGACCTGTATGCCCTGGGTGTGTGCCTTTACCGGACCGTGACAGGGCACTACCCGTTCCCGCCGGGGCAGGAGCCGGAGCTGCTGGCGGTGGCCATCACGGAGCGGCTGCCGCCGTCTCCCCGGGACATCAACCCCCAGGTGCCGGAGCCCCTGTCGAGGGCCATCCTGCGGTTGTTGGAGAAGGAGCCGGAGCAGCGCCCGCGCACGGGGGAGGCGGCGCACTCGGAGCTGATGCGGGGGCTGCTCTCGGGGGGAGCGGCGGCGTTCGAGGCGCACCTCTTCGACGAGATTCCGGGCACGCCGAATCAGATCCGCCGTCCGGCGTGGCCGGCGCAGCCATACCTGACGCCCGCGCCCAGGCCCCGGCCCGCGCCCGAGCCAGCGGCTCCGCGCCGGTTCCCGGCCTGGGGCTGGGTGGGAGTGGTGGCCTGCCTGGGGTTGCTGCTCGCGGGCCCCCGGACCTGGGAGGTCCTGCTGCGGGGCTGGACTCGCCATACAACCCCACGGGTCCCGGAGAGTGTTTCCGCCCCTGTTGGTCATAAACTGGCGAGTCCGCCAGACCGCCCGCACAGTGTTCCCGTCGCCGCCCCCGTGGCGGTGAAGAAAGAGGAACACACTCCCGTGACGATCAAGCCCCCTGCCCCGCCGTCTCCAAAACCTGTCCGTGCGCTCAAGGCCGCGACGCTTGCGTCCTGCATGGCGGGAATGGCCTGCGCCAGCGCGCCCCTGGTGGACCGGCCCACGCCTCCCGCCGAGGACTGTCCATTGGATGCGCAGGCGGCCATGCAGAAGCTGGAGATCGAGGGCATGCAGTGGGCCGCCAAATTCGATCCGAACACACACTCCCAGTTCGTGACCGTCCGTGAGGGACGCGCCGCTGTCTACACCCTCGGCAGTGAGGGGGAGGTGCGGCACGGCTCCATGTTGACCGGCACGCTCTACGTCGGTTCCAAACGGGTCTACGGTCGTTTCACCCAACTGCGTCAGAACAAAACAGGTGAAACACTCCCCGTTTGTATCGAGCTCTGGTTCCTGGATGACCGCACGCGGGGCGTTCCTCGCAGCGAGGGAGGAGACGAGAACACCGCCGTCGTTCCCAACATGATGTCCGTGCGGGGAGTGTGGCGATACGACGAATAGGAGGACAAGTGCTCCTGTTCCTGCTTCCGTTCCTGGCAGTCGCTGATGGAGGCACGTCCGGCGACGCGGTCATCCCCCCTCCCGAGCAAGTCTGTCCCGACGTAGGACTGGCGGCGATGCTCTCCGCGGCGCTCCTGGAGCAAAGGGGAGTCCAGGCGTTGCAGCTCGAGGGTCCTTCCAACGCAGGGTTCCAGGTCAGGACCTTCCGTTCCGCGCGACGGGTCGCAGTGCAGTTGGAGTTCCCAGGAAGTACGCTCCTGCCCGGCACGGTCACCAGGGCGATTCTCGGCGGTTCGAATCATCAGACCCTGCGGGTCGTGGAAGTCATTGAGGTGCCCCCCAGGTCCGAAGCCAGAACCGCGCGAATCATCGTGGAAGCCGAAGCACAGCTCCGGGAGGCTCGCGGCGTCTACACGTTGGAGCTCCAGGACGCGGCAGGCACACAACTGCTCGTCCTGCCAGGAGTGCGATTTCCCACCATCTGATCAACCTACGCCGGGCAGGGCACCTCCGCCTCTCAGTGACTCATCGGACGCGAAGCAACGCCACGGACGGAGGCCGCCCGCCGGGCGCGCAACCGGGAAACCTGTCCGACAGTCGGACAGGTTCAAACAGCCTGAAGCCCGAAGCCGAGAACTTGTCCGACTGTCGGACAGGTTTTCATCGACCGGGGCCGGGGGGCGCCCCCCCGGCGGGCGATGCGGGCCTCGCGTCCGTGTCAGACCCCCATGGTTGGATGGCGATGCTGAAACGGAGGAGGGGATGGGGATGGGACGGGGCGGGCTCGTGACTTACGTGGAAGCGCAAATCGAGCGCGACATCGCGCTGGGGCGGCTGCACCCGAGCGGGGGGTTCGGCTCGGAAGCGAAGCTGGCGCGTCACTATGGAGTATGCCGGGGCACCATCCGCGAGGCCCTGCGGCGTCTGGCGGCGCGGGGGCTGGTGGTGCAACGCGCAGGGCGCAGAACGCGCGCGGTGGCTCTGGATGAATCACTGACCCTGGAGAACCTGGGCGTGGCGCTGCATGACGTGCGCTCCCCGGACGCCCGGTGGCTCCTGGAGGGCTATTTCAGCCTCAAGCGGCAGGTGCTGGCGGAGCTCCTGGTTGACTGCTGCGCGAAAGCCTCCGCGCGGGACCTGAACCGGCTGGCGGACCTGTGCTTCAAGTTGCAGGACGTGGCGCGCTGGGAGTCGGGGGCCTGGTGCGCGCAGGTGGAGTTCGAGTTGCTGCGACTGGCGGCCCGCGTGGCGGAGCGTCCCGGGTACGTGCTCCTCGTTCAGTCCCTGCAGCGGGCCTTCCTGGGCGTCGCGGACCGACTGCAGCCCCTCATGGGCGGCGGGGCGCTGCGCGAGTGGGCCCTCTGTGCAATGCATGCCCTGACGGAGCGCGACACGCGAGCGCTTCAGCACGAGCTGCCGACGCGGATGAAGGCGTGCGATGAGCATTTGTTGCAGGCTTTTGCCCCCGTCCCCCAGCACCACGCATCCCCCGAGGACCCTCACGACGAGGCATGCGTCCCTGGCCGCCTCGCGCCAGCCACCGCACAAGACGGGAGGCCGGAGGTATGCCCTGGCGTGGAAGGACAGGACCTGGGCGATCTTGCGCCGGCTTCTGGGGACATTGAGAGACCTGGGGTCCCCTCCGCGCTCGGTGGAGCGTGCGATGGGCCAGTGGCGGGTGCGGTCTTGGAGAACGTGTCCGCCTGTCCGGCAGGTTCTGGCGTCTTGTGTCCGGACCTCGAACACACCCATGCGGTGAATCCCCGGGAGGCCAGACTGCGTCCGGGCCTCCTGGGCAGCCTGGGTCTTTGGGCTGTACGCCTCTGGTGCTTCATCGCCCGGTGAGCGCCACGCTCCCATCCCCTGATAGTGGGAACGCGCCTGCATGGATGGACGTCAGACGCCTCCACGCGGGCCGCTCCCGCGCCGGATGGGACGATGAGCCACTGGCCCGCTGATCAGAAGTCCATCGACAGTGCGAGCTGCTCCGTGCGGTTCACGTCGTCCTGCACCTGCGCGAGCTTCTCGCGGATGGTTCCGGGGGCGTCCGACCCCAGGAACAGGCGCAGCGTCGGGGCTCCGGCGGCCACCGCGTCCACGATGGCCTTCGCGGCCTTCACCGGGTCCCCGGGCTGCGCTCCGGCGGCCTGCGCCACCCAGGCTCTCGTGGGGCCCATCGACTCCGCGTAGGCCGGCAGCTCCGGCATCGGCCGGAACCCGGGGCCCAGCAGCTTCGTGCGGAACATTCCCGGCTCCACGAGGAGCACCTTCACTCCGAAGGGCGCGACCTCCTTCGCCAGCGCTTCGGAGATGCCTTCCAGCGCGTGCTTCGCCGCGCTGTACGCCCCCGCCCCCGGGTACCCGACCAGTCCGGTCAGGCTCGAGACCTGCACGAGGATGCCCGTCCGCCGCTCGCGCATGTGCGGCAGCACCGCTCGCGTCATCGCCACCGCTCCGAAGAACAGCGGCTCGAACACCGCTCGCAGCTCCGCGTCGCTCGTCTCCTCCACCGCTCCCAACACCGAGTAGCCCGCGTTGTTCACCAGCACGTCGATGGCGCCGAAGCGCTTCAGCGCCGCCGTGATGGACTCCTGCACCTGCTCCGGCTTCGTCACGTCCAGCCGGACCGCCAGCACCCGGTCCGGGGCCCTCGCCACCAGGTCCTCCAGCGTGCGCGGGTCTCTCGCCGTCGCGACGACTCGCTCCCCCCGGGCGATGACCTCCTCCACGATGTTGCGGCCAAACCCAGACGACGACCCCGTGACGAACCAGACCTTGCCCTGTGCGTTCATGACTGCCTCCGTGGCCCATGAAGTACGCCCCGGGCCTCCGCTCCGAAACGCGTCGTCTCTGGAAGCACTTTGTAGCTACGCTAAGGAATGCGCGACGAGCTCTCCGGCCTGATGGCGTTCCTCGCGGTGGCTCGCAGACGCAGCTTCACCGCCGCCGCGTCGGAGCTCGGGGTCACCCCTTCCGCTGTGAGCCAGAGCCTCCGCGCCCTGGAGGAGCGCGTCGGCGTGCGGCTCCTCCAGCGCACCACTCGCAGCGTGGGGCTCACCGAGGCCGGCTCGCGCTTCCTGTCGCGGCTCGAACCCGCGCTGCACGGCGTGCAGGACGCCTTCGAGTCCCTGGGCGAGCTTCGCGACCGGCCCACGGGGCTCCTGCGCCTGACCCTGCCCCGGTATGGCTATCAGGAGGTGCTTGGGCCCCGGCTGGCGGAGTTCCTCACCGCCCATCCCGACATCCGCGTGGACATCCACCTGGAGGACGCGCTGGTCGACATCGTCCAGCAGGGCTTCGACGCGGGCTTCCGCGTCGGTGAGCTCGTGGACCGCGAGATGATCGCCATCCCCGTGAGCGGCGACATCGTCATGCATGTGGTGGGCTCGCCGTCGTACGTCGCGGCGCGTGGCAAGCCGAAGCACCCTCGCGACCTGCGCGACCACGACTGCATCAACTACCGCAGCCGGACCACCGGCGGGCTCCTCCGCTGGGGGCTGAGCGACGGCGGAAAACGCATCGAGGCCGCCGTCGAGGGCCGCGTGACGTTCGATGACGCGGAGCTGGTGCTGGACGCCGCCGTCGCCGGACTGGGGCTCGCCTATGTCCCGGAGAGCCGCGTCCGGGAGCTGCTCGCGCAGAAGCGGCTCGTGCGCGTGCTCGAGCCGTACTCCGCCACGCTCCCCGGCTTCTTCCTCTACTACCCCAGCCGCGTCCAGGTGGCGCCCAAGCTCAAGGCCCTCATCGACTTCTTCAAGCTGAAGCGGCGGCGCTGAGCTCCGCGGGCGGCATCAGCCACGGCGCGGCCAGCGCTTCGGCATCCTCCAGCAGGCGCAGGCGCCGCGCGTCCTCCGGGAACGGGGCCGCCGTGCTCCGGGGAAGCGCGTCGTACGTGCGCCCGTCCAGCACGCGCCCGGCCGCCGCCTTGCGCTTGCCACCCCACTGCTTGAAGAAGAAGGCCACGCCCGCCGCGTCACACTGCTCGCGCACCGAGCGCACCCAGTCGGGATCCAGCGGCCTCGCCTTCGCGCCGCTCTCGCCTCCGACAATCACTCCGTCGATGCCCGTGAAGTCCACCGGCCCCAGGTCCTCCAGGAGCGGCTCGATGGACAGGAAGCGCACCCGCGCGGGCGCCGCTTGCAGGTGCTTCACTCGCGGCAGGCCGTACTTGCGGTCCTCCACGCTCACGCCCCACCAGACGTTGGGCAGCCTCGCGGCGAACGCGAGCCGCGTGGACAACAGCCGCTGCATCCGCTCCGCGCGCTTCGTCAGCACCTGGAACGTGTGCCAGTCCGCCAGCGCCATCACCCGCGCCACCGCCTCGATGTACGCCTCCGGGACATCGTCCAGGAACAGGTCGCTCATCGAGTTCACGAACACGCGCTGGGGCGCCTTCCAGCGCAGCGGCTCGGCGAGCTTCCCCGGGATGAGCTTCAGGTCGAAGCCCTGCGCGTACGGGTGCCCCGGCACGCCCCGGAACCGCTCCGCGAACGTCTCCGCGTAGCAGTGCTTGCACCCGGGGCTCAGCTTCACGCAGCCGCGCACCGGGTTCCACGTCGCGTCCGTCCACTCAATCTTGGAGTTGTCAGCCATGGCGTCCGGGAGGAACACCCGGGCCGCCTGCCTCCATCCCTCCACCTCCAACCTCTACTTCGTGGGCGGCGGCTCCACGGGCAGCGACCTCGCCCGCTTCTCCACCGCGCGCAGCGTGTCCACCACCGCGTCGTTCTGCCCCACGCTGGCCAGGAACCCGGGCACGGAACCCCCGGGGTCCACCGTGAACTTGTAGACGACCCAGGACGTGCCCTCGCCCTTCGGCTCCACCCTCCAACTGCCCTCGTTCAGCCGCAGGCGCACCACGTCCCGCCTGGCGGGGAACGCGTCCGGCTCCGCCTTCCAGTGCTGCTGGTACACGCCCGTCCCGTCCGGCGCGACCTTCGAGTCCGTCACCACGTGACAGATGTAGTCGCGCGAGGACACCACCGGCAGGTCCAGGCGCGTGTACGTGAGCCGCCCGCCGTCCTCCGTGGGCCGCACCACCCGCGACTCCTTCACGTACGGCATGAAGAGCCGGTACGAGCCCTGGTCCTCCAGCGCCGTCTGGATCTGCGCCGCGCTCGCCTTGAGCTCGCCCTCCGCCCAGATGTCCTTCGCCTTCGTCCCCGGACGGGGCCGCACCTTGATCACGAAGGGCTTCGTCGCCACCGTCTCCCATTCCTGAGCCCCCGCCACGCCCGCCGCCAGCACCACCGCCAGGGCCAGGCCCCAGCGCCGCGTCATTCCCGACATGTGTCTGCCCTTTGGTTCCGCGCGTGCCCGGCCTTCGCGGCGCGTGCGTCACCTGTATCCCATCTTTCCGACACCCGGACGCCCCGGGCCTGCCCACGGGGCGACTCGGGCACACGGGCCGCTCGACTTTGCGTGCAAGCCTTGGCAAGCCTTGCCCCATGGCTCCTCACTTCTCCGGTCCCCCGCCCGAACGCGGCCTGTTCTGCAACCGCACCCTCAACATGCGCGCCATCAAGGCCGTGGGCTACGACATGGACTACACGCTCATCCACTACCGCGTGGAAGCGTGGGAACGCCGCGCGTACGAATACATTCGCGACCGGCTGGTGGAGCAGGGCTGGCCCGTCGCTGACCTGACGTTCGACCCGATGCTCGCCATCCGCGGGCTCATCATCGACACCGCCAAGGGCAACCTCCTCAAGGCCAACCGCTTCGGCTTCGTGAAGAAGGCCCTGCACGGCAGCCGCCCCATGGACTTCGAGTCCCAGCGCGAGGCCTATACCCGCACCGTCATCGACCTGGCGGACCGGCGCTGGGTGTTCCTCAACACGCTGTTCTCCCTCTCCGAGGCCTGCATCTACGCGCAGCTCGTGGACCGCCTGGACGCCGGCCAGCTCCCGGGCCCCATGGGCTACGCGGACCTCTACGAGCACGTGCGCAAGAACCTGGACGCCACGCACATGCAGGGGCGCCTCAAGGCCGAAATCATCGCGGACCCCGAGCGCTACGTCATCGACGACCCGGAGACGCCGCTCGCGCTGCTGGACCAGAAGAACGCCGGCAAGAAGGTGCTGCTCATCACCAACAGCGAGTGGGCCTACACCGAGCCCATGATGCACTTCGCCTTCGACCGGCACCTGCCCGAGGGCATGACCTGGCGCCAGCTCTTCGACGTGGTCATCGTCAGCGCGCGCAAGCCCGAGTTCTTCACCACCCGCTCCACCCTCTTCGAGGTGGTGGAGGCGAATGGTGAAGCGCTGCTGCGGCCGCACTCCGGACCGCTGGACAAGAGCAAGCCCTACTTCGGCGGCAGCGCGCTGGAGCTGGAGCGGCACCTGGGCCTGTCCGGCGACGAAATCCTCTACGTGGGCGACCACATGTTCGGCGACGTGCACGTCAGCAAGAACGTGCTGCGTTGGCGCACCGCGCTCATCCTGCGCGAGCTGGAGGACGAGGTGCGCGCCATCGCCGCCTTCCGCGCCACCGAGGTGCGCATTGGCGAGCGCATGCTCAAGAAGGAGCGCCTGGAGGCGGAGAGCTGCCAGGTGCGCCTGGAGCTCCAGCGGCGCAGGCACCAGTACGGCCCCCGCTCGGACGTCACGGAGGGCGAGCTGGTGACGCGGCTCACGGAGCTGCGCGCGGAGCTGGAGGCGCTGGACGCGGAGCTGGGCCCCATGGCCCGCGCGGCCAGCGAGCTGTCCAACCCGCACTGGGGCCTGCTCACCCGCGCCGGCAACGACAAGAGCCACCTGGCGCGGCAGGTGGAGCGCTACGCGGACATCTACACGTCGCGCGTGAGCAACTTCCTCTTCGCCACGCCGTTCGTCTACCTGCGCAGCCCGCGCGGCAGCCTCCCGCACGACCCCAGCATCCCCGGCGGCACCCCGGTGTTCACCACCGGGGACGGCGCGGGCAGCGGCCCCGCGGAGTAGCCAGGGACCATCCGAGCCGCGCCTCACGGTGGGCTACTGCGTGAGGCGCCAGAGGGCCTGCAGGTCGGCGGGCAGGTTGCTGGCGACCTTGTCCGCCTCGCCTTCTGAAATCTGGTCCTGGAAGGCGCGCAGCACCGCGCGGACCACCAGCTCCGCCTGGTCCGCCGGCATCTGGAGGTCCTCCGCCACGGACGCGACGAACTCCTCGCGGCCGAAGCGGTGCGGGCGCGGGGGGCGCGCCTCCGGGGGCGGCAGGAACTCCACCAGCATCCGCGGCAACTGGGACTCCAGGTTGCGCGCCCCGTTGGGCATGAGCCGGCGCTCCAGCGCGCTCAGCACCGACACGGCGGCGGACTCCGCGAGCGCGGGCGGCAGGGCGCTCAAGTCACACAGGTGGTGGATGAACGCCGCGTAGGTGGAGCGCACGTGGGCTTCGTGCCGCCGCGCCTGGCGTTCCTGCTTCTCGGTTTCGGTGTCGTGGGCCTGGGCCATGGGCACACCTCCGGCGGGTGAAAGGGGGGGATGGGACCTCCTGGAAGGTGGGCACCCCCACCCCGGTCCGCGCCCGGCAGGCAGGCGGGCCCCGCCCCCAGGCGCCCCACCCCCACCCGGCCGCCGGGAGGAATCCCCTGGAAATGCCAGGGGTTACTGAACATGTGTCCAGACCTCCGAATGGAGCGGGACCTGGCGACCCGGCGCGTGAAGCGGGCATGTCAGACCCCTCCCGTAGAAATGATCGCGTGAGCCACTCGACCCCGCCATCGTCTCCGTCGCGAGTCCTGGAGCAGCGCAACCTCCTGGGAGGCCTGGACCTCCTGCCCGTGATGGGCCGGGGCGCCCGCAAGCGCGCGCGTCAGTTCCACGTGCCCTCTGAGCGCAAGCTGGGGTTCGCCGCCGCGCTCGCCCTGGTGGTGGAGCACGGGAAGGAGAAGGCCCGGGAGACGGGCACCACGTCCATGACGCGCTGCCCGCGCTGCGGCCACGTGGGGCCCACGGAGCAGGACTTCGGCTTCCGCATCATGAGCCAGGGCCAGCGCCGTCCGCAGTCCTGGTGCCGGGGCTGCCGCGGCCAGCACCTGGAGCCGGTGAACGCCTCCCAGCCCCGCCCCGAGGACGGCTGGCTGTTCCCGCCGGAGACCACGGAGAAGAAGAAGGCCAAGGCGGCCAGGCCTGGCAAGCCCAAGGCGAAGAAGCGCGCCCGCCGCGACAACGAAGACCTGACCTGAGGCCGCGGCGCGGTCCGGGCGGGATTCCCGCTCCCGGGAGACCGCCAGCCCGCGTGCCCCCTGTCATCCCGCGCCACCGGGCGCCCGCGTCCCGCATGCTCACGGGGCGGCCCCTGTCCCGCCCGTCGCCAGGGATGGCAACACCCCGCCGGGGTCCCTACCTCAACTCAAAGGAGGACTTCATGTCCGTGCGGACCCGAGTGGCAGGCATCAAGAACAGGCGGCGCGTGGATCCCCATGCGGCCCAGGCGAGTGTGCAGGCCAGCAATGGGCGGAAGACGCTGGCCCATGACGACGCGGCGGCGCTGTTGCGGCAGAAGGAGCTGAAGCGCGTGACGCTGGGCCCCGCCGCTGGCGACCATGGCCCCAAGCGCAACAACCGGGGCACGGGGCTCCGGGGGCGCAAGAAGGCGCCCAGCCAGATCCACATCAAGAGCGCGGGTGGCCCGCGGGAGCGCTCTCCGCTGCACGGGGGCTGACGGCCCGCTTCCGGAAATGACGACGCCCCGCGTGGGAGACGGCGACGACCGTCTTCCACCGCGGGGCGCGGTGCGTCCGGGCCCTGTCAGCGCCGGTCAGTAACCGACGTAGCCGCTGCCGCTGTTCAGGCCCTGGATGCCGGGGACGTTGGACACGGAGCCGTAGCGCTCGATGGAGTAGCGGACGCCCGCGATGATGTTGTCCACCGGGTTGCGGATGTTGTCGTGGCCGGGGAGCTTGTACGCGTCGAACGTCGGCTGGATGGTCTGCATCAGGCCGATGGACGGGGTGCCCTTCTGGGCGTTGGAGTCCCAGAGGTTGATGGCGTTCGGGTTCCCGCTGGACTCGTGCTGGATGATCTTCGCGATGTCCTGGGGGTTCATCTTGTCCGTGGGGACGCCGTTGGCCTTGAGGATGTCCATGGCCTGCTTGATCCAATCCCCCACCTGGCCCGGCGGCACGTCCCCCACCGGCTGCGCGCCCTGCGTCTGCTGCGCCCCGCCCGTCAGGTCCGGCCCCTTGGACACGCCCTGCGCCTGGAACTCATCCTTGCTGCCCGGGATGTTGAGGGTCGCGTCCGCGTAGATGAGGTCCTTGTTGGTGATGTTCGGGTTCGCCTTCACCAGCGAATCCACGTCCGTGTTGAAGCGCTTGGCCAGCGCGCTCAGCGTGTCGCCCGACTTGATCTTGTAGTCCATGGGGGGAAGGACCTTCGCGATTGCCGAAAACGTGTATGCCTGATTCTCGGAAATGGATTCGCGGAGTTTCGCCTACACTTGCGGTTCTGTAGGCGCTTTCACGCGGAGTCACACCCGGAACCGGCCTCCTGAAAGCGCGCGAGGAGACTGTCGCCAGAACAGCCCCAGCAGGACGGCGAGTGTAGCGCCCAGGGCGCCGGGGCCGCTGCCGCAGCCACATCTGACGTCGGGCCGGTCCAGGTCCGGTGTTGGCGGGTCGACGGTGGCCTCGCAGGGGGTGAAGCAGCGGCAGGCGCCGTCCCCGTCCACCTCCAGGCGGGCGCACACGCCCCGGGCGCCGCACGCCGCGTCCTCCGTGCAGGCCGCGCCGAAGGTCCCGGCCTGGAGCGCGGGCAGGAGGCACCGGGCGGGAGCCGCGCCGGCGGTGACGCATTGCAGGCCGGAGGGACAGTCCGCGTCGCTCGCGCAGGCCTCCTCGCAGAGGGCGTCCAGGGGGAGCGTCCCGGTGGGGGCGGGGGGCGGGGCCTCCTCCAGGAAGGGGCGGAGGAAGTCCTCCAGCGCGTCCACCCGCACCTGGACCGCCTCCGCGCGGCAGGCCACGTCCCCGCTGACGGTGATACCCCGGAGCACCTCGTTCCCCGCCGGGCCGCCCAGCACCGGGCCGCCGCTGTCCCCCACGCAGGTCATGGCCGGGGCGGGGCCGGCCTGGAAGGCGCCGCCGGTGACGGCCGTCACCTGGAGCAGCCCCTGTCGCCGCTGGCCCGCGGGCCGGGCCGCGTCCTTCGTGTCGCCGTAGCCCACCGCCCGCACGAGCTCCCCCGGCGCCACCGGGACGTCCCCCGCCTGGGGGAGCCGGAAGGGCGGGACGTCCGTCACGGGCACCGCCAGCCGCAGGAGCGCGGCGTCCCAGGCGTGCGTGGCCGGGACGAACCCGGGGTGGGCCACCGCCCGGGTGACCCGCACGAACCGCCCGCCGGGGCCGGGCTCCGGGAGCAGCGTGGGGCCCAGGAAGACCTCGTAGGGGCCCGCCTCCCCGAAGACGGCCAGGCAGTGCGCCGCCGTCAGCACCACGTCCGGGGCGATGAGGGCGCCCGAGCAGAGGAGCACCGGCGCCTCCCCTCCACAGCGCGTGCGCCGGGCCACCAGCGCCACCGCCGCCGGGTCCCCGGGGGCGTCCGAGCCCTGGACCAGGGCCTGGCCCCGGGCACTGTCAGGGGTGGGGGGCCCCCCAGGGCCGCCGTCCACCGGCCCGCATGCGGGCAGGCAGGCAAGCACCAGCCCGGCCCCGAGCGCAACCTCCCTCCAGGGTCGGCATCCTGTCCTCTCCCTGGCGGACGCAGCGGACCGTTTCACCATGGGGCGCATCATAGGCAACAGGGGGTCATGGGAATGGGGGGTGCCCCGCGTTACCTTGCCCCTGGGGGACGTGAACCGGATAGAGTCCGTTGCACGTCTCCCTGCCCCGAGGGGCGGAAGGCCGCCCGCCTGCCTTCTCCGCCGGAGGGGACTGACACATTGGAGGGTCCGCCACATCTTCACGGGTGGTGGGTCCGCTAACCCTTTTTGGAGGATGTTCACATCATTCGCGAACAGAGAAACAGCAGCCGCGGTCCCAACCGGGACCAGAGAACCAACCGCCGCATCCGCGCGCGGGAAGTCCGTGTCGTGGGCTCCGATGGTTCGCAGCTCGGAGTCATGCCCATCGAGGCCGCGCTCGAGCGGGCTCGCTCCGAGTCGCTCGACCTGGTCGAAGTCAGCCCCATGGCCAAGCCGCCAGTCTGCAAGATCATGGACTACGGCAAGTTCAAGTACGAGGAGAAGAAGAAGGCCTCGGACGCGAAGCGCACCCAGGTGGTCATCCAGCTCAAGGAAGTGAAGCTCCGTCCCAAGACGGAGGAGCACGACTACGAGTTCAAGGTGCGCAACACCCGCCGGTTCATCGAAGAGGGCAACAAGGCCAAGGTCGTCATCCAGTTCCGCGGGCGTGAAATCACGCACAAGGAGCTGGGCAGCGCCATCCTCGATGACGTCATCAAGGACCTGAAGGACGTGGCCGTGGCGGAGCAGTTGCCGCGCATGGAAGGCCGGCAGATGTACATGATCCTGGCCCCCACGCCCAAGGTCGCGCAGAAGGCGCGCGAGCAGGCGCGGCAGGCCGCGGCGGCCGCCCGCAAGTCCCCGCCCCCGGGTGCTGGCAAGAAGCCCCAGGCGGCTGGTGGTGCTCCCGGCGCGGACGGTGCCTCCACGGCCCCGGTCGAGTCCGACGGAGCCAGCGACGCCGGCGACGATACGCCGGACGAAGCGCCGGACACCGCGCCCGCGACGACGTAGCCGCGTGCAGGCTCGCGTCTCCCCTCGCCGGGAGACGCGCCCACGGGCGGTGCCCCTCGGGAAGCCTGTCCCGGGGAGACCGCCCGCGTTCGTTTCCGCGGCCCGCGACGCAAGGCCTGCCCTGCTAGCCGGGCAGGACCGGGGCGCGCCGGCGGCGGCCCCACTCCATCAGGCTGAAGGTCACCCCCACCGCGAGCATCGCGCTGGCACCGCCACACCCGGCGGCCATCGCCTGCTGGGAGGGGCTCGTCGCGGCGCTCACCAGCGCGCCAGGGTCCTGGGGCGGCGGGGACGCGGCCGGGCCGCCGGTGGCGGTGAACCGCTCGCCGTCCTCGTCCTCCGCCGCCGGGGCCTGCCTCGCCGCCACGGTCTGGGACTTGAGCGACGACGCGCTGGTGGAGAAGAAGGACAGCCGGGAGCTGGAGCCGGAGGACGGCTCGATGCCGAAGAAGCACACCAGCGGCACGCCCGAGGGCAGCACGTCCGGCGCCGCCGGGTAGCCCGCGAAGCCGGACACCGACGCGAGCTCCCTGCCCGCGCCCGGCTTGCCGCTGGAGGACAGCGCGCGGACCCACAGCCGGTAGCCGGAGCCGTCGCTCCGGGGCTGGTTGTAGAAGAGATACAGGCTGCTGCCCGCGCGCACGAGCGCCGGCTGCGTGGCCCAGTCCCCGTCCTCCAGCACCTTCACCGCGGAGCCGAAGCTGGAGCCGTCGAAGCGGCGGTACCTCAGCCGCTCGGAGTTGTCCTTGTAGACCAGGTGCAGGCCGCCCTTCCCGTCCGCCACCGCGCTCATCGCGGCGCCGTGGTAGATGCCGTCGGAGAAGGCGGTGCGCGTGGAGGACCAGGTGGACACGGACGCGCTGTCATCCCGGATGCGGTAGTGCGTGGTGTCGCGGCCGTCGTGCGAGCTCCACAGCATCATCAGCCGGCTGCCCAGGCTGATGAGCCGCCCGCCGCCGCGCTTCGGGATGTCCCGCGCGAGCGCGGACTGCGTGCGGAAGGTGGAGCCGCCGTCGCTGCTCACGGAGATGACCAGCGTGTTGCTCGCGTCCTTCTCCCGGAAGAAGGCCTGCACCCAGAGCCGGCCCTTGGAGTCGCGCGCCAGCTCCGCGCGGTAGTACGCGGTGCTGGAGCTGGTGGAGTCGAACACGCGCACGGGCTTGTCCGGGAGCCAGTGGTTCTTGGACGCGCTGTAGCGCCACCACTGGAAGTACACGTCGCGAGCCGTGGAGCCGCCGATGCCCGTGCTGTCCGGCGTCTCCACCGCGTAGACGAGCGCCACGTCCCTGCCCACCGCCACCAGGTCCGCGCGGTCGTAGGTGGAGCCGTCGTGGATGACGCCCTCCTGCTTCCAGGTGCCGCCGCCGTTGTCGCTGCGGAACAGGCGCAGGCCGTGCCCGTCCTGTCCGCCCTGCTGCACGGCCGTGAGCAGCACGGAGCCCTCGCTGCGCGACACGCGCACGATGTGCCGGTGCGCGGGCAGCGTCAGCGCGTTGCCCCCCCGCACCGGGATGGCCGTGGGCGGCGTCGCCGCCGTCATGCCCGCGAGCAGCAGTCCTGTGAGTGCAGCCCAACCCATTCCCACCCCCATCCGTTGGATTCCCCGCCGGGAAACTGGTGGGGAGGGTGGGATGAAAGAAGGTGGGAAAAAGGGTCTCCGCCTGCCCGCCTGCCCTACGAAGGAGCGGCGGCTGTGTCGCGCGCCGGACGCTTCAGCCGCGCGCCGCGGCCCGGCCGCCGATGTGCTCGCCCGCGTCCGGGCGCAGCCGGCGGAAGAGCGGCCCGGCCAGCGACGACACGAGGCCGATGGCGAGGAACGGCAGGAGGAAGCGGTCCGGCGTGAGGCGCACGTCACCGCCGCCGCGCGCCACGTGCAGCATCAGGCCGCCGAAGCTGATGCCCACGCTCAGCGCCATCTGCTGCGTCACCACCGCGACGGTGGAGGCGTTGCTCACCGACTCCCGGGGGAGGTCCGCGTAGGCCATCGTGTTGGTGGCGGTGAACTGCAGCGAGCGCATGAAGCCGCTGAACATCAGCGTGCCGATGATGAGCGGGATGGGCGTGGTGACGCCGAAGAAGGCGGGCACGGCCGTCAGCGCGGCGGTGAGCAGGTTGGAGGCGATGAGCGTCTGGCGGAAGCCCACGCGGCGGATGAGCGCGGGCGCCACCGGCTTGCACGCGAAGGCCCCCAGCCCCGTCCCGATGGTGACGAGCCCCGCCTCCAGCGGCCCCCAGCCCAGGGCCACCTGGAAGAGCAGCGGCAGGAGGAAGGGCGTCGCCCCCAGGCCGATGCGCACCAGCGCGCCGCCCATCATGCTGGCGCGGAAGGTGTCCACCTGGAACAGGCGCAGGTTGAGCACCGGGCGCGGCGTGCGCCGCGCGTGCCGCACGTAGGCCACCAGCGCCCCCACCGCCACCCACGTGATGCCCGCCTGCACGGGCCACGGCACCAGGCCGATGCCCACCGTCTCCGCCGCGCCCATCAGCGCGGTGATGGCGACCACGGCGAGGGCGAAGCCCTTCGTGTCGAAGGGGCCGGGGTCCGGCTGCTTCAGCGGGGGCACGAAGCGCGCCACGGCCCACATGCCCAGGAGGCCCACCGGCACGTTGATGAAGAAGATCCACGGCCAGTCCGCGACGCCCAGGATGAGGCCCGCGAGCGGCGGGCCCAGCAGCGGTCCCATCAGCGCGGGCATGGTGAACCAGCTCATCGCGGACACCAGCTTCTCGCGCGGCGCCGAGTTCACGACGATGAGCCGGCCCACGGGCACCATCAGCGCGCCGCCCAGCCCCTGGAGCGTGCGGAAGACGACGAGCTGCGCGAGCGTCTGGGAGAAGCCGCACAGCACGGAGCCCGCGAGGAACACGACCATGGCGGTCATGAAGACGCGGCGCGGACCGAAGCGGTCGGCGATCCACCCGCTCGCGGGCGCGAGCACCGCCAGGGCCAGGATGTACGACGTCAGCGCGAGCTTGAGGTGGACGGGGTCGGTGCCGAACGCCACGGACAGCGTGGGCAGCGCGGTGGACAGCGCCGTGGAGTCCAGGAACTCCATGAACAGCGCGCTGGCCACCGCGATGGATGCCAGCCGGGAGCCTCGGGTGGACGGGGTGCTCGTGGGCGCGGTGGAGGCGGTCGCGGTGGAAACGGACACGTCTTTTTCTATGCGCACGCGGCAACGTGCCTGTCACGCCTGTGTGAAGGCCGCGCCGCGTCCGGCAGAAGCGCTTGTACTCCCAGCGCGAAGCGGCGGGGTCCTCGCGTGAAGCGGGCGCGGCGCCCAGGCCGGAGAGCAGCCAGGCAGGCAACCCCCGCCGGCAGGCCCCCAAGCCAGGGGCCCACCTCCCCCGGCGCGGTCCGCCAAACCTGTCCGACTGTCGGACAGCTTTGTCCAGAGCGCCTCCGGCGGGGGAGCTCCGCCCGTCCGTCAGGGTTCCGGCGGCTCGTCGCGCGCGGCCTCGGCCAGGGTGCGGGCCTCTTCGCGCAGCTCGTCCAGGCGGACGCGGTGGCGCTGGAGCAGCGCGTCCACCTGCTCCACGCGGGCCTTGTCCCCGCGCGACTTCGCCTCCTGCCGCTCGCCTTCCAGCCGCGACACGTCCCGCCCCAGCAGCGTGGCGATGTGCTCCGTCTTCTCCAGCTTCCAGCGCGCCGTCTGGGGCTTCTCTTCCTCGATGGCGTCGTTCGGCTGCGGCGGCGCGTTGGCCACCTCCGGCTCCGGCGGCACGTCCCCGGGCGAGGGCGGCACCACCGTGGCGTGGGGCGGCGCGGGGTCCGGAGTGCGCACCGGCACCGCGCGCTCCGGCGACACCTGGGCCGCCGTCACCGGGCCGGGGCCCACGCTCCGCGCGGGAGGCGGCGCGGCGGGCGAAGAGGCCTCGCGCGACGGCCACCACGCCACGGCGATGAGCGCGGCCACCAGCACCACCGCGCTCCCCAGCATCACCCGCTCACGGTTCCGCATCGTCCATGCCCCCTACAACCGAAGGCGCCAGCCGTCACCCTGGCGCTCCACCCGGAAGAGGAACGGCTCCGCGCGCTCCCTTCCTCCCTGCGACACCCGCGCCCGCACCACCACCGCGTCCGGGTCGCGGCCATCCACCTTCGCGTCGAGCACATCCACCAGCCCCATGCCGTGCTCATGCAGGTCCTTCACCGTCTCCTCGCACGAAGGCATGCCCTGACCCGTCACCAGCAGGGGGCCCAGCACCGCGCAGTCCCCGGACGGCAGGGCCTGGAAGAAGCGGCGCACGGCCGCCTCTCCGGCCTCCGCCTTGGAGGACGTCGTGGACGTGCAGCCCACGGCGGCGAGCCACAGCCCCGCCGCCCCCACCGCGTGTCTCACCGCGCGTCGTCCCATCCGGCCTTCAGTAGCAGTTGGGGGCGAACAGCTCGTCGTCCGTGGCGGACATGAACTGATCATCGCAGTAGCCGGAGGCCAGCATGTGGCCGTTGCGCACGCAACCGTCGTGGTTGGTGGCGTCCAGCGTGTACTGCGTGTCACCGCCGCAGCCGCCGCCGCAGCGGCCGAAGCAGTTGCCCATCACCTTGGGGCGCGACCAGTGGTCCGGCTCGCCGCACACCCAGGTGCTGCCGTTGAGGTAGTACTCGTCACCGCTGCACGTCGTGTGGTCACCCAACTGGGCGATCTGCTGGTTGCGAGCGTTGTCGAAGCCGCCCACGTTGCAGTCGTGCTTCGCGTACGAGTACCAGTTGTACGTGCCGCCACAACTGCCCGTCCACTTGCCGGCACACTTGGCGTAGCTGCACAGCATCGTATAGCCGCGGCCCTGCTCGCCCATCACCGTGCGCTTGAGCGTGACGCTCGTGGGCTGCTGCGCCCACATGCCCACCGCGCGGCGCAGGTACATGGCCTCCGGCGCCGCCGCGTCACCCTGGGGCAGCCCCTGGTTGAGGGCGCCGTAGAGCGCGCTCAGCACCTGGCGGTCCGCGTCCACCACCTGCGTGTCCTGCACGTTCGCGTCCGCGAAGCCGTCCAGCGTGGACACGCCCGACGCCGGGTCCATCAGGCCCGTCAGCGTCATGCCGTGCATGCGCACCTCCAGGCGGTACACCCCGGGCTCCACCTCGCGCGAGGCGAAGGACACCGTCTGACCGTCGTGCGACCAGGTGCCCTCGGTGAGCCCCGTGCCGGAGGTGAGTGACAGCCCCTCCGCGGACGCCGGGGGCGCTTCCGTGCCCGCCCCGCCACAGCCCCACAGCAACAACGCCGCGACCGCACCACCCAGTGCCTTGCGCATCCGTGTTCACCCTCCGGCCAGGACAACTTCCAAGAATTCGAGGCGAGTGCGGGATTACCGGGCGGCTGGACGGGGAACAAGGCGGGGTGCGTCAGCCAGGGCCTCCCAGCATCCGGCCTGCACCGGAGGGCGGCCTGGCCGTTCACGGCGGACGGGCGCGGAGGGGCGGGGATGTGGCATGACGGGCCCGCGAAGCAGGTCGTTCCCCATGTGGAGGAAGTCCCCTTGAGAATCCCCGCGCTCACCGTGGTGGCGGCGCTCGCCGCGACGGGTTGCTCCAACGGCAGCATCACGCAGAACCGCGAGGCCATGGCCCGCGTCGCCGCCAACGCGGCGAAGCCGCAGGTGGCGCCCATGAAGGGCTCGGAGGCGCTGGCCGGCACGCCGGACGCCTTCAAGGCCCTGTGCAAGGCGGACCTGGAGCGCGCCCAGGCGCAGGTGGCGGCGCTGAAGAAGCTGGACCCCAAGACGAACGGCCAGGGTGTCCTCAAGGCGTACGACGAGGCGCAGACGGCCCTCATCAACGCGGCCAACCGCTCCAGCCTCACGCATGAGGTGCACCCGGACGCCGCCATGCGCGACGCGTCCCGCGAGTGCGAGCAGCAGGTGGACGCGGCCAACGTGGCGCTGTCCCAGGACCGCGGCGTCTACGACGCGCTGTCGCTGGTGGACCTGTCCAAGGCGGACGCCGTCACACGCCACTGGGTGGACCGCACGCTGCTGGACTTCCGCCGCGCGGGCGTGGACCGGGATGAGGCCACGCGCGCGAAGGTGAAGACGCTCAACGAGGAGATTTTGAAGCTGGGCCAGCAGTTCGGGCAGAACATCGCGGAGGACACGCGCAGCGTGGCCTTCACACCCAAGGACCTGGACGGGCTGCCGGAGGACTACAAGAAGGCGCACGCGCCGGGCGCGGACGGCAAGGTGGTCATCACCAGCAACTACCCGGACTACTTCCCGTTCATGACGTACGCGAAGAACGCGAAGGCGCGCGAGAAGCTCTGGCGCACCTACCGCCAGCGCGCGTTCCCCAAGAACCAGGCGGTGCTCGCGCAGCTCATCGAGAAGCGCAACGAGCTGGCGAAGCTCCTGGGCTACGACACCTACGCGGCCTTCACGACCGAGACGCGCATGACGCGCACGCAGCAGGCCGCGGCGGACTTCATCGACCAGTTGGCGCTGGCCACGGAGGCGCGCGCGAAGAAGGAGATGGCGGACCTGCTGGCGCGCAAGAAGAAGGACGTGAAGGGCGCCACCGTGGTGGAGCCCTGGGACCAGGACTACTACGAGGACCGGCTGCGCGCGGAGAAGTTCGGGTTCGACTCGCAGGCGGTGCGGCCCTACCTGGAGTACGCGCGGGTGAAGGACGGCGTGATGGGCATCACCTCCAGCCTGTGGGGGGTGGCCTTCCAGCCGGTGAAGGACGCGAAGACGTGGCACTCGGACGTGGAGGCGTATGACGTCCTGGACGGCGGCAAGCCGCTGGGCCGCATCTACCTGGACATGCACCCGCGTGACGACAAGTACAAGCACGCGGCGCAGTTCGACCTGGTCACGGGTGAGCAGGACAAGCGGCTGCCGGAGGGCGTGCTGGTGTGCAACTTCCCGCGCCCCGGCGACCTGATGACGCACGACGAGGTGGGCACGTTCTTCCACGAGTTCGGCCACCTGATGCACACCATCTTCTCCGGCCACCAGAAGTGGACGCCCATCTCCGGCATCTCCATGGAGCGCGACTTCGTGGAGACGCCGTCCATGCTGCTGCAGCAGTGGGCCGAGCAGCCGGAGGTGCTCAAGAGCTTCGCCAAGCACCACGAGTCCAACGAGCCCATCCCCGCGGAGCTGGTGGAGAAGCTGCGCGCGTCGAAGGAGTTCGGCCAGGGCCTGTACGCGCGCCGGCAGTTGTTCCTGTCCGCGGTCAGCCTCCAGTACTACTCGCGCACGCCGGGCTTCGACACGTCCGCGGTGCTGTCCGAGCTGCAGAAGAAGCTGTCCCCCTTCCGCCACGAGTACCGCGACGGCACCCACTTCGAGCTCGCCTTCGGGCACCTGGATGGGTACTCGGCCGCGTACTACACGTACCTCTGGTCCTCCGTCATCGCGAAGGACCTGGAGTCCAAGTTCCAGGAGAACGGCTACCTGGACCGCGACACGGCCATGCACTACCGCAAGACGGTGCTGGAGCCCGGCGGCTCCAAGCCCGCCGCGGAGCAGGTGAAGGACTTCCTCGGCCGGCCGTACGGCTTCGAGGCCTACCGCGCGTACCTCGACGGCGCCGCGAAGACGACGGGCACCGCGAAGGACGCGAAGTAGCGCCGCCGTCTCCCCGGAGGCGGGCCGCGTCGCTCCTGCCCGCTTCCGGGACCCGCCGCGCCGCCTGACCCGCCCTCCGGGGCAGGAGTCGGCGCGCGCGGTACCCTCGCGCATCCCGGGCGCTGCCCGGTCGCGGAACTCCCCTTCCACACGGGTCCCCCGCGCGTGCCCATCTCCACCCCGGGGACGGAGCGTGGCGTCGGCCTGTCGTCACGCCGCGGCTGGTGAGCGTCTTGCTTCTGGAGCGCTCGCCAGGGCCCTTTCACGGCCCGGAGGAGGCGTGCGCGCGGTGACGGCCTGCGGTCGGAGATGGCGGAGGGTGGGCCTCGCGGCGGTGGCGGCGGTGCTGGCCGCGGGCTGCAACGATGCTCCCCCCAAGGCGCGGGTGCTGCCGGGGCCGGACGCGCCCGGCAACGTGGATCCCCAGGACGTGCTGTGCCGCTCGGCGGCGCGCGACCCGGGCCGCGTCACGCTGCACCGCCTCAACCGCGCTGAATACAACAACACCGTGCGCGACCTCCTGGGCGAGACGGGCTCGCCCGCGAGCAGCTTCCCGCCGGACGACCACGGCTTCGGCTTCGACAACAACGCGGACGTGCTCAGCATGTCCCCGCTGCTGATGGAGAAGTACTCCCACGCGGCGGAAGGGCTGGTGGAGGCCGCGTGGACGCGAGGCGTGTTCAACACGTGCGCGCTCGACCCCGCCCGCCCGGAGGCGTGCGCGCGCGAGCTGCTCAAGACCTTCGCGCGCAAGGCCTGGCGCCGGCCCGTCACGCCGGAAGAAGTCGAGCGGCTGGTCGCGTTCGTCTCTCTGGCCAAGCGGCAGGGCGACGCGCCGGAGGTGGGCGTGAAGCTGGCGCTGCGCTCGGTGCTGGTGTCGCCGCACTTCCTCTTCCGCGTGGAGCTGGACCCCGCGCCCACGTCCACCGCGCCGCACGCCGTGAGCGACCTGGAGCTGGCGAGCCGCCTGTCCTACTTCCTCTGGAGCAGCATGCCGGATGAGGCGCTCCTGCAGGCCGCGGAGGCCGGCCACCTGCACGAGCCGGAGGTGCTGGAGGCGCAGGTGCGGCGCATGCTGGCGGACCCCAAGGCCCACGCGCTGGTGGACAACTTCGCGGGCCAGTGGCTCTACACGCGCGCGCTCGACTTCGCCCAGCCGGAGTCGCGCTACGGCTTCGACGAGCCGCTGCGCCAGGCCATGCGCCAGGAGATGCAGCTCGTCTTCCAGGAGTTCGTCACCGGGGACCACCGCCTCAAGGACCTGCTGGACGCGCCCTTCACCTACGTGAACGACCGGCTGGCCTCGCACTACGGCCTGCCCAGGCCGGGCACCACGGCGATGACGCGCGTGGAGCTGAAGGACCACCCGGAGCGCGCGGGCCTGTTCGGCAAGGGCGCGCTGCTCACCGTCACCGCCAACCCGGACCGCACGTCGCCGGTGAAGCGCGGCGTCTGGGTGCTGGAGCAACTGCTGTGCAAGGGCCCGCCCCCGCCACCGCCCGACGCGGGCGGGCTGGCCCCGGCGGTGGACCCCACGCTCAACATCAAGGAGCGCATGGCGCAGCACCGCGTGAACCCCTCCTGTTCGGGCTGTCACACGCTGATGGATCCGCTGGGCTTCGGCATGGAGAACTTCGACCCGGTGGGCCGCTGGCGCACGAAGGAGGAGGGCGGCGCGGCGGTGGACCCCAGCGGCGAGCTGCCCGGGGGCAAGACGTTCAACGGCGTGGTGGAGATGCGCGTGGTGGTGAAGCAGGACCCGGACCTGTCCGCGTGCATGACGCGCCACCTGCTCACCTACGCGCTCGGGCGCGGCGCGGAGGAACAGGACCGCTGCACCGTGCGCGACATCTCCCAGAAGGCGGAAGGCCGGGGCGGCCGGCTCACCGATTACATCCTCGCCATCGTCCGCAGCGACGCGTTCCTGCAGCGGCGTGGCGAAGCGGAGGAACCCAAGCCATGAGTCACACTGCCCTCTCCCGCCGGACGCTGCTGCGCGGCATGGGCGCGCTGATGGCGCTGCCGCTCCTGGACGTCATGCGCCCCAACACGGCCCGCGCCGCCACGCCGGCCCCGCGCCGCTTCATGGCCTTCTACACGCCCTGCGGCATCCACATGCCCAAGTGGACGCCCGGTGGGGAGGGCGCGAACTTCTCCCTGACGCCCACGCTCGCGTCGCTGGCGCCGGTGAAGGGGGACGTGCTGGTGCTGAGCGGCCTGGACAACCTGCCCGGCAAGCCGGACGGCGACGGCCACCACGCCGCCGCGACGGCCGCGTTCCTGTCCTGCGTGAAGGCGCACAAGACGGAGGGCACCAACATCCGCACCGGCATCTCCATGGACCAGGTGCTGGCGAACGCGGTGGGCAAGGCCACGCGCTTCCCGTCGCTGGAGCTGGGCATCGACCAGGGCAAGGGCATTGGCAACTGCGACTCCGGCTACGCGTGCCCGTACGCGAACAACATCGCGTGGGCGGGGCCGTCCACGCCGGTGCCCAAGGAGACGAAGCCCCGCGCGGCCTTCGAGCGGCTGTTCGCGGACTTCGACCCGGACGCCACGCAGGCGGAGCTGGCGAAGCGCAAGGCGTACGGCCTGAGCATCATCGACGCCGTGCGCGACGACGCGAAGGCGCTCCAGGGGAAGCTGGGCACCACGGACAGGCGCAAGCTGGACGAGTACTTCACCGGCGTGCGCGAGCTGGAGCTGCGCGTGAACGCGATGGACAGCGGCGGCCCCGCGTGCGGCACGGCCGTGACGCCCTCGGACGACGAGGACGTGCGCGAGAAGACGAAGGCGATGCTGGACCTCGTCGTGCTCGCGTTCCAGTGCGACCTGACCCGCACGTGCACCTTCATGCTGGGCAACGCGCGCAGCACCCGCGTGTATTCGTTCCTGGGGCTGTCCGGCGAGCACCACACGTACTCGCACCACCAGCGGGACCAGGCCAACTACGACGCGCTGGCCAAAATCGACAAGTGGGAGGTGGAGCAGTTCTCGTACCTCCTCCAGCGCATGAAGGGCGTGCAGGAGGAGGGCGGGACGCTGCTGGACCACAGCGCCGTGTACTTCTCCAGTGAGATCGCCGACGGCAACATGCACGAGCACAAGAACCTGCCCATCCTGCTCGCGGGCCGCGCGGGCGGCGCCCTCGCCCCGGGCCGGCACATCCGCTACGGGGGGCAGCCGCTGGCGAACCTCTACATCGCGCTGCTGAACATGTTCGGCGTGCCCGCGACGACCTTCGGTGACGACGGCACCGGGCCGCTGACGGGGCTGGGGGCGTAGGGCAGGAGGGGGCTCGGGCCCCCCGGGGGCCGCCTGCCCCGTTCGGTTCTCCAGCACGCGGGGCCCGGGTGCGGAATGATTCCGCGCATGGCACCTCCTGTGTTCCGTCGCGGGCTCGCCGTGTGGCTGCTGGCCCCGTTGCTCGGCTGTGGCTCCAGCGCGAACGCGCAGCGGCCCGTCTCCGCCTCCACGAAGAAGGCCGCGGCCACCGCCGCCGCGCGCAAGGCCCCCGCGCCCGCGCCCTCCGAGGGCACGCGCAAGCCGGTGCCGTCCGCCGCGGAGCTGAAGCGCGACATGGTAGCCGCGCACAACGAGGCGCGGGCGAAGGCCTCGCGTCCCACGCCGAAGCCGGCGCTGCCCGCGCTCACCTGGTCCGACGAGGCGGCGCGCAAGGCGGAGGCCTACGTGAAGGAGTGCCGCTTCGAGCACAACCCGGACCGGGGCCGCTTCGGAGAGAACCTGGCCGCCGCGACGCCGGACACCTGGACCACCGCGCAGGTGGTGAAGGGCTGGGCGGACGAGGCCGCTGACTACGACCACGCCACCGGCAGGTGCAAGGCCGGGAAGATGTGCGGCCACTACACGCAGGTGGTGTGGCGCACCACGAAGGCGGTGGGCTGCGCGACGCGGCTGTGCACGAAGAACTCGCCCTTCGGCGGCGACGTGAAGACGTGGCAACTCTGGGTGTGCAACTACGCGCCGCCGGGCAACTGGGTGGGCGAGAAGCCCTACTGAGCCGCGAGCGTGACGACCTCGATGCCGCTCGCCGTGCCCACGGCGAAGCGGCGGTGCGCGGCGTCCAGCGCGAAGGGCGGCGGGGGCGGCAGGTGGTGGCGGATGCTGGCCAGCACCTTCCCCGTGTCCAGGTCCTCCCAGCGCCGCACCACGCGGCCGGTGGAGCGCGACACGAGCTTCGGGTGGCCGAAGAAGTCCACCACGTGCTCCGCGTCCACGACCATCAGCGGGCCCGCGGGATCCTCCAGCGCCACCTCGGATAGCACCTTCTTCTCCGTCAGCGAGTACGTGCCCAGGAAGAACCGGGCGTCGTCGCGGGACTCCTCCAGCCGCACGAACACGAGCGTGTCGCGTGCGCCGAAGGCCACGGCCGTGAGGAAGAGGCCGTTCTCCACGCCCTCCATCAGCGCGGCGCTGTCCAGCGACGCGGGCTCCTCCAGCGCGCGGGGCACGTCGAACACCGACGCCGCGTCCACCGGGTGCCACATCCACCCCGCGCTCGCCAGGTAGCGCCCGTCCGGGCTGAACTGGAGCCGCGAGTGGAAGATGTCGATGGGGGTGTTGTCGCGCTTCGTGAGGCGCTCGCCCGTGGCGGCGTCCTCCAGCTCCACCACGCAGTACGACTCCGGGCAGTGCGCCAGCAGCGTGCGTCCGCTGGGCAGCGTGTGCAGGGCCACGGGGTAGTCGTAGACGTGCGCCTGGTAGAAGTCGCGCGTGAGCTGCCGCACCACGCGCGTGCCTTCGAGCAACAGCCCCGCCGTCCCCAGCGATTCGTACAGCACGCCGTAGCGGCCGTCCGGGGACATCACCGCGCGGTCGAAGCGGTAGGCGTAGCGGAGGTGCGGGTCGAAGGTGCTGCCGTCCAGGTGGTAGCGCACCATGCCGCCCACCGGGTCCACCAGGGCGTCGCCGCTCCAGCAGAGGGAGGACACGGCGCCCGGGGTCTTCAAGGTCTGTCTCTGGAAATCCATGGCGCCGGGGACGGGGGGCCCCGGCGCGGCCTGACGCTTCAGGCGGGGATCATGGACAGCAACTGCTGGGCCTTCGCGCTCAGCTCCTTGTCACCGCCCTGGAGCACCTGCTGCGCGTGGTGACGGGCCTTCGCCGGCTCCGCCAGGCGCAGCGCCAGCGCCAGGTTGAAGTGCGTGGTGGGGTCCCGCGGGTGCGCCTCCAGCACCGGCGCCAGGATGGACGCGGCGAGCGCCGGGCCCTCCTGGGGCACGTGCTCCAGGTAGTGCACCGCCAGGTCGTTGGGCGCGCCCGGGTCCGTGGGCGCCCGCGCGACGGCCTCTTCCAGGAGCGTGCGCACCCGGCCGCGCTGGCCCGCGATGTCCAGGGCGCGCGCGAGCTGCCGGCGGGCCTCCACCGACTCGGGGTCGCGCTGGAGGACCTCCTCGAAGAGGGGCAGGGCCTCCGTCAGCTTGCCGGCGAGCAGCGCGGCCATGGCGTGCAGGCCGATGAAGTTGGGGTTCTCCGGCGCCAGTTGCCGCAGCCGCAGCGCGGCGGCCAGGGCGTTCTGCGTGAGGCCCCCGAGCAGCGACAGGTTGAAGATCTCCTCCCAGAGGACCGCGTCGTCCGGCGCCAGCGTCAGCGCGTCCCGCAGCTCCTGGAGCGCGAGCCCCAGGTCCCCCGTCTCCAGATACGCCCGCGAGCGTTCCCACTGCGCGCGGTAGGACTCCTTGACCATCGTGCCCCTCAACCCCGGAACATCTTGTGGAACAGCCGCATGAACATGCCCGACTTGGGGGCGGTCTCCGGGCGGCCGGACTGCTGGTGCTGCGCCTCCGACTGGAGGTCCAGCTTCTGCTTCAGCTTCTTGAGGTCCGGGTCGATGGAGAAGGTGCTGAACTCATCGTTCCCTTCAAGGGCTGTCTGGATCTTCCGCGCGCGGGATTCATCGTGGCTCATGTCGCGTCTCCTGACCGGCCCCCGACCCTATCACGGGGCGCCCGCGCCTCCCCATCCTCGCGGCCCCCCTGTCCGCTTGCCCGCACACCCACCCGCGCGCGGATAATCCCGCCATGCGACGCCCTTCCCTCCTCCGCGCCCTGTCCCTGCTCAGCCCGTTCCTCCTGCTCGCCTGCATCCCCGACGGGGACCCGGACGACACGCCCCAGGACGCGGGCGTCCTGGAGGACGGGGGCACCGGCGCGGACGGCGGCGGCGTGGAGCTGACGCAGTTCGCCCGCGACATGCTGGACGCCCACAACGCGGCCCGCGCCGCCGCGAAGCCCACGCCGTCCCCCGCGCTGGAGCCGCTCACGTGGGACCCCTCGGTGGAGGAGACGGCCCGCAAGTGGGTGGAGCAGTGCCAGTTCAAGCACAACGACGGCCGGGGCAACGCGGGGGAGAACATCGCCGCCGCCACGCCGGGGCTCTGGGACGCGAAGGGCGCGGTGAAGGGCTGGGTGGACGAGGCGGCGGACTACGACTACGCGAGCAACACCTGCAAGGCGGGCGAGGTCTGCGGCCACTACACGCAGGTGGTGTGGCGCAACACCCGCCGCCTGGGCTGCGCCACGAAGCGCTGCACCACCAACTCTCCCTTTGGTGGCTCCTCCCCGTGGGACTTCTGGGTGTGCAACTACGCGCCCCCGGGCAACTTCACGGGCCAGCGTCCCTACTGAGGGCCCCGTGCCGCCTCAGCGCTTGAGCGTGCGCGCGAGGAACGCGGACGTCTCCGCCCAGGCGGAGGCGGCGGCGCGCTCATCGTAGCGCGCGCCAGAGGGGTTCGCGAAGGCGTGGTCCGCGTCGTACTCCACGATGCGGCTGCGCACGCCGGCCTCGTCCAGCGCCTTCTCGAAGGCCTTCACCGTCGCTGGCGGGATGGACTTGTCCTTCGTGCCGAAGATGCCCAGCACCTGCGCCTTGATGGTGGAGAGCTGCTGGGGGTCGGTCACCGGGTGGCCGTAGTAGATGACCGCCGCGCTCAGCTCCGGGATGGCCATGGCGGTGCGCAGCGACCAGCCGCCGCCGAAGCACCAGCCGATGCTGCCGGTGCGCGGGGCCTGGATGCGCGGGTCGCTCTTGAGGAACGCGTGCGCGGCCAGCAGCGTCTTGGTGGCCTCGTCGTCGTCCGCGGCCTTCACCAGCGCGAGCGCCTGGTCGGGCGTGGTGGCCACCTTGCCGTGGTAGAGGTCCACCGCGAGCGCCGCGTAGCCCTCGGCCGCCAGCCGGTCCGCCCAGGCCTGCACGTGCTCGTTGAGGCCCCACCACTCGTGGATGACGATGACGGCGGGCAGGGGGCCCTTCGCGCCCGGCGGCAGGCTCAGGTAGGCCTTGGAGCCGTCGGACAGCTCCACCGGCTGGCCCTTGCGCTCGGGGGCGGCGTCCGTGCGCAGGGTGTGCATGGCCTTGAACTCCTCCTCGGAGACGGCGCCCGTGGCGGACGGCGCGCGCGCCACCTCCGCCGGACTGCTCGTCGCGCAGGCGCCCAGCATCAGCGCCGCCGCCAGCACCCACGTGAGCCTCTTCATGTCCGGCTTCATCGTCCGTGTCCTTTCGGGGCCCGGGCAGTCCGGGCCGCTCCCCGCGTGCCCTGGGGGCGTAGCGCGGTGGAGGCGGACGCGCCAGCGCGTTGAGCCCCGGACGCGAAGAGGGCCGGCGCGAGGGGAAGTCCCTCACGTCGGCCCTCGTTACCGCCGCTCCCGCGAGAGGGAGGGGGTGACTACTTCGTCGCCGGGGGCGGCTTGGCGGCCGGGGGCGGCTTCGCGCCGGGGGCCGGGGGGGCGCCCATGCCGCCGGGCATGCCCGGGGGAGCCTCGGGGGGCTTCACGATCTCGAGCAGCTCGACCTCGAACACCAGGGCGGCGCCGCCGGGGATGTTCGGGGGCGCGCCGCGGTCGCCGTAGGCGATGTCGGAGGGGCACACGAGCTGCGCCTTGCCGCCGACCTTCATCTTCTGGAGGCCCTCGGTCCAGCACTTGATGACGCCCTGGAGCGGGAACTGCGTGGGCTCACCGCGCTTGTAGGAGGAGTCGAACTCCTTGCCGTCCGCGAGCGTGCCCTTGTAGTGCACCTTCACGATGTCGGTGGCCTGGGGCTGGGGACCGGTGCCCGCCTGGGTCTCCTTGTAGATGAGGCCGGACTCGGTCTTCACGGCGCCGGGCTCCTTGGCCTTCTCCTCCAGGAACTTCGCGGACTTCTCCTTCTCCGCGTTGGCCTTGCGCAGCGAACGCTCGCGCGCGAGGTCCTGGAGCTTGGGGCCGTAGGTCTCCAGGTCCACGTCGGTCTTCTGACCGGTGACCTGGGCGGTGAGGCCGGCCTTCACGAACTCCAGCTCCTGCGGGGTCATGTCGAACACGCTGATGCTGCGGCCGATGGACAGGCCCAGCGCGTACAGCGTCTTCTGCTCCTCGGTCTGGGGAGCACCGGCGGCGCCCGCCGTCGTGGTGCCGGTGGCGGAGGTCTCGCCCGGCTTCGCGCCCTGGCCCTGGCAGGCCGTGAGGCTCAGCATCGCCGCGATCAGGATCGTCTTCTTCATCATGATGTCGTCGCCTTTCCTTTGGCTCAGCGGCGGCCGACCGCCCCCCGCTGCATGCCTGGGGGCGCGGTCTACTACAGAAAGTGCCCGGCATCCTCTTGGGAACCGTGCTTTCCCCGGAAGGGGGTCCATGCAGGTAGGACAACCGACCGCCGGCCCCCCAACCGGTGGGACGTCCCGGGATTCCCGGCGGGAGGGGGACCTACCGGGAGCGCCCGCCGAAGGCGGCCTGGGACACCAGGAGCAGGACGATGGCGCCCAGGATGGCGCCCAGGAAGCCGGTGGGCTCCGGGTCGCGCCAGTCGGTGCCTCGCCAGACGGACGTGAGGAAGCCGCCCACGAAGGCCCCGGCGACGCCCAGGAGCGTGGTGCCAATGCACCCCAGGCGCTGGTTCCCGGGCAGCACGGCCCGGGCGATGAGCCCCGCGAAGAAGCCGAAGATGATCCACCCCAGCAGCCCCATGACGTCCTCCCCGTGCGGCGAGTGAACTTGCCCGCAATGTGGCGCACGGGAGGCGGGGGCGGAAGTGCACCCCGTCGCATAGGCTGTCGCGCGACCCATGAGCCCCCTCCGCCGAGCCACCCGGGACGACAACGCCGCGCTGCTGGACCTGTTCGGCGACGTGCCCATGACCGGGGACCTGGTGCTCAGCACGCAGCGCTCGCCGGACTACTTCGGCCTCTTCGCCATGCAGCGCGGGGACGCGGAGGTCTGGGCCCACGGCGAAACCTCCCGCCTGGACGGCATGGGCGCCATCCACGTCCGCGACGGGTGGCTGGACGGCAAGCCGTGCCGCGTGGGCTACCTGGGCGATTTGCGCACCCGCTTCTCCGCGCGCCGCGCCCGGGGGCTGGCCCGGTTCTATGGGCCCGTGCTGGAGGAGACCTCCCGCCGCCATGGCGTGGACGTGTTCCTCACCGCCGTCATGGCCTCCAACGCCGCCGCGCTCCAGGCCCTGGTGCGCCGGGGCGCGTCCCGGGAAGCGCAGCCGCACTACCACCTGATGCGCGCGTTCTCCGCCGTCTCGCTCCAGTTCGTCCTGCGCCGCAAGCCGCGCCCCAGCCGCTACTCCGTGCGCCGGGCCACCGCCGCGGACGTGCCCGCCATGGCCGCGCTGCTGGACGCGGACCACCGCTCGCGCCCCTTCGGCTACCGCTTCGACACCGGCGAGCTGGAGCACCGGCTCGCGCACTGGCCGGGGCTTCGCGTGGAGGATTCGTTCCTCGCGTTCGACTCCGCCGGGCGGCTCGCCGGCTGCACTTCGGCCTGGAACCCCGACGCCGTGAAGCGCTACCGCGTGCTCGCGTACCGGGGCGGCATGAGGTGGGTGCGCCGGGGCTTCAACGCGCTCGCCACCGTCACCGGCGCGCCCCGCCTGCCCGCGCCCGGCGGCGACTTCCGCTACTTCTACCTCTGCAACACCAGCATCCCGTCAGAGGACCCCGCCGTCCTGCGCGCGCTGCTGGACGCCGTCTACGCCGCGTTCCACGGCCGGGGCTTCCACTTCTTCACCGTGCAGCAGGACGCCGGGGATCCGCTGGCCCCCGCGTTCGACTGCTTCATCCAGCGGAGGCTGGACTTCCACCTCTACGCCGTCACGCCCGCCTCGCGCCCCCCGAGGACCTTCCCCGGGGGACGCACCGGCTTCGAAATCTGCCTGCCCTGACGCTCACACCACGCGCGTCTTCCAGCGCCCGCGCCGGAACAGGACGATGCCCAGCACGGACATCAACGCGAAGGCCGCCGGCACCGCCCAGTACGCGCCCGCCGAGCCCAGGCCCACCGGATGGGCCAGCACCCACGCCAGCGGCAGCTCCAGCGCCCAGAGACACCCCAGGTCGATGAGCGTGGGCGTGCGCGTGTCCCCCGCGCCGTTGAACGCGGAGGTGATGACCATGCCGTACGCGCACGACAGGAAGCTCAAGGAGAAGATGCGCAGCGCCTTGGCCCCCTCGTCCACCACCGCCGCGTCCGTCGTGAACGCCTCCAGCAGCGGATGCGCGAAGAGGAAGAACGCCACGCCGATGCTGCCCAGCACCATCAGGTTGTACCTGCCCGCGAGCCACACCGCCTTCGCGCCCCGGTCCGGGTCCCCCGCGCCCATGCTCTGTCCCAGCAGCGTGGCCGCCGCGTTGCCCAGGCCCCACGCGGGCATCAGCGCGAACATCACGATGCGGATGGCGATGGTGTAGCCCGCCAGCGCCGTGCTGCCGAACGTCGACACGATGCGCACCAGCACCACCCAACTGGACGTGGTCACCAGCGCCTGCACCATGCCCGCGCCGGACAGCCGCAGCATCGCGAGCATCGTCGCGGGCTCCAGCGACACGTGCTCGCGCCGCACCTGGAGCCGGCCGTTGGACCGCACCAGCCGGAAGAGCTGGTACACCACGCCCGCGCTGCGGCCCAGGGTGGTGGCCCACGCCGCGCCCACCACGCCCAGCTCCGGGAACGGCCCCCAGCCGAAGATGAGACACGGCGCGAGCACGATGTTGAGCCCGTTGGCCAGCATCAACACGCGCATCGCGATGGCCGCGTCGCCCGCGCCCCGGAAGATGGCGTTGATGAGGAAGAGCAGCAGGATGCTCACCACCCCGCCCATCATCACGCGCGTGTAGCCCACGCCGTGCTCCAGCACCCACGGCGAGCCGCCGAGCGCCGCCAGCAGCGGCCGGGCGAAGACGATGCCCGCCACGGCCAGCACCGTGGAGATGACCACGCCCAGGCCAATGGCCTGCACCGCCGTGCGCGCCGCCCGCTCCGCGTCCTTCTCTCCAATGCGGCGGGCCACCATCGCCGTGGCGCCGATGCTCAGGCCCATGCCGGCCGCGTAGATGATGGTGAGGATGCCCTCGGTGAGCCCCACCGTGGCCACCGCCTCCGCGCCCAACCGGCCGACGAAGGCGACGTCCACCACGGCGAACACCGACTCCATGCACATCTCCAGCACCATGGGCACGGCCAGCAGGAAGATGGCCCTCCCGAGCGGCAGCCGGGTCAGGTCCTGCTCCGAGCCGTGCAGGGCCTCCTTCACCAGGGACCCCAGTCCCTGCTTCACGGCGTCGCGGCTGGCCACGGGCTCGGGCGCCTGGGCGTGGCGGTCCGCCAGCGGTGTCTCTTCCACGGGGTGAGGCCTTTCGAGAGCGAGGGGACTTCCTACCGCGAAACGCCCACACGTGGCGCCCAGCGACGCCGCTTCCTACGCCGCTGGCTCCCCACTCCTGACATCTGAAGGTGCCGCACCCACCCTCATCGGCCCGGCGGGCGAGCGTCCGCTGTTGGACGGGGGCGTCGTGCCTTTGGACAACATGCCCTTGGGAGGGCCGGGAGTAGCTTGCTGCATCCCGATGAGTTCCCTATCCGCGACCGCCTCTCTCCTGCCCACCGCGGTAGGTCCTCATTTCACCCTCGCCTCGTCCGCGCGACTGCTGGGCACCACGCAAGTGGGGCCCGGGGCCATCATCTCCCGCGGCGCGGTGGTGCGCTCGGTGGGGGGCTCCGTGACGTTGGGAGCCTTCTCCACGCTGCGCGAGGACGCGGTGGTGGTGGGCACGCCCGAACGGCCCACATCCATTGGCGAGAAGACCCTGCTCGGCCCGCGCTCGCTGGTGATGGGCGCGCGCGTGGGGTCCCTGTGTGACATCGGGGATGGCGCCATCCTGATGCCCGGCGTGACGCTGGGCGACCGCTGCCTGGTGGGCGAAGGCACGGTGTTGCCGCCGGGCATGACGGTGCCGGATCAATCCGTGGTGCTGGGCCGGCCGGGACAGGTCCTGCGGATGCTCTCCTCCGAGGACCTGACCCACCTGCAGCAGCGACGGGGCGGTGACCTGTCGCTCCCCGCCGCTCCATTGACTCCTTTCTCCGCGCGGGACCGCGCCGAGGACGCCCCCATGGGACAGTTGTATGCCTTTCGCGACCGTCACCCCTTCGTCCACCCCACCGCCACGCTCTTCTCCTCCGCGGAGGTGTCCGGTGACGTGGTCATCGGCGCGGGGGCCATCATTGGCGCGGGCGTGAAGATCACCGGCGACCTGAACGGCCCGGTGCGCATTGGGGCGCGGGTGCAGATCCTGGAGAACACGGTGCTGCACCTGCAGCCGGACACCATGCTGGTGCTGGATGAAGGCGTGGTGGTGGGCCCGGGCTGCGTGCTGCACGCGTGCAACCTGGGCGCGGGCACGGTGGTGGAGCCCGGCGCCATCCTCTGCGAGGGCAGCCACCTGGGCAAAGGCTGCCACGTGGCGGCCGGAAGCCTGGTGAAGGCGCGCGCGGTGTTCCCGGACTACGCGCTGGTGGAGGGCTTCCCCGCGGCGCAGGTGGGCACGCGCACGTCGCCGCCGGAGCCGCCGCGCTGGGTGCTCAGGCCGGAGGACCTGCCGGGCCTGCGGCGCATGGGGTGAGCGGGTTTGCACCGGCCGTGCGCCCTCTGGCAGGGTCGCGGCCATGGATTCCGTCAGTTCCCTCATCGAGATCGCGGGCCCGCTGCTGCTGGGCCTGGCGGCGGCGTGCCATGCGTCCAACGCCATGGCGACGCTGATGTGGCTGCATGAGCACCTGCCGCCGATGCCCTTCCCGCTCACCCTGGGGCTGATCCACTGGGTCTTCCTGGGCGCGACCTTCTTCTCCGGCTACTGCCTGGCCCTGATTCCGTCCTCGGGGGCCGAGGAGACGCAGGCCAGCACGGTCTAGACCCAGAAGACCACGTCGCGCTCCGCGTCCTCGGGGCCGGGGCCGTGCGCGCCTTCGCGCAGCCAGCGGCGGTACGCCTCGATGTCCGCGTGATGCAGGTCCGCCTCCGTGCTGGAGTACACGCCGCCGCCGGGGCCGTCCGTCAGTCCCTGGCGCTGCGTCTCCATGATGACGACGTCCTGCTGGATGACCTGCCGCGTGTACCAGCGCACCAGCGGCGTCAGCGCCCGGCCCACCCATGCGCCCGGCACGTCCACCGGCAGACGGTAGCTGATGGCCGTGTACACGAGCGTGTCCGTGGGCCCGATGGGCGTGCACTGTGAGTTGATGGCGAAGCCGCTGTCACCCCACTGGTAGTCCACGCGCGTGACGTTGGGGACGATGAACTCATCCGTGTGCACGAGTGGCAGGCCGCGCGGGTTGAACAACCGCCCCAGGCCGGTGAGCGCGTCCTCCTCCTGGTGGTAGGTCATGCGCACCCGGCCCGCGTGACGCTTCACGGTGGAGGGGACGCGCTTGCGTGTGGGATTGCGGAACCAGCCCCGGTGCACGAAGGACGTGTGCGGCACGTCCATGAAGTTCTCCACCAGGTTCGTCACGCCGTTCGCGAAGCGCGTGACCATGAAGTACACGGTCCAGCCGCGCTCGCCCCAGTAGGGGACCCGGAAGGGCTCCGCTCGGGCCTGTGTCACATCCTTGCCCAGGTAGACGTAGACGAGCCCGTCCTGTTCTCGCGTGGGGAAGCGCGCGAGCTGTCCCACGTCACAGGGCGCTGGCTTGAGCCCTTCGTGCGCGCAGGCTCGCGTGTCCAGCTTCTCGCCGCGTTGGGGCGGGCCCAGCGCGGGGATCTCCACCACCGTGCCGGACGCGTCGTAGACCCAGCCGTGGTACGGGCAGCCGAGCCGTCCGTCGAAGACGTCTCCTTTCGACAGGCGCGCGTTGCGGTGGAGGCAACGGTCTCGCAGCGCGGTGGGGGTGCCGTCGGGTCCCCGGAAGAGGACCAGCCCCGTGCCGAACACGGTGCGCGCGACGGGCTTGTTCGCGGGCAGCTCCGTGGAGAGGCAGGCCACGTACCAGAAGTCCTTCAGCGCGCCGCAGCGGGCGAGGTCCGCCTCCGCGTCCAGGTCCACCGTGGGCATCGTCATGACGTCCCTCTTCCGAACCACTCCGCCCAGCCGGCCTGACGGTGCAGGTCCACGGGCTTGATGTCGCCCGCGCGCTGACCGAGTTGGATGCATCGGGCCTCGTAACGCCGGGCCCCCTGTGTCACGCGCACCGCGCGCACCGGGCCGAGCTGCCCCAGCTCCCGTGCGTAGCGGTAGTGATGGCCTTCGCACAGGGCGCGCTCCACCTTCGCGGCCAGTGCGTCGGTGGGTTGATCCGTCTCGACGAACAGACGGTAGGCCGGCGGTGTCCCCCACTCCGGCGCGAGCATGGCGAAGGCGGGACGCGTGGGGCCCAGCGCGGCATCCAGGACCGTGCCCACTCGCGAGGCGGAGAGCTTCTCGCCCACGAGATCCGAGACCGCGTCAGCTCGGCCGAGGAACCGCAGGCAGGGCGTCGCGTGCACGAAGCCCTCCACGCGGACGAGGTCCCCCAGCCGGTAGCGCAGCAGCCCGCCGGACGTGGAGAGCAGTACCGCATAGGTGCGTCCCGCCGTCAGCTCGTGCGCCAGGAGTGGGCGTGCGTCCGGGTGCTCCGGATCCATGAATTCGATGAAGTGGCTGCGGACCGCGAGCACCGGCGCGGGTGCTTCGAAGAGGGGCACCGTGAGGACGCCCTCCGTGGCGAGCAGGCCCTTGCCCTGGACCTCGACGCCCGGGAAGCGGCGGCATGCGCCGGCCACGGCGTGCGAGGCCTGGGCGTCCGTCCACATGCTCAGGAGCGCGAGCCCTGGCCAGAGCGTGCGCGCGGAGGGCAGCCCGTCACGCAGCACCCGGGCTCTCGGGATCTCACGCACGCCCTGGAGCCCCTGTACGAGCGCCGTCCAGGCAGGGTCGTTGCCCACGGGCGCGCCTTCCGCGTCGTGTTCGGGGGGCCGCAGCGTGCCGCGCTCCAGGTCCTCCGCGAGCCGTTCGCCGTGCCGCTCCAGGGCGTCCATCAGCAACGTGAGGAAGCTGGGGTTCCAGACGCTGATCAACGACAGGTTCGTGCACCGCACGAGGTACCACAGCGTGACGTAACGGCACGGTTCGACGTGGGGAGCCTGGCCCACCGAGCCCGGCACGGCGAAGACGCGCGAGAGCAGTGGCTGCAACGGGCGCGGGAACCACGCGCTGTCCTCCGCCGAGCCCACCGGGATGCCTCCCGAGGTCCTGTGCAGTCTCCGGCCCAGCGGGGAGATGGACCAGTAGCTGGGACCCTCGCGCACGGCGGGACGGCGAAGGAAGACCTCGTGCAGCATGGGCGCGAGCGCGCGCTGGAACTCGCGCAGCAGGCCCTGTGTCACCGGCACCCGCTTGGACGCGCCCGAGGAGCCACCGGATAGCTCGAAGCGCAGCACGGGTTCGCGCGTGAGGACCCGCGCTTCTCCTCGCGCGATGCGCTCGACGTCTTCCGCCACCGTGTCCGGCGTGGTGATGGGCACCGCGTCCTGGAACTCCCGAGCGGTGCGGATGCGACCGAAGTGCGGCACCCGCGCCGCCTGTGCCGTGCCCTCCACGGCGCGGAGGATGCGTGTGAGGCACTCCGCCTGCGCGGCTTCAGGCTCGCGCAGCGCATGACGGAAGCGCAGCGCGGACGGCGTCAGCGCCGCCATCGTCGCGGACAGCATCGTGCGGGAAGTCAGCACGCCTCACCTCCGCACGGAGCAGCGAGCCGCGCGGACGGCATCAGCCGAGCCATCGTCGCGGTCAGCACGTCACGTCCCCACGCGGACCCGCGAGGCGTCCCGCTCTCGTCGTGCCCAGCGGCGGAGCTGGCCCCAGACACTTCGTGCCAGCGCCCTCGCCAGGTCCCAGCCGCGGATCTCCACCAGGCACACCAGCTCCTCGCCCTCGGCGTGGCCGGGGTTGCGCTCCGCGAACCAGGCGATGTGCGGATGGGCCGCCGCGTCGCGGTCGATGGGCGAGACGCCGTCCCTCACCCGGTAGTGCTCGCCATCGAAGCGCAGCGTCCCCTTCGCCGCGTCGTATTGCGCGCCGAACCACCGCGTCGCCAGCCCGTGCAGGAACTCCGAGCGCCCCTCCGGCGGCGTCCAGTCCCGGCGCGGATGCGTGCGCGGGAAGTAGTTCACCGCCAACAGGTACGTCTTGTATCCGCCCGACAGGAGCAGCCAGTACAGCGGCCTCCACGGCCGGCGCAGCTTGCGCGCGAGCAACAACCTCCCGAACACCACCTGCAACGTCTTGTGGCCCCACCAGTCCGGATGGATGACCGTGTCTCCCGAGTACAGCACCTCCACACCGTCCTCCTCCGCCACCCGCACCGTGCTGAACCCCACCAACTCCCGCGTGCGCCGGGCGTGCAGCAGGAACACCCACTGCTTCGCGTCCAGGTCCGCGTGGAAGCGCTCGGCGCTCACGCCCACGTAGCAGCACTGCATCAGCGCCAACATCCGCGCCCGGGTGCCGGCGTCCAGGTCCTCCCGCCGCACCGTGGTGCCCTTCATCGCGGAGAGCATCGCCTCAGGGCCCTCCCCGCAACGCCGTGGGCGCGGGAGGCTGGCGCACCTCCTGGTAGCGGTCCGCCTCCAACGTCACCTCCTGCGGCGGCGCGCCATACCAGTGGATGACCGCCTTCACCGGCCCCGCGTGACGCCCCAGACCGAAGTGCAGCCGCGGATCCGCCGACGCGGAGAACCCGCCCATCAGACCCACCTCGCGCACCTGCTCCACGCGCTGGCCGTTCTCCTCGTAGGACACCACCACGCGCGTGCCCACCGCGCTCCGGTGCGTGCGCTGACCGTCCCCCACCAGCGACAGCCCGACGAAGTGAGCAGCCGGCTTCGCGTCCGTGGCGCTGGCTCGCAGCGTGTTGCGGTACAGCGACACCGGCGCGTGCTGGTTGGTGATGAGCACGTCCAGGTCGCCGTCGTCATCCAGGTCCGCCATCAACACGCCTCGCGAGTTGTCCGGCGCCTCGATGCCCACCTCCTTCGCCACGTCCACGAAGTGTCCCGGCCTCGCGTCGCCCAGGTTGAGGTACACGCGGCGCGCCTCGTTCGGATAGAGCACGCGGCCCCGGATGTCGCCCCACTTGTCCGCGTACGTGTGCACCTCCGGGCCGGACTGCATCAGCTTGTGGTTCACGTACCAGTAGTCGTTGCGCTGTCCCGCCGGGATGCGCCACTTCTCCGCGTCCAGGCGCGCGTCCACCATGCCGTTCGCCTGCACCAGGTCCGGCCACCCGTCATCATCCAGGTCCCCCGCCGCCGCGCCCCAGCCGAAGCGGCGCTCGTTCAGCGCGCCCCGGAAGGTGGCCTCGTCCTGGAAGCGGGGCACGAAGGCGTCCTCGCCCGGCCCCACCATCCACAGCAGGCTGCCCTCCGCCTGGAGCGAGTGGTGCACGTTGGACACGTACACGTCCAACCAACCGTTGCGGTCGAAGTCCGCGACGCTCGCGTTCATGCCCTTGTACGTGTCGCGGCCAATCTCCCCGAAGCGGTCGCCCACGAGGTGCCGGAAGTGCCGCCCGCCCTCGTTCAGGTAGAGGTCGTCCGGCCCGAAGTCGTTGGCCACGTAGAGGTCCGTCCACCCGTCGTGGTTCAGGTCCACCGTGCTCACCGCGAGCGACCAGTGCGTCTCCTTCAGGCCCAGCGCGTCCACGTCCTGCTTCTCGAACGTGCCGTCCCCCCGGCCCCGGTAGAGCGCGTTCTTCCCGCCGTTGTTCGCGTTGTGCCAGCCGTCATGCATGAAGCGCAGCATGCGGCGGTCCCCCGCGGACTCCGGCTCCGGCAGCTTGAAGAGGTTGAGCGGCGGCGCGGGCTCCGGGTAGTCCGGCAGGTGCGTGGCCATCGCGTTGAGCACCAGCAGGTCCAGGTGCCCATCACGGTCGTAGTCCAGGAACGTGAGCCCCAGGCTCACCGCGTGGTCCGTCACGCCCGCGGACTCCGTCACGTCCTCGAAGCCCGCCGTGCCCGTCTCTCGCAGCGTGTTGCGCAGCAGGCGCACCGGCCCGAAGGCCACCGCCACCGCGAGGTCCAGGTCCCCGTCCCCATCCCAGTCCACGAACGTCCCGCCGCCCGCCAGCCCCTCCTCCTTGTAGCGGGTGGCGAAGCGCTCCAGCGCGGGCACGGGGACGCGCTCGAAGCGCAGCCCGCCCAGGTTGCGGTACAGGCCCGCGTGGTGCTCCGGCGTGCCCAGCGGGTGCGTGAGGAACAGGTCCAGCCTGCCGTCCCCGTCGAAGTCGCCGGTGGCCACCGCGTCGCCTACGGCAACCAGCCACTTGGCGACGTGGGCCACGCGCGGATCCAGCTCCTCCAGCGTGTGTCCCATCCGCGAGTCCAGGCCCGCCTGCTGGAGGTCCTGCGCGTCCAGGCGGAACGCGAGCGGCGCCTGGCGCTCCCCCTGCGCCGCCGACACCGCGTAGCCCGTGGCCAGCACCGCCCCGAGTCCCCCCACCACGCCCACGCGCTTGACCATGTCCGGGGCCAGGAGCCGGCGCAGCGACGCGCCCCGGGTGCGCCACAGCTCGCGCGCGTGCATGAACACGAAGCGGCAGGTGGCCACGGTGAGCGCCGCGTAGAAGAACGTGTAGACGCTCTCCTTCAGGTGCAGCACCAGGTCCACGCAGGTGATGGCCAGTGCGACCAGCACCTGGGCCTTCGGCGTCGCGGGTGACGTCGCCGGGTCGGTGAGCATGTAGAAGACGAAGATGAAGAACGACGGCGCGCCCAGCGTGCCCAGGAACAGCACCTCCGGCGGCAGGTGGTGGCGGAGGATGAACGCTCGCAGCGCCGTCTGGAGCGCGTAGAAGGTCAGGAAGCTCACCACCAGCCAGCCGCGCCCCACGCGGAAGAAGAACAGCACCAGCGCCGCCATCACGATGAAGGCCGACAGCGCGACCTCGCCGTTGGCCCACTGATAGGCCGGCGCGGCGGTGATGAGCTCGCGCGTGGTGAGCAGCGACACGGCCACCGCGAACATCGACGGGTTGAAGACGTGCCGCCCCTGGAAGGTCAGCACGTACTTGGAGCCGATGGCCAGCCACACCGGCAGCCACAAGAGCGTGCTCGCGTGCGAGTAGTTCAGCAGCAGCGCCAGCGAGCAGCACGAGATGTACGCGGAGAGCGGCAGCTCCTTGCGCCGCTTGAGCACCCAGCCCAGGACCGCGTCCAGCAGCGTGCCGGAGACGACCAGGAAGGCCATCTGCCCGGGGCTGCGGTTGAAGCCGAAGAAGGTGAAGCCCAGCACGCCGTAGAGCGTGAGCAGCGCCGCGAAGGGCAGCCGCGGGTCGTTCCAGCGGGGGAAGACCCAGCCGCCCCACTCCACGCGCGTGCCCGCGAGGGCCGGCTGCGTCGGCACATCCACACTCATGATTGACCGTCCCGGTGCACGCGCGGAGCGTGCCGCGCCCGTCTCCGGGTGTCCAATCCGCGCGGGGCTTGCGTCCGGCGCCCATGCGTGGAGTCCTGGCACCCGATGTCCTCTTCCCTGCCTCGCCGCGCGGCGGTGCCTCGCGAGCTGCTCGTTCCCGCAACGCCCTCCGGACTGCTGCGCCTGGCGGCCGTGGAGTGGGCGGGGATGGCCCTGGGGTGGGCGGTCATGGCTTGGGCTCCTCCGGTGCTGAGGCCGTTGGCGGTGCTCGCCGTCGCGGGACGGCTGCATGCCCTGGGCGTCCTGCTTCATGACGCGGTCCACCTGCCTTCGCGAAGACGCGAATGGAGACTGTGTCTGCTGGAGGCCGTCGCGGGATATCCCATCGCGTCCACGCTGGCGGCGATGCGCTACCACCACCTTCGCCATCACCGTGACGCGGGGCTGCCGTCGGATCCGTACCGCAAGCCTCCGGATGGAGGACCGCTGCGCACGGCGTGGCGGTGGTTCCTGCTCCTGAGCGTGATTCCCGGCTGGGTGCTGCGGGGACCGGTAGGGCTCTGCGCGTGGGTGCTGCCTTCGCTGCGCACGGCGTATGGGCGCGTGTTCCTCCAGGACCGCTCCGGGCGGGTGCTTTCACGCGACGCGGAGGTGGCGGCGTGTGTTCGGGCGGAGGTGGGGCAGGTGCTGTTCCACCTGGGCGTGCTGGCGCTGGCGGTGCGGTGGCCTTCGGCGGTGCTGTGGGGATATGGGGTGCCGTTGCTGGTGGCGTCCGGGTTCAACGCGTACCGGCTGCTCGCGGAGCACACCGCCGCGCCCGTACAGGGGCGGACGCTGGGGGATGTGTTCGCGTGCACCCGCGACCATGGGCTCGGGTGGTGGGGGCGGCTGGCATTGGCGCCCCGGCACATCGGGATGCACGTGGTGCATCACCTGCACCCGCAGGTGTCCCTCACGCACCTGCCCCGGCTTCGCGCGTGGTACGTCGAGCGGTTTCCCCATCACTATCCCCGGCCCCGTTCCTCCTGATGCTCACTTCGTCGACGCGGGTGTTCCTGGTGGTGGCGTTGCTGGCGTGCGCGAGCGTGGCGCTGGGGTTCCGGCGCCGGCAGAACGCGCAGGGCGGCCGGGGTGGGCGCATCTCCGGGCCGAAGCTGGCGTGGCTGCTGTACGCGGTGTTCCTCTGGTTCCTGGTGTGCCCGCTGGTGGCGCTGGATGCGTCCGTGCCGCTGGAGGCGCGCCTCGTGCTGGGGGCGTTCGCGGTGTCCATGTGGCTGCGCGGTGCCGCGGAGCTCTACATGCTCTATGTGTCGCGCAACTGGCGGCCACCGTATGGCGTGGGCCATGACCTGGGGTGCATCGCGCTGGTGGGGGCGGGGCTCGTGTACACCGGGGAGAAGTGGGCCGGAGTGCTCGATGGGCGCGATGTGTGGGCGCTGGCGTTGGTGGGCCTGGTGCTGGTGAGCCTGATGGTGGAGGTGGCGTACGCGGCGCTGTTCCACCAGGCCGTGGAGGGACGCACCACCGGCGAGGACGGCGTGTGGTTCGCGGACGCGGAGCAGGAGCGGTTCCGGCGCATCAACCGGCTGACGCTGGCGCTCAACGTGCCGCTGTATGGAGCGCTGGCGGTGTGGCTGGTGCTGGGGATGCGGTAGCTACACCACGGGCTGGCGCCAGGCTTTGGACAGGTGGCCGGGGTGGGTCCGGTTGAAGCGGTGGAGCAGCTCCTCCCGGCCGTGCTCCAGCAGGTACGTGAG